>CP087990.1:0-1200000 GCA_021044545.1 Comamonadaceae bacterium M7527
GCATGAACAAGTCACCAAAGCCTTGGTGCAAGCGTTTCACAGCGAGCACTTGCGCGTGTATGCCAATGCAGACTGGGCGGGCGTTGAGGTGGGAGGCGCAGTTAAAAACGTGCTGGCTATCGCCACGGGTTTGTGTGACGGCTTAAACCTTGGCTTGAATGCACGTGCGGCGTTGATCACGCGCGGCCTGCGCGAGATGTCGCGTTTGGGCGTGGCCCTGGGCGGGCATATTGAAACCTTTATGGGTTTGTCTGGTTTGGGCGATTTGGTGCTGACAGCCACTGGTGATTTATCGCGCAACCGCCAAGTGGGTTTGGGTTTGGCCCAGGGCTTGAGCCTGGAGGCTGTGCTGGCCAATTTGGGCCATGTGGCAGAGGGTGTTTACAGTGCGCACACTGTTGTGGCACGGGCACAGGCTTTGGGCGTGGACATGCCGATTGCCAGTGCTGTTGTGGCCTTGCTGGACGGTCAGTTGAGTGCCCAGCAAGCCGTGGCCAAGCTCATGCAGCGCGAGCCCACAGCTGAGCTTTAAAAAGCGCAGCGGCGCCCCTACAGCGTGACGCGTATGTTGTCGATCAGCCTGGTGCTGCCCAGTTTGGCGGCGCCCAAAATAACCAGGTCTGCATCGCCATTGCCTGGTGCCAGCAAGGTGGCGCTGTTGCGTACCGTCATGTAGTCTGGTGCCCAGCCTGCGCTGCGCATGCTGTCCATGGCGTGTTTTTCTATGACGGGGATATCGACTATCGATGTGCTGGCTTTAACAGCCTGTGACATGCGCTGCAGGGTAGCTTGAAGACCTGCGGCTTGCGTGCGCTGCTCTGGACTCAGGTAGCCGTTGCGCGAGCTCAAGGCCAGGCCGCTAGGGTCTCGCACAATCGCGCCACTGACGATGTCTACGGGCATCGCCATTTGCGCCACCAGCTGGCGTATCACCATCAGCTGCTGAAAATCTTTTTCACCAAACACCGCGTAGCCACCGTCTTTGGCGCCGCTGAATACACAGTGCAACAGCTTGGTAACCACTGTGGCCACACCTGTAAAAAATCCAGGGCGAAAGTAGCCTTCCAAAATATCAGCCAAGTCTTTGGGTGGTTGCACCGTAAAAGTTTGGGGTTGCGGGTACAGCTCGGATTCAGTGGGGGCAAACACAATGTCGCAGCCCGCTTGCGCCAGGGCCTTGCAGTCATTGGCCAGTGTTCTGGGGTAGGCGTCAAAGTCTTCTGCAGGACCAAATTGCAAGCGGTTGACAAATATGCTGGCCACGCGCACGTCGCCCAGTGGTTGGGCTTGCGCCATCAGTGCCAGGTGACCTTGGTGCAAGTTGCCCATGGTGGGCACAAATGCCGGTTTGTTAAAGGGGCGAAGGGCTTGGCGCAGTTCGGCCACTGTGTGCACAAGTTGCATGAATTAGTCAGCCCAGGCGTGAACGTCGTTGTCAGGAAAAGTGCCGCCTTTTACAGCGCCCACGTAGCGCGCCATTGCGTCACCCACACTGGTTGCGCCGTCCATAAAGTTGCGTACAAACTTGGCATTCTTGCCCAAATTAATGCCTAGCATGTCGTGCATCACCAGCACTTGGCCAGCGGTGCCGTTGCCCGCGCCAATGCCAATGGTGTGGCAAGTCGGCAGTGCTTTCGTGACTTCTGTAGACAGTCCAACAGGCACCATTTCCAGCACCAGCATGCTGGCACCTGCATTGGCCAGGTCTGTGGCTTGTTGCTTCAGCAACGCTGCACTGTCAGCGCGACCTTGCACGCGGTAGCCGCCCAGGGCGTGCACGGTTTGTGGCGTAAGGCCCAAGTGCGCACATACCGGAATACCGCGCTGTACCAAAAATTCAACCGTGGCGGTGGTCCAGCCGCCGCCTTCGAGTTTGACCATGTGCGCGCCAGCTTGCATCAACACAGTGGCACAGCGTAGCGCTTGCTCTTTGGACTCTTGGTAGCTGCCAAAGGGCATGTCGGCAATTACCCAAGCAGAGCCTTGTACGCGGCGAATTCCGCGTGTGACACTTTCAGTGTGGTAACGCATGGTTTCAAGAGTTACGCCCACAGTAGAGTGCAGACCTTGGCACACCATGCCCAACGAGTCACCCACTAAAATGCAGTCAACGCCCGCGTGATCGGCCACGGCTGCATAGGTTGCGTCGTAGGCGGTGATCATGGCTATCTTTTCGCCCCGTTCGCGCATCTCTTGCAAGCGTGGCAGGCTGATGGGCCTGCGCCTGGGCGCGGCTGATGCGTTGGGCAATGAGCCGTATGGCGTTGAGCCAGCGTTGGACGCAGCCTTGGCTTGAGATTGGGGCGTTGAGTTGGTCATGCTCTGTGTTCACAAAAACGGTGCAATGCGAAAGTCTAATGTATTCGGCTATGCTTTAAGCCGTATAACCGTAGCTCAGCCCACGCTGGGCTATTGTATTTTTGGGTTTTTATTGCTTTTATGTCCGACTCTATTTCCTTCAAACCAGCAGACCTGCAAGCGCCCAGTTGGGCCCATTTAAGCCACAGCGCGGCGTCTGATGCAGCCCTTGCGCTGGCTGAAGATGTAGGCGCTGGCGACTTGACCGCCAGTTTGATAGCGTCCACCAGTCATGCCAGCGCACACATTGTGGCGCGTGAGGCCGCTGTGGTGTGCGGCAGGCCTTGGGTTGAGGCCGCATTTGCAGCTGTGAGTCCCGACATAAGGCTGCAGTGGCAAGTGCAAGAGGGCGATGCGTGTGTGTCAGACCACGTGGTATTGCGCATGCACGGCCCAGCGAGGGCCTTGCTGACAGCTGAGCGCGTGGCCTTGAATTTTTTGCAAATGCAAAGCGCTGTAGCCACCAAAACCAAAGCCTACTGTCAGGCTGTGGCCGGGACCAAAGCGGTTATTGTGGATACGCGCAAAACATTGCCTGGTTTGCGTATGGCGCAAAAATACGCTGTGGCTGTAGGTGGCGGTGTCAACCACCGCATTGGCTTGTTTGACGCCATTTTGATCAAGGAAAACCACATTGCCGCAGCAGGTGGCGTGCGCCAAGCGCTGGAGCAAGCCCACGCGGTCACGCAAACACCAGCTGCCAGTGCACTCAAATTTGTGCAAATTGAGGTGGAGACCCTGGAGCAGCTGCATCAAGCCCTGCAAGCCGGTGCCAATATGGTGTTGCTGGACAATATGGACTTGAGCAGCTTGCGTCAGGCTGTCCTGATGAACGCCGGGCGTGCTGTGCTGGAGGTGTCTGGCGGCGTGACGTTTGAGCGCTTGGCCGAGTTGGCCAGCACTGGGGTTGACCGCATTTCTATTGGCGGTCTCACCAAAGACGTGCGCGCCACGGACTACTCCATGCGCTTTCAGGTTGCCTAAACAAACCCATACACCATGACTTCTGCCACTCACACCATTGCCGTTGAATACGAACAGCCCAGCTGCCCCACACAGCATGCATGGGCCAAGGTGCCGGTCGAGCCCACGCAAGAGCAGCGCGCACAGCTGAAAGCTGAAATCAAAGCACTTCTTAAAGCCAACAACGCGGTCATGGTGTCGCACTATTACGTGCATCCAGACTTGCAGGATTTGGCCGAAGAAACTGGCGGTATTGTGAGCGACTCTCTAGAGATGGCGCGCTTTGGCCGCGACCACGCCGCGCAAACGCTGGTGGTATCTGGCGTGCGTTTTATGGGCGAGACGGCCAAGATACTAAGCCCCGAAAAGACGGTGCTAATGCCCGACCTGGACGCCACATGCTCACTGGACTTGGGCTGTCCAAGCGATGCGTTCAGCGCCTTTTGCGACCAACACCCTGAGCGTGTGGTGGTGGTGTACGCCAACACCAGTGCCGAGGTGAAGGCGAGAGCCGACTGGGTGGTGACCAGTAGCTGCGCATTAGACATCGTACGAGCTTTGAAGGAGCAGGGCAAAACCATTGTGTGGGGGCCAGACAAACACTTGGGCCGCTACATCGCCCGCGAAACAGGTGCAGATATGTTGTTGTGGCAGGGCGCTTGTATTGTTCACGATGAGTTCAAAGCGCTCGAGTTGGCCGACCTTAAGGCCGCTTACCCCGGTGCCAAGGTGTTGGTGCACCCAGAGTCACCCGCTGAAGTGGTGGCCTTGGCTGACGCAGTGGGCTCAACGTCCGCCATATTGGCTGCGGCCCAGCGTTTGGATGCGTCTGTGTTTATTGTGGCCACCGACAGCGGCATGATGCACAAACTGCGTACGCTGAACCCTGGTAAAACCTTTATAGAGGCCCCAACTGCAGGTAACAGCGCGACTTGTAAAAGCTGCGCACATTGCCCTTGGATGGCTATGAATGGCTTAGCCGGTGTTGCCCATGTGTTGCGCACCGGCGCCAACGCGGTGCGTGTTGAACCAAGCCTGATACCCAAAGCACGAGCCCCCATTGACCGCATGCTGGCATTTACGCAGCGCCTCAACAATGTCGCCCGCCTCGGCACAGCCGCCGGTGACCTGGTACCGGGTATTGGGGCGGCTTAGCAATTCAGTTGGCTTGGTGTGTCGTTGCAACGAATAATCTCCATATTTCGATTATCATCGAACAATGGAAACAAAAGACACTTTGACGCCTGACCAGGCAGCGCCAGTGATTTGCGCGTTGGCCGCTTTGGCGCAAGAGGCCAGGCTGGCGGCATTCAGGGCCTTGGTGGTAGCCGGCCCAGCTGGCTTGACGCCCAGTTCGATATCGAAGCAGTTGGGCGTGGCCCCCAACACCTTGTCTCACCACCTCAAAACCTTGATGCATGCTGACCTGGTGTCACAGTCGCGCGTTGGGCGCAACCTGGTGTACCGCGCACAGTTTGACCGCATACAAGCCGTTTTGGCCTACCTCAGTGCCAACTGTTGCGGGGGTGAGTCGTGCGAGGTCACGCCGTGAGAGCGCGCTTGCTGGCTGAGTGTTTGGGCACCATGGGCTTGTTTGCTGCCGTGATTGGTTCCGGTGTGATGGCCGAGAACTTGTCGCAGGGCAATATGGGGCTGGCCTTGCTGGCCAATACGTTGGCGACTGTGTTTGCGCTGTATGTGCTCATTACGATTTTTGCGCCCATTAGCGGCGCGCACTTTAATCCGGCGGTCAGCCTGGTGATGTGGCTGCGTGGTGAGTTGCCGCTGGCCTTGTTACTGGCTTATGTTGTGGCGCAGCTGCTAGGCGCAGCATGCAGCGCATGGCTTGTACACGCCATGTTTGAGCTGCCTGTTTTGCAGTGGTCTGGCAAGCTGCGCGATGGCCCAGCGCAGTGGCTGGCCGAGTGCGTGGCCACCGCCGGCCTGTTGCTGGTGATTTTGCGTGGCCCAGCGCAGCAAGTAGCCGCTTTGGTGGCCGCCTACATTGGCGCGGCTTACTGGTTTACCGCCAGTACGTCATTTGCCAATCCCGCAGCGGTGATGGCCAGGGTGTTGTCTGACACCTTTGCTGGCATTGCCCCGTCTAGCGCACCTGGCTTTGTGGTGGCGCAATTGGTGGGTGCATTGTCAGGCTATGGCTTGCACTTGGCCTTGCAACAAAGCGACCCAAACAAAACCAAAGCGCCTCAACTTTCAGCGGAGTAAACCCTCATGACCAAGGCCACCATCTACTACAACCCCAAGTGCGGAACCTCTCGCAATACCCTGGCCATGCTGGAGCGTGCAGGTATTCAGCCCAATGTGGTGTTGTACCTGGAGACCGCCTTGGATGTCGCGCAGCTGCGTGCCTTGGTGGCTGACATGGGCGTGCCTGTGCGCGATGTCATGCGCAAAAAAGAAGCCATTTACAAAGACAACGACATGGACGGTGCGCAGTGGTCAGACCATGAGTTGTATCAACAAATCGCACAGCATCCCATATTGCTCAATCGTCCTGTGGTGCGTACACCGCTTGGCATCAAGCTGTGTCGCCCATCGGAAGTGGTGCTGGAGCTGCTAAGCCCAGAGCAGCAGGCTTTGGTGGGCAGCTTCACCAAAGAAGACGGCGAAGTCGTTGGCAGCAAGTAAAGTTGATCAAGGCTTGAGAATCGTGGGCAATGCCTGCTGCAGTTGCTCAGGGTAGTCGCGGCTGTAGTGCAGCCCGCGGCTCTCCAAGCGCTGTTGGGCGCATTGCACGATAAGGTCTGCGGTTTGCACCAGATTGCGCAGTTCTAGCAAGTCACGCGTGACGTGAAAATTGGCATAAAACTCTGCAATTTCAGCCTGTAGCAAGGCAATGCGATGCGCTGCACGCTCCAGGCGTTTGTTGGTGCGCACAATGCCCACGTAGTCCCACATAAACTGGCGCAGCTCGTGCCAGTTGTGAGAAATCACCACAGCCTCATCAGCGTCTACTACGCGGCTGTCGTCCCAAGCGGGCAGGGCGTGCACAACACGCTTGCCTGCAAGCAATATGTCTTGCGCGGCGGCTGTTGCGTAGACCATGCACTCCAGCAAGCTGTTGCTGGCCAGGCGGTTGGCTCCGTGCAGGCCGCTGTAGCTGGTCTCGCCAATGGCATACAAGCCAGCCAAGTCAGTGCGCCCGTTTAAGTCCGCCACCACACCGCCGCAGGTGTAGTGGGCCGCGGGCACCACAGGTATGGGCTGCGCGCTGATGTCTATGCCCAGCTCAAGGCAGCGTGCCTTGATGGTGGGAAAGTGTTGTTCTAAAAATTCAGGCGTTTGGTGCGATATGTCTAGGTAGACGCAATCCACGCCGTGGCGTTTCATTTCAAAGTCAATGGCTCTGGCCACCACGTCGCGTGGCGCGAGTTCAGCGCGCTGGTCATGCGCTGCCATAAACCTCTCACCACCGGCGCTTTGTGGCAAGCGCAGTTGACCACCTTCGCCGCGCACCGCCTCAGAGATGAGGAACGACTTGGCGTGTGGGTGGTACAAGCAGGTGGGATGGAACTGAATAAACTCCATGTTGGCCACGCGCGCGCCTGCGCGCCAAGCCGCAGCAATGCCGTCGCCAGTGGCCGTATCCGGGTTGGTGGTGTACAGGTAGACCTTGCCCGCACCGCCTGTGGCCAAAATCACAGCCGGTGCTTCAAAGACGTCGACCTCGTCGCGCGCTTCATCCAGCGCATAGGCGCCCAGGCAGCGATTGGGCTGGTCTGGCTCCAAGCCAAGCTTGTGCGTGGTGATGAGGTCTACCAGCATGTGCTGCTCAAACAGCGTGATGTTGCCCGTGTGACGCACTCGCTCAACCATCACTTTTTGTACGGCAGCGCCGGTTGCGTCTGCCGCGTGCACGATGCGCCTGTGACTGTGCCCACCTTCGCGGGTGAGGTGCAGCTCGCCGTCTTGTACTGAAAACGCCACGCCCAGTTCACGCAGCCAGGCAATGCACGCCGGTGCGCGCGCTACAACAAAGCGTGTGGCCTCTTGGTCGCAAAGGCCAGCGCCTGCTACCAAGGTATCGTCTATGTGGTTGTCGAAGCTGTCGTCTTGGCTGAGTACGGCGGCAATACCGCCCTGGGCCCAGCCGCTGGCACCGTCTGTAGCTGAGCGTTTGGTGATGACTGCAACACGTTGTGTAGGAGCCAATCGCAGGGCAGCGCTTAAGCCCGCCAAGCCGCTGCCAATGATTAAAACGTCAAAGTGGTGTGTGGACACGTAGGCGATGTCTCTTGTGAGGTTTATGGGTTGCTGGTAAACGACAGGCGCACGTATATGGGGGCAAAGGCGGCTGCTTGTGTGAGCTCTATGAGCGACTCTTTCGCCAATTCGAGCATGGCGATGAAGGTCACCACCAATACTGGTGTGCCTTTGTCAACTTCAAACAAGTCAGCAAACTCGACAAAGCGCTGGCCTTGCAGTTTGCGCAGCACAATGCTCATGTGCTCACGCACTGACAACTCTTCGCGAGAAATCTTGTGGTGTTGAACCAAATTGGCCCGGCGCAATATGTCGGCCCAAGCCGCACTCAAGTCGTCTGCACACACGTCCGGAAAGCGCGGCTGCAGCGATTGCTCAACAAACACCTGTGCGCGCAAAAAGTCACGGCCCATCACGGGCAAGGTGTTGATGTGCTGGGCGGCCAGTTTCATCTGCTCGTATTCAAGCAGGCGACGCACCAACTCTGCGCGTGGGTCTTCAGCTTCTTCGCCTTCGGCTACTTTTTTGGCGGGCAGCAACATGCGAGATTTGATCTCGATCAGCATGGCTGCCATCAGCAAGTATTCGGCGGCCAACTCCAGGTTGTTGGCTCTTATCTCGTCAATGTAGCTGAGGTATTGGCGGGTCAGGCCCGCCATGGGAATGTCAAGAATATTGAAGTTTTGCTTGCGTATGAGATACAACAGCAAATCCAACGGTCCTTCGAAAGCCTCTAAAAAGACCGTTAGCGCGTCTGGCGGTATGTACAAGTCTTGTGGCAGGGCGAACAGCGGCTCGCCATACAACTTGGCCACGGCGACATGGTCCACCACGTCGGGCATGTTCAGCGCATCAGAGGCTGGGCTCAGCTCGTCGGCGCTCATGGGCGTTGCCACTTAGGGGGCATCACTGCAACCAGTCAAGACGTGGTCACACCAAATCTGATTTGGTTTGATACACGTAGGGCTTTTGCGCCACGCGGGCGGCCTGGGCCTGGTCGCGCTGATCAGGGTTGATTTGCTTGTCCCACAGTAATTCACGCCCTGCGCGCTGCTCTATCTCCAGCTGCGGGTTGGCCGCTTTCAAGTCGTTGATAAATGACGTGGCGGGTGAGACGTAGTGGGGGCGGGAAAAAAACGACATAGTGCGGTAAAAAAGTTAGAGCCACGTGCCCAACCTGTGTTCGGCAGCGTGGTGAAGCCGTTGGTTGGGACCTTGTGGCAGCTGAGGCTGAATTTTATCCCGCTTGCTGCTCCAGGTAGCGCTGGGCGTCCAGGGCGGCCATACAGCCTGTGCCAGCGCTGGTAATGGCTTGGCGATAAACGTGGTCTTGTACGTCGCCAGCTGCAAAAATGCCGGGCACGCTGGTCATGGTGGCCATACCTTGCAGGCCTGATCGGGTAACGATGTAGCCGTTTTGCATCTCTAGTTGGCCTTTAAAGATGTCGGTGTTGGGTTGATGACCAATGGCGATAAAACAGCCCTGCAGCGCCAGCGTTTTGGTGCTGTCGTCTTGCGTGCTGCGCAGGCGAATGCCTGTCACGCCTGTTTGGTCGCCCAGTACTTCGTCCAGTGTTTGGTTGGTTTGCAGCTCTATCTTGCCAGCAGCAACCTTTTCCATGAGCTTGTCTATCATGATGGCCTCGGCCTTGAAGGTGTCGCGTCTGTGCACCAGAACCACCTTGGAGGCGATGTTGGACAGGTACAAGGCCTCCTCTACGGCCGTGTTGCCACCACCCACCACCGCGCACACCTGGTCACGGTAGAAAAAGCCATCGCAGGTCGCACAGCCGCTAACGCCTTTGCCCATAAACGCTTGCTCGGATGGCAAGCCCAAGTATTTGGCTGAGGCGCCGGTGGCAACAATCAGCGCATCACAGCTGTACTCGCCGCTGTCACCAGTCAGTACAAAGGGGCGCTTGGAGAAGTCAACCTTGTTGATGTGGTCAAACACCACCTCGGTGTTAAAGCGTTTGGCGTGTGCCTCAAAGCGCTGCATCAGGTCTGGGCCCATCACGCCTTCAACGTCGGCAGGCCAGTTGTCTACCTCGGTGGTGGTCATCAGCTGGCCACCTTGCGCGATGCCGGTAATCACCACAGGTTTCAGGTTGGCGCGTGCGGCGTAGATGGCAGCGCTGTATCCGGCTGGGCCTGAGCCCAGAATCAAGACTTCAATGTGGCGCATGTGCGCACTCCTCAGGTGTTGGGCCTGTAGCCCAGTTGTTCAAATGTGCAGATGTTGGCTGACTGTCTCAGATGATTGTTTCAGACGCCTTGCACAGGCCGTCAAAGCCTTGGCCACCAGGCGTGCTGGCTCAAACAGCAGCATCGTCAGGTAGTACAGCCTGCGAGATGCATCACAACAATCACTACACGTGGCGTGTCATTACCAAGCTTCACATTGTAGGTTCTAGTGCGTGGCAGCGAGGCTGGCGTGTGCGCTCTAGGTGTTGGGGCCATACATGAAGGCCTCCCATCAAAGCCTTTAAGACCAGATGGCTCCGGGCTGGGGGCGGTACAACATACACTGTGGCTTGCGGTAAGCTTCAAGGACGTGCATTTTGATTGCACTTTGGCTTTTATGACTTATTCAATAGACACTTTAAAAAATACCGCGAAAGACACAGGTTCTGGCAGCACGCAGTTTCGCTTTGCCCAGGAGTTGGCCCTGATCGTTGGCGCTTTGCTGCTGCTGGTGTGGTTGCTGGCGCTGGCGACGTTTTCCTTGTCCGACGCAGCCTGGTCAACTTCCGGCATGGACATGCCTGCTGCCAACTGGATGGGCCGCATGGGCGCCTGGCTGGCCGACGTGAGCTATTTTTTGTTTGGTTTCTCGGTGTGGTGGCTGGTGTTGGGTGCCCTCAATGTGTGGCGCATCAGCTTGACGCGGTGGATGCACCCGCCAGTGGTAGAGCCCACGCCCAAGCGCCGGGCCACTGCCAAGCCTGCTGACCCTGTACCCATGACGGTGGTGTGGAAGCGCCGCGCCCAGATGACTGGTCGCGTGTTGGCTTGGTTGGGTGTGTTGTGCGCCAGCGCCATGCTGGAGTGGGGCCGTTTGCATTCCCTGGATGCAGCCTTGCCCGGGCTGGCTGGTGGTGTGCTGGGCGAGGCATTGGGTGGTTTTGTACAAATGTGGCTGGGCTTTACCGGTTCTGCAGTGGCCGGACTCATTGTGTTGGTGACGCTGCTTGGCGTGGTGTTTGGGTTTTCCTGGGGGGCCGTGGTTGAGCGCTTGGGCGCATGGCCAGTGGACTGGATTCGCGCACGCCGTGAACGCGCAGAACAGGACGAAGACGTACGCATTGGCTTGCAAGCGGCCAAAGAGCGTGAAGACATAGCCTTGGGCGAGCGCGGCTTGCTGGACGATGACCAGGCTGATTCAGAAGGCCTGGACGAACAGGCCTTGGCGCAGATGCGCGCCACGCGCGCCGCTAAACCCAGACCAGCGCCGGTGGTGATTGAGCCGGTGTTGGTGTCAGCACCAGCCACCAGTGAGCGTGTGCTGAAGGAAGCGCAAAAGCCTTTATTCACGGAGATGCCAGACTCCAAGCTGCCGCAGGTCAGTTTGCTGGACGCCGCCGTGGTGCAAGGCGAGAGTGTCAGCGCGGATGCGCTGGAAATGACCAGCCGCTTGATTGAGAAAAAACTCAAAGACTTTGGTGTTGAAGTGCGCGTGGTGGCAGCTGCACCAGGTCCTGTTATTACGCGCTACGAGATAGAGCCCGCCACAGGCGTGAAAGGTTCACAAGTGGTGAACTTGGCGCGCGACTTGGCACGCTCATTGAGCCTGGTGTCTATTCGCGTGATTGAGACCATTCCTGGCAAAAACTACATGGCTTTGGAGTTGCCCAATGCCAAGCGCCAAACCATTAAGTTGTCTGAGGTGTTGGGCTCTAACGTGTACAACGAAGCCAAGTCCATGCTGACCATGGGGCTGGGCAAAGACATTGTGGGCAACCCTGTAGTGGCTGACCTGGCCAAAATGCCGCACTGTTTGGTAGCTGGTACCACGGGCTCTGGCAAGTCAGTGGGTATCAACGCCATGATTTTGAGCTTGCTCTACAAGGCAGACCCACAAGACGTGCGCTTGCTGCTGATTGACCCCAAGATGCTCGAGATGAGTGTGTATGAGGGTATTCCGCACTTGCTCGCACCTGTGGTGACCGACATGAAGCAAGCGGCATACGGCTTGACGTGGTGTGTGGCCGAAATGGAAAAGCGCTACAAGCTGATGAGCAAAATGGGCGTGCGCAACCTGGCCGGCTACAACACCAAAATGGCAGAAGCCAAAGCCCGTGGCGATTTCATTGGCAACCCCTTTTCACTCACGCCAGAGCAGCCAGAGCCGCTGGAGCCCTTGCCCTATATCGTGGTGGTGATTGACGAGCTGGCCGACTTGATGATGGTGGTGGGCAAGAAGATTGAAGAGCTGATTGCACGTTTGGCGCAAAAGGCACGCGCTGCCGGTATCCATCTGATATTGGCCACACAGCGCCCCAGTGTGGACGTCATCACAGGCTTGATCAAGGCCAACATTCCTACACGTTTGAGCTTTCAGGTCAGCAGCAAAATTGATTCGCGCACCATACTGGACCAAATGGGTGCTGAGAGCTTGTTGGGTATGGGTGACATGCTGTACTTGCCAAGTGGCACAGGCTTTCCGCTACGGGTGCACGGCGCGTTTGTGAGTGACGAGGAAGTACACCGCGTGGTGGCGTTCTTGAAGACCCAAGGCGAACCCAACTACATTGAGGGCGTGCTGGAAGGTGGCATGGCGGAGGGGGTGACTTTGGTGACGGCGCTGACAGTAGCGGCGAAAAAGACCCCATGTACGACCAGGCGGTAGAAATTGTGTTGAAGCACCGCAAGGCCAGCATTTCGCTGGTGCAGCGCCACCTCAAAATTGGCTACAACCGCGCCGCACGCATGCTGGAAGACATGGAAAACGCGGGCGTTGTCAGTACCATGGGTACCAACGGACAGCGCGAAATTCTGGCTCCGTCCAGAGAGGACTAAGCCGCCATGCTCAAACACCTCAAAATCTGTGCCCTCGGCGCGGCCCTGTTGCTGGTGTTGCCTGTGAATGCGCAAAGTGTCGTTGGCTTTGACAGCATCGAGGCCTTGCAGCAGTTGCTCAAAGCCAACACCAGCGGCCAAAGCAGCTTTACGCAAACCGTGACATCTGCGGCCAAGGCCGATGGCAGCAAGCCCAGCCCCAAATTGTCTGAAGGCACGTTTGCCTATGCACGACCGGGACGTTTCAGGTTTGACTACACCGCGCCCTTTGCCCAAACCCTGGTGGCAGACGGTACGACCATGTGGATGTACGACCCAGACCTGGCCCAAGTCACCGCCAGCAACCAAGCCGCCACGCTTGGCAACACGCCTGCCGCGCTGCTGACCAGCACGGCCGATTTATCGGGTTTGCGCACGCATTACACCTTGGAAGGCTTACCCAGCAGCGAGGGCTTGCAGTGGGTGCGTGCCACGCCCAGGCAAGCCGACGGCGCGTTGAAGTGGGTCAAGCTGGGGTTTGATGACAACCATGTCGTTGCCTTGGTGATGGTGGACCAATTTGGCCAAACATCCGATATGCGTTTTAGTGCGTTCAAGCCGCTGCCCGCCAACCGTGAAGAGGTGTTTGGCTTTCAGCCGCCTCCCGGCGTTGACCTGATTCGTCAATAAAACAGCTGCGCCGTGCCTGATTTGTTTGCCAGTCAGCCCACCGCCCCCTTGGCAGAGGCGTTACGCCCGCACACCTTGGATGAGGTGATTGGCCAGTCCCACCTGCTAGGCCAGGGCAAGCCGCTTCGCTTGGCTTTTAGTTCGGGCAAGCCGCACTCCATGATTTTTTGGGGCCCGCCAGGCGTTGGTAAAACCACGCTTGCAAGGCTGACAGCCCATGCGTTTGACTGCGTTTTTATTGCGCTGTCTGCAGTGTTTTCTGGTGTCAAGGACATACGCGCCGCCATGGAGCAAGCCCAGCACAACCTGTCGCTGGGCAAGCACACCATTTTGTTTGTCGACGAGATACACCGGTTTAACAAATCGCAGCAAGACGCGCTGCTTCCCTATGCAGAAAGCGGCTTGGTGACCTTCATAGGTGCGACCACCGAGAACCCATCGTTTGAGGTGAATTCAGCATTGTTGTCGCGCGCGCAGGTATACGTGCTGCAATCGTTGAGCGACGCTGAGCTGCGCGAGCTGCTGCAGCGCGCCCAAAGCAAAGCGCTCAACGGCTTAAGCTTTGAAGATGCGGCCATCAACACCATAGTGGGCTATGCCGACGGCGATGCGAGGCGCTTTTTAAACCTGCTGGAGCAATGCCAAACGGCTGCCAACGCGTCTGGCGTAACCACCATTGATGCGGCATTTATTCAAAACGCACTCACGCTCAACAGCCGACGCTTTGACAAGGGTGGCGACAACTTCTTTGACCAAATATCAGCCATGCACAAGTCTGTGCGCGGCTCTCACCCAGACGCGGCGCTTTATTGGCTCACGCGCATGCTGGACGGCGGCGCGGATCCCAAGTATCTGGCGCGCCGCATTGTTCGCATTGCTTGGGAAGACATTGGCATAGCCGACCCAAGAGCCATGCAAATTGCCAACGACGCTGCCACCACATTTGAGCGCCTGGGCAGTCCTGAGGGTGAGTTGGCCCTGGCCCAGGCCACTATTTATTTGGCCATGGCGCCCAAAAGCAATGCAGGTTACGTGGCCTACAACCGCGCCAAGGCATTCGTCAAGCAAGACAAAAGCCGTGAAGTACCCCTGCACTTGCGCAACGCGCCCACCAAGCTCATGAAAGACTTGGGTCACGGCCACGCGTACCGGTACGCCCATGACGAGCCCAATGCCTATGCCGCTGGTGAGTGCTATCTGCCAGATGGCATGCCTGAGCCTGGTTGGTACCAGCCGGTTGATAGAGGCTTGGAGCTGAAAGTGGGTGAGAAGCTGCGCACGCTCAGGCAGTGGGACTCTGATACCCAAAACGGCTGATGCAACGCTGGGCTTAAAATAGAGGGCTTTTGGCCGCATGAGGTGTGCGGCCTTTCTTTTTGCACTGAAATCTAGCCATGTCCAACGCGCCCGAGAACAACGCCGCCCCTGCGGTTGATGAAAACCAACTCATTGCCGAGCGTCGTGACAAATTGGCCAGCATCCGCGCGGCCTGTGCCGATGGTGCAGGCGTTGCGTTTCCCAACGACTTCAAGCCTGGCGATCGCGCGCAAGCCCTGGCCGATACCTTTGGTGACAAAACCAAAGAAGAATTGGAGCCTTTGAACCAGCGCGCCAGCGTGGCTGGCCGCATGATGCTTAAGCGTGTGATGGGCAAGGCCAGCTTTGCCACCTTGCAAGACGGCTCTCTGGGCAGCGCCGCAGGCCGCATACAAATTTACCTCAACAACGACAGCGTGGGTGAAGCGTTACACCAAGCCTTTAAGCACTGGGATTTGGGTGATATCGTGGCCGCTGAAGGGGTGTTGTTCAAGACACGTACGGGTGAGCTCACCATTCACGCCGATAGCGTGCGCTTGCTCACCAAGAGCCTGCGCCCTTTGCCAGACAAGTTTCACGGCGTGGCCGACCAGGAAATCAAATACCGCCAGCGCTATGTTGACCTCATCACCGACGAGGCCGCACGCACACGCTTTGCGGCACGTTCGAAAGCCGTCAGTGGTTTGCGTGAATTCATGGTGGCGAATGACTTTTTGGAAGTCGAGACGCCCATGCTGCACCCCATCCCAGGTGGTGCCAATGCCAAGCCGTTTGTGACGCACCACAACGCCCTGGATCAAGAAATGTTTTTGCGCATTGCGCCTGAGTTGTATCTCAAGCGTTTGCTGGTAGGCGGTTTTGAGCGTGTATTTGAAATCAACCGCAGCTACCGCAACGAAGGTATTTCCGTCAGGCACAACCCCGAGTTCACCATGATGGAGTTCTACGCGGCCTACTGGAATTACCAAGACTTGATGGACTTCACTGAAAAGCTCATTCGTGAAACCGCTCAAAAAGCCACAGGCTCTTTGCAAATGACTTATGGCGGCAAAGACGTGGACTTGGCCGCCCCCTTTGCGCGCTTGACCATTCGCCAAGCCATTGAACAGCACACCGATGCGGGTGCCAATGCGCACGACGCAGCGTGGCTGGCGAACGCCCTCAAAGGCCTGGGCATTGGCCCAGACAAAACCAGCGGCAAGAGCCTGGCCAGTTTGCAGGTGATGTACTTTGAGGAATTGGTGGAAGAAAAGCTGTGGCAGCCCACCTTTATTTGCGAGCACCCAGTGGAAATTTCACCACTGGCCCGTGCCAGCGACCAGCGCCCGGAAGTCACCGAGCGTTTTGAGTTGTACATCACCGGGCGTGAATTCGGCAATGGCTTTTCAGAGTTGAACGACGCCGAAGACCAAGCCGCGCGCTTTCATGCGCAAGTTGCTGCCAAAGACAGCGGTGACGATGAAGCCATGTTCTTCGACCACGACTTTGTACGCGCTTTGGAGTACGGCATGCCGCCAGCTGGCGGCTGCGGCATTGGCATTGACCGTTTGATGATGTTGCTGACCGACAGCGCCAGCATTCGCGATGTCATTTTGTTCCCGGCATTGCGCCACCAGGCCTAAGGCCCCCACAAAAACACCGCCGGCAAGTCCAAGGCTGGCGGCTTGTTGCGTTTGACCTGTTCACGCCAGGCTGCCACTGTTTGGCTAAACACCTCGGGTGCCACTGCCAGGCCGCTGGCCACGGCCAGTCGCGTGTTTGGCGACAGCGTGGCGATTAGGGTTTGCAGCAGTTGGGTGTTGCGGTAGGGCGTCTCTATGCACAACTGGGTTTGCCCTGTTTTGAGTGCGGTGGCCTCTAGCGCCTTGATGTGGGCGGTCAGCTCAGCGCCCTTTTTCAGGTAGCCCACAAAGGCAAACTGTTGGCCGTTCAGGCCACTGGCGGCCAAGGCGAGCATCAACGACACAGGCCCGCTCAGTGGCACAACGGCCAAGCCCATGGCGTGGGCTGCACGCACCACGGATGAGCCGGGGTCTGCAATTGCAGGCATGCCCGCTTCGCTCACCAAACCGACATCAAAGCCTTTTAAAGCGGGCGCCAACCAGGTCTTGGCCTGTGTATCCAGGGCGCTTGCGGTGTGGTCGCCGCTTTTGTGTGCTTCGCGCGGCAGCACTTGCAGTTGCATATCTTGCATGCTGCAAGCCAGTGGCATATGGGTGGCCAGGCGGTTTAAAAACGCGCGGGTAGATTTCGCGTTTTCAGTAATCCAGTGCGTCGTGTTGGCGGCTTGCGCAATGGTGTGGGCGGGCAGGGCGTCGGCTATGGGGGCAAGCAGCTCGGGTGCGCAGCCAAAGTCCAGCGGTGTGGGGACCAGCAGCAAGCGGCCTGTCTGTGTGGTGGTACTCATGGCACCATCACGCCAGCAGCGCGCAGCAAGTTGCAGGTTTTAATCAAGGGCAAGCCAATCAGCGCTGTGGGGTCGTCGTTGTCCATGCTCTCCAGAAGGCTTACACCCAAGCCCTCGCTTTTGGCGCTGCCTGCGCAGTCATAAGGTTCTTCGGCCAGCACATAGCGTTCAATTTCGGCCTGGCTCAGGTTTCTGAACCTGACGCGTACCACGGCCGTGTCTTGTTGGCTAAAGCCTGACTGGTGGCAGACCAAGGCTACGGCGGTATGAAAAACAACCAGCTGACCGCTCATGGCCGTGAGTTGCGCCACAGCACGGCTAAAGTTGCCAGGCTTGCCCAATGGTTGGCCGTTCAGGTCAGCCACTTGGTCGCTGCCAATCACCAGCGCGGTCGGGTTGTTCAGCGCTACAGCCTGCGCTTTGGCCATTGCCAAGCGCGCAGCCAGCGCAGCGGGGGCTTCACCAGGTAGCGGCGTTTCATCCACTTCTGGCCTGGATTTGGTAAAAGGCAGGCGTAAGCGGGCGAGTAACTCTGCCCTGTACACAGAGGTTGAGCCCAAAATAATCGGTGGTGTTGCGCTGGTGGTCATAACGTGAAAGTGTGAGCGTTGGTATGGACGGCTGGCGTCATTGTCTTACACTGGCTCTCCGTCACTATTTGATTGTTTTGTATTTATGTCTGAATCTTCATCTGCGCCAACAACCATTGCGGATTGGGCGCAAGCCAATGTAGCGGCTTGGGCGGCGCAAGCTCGGGTCGATGAGCGCACGGTGCCGTTGTCCGTGTTTACGCGACTGCTTGAAGAAGCGGCAGACGATGTGGGCGAGGCCCAAGTACAAGTGGCCTTGCGCGCCCAGGAGCGCGATCCCTCCATGGGCACAGCTATTGGCACAGGCGCTGACAACGCCAAGCAGGTGTGGCTGCGTATCGAGGCGCAAACCTATCTGCCGCTCACCTGCCAACGTTGCTTGCAAGTCGTTGCTGCTCCCTTGGTTGTCGCGCAAGATTTGCGCTTTGTGTCCAACGAAGAACAGGCAGCATTTGAAGACGAAGAGGCCGAGGAAGATGTGCTGGCTCTGGAGCCCAGCTTGGATTTACAGGCGCTGATCGAGGACGAGCTGATCATGGCCATGCCCATAGTGCCGCTTCACGAAGACTGCCAGGCTGAGGGTTACCAGGCCCCAGAGCCTGCTGTTGATGAAAAACCCAATCCCTTCGCCGCGCTGGCAGCGTTAAAAAAAGTTCAATAAATCAATGAACTAAGCGTTTCTTGCGCAAGTTGGCGCGGTCTTACCGTATTTCGCCAACAGCCATGTCTGGTCACCTTGAATATGGGCGTGACTCGGGTTATAATTTCGGGTTTGGTGCACCGCTGAAGCCAGTGCGCGTGCCAAGATCAGAATCTTTGATTGAAACTGCGGTTGGAGTCATGCACGTGGGAACGTCGCACCAGCCGGTACTTTATTAGGAGCCATCATGGCCGTCCAACAAAACAAAAAGTCACCTTCCAAGCGCGGTATGCACCGTGCACACAATGCCTTGACAAACCCAGGCATTGCGATTGAGCCAACAACTGGCGAAGTGCACTTGCGTCACCACATCAGCCCCACAGGTTTTTACCGTGGTCGCAAGGTGCTCAAGACCAAATCCGAGTCTTAAATTGTTCGCCTATGCAAAGGCCCGCGCAGTGTTGTGCGGGCCTTTGCTTTATGCGCTCACATGACAAACTCTGAGGTATTGCAGACGCAGCCCACGCTCATCAGCGTGGCCGTAGACTGTATGGGAGGCGACGCAGGCATTACCTGCACCATCCCGGCCTGCCGTACCTTTCTGGCTACGCACACCGCTGCGCGCTTGGTGCTGGTCGGCAATGCGCAAGCCCAGGCTGCCCTGGGTGATTTGGCGCGGCACCCCCGTTGCTCGTTTGTGCTGGCCACTGAGGTGGTCACCATGGACGACCCGGTGGAAGTGGCCTTGCGCCGCAAAAAAGACTCCAGCATGCGCGTGGCTGTCACGCAAGTCAAAGACGGCAACGCATCAGCGGCTGTGTCTGCTGGTAACACCGGCGCGCTAATGGCGATTGCCCGCTATGTGCTCAAAACCCTAGACGGTATTGACAGACCTGCCATTGCCTCGCAACTTCCCAATGCAAAGGGTGGCGCCACAACGGTGCTGGACCTCGGTGCCAACGTGGACTGCTCGGCCGAGCATTTGCTGCAATTTGCGCTCATGGGCTCAGCCCTGGTGGCTGCTACCTCTGGCCCTGCAACCCCCACAGTTGGATTGCTGAATGTGGGCGAAGAGGTGATCAAGGGCAGTGAAGTCATCAAGCGTGCGGGCGAGCTGTTACGCGGCGCGCACGAGCGTGGTCACCTGAACTTTTACGGCAATGTAGAAGGCAACGACATTTTTCATGGCACCACAGACATCGTGGTGTGTGACGGCTTTGTCGGCAACGTAGCCCTCAAGGCCAGCGAGGGCTTGGCCACCATGATTGGCGGCTTTATCAAGAAAGAGTTTTCGCGTAACTGGCTCACCAAGGCTGCGGCCGTTGTGGCCATGCCTGTGCTGAATGCATTCAAAAACAAAGTGGACCATCGCCGTTACAACGGCGCTGCCTTGTTGGGCCTCAAAGGTTTGGTGTTCAAGAGTCACGGCTCAGCCGACGCTTATGCATTTGGTCAGGCACTCGACAGAGCTTATGATGCAGCCAAGCATCAATTACTAGCAGGCGTACGCGCAGGCATTGAGCAGGCCTTGGCCTCTCGCCCCGGCGTTGCAGACCCAGCGGAGCAAGCTCCCGCGCAGGTCTAAGGCCACTTAGCACCATTTGTACATGAGTTTATTTGCACGCATTGCAGGCACTGGCAGTTACCTGCCCCCCAAGCGCTTGACCAATCAAGACCTGGTCGACCAACTGGCTGCCAAAGGCCTGGAGTCTAGCGATGAGTGGATTGTTGAGCGCACAGGTATCAGCGCCAGGCACTTTGTGGAAGACGGTGTGCACGCCAGTGACTTGGCTTTTGAGGCCAGCAGGCGCTGCCTGGGCTGCAGGCAAGCGTGCAAGCGATGTCGATCTCATCATCGTCGCCACGTCCACGCCTGACATGGTGTTTCCCTCTACGGCGTCTATCCTGCAACACAAGCTCACTACCGCTGCCTTGGCCGATGGCGACGAGGCAGGCGCTGCGGGTGGCGCAGCATTTGACGTGCAAGCTGTTTGCAGTGGTTTTATTTACGCCGTTAGCGTGGCCAATGCCATGATTCAAACCGGTGCCGCGACCAATGCTTTGGTGGTGGGTGCAGAGGTTTTTTCAAGACTTTTAGACTTTAATGACCGCACCACCTGCGTGCTGTTTGGTGATGGTGCAGGTGCGGTGTTGCTTGAGGCCGTTGAACACGACGGCACAGGCGCGGGCATCCTGGCCACAGACTTGCATGCAGATGGCAAGCACCGCGACATTTTGTGCACGCCAGGCACGGTGGCCAACGGTCATATTTCTGGCAGCCCCTTGCTCACCATGGACGGTCAGGCAGTCTTCAAGCTGGCTGTTGGCGTGCTTGAGAAAACAGCCAAAACGGTACTGGCAAAAGCCGGCAAAACAGAAGCCGACGTAGACTGGCTGGTGCCACATCAGGCCAATATTCGCATCATGACCAGCACCGCCAAAAAGCTCAAGCTACCGCTGGAGCGCGTGGTGGTGACGGTGGCTGAGCATGGCAATACATCAGCTGCCTCCATACCGCTGGCACTTGATCACGGTGTGCGCACCGGTGACGTTAAGCCCGGTCAAACTGTGCTCATGGAAGGCGTGGGAGGCGGTTTTACCTGGGGTTCGGCTTTGGTGCGCATGTAAGCGCCACCAGCAAGACATACAAATTCATCTATGACGACACACTCATCGCTTGCAATCGTATTCCCAGGCCAGGGCTCACAGTCTGTGGGTATGCTGGACGCCTGGGTGGACAACGCCGTGGTGCGCGACACGGTGGCTGAGGCCAGCGAGGCCTTGGGCGAAGACCTGGGTGCGCTGATTGCCAACGGTCCAGCCGAAGCCTTGTCGCTCACCACCAATACGCAGCCCGTTATGTTGGTCGCTGGCGTGGCCGCTTACCGTGCTTGGATAAAAGCCGGTGGCGCCCAACCTGCCTGGCTGGCTGGCCATTCACTGGGCGAGTACGCGGCCCTGGTTGCAGCTGGCAGCCTGACACTGGCGCAAGCCACACCCCTTGTGCGTTTGCGTGCCCAAGCCATGCAAGAGGCCGTACCAGTTGGCAAAGGTGCCATGGCTGCCATTTTGGGTATGCCGTCGCAGCAAGTGGTCACACTGTGCTCGCAAGTGCAGCGCAGCTTCCCGGTTGAATCTGGTGAAGTGGTGGAGGCGGTGAACTTCAACGACCCCAACCAGACTGTGATTGCTGGCAGCAAGGCTGCGGTTGAGCAAGCCATGGTTGAGATCAAAGCGGCTGGAGCCAAGCGCGCGTTACCGTTGCCTGTATCTGCGCCGTTTCACTCCAGCCTGATGAAGCCTGCCTCTACCAAGCTGGCTGAGCGTTTAAAAGATATTGAGCTGCTAGCGCCAAGCATTCCCGTGCTCAACAACGTAGACGTCAAGAGCTTGTCTGAGCCCGCCCACATCAAGGACGCTTTGGTGCGCCAAGCCTTTGGCGCGGTGCGCTGGGTTGAGTCTGTGCAGCAGCTCAAAGCCAATGGCACTGCCACGGTATTAGAGTGCGGCCCCGGTAAAGTGTTAAGCGGCATGGCAAAGCGCATTGAGCCCGAGCTTGCGGCGTTGCCCGTTTATGACCCCGCTACACTTGACGCTGCCCTGGCGGCTTTGACGTCATGAAGTAGCCACCATTGTTTAAAACGACAGCTATGACTCAAACCATTAATTTTTCGCAACCACTAAGCGGCCAAGTCGCCTTGGTCACGGGTGCGTCCCGCGGTATTGGTGCGGCGATAGCCGCCCACTTGGCGGCTATGGGCGCTTTGGTGGTGGGTACAGCCACCACAGCCTCTGGCGCAGACAAAATTTCCCAAGCCCTGGCTGCCTTTGAGGGCAGCAAGGGTGTGGTGCTGGATGTGAACGACGGCGCTGGTGTGCGGGCTTTGGTGGATGACATTGTCAACACCAACGCGCGCTTGGATGTGCTGGTGAACAATGCAGGTATTACCCGCGACACGTTGGCCATGCGCATGAAAGACGACGACTGGGACGCCGTGATGGACACCAACCTGAAGGCAGTGTTTACGACAAGTCGCGCCGCCATCAAGCCCATGATGAAGCAGCGCCATGGCCGCATCGTCAACATCACTTCGGTGGTTGGTGCCCTGGGCAACGCCGGTCAAGCCAACTACGCGGCGGCCAAGGCCGGTGTGGCGGGCATGACCCGCGCGCTGGCGCGTGAGCTGGGCGGGCGCAACATCACAGTGAACTGTGTGGCCCCCGGCTTTATTGAAACCGATATGACAGCAGCCCTGTCCGCTGAGCATCAGCAAGGGTTGCTGGCTCAAATTCCCTTGGGTCATTTGGGCAAGGCTGCCGATATTGCCTATGCTGTGGCCTATTTATCCAGCCCCATGGCGGCTTATGTCACCGGACAAGAGCTGCACGTCAATGGCGGCATGCTGATGAGTTAACTGCGTTTAGGCGCAATTAAGGTGTGTTGCGGGTAAATGCTGGCAACATACTGGCTTCCTACTGGTTTACCCCGGTAGGGAAACTACGCCCAAGACTGTCGGGCGGGTGTCAGACGAAACCCTTCGTTTGGTCGCTAAAATGACAGCCTGTTTGTAACCACCCTCAGAGGGAACTATGAGTGATATTGAAGCACGTGTGAAGAAAATCATTGCCGAGCAACTAGGTGTTGAAGAAGGCCAAGTAAGTAACCAGCGAAAAAGCTTTCGTTGCAGACCTGGGCGCCGACTCGCTAGACACCGTGGAGTTGGTGATGGCTCTGGAAGACGAGTTCAGCATCGAAATCCCCGATGAAGATGCCGAGAAGATCACAACCGTTCAAAATGCCATCGATTACGCCTTGGCGAATCAAAAGGCCTAAGCTGGCATGAGTCGTCGTCGCGTAGTAGTTACTGGCCTAGGCTGTGTCAGCCCAGTGGGCAATACCGTAGAGCAGTCTTGGTCCAACCTGTTGGCCGGGCGCTCTGGCATAGACACCATCACATCTTTTGACACGTCTGCGTTTGCTTGCAAAATCGCCGGCGAGGTGAAAGATTTCGATCTCGAGTCCTACATTAGCGCCAAAGAAGCCAGGTCCATGGACCGCTTTATTCACTTGGGTATTGCCGCTGCACAACAGGCTGTTGTGGATGCTGGCTTGCCCCAGGGCGACGACTTAAACGACGAATTGGCCTACCGAATCGGTTGCATCATTGGGTCGGGTATCGGTGGCTTGCCACTGATTGAAGAAACTCATGGTGAACTGGTCAATCGCGGCCCTCGCAGAATTTCTCCGTTCTTTGTACCGGCGTCCATCATCAACATGATCTCTGGTCATGTGTCTATGCGACACGGCTTCAAGGGACCCAACTTGGCAGTCGTTACTGCGTGCACCACTGGTTTGCACAGCATTGGCGAAGGGGCCAGAAAAATTGAATACGGCGATGCTGATGTCATCGTGGCTGGCGGCGCCGAGTCCACCGTGTCACCGCTTGGCATTGGTGGCTTTGCCGCCATGCGCGCCTTGTCTACCCGCAACGACGACCCCAAAGCCGCCTCACGCCCCTGGGACAAAGACCGCGACGGCTTTGTGCTGGGCGAAGGTGCAGGCGTGATGGTGCTCGAAGAGTACGAGCACGCCAAAGCCCGAGGCGCCAAAATTTACTGTGAGCTTGTCGGTTACGGCATGAGCGCAGATGCCGGCCACATGACCGCGCCCAATATGGACGGTCCGCGCCGCGCCATGCTCAGCGCCTTGGCCAATGCAGGCGTCAACCCCAGTGACGTGCAGTACGCCAATGCGCATGGCACGTCTACACCGCTGGGTGACATCAACGAGTCCAACGCCTTCAAGGCTGCCTTTGGTGATGCGGCCAAGCAGCTGGTGATCAACTCTACCAAGTCCATGACCGGCCACTTGCTGGGCGGGGCTGGTGGTATCGAGAGTGTGTTTACGGCCTTGGCCGTGCACCACCAGAAAAGTCCGCCTACCATCAACATTGACAACCAAGACCCAGAGTGCGACCTGGACTACTGCGCCAATACAGCGCGTGATATGCGCATTGATGTGGCCATTAAAAACAATTTTGGCTTTGGTGGTACCAACGGCTCGTTGGTCTTTAAACGCCTGAGTTAACCACGCAGTCTGTTCGCTGAACATGCACAACGCCCCGCCGGTGATGTACCCCGTGGGGCGTTGTGCTTTGTGCGGGCGCGCCTTTTATGTTGTGGGTGTCTTGCAACTGTTGCTGTTGGTGGCCACGGCCCATGCCAGCCAGCCCGCCGCCGGCCAGCGTTGGCCTTGGGTGTTGGCCGCGGGCGTGTTGTTGCTGTGGCTTCTTGCGAATGCGCTGGTGGGTGCAAAGGTCAAGCAACAAGTCGTCTGCTATTTGGCCTGGCAGTATCTTGGGCGCGAAGCTGTGTGGCAACTGCAAACACGCGAGTACAGCGAGCCCGTGCCGCTAGCCAGCACTGCTGTGGCACTGGACATGGGTTTTTGCGCGTTGGTGAGGGTGTCTTGCTTGCAGGGTGGCAGCCAATGGCTGTGGCTGTTTGAGCGTGACAGCCCAGGGCGTTGGTTGGCGATGCGTCGTGCTCTGATGGCAATCAAGCCCGCATAGCGGCCTTTGTGTCAAAAGGCGGCACGGTGCACGCTATAGTGTGAAGCCCGCTATGACTGATACCCAACCTATACCTGCCACGCCAGTCGGACCCGCCTCACCAGATGCGGATGCGGCCATGGTGCAACGCGCTGTCGCGGGCGACACGCGCGCGTTCGATTGGCTGGTAATCAAGTACGAGGCGCGCGTGGCGCGTTTGGTGGGCCGTTGGGTGCGAGACCCCGGGCTGTGCGAAGACGTGACGCAAGAAACCTTCATCAAAGCCTACAAGGCCTTGGCGCAGTTCAGAGGAGAGGCCAAGTTCTACACCTGGCTGTACCGCATTGCTGTTAACTCGGCGAAAAAAGCCATTATCAAAGCCAACAAAGACCCCGTGCGTGCGCAGTCGTCCCTGGAACATGACGACGACGATGAAACTTCCGGCAGTGTGCGGGAACAAACACACATGGCGGTTGACGAACAAACGCCTGAGTCGGCTTTGGCAAGCAAAGAAATTGCCCAAGCTATTAACCAAGCCATGGACGCTTTGCCCAGTGAGCTGCGAGAGGCGATTACGTTGCGTGAAATTGAAGGCATGAGCTATGACGACATTGCGCAAGCCATGGCCTGCCCCATTGGTACCGTTCGCTCACGTATTTTCAGGGCGCGCGAAGCCATATCGCAGCGCATCAAACCCATGTTAGACAAACAAGGAGGCAAACGCTGGTGAATCCAGCGTTTGAAACTGCCATGCCACAAATGCTCAACCACAACCATGACGCTCAGACAGAGCTCGTCAGCGCTTGGCTGGACGACGCGCTGGACGCGCAACAACAGGCGCAGCAATGCGAACAACTGTGCGAGCAACTGGGTCAAGACAATGGCACTGCGCGCGGCGTCAGTGCGGCAGTCACAGCAAACGCCATTGCCCAAGCCTTGCGTGCCCAGCCTGTACCCGATACAGCGCGGCAAACCGCACGCACTGGCCGTGTATTGGCCGCTGTGCAAGCCCACTATGCAGCCCAGCCTTTGGCGCAAACTGAAGTGGTTCAAACAGCCTCAGCGCCGTTGACCAGCCAGGCGGCGGCCAACGACTCCTGGTTCAACTGGCGCGCCATGAGCAGCGCAGCAGCCGTGGCGCTGGTGTTGGGTGTGTGGTGGCAGTTTCCAACTGACGTTGGCACTGGCACTGGCGGCGTAACGTCGCAGCCGTTTGCGGCGGCGCCCGTTGACCGCGGCGTTGACTTGTCAGGCATCAATGTGGTCGCTGCTGATGTGGGTGACATTGGGGCGTCCGACATCACAGACCCCAAGCTTGAGGCGTTGTTGGCTACACACAGGCAAACCGGTGTCAGCAATGCTTGGCCTGGGGCCGTGGGCTTTGTGCGCAATGTAGCCTGGACAGGTGGCACGCAGTGAGCATGCAGCGCCATATTGCCAGGTTGGCGTTTGCTGGCGCAACGGCGCTTGGCTTGTGCAGTGCTGTGTTGGCACAGCCAACCAGTGATATTCGCGCATGGCTGTTAGACGTGAATACCGCCGCCCAACAACAAACCTTTGTAGGCACCATGGTGGTGCAGTCGGGCGCGGAGATGGTGTCTGCCAAAATCTGGCACATCGACCACAACGGCCAGGCACTGGAGCGTGTGGATTTGCTCAGCGGCCAGCCTCACACCACCTTGCGCAAGGGCGACACCGTGTTCAGTGTGGACCATGCCGCGCAACTGGTGCGCCAAGAGCGTCGCACAGATTTGGGCTTGTTCCCTGCAGTACTCACCAGCGCTGGCCAGCATGTGGGCGATCATTACGTCATGCAGTCTTTAAGTGGCAAGCGTGTGGCGGGCTTGGCCACTGTCGGTGTGGCCTTGCAGGCCAAAGACGACTGGCGTCACTCCTACCGCATTTGGCGTGATGCCGAGTCTGGTTTGGTGCTCCAGTGGCAAACAGTGGCGACTGACTCTGGTGACATGTTGGAGCAAGTGGCTTACAGCGACATCGTGGTGGCGAGCGGCGTCGATTTACCCACCATGCAGCAATGGTTGCAAGTGCCACCGACATACGCGGTGCGTATCGCCGATACGCAAACCTTGTCGGCCAGCAGTCTGGGCTGGTCGCAGCGCCAGGCGGTGGCCGGATTTGAAGCGGGCGTTGTTAACAGACCTCGTGTCAATGGCGTATTGGTAGCGGGTGCGCCTGCGCAGTGGGTCTTTTCAGATGGTCTGGCATCCGTGTCTTTGTTTGTCGAGCCCCTGGCTGCCAAAGGGCAGCGCCAGCCCAGCGCCGTGCATCTGGGTGCCACAGCCAGCGTCAGCGCTGCCGTGCCGCCCATGTGGGTAACAGCTGTGGGTGAGGTGCCCGTGGCCACGCTCAGAGCTTTAATGCGCAGCGTGCAGTTCAATGACCAATAAACGCTTTACCGCAGCTTAATGGAACCATTGCATCCTCACCGCCTCACACACAGCATGGCTATAAAGCCCGTATGACAATGCACAGCATGACATTTGGAAGGGAATAACGTGAACCAGCAACCAGTACCCGGCAAGCAATCCTCATCAGGCATTAGCCGAAACATCATCAGCGCCGCTATTGTGGGCCTGGCCGTATTGGGCGCAGGCGCGGCTTGGACACTGAGTGCAACATCAGACGCCGCCCATGTGCAGCAAGCCCAAGCGCTACCCGTTTCTGCGACAGCAGTGGCACAGCCCGCAGCGCCCATGGTGAGTGGCCTGCCAGACTTCACGCAATTGGTTGAGGCGGTGGGGCCATCAGTGGTGAACATTCGCACCTTGGAAAACACCAAGCCGCAAAGCGGCAACTCGCAAGAAGAGCAAATGTTGGAGTTCTTCCGCCGCTTTGGTATTCCGGTGCCACCAGGTTTTGGTGGTGCCAATCCTGGTGATCAAGATGGCACGCCAGACGAGGGTGGTCAGCGCCCGCGCGGCATTGGCTCAGGCTTTGTACTGAGTGCCGACGGCTACATCATGACCAACGCACACGTGGTGGACGGTGCTGACGAGTTGATTGTCACCATGCCTGACCAGCGTGAGTTTCCAGCCAAAATCATTGGCGCTGACAAGCGCACCGATGTGGCGGTGGTCAAGGTAGAGGCGACTGACCTGGTGCCAGTGCGCCTGGGTAACCCCGCGCAACTCAAAGTGGGTGAGTGGGTGATGGCCATTGGCTCACCGTACGGCCTCGAGAACACGGTGACGGCTGGTATCGTCAGCGCCAAGGCCCGCGAGACGGGTGACTACCTGCCGTTTATCCAGACCGATGTGGCCATCAACCCCGGTAACTCAGGCGGCCCGCTCATCAATATGCGCGGCGAAGTGGTGGGCATTAACAGCCAAATCTACTCGCGCTCTGGTGGCTTCCAGGGCATCTCGTTTGCCATTCCTATTGACGATGCCGTGCGCGTGTCGTCGCAATTGCGCAGCCAGGGTTTTGTCACGCGCGGCCGCATTGGTGTGAGCATTGCTGGTGTCGATAAAGACATCGCTGAGGCTTTAGGGTTGGGCAAGCCGCGTGGCGCGCTGGTGCGCGGTGTAGAGGCTGGTTCACCTGCTGCCAAGGCTGGCATTGAGCCAGGCGACGTCATCGTGCAGTTTGACGGCACAGACATTGACAAGTCCTTGGACTTGCCTCGCTTGGTGGGCAACACCAAGCCCAATTCCAAAGCGCCACTGGTGGTGGTGCGTCAAGGTAAAGAGAAAACACTGCACATCACTGTGGGCGCGTTTGACCCAGAGCCCCAAGACGTTGCACAACAGAAGCCAGAGCCACAAACGGGTGAGCAGCTCAAAGCAGTGGGCTTGAGCGTGCTGGACCTGACTGACCTTGAAAAACGCGAGTTCAACCTGGACGGCGGCGTAAAAGTGCAGGAAGCGCAAGGTGTAGCGGCCAGAGCTGGCCTGCGCGCCGATGACGTGATCCTGGCGCTGGCCAACACAAAGGTTGCGAATGTCAACGCGTTGAAAGTATTGCTGGAAAAAACCGCCGACAAACCAGCGGTTAGCGTGCTGTTCCGTCGTGGGCAATGGGTGCAGTACGCCTTGTTGCGCAGGTAAGCGTTGGCCTGTTGTAGCCTTGTTAAAAATGTCGCTCAGTTTGGTTTGGGCGACATTTTTTCAGATGGGCCCAGACAGGCCCAATTTGCAAGTGGTTTGTTTGCAGCGTAACTGCAAAAAATCCCAAAAATTTTTAAAACCTAAAACAATTAGAATAAGAGGCTGAATACCAGCCATAACCTCGTTTTTAGTTTTGGGCTCTTCATATTATGGAAGCCTGTGGCGTGGCTGCGACGGCGACCAAACAAACAGCGCCCGTTGCCCACAATGTATGTGGATAACGTGTGCATAAATCTGTGGATAACTAATTTTGGTTGACACGGCCGCTGTAGGGTCAAATCTGCGCAAAGGCTTGTTTTTTGCGGTTTTTGCCTACAATGGATCTCCAATCAATCGCAGTTGCCAAAGATTGTTGGTTCAGGGCGCGTCACCATGACGCGCCCTTTTTTCATTCATTGCGTACGGGTGCTAGGCAGCACTTGTAGATCACCTTTTTGTTGATGAAACACATTCGAAATTTCTCCATCATCGCGCACATCGATCACGGCAAGTCCACGCTGGCTGATCGCATTATTCAACGTTGTGGTGGTCTGAGTGACCGAGAGATGAGTGCGCAAGTGCTGGACTCCATGGACATTGAAAAAGAGCGCGGCATCACCATCAAGGCGCAAACTGCATCGCTGCAATACAAGGCGCGCGACGGACAAATTTACAACCTCAACCTGATTGACACACCGGGGCACGTGGACTTCTCTTATGAGGTGTCGCGTTCCTTGTCGGCGTGTGAGGGTGCCTTGCTGGTCGTGGATGCCAGCCAGGGCGTTGAGGCGCAAACTGTAGCCAACTGTTACACGGCGCTAGACCTTGGCGTTGAGGTGTTGCCCGTGCTCAACAAAATGGATTTGCCCCAAGCAGATCCAGACAACGCCAAGCTGGAAATTGAAGAAGTCATTGGCATTGACGCCTCTGATGCCATACCGTGCTCGGCCAAGTCGGGCATGGGTGTTGATGACATTTTGGAGATGGTGGTGGCCAAGGTGCCGCCACCCAAAGGTGACCCAGACGGCGCTGTGCGAGCCATGATTATTGACAGCTGGTACGACGCTTATGTGGGCGTGGTGATGTTGGTGCGTATGGTGGACGGTGAGCTAAAGCGCGGTGAGCGCATCAAGCTGATGGCAACTGATACGCAGTACAACGCTGACAAGGTAGGTGTTTTCTCCCCTGGCCCTGTCAACCGCGAATCGCTCAAAGCGGGCGAGGTGGGTTTCATCATTGCAGGTATCAAAGAGCTGCGCTCTGCCAAAGTGGGTGATACCGTCACTGTGGTGCGCAACGGCTCTGGTATGGCGGCGTTTACAGCCACACAAGCGTTGCCAGGCTTTAAGGAAGTGCAGCCGCAAGTGTTTGCGGGCTTGTTCCCCAGCGAATCCAGCGAGTACGACGCCCTGCGCGACGCGCTTGAAAAACTGCAACTCAATGACGCAGCGCTGCGTTACGAGCCGGAAGTGTCGCAAGCTTTGGGTTTTGGCTTCAGGTGTGGCTTTTTGGGCTTGCTGCACATGGAAATTGTGCAAGAGCGTTTGGAGCGGGAGTTTGACCAGGACCTCATCACCACCGCGCCAAGCGTGGTGTATGAAGTGGTCAAGGGCGACGGCGAGGTCATCACAGTCGAGAGCCCAGCCAAGATGCCCGAGGTTGCCAAAATACAGGAAATCCGAGAGCCCATAGTGACCGTGCATTTGTACATGCCGCAAGACTATGTGGGCGCGGTGATGACACTGGCCAACCAAAAGCGCGGTGTGCAAATGAACATGGCCTACCACGGCAAGCAAGTCATGCTGACTTACGAGTTGCCGCTGGGTGAAATCGTGTTGGACTTCTTTGACCGCCTGAAGTCTGTCAGTCGTGGCTACGCGTCTATGGACTACGAGTTCAAGGAGTACCGCGCCTCTGACGTGGTGAAGGTTGACATCATGCTCAATGGTGAGCGCGTAGACGCCTTGGCCATCATTGTGCACAGAAGCCAGTCACAGCACCGAGGCCGCGCTGTGGTGGGCAAAATGCGTGAAGTTATTTCACGCCAAATGTTTGACGTGGCCATTCAAGCCGCGATTGGCGGCAACATCATTGCCCGCGAAACCGTGAAGGCCATGCGTAAAAACGTGTTGGCCAAGTGTTACGGCGGCGATATTTCGCGCAAGCGCAAATTGCTTGAAAAGCAAAAAGCCGGTAAAAAACGCATGAAACAAATCGGCTCTGTTGAGGTGCCGCAAGAAGCCTTCTTGGCCATTTTGCAAGTGGAAGATTAATGACTGCAACATCTACCCCCAATATCACGCTTGGCGACAACCCAATCAACACCGTGATGTCTATTGTCACGGCGGTGCTGCTGGGTGTTTTTGTGGTGTTTGCCGTCATGTGGTACACCGGCGCGGTGCTTGGCAACTTTGCGCTGGTGCTGTTTCTGGCCACTTTTGTGACAGGCGTTTATTGGGTGGCTGAGCGCTTGTACTTTTTGCCACAGCGCCGCCTGGCTGCGCAGCGCTTGATAGACAACATGGCCCTGCGCCGCACGCAGTTGGCTGCGCAAGGCATTACCGACGTCGACACAGACTGGGACAGCCTTGAGGCCTCAGACAGCCTGCTGCGCCAGCCCTGGTGGCTGGATTGGACAGCAGGTTTGTTCCCTGTGTTGCTGGTGGTGTTTGTGCTGCGCTCATTTTTGTTTGAGCCCTTCAAAATACCGTCAGGCTCTATGGTGCCCACGCTGCGTATTGGCGACTTGATTTTGGTGAACAAGTTTCACTACGGCATACGTCTGCCCGTGCTCAACACCAAAGTGATGGACAACAACGAGCCGCAGCGCGGCGACGTGATGGTGTTTAGATACCCACCACAACCCAACCTGGACTACATCAAACGCGTTGTGGGCTTGCCTGGAGATGAGGTGTCCTACCTCAACAAGCAGCTGCGCATCAACGGTGAGCTGGTCGCCCAGCAACCGTTGCCAGATTTTTTTGACAGCGACAGCATGCGTTACAGCATGCAGTTTGAAACACAACTTGGCGGTAAGACGTTTAGGTTTTTAAACGACGAAAATCGCCCCGCCTTCGTGCCGGGTGCCGCAGACTTTGCCGGTCGTGAGAACTGCAACTACTCCGCGCAAGGCGTGGTGTGCAAGGTGCCAGCTGGCCACTACTTCATGATGGGCGACAACCGCGACAACTCATTGGATTCGCGCTACTGGGGCTTTGTACCTGAAGCCAACATTGTGGGCCGCGCGTTTTTTGTGTGGATGAACTTCTCTGACTTAGGTCGTATTGGTGGCTTTGAATAAACGCGTCACCCAAACCCAGCAGGGCGCGCCCACGCTGGCGCAGCTGTGTAGCGCCATAGGCCACACGTTTGCCAACCAGGTCCTGTTGCGTCAAGCACTGACGCACCGCTCTTACAGCGCGGACCACTATGAGCGCCTTGAGTTTTTAGGCGACTCAGTCTTGAACTTGGCCGTGTCTACCTTGCTGTACCAACGTTTGGGCGATTTGCCTGAGGGTGACTTGTCTCGCGTGCGAGCCAATTTGGTCAAGCAAGACACACTGGTGATGTTGGCACAGGGCCTAAACCTGTCCGAGCATTTGCGCCTGGGTGAAGGTGAGCACAAAAGTGGAGGGCGTTCACGCCCATCCATATTGGCCGACGCTGTAGAAGCTATTATTGGCGCGGTGTATGTGGACGCGGGCTTTGGCCCTGCGCAGGCATTTGTGCAGCGCTTGTTTGCCGATGTGCCTTTGGGCAGCGACAAGGCGGCCATGCGCAAAGACGCCAAGACGGCCTTGCAAGAGTGGCTGCAGGGCAGAAAAATGGCCTTGCCAACTTACAAAGTCGAGCGTATTTTGGGTGAGGCCCACCAACAGACGTTTGAGGTGTCTTGCAGTGTGCCCAGCTTGGGCCTGGTGGCCCTGGGCAACGGTACATCACGGCGCATTGCTGAGCAAGCAGGTGCGGCGGACATGCTGACCAAGCTGCAAACCAAGACTTGAACATCTACACCCTTACACATTCACACAATTACACCCATACCCACCTGTGACTGATAACACCTCTACCGCCCCCGGCACCCCCAAACCCACAAAGCCTAAAAAAGCTGCAGCACAGCCGCAGACCAGCACGCACGCCGCGCCGGCAGTGGATGCCAAGCTTAGGCCATGCTACAAGGCGCTTTGGGTGGTCGCGCAGCGCACAGCCCCGACAGCGTTGCGTCTGCTGAGCCTGTAGGCCCCAAGCGCTGCGGCACCATTGCCATTGTGGGCAGGCCCAACGTGGGCAAGTCCACGCTCATTAACGCACTGGTGGGGCAAAAAGTCAGTATCACGTCCAGCAAGGCGCAAACCACGCGCCACCGCATCATGGGCATGCGCACGGTAGGCGCCACGCAGTTTGTGTTTGTGGACACACCAGGTTTTCAAACGCGCCACGCCAACGCCCTGAACCGCTCACTCAACCGTACGGTGTTGGGCGCGGTCACAGACGTTGACTTGATTGTGTTTATGGTGGAGGCCAACAAGTTTGGCCTGGAAGACGCCAAGGTGTTGTCGCATTTGCCAGACAACATTCCCACAATTTTGCTGGCCAACAAGCTGGACATGGTGCACCGCAGAGGCGACATCGCACCGTGGTTGCAAAGCATGCAAGAGCGCCATACCTATGCCGAGTACGTGCCCATGTCGGCCAAAATCGCCAAAGACGTGCAGCGCTTTTTTGCCATTTGTGACAAGTACTTGCCCGAGCAAGACTGGATTTACCCGGCTGACGAACTCACAGACAAAAGCGAGCGCTTTTTGGCTGCCGAAATCGTGCGCGAAAAGCTCTTTCGCCTGATGGGTGACGAGCTGCCCTATACCTCCACCGTGGTCATAGACAAGTTTGAAGAAGAAGGCAAGTTGCGTCGCATTGCCGCCACCATCGTGGTTGAGCGTGACGGCCACAAAGGCATGGTGATTGGCGAGAAGGGCGAAAAGCTCAAACGCATTGGCACCGAGGCGCGCCAAGAGCTAGAAAAACTCACGGGCGGCAAAGTGTTTTTAGAGCTGTGGGTGAAGGTACGCTCAGGCTGGGCAGACAGCGAAGCGCGCGTGCGCTCGTTTGGTTACGAGTAAGCCAGCACAACTGGCATAACAACAAGCGCAGCACGCTACACATGGCGACTGTTACCCGCGTACAAGACCAAAGCGCGTTTGTGCTGCACCGCTACGACTGGAGCGAGTCCAGCCTCATCCTGGAGGTATGGACACGCGACCATGGCCGTATTGCCGTGGTGGCCAAGGGTGCCAAAAAGCCATCATCACAGTTCAGACCCATTTTGTTGCCTTTGCAAGCGCTCAGTATTGCGTGGCGCGGCGACAGCGAGGTTCGCACCTTGCGCGCCGCCCAGTGGGTGGGTGGCTATGTCATGCCTACAGGCGAGGCCTTGCTAACGGGCTTGTACCTCAACGAGTTGCTGCTGCGCATGCTGGCCAGAGACGATGCACACCCGGCCCTGTTTGATATGTATGCGCAAGCCATACGCAGCCTGGCCACGCAAGCGCAGCAAACCAGTAACCTAGCGTTGGTGGCGCGCTGCTTTGAGTTGTTTGTGCTGCGTGAGTTGGGCGTGCTGCCAGACTTGTCTAGCGAAGGCGCAACCCTGGCCCCACTGCAAAACCACACGCTGTACACCTTGCACCCCGAAATGGGCCTGCGCGCCGTACACAACATGGACGCAGGCAGCCAAACGGTTAGCGGTGCGCAGTGGCTGGTGATACACAATGCCATTCAAGGCAGCGGCACCGCAGGCACGCCCGCGCAGCAGTGGGGTGAGGCCATGCAAGCGTGCACGGGCCTGTCAGCCAAATTGCGTGGACAATTCAGGCTGTTGCTGCAATCTCATAGCGGTGTGCGTGTATTTAAAACACGGCAAATGTGGCTGGATGTCAACGCCATGGGAGCGCAAAGTTTGGGTGCTGTAGCCGCGCCAGTGGGCGTAAGCGCGCTGTAGCCCAGCCGTTAATGTTTGAACCTATTTTTTACGAGGTGCCCGCAGTGCATTCGTCGCATACCGCGTTGTCTGTCAACGTAAACAAAGTTGCCTTGCTTCGCAACACGCGCCACCTGGGGCTGCCCAGCGTCACGCGTGCAGCCACCATGTGTTTGGACGCTGGTGCGCATGGCATTACCGTGCATCCGCGCCCAGATGAGCGCCACATTCGCGCTGACGATGTGCACGAACTGGCCCAGCTGCTCAAAGCCTACCCCCACGCCGAGTACAACATTGAGGGCAACCCGTTTCATAACCTCATGGAATTTGTTGAAGCCACGCGCCCAGCGCAGTGCACCTTGGTGCCAGACAGTACAGACCAGTTCACCTCTGACCACGGCTGGCTGCTGCCTGCTGACAACGCGCGCTTAAAGCCCGTTATCGAGCAACTGCATGCATGGGGCGTGCGCGTGAGTTTGTTTATGGACCCAACGCCCAAGGACATGGCACAAGCCGCAGCCCTGGGTGCGCAGCGCGTGGAGTTATATACAGAAACCTATGCCAGTGCATACGCAGCAGGCGCTGGCACACCCGCCCAATTGGCCGTAACCCAGCAGTTTGCCCAAACAGCACGGGCCGCTTTGGACGCTGGCATGCAAGTCAACGCAGGCCATGATTTAAGCTTGGACAACCTCACGCACTTTTTGCAAACCGTCCCGCAAGTGGCCGAGGTGTCTATTGGCCATGCCTTGGTGGGTGACGCCTTGGAACTGGGCTACACCGCCGCTGTGCAAGCGTATCTGGGCTGTATTGCCAAGGCAGGGCGCGGCCAATGATTGTGGGCGTTGGCGTAGATATTTGTGAGGTGGTGCGCATAGAGCGCGCACTGGCGCGCCACGGCGACCGTTTTGCACACAAGGTGCTAGGCGCGCGCGAGATTGCTGTTTGGCAAGCGCGCACCGCGCGCTACGGCGACCGTGGCATGCGCTTTGTTGCCACGCGGTTTTCGGCCAAAGAGGCCTTTAGCAAGGCCATAGGCCTTGGCATGCGCATGCCCATGACCTGGCGCAACTGCGAAATACTCAACAGCCCCAGCGGCCAACCTTTTATTGCTCTCAGCGGCGAGCTGGCCACTTGGTTTGAGGCCAAAGGCTGGCGCGCCCACGTCACTGTTAGCGACGAGTCGGCTTACGCCACCAGCCACGTTGTGGTTGAAACCATTTAAATACGCATCTTTCAAGCTCTGTTATGACACCACATGCACCACTAATCATTGACGTTGCTGGCACTGAGCTGCAAGCCATAGACCTGCCGCGACTGCAACATCCGCTGGTAGGCGGCGTTATTTTGTTTGGCCGCAACTGGTCTGACCGCGCCACACTCACCAAGCTGTGCGCGCAAATTAAAGCTGTGCGTGAAGACTTGCTCATTTGTGTAGACCACGAAGGTGGGCGCGTGCAGCGCTTCAAGCGCGATGGCTTTACCCACGTGCCCGCCATGCGCGCTTTGGGTGAGTTGTGGGGTCAAGCCAAGCGTGGCGACGCAGCAAGCGCTGCCCTCAACGCCATGAACGCTGCCAGCGCGTGTGGCTATGTGCTGGGCGCAGAGCTGCGCGCTTGCGGCGTAGACTTTACCTTTGCTCCCATTCTTGACTTGGACTATGGCCACAGCGAAGTCATTGGTGACCGCGCATTCAGCGCATCCGCAAGCGTGACAGCAGCACTGGCCAAAAGCGTGATGCACGGCTTGCTGCAAGCTGGCATGGCCAACTGCGGCAAACACTTTCCAGGCCATGGCTTTGTAGCGGCAGACTCGCACACAGACATACCCGTAGACAAGCGCAGCCTCAAAGCCATATTGGCCGACGACGCCATGCCTTACGCATGGCTTAATGCCACGCTGACCAGTGTCATGCCCGCCCATGTGGTCTACCCCAAAGTAGACAGCAGGCCAGCAGGCTTTTCAGCCAAGTGGCTGCAAGACATATTGCGTAGCCAACTGGGCTTTCAAGGTGCCGTGTTCAGCGACGACCTCAGTATGGCGGGCGCCCGCCAAATTGATGGCAAGGCGGTAGACCCCACCACAGCCGCAGTGGCAGCACTCAACGCGGGTTGTGACCTGGTGTTGCTGTGCAACCAATGCGTAGTCGACAACGGCCAACCCATTGACGATTTGCTGGGCGGCTTAACCCAGACTTTGCTCAAGCAGCAGTGGCAAGCCACAGAGGCCAGCGAACAACGCCGCTTAAACCTGTTGCCCGTAGGCGCACCCAAAAACTGGGATGACCTGATGACAGAGCCTGCCTATATGCACGCGATGGCGTTGTTGCCCTGAGGGGGCGCTTGTTGGTGCGTCCGAGTCACTGACTGTCTTCTGCAACTGCCGGTTGAGCCTTAGAGATAACGTCGCGTCACAAGTTGGGCAGCCCGTAGATCGTTATAGCCGCAATAGACGAGTTACGGCATCTGCGTTCGATGCTGCTCAATAGGTAATCCTCCCCTTTTGCAGGGGCCGCAGAAGTAGAAACGTTATGCAGCCATGGCCAGTCGCTGCTTTGGTGTGAATCCGCCCAAGGCCATGTTGGGTCGGTCATGGTTGTAAGACCACATCCATTGGGTGGCAAAACGTGGCGCGCGCTGGCTCACTGCCTGTGACCATTGAGGTAACGGGAACACACACCGAGAACACGCCGGGTGAGTTGACCTTCTTCGTAACAGAAGACGAAAAGCAAATACCCTCTCGTGTCTACGGCAAGCGCGCCGTGCGCGTCACCCACAGTGGCCAAAGCCATTCCGTGCGCATCACCATAGAAGGCAATCGGCAACCGAAGCGCACCGTTTTGGTGTGCGCTTCATTCAAGTCCGATGAAGTACTTCGCAGCAGTGCCTGCAGTACAACATACATCAAATGACGACGCTAAAGTTAGGTGTGGCGGCGTGCTTGTTCGCCGTGTTTGGGGCTACCGTGGCCCAAACAACAAGCCTTGGGTTAAGCCTGCCATCATCCACAAGTGGTTATGGGTAAGACAGCATTTCGTCTGGCGGCTTTAGCTGCAGCCAAAGCGTGGATGGCTCAACCAAGATAGAGACCGGCATCGTTCGCACACAACAAGACGGTAGCACCACCATTGCAACCAATAAGCCAAACACCCAAACCGGTGTGTACGCCCGCATTGTGATTCCTATTGACAAGCCCAAGTCGCGCATTGACTGCACCGAGCTGTACCAACTCGAGCTGCAACGCAGGCGCATAGAGCTACAAGAACTGATCGCCGACGCCAAAGACCGCGAGGCAGATCGTGAGCTGAAGGCGCAAGAGCGCGCCCAAAGAAAGCGGGAGATCGAACCATCCGGTGGATTTGAGATGGTGCCGCTGAACTGACATCCTCGCTTACGTTGGCACTAGACAGCAGCGTGTCCATACTCTGGTCTGAGTGCGATGGGTATTTTTGACTTGCCAATTCTCTGGCGCAGGTCTGGTGGCGCTGCACGTTGAAAGTAGAGTTTGACGTTGTTGATGTAGTCAGCGTTCACAATGAGAGTGACGTTACCAACTTTCAGCTTTGCCACGTCAATCTACCTAAAAGCTACCTAAAAGCTACCTACACAGATGGTGCTTTTGGAGATTAGATGCTTGATTTAATTTAAATTAATCGAGCCAAATGGTGCCTCCGACAGGAATCGAACCTGTATCTAGCGCTTAGGAGGCGCTCGTTCTATCCGTTGAACTACGGCGGCCTGTCTGTGTTGAACAGCGAGGTGAGTTTAGCAGAGCTGGCGTGCTGTATTGGTGGCCAAGATGCTTTGTGGTCTGTGCAATGCGTTAGGCTTGGGCGTTATGAAGCAGCGTCACAACGTGTACGTGGTTGAGCTTAGCCCTGATGTGTTGCAGGAGGCCAAGTTTATGCGTGCCAACCCCAACTACCAAATCGGTCAGCCTTGTGTGTATGTGGGCATGACTGGGCGCGACCCTGATTTGCGGTTTGACCAGCACATGGCCGGCATCAAGGGCAATCGCTTTGTGCTGAAGTACGGTCAGCGCCTGATGTATGAGGTGTTTGAGCCACTAAACCCCATGCCTTATGGCGATGCGCAGTACATGGAGGTGGACCTGGGCATTCGCTTGCGTGAGCAAGGCTGGGGTGTGTGGCAGGCTTAGCTGGCTTTAGTCTACGGCGTCGGCGCTTTGGCGTTGCAGCATGGCCACCAGGTTGGCAATGGTTGGGCGCAGCTCGCGGCGGTCGCAAATGAGGTCTACCGCGCCCTTGGTCTGCAAGAACTCGGCGCGCTGAAAGCCTTCGGGCAAGGTTACACGCACGGTGTTTTCAATCACGCGTGGGCCAGCAAAGCCAATCAGGGCTTTGGGTTCTGCAATGACCACATCGCCCATAAACGCGAAGCCAGCACTGACGCCGCCCATGGTGGGGTCTGTCAGCACGCTGATGTAGGGCAGGCCTTTTTTGGCCAAGCGGGTGAGGGCGGCGTTGGTTTTGGCCATTTGCATCAGCGATAGCAAGCCTTCTTGCATGCGCGCGCCACCTGTGGCGGTGAAGCAGATAAAGGGGCACTTTTGCTCGATGGCGTGCTCTACGCCGCGCACAAAGCGCTCACCCACCACTGACCCCATGGAGCCGCCCATAAAGTCAAACTCAAAGGCTGCCGCAACCACGGTCATGCTCAGTACGCTGCCGCCCATGACTATGAGTGCATCGGTCTCATTGGTTGCTTTTTTGGCCTCTTTCAGGCGCTCTGGGTACTTGCGGCTGTCTTTGAACTTGAGGGGGTCAACCGGCTCAACTTCCTGCGCAATGTCGTAGCGCCCGGCTGCGTCTAAAAACGCATCCAGGCGTGCGCGCGCACCCATGCGGTGGTGGTGGTCGCAGTGGGGGCATACATTGGTGTTTTTCTCAAGGTCTGACTTGTACAGCACGGCGTCGCATTGGCCGCATTTGGTCCATATGCCTTCGGGTACGCTGCGCCTGTTGGCGGCCAGTGTGGGGTTGATGCGCGGAGGCAGTAGTTTTTCTAACCAAGACATGTTGTATCCCTTTTTCAGCGGCTTGACTGACGGTTGTGCCACCAGCCAAGCTAACCCGCTAGTTTAGCGCGCTGGCAGCGCATTGAGCGCCGTTTTTATACCGCTTAGAAACTGCTGCACCTCGTCGCCTACTTGGTCTTTAGCTGCTGTTTGCGCAATTTGTATGATTTTGCTGCCAATTACCACCGCATCAGCGTGTGCGCCCACGGCGCATGCGGTTTGTGCGTCACGTATGCCAAAGCCCACACCAACCGGAATGGTGATGTGTTGGCGTATGCGCGGCAGCATGGCGGCAACGGCGTCGGTGTCCAGGTGGCCTGCTCCGGTTACGCCTTTTAGCGAGACGTAGTACACGTAGCCAGTGGCCAGTTTGCCCACCAGGGCAATGCGCTGGTCAGTCGAGGTGGGGGCCAGCAAAAAGATGAGGTCCATGTCTTGCGCGCGCAAGGCTTGGGCAAAGTCTTCACATTCTTCGGGTGGGTAGTCCACCACCAGCACGCCGTCCACGCCAGCGGCTTTGGCATCGCGCACAAAGGCGTCTTTGCCGTGGGTTAAGTCGTAGCGCTCAATGGGGTTGGCATAGCCCATCAACACCACAGGCGTAGCGTTGTCCGTTTGGCGAAACTGGGCCACCATGGCCAGGACTTGCACCATGCCAATACCGTCACGTAGTGCTTGCTCACCTGCTTGCTGAATAACGGGGCCGTCGGCCATGGGGTCAGAAAACGGCACACCCAGCTCAATAATGTCTGCGCCACCTTGCACCATGTGGTGCATCAGTGAGGGCGTGATGTCCGCTTGCGGAAAGCCCGCAGTGATGTACGGAATGAGGGCGCGTTGGCCTTTGGCCGCCAGGGCCGCCATGGTGGTTTGAATACGGCTCATGGTTTGAACTCCACAACTTGTTCGCTGGTGATGTTGCCGGCTTGCTGACCACCTTTGACACTTTGGCCCCTGCAGCTTGGACGGCAGTAAAAGTCGGCTTGGCTGATGTCGGCCACTGTGCCTATGTCTTTATCACCCCGGCCAGACAGGTTGACCAAAATGGTTTGGTCTGGCGTCATGGTTTTGGCCATTTTGATGGCGTGTGCCATGGCGTGGCTGGACTCAAGCGCAGGGATGATGCCTTCGGTGCGGCACAGGTGGTGAAAGGCTTCCAGGGCTTCGGTGTCGGTGATGCCCACGTATTCGGCGCGCTTGATGTCTGCCAAAAACGCGTGCTCAGGGCCTACGCCTGGGTAGTCCAGGCCGGCGCTGACCGAGTGTGTTTCGGTGATTTGGCCTATGTCGTCTTGCAGCAAGTAGGTGCGGTTGCCGTGTAACACGCCAGGGCTGCCTCGGCTGATGGAGGCGCTGTGGTGGCCGCTGTCCAGGCCTTCGCCGGCGGCCTCAACGCCAATCAGGCGCGTGCCTGCATGCGGTATGTAGGGGTAAAAGATGCCCATGGCGTTGCTGCCGCCGCCCACGCAGGCCACCACGGCGTCGGGTTGTTTGCCTGCCATGGCGGGCATTTGCTCCAGACACTCTGTGCCTATGACGCTTTGAAAGTCGCGCACCATCATGGGGTAGGGGTGTGGTCCGGCGACTGTGCCAATGATGTAGAAGGTGTTTTCCACGTTGGTGACCCAGTCACGCATGGCTTCGTTGAGGGCGTCTTTGAGCGTGCGGCTGCCGGAATCCACGGGCACCACGGTGGCACCCAGCAGCTTCATGCGGTATACGTTGGGGCTTTGGCGTTTGACGTCTTCACTGCCCATGTACACCACGCACTCCAGGCCGTAGCGTGCGCAAATGGTGGCAGTGGCCACACCGTGCTGACCTGCGCCTGTTTCGGCAATCACGCGGGGTTTGCCCATGCGTTTGGCCAGCATGGCCTGGCCAATGACGTTGTTGATCTTGTGCGCGCCGGTGTGGTTTAAGTCTTCGCGCTTGAGGTAAATTTGCGCGCCGCCTACTTCTGCGCTGGTGCGCGCTGCGTGGTAGATGGGGCTGGGGCGGCCTACAAAGTGGGCCAACTCGTAGTGAAACTCACGCAAAAACTCGGGGTCGTGTTGGTAACGGGCGTAGGCTTCTTTGAGCTCGGCGATAGCGTGGGTGAGCGTTTCGCTGACGAAAGCGCCGCCGTAGGGGCCAAAGTGGCCACGCGCGTCGGGTTGTTGGTAGTTGTCCATGAGGGTGCCTCTGTGAAAAATACGTGACGGGTGTTGGCAAGCGCTGCAACAAGCAGCGCACGTGAGTCGCCAACGAAAAACAGGGGTGTTTGCTTCAGGCGCTTTGCACGGCTTGTACAAACTCAAGCATGCGGGCGCGGTCTTTAATGCCTTTTGATTGCTCTATGCCAGAGCTGACATCAACGGCCCAAGGCCTGGCGAGGCGTATGCCATCGGTCACGTTTGCAGGACTGAGTCCACCAGACAAAACGAGGCGACGGCTGGCGTTTAGTTCGGGATGTGACCAAGGGAAGGCTGTCCAGTCAAAAGAATGTCCGCCGCCCCCGTAAGCGTCAATTTTTGCGTCTAGCAAAACAGCTTGCGCCGGGCGGTACTGTTGGTTGAATTGTAAAAGATCAAAGCCGGCTGCGCCGGGGCCAGTTGGTACGCGGGCCACTTTCCAAAATGGCACACCGTAGTGCTGGCAATCCGCCAGGCTTTCTTCACCGTGAAACTGCAGTACGGCGTTGGGCGCCTGGCTGAGGTTGAGGTGTATGTCTGCGGCGCTGGTATTGACAAACAGCAACACGGGGGTCACGTGCGCAGGCAGGCGTGCTGCCAGCTGGCCAATGCGCTGTGGGCTTACAAAGCGTGGGCTTTTGGGGTAGCACACAAAGCCAATGAAGTTGGCTCCTACCTCTATGGCGTCGTCGACATCTGCTTCGCGGGTGAAGCCGCAAAACTTAACTAGCGGTTGGGTCATAGCGGCAAGCTGTCAAAAGCTGGTGTGTGTGCAGGTATGCCCCACTGGGCGTCGTAGGTGGGGCCCAAAAAATACAGGCCGCTGGGGCTAAAAGTGGGCGAGGCCGCTGCGCGGTTGCGCGCGGCCAGCACGGTTTGTATCCACTCAGGCGTTTGCCTGCCCAGGCCAATGTCAACCAGGCAGCCCATGATGTTGCGAATCATGTGGTGTAAGAAGGCGTTGCCCTCAAAGTCCACCCTGATGTAAGCGCCGCGTTGTGTCAGATCGGCGCGCAGCAGCGTTTTGATGGGTGTGGGTGACTGGCACTGGGCCGCCCTAAAGGACGAAAAGTCATGCTCACCCAGCAGCAGTTGAGCCGCGCGTGCCATGTGCGCTGCATTGAGGGGCTGGTGTATCCAGCCCACGCGCTGGTCGTCAAGGCAGGGCCGCACGCCGTGAGCCATCAATATGTAGGCATAGCGGCGGGTGTGCGCGCTGGCGCGGGCATGAAACGTTCGCGGCACAATGCGCGCCCATTGCACGGCAATGTCTTTGGGAAGGTAGCGGTTGGTGCCGCGCACCCAGGAGGCTTCGTCACGTATGGTGTTGGTGTCAAAGTGCACCACTTGCATGAGGCCATGCACGCCTGAGTCTGTGCGCCCTGCACACAGTGTGCTTGGCGGCTCACCAGCGGTGAACTGGCCCAGGGCTTGCTCAAGCTTGTCCTGCACGGTGTTGCCGTCGGATTGGCTTTGCCAGCCGTAATAGCCGCTGCCCTGATAGGCCACACCCAAGGCCACGCGGTGGCCTTGGGCAGGCGCAGTGCTGATGGCTTGGTCTGGCGTGGGTAGCGGCGCTGGGGCAGGCTTTGCGAGTGTGCTCAAGTCTTGTCTTTTAAGTCTAGGTCGGACGCGCGCAAGTCGGTCATGTTGTTGAGGTTGGCGGGCACGGCCAGAGCGTACAGCTCGTTGCTGGGGTCCAGGTCTTGCCCCCAGTCACAGCACTGCGCCCACTCTGGCGAATCAGGCTCAACCAGGCTGCAAAGTTCACGCGCTGTGGCCTCGTAGGCCAGTTGTGCGCCACGGTATCGGTGGAATTCAAGCAAGGCCATGTACAGGTCTGGCCTGTCGGGCTCGTAGGCCAGGGCCTGGTTGAGCGTGTGCACAGCCAAGTCTTGAAAACCGTCGCGCCACAGGGTGTAGGCCTTGCCCAAGGGGTCTTGGTCCTGGTCAGGCTCTTGGCTGTCACTGTAGTCTGTGCTGGCTGTGGCGTTGACGTCTTGCACATGATTTGGCAAGTGGCTTGCACTGCGACTGCGGGCTTTGTTGTCGTTCAGGTGGTCAACATCTTGTGTCGGCGCTGTTGCGGTGGTGGGTGTTTCCGCATGCTCCCCGGCTTTGGCAGTGTTGCTGCGCTTGGGCATAAACAACCAAGCCAGTAGTGCCAATAGTGCGACGGCAATGGGCCAAAACAAGGGGTTCTTGACTTGCGGGTGTTGCCAAAACGCATGACTTTGCACGCGCTGGGCCAAAGCGGCCAACTGTGCCTTGATGTCTTTGGGCTCGGACTGGGTGGCGACGATGGCGTTGCCTGCGGTGACCGCCAAAGGCACTTCCTTCAGCGGTGTACCTATGTTTGCAGGGGTGGCGGCCACGTCCAACGCTGTGCCGGTTGGCGTTTCAGTCTGTGCGGGTTCGTTCGCGTTTGTTGTTTCGTTGGTAGGGCTTAGCTCTTGCTGCAGTGCTTGCAGCTCGTTGAGGCGCTGTTGCGCTGCCGCTTCTCGCTGTTTGGCCGCCTCGTCGGCTTGCGCTTGGGCCAAGGCCTCAAGTGCTTTGGCCGCGTCTGCCGAGGCTTTCAGCTCCAGGCGGTCACCGGTCTGTGCTGTGGCCGCCTGCTGGGTTTGTATGCTGCCTTGGCTGGGGTCTTGGGTGACAGCGGCCTGCGCCGTATTGGCAGCCAAGCGCTTCTTGTAGGCTTCAAAGGCGCTGCGTTGCGTTGCGACCAAGCGGTTGGCTGTTGCCTTGTCAACGGCTTGCACCTGTTCGGCACTGGGCAGTGTGAGCGCAGCGCCTGCTTTAACCAGGTTGATGTTGTCTTGAATAAACGCTTCAGGGTTTTGGCGTTGCAGGGCAATCAGGGCTTGGTTGGCGCTGACGCCGCTGCCAAAGCTGTCAAATGACCTGTCTATGATTTGGCTGGCAGTGTCGTTGCGCTGCACGTTCACCACGGCCAGGCGATTGCCAATTGGCGGCTGCTCTTGTGTTGGCGTGTTGGGGTCCAGCGCTAAGGCAAACTCACGTTGAGAGACACCACTGGCCCAGCGCACATCCAGCAACAAATCCACCGTGTTGCCCACCAATGGATCGCGGGTGCTGATGTCTACACAGGCTGAGCCGTCTGCGCGGCGCCGCAGCTCAATATTGAGTACGGCCAGGCCGCGTTGGTATTGCAAGCCCGCTTGGGCATAGCTGCCAGGCGCTGCAGGCGTGATTTGCAATCCGTTTATTTGGTCGGGTGTCCAATCAATGACTTCAATGCAGGCTTGCAAGGGCTCGCCTTGGCGTGAATTGACTGTTGCGCCACCCAGTTCTACTGCCTGCGCCAAGCCGCTGCCGAGCAGCAACGAAGCCAGCGCTACAAGGCGCAGGGTTTGTGGCTTTACCCGCCGCTTTGACTGCACTATTGAGCGGTTTGCGCTTGCGGTAACACTTGTTTGTAAACGGTTTGGCATGGCAGCTCCCACAGCAGGCAAATGAATGGTTGTTGGTTGCACAAACTTTAGCACTGTGTACACATTAACTGCTTGGCCGGACTGCTGCTGCTAGCCCGCCATTCAGTGGTCTAACACAATGCGCAACATACGGCGCAGTGGCTCGGCAGCGCCCCACAGCAGTTGGTCACCAATGGTGAATGCACCCACGTACTGACTACCCATGGCCAGTTTGCGTACACGGCCTACAGGAATGGTCATGGTGCCAGTGACTGCCACGGGTGTGAGGTCGCGCACCGTGTCTTCACGGTTGTTGGGCACGACTTTCACCCAGTCGTTGTCGGCTGCCATCAAGGCTTCCAGGTCAGCCACGGGCACGTCCTTGTTGAGCTTGAAGGTCAGTGCCTGGCTGTGGCAGCGCATGGCACCCACGCGCACGCAAAAGCCGTCTACGGGTATGGCTGGCGCTGTAAAGCCTTCGCCCAAGCCCAAGATCTTGTTGGTCTCGGCCATGCCTTTCCACTCTTCCTTGGTCACGCCGTTGCCCAGGTCTTTGTCAATCCATGGAATGAGTGAGCCGCCAAGTGGCACGCCAAAGTTGGCCGTCTCGGCGCTGCTGAGTGCGCGCTGCTTGGCGGTTACCAGGCGGTCTATTTCCAGGATGCTGCTTTTGGGGTCGTCTAGCAAGGCTTTGACTTCTGCGTTGAGTGTGCCGTATTGGGTGAGCAGCTCGCGCATGTGCTGGGCACCGCCGCCTGATGCGGCCTGGTAGGTTTGTGTGCTCATCCACTCGACCAAACCGGCCTTGTACAACGCACCCACGCCCATCAGCATGCAGCTCACGGTACAGTTGCCACCGGCCCAGGTGTTGCCGCCTTTTGCCAGCGCGTTTTTGATGACGTTCATGTTGACGGGGTCCAGCACGATGACCGCATCGTCACTCATGCGCAGCGTAGAGGCTGCGTCAATCCAGTGGCCAGACCAACCCGCTGCGCGCAGTTTGGGGAACACCTCGGAGGTGTAGTCGCCGCCCTGGGCTGTGATGATGATTTCGCAGCGCTTGAGTTGCTCGATGTCAAAGGCGTCTTGCAACTTGGTTTCGTTTTTAGCCTGCGTTGGCGCTGCGCCGCCCGCGTTGGAGGTGGAGAAAAACAAAGGTTCTATCAGGTCAAAGTCACCTTCGGCCACCATGCGGTCCATGAGCACAGAGCCCACCATGCCGCGCCAACCCACTAAACCAACTAACTTGCTCATGACGATTGTTACCTACAGCTATTGAAATGAATAAAACGGATGCCCACTGGACAACAGGTTCAGGCCAGCAAGGCTTTAACCACTGCATCACCCATTTCGGTGGTGCCCACTTTGGTGGTGCCTTCCGAGTAAATGTCTGGCGTGCGCAGGCCTTGGGCCAAAACCGCTTTTACGGCGTTTTCGATGTTGTCGGCGGTTGTTGCTTGGTTTAGCGAGTAGCGCAGCATCATGGCTGCGCTCAAGATAGTGGCCAGTGGGTTGGCCACGCCTTTGCCTGCGATGTCTGGCGCGCTGCCGTGGCTTGGCTCGTAAAGGCCTTTGTTGTTTACGTCCAGTGACGCAGATGGCAGCATGCCAATAGAGCCGGTGAGCATAGAGGCTTCGTCAGACAGGATGTCGCCAAACATGTTGCCGGTCACCACCACGTCAAATTTCTTGGGTTCTTTGACCAGTTGCATGGCGGCGTTGTCCACGTACATGTGGTCTAGTGCGACATCTGGGTATTGTGCGCCCACCTCGGTCATTACGTCTTTCCAAAACTGGAAGGTTTCCAGCACGTTGGCCTTGTCGACGCTTGTGACACGCTTGTTGCGCAAGCGCGCTGCTTTAAAGGCAACGTGGGCAATGCGCTCAATTTCAGGGCGCGAGTAGCGCATGGTGTCAAAGGCTTCTTCGGCACCGGGGAAGTGGCCGTCTGTGGCCACACGGCGGCCGCGTGGTTGGCCAAAGTAAATGTCACCTGTAAGCTCGCGGATGATGAGTATGTCCAGGCCCGCAATGAGTTCGGGCTTGAGGCTGGAGGCACTCACCAACTGTTCGTAGCAAATGGCTGGACGCAAGTTGGCAAACAGGCCCAAGTGCTTGCGCAAGCCCAGAATTGCCTGCTCTGGGCGCAGTGGGCGGTCTAGCGTGTCGTATTTCCAGTCGCCCACAGCGCCAAACAAAATGGCGTCAGCGTCCTTGGCCAGCTGCAAGGTGCTGTCAGGCAGTGGGTGGCCATGCTGCTCGTAGGCAGCGCCGCCCACGGGGGCAAACGACATGTCAATGGGCAAGCCTGTTGCTTGCAAGACCTTGACGGCCTGGTCGATGATTTCTGGGCCAATGCCGTCGCCGGGCAGTACTGCAATTTTCATGGTGGGTGTCAACGTGGTGTGTGTGGGCTAAGGGTAGGGTGTGCCTGTTAGGTTAGGCGTTGGTGGTTGGCAAGCTGTGTGCCAGCCATGGCTTTTCCAGCAAGCGTTTGGCTTCAAAGGTTTTGATTTTGTCTTTGTGCAACAAGGTCAGGCCTATGTCGTCCAGGCCGTTGATGAGGCAGTGCTTTCGGAAGGCTTGCACCTCAAATGCAATTTCTTCGCCTTGGGGCTTGACGATGACTTGGCGTGGCAAGTCAATGGTGAGCTCAAAGCCGGGAAAGGCGGCCGCTTCGTTAAACAGCTGGCTGATAGTGGCCTCTGGCAAAACAATGGGCAGCAAGCCATTCTTGAAACAGTTGTTGAAAAAGATGTCGGCAAAGCTGGGCGCCAAAATGGCTCTGAAGCCGTATTGGTCTATGGCCCAGGGCGCGTGCTCACGCGAGGAGCCGCAGCCAAAATTTTTGCGCGTCAGCAACACCGAGGCGCCTTTGTAGCGGGGCTGGTTGAGTACGAAGTCTGGGTTGGGCTTGCGGCTGGCAGGATCTTGCCCAGGAAAGCCCGCGTCCAGGTAGCGCCACTCGTCAAACAAGTTGGGGCCAAAGCCGGTTTTGCGAATGGACTTTAAAAACTGCTTGGGAATGATGGCGTCTGTGTCCACGTTTTCGCGGTCCATGGGTGCTACCAAACCCTTGTGTACGGTAAATGTTTGCATGCTAGTGGGCTCCTTAGGCAATACCGCGAACGTCTACAAAGTGGCCGTGCACAGCTGCAGCTGCAGCCATGGCAGGACTCACCAAATGGGTGCGGCCTTGGGCGCCTTGTCGGCCTTCAAAGTTGCGGTTGCTGGTGGATGCGCAGCGCTCACCTGGCTCTAAGCGGTCGGCATTCATCGCCAAACACATAGAGCAGCCTGGCTCGCGCCACTCAAAGCCTGCGGCTTTAAAGATGTGGTGCAAGCCTTCCTTTTCGGCTTGGTCTTTAACCAAACCAGAGCCTGGAACCACCATGGCGACTTTGATGTTGCTGGCCACACGCTTGCCCAGTTGCTTGACCACAGCGGCGGCGGCGCGCATGTCTTCAATGCGGCTATTGGTGCACGAGCCAATGAACACCTTGTCTACAAAGATGTCTGAAATGGCTTTGCCAGGCTCTAAACCCATGTAGGTCAGCGCACGCTCTGTGGCGTCGCGCAAGCTGGCGTCCTTGATTTTGTCTGGGTCTGGCACCATGCCGTTGATGCCAGTGACCATTTCGGGCGAGGTGCCCCAAGTCACTTGCGGCACGATGTCACCGGCTTGCAGTACAACGGTTTGGTCAAACTTGGCGTCAGCGTCGGAATGCAGGCCGCGCCAGTAGGCCACGGCTTGGTCCCATTCGGCACCCGTTGGTGCAAATGGCCGGCCCTTGACATAGGCAATGGTTTTGTCATCAACGGCTACCAAGCCTGCGCGTGCGCCGGCCTCAATGGCCATGTTGCACACTGTCATGCGGCCTTCCATAGACAGGTCTTGTATGGCCTGGCCGCCAAACTCAATGGTGTAGCCCGTACCACCCGCTGTGCCAATGCGTCCAATGATGGCCAGCACCACGTCTTTGGCTGTGCAGCCGCTGGGCAATTTGCCGTCTACGCGCACCAACATGTTTTTGGCTTTTTTGGCCAGCAAGGTTTGCGTTGCCATGACGTGCTCAACCTCGCTGGTGCCAATGCCGTGCGCCAACGCGCCAAACGCGCCATGGGTTGAGGTGTGTGAGTCACCACATACCACTGTCATACCCGGCAATGTTGCGCCTTGCTCTGGGCCCATGACGTGGACAATGCCCTGGCGCTTGCTCAAAAACGGAAAGTAGGCGGCTGCACCAAACGCGGCAATGTTGCTGTCCAGCGTTTGAATCTGCTCTTTGGACACAGGGTCTGTAATACCGTCGTAGCCCATGTCCCAGCCTTGGGTGGGTGTGTTGTGGTCAGCCGTAGCCACAATTGACGAGGCGCGCCACAAGGGGCGTCCCGCTTGACGCAGGCCTTCAAAGGCTTGTGGGCTGGTGACTTCATGCACCAAGTGGCGGTCAATGTACAAAACGGCGGTGCCGTCTTCTTCAGAGTGGACGACGTGCTCGTCCCAGATTTTGTCGTAAAGCGTGCGTGCCATAGCTGGTAGTCCTGTGCTTCGAGGCCGCGCTTCGTTGTAAGCGCAACTAGGCATTTTATGTTGTTGTTGCAGGCGCTTTTGCAGAGGTGTTGCTTAACGGGTGTCTTGCGGTTTGGCGTGGTGAACAACTATTTGTAAATAATTTGAACAAGTACCTGGCAGCGCTTGAAAATAGATGCTAGAATACGAGGCTTCGCGGCTGTAGCTCAGTTGGATAGAGTACTTGGCTACGAACCAAGGGGTCGTGGGTTCGAATCCTGCCAGCCGCACCAAACGAGATGCCCTAGAACAGCAATGTTCTAGGGCTTTTTCGTTTCTGGGTTGGCTTTGTTACGCGGTATGTGGCAACCGTCCATTCAAAGCCACACTCAAGGATTGCTGACCACCGGAGGCATTGTTGTTATGTCAAACACTGATTCGCTTGCGTTTAACCCCGACGAGGATGACGACGAAGAGCAAGCCGCCCACGCAGGCAAGACCCCAACAGGTGAGCCTGTTGCGCCACCCAAAAACTACATCACGCAGGCGGGCGAAGTCAGGTTGCGTGCCGAGCTGCTGCAGCTTATTGACGTTGAGCGCCCCAAGGTGGTGGACGCGGTGCATTGGGCGGCCAAAAATGGTGACCGCTCAGAAAACGGCGACTACATCTACGGCAAAAAACGCTTGCGTGAGATCGACAGGCGCTTGCGGTTTTTAACAAAGCGCTTGGCCCTGGCCCAAGTTGTGGACACTGCCCTCAATGCAGGCGCTGAACAAGTGTTTTTTGGCGCCCATGTGACTTACAGCCAGGCAGACGGCGCGCACATTACGGTTCAAATTGTGGGTGTGGATGAGGTGCAACACGAGCTGGGGCAAATCAGCTGGGTGTCGCCTGTGGCCAAAGCTCTGTTACGCGCACATGTGGGTGACGAGGTACGGGTGCAAACCCCAACTGGCGCGCAGTTGATCGTGATTGAAGACGTGCAATACCGCTAACGGGCTTATACCCACAGCTGCGCCAAGCCGTTTGCCAAGCCATTGCGCATGGCCATGTAAACAAGAACCCCCAGCACAATGCTTAGCAGCGCCTGTTTGCGCCACAGGTGTGCGACTATTACGGTAAGGCCTGCAGCCAGTTCTGGCCACGGACCGTTGGTGTGTGACTGGGCGTTGCCCACCAGGGTGTGCACGGTGAGTAGCACCATGATGGCCAGCGGCAAGAAGCGCCCCAAGCGCAACACAATGGCGTGGCGTTGCAGCCACTTGCTTGCCAGAAACGGTGTGGCGCGCAGGCCAAACGTCACCGCGCCCATAACGGCAATCACGCTCAATACATAGGCCCAATCTGTCATGCTGACTTCTGTGTGGCGGGTGTGTTGCGGCTGCTGCGCTGAAGCCATAGGCCCACTAGTACCGACAAGGCAATGGCGATCAGCAGGGCTTGCGCGGGCATCAGCCACAGCGCTACGCCATAGCTGACCAGTGCCACCCACAAGGCGTGGCTGTTGCTGCTGGCGCGCCATTGTTCAACGGCCAATACGGCAAACAGGGCTGCCAGCGCAAAGTCTAGGCCTATGAGTTGCACCTGTGCCTGCGCGCCAAGAATGGCGCCCATGGTGCTGCCCAGCACCCACCAGCCCTGATTGAGCGCGGTGATTGCCACCAAATCTTTAGCGGGTGTGTCGCTGGGCAGTGTGGTGAGTACCGAGTAGGTCTCGTCGGTTAGGCCAAACACGAGGTAGGTTTTGGCTGACCATGCGCGCGGCAGTGTGTTGAGTAGCGACAAGCCGTAAAACACATGGCGCAAGTTCACGACCAGTGTGGCCAGTGCAATGGTTGGCAATGGCAAACCAGCGGCCAACATGGGCAGCATCATGAACTGGGCCGCGCCTGCGTATATCCACAAGCTGGCAACAACGGCCATCCACCAAGCGCCGCCAGCTTGCACAAACAAAAAACCAAACACCATGCCCAGCGGTATGTAGCCCATGGCTACGGGTAACGACAGCAGCCACGGTTTGGTGGTCATAGACGCGTTTATGGCGTGCTGGCTCATGGGTAATGGGCGATTGAGTCGGGCCAGGCCGTTCAGGCGCGTGGCTTTAGGCGCTGTGCGCGCAACACGCTGGGTGTGCGTTTGGCGGTGCGCAACACATCTGCCAAATGACGGCGGTGGCGCACGGCCACTGTAAAACGCAGCTCTACTTGCGTGCGGTCCGAACCCATTTCAACGTGGGTGATATCAGCCTCCGCGCTGGTCAGCGCAGCGGCGACCTTGGCCAATATACCCTTGCCGTTGTCTACGGTGACCAATACCTTGGATTCAAATGCGCGTGTAGGCTCGTCTGCCCATTCGACTTGCAAAAAGCGCTCTTTGTCGCGTAGCAGCAAGCGACGCCCGGTGGGGCATTCATCGGTGTGCACGGCCAGGCCTTCGCCTCGGCCCAAGTAGCCTACGATTTTGTCGCCGGGAATGGGGCTGCAGCAGTGTGCGTATTGCACGGTGGCGCCTTCGCTGCCGTCCAGGGTGAGCACGCCTTGGCTGATGACTTCGCCGTGTGGTTGTGCAAACCGCTCACGCGTGATCATGAGCATGTCTGGGCGCGAGCCCAGCTCAATGAGCAGTGCAGTGGTCTTTTTGGCCACCATGCTGGCAATGCGTTTGCCCAGGCCAATGTCGGCCATCAAGTCGTCGCGGGTTTTGTTGCCGGTAAAACGCAGCACCTTTTCCCACAGCAAGGCGTGTTCTTCGCCGTCTTCTGGCAGCTGGGCAATGCCCTCTGCACGAAGTGCTTGGCGCAACATTTTTTCGCCCAGTACGCGCGACTGATCGTCTTCCATCAACTTTAAATGGTTGCGAATTTTGGAGCGTGCGCGCCCGGTTTGCACAAAGCTTAACCAGGCGGGGTTGGGGCTGGAGCTGCTGGAGGTTTCAATCTCGATCACGTCACCGTTTTGAAGCTCCGAGCGCAGTGGCACAGGTTCACCGTTAACGGTAGCAGCCACGGCGCGTTGACCCACGTCGCTGTGAATGGCATAGGCAAAGTCCACCAGCGTGGCACCGCGTGGCATAGACAAAATCTTGCCCTTGGGCGTAAAGACGTAGACAGAGTCTGGGAACAGGTCAATCTTGATGTGGTCCCAAAACTCGGCTGCGTCGCGCGTTTCTTGCTGAATATCCAACAGTGACTGCACCCACTGCGCGCCCAGCTTTTGGCTGTTTTCGCTGTCAGGGTCAGCGGCCTTGTAAAGCCAGTGTGCGGCCACGCCAGACTCTGCCACCACGTCCATCTCGGCGGTGCGAAACTGGATTTCAATGTTGATGCCAGCTGGGCCCACCAGTGTGGTGTGCAAAGACTGGTAGCCGTTGACCTTGGGGATTGCGATGTAGTCTTTAAACCGCCCGGGCACTGGCTTGTACATCTGGTGCAACAAGCCCATGGCGGTGTAACAGTCTGTGAGTTTGGGCAGTATCACGCGAAAGCCGTACAAGTCACTCACCTGCGAGAAGGTCAGACGCTTTTCGCTCATCTTGTCGTAGATGGAGTAAAGCGTTTTTTCGCGGCCTTGAATGTCGGCGTACAAGTTGTGATTGGCCAAGCCGTTTAGCACTTCTTCTTTGACACGCTCTATCAAGTCATTGCGACGGCGACGGGCTTTGGCAACAGCTTTATTGAGGGTTTGGCAACGCCAAGGGTGCAAAAACCTGAACGACAAGTCTTGCAACTCGCGGTAGGTCATGTTTAAGCCCAAGCGGTAGGCAATGGGGGCGTAAATGTCAGCAGTTTCGCGCGAGATACGGCCCCACTTGCTGCGTGGCATGTCGCCCATGGTGCGCATGTTGTGTATGCGGTCTGCCAGCTTTATGAGTATGACGCGCACGTCGCGCGCCATGGCCAGCAGCATTTTGCGAAACGACTCGGCCTGGTTTTCTTCGCGGCTGTCAAACTCCAGCTTTTCGAGCTTGGTCAGGCCGTCGACCAGGTCGGCCACGTTGATACCGAAGCGCTCGGCCATTTCTATTTTGGTCACGCCGCAGTCCTCAAGCACGTCGTGCATGAGGGCGGCCATCAGGGCTTGGGCGTCCAGCTTCCAGTCGGCGCACAGTCCGGCTACGGCAATGGGGTGGGTGATATAGGGCGCGCCGCTTTTGCGCAGTTGGCCCAAGTGGGCTTCGTCAGCAAACTTGTAGGCTTTGCGTATGTCTTCAATATCTGACTCGCTCAAGTAGTCCAGCTTGCCCAGCAGCGCGGCAAAACTGGCCGCTGCCGCGCTTTGCACGGCCGACCCTGGCTCTTGCTTGGAGGTGTTTGCAACCTCGGTGACTTTTTCGACTCTGCCCATACCCCGTACTGTAGCGCCAAGCGGGACGCTGTTACGCTGCCAAGGTTACTTTTGCTGCAAGTTTGTCTCTAAAAACAAAAACACCCGCGAGCAAAGCTTGGCGGGTGTTTTGGGGGCCGGGAGGCTTGCAGCTTAAAGCGGCACCTTGCGCAGCATCTCAATGCCTACTTCGCCAGCGGCGATCTCGCGCAAAGCGGTTACGCCTGGCTTATTCTTGCTTTCAATTTTGGGCGCGTGACCTTGGCTCAGCATGCGAGCGCGGTAGGTGGCGGCCAAAACGAGCTGGAAGCGGTTGGGGATTTTCTCCAAGCAGTCTTCAACAGTAATGCGGGCCATGGTTGGACTCCAATCCGGATAAATCAATGAACATTAGTCAGCCAAACCCAAACCAGTGAAGGTTTCTGCGCGCAAGCGGCGCTGGGCGGCAAATTTGAGGCGGTTGGCATGCACGATGGCTTTTAAATCGAACAGGGCGCGCTCAAACAACTCGTTGATTATAACGTAGTCAAAGTGCTGGGCCTGGTCAATTTCGGTGCGTGCGTTGGACAAACGCAGCTCAATCACCTCGCTGGAGTCTTCGGCGCGGCGCTCCAGACGGGCGCGCAATTCATCCCAGCTGGGCGGCAATATGAAAATCAGCACCGAGTTGGCGTACAGCTCCTTGATTTGCAATGCGCCCTGGTAGTCAATTTCGAGTACCACGTCCGTGCCTTTGGCGATTTGCTCCTCAATGGCTTTGCGTGAGGTGCCGTAGCTGTTGCTGTGCACGGTTGCATACTCTAAAAACTCGTCGCGTTGCACCATGGCGTTGAACGTGGCGTCGTCTACAAAGTGGTATTCACGACCATCTTTTTCTTGCCCGCGTGGTGCTCGGGTGGTGTGCGACACGCTTGGGCTTACGCGTGAATCCAGCTCCATCAATGCCTTGACCAGGCTTGACTTGCCAGTACCGCTTGGCGCGGCAACGACGTATAAATTACCGGGGTAGTTCACTGCAGGATTGGCGTTTGTCATGGGGTTACTCAATGTTTTGTACCTGTTCGCGCATTTGCTCAATCAGTACCTTCATGTCCACCGAGATGCGCGTCAGCGGCAGGCTGGACGATTTGGAGCCCAGTGTATTGGCCTCGCGGTGCAGCTCTTGGATGAGAAAGTCCAGGCGTTTGCCCAGTTCGCCGCCTTTGGCAATGAGGCGATCAATTTCGTCCAAGTGTGCATCCAGGCGGTTGATTTCTTCGGCCACGTCAATGCGTATGGCAAAGGCGGTGGCTTCGCTCAGGGCCCTGTCACGGGCGGCTTGCAAGCTGGTTTCGTCGGCGCTGGCGTTGGTGGTGGCGTCACCCAAAGCTGCTTGCCAGCGATCTAAAAACTTCTGGCGCTGCTGTTCAACCAGTTCTGGCACCAAGGGCGTGGCTTGTTGGGCCAATGCGCGCAATTGAGCGGTGCGCCCGGTAATCATGGCACCTAATCGCGCACCTTCCTGTGCTCTGGCCTCTAGCAGGGCGGTGGCGGCCAGCTTCAGCATGTCTTGCATGCGTTGTGGCAAGTCTGCGTGGCTGTGTGAGGGCCCACCAGCCATTTGCATGATGGCTGATACGCTCAGCGGCGCTGCACCTGGCAGGGCCTCTTGTATGGCGGTCTGTACATGGAGCAAGCGCTTGAGCTCGTCCGCGTCAGGCGTGCGTACGGCATTGCCCTGGCCGCGCTCCAGCCAAGCGCGCACCTCGACTTTGCCACGCTTTAGTTGTTTGGTGAGTGCCTCGCGCAGGGCGGGCTCACTGGCGCGTAATTCGTCGCTTAAGCGAAAACTCAGGTCTAGAAAGCGGCTGTTGACCGAGCGGATTTCCATGCCCAATGCCATGGGGCTGGATTCGCTGGCGGGGGACTGGCTGCTGGCGTAGCCTGTCATGCTGTAAACGGTCATGGCTTAAACGGTGCTGATGCGCCCTCAATTTGTTAAGCCTTGCATTATCGCAGGCCGCGCCCTGCACAAAGCTATGCCATCATTGGCGGCCAAGCAATTACGAACCAAGAGTGTGTTTTATGAGCTACCAACGCAATGCCAACCGCGCCGCTGATGCGCTGCGCCCAGTCACCATTACCCGTCAATTCACGGTGCATGCCGAGGGCTCTGTACTGATTGAATTTGGCCAAACCCGCGTGCTGTGCACCGCGTCTGTGGAAGAGCGCGTGCCGCCACACAAAAAGGGCAGCGGCGAAGGCTGGGTAACGGCAGAGTACGGCATGCTGCCGCGCGCCACACACACCCGCAGCAGCCGTGAAGCGGCCAAGGGCAAGCAAAGCGGACGAACGCAAGAAATTCAGCGCCTTATTGGCCGCTCATTGCGCGCCGTGTTTGACCTCAAAGCGCTGGGCGAACGCACCATCACGCTGGACTGCGATGTGCTGCAAGCCGACGGCGGCACACGTACAGCAGCCATTACCGGCGCCTTTGTGGCCGCCAGCGACGCTGTCGCCAAACTGCTGGCCAGCGGAACCCTCAAGGCCACACCCATTCGCGAGCCCATTGCCGCTATTTCTGTGGGCATTGTTGATGGCACACCGCTGCTTGATTTGGAGTACACCGAAGACTCAGCCTGCGACACCGACATGAATGTGGTGATGACCGGCGCTGGCCATTTTGTGGAAGTACAAGGCACTGCAGAGGGTGCAGCGTTTTCTCGCGCAGAGATGGGGCAGTTGCTGGACTTGGCCGAAAAAGGCATTGCCGAGCTGGTGGCCATGCAGCAAGCCGCGTTGGCGGCTTAAGCGATATGAAACTGGTATTGGCGTCCAACAACAAAGGCAAGCTTGACGAGCTGCAAGCCTTGTTTGCCCCCCTGGGTGTAGAGCTGGTAGCGCAAGGCGAACTTGGCGTGCCTGAGGCAGCAGAGCCGCATTGCACCTTTGTTGAGAATGCCTTGGCCAAAGCCCGCAACGCGGCTTTGTACACTGGTTTGCCGTCTATTGCCGATGATGCAGGCTTGTGTGTAGAGGCTTTTGGTGGCTTGCCAGGGGTAGACACCGCTTACTACGCCACCCAGTTTGGCTACCTCAAAAGCGACAACAACAACGTGGTGGCGTTGCTAGAGCAAATGGCCAACATTGACGACAGGCGCGCCGCCCTGGTCAGCACCTTGGTCGCGGTACGCAGCACCAAAGACCCCGAGCCCCTGATTGCCAGTGGGCGTGCGGCCGGCCTTATTACCCGTGAGCCTGTTGGCTGCAACGGCTTTGGCTTTGACCCCGTGATGTGGCTGCCTGAATTCAATCAAACCTTTGCGCAACTGCCCACCGCGGTCAAGAACGCCAACAGCCATAGAGGCAAAGCCAGCCAAGTCATGCTGGAGCTCATGCGCAGCCGTTGGCTGGTCAGCGTCTGAGTCATCATGGTGGTTGACATCAAACCCAACGACCAAGTGGGCATGGCCAGCCCGGACGTGGTGCACATGATGCGCCCCGGCTTGTTGCAACTGGCAGCCTTGCCGCCACTGGCCTTGTATGTGCATTTGCCGTGGTGTTTGCGTAAATGCCCCTACTGCGATTTCAACTCTCATGAGTGGGCTGCAGACCACACCTTGCCCGAGCGCGAGTACATAGCCGCCGTGGTGGCAGACCTTGAGGCCTCTCTTTCTTTGGTGTGGGGCCGAACAGTGCACAGCATATTCATTGGCGGAGGCACGCCCAGCTTGTTTTCGCCCGACAGCATTGCTGACTTGTTGGCACGCATTCGTGCGCGGCTGCGTTTGTCAGCCGACTGCGAAATCACCATGGAGGCCAACCCGGGTACCTTTGAGCGGGAGCGGTTTAAGGCGTTTAAAGATGCTGGCGTGACACGCTTGTCTGTAGGCGTGCAAAGTTTTTCAGATGACGCGCTACAGCGCATTGGCCGCGTGCACGACGCAGCGCAAGCCATGGCTGCGGTGGCTGAGGCAGTCCATGCCTTTGACACCTGCAACGTGGACATCATGTACGCGTTGCCTGGCCAAACAGTGGCCGACTGCACGCGTGACATCGACACGGCGCTATACCTGGGCGTGCCGCATATTTCGCTGTACCACCTCACCATTGAGCCCAACACCTACTTTGCCGCCAAGCCCCCGGTTTTGCCCGAAGACGACGATGCCTACGCCATGCTGGACCGCATCACCGAGCGCACCACTGCCAGCGGCTTTGAGCGTTACGAGGTATCGGCCTACGCCAAGGCCAACCACGGCTGCTGGCACAACACCAATTACTGGCAGTTTGGCGACTACCTTGGCATTGGTGCTGGCGCCCACAGCAAACTCAGCTTTGCCCACCGCATCACCCGCCAAGTGCGCCTGCGTGACCCGCGCCGCTATATGCAAGCCGCCATGCAGGGCAGGGCGCTGTCCAGCAGCACCGATGTGGCGCTGGCTGATTTGAGTTTTGAGTTCATGCTCAATGCGCTGCGCCTAAAAAGCGGTTTTGACCTGGGGCTGTTCACCGAACGCACCGGCTTGTCTATCAGCCGCATACAAGCGCCCCTAGAGCAAGCCATAGCCAAACAACTCATAACCCGCACCGGCAACCACCTTGCCCCAACCGCCTTGGGTTTTGACTTTTTAAGCGACTTACAAAGCTTATTCTTAGACACGTAAAAGAATGGCCTGAATTCTTGGTTAGAATATTGGCATGCCGGAGACGGCTACAGCATCGATGGAAGAGTGGCAGAGTGGTCGATTGCACCGGTCTTGAAAACCGGCGTTCCGAAAGGAACCGTGAGTTCGAATCTCACCTCTTCCGCCAGAACAAGTCCTGCCAACGCGCTCAGTCGGGTTGTCAGGCGCTCAGAGCCCCGCACCATGCGGGGCTTTTTGTTTTGGATGTGCCATGCGCGCAAGCGCCTTAATGCCCGGCCAATGCCACAGACTTAATTTGGCACCACACAGGCATACCCACTTGCAGCCCTAGATTGGCTACGGCGCGTTGTGTTACGCGTGAGAGCACGGCTTGGCATTGGTGGCGCAGGCGCACTATGGCATGGGCTGGGTGTATGTCTGGCTCTATGGCCTCTATCACGCCTTGCAGCTTGTTTTGTATGGAGCTGGCCGTGGGCTCTTGCAGCGATAGGCTGACATCGTTGGCGTGTATGTGCAGGCGAACTGGTGCGCCAATGGCAAGGTGTTGGCTGCGCACCCAGATGCGTGCACCGTCCTGTGTGCAGTTTGTATCCAGGCCAATGCTGGTGAGTTGGTATGCCTCGTCGTGCGCGCGCACCACGCCGCTTAACACGGCACCGGCTTGTGCGCCTATGGTGGCTGCTACTGATGTGTTGGCCAGCACTTCCAGCACAGGCCCTTGTGCGCTTACCTGGCCATTGTTCAGCATGACCACATGGTCTGCCAAGCGCGTGAGTTCGTCCATGGCATGGGTGACGTACAGCATAGGAGTGCGCAACTCAGTGCGCAGTTTCTCTAGCCAAGGCAGTACATCTTGCTTACGTTGACTGTCCAGTGAGGCCAGTGGTTCGTCCAGTAGCAACAGTGCTGGTTCAAGCGCCAAAGCTCTGGCAATGGCTACGCGTTGGCGTTCACCGCCAGACAAAGTGTCAGGTTTGCGGCTCAGCAAGTGGCCAATACCCAGTAGGTCAATGGCTTTGCCTAGCGTGACCTTGGCGGTGGTGCTGGCAATGCGCGACACACCGTAGTGCAAGTTGGCTTGCACGCTCAATGCTCAAACAAACTGGCTTCTTGAAACACATAGCCCAAGTCACGCTTGTGCGTGGGTACAAACCGGTGGTGCGCATCGTCTTGCCAGACGTGCGAGCCGACGGATACGCTGCCCGCTGCGCGCTCCAGGCCTGCCACACAACGCAGCAGCGTTGTTTTGCCAGAGCCAGACGGACCAAACAAAACGGTGATGCCGCTGTCAGGCAAGGCCAGCGTGGCATCCAGCACAAAGCTGGGTCGCGCCAGGGCGAGCGACAAATGTATGCCTGCGCCGCTCATGCTGTGGCCTTTTTGTCGCGCTTTTTAAGCATGAACAACACGCACAACACTGAAAATGAAAACAGTACCATGGCCCCCGACAACCAGTGTGCTTGCGTGTACTGCATGGACTCAACATAGCCAAACAGCTGGGTAGACACAACGCTGGTTTGTCCGGGGATGTTGCCGCCAATCATGAGCACCACACCAAACTCGCCTATGGTGTGCGCAAAGCTCAACACCGCTGTAAACAAACCCGGCTTGGCTAGTGGCAGAGCAACGGTACAAAACGCATTCAACGGCGTGGCGCGAAGCGTGGCCGCAACTTCCAGCGGGCGTTTGCCTATGGCCTCAAATGCGTATTGAATGGGCTGCACCGCAAAGGGCAGCGAAAAAATAACCGAGCCAATAAGCAAGCCACTAAACGAGAACGACAGCAAGCCCAGGCCCATGCTTTGCGTGAGTTGCCCCACCCAGCCGCTGGGGCCCAGCAACACCAGCAAATAAAAGCCCAACACCGTTGGTGGCAATACCAATGGCAGCGTGACCAACGCGCCAATGGGGGTGCGCCATTTAGATGTGGTTTGCGACAACCACCACGCAAGAGGTGTTGCAATCAGTAGCAATACCAATGTGGTGGTGCCTGCCAAGCGCAGCGTAAGCCCAATGGCTTGCCAAGTCTCTGGGGTTAGGGCGGGTTGCATGGTGGTGCTTGAGCTTTATTCATAACCAAAGGCACGTAGTGTGCTTTGGGCTGGCGCGCTGCGCAAGTAGCGCATCAAGGCGGTGGCCGCTTCGTTGCCCGCGGCGCGCTGTAGCAGCACAGCGTCTTGGCGAATGGGCGCGTGTAGCGCGGCAGGCACCAGCCAGGCAGAGCCGCGCTCGATCAGACCCGTCGTCATGATTTGTGACAAGGCCACAAAGCCTATGTCTGCATTGCCTGTTGCTACAAATTGAAAGGCTTGCGTCACGCTGCTGCCTTGCACCATGCGCGGCTGTACCGCGTCGCTGATACCAAGGCTTGCCAGGGTTTGGTGGGCGGCCAAGCCGTAGGGCGCCAGCGCGGGTGAGGCCATGGCCAAGCGCTTGAAGTTGCCGCTTTGAAGGGTGTGTTGGCCCAGGCTCAAGTTGGGCTGGGCACTCCACAGTGCCAAGCGGCCAGTGGCATAGGTAAATCGGGACTGTGCCGCTGCTGCGCCGCTTTGCACCAAGGCTTGCGGTGTGTGTTGGTCTGCGGCCAGCAGCACGTCAAAGGGTGCGCCATGTTGAATGTTGGCCAACAACTGACCAGTAGCACCAAATACCAGCGTGGCTGTGTGGCCTGTGTCTTGGGTGAACTGCTGCGCAATGCGTTTCATGGGGGCGGCAAAGTTGGCAGCCACTGCCACTTGCGTGTTGCCCGCCCAGGCGCTGGTTCCGCTTGCCAGGGCCAATACGCTCAACAATACCGATACCCATACTGGCTTCACGCGCATAGCGATAAAGCTGTTGCGGGCAAGGCGTTGTTCAGCTGTGAAGAGTAGGCGTGCGAGCAATGCTTAAAAGGGCTAGCGCTTAGCCCGTAGAGATTGAATGCTCAAATTGTAGCTAGGGCGCTAGCGTGTACTGGTCACACAGTGCCATAAACGCGTTCAGTTGGGGGTCAATGCCTGTTTCGCTCAGCAGCGTGTCAGCCACCGCTGGGGCCATTTGTCTGGCTGCGCGTGCATCCAAAAACAAAGCACGCCAACGTCTGGCCAGCATGTCTTCTACAGTTACCACGTATTCGCTTTGTGCGCAGTAGCGCACCATGGCCTGGGTTAAACCCATGCCTAGGTGGTCATCCGCCCCCGGCAACTGGGCAATGTGCTGCATGGCGGTGCCAAATAAATGAGGGCCAGGGGCATCAGTTATGGGTACATTGCGCGGCGCCGCAGGTGCACCGCTAAGCCGGTGAGTGGCCGTGCGACATGGGCGTTGCGTACGCACCAGGCCCTTGTCAATAGCCACTTGCAGCACTTCGTCTGCCATGACACGGTAGGTTGTCCACTTGCCGCCAGTGACGGTAATGAGGCCGTCTTTGTCGGCCGCGATGGTGTGCTCGCGTGAGATTGTTTTGGTGTTGGCGTCCCTGTCGTCATTGCCTTGGGGCTTGACCAGTGGGCGCAAGCCCACCCACACACTGGTAACGTCTGCTGCCGTGACAGGGCGGCGCAGTAATTTGCTGGACTCGCGCAATATGAAATCAACCTCGTGGTCAAACGGTTTGGGTTCTCGCGGCGCGTCGTCGCGTGGTGTGTCTGTGGTGCCCAAAATGGTAGAGCCCAGCCACGGTACAGCAAACAGCACGCGACCATCTGCGGTGTTGGGTACCAGTAGCGCTTGATCCGTAGGCAGCAAGTCGCGCGGCACGATGAGGTGCACGCCTTGGCTGGCTGCTACCATCTTGGCCTTGGGAGTGGCGCTGGCCATTTGGCGCACATCGTCTACCCACACACCTGCAGCGTTGACCACGCAGTTGGTTAGTAGCTCTGCAGTTTCACCGCTGAAGGCGTCACGCACTTGCAGCGTAAATTTATGTGAGCCAGCCGGCGTTGGTGTGAGTTGGCAAACCGATGTGTGGTTGCGCACCAAGGCGCCTGCGTCTTGCGCGGACTTGGCCAGTGCCAGCGCCAAACGCGCGTCGTCAAACTGTGCGTCCCAATACTTCACGCCAGCAGCAGCTGCCGCATCAACCATACCGGGCAGTGCTGCGTGAGTTTCTTTGCGGTTTAAAAATGTGGTGGCCCCCAGGCCTTGTTTGCCAGCCAGCAAGTCATACAACTTGAGCCCAATGCCGTAAAACGCTTGGTGCAGTAAGTTGGTGGACGGCATGACAAACGGCAAGGCCTGCGCCAAATGTGGTGCGATGTGCAAAATGGTTTTGCGCTCGGCCAGTGCCTCACGAACCAAAGCAATGTTGCCTTGCGCCAAATAACGCACGCCACCGTGCAGCAGCTTGGTAGAGCGGCTTGATGTGCCGCTGGCAAAGTCGTGTGACTCAAACAACGCCACTGACAAACCGCGCAAGCTGGCGTCAAGTGCGACGCCCAAGCCAGTGGCTCCACCGCCTATGACCACCATGTCGAAGGCGCGCTGCCCAATTTCAGCTTGAAGTGACGGTCGTTGCATGTTGTGGGTAAGGCGAGTGAACCGCCTGAAAGAGTGGTTAACTGTGTGTTTTGAGGTTGTCGCCCCGACAGGTTGTCTGTCGGGGCGAAGCTTTAAACAGCCTATGTGCCGTTTAAGCTCAGGTTTCGGTCGGGTGAGCGTTTAGCGCACACGACCCTCTTTCCACGCGTTTAGCAGCGTGTCGTAGGCAATGGTTTTGCCTTGTGGCTTCTCGTTTGCCAGCTTCTTCCAGGGAGCAGCTTTATCGCTGAGGATTCGGTCTGGGTTACCTGGCTTGTTGAGCTTTGGCGCGCAACGAGCCATACCTGCACGCTCCAGGCGAGCCATGACCTTGTCCATTTCGCCGGCCAAGTTGTCCATGGCAGCTTGTGGGGTCTTCTCACCCGTTACTGCAGTTGCCACGTTTTTCCACCACAGCTGTGCCAGCTTGGGGTAGTCAGGCACATTGGTGCCTGTTGGTGTCCATGCCACACGCGCTGGGCTGCGGTAGAACTCAACCAGGCCACCAAGCTTTGGTGCCATTTCCGTCATGGCATCTGACTGGATGTCAGATTCGCGAATAGGCGTCAAGCCAACCACGGTCTTCTTCAAAGACGTGGTTTTGGCGGTCACAAACTGGGCGTACAACCAGGCAGCAGCTGTTTTGTTGGGATCGTGGTCTTTAAAGAAAGTCCATGAGCCAACGTCTTGGTAGCCGTTTTGCATGCCTTCTTTCCAGTAGGGGCCATTAGGGCCTGGGGCCATACGCCACTTTGGAGTTCCGTCTGCGTTAACAACAGGCAAACCAGGCTTGGTCATGTCTGCCGTAAAGGCGGTGTACCAGAAAATTTGTTGTGCAATTTCACCCTGAGCAGGCACTGGGCCGGCTTCACCAAATGTCATGCCCATTGCCTCTTTAGGTGCGTAGGCTTTCATCCAGTCGATGTACTTGGTAAGGGCGTAGACGGCTGCTGGTGAGTTTGTTGCACCGCCTCGTGAGACAGATGCGCCCACGGGCGTGCACTTGTCGTCGGCTACACGGATACCCCATTCGTCAACCGGGTTGCCGTTTGGAATACCGATGTCGGCTGTTCCCGCCATGGACAACCATGCGTCTGTGAAGCGCCACCCCAGTGAAGGGTCTTTTTTGCCGTAGTCCATGTGGCCGTAAATTGGCTTGCCGTCAATCATCTTCACGTCGTTGGAGAAGAAGTTGGCAATGTCTTCGTAGGCGCTCCAGTTTTGTGGCACACCCAACTCATAACCGTATTTGGCTTTGAATTGTGCTTTGAGGTCAGGGCGGGCAAACAGGTCTGCGCGGAACCAGTACAGGTTGGCAAACTGTTGGTCAGGCAGCTGGTACATTTCGCCGTCTGGGCCAGTGGTGAAGCTGGTGCCTATGAAGTCTTTGATGTCCAGGCCGGGGTTGGTCCATTCTTTGCCGCTGTTTTTCATGTAGTCGGTTAGCGACATGATCTTGCCGTAGCGGTAGTGCGTACCAATCAGGTCGGAATCGCTGATCCAGCCGTCGTAAATCGATTTGCCAGACTGCATAGAGGTTTGCAGTTTCTCAACCACGTCACCTTCTTGAATCAGGTCGTGTTTAACGGTGATGCCTGTGATTTCAGAGAACGCCTTTGCCAGTACTTTGGACTCGTATTCGTGGGTGGTGATTGTTTCTGAGACAACAGAAATTTCATTGACACCCATTTTTTTGAGTTTGGCGGCCGCGTCGATAAACCACTTCATCTCGGCCATCTGCTGAGACTTGCTCAACGTAGATGGTTGAAACTCAGAGTCAACCCATTTTTTTGCTTCCGGTTCACCGGCTATCGCTAGCCCAGTGCACGCTGCTGCAACGGCAAATGCCGTGATGCTTAAACGCAGTTTCATGTCATCTCCAATATAGTTAAACAGCCCGCCTTACACATACCAATAGACCTTTGCGGGACAAAAAGGTCTGGGTTCCTTTGCATCAGCCTTTGCGCATCACAAGTCCTAAAAATAGGACAGACGCTATAAAGCTGATCCAAATACTGGGTTCCTGGTCAAGCGACAGCGTTGTCATGATGAAATCGCCAAGGCCAAGAAACATAAGGTTGATATAGGCTGCGGCGAGCAGGCCGATAAACAGGCGATCGCCGCGGGTGGTTGCAATGGGTAAAAAGCCTTTGCGCGTTACGGTAGGAGACTTGATCTCCCAACATGTCATGGCGACGATGATCAAGGCAATTACCGTGAAAAACACCGCAATAGGTGTGGTCCAGTACATCCAGGTAAACATTGATGTGGTTCCTTGTTTGCTGTGTGGTGCGCGCTTAAACGCGGCCCATTGCAAAACCTTTTGCAATGTAGTTGCGTACAAACCAAATAACGATGGCACCCGGGATGATGGTCAACACACCGGCCGCAGCCAGTGTGGCCCAGTCCATGCCTGAGGCGCTGACCGTGCGGGTCATGGTGGCAACAATGGGTTTGGCATTGACGCTGGTTAAGGTTCTGGCCAGCAGCAACTCAACCCAGCTGAACATGAAGCAAAAGAATGCCGCTACGCCAACACCGGCCTTGATCAGTGGCAAAAATATCTTTGTAAAAAACTTGGGGAAGCTGTAGCCATCGACATAGGCGGTTTCGTCTATCTCGCGGGGTATGCCGCTCATGAAGCCTTCCAAAATCCACACAGCCAGCGGCACGTTGAAGATCAGATGCGCCAGCGCAACGGCGATGTGTGTGTCCATCAGACCAACGGTTGTGTACAGCTGGAAGAATGGCAGCAAAAACACAGCCGGAGGCGTCATGCGGTTGGTGAGCAACCAAAAGAAAACGTGCTTATCGCCAATAAAGCGGTATCGAGAAAATGCGTATGCCGCCGGCAGCGCCACGCTGATAGAGATGACGGTGTTGATCGCTACGTAGATCAGGCTGTTGACGTAGCCCATGTACCACGATGGGTCGGTGAATATGGTGGCGTAGTTGGCCCACGTGAAGTTCGTTGGAAACAGCGTAAAGCTGGAGACGATTTCCTCGTTGGTTTTGAAGCTCATGTTGACCATCCAGTAGATGGGCAACAAGGCAAATAGCAAGTAGGTGGCCAGGCCCAAGCGCTTGAGACCTAGGTTTTGAGTTTTATGCATGTTGCTCCTCCTTGCTGGACTCATCGGTGTTTTGCATCCAGTTGTACAAAACAAAGCACAACAACAAGATAATCAGGAAGTAAACCAGTGAAAACGCGGCAGCTGGTCCTAAGTCAAATTGACCGACGGCTTTCTGGGTGAGGTACTGACTTAAGAAGGTGGTGGCATTGCCTGGACCGCCCCCTGTGAGTACAAAGGGTTCTGTGTAAATCATGAAGCTGTCCATTAACCGCAGTAGCACACCAATCACCAAAACGCCTTGCATCTTGGGCAGTTGAATGTGGCGAAACACGGCCCACTTGCTTGCGCCGTCAATTTGCGCGGCTTGGTAGTAAGCATCTGGAATTGAGCGCAGTCCCGCATATGCCAGCAGTGCAACCAGTGGCGTCCAGTGCCACACGTCCATGACCAATACGGTGAGCCAAGCGTGTGTGGGATTACTGGTGTAGCTGTAGTCGATGCCCAAGTAAGACAAGCTGGCACCCAACAGGCCTATGTCTGAGCGTCCAAAAATTTGCCAAATGGTTCCTACGACGTTCCACGGAATGAGTAGCGACAAAGCCACTATCACCAGCGTTGCAGAGGCCCTCCAGCCAGTCGCCGGCATGCACAGTGCCACCGCAATACCCAGCGGTATTTCAATAGCAAGAACCCAAAACGAGAATTTGATTTGTCGCCATAAGGCCTCGTGCAGCTCGCTGTCGCGCATGATCTCCACAAACCATTCGGTGCCCACAAATACGCGGCGTTCGGGTGAGATGATGTCTTGCACGGAGTAGTTCACCACCGTCATCAAAGGCAATATTGAGGAAAATGCGACACACACAATGACCGGTACGATCAGCCACCATGCGGCGTTGTTATAAGGTTTGTGCATCATGCGACCAGTTCCTCGTCTACGTAGTAGCACGTGTTTGAGTTGATAACGTTAAGGCTTACAGTGGCACCAACAATTGGCGGTGTTTCAGATTTGGGTTGGCGTGACTTCAGCAATGCTTCGCCAGCTTGGCAAGTGATGAGGTAGTAAGTGCCAACGTCCTGCACGCGACTAACAGTAGCTTGGAGCTCGTTGGCCTTTCCCGGGCTTGATGTTTGAAGGTGCTCAGGGCGTATGCCAACCGTGACGGTTGTTGCATTGACAACCTGAGAGGCAGGTAGTTGCAAGGTTTGCCCGGCCATCTCAACCGTATTTGCGCTGTTGATGCTGGCGCTGACAAAATTCATGCCCGGCGAACCAATAAAGTGCCCTACAAATGTGTGCGCTGGGCGCTCAAACAAGGCTTGCGGAGAGCCCACTTGAACTGCCTTGCCTTGTGACATCACTACGACCTGGTCAGCAAAAGTTAAGGCTTCAACTTGGTCATGCGTCACGTACACCAGTGTGAGTTTTAGTTCGTTGTGAATTTGCTTTAGTTTGCGGCGCAGTTGCCACTTCAGGTGTGGGTCTATGACTGTGAGCGGTTCATCAAACAAAATGGCGCTCACGTCTGGACGGACCAAGCCGCGACCCAACGATATTTTTTGTTTCACATCTGCACTAAGGCCAGAGGCGCGCTGCTTCATGAGCGTGCCAAGTTCCAGCATCTCCGCAATTTCAGCGATGCGTTTGGCGATGTATTGGGCGTCTACGCCTCGGTTGCGCAGTGGAAAGGCCAGGTTGTCTGCGACCGTCATGGTGTCGTAAATCACCGGGAACTGAAATACCTGAGCAATGTTGCGCTCTTGCGGCGTTTGATCGGAGACGTTTTTACCGTCGAACATGACCTTGCCTTCAGACGGCGCCACCAAGCCCGAAATAATGTTGAGCATGGTGCTTTTGCCACAACCAGACGGCCCCAGTAGCGCGTAAGCGCCCCCGTCTTCAAAGCGCATATCCATGCGGTGCAGCGCGTAGTCCTGTGGCCCACTTGGGTTTGCCTTGTACGAGTGCGCCAGTTGTAAGTCAATTTGTGCCATGGTGATGTCTGTGCTTATGCGTTGTTGTGCGGTGCGTGGCTTAAGTTGCCGTTGCTATCGAACACGTAGGCGAGATCTGGCTGCAAGAACACCTGCGTCTGACTGCCGAGCTGCATGTTTTGTACGCCCGGGACTTGCGCAACCAAGGGGCCGATTGCAGTGCTCAGGTGTACAAAGGTGTCAGAGCCCGAAATTTCAGACAGCTCAACGCGTGCGCCTAAAGCCACACCATTGGCACCCTGTGTCAGTGTGATTGCATTGGCTCGCAGGCCCAATTGCACCTCGCCAGATGTCAGGGGCGTTTGTGGCAGCGTCATGGCAACACCGGCGCTGATTGCAAGGTGAGCACCTGCGGATGTGGCAGGCACTATGTTCATGGGGGGGTCGCTAAAGGCCGTGGCTACCGTGACGTTGATTGGACGCTGGAATACCTCACTTGTGGGGCCGTATTGCAACAGGCGCCCCTCATGCATCACAGCGGTATTGCCACCCAGCAAAAGCGCCTCACCAGGCTCGGTGGTGGCATACACAATGGTTGAGTTGCCCGCTTCAAACAAGGAGGTTAGTTCTTCGCGCAGTTCTTCGCGCAGCTTGTAGTCGAGGTTTACCAGTGGCTCATCCAGGAGGGTAAGCGGCGCCGCTTTGATGAGTGCCCGCGCGAGCGCTACCCGTTGTTGCTGGCCACCTGATAATTCTGCTGGCAGGCGTTGCAAAAACTGGCTGATGTGCAAGCGTTCTGCGACCGCTTGCACCTGTGATTTGATGTTGTGTGCGCTTTGGCTGCCGGCCAGTTGCAGTGGGGAGGCGATGTTGTCAAATACCGTCATGGAGGGGTAGTTGATGAACTGCTGGTACACCATGGCCACATGACGTTCGCGCACTGGCTTGCCGGTGACATCTTGACCTTCAAACAGGACTTGGCCTTTGCTTGGCTTGTCAAGTCCGGCCATGACGCGCATGAGGCTGGTTTTGCCGGCCTGTGTCGCACCCAGCAGGACAGTAAGGCCCCCAGCTACCAGTTTCAGGTCCAACGTGTGTAGATGCGTAAACCCGTTTACAACGGTGCTGACTTGTTTCAGTTCCAGGCTCATGTGCGGTCTTGGTGCTGGGCGTTTGCGCCAGATGGGAGATGGTTCATGTGAATGTTCTTTTACGTTCGAAATTCATCGAATGAGTTCGTTTTTTGAATAATAATGGATTTTTCTGTTCGTTTAACTAGGGTTTTCCCTTTGAAATGTTCCTTTTTGTTCGGTTATTGTGCTGACCATGTAACCTATAAATGAAATCCCATCGGTAGCGGCGTTTACGCCCAACCCTCGTCAAGACGCCATAGTTGAGGCGGTTAAGCAGCAGGGAGCGGCGACCATCGAGGCTTTGGCGCTGCGCTTTGACGTGACCCTGCAAACGGTTCGCCGCGATGTGCAGCGTCTGGCTGAGGCGGGTTTGTTGGCCCGTTTTCATGGCGGCGTACGCATTCCGGTGTCGACCACTGAGAACGTCACCTACATGCGCCGTCAAGCCATGCAAGCGGTTGGAAAGCAGCGCATAGCCCGCGCAGTGGCCGCGCGTATTCCGCATGGTTGCTCTGTCATGCTGAACATTGGCACGACTACAGAGGCGATAGCCCAAGAGTTGCTGCACCACAAAGGTCTGCGTGTCATCACCAACAACTTGAACGTCGCTGCTACGCTAAGTGCCAACGAGGACTGCGAGGTGATTGTGGCCGGCGGTGTTGTGCGCTCGGTAGATCGCGGCATCACCGGTGAGGCGACCGTAGACTTCATGCGGCAATTCAAGGTTGATATTGGCCTTATTGGCATCAGCGGAATTGAAGAAGACGGTACGTTGCGTGACTTCGACTTTAGAGAGGTGAAGGTGGCCAAGGCCATCATTGCCAGCGCCCGTCAAGTGTGGCTTTGCGCAGATAGCACCAAGTTTTCACGCCCCGCTATGGTGGAGCTTGCGAGTTTTGAAGCCCTGGATGTGGTGTTTACCGATATGACGCCACCGCCGTTGTTTAGTGACTTGATGACCAGCGCCAATGTGGAGTGCGTGGTGGCTTGCGAGTAACGCATAAACGGTAATGTGCAATCATTTTTTGGAGTTTTAGTTATGGCGTATTTGATAGCACTAGACCAGGGAACCACCAGTTCGCGTGCCATTGTGTTTGAAGACAACGGCGATATTGCGGCAACCGCGCAGCAAGAGTTTTCGCAAATTTACCCACACCCGGGATGGGTAGAGCACGATCCAATGGCTATTTGGCAAACCCAAAAAGACGTGCTGGCTGAAGTGCTGCGTGAAGGCGGTGTGAGCGCCCACCAGGTGGCAGCTGTTGGCATTACCAACCAGCGCGAGACCACACTGGTGTGGAACAAGAAAACAGGTCAACCCATTTACAACGCCATTGTTTGGCAGGACAGGCGTACCACTGCGATTTGCGCCGGGTTGCGTGAGCAGGGTCTGCTGGAAATGGTGCGCAGCAAGACGGGCTTGTTGCTGGACCCTTATTTTTCAGGTACCAAAGTGCGTTGGATACTTGACCACGTAGACGGTGCGCAGGCTTTGGCGGAGCGGGGTGAGTTGTTGTTTGGCACGGTTGACACCTGGCTGATTTGGCAGCTTACAGGGCGCAAGCGCCACGTAACAGATGTCAGCAACGCGGCGCGCACCATGATGCTCAACATTCACACAGGTCAGTGGGATGACGAGCTGCTGGCAGCGCTCAATATTCCACGCAGCATGCTGCCCGAGGTGTTGCCGTCTGGCGCTGACTTTGGCCACACCGATGCCAGTGTAGTGGGGCATCGCTGGCCCATTGGTGGCGTGGCTGGTGACCAGCAGTCTGCGGTGTTTGGTCAAACGTGTTTTGAGGCTGGCCAAGCGAAAAATACCTACGGCACAGGCTGTTTCATGTTGATGCACACCGGCGACCAAGGCTTGGCCAGTAGCAACGGCCTGCTCACCACGCGCTTGGCGCAGTGGGGCCAGCAGCCGTCGTTTGCCCTTGAAGGCAGTGTGTTTATGGGTGGTGCGGTGGTGCAGTGGCTGCGTGATGGCTTGGGCGCCATCAACAGCAGTGCCGATGTGCAAGCCCTTGCCGCCAGTGTGCCCGATAGCGGCGGCGTGGTGATGGTGCCTGCCTTCACCGGCTTGGGTGCGCCTTATTGGCTACCAAATGCGCAAGGCAGCATTACCGGCCTTAGCCGCGGCACCACCATGGCCCATATTGCGCGCGCTGCGCTCGAGAGTATTGCGTTGCAAAGCACAGCTTTATTGCAGGCGATGAGCAAAGACGCCCAAGCCCATGGCGGGCAAGCTGTGACAGAGTTGCGTGTAGATGGTGGCGCGTGTGTGAACGACTTGCTGATGCAAATGCAAGCCGATTTGGCGGGCGTGGCGGTGGTGCGCCCCCAAGTGGTTGAGACCACTGCTTTGGGTGCGGCCTACCTGGCGGGCTTGCACGCAGGTGTTTATCAAGACCTGGCACAGCTCACAAGCCAGTGGCGGGTTGAGCGCGTTTGAGCCGCAATGGTCTAGAGACCAGGCACTTGAAAAGATGGCCCAGTGGGAGCGTGCGGTTGCGGCCTTGCCGTCTTAGATGCTCTTTACAATTGGGGTATGCAAGCCCTAAACGATGTCTATCAATTTTTATTCCAGCTATCGACCGACCCCAAGATCTGGCTGAGCCAGCTGTTTGTGGTGGTGCTGGTGACCGCGTTGTGCAATTTTGTGCTCATGCGGTTTATTGACGTGGCAGAGCGCGCGGTGAACAAAACCGCCTCGCTGTGGGACGACGCTTTGCTGGAGGCCGCGCGCCTGCCGCTGCGTTTGTTTGTGTGGACGATTGGCCTGACAGTTGCCGCCAAGCTGCTGGACAGCGCGACACAAACCTCGGTGTTTTCGTTTTGGCCACAGGCTAGAAGCATTGCCCATATTTTTATTGTGGCGATGTTCTTGACGCGTTTTATTCGCTTTGCCGAGGCCAACGTGATTGATGCGGGCCGCTCTCATGCGCCCATGGACCAAACCACTGCCAGGGCCATTGCCAAGCTGTTGCGTCTGAGTGTGATCATCACGGCTTTGTTGGTGGCGTTACAAGCGCTTGGCTATTCCATATCTGGTGTGCTGGCTTTTGGCGGCGTAGGCGGTGTGGCGATTGGTTTTGCGGCCAAGGATTTGCTGGCCAACTTCTTCGGCGGCATGATGATTTACTTGGACAAGCCCTTTGCTGTGGGTGACTGGGTGCGCTCACCAGATCGCGAAATTGAAGGTACGGTAGAGGATATCGGTTGGCGCTTAACGCGCATACGCACCTTTGACAAACGCCCGCTGTACATACCCAACTCCATGTTTGCGTCTATCGTGGTGGAAAACCCATCACGCATGCAGCACCGCCGCATTTACGAAAACATTGGCATACGCTACGAGGATGCGAGCGTGTTGCTGGCTGTGGTGGACGATGTGCGCGCCATGCTTAAAAACCACCCCGACATTGCACAAACGCAAACGCAAATCGTGCACTTCAATGCTTATGCCGCGTCTCACCTTGAGTTCATGGTGTATGCGTTTACCACCACCACAGACTGGCTGCAGTTTCACGCCGTCAAAGAAGATGTGCTCACACGCATCATGGGCATAGTGAACAAGCATGGCGCACAGTTTGCCTACCCCACCCAAACACTGCACATTGCCCACGACGCGCCTGCGGTGGCGCAGGCTCAAGACTGACCATGACCACACAAAACCCGACTACTCTTACTGATTTGGCCGCGCAGCCCAGGCTCACCTCACTGTCGCACGGCGGTGGTTGTGGCTGCAAGATTGCGCCTGGCGTGTTGGCCGAGATGCTCAAAGGCGTGGCCGCTCAAATGATTCCGCCAGAGTTGCTGGTGGGCATTGAGACGGCAGATGATGCCGCCGTTTATCAAATAAACGCCGAGCAGGCCATAGTGGCCACCACTGATTTCTTTATGCCCATAGTGGACAACCCCTTTGATTTTGGCCGCATTGCTGCAACCAACGCCATTTCAGACGTGTATGCCATGGGTGCTACGCCTATTTTTGCGCTGGCCTTGGTGGGCATGCCTATCAATGTGTTGTCTACAGATACCATTGGGCAGATTCTGGCCGGTGGCCAAGCTGCGTGCAAAGACGCGGGCATACCCATTGCTGGCGGACATACCATTGACTCGGTTGAGCCTATTTATGGCTTGGTCGCCATAGGCCTTGTGCACCCCAAGCACATCAAGCGCAACGCCAACGCGCAAGCTGGCGACAGGCTTATTTTGGGTAAGCCCGTGGGTGTGGGCGTGTTGTCCGCAGCGCTCAAAAAGAACGCTTTGAGCGAGCAGGGCTATGCAGCCATGATTGATGCCACCACACAGCTCAACAAAGTGGGGCCTGACTTGTCCAGGTTGGACGGCGTACACGCCATGACAGATGTCACAGGTTTTGGTCTGGCCGGCCATGCGCTGGAAATGGCACGTGGCTCAAACAAGGCGATTCATCTGAATTGGCGCGATGTGCCGCTGATTGATAGCGTAGCCGAGTTGGCAGGCCAAGGCATGGTGACAGGGGCCTCTGGTCGTAACTGGGCCGCCTACGGCGGTGATGTGCACATGACGCCAGCGCTGCTGAAAGACGACAGCGTTCGCATACGCGATCTCATGAGCGACCCTCAAACCAGCGGAGGCTTGCTGGTGTCCTGCGCGCCAGAGGCGGCACAAGAGGTGTTGGCGCTGTTCAAAGCCGCAGGCTTTGCGCATGCCCGTGACATAGGTTCAGTGCAGCATTTGGACCAGGGCGAGCGCGCCGGGTTACATATCGCCTAGCGTGACTTGCTGGCAGGGCTCAGGGGTTTTTGCGCGACGCGCTTGAGCTGCTTGGCAATAAAGCCTTTGTCGATTATGTTTTTCCACCACCAGTAAACGCGTGAGCAGCTGGCCCAGTTGCCCCAAGTGGCCAAAGCGCGGCCGTTACCCAAGTTCAGCAAGTTGAGTGTTCGGGCAGGTGGCTTGTAAGCCACCAGGGGCGCACTGTTGGCGCTTGCCACCAAATTAACCAGCAGTGGCGGGCCAGCGCGTACCGCGTAGACACCGCTGCGCGGGTGCGGGTAAGGCGTGCTGGCGCTGGCGTCTCCGACGGCGAATACATTGGGGTGAGAGTGCGATTGGCTGAACTCGTTCACGCGCACATAGCCGTGGTCGTTCAGTGACAAATCAGAGTGGGCCAGCATTTTGGGTGCATGCCCGCCTGTGGTGAGAATGGCCAAGTCACATTGCAAGCGCAAGCCGCCATGCAAGGTCAAAGACTCAGCGGTTAAACCCACACAGCGCTGCTCTATCACTTGCACATTGAGCTTTTTAAGCCAGTAGCTGGCCAACTGTTTGGCCTTGGGCGAGTAGTTGTGCATCAAGCCTTTGGTGCCCGATATCAACGTTAAGCCTGCTTGCGTTTTGCTGTCGCGCAGTGCCTTGGCCACAGCCAGAATGGTTTCTACGCCTGCAGCGCCTGCACCCACCACCGCTATGCTTTGTGGTTTGGTTGTCAGTTTCTGCAGCGTGGCTGGCCATAGTTCGGCAAACTTGTCTATGGGGCGTATAAACATGGCGTGCTCGGTGGCGCCTGGAATACGTTTTTCCAGCTCCTCCTTGTCCATGGCACTGCCAATGTCAATAGACAAGGTATCAAAGGGTACGGCTTCACCGTTGTCCAGCAGCACGAGCTGGCGCTTGGTGTCAATGCGGTGAGCGCGTGCCTCTATCCATCGGGCTTGGCTGTCTTTGATCATGCGCGCCACGCGCAGGGTGCACTGGGCCTGGCTGTAGGTGCCAGCCATAAGGCCTGGCAGCATGCCGCTGTAAACCTGCTCTGCTAATGGGCTTATGACAACCAGTTGTGCATTGGGCGCGGCGGCCCGTTGCCAGTGCCTTATGACATGCATGTGCGCATGGCCAGCACCAAGTAGAACGATTTTCTTTTGTGCGCTCAAAGTATCTGCTCACTAACAGTCTGTGCTGTTGTCAATTTAATTGATGTAAGTTGGGGTCTATTTTGCATGGGTTTTGCAATGAGTTCTTTAGCGCTAATGCGCGCACAGGCGCTATGAGGTTCCTAGGCTTTTCCAACTCATGTTGCGCACCCAGCCTTGGGCGTTTTCTTGTGTGTTGTCTGTGTCTGCGCCTACCGCTATGGCAGTCACAGGTGGCACCACGTGTGTCTCGTCGCCAAACAGAAACAAGAAATCCTGTGCCAGGTTGCGCTGTTGCGTTTGCCAGCTGTTGGCCTCAGTCATGCCAGAGCGCAGCACCATGTAGCGCACACGCCTGCTATAGGGGTTGGCACCTGTTGTGCCAACGGGGTAGCGGTTGTCCCAGATGTAGCACACGGTGGCGCTGGGCAGGTCTAGGCTGCTTTGACTGCGGGCAAACTTTAGCAGCAAGCGCTCACCCCAGGGCACGTTGTCGTCGCTGTGGTCAAAGCTGACGCACACTTTAAGCGCGGCGTCGTCACCAGCCTTTGTCTGCAAGTCGGCTTGTTGCAGGCCTTTGTCCAAGCGCCACTGCCAGCTCAATTGAGCTGCAGGCCAAGGACCTTTTTGTAGCAAGTGGCCGTAGCTGCTGGCGCTGCTGATGCGCACCGCCTGCATGGGTGGTGTGCCCGTGGTGGCAACCTCAATCGTGGGTGTGGCAATGCCTTTGCTGCTGGGCAATGACACGCGTGTCCAGTGGCTGTCTATCTGGCCCGCAGCGTTGAGCAGTGGCGCTGGTGGGGTGTTTTGCGCCCATGCAGCGGGACACAGCAGGGCGCTTAGCACCAAGAAGCACAGCGAGGGCGTGGTCACAACAGTCATATTTGGTGGTTCTTTGTTACAGGTCGCGTAGGCCGCTGTTGATGCGTGTGGCGCTGGTGATGAGGCACAGTGCGGTAAATACCGCTGCCAAGGTGGCAAAGTGCTGTGGCCATAGGCACATGGCAATAAAAAAACCTATGGTTTCTGTAGCCTCTGTTAGTCCACCTAAAAAATAAAACGACTTGCGCGCGACACCCCTGTTGTCCTTGTAGGCGGTCTGAGCAGGCTGGTGCTTGTGCGCGTGCTTGTTTTGTTTTTCTCGCATCACGGCATACGCCAAAAAGCTGGTGCCAGTGCCAATAAAGGCGGCCAGCAAAAACGCTGCAGGCAATGCGTTGGCCTCAGGGTCTGCCCAGGCAAAGGCCAAAGGGATGGCGGCATAAAACCAAAAATCCAGGCTGATGTCCAAAAAGCCACCCGCATCACTAGGCGTGCCCAAGCGTGCTACCGCGCCATCCAGACCGTCCAGCAAGCGCGACAGCAGCAGCAACACCAAGCCTGTGGTGTAGGCCTGCATGGCAATGGCCACGGCGCTGGCCATGCCAACAGCCCAGGCCAGCCATGTGAGCGTATTGGCACGCACGCCTGCGCGGTGTAGTCCAGTGGCCAACGCTTTGATAACAGGGCGTATGGCTATTTGTGCGTAGCGGTCTAGCATGTGTGGGCTCCAGCCAGTGTGCTGCTGGGTATCAGGCGGGACAGGGCTTGCGTGCTGGCTATATCTTGCGCGTCATGGCTGACCACCAGGGTGGGCACGCCGGCGTTGCTCAGGGTGGTGTACACCCAGTCGCGCAAGCGCTCGCGCAGCTGGGCATCAAGTTTGGCAAAGGGCTCGTCAAGTAGCAAGGCTTTAGGCTTGGCCAGCAACGCGCGCATGAGTGCGGCGCGTGTGCGCTCACCGCCAGACAATTGATGGGGCATGTTGTTGGCCTTGGCGCTCATGTCTATTTGCGCCAAGGCTTTGGCTACCGCGTTGTGTCGATCAGCGTGGGCGCGTGGCACTGCAAACAGCAAGTTATCAAACACGCTGAGGTGCGGAAACAGCAAATCGTCCTGAAACAACATGCCAATCTGGCGCAAATGCGCTGGCGTGTGGTCAAGTTGGTGGCCGTCCAGGGCAACTGCAATGTTGGCCTTCATGGGTGAAGCCAACTGGCCCGCAATGGCCAACAGCAAACTGCTTTTGCCACTGCCGCTGGGCCCCATTAGTGTGTGTATGGTGCCCGGCTGCACAGTCAGTGCGATGTTGTGCAGCAACGGTTTGTTGCCGGGCAGGCCAAGCGTATCGAGTGTGACGTTGAGAGTCATGGGGCAGATGTTGGTGTTGGTGGTGTCGGTGCGGTGGTGGCTTTTGACTTGCCAAGCCAATACGCAAGAGCGAACGCCAGCACCGGAAGCGCAATTTGCAACAAACCAAATGCTGAGGCTTGATCGCGTTGACCACCGCTGGCCAATGTGACGGCCTCGGTGGTCACGGTCACCACGCGCCCAGCACCCAGCATTTGTGTGGGTAGGTATTGGGCCACACTGACGGCAAAGCCAACAGCCCACGCATTGAGCAGGGCCGCTTTGAGCATAGGCCATTTCACCGCCGTTAAAAACCGCCAGACAGGCACTGCCAAACTGGCGCTGGCTTGCGCAAAGCGTTGGTCGTAGCTGCGGTAGGCTGGGCTAAGCATGAGCACCGTGTACGGTACAACCGCCAGGGTGTGTGCGCCAGCAACGCCTAGCCAAGTGGCATCTAGACCCACGGCAACGCTGGCCATGTGCAAACCAGACAGCCACAGCACAGGCGGCAGCACCAGCAGCGCGTACAGCAATGGTCTGCTTGCAATGTCCAGGCGCGCTGGCGCGGCCTCAAACCAGGAAATGGTCCACAGCATGGCCAGCGTGCTGCTGAACAATGCCAAGCCCAATGTGCTGCCTAGAGCTTGCGAGCTCAAGCTGGCCTGAACCCATGCGCCTGTGTGCCACTGCTGGGGCAGCAACGAGGGAAAGGGCCAATACAGGGTGACACTGGCTATGGCCAAGCTGAATACGACAGCGCCGTACGCCAAGGCAAAGCCACGCCACGTGGCGGCTGCGCCGGCTGTGCCCAGTGGTGTCGCTTGACGCGTTTTGTTGGCGTGTGTGGCCATATGGCTATGACCGGAGGTGTTGATGCGCCGCCAGCCACGCCAACGGCTGGCGCACCACACCACGGCGGCGACTACAGCGCCTGCCGCGCTGAGCAACCACGCTGCTGCCACACCAGATGCCGCAACGCCGGGCGACGGGTCTTGCAGCCATTGCCAAGCCAGCACGGCCAAAGTGGGGGGCTGGGTTGGGCCAATCACCAGGGCCATATCAACTTGGCTGATGCCGTAGGCAAACATGGCCAGCAGTGGCCAGCTTAGTTTGGGCCATAACATGGGCCACATCACACGACACCATGCCTGGTGGGGTGTGTAGCCCAGGCTGGTGGCTGTTGTCATGGCGCGCGCCAAGGTGAGTTGCAGGTCAGGTCGTTGCAGCTGTGTGGCCAAACTCCACAGCAAAAAAGGCAGCTCCTTACCCACCAGCACCACGCATAAGCCCACACCTAGTGGGTCGTTGATCAGTGGCCAATCTGGCGGCCATTGCCAGCCAGTCAGGCTAGGGCTCATTAAGCGTATCAGCCATCCGCTGGGCGCTATCAGCCACACCACGCCCATGGCAAATGCAACGTGTGGCATCGCCAGCATGGCGGGTATCCAGCGCGTCAAGTTGTGCCATGTGTTGCTGTGTTGGCCTTTGCGTACCCATAAATGAAATACCAACCACCTTGTCAACCACAGACAAATGGCAGTTGATACCGTAGCCGTTGCAACGCTTAGCGCCAATGCCGCGCCGGTACTGGGGTGTTGCAACATGGTGTGCCACGCTGGCGCAGAAGCGCCCAGCAGCAAGGCGTGGCCTAGTGCTGCGGCTGCAGGCAGGCCAACGGCTGCTGCCAGCACGCCTAACCAAAGCGTGTTGAGCTGGCGCACTGCGAAGCGGCGCAATGGGTGGTCTTCTTTACCGTATGGCTTGACTTACTGGGCGTAACGCTGCGTCCATTCTTGCTCAAGCGCAGCAACCCAGGACGCGTGCGGCTCACCCAGCGTGGGCGCTGGTGTAATCAGTGCGCCGCCCTTGTTGCTGGCGGCGGCTTTGGCAAATGCCGCCTTGCCAGCGCTGTCCAGGCGTTCTGTGTCCAGCACGGTGGGGTCGCCCCAAACGCGAATGTCAGACTTGTGCGCCTGCGCCATGGGCGATAGTAAAAAGTTGGCCACCACTTGCGCGCCTTGAGGTGCGTTGGCATTTTTGGGAATAGCGACAAAGTGGGTGTTGCCAATGGTGCCACCCGTGTGTTGGTAGGTGTAGGTGCTTGTTGGTAAGGTGCCGGCGGCCACTTCTGCGCTGGCCTCGGATGGGTTGAACGTAAGCCCCAGTAGCAGTGATCGGTCTGATACACCTTGTGCGATTTGCGCCACACGACTTGGAAACTGCTTGCCGCCACGCCACAAGTGAGGGTGTAGTGCGTCAAGGTAGGCCCACAGTGGTTTGGTGGCGGCCGCAAAGGCCGCGTCGGTTACAGGGCGGTCCAGTGCGGTGCGGTCTGGGTTGAGTTCAAGCAGCAGCTGTTTTAAAAACGTGGTGCCATGAAACTCGGGTGGGCGCGGGTAAGTGATGCGCCCTGGCTGCTGGGCGGCGAGCGCGGCCAGCTCTGCAGCGTTGCGCGGAGGTGTGGGTAGCAGCTGTTTGTCAGCGTAAAAGCTCAGCTGTGCCATGCCCCAGGGGGACTCCAAGCCGTCTGTGGTTTCGCCAAAGTCTTTGAGCGTGGTGGGCTTGCCAACTGTGTCTACCAGGGCAAAGTTGGGCAGCGATTGGGCAAAGGGGCCAAACAACAGGCCTTCACGCTTGAGCGTGGCAAAGTTTTCACCATTGATCCACAGCAAGTCGGCCGAACCGCCAGTTTGCTTGCCAGCGGCTATCTCACTGCGCACACGGCCAATGGTTTCAGAAATATCTGCCACCTTGACGTGCACCAGCTTCACGCCGTATTGCACGTCAACTTGCTGCGCCACCCAGCGCAAATAACTGTTGATGCGCTCACCACCACCCCAGGCATTGAAGTAAACCGTTTGACCATTGGCGGCCTTTTCAACCTCGGCCCAGGAGGGGGCGTCAGACGCTGCGTGTGCTTTGTAGCTGTTCAAGGCAACAAGGCAAGCGACCGCTGCGCTGATCGCCACAGTCAGTGCCCGCCTGCGTGAGGCGCTGGGTGCGCGGCTTGGTAAGGCCAGGGATTTGGCGGGTGTAGCGGTTGGCGTGCGAGGGGTCATGTGGTTTGGAGCTTTTAGTTGTCTTGTGGGTATACGTTGTGACAAAGGCGCAGGTTACAGTGCTCAGTCACGATGGAGTGACGCGTGGCGTCACTCGTCAGATTGCATTATCGAATAGGTCTGCAACGCATACTGGCAGGCCAGCCAAATACTGGGTGGTTTGCTCCCTTTTTCAGGTCAATTGCTATGAATAACGCCTACCCCAACCCTGCCCGCAACAACCGTTTGGCTACTTTGCTCAAGCTGGGCTTGGTCGCTTTGGTCTTGTTGGCCATCGTGGTGTTTGCCCGCAGCGACGCCAGCTCCTTGCTTAGCCTGAGCGCATTGAAAACCCATGTGGCGGACCTGGCCGCTTGGCAGGAGGCTCAGCCATTGGCCGCGGCGGCCTTGTTTTTTGGTGTGTACGTGCTGATAACGGCCTTGTCGTTGCCAGGTGCGGCCTTGCTGACACTGGCAGGCGGTGCCTTGTTTGGTTTGTGGCAAGGCCTGTTGGTGGTGTCTTTTGCCTCTACGACCGGTGCAACCCTGGCCATGTTGGCGGCGCGCTTTGTGTTGGGGCAAAGCGTACAGCAGCGCTTTGGTCAGCGCCTGGACGCCATGAACGCGGGCATTGCCAAAGATGGCCCGTTTTATTTGTTCAGCCTGCGCCTGGTGCCGGTGTTTCCGTTTTTTCTCATCAACCTGTTGATGGGCTTGACCCAGTTGCCAGTGCGTACGTTTTATTGGGTCAGCCAGTTGGGTATGTTGCCTGGCACGGTGGTGTACGTGTTGGCGGGTACGCAGTTGGCGCAGGTAGACAGCTTAGGCGGCATAGTCTCGCCAGGCTTGTTGGGTTCTTTTGCGCTGTTGGCTTTGTTCCCTTGGGTGGCGAAGTGGCTGGTTGCCAAATGGCAAGCCAAACGGGTGTATGCGGGGTTTACCAAGCCCAAGCAATTTGACCGCAACGTGGTGGTGATTGGAGGCGGCGCGGCCGGCCTGGTCAGCGCCTACATTGCTGCAGCCGTCAAGGCAAAGGTCACGCTGGTAGAGGCCCACAAAATGGGTGGCGATTGCCTGAATTATGGTTGCGTGCCTAGCAAGGCACTGATTAAAAGCGCCAAGGCCGCACACCAAATGCGCCATGCAGCCCACTACGGTTTAAGCCACGTGGCGTTGAGCGAGGCGCAGCTTGTCCAGTCTTTTCCCGCGGTGATGAAGCGCGTGCACCAAGTCGTAACCGACATAGAGCCGCACGACAGCATAGAGCGCTACACCGGTTTGGGCGTTGATGTGGTGCAAGGCCATGCGCGCCTGGTGACCCCTTGGACGGTTGACATTACGACACCAAACGGTGAGGTGCAAACACTCACTACCCGATCCATCATCATTGCCACCGGCGCAAGGCCTTTTGTGCCGCCCTTGCCTGGCATTGAAGAAGTGGGCGTGCTGACCAGCGACACCATGTGGGATGCATTGGCCCAGTTGCCTGCAGCACCTGAACGTGTGGTGGTGCTGGGCGGTGGTCCCATTGGCAGCGAGTTGTCGCAAGCGTTGGCCCGCTTGGGCAGTGGTGTTACCCAAATAGAAATGGGCACACGCATATTGCCGCGCGAAGATGAAGATGCCGCTGAAGTGGTCGCTGCCGCTTTGCGCCGCGACGGCGTTGACCTATTGACGCAGCACCAAGCTGTGCGCTGTGAGGTGGGTAGCAATGGCAATGCGCATGCCATCGTCGTGACGCACCACGGTGCAGAAAAGCGTATCGAGTTTGATGTACTCATTGCCGCAGTGGGGCGCAGCGCGCGGCTGGATGGCTTTGGCTTGCAGGAGCTGGGTGTTGAGGTAGGGCGGGTGATACACACCAATGAGTGCTTACAAACCAGGTTCCCCAATATCCTGGCTGCTGGCGATGTAGCGGGGCCTTACCAGTTCACCCATGTGGCAGCTCATCAAGCGTGGTTTGCTGCCGTGAATGCCTTGTTTGGTGACTTCAGGTTGTTCAAGGCCGATTACCGCGTGATTCCGTGGGCCACGTTTACCGACCCTGAAGTCGCCCGCGTGGGCTTGAGCGAGACCGAAGCCAAAGCACAGGGCATAGCCGTAGAGGTAACCCGTTATGACCTGAACGATCTTGACCGCGCGATTGCAGACTCAAGCACCACAGGCTATGTCAAAGTGCTCACCAAGCCCGGCAAAGACACCATATTGGGTGCCACCATAGTTGGCGCAGGTGCAGGCGATTTACTCACCGAGTTTGTATTGGCGATGAAGTATGGCTTGGGCCTTAACAAAATCCTGGCCACCATACACACCTACCCGACCATGGGCGAGGCCAGTAAATACGCGGCAGGTCAGTGGAAACGTGAGCACGCACCGCAAGGCTTGTTGCGGTGGGTGCAGCGCTTTCATGCTTGGCGCAGGGGCTAGGTCTGCGCGCACCGTTGGCATCCAATCGATTGTGGTGTGATGCGCCGTGCAAAAGACTTAGGCCAGCATCGCCTGCGCAAACTCTTGTGCTTTGAAGTTTTGCAGGTCAAGTACCGATTCGCCTACGCCAATAAAGTACACCGGTATAGGGCGCTCCATGGCGATGGCGGCTATCACACCGCCCTTGGCCGTGCCGTCTAGCTTGGTGACGATAAGGCCTGTGAGGCCAATGCAATCGTCAAAAGCCTTGACTTGCGACAGGGCGTTTTGCCCGGTGTTGCCGTCAATCACCAGCAACACCTCGTGTGGCGCGCTGGCGCTGGCCTTTTGAATCACACGTTTGATTTTTTGCAGCTCTTGCATCAGGTGTGTTTGCGTGGGCAGTCGTCCAGCAGTGTCAATGAGTACCACGTCTTTGCCGCGCGCAGTGGCAGCGTTGACAGCGTCAAAGCTCACCGCGGCCGGGTCTGCGCCGCTTTGGCTCACGATGTCCACGTTGTTGCGGTCTGCCCAGACGTCCAATTGCTCGCGGGCTGCCGCCCGGAAGGTGTCGCCCGCAGCCAGTAGCACGCTGGCGCCAGAGTCGCTGAGGTGGCGGGTGAGTTTGCCAATGGAAGTGGTTTTGCCCGCGCCGTTAACGCCAGCAATCATGATGACAGTGGGTTTGTGCTCGCCAATGACCAGCGGCTTCTCAAGCGGCGCGAGTAGCGCGGCAAACACCTCTACCAAGGCCGCCTTGACGTTGGCCACCTCTTTAATGTGTTCTTTTTTGACCTTGGCCTTAAGAGACGTGAGCACTTGCTGCGTGGCTTTAACGCCAGTGTCCGACATCAGCAGGGCGGCCTCAAGCTCTTCATAGAGGGCATCATCAATGCGGGCAGAGACAAAGACACTGCCAATTTGCTGACCGGTTTTTTAAGCCCGCCTTTGAGTCTGTCCAGCCAGGCGCTTCTGGGCTCAGACGCGACTGGGGCTTGTACCGATTGGCTTGCCGTTTCTTGCAATGCAACGGCCTCACTGGGCGCCACCTCAACAGGCGAGGGCGCATGTTGTGCAGCGGGCTGCGACTCGTCCACAACGGGTGTGGGGCTGGGTTTTTTCTTGAAAAAGCTGAACATGATGTGTTTTCTACAATAGAGCCATTCTATGAAACCTATTACCAAGCCTAAAAATTTCGTTGGTGCCGGCGGGCGACCTGTTGCCGCGCCCGCGCCTGCGCTTAAAAAGCCACACGCCAAGGCAGGCGAAGTACGCATTATTGGCGGTGCTTTTAAGCGCAGCAAGCTGGTCGTGCCATTGGCCAATGGCTTGCGTCCAACCGGCGACCGCGTGCGCGAGACGCTGTTCAATTGGCTGGGCCAAGACTTGACAGGGCAAAAGTGTTTGGATGCCTTTGCGGGTTGCGGCGCCCTGGGTTTTGAGGCTGCATCTCGCGGTGCGGCCACGACTTGGCTGGTAGAGCGCGATCGTGTGGCCGTGCAGGCCTTGAATGACTCGCAGGTAAAACTGGCCATGCCGGGTGTGCGCGTGGTAGCGGGGGATGCCTTGTCTTTGCTGGGCGCGCAAAAAGGTGCAGGCTGGGATGTGGTGTTTGTAGACCCGCCTTTTGAAGGCGGCAACAACGAGACTTTGTTCAGTCAAGTGCTGGGCTTTGCCAGTGAGGCCATTGCCGCCGATGGCCTGATTTATTTAGAGGCACCGCGTGCGTGGCAAGACCAGGAGCTGGTCGATATAGGCTTGTGTGTGGCCAAACACGGTAAAGCCGGCGCGGTGCATTTTCACCTTCTTAAACGCGTGGCTCATTCAACTTAAGGGGCAGATCGATGAACGCAGCAACAACCATGGTGTACCCGGGCACGTTTGACCCTATTACCCTGGGTCACGAAGACGTACTGCGCCGGGCGGCGACCTTGTTGGGCGCGTGGTGGTGGGTGTGGCCAAAGCGCATCACAAAAAGACCCTGTTCAGCCTGGAGCAGCGCATGTCTTTGGTGAGCTCGGCTTTGGCCGACATGCCCAATATCCAGGTACAGGCCTTTGATGGTTTGATCGTGGATTTTTGCAAGGTACACGGGGCGGCTGGCGTGGTGCGCGGCGTGCGCAACCACTCCGACTTTGACTTCGAGGCACAAATGGCGGCCATGAACCGCTTGCTAAGTCCCAGCTTTGACACTGTGGTGTTGTTGCCGCAGCCGCAGCTGCAATGCATTTCAAGCACCTTGGTGCGGGAAATATCCACGTTGGGTGGCGATGTATCGGGTTTGGTGTCGGCGCCTGTGGCAACTGCGCTTGCGCAGTTAAAGGGGTAGTTGCAATGGCTTTACTCATTACCGACGAGTGCATCAACTGCGATGTATGCGAGCCGGAGTGCCCCAACGAAGCCATTTACATGGGGCAAGCGATTTATGAGATAGACCCCAACAAATGCACAGAGTGCGTGGGCCACTTTGATGAGCCGCAGTGCGTGGCCTTGTGCCCGGTGGCGTGTATTCCCATACACCCGGACTTTGTGGAGTCCCGCGAGCAGCTGATGGCTAAATACCAGCGCCTGACCCAGGCGTAGGTGCCTGAGGCGGTGCAAGCGGCTTAGGCGGCTTAGGCGGCTTGGGCCTGGGTGGCTTGCTGGTGTGAATAAGGGCTGTGGCTTTGTTCATGTCACCGCTTTGCAGGTGCTGCGCTGCCTTTAATGCCCTGTCCATGGCTTGGTCTATGCCAATGCGGTCGTCTGGGGAGGGTTTTTTGAGCACCCAGCTGGCCACTTGGCTTGTGTCGCCGGGGTGTCCAATACCAATGCGCAAGCGCCAGTAGTTTGAACTGCCCAGTTGTGCGTGAATATCGCGCAGACCATTGTGGCCGGCGTGGCCACCGCCAAGTTTGAGCTTTGCCTCGCCCGGTGCAATGTCCAGTTCGTCGTGGGCCACCAAAATGTCTTCGGGTGCAATTTTAAAAAACCGCGCCAAGGTGGCCACAGACTTGCCGCTGGCGTTCATGAAGGTTTGCGGCTCAAGAAGCCACACCGTGTCGCCGTTGACTTGTCCCCTGGCCATCAGGCCAAAGTAATTGCGCTCTGTGCGCAGCTGCAACTTCCATTGATTGGCCAAGGCGTCAATCCACCAAAAGCCAGCGTTGTGGCGGGTTTGGTCGTAGTCAGAGCCAGGATTTCCCAGGCCTACAAAGAGCTTGATCATGCGCTTGAGTTTAACGCGGTGCGGTACAGCAAAATAATAAAAAACCCGCGAGAGCCAAAGCCACTCGCGGGTTTACTGCAGGCCTGGCCAGCTACTTATTCAGCAGCTTCTTCAGCAGGTGCAGCGTCGCTACCACCCTTTGGTGCAACAGCAGTTGCAACCGTCAGGTTGGTGCGGCCATGCATCACGGCCTTGGTGCCAGCTGGCAGCTTCAGGTCACGCACGTGAATGGTCTGACCCTTCACAATGCCTGACAAGTCCACTGTGACGTGCTCTGGCAGGTTGGTGACCAGACACTCAACTTCAAGCTCAGTCATCACGTGGTTGATCAGACACTTGTCTGTTTTAACAGCCGGTGAGGTTTCTTCGCCTTCAAAGTGCAATGGCACTTTCTTGTGAACGCGAGTCTTCTCGTCAACGCGTTGGAAGTCAACGTGCAACACGAGCTGCTTGAAGGGGTGGTATTGCACATCACGCAACAACACTTTTTGCTTGGTGCCGTTCAAGTCCATCTCAAGGATGGATGAGTGAAACGCTTCTTTTTGCAATGCAAACCACAGTGCGTTGTGGTCCAGCTCAATGTTGGCTGGCTCAGCTGCACCACCAAACACAATACCTGGCGTGCGGCCAGAGTTACGCAGGCGGCGGCTCGCACCCGTACCTTGCTTAGCGCGCTCAAAAGCGACAAATTCCATAGTCATACTCCAATAGTCACAACAGTGACGTAGCGAGGTGATTCGCGACCAAACTCACCTCAATTAATAAACTGCTATCAACCAAACCTAAGAATCGCGTTTGGCCTGTCGCAGCGCTTTTGTTACCGAGGCTGAAAACTGTTTAAAACAGGTTCTCTTGGTCGGCAAACAAACTGATAACCGACTCACCCGAGGCAATGCGCGAGATGGTCTCGGCCATCAGCGGTGCTACAGAGAGTTGGCGAATCTTGTTGCAAGCTTGGGCGGCTTGGCTCAGCGGAATGGTGTTGGTAACAACCACTTCGTCAAGCGCCTCGCCTTTGCTGATGCGTTCAATGGCAGGGCCAGAGAAAATAGGGTGTGTGCAGTAGGCGTAAACGTTTTTAGCGCCGCGATCTTTGAGCACTTCGGCCGCCTTTACCAGGGTGCCGGCGGTATCTATCATGTCGTCCATGATCACGCAGTTGCGCCCGTCAATGTCGCCAATAACATGCATCACTTCAGATACGTTGGCCTTGGGGCGGCGCTTGTCTATGATGGCCATGTCGCAGTTGAGCTGCTTGGCCAGTGCACGCGCGCGCACCACGCCACCAACGTCGGGTGAGACCACCAGCAAGTCAGCATAGTTTTTGCTGCGCAAGTCACCCAACAAAGCGGGTGAGGCGTAGATGTTGTCTACCGGAATATCAAAGAAGCCCTGAATCTGGTCTGCATGCAAGTCCATGGTGAGTACGTGCGACACACCAACGGCTTGCAACATGTTGGCCACCACTTTGGCCGTAATGGGTACACGGCTGGAGCGTGGACGACGGTCCTGGCGCGCATAGCCAAAGTAGGGAATGACAGCAGATATACGTGTGGCTGACGCGCGCTTCAGGGCGTCTACCATCACTATGAGTTCCATCAGGTTTTCATTGGTGGGCGCGCAAGTGGGCTGCACAATAAACGCGTGACGGGCGCGTACGTTTTGTTTGATTTCAACGGTGACTTCACCGTCTGAAAAGCGGCCAACATCCATGCCACCAAGCGGCACACCGAGGTGCTGGGCAATTTCACCCGCCAATACAGGGTTGGCGTTTCCAGTAAAAACCATGAAGTCGTGATGAGGCGCTTGCATGCGGTGCCCAGCTTTGCTTTTTGAAAATTGAAAACAGTGAGCAAGCACCCCGGCGCAGACATGGCGGTTGGCGCTGTTGCGCCAGTACCTGAAATGAGTCAAAGGTCACTTACGCACAAGGCTTGTGCAGACAGCCTTTAGCGGCGGGCTATCTGCAAAAAAGGTTTGGCAGGGGAGGAAGGACTCGAACCCTCGCATGCTGGAATCAAAATCCAGTGCCTTAACCAACTTGGCCACTCCCCTACGCATGGTTTGTACAACACACTTCAATGAAGCTGTAATTGTGTTGCTAAACCTGCTTGAATCTTGACGCTGTCAGCCTGTTGATAACAAGTGTCTGGCGTTTCGTTTCAAGCCCTCTATTATCCAACATTTTTTGGACAATTCCAATCACGCAGCGGATGTTTTTCCAAATTTTTGCATTTGTGCGACAGCCAGTCGGCGGGCAAGTCAGCGGCTGGTGTGGTTTGCAAGGCTTGAGCCTGACTGTCGTTAGGTGAAAAGTGTGCAAACACTGTACTACCCGACCCTGTCATGCGCGGGCTAAGGCCTTTGGCCTCAAGCCAGTTGCACGCGCCTTTGATGTCTGGGCACAGCTGCTCGGCCACGGCTTGCAAGTCGTTATGGCCAAAAGCCCACAAGTCAGCCGCGCCCAATGTCGTTAACGCCCGCAGATCAACTGTTTCTGTGTTGCGGCTTAGCTGGCTGGACTGGAAGATGGCGGGGGTGGACGCACCGGCCCTGGGCTTGACCAGCCACAAATTTGTTGCAGGCAGCGTGATGGGGCTGATGCGCTCGCCTATGCCTTGCACAAATGCGTTGTGCCCTTGCACAAAAAACGGCACATCTGCGCCCAGTTGCACGGCCAGTGCGCACAACTGCGCTGTGGTCAAGCCAGTCCCCCATAGTTTGTTCAGCACGATGAGGCATGTTGCCGCGTCTGACGAGCCACCACCCAGGCCAGCTTGCGTGGGCAAGTGTTTCTGTAAGCCTATGCGGGCGCCAAGCTGCAGGCCGCAGCTGCGTTGCAGCAATGTGGCAGCTTGCACGCACAAGTCATTGGCGGGCAGGGCTGGGCCATCTGTGGTGGCATCACTGGCCCTGTCTATGCGTGTGATACGCGCATCGTTTGGCGTGACTTCTATGTCCAGGTAGTCGCCCCAGTCCAGCAGCATGAATACAGACTGCAACAAGTGCATGCCGTCGTCACGCCGCCCAACCACATGCAAAAACGTGTTTATTTTTGCGGGCGCGCCTAAGTCACACCAGTGTCCAGGGCCAAGTTGCAAGGGGGCTTTCATGGTGGGCGCTTATTTGCTGTGACCTGTATCGACGCGCGCAACACAGCCTTCTTGCGCATTGGGGGCTGGCGGCTGAAACAGCACAGTGAGTGACAGGGCGGGCAAGGGCAATTCTCGCGTGGCCTTGATGCGGCCTTGGTGTGCTTGACACAAGTCAACAGCCCAGGCACTGGCGTGACTGCTGCCTGGGATGGTTATTGGCGAGGCTTGTAGCGATGTGCCTTGTAGCGATGTGCCTTGTAGCCAGCTGAACAGATTCGCCACAGGCAAGTTGGTTTCACCAAGTGAGGCGCTCAGTGCCGCCAGGTTATCGAAGTCTGTGTAGTTGCCGCCACTTATCAGTGTGGCCTTGCCAGGCTGCCAAGTGGCCCGCACCAAGGTCGTGCCTATTGGAGACAACACATCCAGCTCACCCGCTTGCTCGTTGCCGCGCAACTCAAAACTTGCGCGTTGAGATTGCGCTGGCGTGCTGTGCACCACCATGGCAAATCGCCCAGTCCATGCATGCGCGGCGGGTACTGCCGTATCCGGCTTTTGCAAGTTCGCGCAACCTGTCAGCAGCAGAGCCAAGCCCACCAGCTTGGCTCTTGCACACCAATGGCTGCAACATAGGCCGTTGGGCGGCAAACGCACACGCATGATGCTGTTGGCTTACGGTGCGATGCCAAAGCGCAACATGGTGTTGCGCAGCGTCTCATTGTCTTTATGGCGAGTCAGTGCCTCGCGCCACAAGGCAATGGCGGCCTCGCGTTGGTTGTCAGCCCACAGCACTTCGCCCAAGTGTGCGGCTATTTCGCCGTCTGCTTTGATGCCGTAGGCCTTGCGCAATACGTCTTGCGCCTTGCCAAGCTCGCCCAGTCGAAAGTAAACCCAACCCAAACTGTCAATGATGTAGGGGTCATTGGGGGCGAACCCAAGGGCTTTTTCAATCAGTGCCTTGGCCTCGGGCAAGCGCTCGCCTTTGTCGGCAAAGCTGTAGCCCAAGGCGTTGTAGGCGTGATGGTGGTCAGGCTGAACGGTCATGACCTGCCTTAGCAGCCGCTCCATGTCTGCGCTTTTTCCCAGCTTGTCGGCCATCATGGCTTGTTCGTACAGCAGGTCGGCATCATTGGGAAAACGGTTGTTCAGCTCTGTGAGTACGTTGTAGGCTTTTGCAAACTGCTCAAACTCCCTAAGCCACTGTGCTTTGGTCATGAGCTTGAGTCGAAGCGCTTGCTCCGAGTCCTGCGCCATGTTGTCCAGCAAGGCATAGCCTTGGGCAATATAGCCACGCTTGCCTTGCAACACGGCACGTTTGTAAAGCACTGTGTTGGCGTTGTCTGGGCTGTCGGCTTGGTCCAGCCAGTCGGCGGCGGCTTGCCATTCCTGTTTGGCAAGCGCAATGTCTGACAACAAGTACAAGGCTTGTGTCTGCGTTATTTGCGCGCCCGGTGGTGTTTCCTTTTTACTGAGGTTCAGCGCGCGCAGGCCAACGTCCTGGGCTTGCTGCAATGCATTGGTCTCCAGGCGCAAGCGGCCCAGCAGCAGCCAGGCGGGTGTGTAGTCGGGTTCGTCAGAAACCACGCGCTGCACTTGGGCAAGCGCTTCACTGGTGCGGTGGTCGTTGTACAAAGAGCGGGCGTAGCCAAAGCGCACGCGCGTGCTTTGCGGGTTGCGGTGCAGGTGGGCCAGTAGCAGCGGCTCACCGGCGGTGATGCCTTGCTCCACCAAGGCCAGTGCCAAGCGCGCGCCTTCTGTGTCGGCTTCGTCAGCCTCAAACGCTTGGCGAGCGCTTTGCAGGGCTTTTTGTGTGTTGTTTGCACTGAGTTGCACAAAGCCAATGGCTGCCTTGACGGCCGCGGCAGTTGTCGGCTTGTTGGCAAACGGGGCCAATGCAACTGTGAGTACGCGCTCTGCATCCACGTCGCTGTTGGGTGGCAGGCGCTGCAGGGTTGCGGGCGTGGCGCGTATCAGCTCCAGCCTGCTGGGCTCAGGCGACAGGCGCAATATGTTTGTCAGGCTGCTTGTAATGCCTTGCTCACGGCCTATGGCCAAGGCCACGCGCAATATGGCACGCTGGGCTTCAATTGAATCGGGCTGTGTCTTGCCCCAAGTCGAGGCAGCCTGCCAAGCCAAAGGCCCAGAGCCTGACTCCACGGCAACTGCGACCGCGCGCTCGTAAAGCCGCGTGTCACCGCTGTTGTTGGCGGCTTCCATCAGAAAACGGTAAGCGCTGTTGACATCGCCTTGGTAGGCCGCCATTTCGCCAACCAGCGCTTGGTACAACTGCAGCGCGTAGGCTTGGCGCTCAGGCAGGTTGTTTTGTGCGACAGCAGGCTTTGGGGCCAACAAACCCAATGCGCACAATACGACAGAGGCGCCCAACAAGCTGGTCACGCTCACGATGCGCCTGGACTTGATCGTTGTAGGCGCTGGCTGCGCAGCTAAGGCCAAAGTGGGCATGGGTATGTTTGTAGTCTGTTTGAGGCGGCACAGGCCCCCAAATGTGTAGGGGCTAAGCCGCAACGTACTGGGCATTGAACTTATAGTTTGATAATACGCCATGCCCGAGTTACCAGAAGTCGAAGTCACCAAGAATAGCCTCACCCCTGCGTTGCTTTCATCACGCATTGTGGCTGTGACCATGGGCAAGCCCCTGCGGTGGCCGCTGGGCTGTGAGGTGCAAAGCCTGCGTAGCCAAAGCATTACCGGTGTGCGCCGCCGGGGTAAATACATTTTGCTGGACTTAAGCCAAGGCCTGCTGCTGGTGCATTTGGGCATGTCTGGCAGCTTGGGCGTGAGCGCGACCTGGCCTGGCGAGCCGGGCCCGCACGATCACTTTGATATGCAAACAGACACTTGCTGGCTGCGCTTGCATGACCCCAGGCGTTTTGGCGCTGTGGTGTTTGCGCCTGGCGAGCACAGTGCGCAAGCCCAAAAACTGCTGGGCCATTTAGGGGTTGAGCCCCTGGAGGCCGGGTTTACGCCTGACTACCTTGAGAAGGCGTTGACCAAGCGCTCGGGTGCGATCAAACAGGTGTTGCTCGCCGGTGATGTGGTGGTGGGTGTGGGCAATATTTATGCCTCCGAGGCTTTGTTCATGGCGGGTATCAGGCCTACGCGCAGTGCCAAGCGCATTGGCAAAGCCCGCTTGGGCAAATTGCACAGCGCCATACGCGAGGTGCTGACGCGCGCCATTGAGTTGGGTGGCAGCAGTTTGCGCGACTTCAAGCACACCAATGGTGAGCATGGCTTGTTTCAGGCCAGCTCGCAGGTTTATGGCCGTATGGGTGAGCCCTGCTCGCATTGCCAAACACCTGTCAAGCGCATTGTGCAAGGCCAGCGCGCCACTTACTTTTGCCCAAGCTGCCAACGCTGATGGCACAGCCGGTAGATACAACGGTGGTTGATGTGGCCAGCCCTGGCCAAATAGCGGCGTTTGCCCCTGCTGTGGTGGCATGGCAAGCCAGGCATGGCCGCCACCATTTGCCGTGGCAGCGCACACGCAACCCTTATCACGTGTGGCTTTCTGAAATCATGTTGCAGCAAACGCAAGTGGCCACAGTGCTGGGTTACTTTGAGCGTTTTCTTGACCAACTCCCAACGGTGCAAGCCCTGGCTGCTGCGCCACAGGCGCAAGTCATGGCGCTGTGGGCGGGGCTGGGCTATTACAGCCGGGCGCGCAACCTGCATGCGTGCGCACAAGATGTGGTGCAGCGTTTTAACGGCGAGTTTCCAAGCACTGCAGCTGCACTAGAAAGCTTGCCCGGCATTGGCCCGTCTACGGCGGCGGCCATTGCGTCGTTTTGTTTTGGGCAGCCTATCTCGATATACGACGGTAACGTCAAGCGCGTGTTGTCCAGGTTACTGGCGTTTGACGGCGACTTGTCAGGCAGCCACGCCAACAAGCAGCTGCAGGCGCAAGCGCAAGCCCTGGTGGCAGGCTTGGGTGAGTCACCGCTGCATTTGGCGCAAAGCATGCCGCGCTACACACAAGGACTGATGGACTTGGGTGCAACCGTGTGCCACCTTAAAGCGCCTCTTTGCCAACAATGCCCAGTACATACACTGTGCGAGGCCAGCAAGGCTGGGCAGCCCACCAACTACCCTGTCAAGTCCAAAAAAATAAAGCGAAGCTCTGAGCGTTGGTACTTGTTGCTGTTGGAGCGCGGCGACGCCGTATGGCTGGAGCAACGCGGCAACACGGGCATTTGGGGCGGTTTGCAAGCGCCGTTGGTGTTTGCTGAGTTGGCACTGGCCTGTGACTGGTTGGTGGCCAACGGCTTGGGCGCACTGGGTGCTACGCCCAGCACATTGGCCAAGCTGGGCCAACCCAGCATCAAACACCAGCTCACACACAAAGAGCTGTTCTTAACGCCCGTGGTGTTGCGTGTGCCACCTGCACCCGCTACAGAATGCCTGCTCAAATACGGCAACCAACACGCTCAAGATCAGGTACTGGGCGCCTGGGTAGGCAAAGACCAAGTGCTGCAAGCGGCGCTGCCAGCACCTGTTAAAAAGTGGTTGCAGACGCAAGGCTACTGAGTTGCTTTTGTGTGGGTTGTCAGTTTGCTAGCTTGCAAGTTTGCTGAGTTCGCGGTGGCGTACCTGCGTGGCCCAGTCTTTGGCAAACGCTTGGCCAAGTGTTTGTGCCAAATACACAGAGCGGTGCTGCCCGCCCGTGCAGCCAATGGCTACAGTGACATAGGCGCGGTGGTCTGATTGCAGCATGGGCAACCATTGCCTTAAAAACTGCGTGATGTGCGCCGCCATGTCTTGCACGGCTTGCTGCGCACTTAAAAACGCAATCACGCCGGCGTCCAGGCCAGTTTGCGCCCTGAGCGCGGGCTCGTAGTGCGGGTTGGGCAGCATGCGCACGTCAAACACAAAGTCGGCGTCCATGGGCAAGCCGCGCTTAAACGCAAACGACTCAAAGGTGAGCTGCAAGCCGGCTTGCTGTGTGCTGTGTGAAATAAGCGACTTGATTTGGCTACGCAAATTGGCCGCGCTGGTTTGGCTGGTGTCCACCACATGCGCTTGTTCGCGCAGGTCGCTCAGTAGCTCGCGCTCTAGCTCGATGGCGTCTTTGAGCAAGCGGCGCTGATTGCCTGGCTCGCCCACCTGACCGGCCTCATGCGTCTTGCTGGGCATTTGCAGTGCCACGGTTGACAGGGGGTGCATGCGCCTTGTTTCAGAGAAGCGGCGCACCAGTGCATCGGTAGTGGCTTCTAAAAATATGGGCGTGAGCGACACGCCGTCGGCGCGCAGCTCTTTGAGTTGGCGAGGCAAAGAGGGCAGGCCAGATGCGCTGCGCGCGTCAATGGCAACGGCGACTTTGCGCGCGTTTTGTTGGCGCTCAAGGCGCACGAAATCACCCAGCAGTTCTGGCGGTAGGTTGTCTACACAGAAAAAGCCACTGTCTTCAAGGGCGGTAAGGGCTACAGACTTACCCGAGCCAGACACGCCTGTGACCAACACCATCTCTAGTGGTGCGGTGCTGTCTGACTGGGCGGGTACAAGGTCTTGGTTCATTTGGGTTTGGCGGCGGTTTTCAGCATTTCCTGGGCATGTGCCAATGAGGCTTGCGAGTTTGTGTCACCGCCCAGCATACGGGCAATTTCAACCACGCGAGCCTGGTCTGTGGCGACTGCCAAATGTGAAATGGTTTTGTCGGTGTCGCGTGCCTTGCTAACGACCAGGTGTTCGTTGGCGCTGGCGGCAACCTGTGCCAAGTGGGTGACTGTGAGCACCTGGCGGTCTGCACCTAAGCGCTGCATCAGCGCGCCTACGGTTTGGGCAACTTGCCCGCCAATACCAGAGTCCACTTCGTCAAAAATCAGCGTGGGCGCTTTGCCTAAACGGCTGGTACAAACCGCTATGGCCAGCGCAATACGCGACAATTCGCCGCCTGAGGCCACTTTGCCTAGCGCGCGTGTAGGCACGCCCGGGTGGCCTGCTACCAAAAACTCGATGTGGTCTTGGCCAGTGGCGCTGGGTTGATCAAGTGCTGTCAAGGCCACTTCAAACACGCCACCTTGCATGCCTAGCGATTGCATGGCCTGGGTAATTTCTTGGGCTAAAGGCTTGGCGGCTTTTTGGCGCTTGGCTGTGAGTGCCTTGCACGCCTTTGTGAGTGCGGCCTGGTGTTTGGCAACGGTTTGTTGCATGGCCTCCAGGTCACTGGCTTGCGTCAGTTGCGCCAGCTCATCGGTCCAGCTTTGTACCAGCGCAGGCAAGTCTTCTGGCAAGCAGCGCAGGCGGCGCGCATGAGACAGCCACAACGCAACGCGCTCATCCAGCTCAGCCAAGCGCTGTGGGTCAAGGTCTGCTCGGCGCAAATAGGTGTGCAGGCTGTGTGTGGCGTCTTCCACCAGCGCCTGGGCTTGGTTTAACACCTCAACAACAGACGCAAATTGCGGCTCTATGTGTACTTGTTTGCCAAGTGCAGCAATGGCGTTGCTGAGCAACGTTGCGGCGTTGGTGTTGTCGTCATCCAGCATGTTGCAGGCCAGCTGTGCCGCATCAATGAGCGCTTGTGCATGAGACAGGCGCGTATGGTCTTCGTTGAGTGTGGCCCACTCGTTGGCCTGGGGTGACAGTTTGGCCAGCTCACCAAGCTGCCACTGCAAGCGCTCTGTGTCTTGCGCAATGCTTAGTTGCCGTGTGCGTGCTGCGTCCAGGGCTTGCGCGCTGGCATGCCAAGCCTGCCAAGCGGCTGCAACCTCTGCGGTACTTGCGCCAGCGTAGGCGTCCAGCAGCTGGCGCTGTGCGGCCGTGTTGCCCAGGGTTTGCCAGGCGTGTTGTCCGTGAATGTCGACCAGTGCATCACCCACGCTACGCAGTTGCGTCATGGTGGCGGGGCTGGCGTTAATCCAGGCGCGGCTGCGCCCTTGCGTGTCAATTTGGCGGCGCAACAAAATGGGCTCGTCGTCGTGCACGTCAAAGCCGTTATCGGCCAGCCAAGCGTCTACCGCCTCGTTGCTGTCCAACTCAAGAACTATTTCGCAGCGCTGTCCACCGTGGCGAATGACGCCAGCATCCGCGCGTTGGCCCAAAGCAATCTGCACGGCATCTATCAAAATAGACTTGCCTGCACCAGTCTCACCGGTCAGGGCCGTAAAGCCGTTGGACAGCTCTATGTCCAGTGCTTCAACGATGACAAAGTCTTTGAGGGCAATGCGGCGCAGACTCATGGCTTGACAGGTGGTGTGGGTGCGTGGGGTGGTGGGTAACTGTGTAAATGTACAGTATTGGCGCCAAACACTCAGGCAACGCCCTCATTCCAGTGCAGCTTTTTACGCAAGGTGTCAAAGTAACTCCAACCTTTGGGGTGTAGCAAGCGCAACTGATGGTTGGCAGGGCGCACTTTGATGCGGTCACCCACCATCAGGCTTGTGAGGGCTTGCATGTCAAAGTTGGCGTTGGCGTCGCGCGCGCTGGCGATTTCAATCACGATTTCCGCATCGCGCGGCAACACAATAGGCCGGTTGGACAGCGTGTGCGGTGCAATGGGCGCGACCACCAAGCCCGCCACGCTGGGGTGCAAAATAGGCCCGCCCACAGACATGGAGTAGGCCGTAGAGCCAGTGGGCGACGCAATGATCAAACCATCTGCACGCTGGTTGGCCACAAAGTGGCCGTCCACTTCAATGCGCAGCTCAATCATGCCGCTGGCACCGCCGCGGTTGACCACCACATCGTTCAGCGCAGTAGCCTCAAACACACAATGGTTGTCGCGCCACACTTGCGCGTGCATGAGGCCGCGACTTTCCTCGTCATAGGCGCCATACAGCATGGGCAGCAGCACGTCTTTGTAGGCATCCAGGGGAATATCGGTAATAAAGCCCAAGCGGCCTTGGTTCACACCAATCATGGGTACGTTGTGCCTGGCCAGGCGCCTGCCCACGCCCAACAAGGTGCCGTCTCCGCCCACCACAATGGCCAGGTCACATTGCTTGCCAATGGCGTCTACGTCAATGCTGGCGTACTGACGCATGTCGGTATTGAGCGCGGTCTCTCGCTCAATGGACAAGTCCATACCGGTTTGGTCCAAAAACTGGGCCAACTCGCGCAGCGCCTCATGTGAGCCAGCTGCCTGGTACTTGCCCACAATCGCGACATGGTGAAACCGACGTGCGCCAGGCGTTGGAGAAGGGGGGCCGAGTAAGGCTGGGTCATGATGGGCAAATTACAACATAGCTTTGCAACAAGTCGTGCGGATGCTTCATACAATAGCGCCATGTTAGACGACCGCTCCAAACTGTTGCTCAAGTCGCTGGTCGAGCGATACATTGCCGACGGCCAGCCTGTGGGCTCGCGCACCCTGTCCAAAGCCAATGGCTTGGACTTGTCGCCAGCCACCATACGCAACGTCATGAGTGACCTGGAAGAACTAGGCTTGGTCGCCAGCCCGCACACCTCTGCCGGGCGTGTGCCCACCAGCAAGGGCTACCGCCTGTTTGTCGATACCATGCTCACGGTTGATAACGGCGAGTCGGTCAGCAGCTTTGCCATGCCACCGGGTGAGTTGGTCACAGACCAACCGCTCAAAGTGCTCAACAGCGCCGCCAACATGCTGTCCAGCTTGTCGCAGTTTGTAGGCGTGGTGTCTGTGCCCAAGCGCACATCGGTGTTCAGGCACATAGAGTTCTTGTCGCTGTCCGACAAGCGTGTGCTCATTATTTTGGTATCACCAGACGGTGACGTACAAAACCGCGTGATACACACGCCAGTGCCCTACACACAAAGCGAGCTGATAGAAGCGTCCAATTTTTTAAATGCCAACTACGCAGGCCTGAGCATGGTGGAGGTGCGCGCCCGCCTCAAGCGCGAAGTTGACGCGCTGCGCCAGGAAATAGGCGCACTCATGCAAGCTGCCGTTGCAGGCGATGACGAAACCGACGACAACGGAGACGTTTTTATCTCTGGTGAACGCAATTTGCTGTCTGTGTCAGAGTTTTCTGCTGACCTCAACAACCTGCGTCGCCTGTACGATTTGTTTGAGCAAAAAGCCCAACTCATGCGCTTGTTGGACGTGTCCGACCGCGCAGACGGCGTGCGCATATTTATTGGCGGCGAAAGCGAACGTGTGCCGTTTGAAGACGTATCAGTGGTCAGCGCCACCTACGAAGTAGACGGCCAAGTGCTGGGCACCCTGGGCGTCATAGGCCCACAGCGCATGCAATATGACCGCATGATTCAAGTGGTGGACGTCACCTCAAAAATGCTCAGCCACGCCTTAAGCTTGAACAAGTTGTAACGCATACGCAAAAGCACTCGCCAGGCTAGTTACAATACTGCTGCTGCAACTCGCAGCGCCAGGGACGTTAGCTCAGTTGGTTAGAGCAGAGGACTCATAATCCTTTGGTCGTAGGTTCAAGTCCTACACGTCCCACCATTTAATTCAACAACTTAGCCGCGTTATGCGGCTTTGTTGTTTTTGGCTTTGTGTCATTCTTGTGTAATCGTGCACAGAGTTTTGCATTGGTACCGGTCGGTCAATTTGTCCATTGCATTTTGTATGCGGCCGCCTCTGGCGCCAGGCGCAGGTCGCTGTGGATGCAATCGCACAGGTGCGCCGACAGTGACTTGGTGATGGATTGCTCACTGGCATGCAACATAGGCGGCACTGCGGAACGCTAGACGCCATACAAATAGCCTTCAACTCGCAGTCTCTCAACACGACAGTGCTAGATGAGGGCCTTGAAACAACTACCTACAAATCTGCCAATCACCTCTTGTTCGCTTTTTACCACGACTACTGATCAACCTCACGCATTAAGCAGGGTAAAATCGGTGGCAGAAAAATTTTTAAGATGCCAGTGTAATGAACAAAAAAATTTCGGTACTTGCTTCGACCCATGTAATTGCAGCATTTATTTTCCTATCTATTTTTTGTACCGTTTGACCAAGTGGATTTTGACTACATTTGGCGGCGTTACAAGTGACCAGTTGGTATTTCATCTTTTGGCAAAAACCGCCGGTACGCCAACTGCGATATCAAATAAATTAATTTTGGAGGTGGGTTTAAAGCCTCTCTTGGCTATCTTTATATTTTATATTGTTATCTGGATTTTTCGCAAATTTTCGAAGTTAATAAAAATTTTTAAATTCTCCACTCTTGGTGTTTGCATTGCACTACTTGTAGTTACGCTTCACAAGAATTACGACATGCTTTACAAGCTGGATGTATCGAATGAGTTTGCTGCTAATTACAGTGCAACAGATATATTTAAAGAGCACTACGTCCCGCCAGTAGTTTTAAAAGATCCAAAAGATAATTTGATTTGGATTTATTTTGAATCTTTAGAGAAAAAATACGTTGGCGCCGATGCAAATTTTCGAGTCACAGAAAAAAGCTTCGATGGTCATTTCATTTCTCTAGATGGAACTGGTTGGACTTTTTCTGGAATCATGGCTTCACAGTGCGGAGTACCATATTTGACAAATCCTGTGGCGTCGAGAGGGCCTTTTTTGCAAGGTGCTGTATGCCTTTCTGATTTGTTGAAAAAATCTGGCTATGCAATAAATTTTTTAGGGGGTGCACCTCTTCACTTTTCAAATAAGGGCGATTTTTTGAAGGCTCATGGCTTTGACAGAGCTGTCGGGCGCGATGAATTAGAGTCAATTCTTAATTTTGCTCCACCCCCGCAAGATGAGTATTGGGGTTATCGAGATGAAGACCTGTTTAAGGTGTTTGAAAATGATGTAATAAACCTTCACAAGGCAGGGCGTCCTTTCTATTATGTTGCATTAACTCTTGATACCCATGGCCCTCTTGTTCAATCACAGGATTGTGTGAAGTACCCATACGATACCTCAGAGGCAGGTGTCTTTAAATGCGGTATTGCTCGTATAAATACACTAATAGATAGTCTTGAGTCGGCAGGAGTGCTTGAAAATACAACAGTAGTAGTCAGTGGTGATCATCCGAAGATGCGAGGGTACAACTTCGCATGGACTGATTCTTTTACCTCGAAAAAGAGTGAGCGAGGTCCAGTATATTTTTATGTGCGGCCAGCTGACCGTGGTGTGATAACGTCACGTTCTGAAATAGGTGAGATACACAATCATTTCGACCTATTCCCTGCTGTGTTTAATTCAATTGGAGGAGAGCTGGAACAAGGTTCGGCGGGCTTAGGGCGTAGTAGCCCTGCTGTCACTTCATTGAGCTTGGAATTTAGTGAAAACGAGTTCAATTACCTTCTCAGAAGACCTTCGGAGGCCTACGAGGCGCTGTGGCCTAATTAGCCACTTCGTAACTCGGATTACAAGCTGTGCTGCATTGACGGCTTGTTGGCACGGGTGGTGTGGCTTATCGGGCCGCGAACGTTGGTGTGGCTTGGGCTGTTTCTAACCCATTGTTGAGCATTTGCCTGACCGGCCAACACGTTAGTTTGTGATGACGGTTGCGGCTTGTCTTGTGCTGCTGCGGTCTACCAGTTGCACTGGGCCTTGGGTGCTGGGTGTGCACAGGGGCTCGTTGGCCATGCTTCGCATCAGACTGCAGTCCTGGCCATTGGCCTGGCTGATCACGTGGTCAGTGGGCGTTTTGCCAGTGGCGCCCCACACGCCCAGGCTGGCTGCGGTGAGGGGGTAGGCTGCAATAGCGCCGCAGCCGCTTAGCAAGTTGCTTGCAAGCGCATAAATGGCCAAGCGTTGGAGGGTTGTTGTCATACCAGTGAAGACGATATCACAAATAAAAACAGGCACATACCGTTAAGTATGCACCTGTTGGGTGAGTTTGGTGGCCTGTGTCTGTTTATTTAGGCCTTGTTGCGCTCCGCGGCGTTGGCACCGGCCAGGGTCATCATGTTGACCACGCGGCGCACGGTGGATGATGGGTCCATGATGTGGGCTGGTACGGTGGCACCCATTAGCATGGGGCCTACGGTGACGCCGTCGCTAGAGGTCATCTTGAGCACATTGAACAAGATATTGGCCGAGTCCAGGTTGGGGCAGATCAAGATGTTGGCCGAGCCGCTGAGCGTGGTGCTGGGCAGGTAGGCTTGGCGCACGGGCTCGGACAAGGCTGCATCGCCGTGTAGCTCGCCGTCGCACTCTACGTCTGGGTTGGCCGCTGCAAACAGGTCACGCGCCAAACGCATTTTTTGGGCTGATCCGCGCTTGCTGGAGCCAAAGCTGGGTGCGACAAAAACGCCACTTTGGGCGGTATGCCAAAGCGCTGCACCTGAGCCACGGCCATTTCGGCAATGTCAGCCAGTTGTTGGGCGCTGGGGTCTTCGTTGACGTATGTGTCTGCGATGAACAAGGTGCGGTCTTCCAGCATCAGTGCGTTGAGTGCACCAAATGTGACTACGCCTTTGGCCATACCCAACACGTCTTTGATGCGCTCCAGGTGGGTCTCGTATGTGCCTACCAAGCCACACAACATGGCGTCTGCATCGCCTACAGACACCATGAGTGCGGCAATGATTGTGTTGGAGCGGCGCACGGCTGCCTTGGCCATGTCAGGTGTGACGCCTTGTCTGCCCATGAGTGCGTGGTAGCGCTCCCAGTAGCTTCTAAAGCGGGGGTCGTCTTCGGGGTTGACCACTTCAATGTCTGCTCCCACGCGCATGCGCAAGCCGGCTTTTTCAATGCGAGCGCTGATCACCGCTGGGCGGCCCACCAGGATAGGTGTGGCCAAGTTGTCGTCAATGGCTTGTTGGGCGGCACGCAAAGCGCGCTCGTCTTCGCCGTCGGCAATGGCCACGCGCTTGTGCGCCTTGGCACCGGCTTTGGCAGCGTTGACCACGGGCTGCATCAAGATGCCTGTTTGGTAAATAAAGCGTGACAGGCTTTGGCGGTAGGCGTCCATGTCGGCTATGGGGCGGGCTGCTACGCCGGATGCTTGTGCGGCGGCGGCAACAGCTGGTGCAATACGCAAAATCAAGCGCGAGTCGAATGGCTTGGGAATCAGGTAGTCGGGGCCAAATACCAAGTCCTGGCCTGCGTAGGCGGCGGCTACTTCGTCGCTGGTTTCGGCTTTGGCCAGGTCTGCAATCTGGCGCACGCAAGCCAGCTTCATTTCTTCGGTGATGGTGGTGGCACCGCAGTCTAGTGCGCCCCTAAAGATGTAAGGGAAGCACAACACGTTGTTGACCTGGTTGGGGTAGTCTGAGCGGCCTGTTGCAATGATGCAGTCTGGGCGTGCAGCCTTGGCCAGCTCGGGGCGAATTTCGGGCTCTGGGTTGGCCAGGGCCAAAATCACGGGCTTGTCGGCCATGGACTTGACCATGTCTACCGTCATCACGCCTGGGGCTGAGCAGCCCAAAAACACGTCTGCGCCGTTGACGACGTCTGCCAGGGTGCGCGCGTCTGTGGTTTGTGCGTAGCGCTCTTTGGATGCGTCCAAGCCACCTGGGCGGCCTTGGTAAATCACGCCTTTTGAGTCGCATACGTAGATGTTCTCGCGGGCAACGCCCAAGCCCACCATCACGTCCAGACAGGCGATGGCGGCAGCACCTGCGCCTGAGACAGCCATTTTGACTTTGCTGATGTCTTTGCCTGTGAGCTCCAGGCCGTTTAGCAGCGCGGCTGCCGAGATGATGGCAGTGCCGTGCTGGTCGTCATGGAACACGGGAATGCTCATGCGCTCGCGCAGTTTTTTCTCGATGTAGAAACACTCTGGCGCTTTGATGTCTTCCAGGTTGATGCCGCCTAGCGTGGGCTCTAGCGCGGCGATGATGTCTACCAGCTTGTCTGGGTCGCGCTCGTCTAGCTCTATGTCAAAGACATCAATGCCAGCAAACTTTTTAAACAAGCAACCTTTGCCTTCCATCACCGGTTTGCTGGCCAAGGGGCCAATGTCGCCCAAACCCAGCACGGCGGTGCCATTGGTGATGACGGCCACCAGGTTGCCGCGTGAGGTGTAGTCAGCCGCCAGGTTGGGGTCTTTTTGTATGGCCAAGCAGGGGTATGCCACGCCTGGCGAGTAGGCCAGTGACAGGTCGCGCTGGTTGGACAGGGGCTTGGTCGGAACGACAGAAATTTTGCCTCGGCCAGGTGAGCGGTGGTAGTCAAGCGCGGCATCGCGCAGGTTATCTTCTGCTGTAGACATATGGGTGTGTGTTGGGGTTGGTTGAGATGGGTGCCAGCCAGTGTAGGCTTTGCGTAAAGCTTACAGCGCCAGCGTGGTCAATGGGGTGAAGCTGTTGTGCATGAATTCATGCACAAGCTGCCATTAAAAAAATGGGGCTGCACTTGCGTGAGCCCCGGGTTGGCGTTATGCCAGCAAGTCGCGCAATGTGCGTGCCACCACTTTGGTGGCACGGCGCAAGTCTTCAAGGTCCAGGCGTTCGTCAGCCCGCTTGGCATGAGACTCTAAAACCGTGCGTGGCCCAGCGCCGTAAATAACGCCGGGTATGCCGCGCTCTACATAAAGGCGAACGTCTGTGTAGAGTGGTGTGCCCAGTGCCGGAATAGGTTCGCCAAATACCGCTTCGCCGTGGGTTTGCAAAGCGTTGACCAATGGCTTGTTGCCTTCCAGGGGCTTCATGGCGTGGCACATCAGCATGCGCTTGATGTCAATGCTGATGCCCGCATCAGTGCGATTTTTGTTGAAGGCTGCAACCGCGTCTTGCATCACTTGGTGCAGGTTGGCTTCTACCTCGGCGGGGTTTTCTTCGGGAATCATGCGGCGGTCAACTTTGAGCACCACTTTGCCTGGCACCACGTTGGTGTTGGTGCCGCCGTTGATCATGCCGACGTTGACGTAGGGGTGGTTGATGCCTTCCACGTTGGATGTCACTTGTTTGTACAAGTCGTTTTGCGCGTACAGCGCCGTCAATAGTGCGTTGGCACCTTGCAGCGCGTCTACGCCAGACTCCGGAATGGCTGCGTGTGCCATGTTGCCGTTGACTGTGACTTCCATTTGCAGGCAGCCGTTGTGTGCCGTGATGACCTGGTAGCTAAAGCCTGCCGCAATCAGCAAGTCGGGCTTGGTGAGTTTGTTGTTGAGCAAATAGTCTGGGCCCACAATGCCGCCAAACTCTTCGTCGTAGGTGAAGTGCAGTTCTACATTGCCTTTGAGCGTGGTTTTGCTGGCCAGTGCCTCAATGGCGCGCAGGGCGAAGGTAAAGGTGGCGAAGTCGCCTTTGCTGACCGCGGTGGCGCGGCCGTACATTTTGCCGTCTACCACTTCGCCGCCGTAGGGGTCGTGCGTCCAGCCTTCACCGGGTGGCACCACGTCGCCGTGGGCGTTGAGCGCAATGGTTTTACCGCCTGGGCCAAAGGGGCGGCGCACGATGAGGTTGGTCACCGACTCTAGGCCAAAGTCGCTCACCATTTGCTGGGGCGGTGCGTGTTGTTCGGCCTCATAGCCAAAGTCTTTGAGCAGCTCGGCAGTGCGCAGCGCGTGCGGTGTGTTGTTGCCTGGGGGCGAGTCTGTAGGCACAGCCACCAGTTGCTTTAGAAATGCGACTTGCTCGTCAAAGTGCTGGTCTACCCAGGCGTCAATGGCAGCAAAGTCTTGTGCGTGCTCGGTGTTGGGTGGTTGGGCCATGTGGTCTCCTGACGGATTGATTTGGTTTGAAGGTGTGGAAAAAAGCTTTGCGCTGGCTTGTGCCCTAGTGGGCCAGTTGCTCCAGCAGGTGTGTGAATGCGTCAATGCACAGTTGCATGTCGTCGCTGGTGGTGGACTCAAGTGGGTTGTGGCTGATGCCTGAGTTTTCGCCGCGAACAAACAACATGGCTTGTGGCATGGCCTGGTGCATTTTCATGGCGTCGTGGCCGGCGCCACTGGGCATGCAAAACACGGGCAGGCCTGTGGCTTGTACGGCTGCTTCCCAGCGGGTTTGCCACGCCTTGTCACTGGGTGCGGCGCTGGCTTTTACGGTGAGGTCTAGCTTGTAGTGCACGCCGCGTTGCTCGCAAATGGTCTCTAGCGCTTTCACAATGTCTTGATGCAGTGCATCGCGTTGTGTGTCGCTGGGTGCGCGCATGTCCAGGCTGAAGTTGCATTGCCCCGGCACCACGTTGATAGAGCCGCTTGGTACGTTCAGCATGCCTATGGTGGCCACAGAGTCGCCGTCTTGTGCTGCGCGCTTTTCCACGTAGGTGGACAGCTCGGCCAATGCGGCGGCGGCGTCGCGGCGGCGGTTCATGGGTGTTGTGCCGGCATGGCTGGCTGTGCCTTTGATGCTGCCCAGGTAACGCACGCTGCCGTTGATGGATGTGACCACGCCCAGCGGCAAGTTCATTTCGTTGAGCACAGGGCCTTGCTCGATGTGCACTTCCACAAAGCCCATGTATTGGCTGGTGTCTCGTGCCAGGGCATCTATGTCTGCCTCAATGGTGGCTGCGTTGTAGCCTGCGTCAATCATGGCTTGTCGCATGGTGATGCCGTCGGCGTCTTGCTGCTCCAACCAGCTTTTGTCAAACTGGCCAATCAGCGCGCCAGAGCCCAGGAAGGTGGCTTTGTAGCGTTGGCCTTCTTCTTCAGCAAAGCCCACCACTTCCAGGTTGTAGGGCAAGCGACGGCCCTGGGCGTGTAGCGCATGCACGCAGGCCATGGGTACGTAAATACCCAGACGTCCGTCGTACTTGCCGCCGTTGCGCACTGTGTCGTAGTGTGAGCCTGTGAGCAGTGTTTGGGCGTCTTCAATGTCTGCGCTTGCTTTGTAGACGCCTACGACGTTGCCTACGGCGTCTATGTTGACGTGGTCAAAACCGCAGGCGCGCATGGTGGCTGCAATGCTGGCCGCGGCTTGTTGGTGGGCGGGTGTGAGGTAGGTGACTGTGAGTTCGCCGCGCTCGGCGTAGCCCGGGTCAGAGAACTGGGCCAGGTTTTCTTGCCAGTCCCATACCAAGTTGCCTTGCGTGGGCGTGACGCCAAATTTGTCGTTGAGCCTGATTTCAGCAATGCGGTGAATGTTGCGCACGCATTCTTCGCGCTCAAAGTCTGGGTGGTTGAGCAAGCGGCGCTCAACGGTGGCAATGATGTGGGCTTTGCTCAGGCCGTTGCCACGCGGGCCACGCACAGCCACTACAAATGGAAAACCAAATTTGTCCAGGTATTGCCGGTTAAGGCTTTGAATGTGCGCCAGCTCGTCAGGCGTGCAGTTGGTTAGGCCTGCCTTGCTTTGCTCGTTGGTGGACTCAGCCGTTAGCGTGTTGCTTTGCATGGCTTTGCCTGCCAGCTCTGGGTGGGCGCGAATGAGTGCCAGTTTGGCGTCTACGCCGGCTTCGTCCAATAGCAGCGTCATGGTGTGTTTGAGCGCGGCCAAGGATGCAAACGGGCGTTGGGCCAAGGCTTGTTCGACTATCCAAGGCGTGTGCTCGTACAGGCCGTCCAGCATGGCCATGGCCTCGTTTGCTGGGGCGGTGTTGAGTTGCTCTAGTGTGTAGCTCATAGGCGTTCCTGCGGAATTAAGCGGGGCATGGGTGAGTAGCGCGCCAGTGGCGAGCGATGTCTTGGCGCGTAGCAACCCATACGTGGTCGTGGCTGGCCACGTATTCAATAAACTTTTTGATGGCCATAAAGCGCCCAGGGCGGCCTAGCAAGCGGCAGTGCATACCCACACTCATCATCTTGGGCCTGTTCAGGCCATTGGGGTCGCCCTCAGCGTACAGGCAGTCAAAGCTGTCTTTGAGGTACTGAAAAAACGGGTCGCCGTGCGAGAAGCCTTGCGGCAGCGCAAAGCGCATGTCGTTGGCGTCTAAGGTGTAGGGCACGATCAGCTGGTGGGCTGTGCCGCCGTCTGTTTTGCCTACCTTCATCCAAAATGGCAAGTCGTCGCCGTAATAGTCAGAGTCGTATTCGAAGCCGCCAAAGTCTGCCACCAGTTGGTGGGTGTTGGGGCTGTCGCGTCCGGTGTACCAGCCGACTGGGCGGGTGCCCATGAGCTGAGTCATGATGTCCATGGCGCGCTGCATGTCGTCGCGTTCCTGCTCGATGGGTGTGTGTTGGTAGTGAATCCACTTCAGGCCATGGCAGGCTATTTCGTGGCCCAGGTCCTGGAACACTTTGACCATGTCGGGGTTGCGCTGCAGCGCAGTGGCTACACCAAACACGGTAAGCGGCATGTTGTGCTGCTCAAAGGCGCGCAGCAAGCGCCACACGCCTGCTCTTGAGCCGTATTCGTAAATGCCGTCCATGCTCATGTGGCGGTCTGGGTAGCTGGCAGGGCTGAACAACTCAGACAAAAACTGCTCAGAGCCTGCATCGCCGTGCAGCACATGATTCTCGCCACCTTCTTCAAAGTTGAGCACAAACTGCACGGCAATGCGCGCCTGCTGTGGCCATTGGGCGTGGGGCACGTTTTGGCCGTAGCCCATCAGGTCGCGTGGGTAGGGTTGGGTGGCGTCGTACAAGGTCATGGTGTTTGTGTTTGTGGTGTGGTTGTTGGCTGCGCTTTAGCGAAGCGCCTCACGTATGTCTGCAGTGGGTTGACGTTTGTTAAAGGTCAGGCTTTTTTCAACGCTGTCCAGGTGCTGGGCCATCAGGCGCACGGCTTCTTCCTCGTCTTTGGCCTGTATGGCTGCAACCAAGTGGTCGTGTTCTTCGCTGGAGCATTCGGCGGCTCTGGCGGATTGGTACATCAGGGTAATGAGCGCGCAGCGGGAAATAAGGTCGCCTAGCATTTCGGCCAGCACGTCGTTGCCGGTGAGTTCAGCCATGCGCACATGGAAGTCTCCCAGCAGTTCTGTGCGGCTAGCCGCGTCATTGTTGTGCAGTGCCTCGTGCTCTTTAGCCAGATGCGCTTGCAATGCTTTGATTTTTGCCGGCGTGGCGTTGCGTGTGAATTGGCGTGTGAGCTCAAGCTCAAGCATGCGGCGCACCGCAAATACTTGTTTGGCTTCTTCTACCGATGGGGCAGCTACAAATGCGCCGCGCGAGGGCTCCATGCGAACCAAGCGGTTCTGGCTGAGTTGAAACAAGGCTTGACGCACCAGGGTGCGCGACACGCCAAAATGATCGGCCAACTTTTGCTCGGCCAGTTTGGCGCCGGGCTGCAGTCTGTGCTCGACAATCGCCTTGGACAGCGATTGCACAATCATTGCGGTAGACGATGTGTCTATGGTTGGGGTGTTCATGTGTTGATAATACCGGATTGGGTAAAAATTGTATACAAGTTATGATGTCTTCAGTACACCATGCCGCGCGTGTGGTGTGGGCTTATAGTGCTGCAAAAGTGCACTAAAGTAAATGGCGTCGGTTTTGCATCTATTGAAATTGGAGACAAAAATGGGATTGAGTACACACGTTTTAGACACTATGAATGGCTGTCCAGCCGCGGGTATGTTTGTCTCTTTGTATACAACTGAGGACGATAACGCGACCTTGCTGAAGTCGTTTCAGCTCAACGACGATGGGCGCAACGCAGACGGCTTGCTCATTGGGCACGACAGTCTGACTGTGGGTACTTACCGTTTGGTGTTTGACGTGGCAGGCTACTTTGCCGCCAAGGGGGCAGCTTTACCCGAGCCCAATTTCTTAAACCGTGTGGCATTGGACTTTGGTGTTGCCAAGCCAGCTGAGCACTACCACGTGCCTTTGTTGGTAAGCCCTTGGAGCTACTCCACTTACCGCGGCAGTTAAACGCTGCCGCTGCAGTTTGCGCGGCGCGTTGCGCAAACTGCCAAGGACTACTTGCTGCGCTGGCCTTCGGTTAGCGTGTCGAGCTGAAACAGGCCGGACTTGTCGTAAAGCCAAACGTCTGTGTAGATGACGCCTGGCATGCGTATCGGTGCAGGGTAGGGGGCGGCGGCACGCACCACGCCTTCTATGTCGGCCATGACCTCAGGCAGGTGGGTGGGGCCGCGCGCCCATCGAATGGCAGCAATATCGCCCATGGTGTCAATGTCGACTTCCAGGACTGCCACGGCCATCAGCAGTGGCGGCATTTTGCCTTTGTAAATCCGCGCCGTGTTCTGTTTGTAAATGTGATTGGCTGCGTCGCGCCTGTAAGCCTTGGGCGTCATGGCGTCAGACACGATGTCAGGCTGGCGCACTTGGACAGGCGGCGGTGGCGGTGGGGCGGGCTCAGGTTTTTTGGGTGGCGCGCAGCCACCAAGCAGCAACGCTGCTGCGCACAACCACATGATGGCCAGCACAGGGCGACATGCGGCAGGCGCTTGGGCCTTTGACTGATTCAGTCGCATTCATAGTCCTCGTATAGGCGATGCTTGCGTTGGCGCATTGGGATCGCGGGGCCAACGGGAATTGCTTGGGCACAAGGCTAAACGACAACAAGGGCAAATATGGGGCGGGTGTGTGCAAACTAGGGTTATTCCTTAACTAAAGCGTTAGTTCAACGATTTGGGGTGAGTTTTAAAGTAGTCTTTTGCTGCGATAAGTGGCGCAGCATGCAGTAGCATCTGGCCTTGCCAGTTAAAATTCCGCTTCAACTCGCACCATCTCATGCAAGCCAAAAAGCCAGCACCCAGTGCCTCGGTCATGCGCTTATGTATCGCGGGCGTAGCCAACCATTTACACACAACACTCACCAGCCCATGACCCAAGTCACCAATACCGTTCGCTTCGTTTTAGACGGTGCGATTGTTGAAGCCCAAGGCGTTCGTCGAACCACCACAGTATTGGATTATTTGCGCGAGGACATGCAGCGCACTGGCACCAAAGAGGGTTGTGCAGAGGGGGACTGCGGCGCGTGCGTGATCATGGTGGGCGAGCTCAACGCGGCTGGTACTGGCGTGGACTATGTGCCAGTGAACAGCTGCATACAGCTGTTGCCAGCGCTTGACGGCAAGTCTGTCAAAACGGTTGAAAGTCTCAAGAAAGCCGACGGCACGCTGCACCCCATACAAAAAGCCATGGTGGACTGCCATGGCTCTCAGTGTGGCTTTTGCACGCCAGGCATCGTGATGAGTCTGACCAATATGGTGCAAACCAATACAAAACCCACACGCGGCGAGGTGAACGACGCGCTAAGCGGTAACTTGTGCCGATGCACGGGCTACATCCCGATTGTTGATGCCACTTTAAAGGCGTGCGAAGCACCTGCTGCCGAGTTGAAAGTTGACGACAAAGCAGACGTGGCCTTGCTAAAAGATATTGCCCGACCTGCACACCCCACTATCAGCCTGGACGGCGACATCATCGTGCAGCCGGTGGTGCGCACGCGCAAAGGCAGTGAGTTTGTCTCGCCCGCCACACTTGAAGAAGTGGCGGCTTATCTGACTGAGTTCCCAGACACCACACTGTTGGCTGGTAGCACCGAGGTGGGCCTGCAAGTGAACAAACAGTTTGCACGCCCAAAGCACATTTGCTATTTGGGCAATGTGAAAGAGCTGCAAGCCGTTACTGAAACCGACAAGGCGTGGACCTTGGGTGCGGCAGTTTCATTGGCGCGCATTGAGGTGTTGGTGGCGCAAGCCTACCCGGACTTTGCCGAGGTGCTGCGGCGTTTTGGCTCGCCGCCGATTCGCTCTACCGCCACCCTGGCCGGCAACATCGTGAACGGCTCACCCATTGGTGACTCCATGCCTTGCCTGATGGCCATGGGCGCTGAGTTGGTGTTGCGCAAAGGCAAGACCACTCGCCTGGTGGCGCTTGATGCGTTTTACACAGGCATGAAGCAAAACGTCATGCAAGCGGGGGAGTTTGTGCAAGCCATTGTGTTGCCCAAGCCTGTTGCAGGCCAGGTCAACCGTGCCCACAAAATCAGCAAGCGTTTTGAGCAAGACATATCAGCCACTTGTTGCGCTGTGTCGTTCAACTTAACAGGCGAGGTGATGAGCAACGTGCGCGTGGCTTACAACGGTTTGGCGCCATCGCCTTGTCGTGCTCCCGCCATTGAGGCGTTGCTCGAAGGCAAAACCTGCGAGCAAGTGACGGCCGCGGCTATTGATCAAGCCATTGCCAACAGCTTTGTGGCCAGAGACGGCCTGCGTGCAACCTGGGCATACCGCTCGCTGGTGGCGCGCAACTTGGTGTTGCAGTTTGTTGAAGAAGCAGCCAATGCTGCGCAGGAGGCTTAAGTTATGAATGCACCTACACCTATCCAAGCGTTGGCAACAGCTGCCAAGGCGGCAGAGCAAGGCCAAGACGTTATTCACGAGTCCGCACACCTGCATGTGACCGGCGAGGCGGCTTATACAGACGATATTCCAGAGGCGCGCGGCACGTTGTACGCGGCCATCATCAAGTCGCCAGTGGCGCACGGCGAGCTGGTGGGCGAGGGCATAGACCGCGAGGCCATTTTGGCTATGCACGGCGTGGTGGCGGTTTATACCGCCAAAGACATTCCGGGCGAAAACAATTGCGGCCCCATCATCCATGACGACCCGTTTTTAGCCAGTGGCACGGTGCAGTTTGTTGGCCAAGCGGTGGCTGTGGTGGTGGCGCGTGACATGTTGTATGCACGAGAGGCGGCGCACAACGCCAAGGTGGCTGTCAAGGCCTTGCCAGCCATACTCACGATTGAAGAGGCCATGGCTGCGCAGCAATTTGTAATGCCCGCTAAAGGCATTACACGCGGCACACCCAAAGAGGCGATTGCCAACGCACCGCACAAACTCAGCGGTGTAACAGAATGTGGCCAGCAAGAGCAGTTTTATTTAGAGGGTCAAATCTCTTACGCCGTACCGCGTGAAGACGGCCAGCTGACGTTGTATGTGTCTACGCAACACCCAGATGGCAATCAGCGCGAAGCTGCAGCAGCGCTTAATTTGTCAACAAACGATGTGGAAGTGATTTGTCGTCGCATGGGCGGCGCGTTTGGTGGCAAAGAGGGCAATGCCAGCATCTTCTCGCAAAGCGCAGCCCTGGCTGCGCACAAGCTCAAGCGCCCAGTCAAGTTGCGCGTGAACCGCGACGACGACATGATGATCACCGGCAAGCGCCATGACTTCCGTCTGAAGTACGAAATTGGCTTTGACGACGACGGCAAAATATTGGGTGCCGACTTTGAGCTGGCCTCACGCTGCGGTTACAGCTGTGACTTCTCTGGCCCGGTGAACGACCGCGCCGTATTGCACATAGACAACTGCTATTACCTGCCCAACCTGCACATCATCAGCCACCGCTGCAAAACCAACACGCAAAGTGCAACCGCTTTCCGTGGTTTTGGTGGCCCGCAAGGCATGTTTGGTATCGAGACTGTGGTTGAGGAAATTGCCACCACGTTGGGCAAAGACCCACTTGATGTGCGTTTGGCCAATTTGTACCGCGACCCCAAAGACTCAGGTGATGCCAACAGCATGACCACGCAATACGGCCAACAAATTGAAGACTTTGTGGCCGACAAGGTCATGGCGCAGTTGGTGGACAACAGCAACTACCGGGCACGCCGCACCGAAGTGGCCGCCTTTAATGCGGCCAACCCATACCGCAAGCGCGGTTTGTCGCTGGTGCCATTGAAGTTCGGTATTTCGTTTACCGCCACCATGCTCAACCAAGGTGGTGCATTGGTCAACATTTACATGGACGGTTCGGTATCGGTTAACCATGGCGGTACCGAAATGGGCCAGGGTCTCAATACCAAAATGGCGCAGGTTGCAGCCGATTGCCTGGGGGCAGCCATTGAGCGTGTTCGTGTAACAGCTACCGATACCCAAAAAGTGCCTAACGCTTCAGCGACTGCGGCGTCTAGCGGTGCCGACATCAACGGCGCGGCCATTGCCAACGCCTGTGAGCCGCTTTACACGCGCTTGTGCGCTGTGGCCTCTCGTATGCTGGGCTGCGAAGCGTCGCAGGTGAAGCTGGCTGGTGGCGTGGCCAGCTTTGGCGATAAGGCTGTGGCCTGGAACGACGTGACCAAGCAGGCATGGCTTGACCGCGTGAGCTTGAGCGCCAATGGCTTTTACATGACACCAGACATTGCCTACGACTTCACCACGCTGCAAGGCAAGGCTTTTTACTACTACTGCTATGGCGCTGCTGTCACTGAAACCGAAATTGACACCCGCACAGGCGAGTGGTGGCTCAAGGGTGTAGACATCGTGCATGACGTGGGCCAGAGCATTAACCCAGCCATTGACAAGGGCCAGATTGAAGGCGCTTACGTGCAAGGTATGGGTTGGCTCACCATGGAACAAATCATCTGGGACAACAAAGGCAAGCTGCTAACGCATGGGCCCAGCACTTACAAAATCCCGGTGGCTGGCGACATACCCGAGCATTTCAACGTGGCCTTGTTTGCCAATAAAAACGTGAAGCCCACACCGTTTCGCTCAAAAGCGGTGGGTGAGCCACCGCTGATGTTGGCTTTGTCTGCTTACTTCTCGTTGCGTGACGCCGTGGGTGCTGTGGCACCTGGCAAGGTGGTGCACATGAATGCCCCAGCCACGCCGGAGTGTGTGCTGATGGCATGTGAGTCTTTGCGCGCCTAAACCTTGAGCAGTGACGTCCAACAACTGCGCCTGGCATTGCAGGCGCAGCCGGTGGTGCTGGTGCGCGTGCACAGCGCCAAGGGCTCTGTGCCGCGCAGCACAGGCACCTGGATGGCTGTGTGCGGTGACACCATCATCGCCACCATTGGTGGTGGCCATTTGGAGTGGCAAGCCATTGCACATGCCAAGGCGCTGGCAGCCCGAGCGCTTGCAGCCCAGGCGCCAGCTGTGCCAGTTGTTGATGAGGTGATGCATTTCAAGTTGGGCCCAAGCCTTGGCCAGTGTTGCGGCGGTGCGTTGGACTTGCGCTTTGAGTATCTGGCGCCGGGCGCACATGACGGTTTGTTAAGAAGCTTGCAGCCCAGCTACCAAACCGTGGCGTTGTTTGGCGGTGGCCATGTTGGCCACGCCATTGAGCGCGCCTTGCGCCCGCTGCCGTTTGACTTGATGTGGATAGACAGCCGCGACCAGGTGTTTCCCACGCAGGTTGGCGAGGGCGTGGTGCTGGAACACTCCAACCCTGTACAAGCCGCCGTGGCTGATGTGCCGGCCAATGCCTTGGTACTCATCATGAGCTTTAGCCACGCGGAGGACTTGGACGTGGTGGTGCAATGCCTTGGCCGCCAGCGTGTGCAGGCCGACTTGCCGTTTGTGGGCTTGATTGGCAGTAAAACCAAATGGGCCACTTTTCAGAACCGCTTGCGTGAGCGCGGTTTTGGTGAGGCAGAAATTGCACATGTCACCTGCCCCATTGGCGTGTCTGACGTTGTAGGCAAAGAGCCCGCAGTGATCGCGGCGGCCGTGGTGGCGCAATTGTTGCAGCATCGCGTTGAGTGATGTGCTGCCGCATTTTTAGCCACGTTTGAACGCCTCTTTTAAGGCGAAGCGGCGCTGCGTATTGTCGGGTGCTTTGGTGTTCTGTGGCGTTAGGTACTGCGCTGTTGTCCCAAACGGCGGTACAGAGTGGCGCGGCTGATGCCCAGTTGTTTTGCGGCCATCGCAACATTGCCTTTTGCGTCGTCTATGGCTTTGCGTATGACTGCTGACTCAATATCGCGCAGCGACGCATGTGTGCTGGCCGTTGTGGGTGTGAGTTGGTGGCTGTCGTGCCCTGTTCGGCTGCTGGATACGCTCAAGCGCAAACCGCCCCAGGTGGGCACGGTTTCTATCAGGTTGCCGGCGCTGTGGCTGGCCAAGTCAAATAGCCACTCATAAGGCGTTGCAAATACCTCGCTGGCGTGCAGTGTGCGTGTTTGTGTCTGCTGGCCCAGCATGTTGCGCGCCGCGACATTGGCGCCGGTTATCCAGCCCTCTTGATCCAGGCACACCAAGCCGTCGCTGTCCTGTCCCGTGCGCTGACCTGGCCAGTTCAGTCGCACCAACAGTTGGTGTGCGCGTTGCAAGGTGAGTGAGTTCTCGATGCGTTGCGCCGAGTGGGTTATCAAATGGCGCAATGCCATGTGCTCTGGCGTGTCTATGCCGGTGATGTCCAGCATGCCTACACAGTTGCCGTCAGGACCAACAAGAGGTGCCCCGGCGCAGCTGTACATGTGTGTGCAGTCAAAAAAATGTTCACTTTGATGCAGCCATACAGGTTGCTGCTCACGCAAAGCGCCCCCAATGGCTGTGGTGCCTACTGCACGCTCTGACAAGTCCACACCGATACGCGCTATGTCCTTGGCGCGTTTGTCGTGGCGAATGCTGGGGCCGTTGACGTCTACCACCACACCGGCAGCGTTGGTGAGTATGGCGAAGTAGCGGGTGTCAGCAACGGCGTCTAACAGTTGCTCAATAACGGGTTGCGCGGCCAATACCAGGTCGCGACTGGCTTCGCTGATGGCTTTGGCCTGCTGCGTGGCCACAGGGTTGAAGCTGACAGCGTCTTGAGGGCGCTGTCCACTGACCAGGCAGCGCTGCCAAGACTCAACCAACCAGGGCGATACGTGAGACACGGACGTCGCCTGGCCGTCCATGACTTGGCTGCGTGCTTTGGCGACCAGTTGTTCTCGACCGCTCACGGATGGCGCAGCCGTTGAACTAGAGCTTGTTTGATGTGGCACAGCAAATAAGGGTTATCACGAGCTTGGTCCAGGTGGTGTGTCTCAACTTGAGAATTTCCGCGTGGCGTTGCTTCTGAATTCGGGTTATCCCTAGCGGCCTTGTGGGCCCAGTCGTCCAATCATAGTCATTAGACGTTTTTGTGAAGTCTAACGATAACCAACTGGAGACCATTGACCATGCTAGTGCAACTCACCGTTAACGGCAAGCCCATGCAAGCCGACGTGGCCAACAACACATTGCTTGTGCAGATGCTGCGTGAAAACTTGCATCTCACAGGCACACACGTGGGCTGCGACACCTCGCAGTGCGGCGCGTGCACCGTCATCATGAACGGCGATGCCGTGAAGTCTTGTAGCGTATTGGCGGCATCTGCCAATGGCTCTGAAGTCAAGACCATTGAGGGCATGGCCCAAGCCGACGGCACCTTGCACCCCATGCAAGCTGCGTTTAAAGAGTGTCACGGCTTGCAGTGCGGCTACTGCACACCAGGCATGGTGATGAGTGCGGTGGACTTGGTGGCCAAAAACCCCAAAGCCAGCGAAGCTGAGATACGCGAGTCGCTAGAGGGCAACATGTGCCGCTGCACGGGCTATCAAAACATTGTTCGCGCGGTGCAAACCGGGCGTGACGCTATGGTGGGCTAAGCCCTTTCACATTGACAGTCAGCTATTGTGCGGGCTGCATGAACTTGTAGATTCATTGAGGAGTATCACCATGGGTGCATCTGACTTTTCTAACTTGCCACACATTGGCGAATCCGTTAAGCGCAAAGAAGACCTGCGTTTTTTGACAGGCGTGGGCAACTACACCGACGACATCAATATTGCCAACCAGACCTATGCGGTGTTTGTGCGCTCGCCACACGCGCATGCCAACGTCAAGTCGGTGTCTATTGACGCGGCTTTGGCCATGCCAGGCGTGGTGCACGTGTTTACTGGCAAAGACATTGAAGGAAAAATGGGTGGCTTGCCTTGTGGCTGGGGCATTACCAACACAGACGGCACGCCCATGGCAGAGCCGCCTCACCCCATCTTGGCAATTGACAAAGTGCGTTACGTGGGTGACCACGTGGCCATGGTGGTCGCAGAAACGGTCCAACAAGCCAAAGATGCAGCCGAGTATGTGGAGGTGGACTACGAGGTGTTGCAAGCGTCTGTGACCTGTGCGCAAGCGCGCACCAATGCGGCGCTGCATACAGAAGCCCCAGATAACCATTGCTACAAGTGGGCCATTGGCGACAAGGGCGGCGTCGATGAGGCGTTCAAGGGCGCGCACCACATCACCAAGCTTGACCTCACCAACAACCGTTTGGTGCCCAACGCCATGGAGCCACGCGCTGCCATTGGCCACTACAACCGCGCAGGTGACGACTACACCTTGTACGTGAGCAACCAGAACCCGCACGTTGAGCGCTTGCTCATGACGGCGTTTGTACTGAGCTTGCCTGAGCACAAAGTGCGTGTGATCGCGCCAGACGTGGGTGGCGGCTTTGGCTCCAAGATTTACCTTTACGCTGAAGACGTGGCGCTGACTTGGGGATCCAAGCAGATCAACCGTCCCATCAAGTGGGTTTGTGACCGTTCAGAAGCGTTCCTGAGTGATGCGCACGGGCGCGACCACGTGAGCACCGCTGAAATGGCCATGGACAAAGACGGCAAGTTTTTGGCCATGCGTGTACACACAGACGCCAACTTGGGCGCTTACTTGTCCACATTCGCCACCGCTGTGCCAACCATTTTGTACGCCACGTTGTTGGCTGGTCAGTACAGCACACCGCAGGTGTACGTAGAGGTGGACTCCTGGTTTACCAACACCGCGCCAGTAGATGCTTACCGCGGTGCGGGCAGGCCAGAGGCGACTTACTTGCTGGAGCGTTTGGTATCTCGCTGTGCATGGGAGATGAACTTGTCGCAAGACGAAATTCGCAAGCGCAACTTCATCACCAGCTTCCCCTACCAAACGCCAGTGGCTTTGCAGTACGACACAGGTGACTTCCACGCTTGTATGGACAAGGCGCAAGCCATGGCCGACACGGCAGGTTTTGCCAAGCGCAAGGCCGACTCAGCTGCCAAAGGCTTGTTGCGCGGTATTGGCTACTCCAGCTACATCGAGGCCTGCGGTATTGCGCCCAGTAATATCGCTGGCGCGTTGGGCGCACGGGCAGGTTTGTTTGAATCTGGCGAAGTGCGGGTGCACCCCACCGGCAGCGTGACGGTATTTACCGGCTCACACAGCCACGGCCAAGGTCATGAGACCACGTTTGCCCAAGTGGTTGCCGCGCGCCTGGGCCTAGAGGTTGACCAGGTTGACATCGTGCACGGCGATACAGGCCGCGTGCCGTTTGGTATGGGTACTTACGGCTCACGCTCTATCTCTGTGGGTGGCGCAGCCATCATGCGCGCGCTGGACAAAATCGAGGCCAAGGCCAAGAAGATTGCGGCGCACTTGCTGGAGGCCAGCGACACAGACATTGAGTTTGCCAATGGTGAATTTACTGTAAAGGGCACAGACAAGAAGGTGCCGTTTGCGCAAGTGGCGCTCACCGCTTACGTGCCGCACAACTACCCGCTGGACAAGCTGGAGCCTGGTTTGAACGAGACCGCGTTTTACGACCCCACCAACTTCACCTTCCCAGCTGGCACCTACATCTGTGAAGTGGAAATTGACCCAGCGACCGGTGTGACGCGTATTGACAGCTTTACGGCAGTGGACGACTTTGGCACCATCATCAACCCCATGGTGGTTGAGGGGCAGGTGCATGGTGGTTTGGCACAAGGTATTGGCCAAGCCCTTCTTGAGAACTGCGTGTATGACCAGGAGACCGGACAACTGTTGACCGGCAGCTTTATGGACTACGCCATGCCACGCGCTGATGACTTCCCCGAGTTCAAAATTGGCCATGTGTGCACACCTTGCACGCACAACCCATTGGGTACCAAGGGCTGTGGCGAGGCGGGTGCGATTGGCTCGCCGCCAGCGGTGATCAATGCGGTGTTGGACGCCTTGCATGAGGTTGGCGTGACCGACTTTGACATGCCCGCCAGCCCCAACCGTGTGTGGCAAGCCATTCAGTCGGCCAAAGCCTAAACGGGCGCGCCTGCACATTACAACTTTTGGAGTTACAACATGTACAACTTTGAATACGCAAACCCCAGTACCGTCGACGAGGCTGTCGCTGCATTGGCCGCTGGTGGTCAAGCCCTGGCGGGTGGTCAAACCTTGCTGGCGACCATGAAGCAGCGCTTGGCTGCACCAGAAACACTGATTGATCTGGGCAAAGTCAGTGGCTTGTCTGGCGTCAAAAAGGAAGGCAACACCTTGGTGGTGGGTGCCATGACGCGCCACATGGACGTGGCCAACAATGATGTTGTGAAAGCCAACATCCCCGCGTTGGCAGACTTGGCGGGTCAAATTGGTGACCGTCAAGTGCGCGCCCGCGGCACTTTGGGCGGCTCAGTGGCCAACAACGACCCAGCGGCTTGTTACCCCAGCGCGGTGCTGGCGCTCAATGCCACCGTGCACACCAACAAGCGCACTATTGCGGCTGACGACTTTTTCCAGGGCATGTACACCACTGCCCTTGACGAAGGCGAGCTGATTACGGCTATTGCATTTGAAATTCCCAAGCGTGCTGCTTATGTGAAGTTCAAACAGCCCGCCTCACGTTTTGCCATGGTGGGTGTGTTTGCCGCCGAGTTGGCCAGCGGCCCTCGCGTGGCTGTAACGGGTGCTGCACCCAGCGTATACCGCCAAGCCGATATGGAAAAGACCTTGTCTGGCAACTTCAGCGCGGCCGCCCTGGACGGCGTGAGTGTGGGTGCAGACGGGCTTAACGCCGACTTGCATGCCAGTGCTGCTTACCGTGCCCAGCTGGTCAAAGTGGTGGCGCAGCGTGCGGTTGCCGCTGCCGCATAAAGCGTTTTAATCAACGTTTTTCAAGCCGCGCCAGCACTCGTTGGTGCGGCTTGCGTTTTTATTTTGTTTGATAAATCGTTTGCTTCATGCCCCAATCCATTGACGATTTGATAGCCGCGCTAAAAGAGGTGGGCTACTTTGCCGACAGGCGTTTGGCCACCGCTGTGTTTCTCGCGTTGCAACTTGGTCGCCCCTTGCTACTTGAAGGCGAGCCGGGTGTGGGCAAAACAGAGCTGGCCAAAGCCTTGTCGCAAGTGCTGGCGCGTCCCATGATCAGGCTGCAGTGCTTTGATGGCATGGAGCAACGCGAGGCCTTGTACGAGTGGAACTACACGGCGCAGCTGTTGCACATGCGTGCTTTAGAGGGGCAACCCAACAGCAGCGCCAGTGAGATTGAGCGCGCTGTTTACGACCAGCGCTTTTTGATAGCCAGGCCCTTGTTGCAAGCCTTGCAAGCGCCGCAACCGGGCGCTGTGTTGCTGGTTGATGAAGTGGATAGGGCGGACGAGCCCTTTGAGGCATTTTTGCTGGAGTACCTGGGCGAGTACCAGGTCAGTATTCCCGAAATGGGCACTGTTAGTGCGGCGCACAAGCCCATCACCATACTCACCAGCAACCGCACGCGGGAGTTGAATGACGCCGTCAAACGCAGGTGCTTGTATCACTGGCTGGATTATCCAGACCGTGAGCGCGAGCTGGCTATTGTGCGAGCCCGCGTGCCTCAGGCCGCTGACGCATTGACGGCCCAGGTCGCGCAAGTGGTGGGGCAGTTGCGCAGCATGCCGTTTAGCAACGCGTTTCAACGCGCCCCGGGCATTGCCGAAAGCGTGGACTGGGCCAAGGCCTTGGTAGCGCTGGACACCTTGGTTGTTGACCCCGAGGTGATTCAGGACACGGCAGGTATTTTGTTTAAGCAGCGTGACGACATTGCTGCCATGTCGCAAGCGTTTGCATTGGACGTGTTGGAGGCTGCGGCGCAGCACGCGCAAGACGCACAATACACCAGCAACACGGCATGACCACTGACGGCGGCTATCACGCTTTAGGCGACGCCAGAAGCGGCAAAATGGCCGCCAACGTGGTGGGGTTTATGCGCACGCTCAGGCGCGCTGGTTTAGCCAGTGATGCCAGCCGGACAGCGCTGGCGTTTGATGCTTTGCGCACGGTTGGACTGGCCCATAAGTCTGATGTGCAAGCCTCGCTGGAGGCTGTTCTGGTGAACCAGCACAGCGACTTGGTGGTGTTTAGAGAGTTGTTTGACGCTTACTTCAGAGACCCCCAATTAGCCAATCAGCTGCTGGCGCAAATGCTGCCTACAGCGCAAGGTCAGGCCAACCCCAGCAAGCAGCGCGCTCGTACCCGCGAGGCCTTAAGCCCGCCCAAACCTAACGCGACCGCCAGCAAGCCCCAGTCTGAAACGCCTATCGAGTTGGACGCAGCCATGACGGCCAGCGAGGTAGACCGTATCAAACATGCCGACTTCAACACGCTAACAGCCAGTGAGTACCACTTGGTGATGGGGCTGGCCAAGCGCATTAAATTGGGCTTGCCCAAGTGGCGCAGCAGGCGCTACAGAGCGGCCAGTACCGGCCATCGTGTGCATTGGTCCCGTTTGCTTAAAGACAGTTCGCGCGGCCACGGCTTGAGCCCACGCTTGCCCATGCGTCGTCGTCAATTGCTGGCGCCTGCGCTGATCGTGCTGGTGGATGTGTCTGGTTCCATGGAGCGTTATACGCGCTTGCTGCTGGCTTTTTTGCATGCGGCTACCAGGCCGTCAGCGCCCAATGGTCCTGGTCGTCGCCATGTGTTTGCGTTTGGCACACACTTGACACCGCTGGACAGTGCGTTTGCCTTGGACGACACCGATGCCATGCTGGAGAGCGTCAACGCCTTGGTGAGTGACTTTGCTGGTGGAACCAAGCTGGGTGAGAGTCTGGCCACGCTCAAGCGTGATCATGCGCAGGTGTTCAGCGGCTCGCGCGCCATTGTGATGGTGATTAGTGACGGCTTGGACACGGGTGTGCCCGCGCAGTTGCAACAGCAATTGCAGTGGCTTGGTTTGCATAGCAAACGCTTGCTGTGGCTGAACCCCTTGCTGCGGTTTGACCAATACGTGCCAGCCGCTGCTGGCGCACAATTGCTGCACAAGCAATGCGACGCCATGCTGGCCGTGCACAACGTAGACAGCCTGACCATGCTGGCCAGCAGCGTTGCTCAACTCATGCGCAGCGCGCGTTAACTTATTTTTATATCAACAAAAGGATTCATCATGGACATGCAAGGCTCACGCGAACTCAGCGTCTCACAACAAATTGCCTGGGACGCGTTGAACAACCCGGATGTGCTGAAGGCTTGTATTCCTGGTTGTACCAAAGTGGAGGTCTCAGGCGAGAACGCTTTTGACATGGCCATGGCCTTGAAAATAGGGCCAGTGTCTGCCAAGTTCACCGGGGCAATTCAGCTCACCGACATTGAAGCGCCCAATACCTACAAGCTTCAGTTTGAAGGTCAGGGCGGCCCCGCTGGTTTTGGCAAGGGGTCTTCGCATGTGACCTTGACACCCAGTGGCACAGGTACTGTGCTGCGCTACACGGTGAATGCGTCTGTGGGCGGCAAGGTGGCGCAACTTGGTCAGCGTTTGATAGACGGTGTTGCCAGCAAAATGGCCGACGATTTTTTCAAGCGCTTTGAAGCCTATCTAGAAGAGCACCACGGTGCCGGCCAGAGTGACGCCGCAGCCGACCAAGACGGTACACCGGCAGCAAAGCCCGTTGCATCACACGACCACAGCGAAGAAACGGCTGGTGCCTCAAAGCGCATCAATTGGATGATTGCCGTGGCCGCAGTGGGTTTGATTGCCTACTGGTTGCTCAGCAGCTCGCAGTCGTAACCAGTGCCCTGGCACACCACCTGGAGACTTCACATGGACAACTTGGACTTGACTGTATTGCGCACCTTGCGCGACTGGCGTGCAGCGGGCCACCGTGCGTTGCTGGCTACTGTTGTTCGCACATGGGGCTCGTCGCCAAGGCCCATTGGCTCCATCATGGCCATGCGAGACGATGGCGCGGTGGTGGGGTCGGTGTCTGGCGGCTGCATTGAGGATGATCTGATCAACCGTTACACCTTGGCATACAGGGGTGAGCAAGCCGGTGGTGAGACCACCGAGATTCCATCCGGGCCGCCACAAGCGGTGAGCTATGGCGTTAGCGCCGACGAGGCACACCGCTTTGGTTTGCCCTGTGGGGGCACGTTAGAGTTGTTGCTTGAGTTTGATCCTGATGCCCAGCAATTGGTCAATTTGGTGGCCGAGCTAGACCAAGGTCGCTTGGTTCAACGCACGCTGGACTTGGCGACCAGCCAGGCTACCTGCCAAGGCTGTCACACACCCAGTGAGCTCAAGCTTGACAGCACGCAGCTGGTCAATACCTTTGGGCCGGGCTACCGCATGCTGATTATTGGCGCTGGCCAGTTGAGTGAGTACTTGGCCACCATGGCGTTGTTCAACGGCTTCTCGGTGACCGTGTGTGACCCGCGTGACGAATACCGAGGTGCCTGGCAAGTGCCAGCAGCCCATGTGGTGAGCACCATGCCAGACGACGAAGTCAAAGCATTTGCGCCAGACTCGCGCAGCTGCGTGGTGGCTCTTACGCACGACCCCAAGCTGGACGATTTGGCGTTGCTGGAGGCGCTGGATACGCCAGCGTTTTATGTGGGCGCCATAGGCTCCAGGCGCAACGACGCGTCCAGGCGCGAGCGCATGATTGAGCACTTTGACCAAACCGAGCAAAGCCTGCAACGTTTGCGCGGCCCAATTGGCATCTACATTGGCAGCAAGACGCCACCAGAGATTGCTGTGAGTGTGATGGCCGAGGTGCTTGCCGTTAAAAACAATGTGACCTTGCCACGCGACATGGAAGTGGGCTTGGCCAAAGAGCGCCTTGAGAAGCCGCACAACGAGCCAGGCCTGGTGTGCGGTGTGTAGCGAATTGGCCGAGCAGGCGTTACATCAGCAGGTGTTCGCCAGCGTTGTCGCCGCCCAGAATGACGTAGTTCACTTTGCGCACGTCCATCAGCTTGGTGCCGCCCGCGTATGAAATAGAGCTTTGTACGTCTTGCTCCATTTCAATAAGTGTATTGGCCAGCTTGCCCTTGATGGGCTCCAAAATACGCTTGCCTTCAACGTGCTTGTACTCGCCTTTGTTGAAGTCGCTGGCTGAGCCGTAGTACTCTTTGAACAGTTCGCCGTTAACTTCAACGGTGGCGCCGGGTGACTCTTCATGGCCTGCAAACAAGGAGCCAATCATCACCATGGACGCGCCAAAGCGCACGCTTTTGGCAATGTCGCCGTGGCTTCGAATGCCGCCGTCAGCAATAATGGGCTTGGTGGCTACACGTGCACACCACTTCAGCGCTGAGAGCTGCCAGCCGCCGGTGCCAAAGCCGGTTTTGAGCTTTGTGATACACACTTTGCCAGGGCCTACGCCGACTTTGGTGGCGTCTGCACCCCAGTTTTCCAGGTCAATCACGGCTTCTGGTGTGGCCACGTTGCCTGCAATCACAAACGACTGAGGCAGGTGCTTTTTGATGTACATGATCATGTCGCGCACGTTGTCCGAGTGGCCGTGTGCAATGTCAATGGTGATGTACTCGGGCACCAGACCCTGGGCCTTGAATTGGTCGACTGTGTCGTAGTCGGCTTTTTTAACGCCTAGCGAAATAGACGCGAATACGCCGGCCTTGTGCATGTCGCGCACAAACGTGACGTTGTCCAGGTCAAAGCGGTGCATCACGTAGAAGTAGCCGTTGTCAGCCATCCACTTGCAAATGGTCTCGTTGACCACGGTTTTCATGTTGGCAGGTACAACGGGCAAGCGAAAGCTGCGCTCGCCTAGCGTAACGCTGGTGTCACACTGTGCGCGGCTCTCAACGCGGCATTTGCGAGGCAACAACAAGACGTTGTCGTAGTCAAAGATTTCCATGATGCATCTGTCCCAAGTTTCCAAGGTTAATAGGATGTACGGGCGGTTGTCGCCGGTGTACAGAGCACTTGGTTTGGTACCGGTTTGTTGGCCTGTGCGTTTCAATCAGCCAAAAAAACCGGACGCCAAAAAAACTTGGGCCCGGTGTCTGATTCTACCTAAACTTCACGGCGTTTTACCGGTCGGCTTTCACGTGTCGCCCATGGGCTTGCCGGCACCAAGCAGGGCAATACGCCTGGCTTGCAGCTCGCGGTAGCGTGCCAGCGCGCCGGGATCGGTTCCCGCCTGCGCAATGGCGTCGTTTTCCAGCAGTTGCAAATGCTCAATGAGTACGCGGCGCATGAGCTCGCGCAGCTCGGCCTGGGTCTCAACGGTGTCTTCGTTGCCCAGCGTGTTGGCTTGCTCTACGGCGCGTGCTGCCTGTACCGCAAAGCTTTGCTCGCGCATGGCCAGTTGCAGCGCTGCCCATGGCTGTGGCCCGTGGTCGTGCCATTGGGCCTCTAGCCAGGTGAAGAGCGGGCCAAATGGTTCACCTTGCTCGGCCAGCAAGTGTTGTTCGTCTGTGCTCAACCAGCCCCATGCTTGTGGCGTGGTGAGCACAATGCGCGCCACGTGGTCTACACGACTGGTGACATGGCCGCGCCCTGACCGGTAGCTGGGCGTGTAGGCTGAGCCGGCGGTACGGTTGCCTTTTTGCCAGGCGCGCTTGCCTTGGGCGGGCCGCTGCGTTAGGTGGTCGTTGCCTTGCCCAAAGCCAATTGGGTTCTCCGGCTTGTGTGTTGCTGTTGGCGTGGCCTGGTTGCCAGTGCTGGCCGCGCGGCGCTGGGGGTAGCGTTTGGCGTTGGCTTGCCACAGCTCCAGCACTTCGTGTGCGCCCAAGTTGGCACCATCGGCCAGCTCGGTCAGCAGCTGGCGTTTGAGGGCGCCATCAGGCAGAGCCGTCCAAAGGGGCTGTGCCGCACTCAGCATGTGGGCACGGCCTTCAGCTGTAGCCAGGTCCAGCTCAGCGCTGGCCGCGTTCATTAAAAAACGGCTAAGCGGCGTGGCATTGGCCACCATGTCCTCAAAGGCTTGGGCGCCGTTGGCGCGAATAAAACTGTCTGGATCGTGCTGTGCAGGTAAAAACAAAAACTTGACTGAGCGTGTGTCTGTGGCGAAGGGCAAGGCGGCCTCCAGGGCTTTGCGCGCCGCGCGCCTGCCCGCTGCGTCACCGTCAAAGCTGAACACAACCGCGTCTGTAAACCTGAACAGCTTTTGTACATGGTCTGGCGTGCAGGCTGTTCCAAGCGTTGCAACCGCGTTGCCAAAGCCCATTTGGGCCAGGGCCACCACGTCCATATAACCCTCTGTCACCAGTGCATAGCCGCGCTCGCGCATGGCGGTGCGGCCTTCAAACAGGCCGTACAGCTCGCGGCCTTTCGAGAAAAGAGGCGTCTCTGGTGAGTTGAGGTACTTGGGCTCGCCCTTGTCCAGCACCCGTGCGCCGAAGCCAATGACCTCGCCTTTGACATTGCGAATGGGGAACATGATGCGGTCGCGGAAGCGATCGTAGCGCTTGGCGGTCGCGGGGTCTTGCTCGCCCTCACTGTCGTCGTCTGGCGTAATCACCAGGCCGCATTCCACCAAGGCCTTGACGCTGTAGTCCGGGAAGACGCTGGCTAAATGCCGCCAGCCTTCGGGCGCATAGCCCATGGCAAATGTTTTGGCAATTTGGCCTGTAAGACCCCTGCCTTTCAAGTACTCAATCGCGCGCGGGTTGGCCTTTAGTGCCGCTTGGTAGCTGGTGGCGGCTTTACTCATGAAGTCGCCCAGCGTGTTGTGTTGTTCGCGTCTGGCTGCGGCTTGTGCGCGTTCGGTTGGGCTGGCCTGTTCTTCGGGCACGCTCAAGCCCATTTGCTGGGCCAGGTCTTGCACAGCTTCTACAAAGCCTGCACCCGTGTGGTCCATCAAAAAACCAATGGCGTTGCCGTTTTTGCCGCAACCGAAGCAGTGATAAAACTGTTTGCTCGGGCTTACCGAGAACGAGGGCGACTTCTCGCCATGAAATGGGCACAGGCCCATGTAATTGGCGCCGCCTTTTTTAAGTTGCACGTGCTTGCCCACCACGTCGACGATATCGGCGCGGGCGAGTAAGTCTTGTATGAAACCTTGAGGAATAGCCACAGGGTATTGTGCCTAAAACCCACACCCGTTTCGGACCGCCGTCCGTGGTGCAGGTGGATATGCACCCGGGCCGGCAGGGCTGCCCAGGGAAACGACTTATTTGGGAGCCAGGCGAATAGCACCGTCCAGGCGGATGACTTCGCCGTTGAGCATGTCGTTTTCAATGATGTGCTTGGCCAGTTTGGCGTAATCGGCGGGGGTGCCCAGCCGGCTGGGGAAGGGCACGCCGGCGGCCAGTGCATCTTGCACTTCTTGCGGCATGCCAAACAGCATGGGGGTGCCAAAAATGCCGGGGGCAATGGTCATGTTGCGAATGCCGTTGCGGGCCAAGTCGCGCGCGATAGGCAATGTCATGCCCACAATGCCGCCCTTGGATGCGCTGTAAGCGGCCTGGCCAATTTGGCCATCGTAGGCCGCCACTGAGGCTGTAGAGATGAGCACGCCGCGCTCGCCAGTGGCTTGTGGCGTGTTGGCGCTCATGGCCGTGGCGGCCAGGCGGATCATGTTGAAGCTGCCTACCAGGTTCACGGTGATGGTTTTGGCGAATGTGCCCAGGTCGTGTGCGCCGGCTTTACCTACGGTTTTTTGAGCGGGCGCAATGCCTGCGCAGTTCACCAAGCCAAACAAGGGGCCCATGGCAACAGCGGCGTCGACTGCAGCCTGGGCGTCTGCCTCGCTGCTCACATCGCACTTTAAAAACTGGCCACCAATGTCTTTGGCAACGGCTTGGCCCTTATCGGCCTGCATGTCTGCAATAAGCACTTTTGCACCGTTGGCCGCGAGCATGCGTGCCGTGCCTTCGCCCAGGCCTGATGCGCCACCTGTGACGATGAATACGTTGTCTTTAATGTCCATGGTGTTGGTCTCCTGTGGTGTGAATGGGCTGTTGTCTTGTTGACGTTTACGTAAACGTCAATGGTGAATATTAAACCAGATTATGTGGCGCAGCCAATGCGTGGCTTAACATCGCCTTGTATGACATTGCCAATGCCAAGCCACACGAATCACCGGCCATTCAATCGCCTGCTGTTGCGCAGCGTGTTGTGTTTGGGCGCGCTGAGTCTGAGTGCGTGCTCACTGTTAGTTCAGGATCGCAGCGGGGCTAAAGACGGCACTGAGCCCGATACTCCCGCCGTGGTTCAAGTCGCCAGGTTGCCCACCGTAGGCTTGGCCCTGGGCGCAGGTGCTGCGCGTGGTTTTGCGCATGTGGGTGTGTTGCAAGTGCTGGACGAGGCTGGCATCAAGGCCGACGCTTTGGTGGGAACGTCAGCGGGTAGCGTGGTGGCGGTGTTGTACGCCAGCGGTTTATCTGGCAAGGCGCTTGAGCAAGCTGCGCTGGGCCTGAACGAGACTGCGCTTGCCGATTGGATGCTGCCGTGGGGCAACCGTGGCGTGGTGCGCGGTGCTGCTTTGGCCAAGTACGTCAATGAGCAAGTCAAGGGCAAAAGCCTGCAAGCCATGGCCACGCGCGTGGGTGTGCTGGCCGCACAACTGGATACGGGCTTGCCTGTGCTGTTTCAGCGTGGTGACGCGGGGGAGGCTGTGCGTGCCTCGTCAGCGGTGCCCGGTGTGTTCATGCCAGTGGCCATTGCCGGCCAAGAGTACGTGGACGGCGGTGTGGTGGCGCCTGTGCCGGTGAGCTTTGTCAAGCAAATGGGCGCACAAGTTGTGGTTGCCGTTGATATTTCCAGCCCACCATCAGCTACGCCAGCCAGTGACACGGTTGGCGTGATGTTGCAGACCTTGTCCATCATGGGGCAGCGGCTAAACGGCTTTGAGCTCAAAGGCGCAGATGTGGTGGTTAGGCCCAATTTGGATGGTATGGGTGCGGCCAATTTTGCGGTGCGCGAGCAGGCCATTGCAGCAGGGCGAGCCGCCATGCAAGCGGCGCTGCCGGCGTTGCGCCTTGCCATTCAACAAAAAACTACTTGGGTTGCAGCGCAATAGGCTACAACGCAAGTGGTTGTTGACAGCCACGCCAGCGGCGTGGCGTGGCGTGGGCTTACTTTGACTTGTCGCCAGACAGCTTGAGCATGGATGTGCCTTCGCCGTGGGTGAGCAAACCAGTCTTGCTGTAAGTGGCCAATTTGGCGCGTGTGTCCACAATGTCCAGGTTGCGCATCGTCAATTGGCCGATACGGTCCAGTGGGGTGAACATGGACTCGCCGCGTTCCATGGTGAGGCGTTCTGCCTCATAGGTCAGGTTGGGTGACTCGGTGTTCAGTATGGTGTAGTCGTTGCCACGGCGCAGTTCCAGCGTGACGTCACCGGTGATCGCGCTGGCTACCCAGCGCTGGGCAGTCTCGCGCAACATGATGGCCTGCGGGTCAAACCAGCGACCCTGGTACAGCAAGCGGCCCAGGCGCAAGCCGCTCATGCGGTATTGCTCAATGGTATCTTCGTTGTGAATGCCAGTGACCAAGCGCTCGTAGGCAATGTGCAGCAAGGCCAGGCCCGGTGCTTCGTAGATACCGCGGCTCTTGGCCTCAATGATGCGGTTTTCAATTTGGTCGCTCATGCCCAAGCCATGGCGCCCGCCAATGCGGTTGGCTTCCAGTATCAGCTCGACGGAGTTGGCAAAAGTTTTGCCGTTGAGGGCCACTGGCTGGCCTTCTTCAAAGCGCACGGTTACTGTTTCGCGCTTGACGTCTACGTCGTCTTTCCAGAACGCCACGCCCATGATGGGCTGCACGATGTGCATGCCGCTTGCCAGACTCTCGAGGTCTTTGGCCTCGTGGGTGGCGCCCAGCATGTTGGAGTCGGTTGAGTAGGCTTTTTCAGACGACATCTTGTAGTCAAAGCCAGCCGCCTGCATAAACGCAGACATCTCAGAGCGTCCGCCTAACTCGTCAATAAACTGCTGGTCTAGCCAGGGCTTGTAAATGCGCAAAGAGGGGTTTGTGAGCAAGCCGTAGCGGTAAAAGCGCTCAATGTCGTTGCCTTTGTAAGTGCTGCCGTCTCCCCAGATGTTGACGTTGTCTTCACGCATGGCGGCGACCAACATGGTGCCTGTGACTGCACGGCCAATTGGCGTGGTGTTGAAGTAGGTGATGCCACCGGTAGCAATGTGAAAGGCGCCGCTTTGCAGCGCTGCAATGCCTTCTTGCGCCAGTTGCGCACGGCAGTCAATAAGGCGTGCCGCCTCGGCGCCGTAAGCCATGGCCTTGCGCGGAATTTCGTCGTAGTCAGGCTCATCAGGCTGGCCTAGATTGGCCGTGTAGGCGTAGGGAATCGCGCCTTTCTGGCGCATCCACAGCAGGGCTGCGCTGGTGTCCAAGCCACCAGAAAAGGCAATGCCAACTTTGTCGCCAGCGGGTAAGTTTTGAAGAATAGTGGCCATGGTGTATCTGGGTTAAGTGCAACGCAGCGTCAGCAATGACGTTGCTCATGAAATGCAGCGTTTAATTGTAGGGGAGTAGGCTTTCCCATTCAGCGGCGACAAAACCCACGGTAATTTGCCCATTGGGCCAGTGCACGATGGGGCGCTTGATCACGCTTGGTGTCTGTGCCGCCAGGGCTTTGGCGCTGGCCGCGTCCACGACGCCAGCTTGTACAGCGGCATCCAGCTTGCGCCAGGTGGTGCCTTTTTTGTTGATCACCGTGTCCCAGGCATGGGCGTCGAACCATGCGTCGAGTGTGGCGTCGTCGGGCATGCCTGATTTCTTGAAATCGTGAAACTGGACCTCCAGCTGGTGCTCAGCCAGCCAGTTACGGGCTTTCTTCACAGTGTCGCAATTGGGTATGCCGTACAAGGTAACAGTTGTTTGTATGCTGCTCATGGGTCTATTGTGCCTGCTGGCGCCGCCGCCAGCCCAGGGCTGAGACAATACGGCATCGTTATTCAGCACAGACATGACCCATACACCAACGCCCACACCAAAGCCTACAAACCCAGCCAAGCCAAGCCGCACAGGGCGCAGTTTGCAGCAATGGCTAGATGCCATAGCCGCGCTACACCCCAGCACCATAGACATGGGACTGGCGCGCTTGCAAGTGGTGGCCCAGCGCATACCCGGTGCGTTGCGCATGGCCTGCCCAGTCGTGACAGTGGCAGGTACCAATGGCAAAGGCTCAACCTGTGCCATGCTGGAGGCGGTGTTGATGCAGTCGGGCTACAAAACCGGTGTGTATACCTCTCCGCATTTGGTGCACTTTGAAGAACGTTGCCGCCTGTTGGGCGAACACGTCACGCCCGCCCAGCTGTGCGAGGCGTTTGAGGTGGTTGAGGTGGCTCGCACTGAAGGCGATGTGATCAGCCTGACCTATTTTGAATTCACGACCCTGGCCATTTTGTGGCTGCTGCAGCAAGCCAGGCTAGACGTGGTGATTCTGGAGGTGGGGCTAGGCGGTCGGTTGGATGCGGTCAACCTCATTGACACCGATTGCGCCATCATCACCAGTGTAGATATTGACCATGCGGAGTTTTTGGGCAACACCCGAGAGGCCATTGGCTTTGAGAAGGCCGGCATTATGCGCGCAGGCAAGCCTGTCATTGTCAGCGATCCGGTACCCCCGCAAAGCGTCATTGATCATGCCAAAGCCATAGGCGCAGACGCTTGGCTGGTTGGCAAAGATTTCAATGTGTCTGGCGACAAGCAGCAGTGGGGCTGGGCCGGACGGGGCAGGCGCTACAGCGGTTTGGCTTATCCTGCGCTGCGCGGCGCGAACCAGCTTTTAAATGCCGCCGGCGTTTTGGCCGCCCTTGAAGCCTTGCGCCCGCAGCTGCCTGTGACGGCGCAGTCTATTCGCGCAGGCTTGTCGCTGGTGGAGTTGCCAGGACGATTCCAAATTGTGCCAGGCGAGCCTGCCTTGGTGCTGGATGTGGCGCACAACCCTCACGCGGCCGCCACGCTTACGGCCAACCTGGATGCCATGGGCTTTTACCCTGGCACGCACGCGGTGTTTGGTTGTATGGCCGACAAAGATGTGGCGCAGCTGCTGGCGACTGTTGGCCCTTTGGTGGATCACTGGTATTTCACAGATTTACCGTTGCCAAGAGCCATGAGTGCCGAGCAGCTAAGGGCCTTGGCCATGACGACAGCGCAAACGCAAAAAGCAAGCGCAGCCTGCTTTGCCAGCCCGCAAGAGGCCTTGGATGAGGCCGTGGCCAAAGCGGCCCCCACTGATAGAATCGTGGTCTTTGGGTCGTTCTTCACGGTGGGTGGTGTGTTGCACAGCGGTATTCCTCGTTTGCAGGCCAAACACCTCAAGGCGTAAGCCAGATTTAGACCCTTTGCAACCTACAGCGCGCGTTTGTTCCTTATGTTTAAGTTTCGAAAATCTGCCACCACCGGGCGTGATGCCGACAGCGTAGAAACCATCAGACGCCGTGCGCAGTACCGGCTGGTGGGCACCGCTATGCTGGTGGCTGTTGCGATTGTGGGTTTCCCCCTGCTATTCGACACAGAACCACGCCCGTTGCAAGTGGATTTGCCGATTGCCATACCGTCCAAAGATGAAGTACAGCCCTTGCCAGTGCCAAGTGTGACAAAGCCTGTAGCGGTAGCGCAAGCCGCCGCGCCGGCTGCCGTTGATGAGGCGCCAGCAACAAAACCTGTGGCCACTGCACCGGCCGCTGGCGCTGGTGAGGACGCTGCTGCTGCGCTCAAAGCCCAAGAACAAGCTGCCAAGGCGCAAAAGGCGGAGCAGGCCAGGCAGCAGGCACTGGCGGTTAAACAAGCCGAGGCGGCTAGAGCGCAAGCTATTTTGGACGGCACGCGAGCCAAGGCAGCAGCGTCGGCAACCGACTACCCCAATGACGGCAAGCGCCGCGTGATTCAGGTGGGCTCGTTCAACGACCAAGCCCGCGCGCGTGAAGTGCGCATGCGCCTGGAGCGTGCCGGCATCACCACTTACACACAAGTGGTCAATAGCGGTGGCTCGCGTTTTATCCGCGTGCGCGTTGGACCATTTGACGACGCTGAAGAGCTACAGCGTTACATAGACAAGGTGGAATCGCTCAAGCTTGAAGCGCGCGTGCTCACTTTCTAGCCATGATGCCGGGCCCCAACACCGTTCTTGGCATGTGTAGCGCAGCGCAGCGTCCATGAATTGGTCTGCCCTGGACACGGCCATGTCTGCGCTGTTGGGAGCCTCTCTGGTGTGGGGCGCCTGGCGCGGGTTGGTGTACGAACTGTTGGCGATTGCCAACTGGTTGTTTGCCGTTATGGCCACCAGTCTGGTGGCGCCGCTGCTGGCACAGTGGGTGCCGGCTTTAGAGGGCACGGGCCTGCTGGCCCTGGTGGTGCGCTATGTGGTGGTGTTTGTGGTGTTTGTATTTGTGGGCGGCTTTGTGGCGTCTACCTTGCGCCGCTGGATCAGCGCTTCAGGCCTGCGTCCGGCCGATAGATCTCTAGGCGCGTTATTTGGTTTGGTGCGCGGCGTTGTGGTGTTGTTGGTGGCCGCTTTGGTCGTCTTGGTGCTAAAGCTTGAGGCTGAGCCGTGGTGGAGCAGCTCAAGCGGTGCGCAATTGTTGCAGTCTGTGTTGGTGTTACTAAAGCCTGTGTTGCCACAGGCGATTGAAAGGTTGATTCCTTAAATGTGCGGCATTGTTGGCGTGGTCAGTCACGCCCCTGTTAACCAACTGATTTACGACGCCTTGCTGCTGCTGCAACACCGCGGGCAAGACGCCGCGGGTATTGTCACGCAGCAAGAGCGCAAGTTTTTTATGCACAAGGCCAAGGGCATGGTGCGCGACGTATTCCGCACCCGCGACATGCGTGCGCTACCCGGTAACGTGGGCTTGGGCCAGGTGCGCTACCCAACAGCGGGTAACGCCAGCAGCGAAGAAGAAGCCCAGCCGTTTTACGTCAACGCGCCATTTGGCCTGGTGATGTCGCACAACGGTAACCTCACCAATGCGCATGCCCTAAAAGCAGAGCTGTTCAGCAGTGACCACCGTCATATCAACACCGATTCAGACTCGGAAGTGTTGCTTAACGTATTGGCCCATGAGCTTGAAAATGCCACACGTGGACTGCCACTAAAGCCTTCAGATGTGTTTGCTGCGGTTGCCCGCGTGCACAAGCGCCTGAAAGGCTCTTACGCGGTCGTGGCCTTGATCGCTGGCCACGGTTTGCTGGCATTTCGCGACCCCTTTGGTATTCGCCCGCTGTGCTTGGGCCAAGGCGACGGCGCAACCATGGTTGCGAGTGAGTCTGTTGCCCTAGAGGGCACTGGCCACCATTTTGTGCGCGACATCAAGCCGGGCGAAGCCGTGTTTATAGACATGCAAGGCCACCTGCATGCGCAGCAATGCAGCGAGACATCGCAACACTTTCCGTGCCTGTTTGAGTATGTTTATCTGGCCAGGCCAGATTCGCAAATGGATGGCGTATCTGTGTACCAGGCGCGTCTGAACATGGGCGAGACCCTGGCGCAACGCGTCATATCGACGGTGTCCCCAGACTTGATTGACTCGGTGATTCCCATTCCTGAATCATCCCGCCCCAGTGCCATGCAGTTGGCGCATTTGCTGGGCAAACCTTACCGCGAGGGTTTTGTCAAAAACCGCTACGTGGGTCGTACCTTCATCATGCCCGGTCAATCTGTGCGCAAGCGCTCGGTGCGTCAAAAGCTCAACGTCATCGCCTCTGAATTCAAGGGGCGCAATGTGCTGCTGGTTGACGACTCCATTGTGCGTGGCACCACCAGTCGGGAGATTGTTCAAATGGCCAGAGACGCAGGTGCCAGGCGGGTTTACCTGGCCAGTGCTGCGCCGCCTGTGCGCTTTCCCAACGTGTACGGCATTGACATGCCAAGCCCGGACGAGCTGGTGGCCAGTGGCAAAACGGTAGACGAAGTTTGCAAACTTATTGGCTGTGATGCACTCATTTACCAGGATGTTAATGGCCTCAAGAAGGCAGTCGCTTCCCTGAACCCCAACCTAGACGGTTTTGACGCGTCCTGCTTTGACGGTGTTTATTGCACCGGCGACATCACAGACGCAGACATTGCGCGTTTGCGCGGCGAGCGTGTTGAAGACAGCAATCAAGAGGCTGACGCATGAAACCATCTGTTCCCGCCACCCCAGCCCATACTGACCAATGGCATGCCGAGACGCATGCGCAGCACACGGGCATGCCATCCAGTCAATACGGTGAAAACGCGGAGGCGTTGTTTCTGACCAGCGGCTATGTGCAGCCCAGCGCTGAAGTCGCTGCTGCGCGCTTTGCCGGCGAAGAAGAGGGCTTTACCTACTCTCGTTTGGGTAACCCAACCGTCGGTAGTTTTGAGCAACGCTTGGCCGCCATGGAAGGCTCGCAAGCTGCTATTGCCACGTCCACGGGTATGTCGGCAATTTTGCTGATGTGCATGGGCTTGCTGAAAAGTGGCGACCATGTGATTTGCTCGCACTCCATGTTTGGCTCAACCATCAAGCTCATAGGCACAGAGTTTGCCAAGTTTGGTGTGACCACCACCTTTGTGTCGCAAACCAACGTAGGCGAATGGGCCAGTGCGGTGCAGCCCAATACGCGGCTGTTGTTTGCCGAGACGCCTACCAACCCGCTGACTGACGTTTGTGACATTGCGGCCTTGGCCGACATTGCGCACAAGGCCGGCGCGTGGCTGGCGGTAGACAATTGCTTTGCCACGCCCATATTGCAGCGCCCTGTTGCGTTTGGCGCAGATATTGTGGTGCACTCGGGCACCAAGTATTTGGATGGCCAGGGTCGCGTGATGGCAGGTGCTTTGTGTGCCAGCAGCGAGTTGGTGAATCAGGTGTTCAGCCCCTTGATCCGCAGCGCTGGCATGACCTTGTCGCCGTTCAATGCCTGGGTGGTGCTAAAGGGCCTTGAAACGCTGGGCATTCGCATGCGCGCCCAGTCGGCCAATGCCCTGGCCCTGGCCCATTGGCTGCAACAGCAGCCATGCGTGGACCATGTGTTTTTTCCGGGCTTGCAAAGCCACCCACAACATGCGCTTGCCATGCGCCAGCAAAGTGACCTGGGCGGCGCGGTGTTGTCGTTCACGCTAAAAGCCGATAGTCCCGAGCAGGGTAGGGCGCGGGCGTTTGCCACGCTCAATGCCTTGCAGCTGGTCAAGCTGTGTACCAATCTGGGGGACACCAAGACCTTGGTGTCTCATCCGGCCAGTACCTCACATGGCCGTCTGACCGAGGCGCAGCGCGCCAGCGCAGGCGTTGGCCAGTCACTTATTCGGGTGGCCGTTGGCCTGGAGCATGGCCCCGATTTGCAACAAGACTTTTTACACGCGCTCTCGGTCGGTGGCGCGTAATTACCCACTGCTTGAGTTATGACTACTACAGATACTGCTGCCCGCGTGCGCACTCGCTTTGCGCCGTCGCCCACTGGTTTTATTCACCTGGGTAATATTCGCTCTGCGCTGTACCCATGGGCGTTTGCCAAGGCCACAGGCGGCGACTTTATTTTGCGCATAGAAGACACGGACCAGGCCCGCTCAACGCAAGCGTCTGTGGATGTGATCTTGCAGGGTATGCAGTGGCTAGGCATGACGCCTGACGAAGGCCCTTTCTATCAAATGCAGCGCATGGACCGCTACCGCGACGTGCTGGAGCAGCTCAAGGCAAAAGGTTTGGTCTATCCCTGCTACATGTCGGTAGAGGCGCTAGACGCATTGCGCGAAGCGCAAATGGCCGCAAAGGAAAAACCACGCTACAACGGCATGTGGCGCCCAGAGCCTGGCAAGACATTGCCCAGCGTGCCGCAAGACGTGCAGCCTGTGTGGCGCTTTAAAAACCCAACCGAGGGGGTGGTAGCTTGGATGGACAAGGTCAAAGGCCCCATAGAAATTGCCAATGCCGAGTTGGACGATCTGGTGGTGGCGCGCCCGGACGGCACGCCCACCTACAACTTCTGTGTGGTGGTCGACGACATGGACATGGCTATTACCCATGTCATACGCGGCGACGATCACGTGAACAACACGCCGCGCCAAATCAACATCGCGAAAGCGCTGGGCTACGCGCCGCCCACTTACGCGCACTTACCGACCGTGCTGAATGAGGCCGGCGAAAAGATGAGCAAGCGCAACGGTGCCAAAGCCGTTACGCAATACCGCGACGAAGGCTACTTGCCCGAAGCCATGGTGAACTACCTGGCTCGCCTGGGCTGGAGCCATGGTGACGACGAAGTGTTTAGCGTAGAGCAGTTTATTGCGTGGTTTAACTTAGACCATTTGGGCCGCAGTGCCGCGCAGTTTGACGAAGCCAAGCTGCGTTGGATCAACGCCCAGCACATCAAGGCCAGCTGATGCGGCACTGGCTGCCATGGTGGCACAGCGTTTGTCGCTGGACGGTATCAACGCCACGCCCGATGCCAGGCTCATTGGTATTTGCGCCCTGTTCAAAGACCGCTGCGACACCCTGGTGGCGCTTGCAGCTTGGGCCAAAGCCTATTTTGTTGACGCCGTAGCCAGCCATGAAGACATCGCAAAGCATGTCACCGACGCCGTTAAACCAGCCATGGCGACGCTTGCAGGCTTGCTTGAAGCCGGTGAGTGGACCCAAGAGGCGATTGCTGCAGCTATCAAGACCACGCTTGCTGAACACGGTTTGAAAATGCCCCAGCTGGCCATGCCTGTGCGCGTTCTCACCATGGGTACACCCAACACGCCGTCGGTAGATGCCATGCTGGCTTTGTTCGATAAAAAAAATGTGGTGGCGAAACTCAAAGCAGCCTGAAAAGTGTTCTATACTTGCAGGCTTGCTACAAAGCAGCAAACAATTCAAGTTGAATGCAATTTGTAACAACCCGTGGGGGTATAGCTCAGCTGGGAGAGCGCTTGCATGGCATGCAAGAGGTCAGCGGTTCGATCCCGCTTACCTCCACCAAGTTTTTTAAAAGCAGCACAAAATCATCGTATAATGTGAGGCTTGCTTCAAATAGACAGCAATGTCTGTCTAAAGCTGAAGCGGAATTTTTCTAGGTTTTGACCCTATCGTCTAGAGGCCTAGGACACCACCCTTTCACGGTGGGTACCGGGGTTCGAATCCCCGTAGGGTCGCCAAGTTTGTAGCACTTGGTGGATGCCACAAGCATCCACTCAAAAGCTGCCCACGCGGAGTGGTAGTTCAGTTGGTTAGAATACCGGCCTGTCACGCCGGGGGTCGCGGGTTCGAGTCCCGTCCACTCCGCCATTGGTTATAGGCTTCAAACGCCTGATGAATCAAAGCCTCTTGTTTACAAGAGGCTTTTTCATTTGTGTTGTGCATTTGTACCTTCATAACACATGTCGCCAAGTGGTGTTGTAGCAACACCAGCTGTAGCAACGAGCTGCGGTCGTGAAACGTGTACTGCGTCTTTTGTCTGAACGGGCCCTATTGTTTACGAACGCAGAGCCAAGGGTAAGTTCAGTAGCAAGTTCTGGGGCTTTAGCCTTAACCGGTTGTCGGTGTCACAGGCCATGGCCATGTAGACGGGCTTGCCGGCGACCTTGGCCAGCATATCTGTGGGTTTGTCAAATTCCAGCTTGAACAAGCACAGCAATTGCGCCAAGCGTGCATCGCCTACACGCTTGCCAAGGTAGAGGTCATTCAAAATGGCGCTGGACTGCATGTCCAGACCAAGATGCCAGGCCCACTTTTTGTCCTGCACCTTGTCCTGCGCTGTGATGCGTACCTTCACGTGCAGAAAATGCCGTACCCAATTGGTTATCAGGTCACACAGTGCTTTCATCGCAGGTTGCTGGCTGTTCAGGGCAATAACGGTGTCGTACTTGGTGTCGCGCGCCCAATAAACGTCTTGGTTGTCGGGGCCGATAACGTCCAAATCCACACCTATCAGAGAACCACCGCCGGTACGGAGCAAGCCCATCAAGTCAAAGCCTGCGTTGGGTGCTCGCGCATTGACCACTTCTTCGTCAGCAGCGAGCAAGGCCCCCTCGTCGGTGGACGTGATCATTTGGCTGCGGAAGAACATTTCTCCTACCCGTGCGGCCAATGCGGAGGGCGCGGCGCCCAACACGTGGCGCACCAGCACGTGGGTGAGCTGGTTGACCAGTACTGGCGGTACATCAACGCCTGTGCCCTGAAAGAGTGCCATGTAACTGGCCTCCAACGTGGGGCGGGCCAGCACTCGGTCGCGAAACCGCAGCCATACCCTGTAGTTGTCGGCTACATCTGGATTGGCGAGCTGCGCCAATTGGTCGTCAGATATGTTGGTACGAGGCTGCGCGACCAGCTGCGAAAAGAGTGCACGCTCTGCGTCGCAGGAGGTGTCCACTGGGGCCAGCTCCGGGCGGTTTAATAAAAAGCTGAGAAAGGCGTCGGTAACCACCAATTGCTGTTGCGCGTCAACATGCAATAAGGCGTAGCCGGATTGAGACCAGAAATCGTTTTTGAGCATCGTGGCTCATTTTAGGTGGTCTGGTTGCGTATTGGTGCGACGTAGTCCGTTGTTTGTTCCCTTGCAGCCCGTGGCAGCACATGGCCAAGGCTTGGTGCGTTGCCGGTTGGCAGGCCTAGTCGTCCAGGCTGGCCGTCCAGCGAGCGTCCCAGTGGCCGGCGTTGTCGCGCCCGCTTGCTTTTTGCAGGTCGCGCCTGTCTCTTTTGGTGGGGCGGCCCTGTGTGATGGCCTGCGCTGGCTCCGGCGCGAGGCGCCTGGCTGCCGCGGCTGCTTCGCGCGCGGCTTTTGATTCGGCTGTTTCTGTGTACAAGGCTTGCGCGATGGGGGCGCTGCCCCGTATGGCGCTAAGGCCCAGCACGTTTACTGTCCAGGTCATGCGCTGCACCATGATTTCAATGGTGTCCCCCAGTTTGACGTCACGCGAGGGTTTGGCCAATGCACCATTGAGTTTGATGTGGCCTTTGTTGGCTGCATCCGTAGCCAAGGCGCGCGTCTTGAAAAAGCGCGCTGCCCATAGCCACTTGTCCAAGCGGTATTTGCTGTCTGCATCGCTGCTGTTGGCGGCGTTGTTCTTGCTCATACCCAGCGGTGGTTTTACTGCTTGGCGCCCATGGCCAGCGCAGCGTGTTGCGCAGCCTGCGACGCCGTTGCGTCGTGTGCGGTGGTGGTGGGCCAGCCTTGCAGGTGTGACGCTGCAATGACGGCCAAGCCTTCAACCCATGCGGTATCGTCGTTGAGGCAGGCAATGTAGTTGAACTGCTCGCCACCGACATGCATGAAAGCCTCACGTGCCTCGTCTTGAATTTCTTCTAATGTTTCCAGGCAGTCACTGGTGAATCCGGGGCACATCACGTCCACGCGCTTGAGGCCCTTGCTGGCAAGGTCTATGAGTGTGGGTTCTGTGTAGGGCTCTAGCCACTTGGCCTTGCCAAAGCGGGACTGGAAGGTGACTTTGTATTGATCCTTGCCAAGCCCCAGCGCTTGGGCCAGCAGCCTGGCAGTTTTGTGGCACTGGCAGTGGTAGGGGTCGCCGAGGTGTAGCGTGCGCTCGGGTACGCCGTGAAAGCTCATCAGCAGCAATTCAGCTTGTCCGTTGGCCTGCCAATGTGCTTTAACCTTGCCAGCCAGCGCCGCGATGTAGGCGGGGTGGTCGTGGTACTGGTTGACAAAGCGCATCTCAGGCACCCAGCGTATGTTCAGTGCCCATTTGTAAAACGCGTCAAACACACTGGCCGTGGTTGTGCCGCTGTATTGGGGGTAGGCCGTCATCAGTAACACACGCGTCACACCCTGCAGTTTGAGCTGGTTCATCACGCTGGCCATGTTGGGCTGTCCGTAGCGCATCACCATGTGCACAGCCACATCGTGACCGCTGGCGCGCAGCTGGGACTCAAGCGCATGGGCTTGCGCTTGCGTACCCACTTTTAGCGGGGACCCGTCACTGGTCCAAATGCTGGCGTACTTGGCCGCAGACTTCCTGGGGCGAATGCGCAAAATAATGCCGTGCAATATCAGCATCCAAATGAGTCTTGGAATTTCGACCACGCGTCGGTCGGCCAAGAATTCGGCCAGGTAACGACGCAGGGCAGGGGCGGTAGGCGCGTCTGGTGTGCCTAGATTGCACCACAGTACAGCTGTTTTGGCGGGCTGGCCGTGGGTGTAGGGGGCTTCTGGTTGAAATGACATGGCTATATTGTCTCTTATGCGCTAAAGCCCTGTTGATCGCTGGTCAGCGAGTTTGGCGCATTGTTCAAATGGCTTGTTTATTTTAAAAAGTAGTTATATATAGTTAAAAATTTACTTTGTTATATGAAATAAAGCAGCTAAAAGCGAAGAATTAGATATTCTGATATATTTAGTCTTGTAAGTTCAACCCAACACCCTGTTGGTTGAGCGGCTGGTTTGTCGTTCGTTTTTATCCTTCAGGTCGTCGGGTCGCTTTCGCTCCGAGTGCACCTGTGTATGCAGATCCTCGGGACACCGTTTAACTGTTAGGAGAAGAAATTTGACATCCAACCAACGCAAACTGGCGTTAGCTCTAACCGTGGTAGCCGCCACTTTGGCTGCCTGTGGACAAAAAGAAGAAGAAAAAGTAGCTGATGCTGCCCCTGTTGCAGACGCCACATGTGGCGCTGTCACCATCGCCAGCATGAACTGGCAGTCTGCCGAAGTTCTGGCTGCTATCGACCAGTTCATTTTGGCCAACGGCTACGGCTGTGATGCAGAGTTGGTGCCAGGCGACACCATGCCTACCCTGACAGCCATGATTGAAAAAGGCCAGCCCGACGTAGCCCCAGAAGCTTGGGTTAACTCCATTCGTGAGCCGCTGGAAGCTGCCGTTTCCGAAGGCCGCTTGCACTTTGGCGCCGAGTCATTGTCAGACGGCGGTGTTGAAGGCTGGTGGATTCCAAAGTACCTGGCTGATGCCAACCCAGACATCAAGACCATTGACGACGCGTTGATGCGCCCAGAGCTGTTCCCAGCACCTGAAGATGACGCCAAGGGTGCTGTGCACAACTGTCCTGCAGGCTGGAGCTGCCAAATCACCACCGGTAATGCTTTCAAGGCATGGGATGCCGAAGAAAAAGGTTTCACCTTGGTTGACACCGGCTCTTCTGCTGGCTTGGACGGCTCTATTGCCAAAGCATACGAGCGCAAGCAAGGCTGGCTGGGTTACTACTGGGCACCCACATCCATCTTGGGCAAGTACGAAATGGTTCGCTTGGATCCAGGTGTGCCGCTTGACCAGGCAGCCTGGGACAACTGTAACGCCAAGCTCGATTGCGCTGACCCACAAAAAAATGCATGGCCTAAAGCCGACGTGTTTACTGTTGTAACAGACCGCTTCAAGCAAGAAGGTGGCGATGCCTACAACTACCTGGCTAATCGCCAGTGGGATAACAACACCGTGAACGTTTTGTTGGCTTGGATGTCTGACAACCAGGCAACTGGTGAAGACGGTGCTGCGCACTTCTTGAAGACCAACGAAGCGATGTGGACCACATGGGTGAGCCCAGCTGCTGCTGAGAAGATCAAGGCAGCCTTGTAAGTTGCTTCTGACGCTGCCCCAGTGTTGGGGCAGCCGCTACGCCTGCATGTTGTTATGCAGGCGTTTTTTGTTTCAGGAGAAAAATAATGGATTGGTTTTATACATTCCCGGAAATGGGCGCCGAAGCCCTGCGAGCCTTGAAAAAAGGCATTGACTCCAGCTTTCGCGATTTCACGCGTGAGCATGGCGAGCTGTTGGAACGCCTGTTCGACCCGCTCAAGGAGTTTTTGATTTTTTCCGAGCGCTTGCTCACCGACTCACCATGGCCACTGGTCATATTGGGTATCGCCGTCATAGCTTGGCTGGCTTCACGTTCGACCAAGATTGTCGTTGGCACAATTGCGACCTTGCTGCTGATTGGCTACTTTGGTATGTGGGACGACACCATGAAGACGGTGTCCATGATTTTTGTGTGCACGATTGTGGCGCTGGTGCTGGGCCTGCCCATTGGCATCTTGATGAGCCGCTTTGACCGCATGCAAAAAGTTGTGAACCCCACGCTGGACATCATGCAGACTATGCCCAGCTTTGTGTACCTCATTCCCGTCGTCATGCTGCTGGGTATTGGCAAAGTGCCGGGTTTGCTGGCCGTAGTCATTTACGCCATCCCACCCGTTATTCGATTTACCAACTTGGGTATTCGACTGGTACCAGCCGATGTGCTTGAAGCCTCAGAGGCGTTTGGTACGTCTGCTTGGCAAAAAATGACCAAGGTACAGCTGCCACTGGCCTTGCCCACCATCATGGCGGGTGTGAACCAGACCATCATGCTGAGCTTGGCCATGGTTGTGGTGGCTTCGATGATTGGTGTCCAGGGCCTGGGCCAGCCAGTGCTTAAAGCCATTGCCAACCAGTACTTCACATTAGGCATATTCAACGGCTTGGCCATTGTGGGCATTGCCATTATTTTTGACCGCGCATCGCAGGCCTACGGCAAGCGTTTGCAGCGCCATTTGGAGGTTGTCCATGGTTGATCAAGTGACAAACAGCAACGATTCGGCAGATACGCCGTCTGTGGGTATTGACATCAAAGGTTTGTACAAAATCTTTGGTCCAACACCTGAGAAATTTCTGGAAGACGTCAAGGGCGGCATGACCAAGCAAGAGCTGCGCGATGACCACGGCCACGTGTTGGGCTTGAAGGACATCAACATCAGCATGAAGCCAGGCGCCATTCAGGTGGTGATGGGTTTATCTGGCTCTGGCAAGAGCACGCTTATTCGCCACATCAACCGTCTCATTGACCCTACAGCGGGCGAGATGTGGGTGGGTAACCAAGATGTGGCGGCCATGAATGATGCGCAATTGCGCGAGTTTCGCCGCGCACAAACGGCTATGGTCTTTCAAAAATTCGCCCTGATGCCGCATTACACGGTGCTGGAAAATACCGAGTTTGGTTTGGAGATCAAGGGTGAGTCCAAGAAGGTCCGTCGCAAAGAGGCGCTGCGCTGGATTGAGCGTGTGGGCTTGGCTGGCTACGAAGACAGCTACCCCAACCAACTTTCTGGTGGCATGCAGCAGCGCGTTGGCTTGGCCCGTGCGCTAACCAACGATGCGCCTGTGTTGCTAATGGACGAGGCCTTCTCGGCGCTGGACCCGCTGATTCGCACCGACATGCAGTCTGTGCTGTTGGACTTGCAGCAAGAACTGGGCAAAACCATTGTGTTTATTACCCATGACTTGGACGAAGCATTGCGCCTGGGTGACCAAGTGGCGATTTTGCGTGATGGTGAAGTGGTACAGCAGGGTACCGCACAAAACATCGTGCTCAGGCCTGCAGATGACTACATCAGCAGCTTTGTGCGTGATGTGAACCGCGGCCGTGTGATACGTTGCAAAACGCTTATGCAGCCAGGCCCAGCGGTGGATGGCCCGCAAGTGGACTCCAGTCTGGTCATTGAAGAAGCTGCGCGCATCTTGAGTGCTGAAAACAAAGAGGCGGCCAACGTGGTGAGCGCCAAGGGCAAGTTGCTAGGCACTATCACCATGAACGACATCATCGGCGCCATGGTGCCTCCGCAAGAGGATGCCATCTCGGTGACATAAGCCCTTGGGTTGGACGCCTGCTCGTTGGGCGGTATGCACCCTATTTGAAAGCCTGCTCTCGCGCAACGCGACGGTGGGCTTTTTAACGTCTGAGCACTAAGCCATGCTTTGCTACGAGTTGGCAGCTGCTATGGCGTCCACCACGGCTTGGCCGCTGCGGACTGCGCCTTCGAGTGTAGAGGGGTATGGGCCGGCAACGTAGTCTGCGCAAGCCCACAGCTGTGGTGCGATGCTCATGACGGGTCTTGCCGCTTTCGGTGTACAGGCAAAGCAGGCGCGCTTTTCAACCACGGTTTGTGTCCATTGCCAGTGGGCGTTGGGCCATTCCTCATGCAGTTGCTGCATCACAGCCTGGGTGATGTCGTCGCGGCTGCTGTCGTTTTGTGATGCATTGAGGCCATTGCCGCTGTCGCTTACTACGGCGGCTATGTGCGTGGCTGCGGCGCCGCCCCCTAATAGAGCTGTTCGATTAAAGGCAAACTGTGCCAGGCCGCCTTGTAGACCCACCATGGGCGCGCGCCAATGCACGGTGGTGTCGCTGCGGGCATAAACGGTGGCAATGGCGGTGTGACCTAGCGCTGCCGCTGCATGAGCCCAGTGTGTGTTGTGTGCCCAGCTTAAGTTGGCAGCCTGGGCAGCGGGCGTCGCCACTATCACATGGTCATAGCGCGTGGTTGTATCTGCGCCGTCTTTGGTGGTCTGCGTTTGCACCTGCCATTGGCCAGCCGTTCGCAGCAAGCCAGTCACGCGTGTGCCAGTGAGTACCTGGGCATGATGCTGGTGCAGCCAGCGCAAGCAGGGCTCAACCAACAGCGTGCTGAGGTCACATTGGGGCAGCAACATGTCGCTGCTGCCACGGCCACCAAGTAAAGCGTCTTTTAAAACGCGCAGCAGCAATGCGCCACTGGCCTGGCTGGTCGATAAATTCAAAGCACTGACGCAAAGGGGCTCAATAAACCCTTGCATCACACTGGGGTGCAGTCCCAGGCAGAGGTCAGCCACTGTTGCATTGCTATGGCACTTAAAGCCACGCAAGCGCCAGCCCAGTAAGCGCCACAACAATTGCAGCCGTGCATGAACTGGCCAGCTGCTGCTACTGGCAACACCCCAGCCAGCGGCTGCTGCCATGCGTAGTTCATGTGTCCAGGCGTGTAAGCCTGATAGCGCAGTCTCTTTGACGTGTGCACTGTAAGTGGTGCTGGCCCAGCGGGGCAGGGCAAAACCATGGCCTTTGTTGTCGCGCAAATCAAGTGGGCAGCGCAGCAGCTTTGCATGGGTGTCCACGCCAATCGTATGCATGAGGCTGAGGCATGCACTGTAGGCGCCTAGCAATATATGCTGACCGTTGTCCAGAGCAGGCGTGTCGGCCTTGTCCGCGTGGCTGGGTGTGTGTGCGCCTGCCAAGGCTTTGGCGCGGCCACCAGCATGAGGCGCGGCTTCATACAAATGGACTTGCCAGCCTTGCTGCACGGCCGCCACGGCTGCGGCGCAGCCTGCCCAGCCTGCGCCAATCACCGCCACGCGTTGCTGCACTAGCCTACCCAACCAAAGGCTTGGGTTTTCCAGGCCAGCCACAGCTTGCGAATGGGCGTGAGACTGGTGCGTTGGTGTAGCACTTGAAAGCCGTCGCGCTCAATTTCGCGCAGCAACGCACGGTAAATGTTGGCCATCATCAGGCCCGGCTTTTGCGCGCGCTTGTCCTGGGCCGGTAGCAGGTCCAAGGCTTGGTCATACAGCTGGTGTGCACGTGCCGCCTGAAACTGCATCAAGGCGGTGAAGCGCTCAGAGTACTCGCGCTTGAGCAGGTCGTTGGCTTTCACGTCAAACTGCTGCAATTCATTCACTGGCAAGTAAATGCGCCCACGCATGGCGTCCTCGCCTACATCGCGAATGATGTTGGTGAGTTGAAATGCCTGGCCCATGGCGTGCGCATAGGCGGTGGTTTTCTCTTGGGTTTGGCCGAATATGCGTGCGGCTACCTCACCCACCACGCCTGCCACCAAGTGGCAATAGCGCTGCAGCCCGGGGTAGTCCAGATAGCGGTTTTGCTGCAAGTCCATCTCGCAGCCCTCGATCACGGCGTTGAGTTGCGCGGCTGTAATTTGGTAGGTTTGCAAGTGCGGCTGAAGGGCCAGCATCACGGGGTGGGTGGCTTGGCCAGCGAACAGCTTGCCCACTTCCGTGCGCCACCAAGCCAGTTTGGTCGCGGCCACCCCCGCATCGCTGACCTCATCCACGACATCATCAATTTCGCGGCAAAAGGCGTAAAAGGCGGTGATGGCCGCTCGTTGTGGTGCTGGTAGAAATAAAAAAGCGTAGTAAAAGCTACTGCCTGAGGCAGCGGCTTTTTCTTGCACATAAGCTTGCGGCGTGGTGGTCATATGCGAGGTGTTCTGTGCTGACTGTTGCGCATTATTGCGCCTTAATGCACGCGCTTGCGCTGCAGCAGTCCGATGACACGCTGGAACAGGCTGGCGCGCTTATGGGGTTGCGTGTTGCGCATGAATGCCATGTACAACAAGGGCACAGCAAACAGGGTGAGGAATGTTGAAAACGCCAAGCCCCACACAATACTGGCGGCCACTGGTCCCCACAGCAAGCTGTTGCCGCCCAAGCCGAACGCCAGCGAAAACAAACCGCCAATGGTGGTCGTGGTGGTGATGAGAATAGGTACTACCCGTCTGCGCGATGCCTGCACGATGGCGTGCGAGGTTTTGCGCCCCATGCGCAAACGGTCGTTGGCCGCGTCTATCAACACAATGGCGGAGTTCACTGCAATGCCCGTTAGTGCGATCACACCGTACAAGGTGTACAAAGACAGCGGGTTGCGAGATATGGCCAAGCCAAATGCCACGCCTGTGAAGGCAAGCGGCACTGTGACCAAGATGAGCAGCGGCTGAAAGTAGCTGGCAAACTGCGCAGCCAATATTAAAAACACCAGGCCAGTGCCTAACAGGAACAGCACCTTCATGGCGTCCAGGCTCTCTTCAATATCCTCCAGTTCGCCAGAAAAATCCAGGTTGATATTGGGGTGCTCAGACTGAATGGTTTGCCATTTGGCCTTCAGTATGTCGTTGGCCGAAGCGGTGTCCGTAACAGCTTTGTCCAGGTTGGCTTCAACAGTGACGGTGCGGCGCAAGTTGTAATGCTTGATGAAGCCGCGCGTGGGATTGGTTTGGGGCTCTACCAATGCACCCAAGCGCGAGATTTGACCATTGGGTAGTGCCAGTGGCGTGTCCAGCAGCGCCGCCACACTGGATGGGTTGGTGTAGTCGGACTGGTTGGCAATCACGCGCAGCTCAATTTTGTCGCCAGCCTCACGGGTAAAGGCAACGACCTCACCGTCAACACTCAGGCGCACTAAGCGTGCCAGCAATGCCGCATTGACATGGTTGTCGCGCAGCGCGTTGGCGTCCATGCGCAGGGTGAGTTGCGGACGTCCAGGCAAGTTGTCGTCTTGCACGTCAGTGGCACCTGGTATGTCACGCACCATGGCTTTGATGGCGTCTGCTGCAGCCTGGATTTCGTCAAAGTCATCACCGCGCACTTTGACGGCAATGGGCTTGCCTGACGGCGGCCCGCCGGACAATACCGTAAAGCTTTTTTGGCCCGCGCCTGGCAGGTTTTCAATGGTGCTGCGCATGCCATCTATCACCGCGCTGACCTCACGCGAGTTGGCTCCCAATGGGTTTAAAGACACAAATACCTGGCCGTATGTTTCACCGTAAATAGGCGCAGTCTCTGTAAATTTGACGCCAGCCAGGGTTGTGACCGAACGTGCTTCCAATCCTGTGCCTACGCCGTTGAGTTGTGCACGCACCGCCAACTCGACTTGGTTGGTCGCGGCCAGTGTGTCCTCAAGTGCGGCGTTGGATGGCATGTCAACATTGACGTAAAACGCACGTATGGGGTCAAAGGCGAAGAACTGTACGCGTATCACGCCTGTGGCCAGCAGCGCGCCGGCGCTAACCACTGACAGCACGCCCACCATGGCAAAGCGCTTGGGCCTGCGAATGACATAGGCCAGTGCTTGGCCGTAGCGCAAACGAATAAGCCGGTTAAAGCGGGTGCGCCAGTCGGCGCCGTCGGCCTGTGACTTGCTCACGCCTATGGCGCTCATGTGCACGGGCATCATCCAAAAAGCCTCTATGAGTGAGATGGCCAGCGCCACACTCACCACAAACGGAATGACAAACATGAACTTACCCATGATGCCTGGCAGCAGCATCAGCGGCAAAAACGCGGCCATGGTGGTGGCCACTGAAGCCAGCACGGGGCCAAACACTTCGCGCACGCCGTCTACACAGGCGTCCATCAAGTCCTGGCCGCGTTGTACCCGGTAGTAAATAGCCTCTGCGATCACCACGGCGTCGTCTACCAGCATGCCCAGTGCGATCACCACGCCCAGCAACACCGACACGTTGACTGTGTTGTCCAAGCCGTTTAGCAGCGCAAACGTTGCCAACAGCGAAAACGGAATGCCCAGCGCAATCAGCGCGCCGACTTTCCAGCCCAAAAACAGCCAGCTCACGGCCAAGACCATCACGGCGCCGTACAAGGCGTTGGTTTGCATCACGTCAATGGCTTTTTGAGTGGGAATGGTCTGGTCGTCGCTGAGCACCATGCTCAGCCCGTTGAGCGCAATGCCCTGGTTTTGCTGGGCGATGTAGTCTTTGAGGCGTTGCACCAATTCCAGTGTGTTGGTGCCAGACTTTTTGGTGACAGACATGTAAACGGCAGGTAAGCCCTCGGTTGCCGCGTATTGCGACGCTTTGGCTCTGGCCTGCTCAATACGCGCCACGTCTTGCAAGCGTGCGGATACCCCCGCGCGGGTGCTCGACAACACTGGCCAATTGGCCAAAGCATTGGGGTCTGTGGTCACACCTTGCACGCTGATTGCCCATGCCCCGTCGCTTGTGCGCAAGGTGCCAGCGGATGTGTCGCGCCACCATGCTTTCAAGCTGTCAGCCACATCAGCAGCGGTAAGGCCGCGCATAGCCAGGGCTTGCGCGTCTGGCACCACGCGCAGCTCTGGGTTGCGCAACCCTGATGCAAATACCTGGTCTACGCCGGGCAAGCGTTCTAAGTCAGCCTTAATGCGTCTGGCCGCGCTGCGCAGCGTTTCATCGTCTGCTTGGCCTTTGAGTACGACGGCAGCAGTGGGAAAGCCGTTAGACGTGGTGATTTCCATCACGCGCGGGTCTTCCGCCTCTTTGGGCATTTCGCTGGTGGCCTTGTTTTGAATCTCGCGGCGCAAGTCGTTCATGCGCTTGTCAAAGTCGCGGTCTGACAGCTCTCTAAAACGCACCAACAAGCTCGATACGTTGGCGCGCGAGTTGCTGTTCACAAACTTGATGTCGGCCACACCCTGTATGGCGTCTTCAAGTGGGTTGGTCACCAAGCGCTCAACCTCTTCGGCAGTGGCACCCGGCAAGACGGTGGTGATGTTGACCCAGTTGAAGTTGATCTCAGGGTCTTGCTCACGTGGCATGGTGGCATAGCTGATGGCACCCAGCAGCATCACCACCACAAAGGCGATGTTGGCAAGTGGGTGGTTGGCAATGAGGGCGCGGTAAAACTTCATGGTATTGGGTAAGCTTTGCGTGCGCTGTTATTGGCTGAGTTGAACCGTTTGGCCGTTTTGCAGCAAGGCTTGGCCGGTGGTTACGATGGGCGCGTTGGGCGGCAAGTCAATAGCCGCAGGCCGCCCCTCCTGGGCGCGATCAATGGCGACAAACTGGGCCTTGTTGTTGGCTACCGTGAAGTAGCCCACCTGGCCATTTCTGCGCACCAGTACATGCGTGGGCAAGTGTGCCTGCGGGTCTTTCCACATCAGCTCGCCAGCGCTGCCTGGCAGTGGCACATCCTGGCCGCTAAAGCTCAAGCGGGCAGGCTGCGCCCGCGTTCGCTGATCAAGGCTGGCACCAATGCGCAACACCTTCACCGCATAGTCTTGTGATGTGTCTTTGGCCCGCCATGTGGCGGTAGCTGCGCGCTTCAAGCTGATGGCCTGCGTGGCCGACACGCTTAAAGCCACTTCGGGCTTGGCGTTGTCTACCAGCTGAAACAGCGGTGTGCCCGCTGCCACCATATCGCCCACTTGCGCCATGCGCTGCAACACCACGCCGTTGAATGGGGCGGTGATAGCGGTTTTGCTCAGCGCGCGCCTGGCGGTTTGTAACGCGGCTGCAGCACCGGCGACCTGAGCCTTGGTGACTGATTGTTCGGTTTCGCGTTGCTGTAACGCTTGTGGCGACAAAAAGCCCTGCGCCACCAAATCTTGCGCGCGCTTGAGCTGCTGCGCGCTAAGGGCCGCTTGTGCTGTGGCTGATGCATATGCGGCTTGGGCTTGCGCCAGGGCCAGGCGCAAGTCTTGCGGGTCAAGCTGGGCCAGCACCTCGCCGCGCTTGACCGTGGCGCCGGCATCTGCATGCCAGCTTTGCACCACACCACCTACTTGGGCCGCCAGTTGTGCGGTGTTGCGCGCTTGCACTTGTGCGGCGGCCGCCAGGCTTGGGTGCACCAACACCTCTTCAAATGTGCTGATTGCAACTGTGGGCGGCAGCGCTTGCGCACTGTTTGCCGCTTCCTGGCTTTGCACTGGGGTGGTACTGAGGTATACCGCGCCGCCCAAGACCAATAGACAAGCCAGTCCCACACTGGCGCGTTGTCGCCTGCTGGACGCATAGGCCCTGGCAGCAGCGTTAGAAAGGCGGGCAGTAACTAAGGGCTTTTGCATGGCTGGTCGCTAATGAAAGAGGGGTGAAACTGAATACCTAAATATTATCGTGTATGGCTGAGGTGTGCGTCGTCCCCGCGCCGAGTGCCCGCGGCTGTGGCCGGGGAATAGCCGCTACAGACCGTCTACATCATGGTGTTGCGTTTAGGGCGCCGTGTTAGCGGTTTGAGTCAGACCTGGGCCAGGTTCAAGGCCGGCGTAACTTGATGCGCAAGGCCTCGTAAGCCACTGCCAGCCAATCAAAGGCTGTGAGCTTGGGCCTGATCTGAGCGCTTTTAAAGCCGGTGGCCTTTATACGCTGCAATATGCGCAGGCCACCAGCCACTACCAGAGCCAGCTCCCAGCTGGCGCGACCAGGTATTGCATGCACGACACCTAGGCCACTGTGCATGGTTTGTGTGGCATGCGCCACCAGCTGCGCCACGACGGCTTGCGCTGTTGTTGGTTCTACCTCGCGCAGGTCACAAGTGGGTGGCAACTGGTGCTGCGCCAAAACCGTTACAGGTATGTAAAACCGCTGCCTGGCCAAGTCTTGACTGAGGTCTTGCCAAAAATTAATCAGTTGCAGCTGTGCACACCGCATCGCTTTGTGCCATCACCTCTGGGTCATTCACCTTGTAAAGCTGCAGCATCAGCCGCCCAACTGGGTTGGCGGAATAGCTGCAGTAGTTCAATAACGCTGGCCAGTCTTGGTACCGGTCTCCAAGCGGTGCGCTGGCCGTACGGCTAACGTCTGACTCAAAGGCTTGCAGCAAATCAAACAAGGGCTTTGGCTTTAAGCCGTTGCGTACCAGCTGGGCCAGTGGTGCTACCAGCTGGGCCCATGGCTGTGTGGTTGCGTCGTGGGCTTGCTCGGCAATGGCTTGCTGCAAGGCGTTGCGCATGCTGGCCAACTGATTGAGCCGCTGCGAGGGGGTGTCTGTGCCTTCGTCTGCAATATCGTCGCCGGTGCGGGCCCAGCGGTAGATCGCTTGAACGGCAGGGCGCAAGTGCTTGGGACAAAGCCAGCTTGCAACCGGAAAATTTTCGTAATGATCAACACCAACAGACATAGGCCTTATTGTGGCGCAGCCGCACAACCAGGCGATAAGGGCACAAATAAAACCTGCTCCGCACAGGCCTGTCTTGCTTGGGCAGAGCAAGTCTTGTTGAGCAAGTGTTTTGCGTTTCATTTGAGTCAAGGCAAAAAAATGCTGCAGCTCGGTCTACAATAGCGGGTTATTCGCTGCACAAGCGCCACAATTCGTCTGTGCAGAGTGTTGGGTGTTGACGCACGCAATGCAGTGAATAGACCCGCTGGCTTTGCAATATGTACAGCTGGCTGGTTATCAGCACCGAATTAGCGCGGGTGGCGAAATTGGTAGACGCACCAGGTTTAGGTCCTGACGCTGGAGACAGTGTGGGGGTTCGAGTCCCCCCCGCGCACCACTTATTTATATGCTTCGTTGTAGCCAAACAATGCGTTTGTGCCAGCGGGGCTGACACATGCAGGAGTTGAGTGATGGCCGTAAACGTGGAAATCTTGGAAAAGCTAGAGCGCAAAGTAACGCTAACGTTGCCTGTAGCCGCTATCACCGGTGAGGTTGAAACCCGCCTTAAGCGTTTGGCCAAGCAAGTCAAGATTGATGGTTTCCGCCCAGGCAAAGTACCGGCAACAGTGGTTGCCAAAATGTACGGTGCCTCAGTGCAGTACGAAGTGATGAATGACAAAGTCGGCGAGGCGTTTAGCCAGGCTGCTGTAGAGGCAAACTTGCGTGTGGCAGGTGCTCCACAAATCACTGAAAAAGAAGGCGCACCTGAAGGTGAGTTGGCTTTTGACGCGGTATTCGAGGTCTACCCCGAAGTCAAGTTGGGTGATGTCGCTGGCGTGGAAGTGGAAAAACTGACTGCCGAGGTCACAGAAGAAGCCATCGATAAAACCGTAGAGATTTTGCGCAAGCAGCGTCGCACATTTGCTCAGCGCCCAGCTGCAGAAGCTGCCGTCGACGGCGACCGCGTCAGCATTGACTTTTTGGGCACCATCGATGGCGTGCCATTTGAAGGCGGCAAAGCCGAAGGTTTCCATTTTTGGTGGGCGACGGCCAAATGCTGAAAGAGTTTGAAGACGCTGTGCGCGGTATGAAAACCGGCGAGAGCAAGACCTTTCCCTTGGCGTTCCCAGAGGACTACCACGGTAAAGATGTTGCAGGCAAAACGGCTGACTTCATGGTGACCTTGCACAAGGTTGAAGCTGCATCTATGCCCGCCATTGACGAAGAGTTTGTAAAGTCTTTGGGCGTGGCTGAGCACACGGTTGATGCTTTGCGTGCTGACATTCGTACCAATTTGCAGCGTGAGGTGAAGGCCCGCTTGCAAGCCCGCAACAAACAGGCTGCCATGGATGGCCTGGTTGCCAAGGCCGAGCTGGACTTGCCCAAGGCTGTGGTGCAAACCGAGCTAGAGCGCATGGTTGAACGCGCACGTGCTGACCTCAAGCAGCGCGGCGTTAAAGATGCTGACAAAGCACCTATCCCCGACGACGTATTCCGCCCACAAGCTGAGCGCCGCGTGCGTTTGGGCCTGGTGGTTGCTGAGTTGGTGCGTGTAGAAAACCTGCAAGCCACGCCTGAGCAAATCAAGGCACACATCTCTGAAATGGCGGCCTCTTACGAGCGCCCAGAGGACGTTGTGAAGTGGTACACCGGTGACCAAAGCCGCATGGCTGAGGTAGAGGCCGTTGTGATTGAAAACAACGTGACCGAGTTTGTCATGGGCAAAGCCAAGGTCACTGAAAAGGCGGTTGACTTTGACGAGTTGATGGCCCAGCAGCAGTAATGCGGTGACGCGGCCACTTGTCTGGCTTGTTGAATAACAAAAGGGCGGCGACGCCCTTTTGTTGTTTTTGTTTGGTGCCAGCTTTGCGCTTGTTGTAATTGTGGGCAACGTCCCCACCTACACACACTGGTTGGCCTTTGGTTACAGTAGTGGCTAGTGCCATGCACCAACCCCCTCTTATTTTGGAGATTACAGCGATGAACGCATTGGATACACAGGCTTTGGGCATGGTCCCCATGGTGGTAGAGCAGTCTGGGCGCGGTGAGCGCAGCTATGACATTTACTCTCGTTTGCTCAAGGAGCGCGTGGTGTTTTTGGTGGGCCCGGTTAATGACCAGTCTGCCAATTTAGTGGTGGCGCAGTTGCTGTTTTTAGAGTCTGAAAACCCAGACAAAGATATTCACTTCTACATCAACTCACCAGGCGGTTCGGTCAGTGCTGGCATGGCTATCTTTGACACCATGAACTTCATCAAGCCAGACGTGTCAACGCTTTGCACGGGCATGGCTGCCAGCATGGGTGCGTTTTTGTTGGCTGCCGGCGCCAAGGGCAAACGCTTCTCGTTGCCCAACTCTCGCGTGATGATTCACCAGCCACTGGGCGGCGCACAGGGCCAGGCCACAGACATTGAGATTCACGCCCGTGAAATCCTGCGCTTACGCGCCTTGTTGAACGACATATTGGCCAAGCAGTCTGGCCAGCCCTTAGAGCGCATTGAGCGCGATACCGAGCGTGACTACTTCATGACCGCTCAGGAAGCGGCTGACTACGGTTTGGTAGACAAGGTGATTGACAAGCGCGAAGACGCAGCCAAGCCAGCGGCTTGATAGCCTCTGAGTTGCAGCTGAAGTGGCGCTTGACCCACATCCCGGGCTGTTTGTAGCGATTGGCGCTAGCAAGCACCGTTATGGTGCGTGTTGAGCGCCATTTCCGCCTCTTACACGTGGCAAGGCGTTATCATGGAACGCTATTCTTACTGATTGATACCAAAGCACACGATATGGCTGATAAAAAGGGCGCTAGCTCCGAGAAGAACCTGTACTGCTCGTTTTGCGGTAAAAGCCAGCACGAGGTTAAAAAGCTCATTGCGGGCCCCTCTGTATTCATTTGCGATGAGTGCATTGATTTGTGCAACGACATAGTTCGTGATGAGCTGCCCCAACTGGAGTTGGGCGACAAGCCCAAAGATGCACTGCCCACTCCAGCCAAGCTGAAAGAAAACCTGGACAACTACGTCATTGGCCAAGACAAAGCCAAGCGCGCGTTGTCGGTGGCGGTTTACAACCACTACAAGCGTTTAAACCACAAGGAAACCGCCAAAAAGGACGACGTAGAGCTGGTGAAAAGCAATATTTTGCTGATCGGCCCTACAGGCTCTGGCAAGACACTATTGGCTCAAACCTTGGCGCGTATGCTTGATGTGCCGTTTGTCATGGCCGATGCCACCACACTGACCGAAGCCGGTTACGTGGGTGAGGACGTGGAAAACATTGTGGCCAAGCTGCTGCAGACCTGCGACTACGACGTGGCCAAAGCCCAGCGTGGCATTGTCTACATTGACGAGATCGACAAAATTTCCCGCAAGTCTGACAACCCATCCATCACACGAGATGTATCGGGTGAGGGCGTGCAGCAGGCCTTGCTCAAGCTGATCGAGGGCACTTTGGCGTCCATCCCGCCTCAGGGCGGGCGCAAGCACCCCAACCAAGACTTTTTGCAAGTCGACACCACCAACATTTTGTTTATTTGTGGCGGCGCGTTTGCGGGTCTGGAAAAAGTCATTGAAAGCCGTACCGAGGCTTCTGGCATTGGCTTTGGTGCTGTTGTCAAGAACAAGCAAGGTCGCAGCGTATCCGAGTCGTTCAGCGAGGTGGAGCCTGAGGACATGGTGAAGTTCGGCATCATCCCTGAGCTGGTGGGTCGCTTGCCTGTGGTCGCCACGCTTGAGGAGCTGGAGGAAGACCAACTCATAGACATTTTGACCACGCCCAAGAATGCCGTGGTCAAGCAGTTTGCCAAGCTGTTCGCGCTGGAAGACGCCGAACTAGACGTTCGCCCCAGTGCACTGCGTGCCATTGCGCGCAAAGCACTCAAGCGTAAAACGGGTGCACGCGGCCTGCGCTCCATTCTGGAGCAAGCGCTTATAGACACTATGTTTGAGTTGCCCAGCCTGGAAAACGTGAAGCAAGTGGTGGTGGACGAGACCACCATCGACGATGCCAAACCCCCTTTGCTGGTCTATCACGAAAAGCTAAAAAGGCCTAAGCTATGTCTGGACAAGAAGTTTTGCCATCTACTCCCATTGACTTGCCACTGTTGCCCTTGCGCGATGTGGTGGTGTTTCCGCATATGGTCATCCCCCTGTTTGTGGGGCGAGCCAAAAGCATCAAAGCGCTTGAGTCGGCTATGGCCGACGACAGGCGCATTATGTTGGTAGCCCAAAAAGCTGCGGCCAAAGACGAGCCCACTGCTGACGACATGTTCGCTATGGGCTGCGTGGCCAGCATTTTGCAAATGCTCAAGCTGCCTGACGGCACGGTCAAAGTGTTGGTGGAAGGTGTGCAGCGCGCCACCGTGAACCTCATCACCGACGGTGAAGTGCACTTTAGTGCCAACGTGGAGCCCATGGCCCCAGCCGTTGAGCGCCAGGCCAACGACGACACAGAGATAGAAGCCCTGCGCCGCGCCGTGATGCAGCAGTTTGACCAGTACGTCAAACTCAATAAAAAAATACCATCAGAAATTCTCACATCCATTTCAAGCATCGATGAGCCTGGCCGCTTGGCAGACACCATTGCCGCGCACCTGCCGCTCAAGTTGGAGTCCAAGCAGGAAGTGCTGGATTTGTGCCCCATCAAGGCGCGCCTGGAAAAGCTTTACAACCAAATTGAAGCCGAAGTGGACGTGCTCAATGTGGACAAGCGCATCCGCGGGCGCGTGAAGCGTCAGATGGAGAAAAACCAGCGCGACTTCTACCTCAACGAGCAAGTCAAAGCCATTCAAAAAGAATTGGGTGAGGGTGAAGAGGGCGCAGACATTGAAGAGATTGAGAAAAAAATCAAGCTCGCCCGCATGCCTAAAGAGGCGCGTAAAAAAGCCGACGGCGAGCTGAAAAAACTCAAACTCATGTCGCCTATGTCCGCAGAAGCCTCTGTGGTGCGCAACTACCTAGAGGTGTTGCTGGGCTTGCCATGGGCCAAAAAGTCAAAAGTTATTCATGACTTGGCTTTGGCCGAAGAAACGCTTAACGCAGACCACTTTGGCCTGGACAAAGTTAAAGAACGCATTCTTGAATACCTCGCGGTGCAACAACGCGTAGACAAAGTGAAAGCGCCCATTTTGTGCTTGGTAGGCCCACCTGGCGTGGGTAAAACCTCACTGGGACAGTCCATTGCAAAGGCCACAGGACGCAAGTATGTGCGCATGGCCCTGGGCGGCGTGCGAGACGAAGCTGAAATTCGTGGCCACCGCCGCACTTACATTGGAGCCTTGCCGGGCAAAGTGTTGCAAAACCTGTCTAAAACAGGCACGCGCAACCCCTTGTTCCTGCTTGACGAGATTGACAAGCTGGGCACCGACTTTAGGGGTGACCCTTCTAGCGCCTTGCTGGAGGTGTTAGACCCAGAGCAAAACCACACCTTTGGTGACCACTACGTTGAGGTTGACTTTGACTTAAGCGACGTGATGTTTGTGGCCACTTCAAACTCTATGAATATTCCAGCGGCCTTGCTAGACCGCATGGAAGTCATTCGTTTGAGCGGCTACACCGAAGACGAAAAAACCCACATTGCGATGCAGTACTTGCTGCCAAAGCAAATCACCAACAACGGCGTCAAAGAAGGCGAGCTGCAAGTCACTGAAGATGCGTTGCGTGACATCGTGCGCTACTACACACGCGAAGCGGGTGTGCGCTCGTTAGAGCGTGAAATCTCCAAGGTTTGCCGCAAAGTTATCAAGAGCTTGCTGCTGGGACAAGCCAAGCCAACCGTGGTGGTGAGTGCACAAAACCTTGATGAGTTTCTGGGCGTTCGCAAGTTCACATACGGCCGTGCCGAGCAAAAAAACCAGGTAGGTCAAGTGGTGGGTTTGGCCTGGACAGAAGTGGGCGGCGACTTGCTCACCATCGAAGCCGCGCTGATGCCAGGCAAAGGCGTTATCACACGCACAGGTTCGCTGGGCGATGTGATGAAAGAGTCGGTAGAAGCTGCACGCACAGTGGTGCGTAGCCGGGCCAACAACTTGGGCATTAAAGAGTTGTTTGACAAGCGCGACATGCACATACACGTTCCAGACGGCGCCACGCCCAAAGACGGCCCCAGCGCTGGCGCTGCCATGGTGACAGCATTGGTGTCAGCTCTCACGCAGATACCCATCAAGTGCACAGTGGCCATGACAGGTGAAATCACGTTGCGCGGCGAAGTCACAGCCATTGGCGGTCTTAAAGAAAAGCTGTTGGCAGCGTTGCGCGGTGGCATTGAAACCGTGCTTATTCCTGAAGAGAACGTTAAAGACTTGGCCGACATTCCAGACAACGTTAAAAGCGGTCTTGAAATCGTGCCAGTGAAGTGGATAGACCAGGTGTTAGAGAAAGCATTGGAGCGCTTGCCCGAGCCACTGAGCGAGGCAGAAATTGCTGCCGCAGCAGCAGCGCGCGCAGCGCCTTCGCAGGTACCAGCAACGGATGCAGTGAAGCACTAACTTTTTGTAAAAATTTTTAGGGTGACTTGCAAAGCACCCCAAAAATTGGTTATACTTCTAGCTTCAGCAGCAAACGATAGTTAAGCAGTTGAAAATGCGGGAATAGCTCAGCTGGTAGAGCGCAACCTTGCCAAGGTTGAGGTCGCGAGTTCGAATCTCGTTTCCCGCTCCAAATTATAAAAGGGAAGCTCACGCTTCCCTTTTTTGTCATAAGGCACAACCGCTCAACCGCAGGTTGTACGCCGACACATTTGGCGCGATAGCAAAGCGGTTATGCAACGGATTGCAAATCCGTCTAGCCCAGTTCGACTCTGGGTCGCGCCTCCACATTTCCCCAGTGCAATCAAGAATTGGACGTGCAGCCTGTCTGGCACGCCAATTGGCAGGTCCATGCAGCCCTTGTCATGGGTGTACTGTTTCGTGACCAAACCCTCAAGCCACAAGATCCGAGTGCAAACGTCATTTGCATGCAGTACTTCACATCGCCTGCCAAGGCATCCTGCGTGCGGCATGGGCTGGCATCCGGGCATGCGCAGACTGTTTTGAGACCAAGCGCACTGGCGTAGCAACCATGTGAATTGGCTGGGGCCTTAGCAGGCGCATGACCGAGGTTGTTGGTAGTGCGTTTTTTTTCGTCTTGAAATGCCTAAAGCGTGCTGTTAACGCCGTACTTGCGCAGACTTTGAGAAGTCAATATACTGTATAAAAAAACAGTATTTACAGCCGCAAAAAGCTGTATTCCCCCTCATCGTTTTGCAGCGCTTGGCGCTTGCTGGTTTGTCATTTCATGTCTGCTATTGCTCAGTTACTAGCACGCGGTCAAAGCGCAGCTTTGCACAAGGCGGCTGTGTTCGCGTGCGCGCCCCCGCGCGATGTCTTGCCAACGGGCAACGCGTCCGTTGATGCATTGCTGCCAGGTGGTGGTTGGCCCCAGGGTGCCTTGGTAGAGCTGATACAAAGCGGCACTGATAGGCTGGCCCCTACGCAGGCCGTATGCAGCTTGCTGTTGCCAGCGCTTATTCAATTGCAGCAAGAGCGGGTTGGTGTCGCAGCCCATGCTGCGCATGTGGCTTGGGTGGGCACGGTAGGGCACTCAGCGCTGGCGCAGTCGTTGAGTTTGTTTGGCCCGTCCTTGGTTGCCAAGGGCCTGGATGTGAGTCGGCTGGTGTGGGTGCAGCATGCGTCAGACAAAGCCAAGGCTTGGGCTGCGCAAGAGTTGCTGCGATGTGCTGATGTGGCGGGTGTGGTGGTGTGTTTGGCGCAGGCTGATGCACATTTATTGCGCCGTTTGCACTACAGCGCCGCACAGCATGGCAAGTATTTGTGGGCTATTAGGCCCGCGCAAGCGATGGCACATGCCTCACCGGCTGTGCTGCGCATGCAGTGGCGCGCAGGCGGGTGGTCTATGCTTGCGCAGCCTTTGGGCAGTGCTTTACAGGTGCGTAAACGTGTAGGACCCAGCACTCAAGCGGTGGTGTATTGCATGCAGGCAAGCACTGCTTTGCAGCAAGCTGTGCGCAGCACCAAAGCCATGCGCGGCTTGCGTCGCGCCAGCGCCAGCCCAGCGGTAAAGCCCAGTGTTATTTCTAGCCATAAAGCCCATCAAGTGGCTGCGTGAGCAGCCGCAGCACTGGAGTCCACGTCACCCGCTTTGGCAAGACGTGGCGTCGCTGTGCGCGTGCATCAGTCCGGCGGTTTACGTGCAAGGCGACTACTGGGTGATAGACACCCAGTCGGTGCAGCGCATGCACGGCGGCTACAACGCTGTGGTGCAACAGCTATTGGTTGCAGGCACGCAGTTGGTGCAATGCCCAGCTGGTATAGGCTGCGGGCCTACGGCTGCACAAGCTATAGCAAGGTTGCAGCTATGGGCGACACAACAGCCTGCAAGGCAAGTTGACCAGGGGCTTGCGCCAGCTGAGTTGCTTGCCGTTGACACACCTGAACCCGAGGCCTTGCCCATTGGGTTGCTGCAGCCTTGGCAGGCACACTTGAAAACAGTGCATGCGTTGGGTTGGTACACGTGGGGCGACTTGCGCCGTGTGCCACCAGCACAGGCCGCTAGACGCTTCGGACAGGCTGCAGTGCACGCGCTGGCGCAAGCGTTTGGTGATGCAGCGCATGGCCTGGCACCGTTGCCCAATGGCTTGCGATTTGACCAAAAGACAGCGCTAAAAGCGTTGGCCAGTGACGTGGCGCAACTACATGAAGCCGCGCAGCAGTTGCTATGTGATTTGTGCGCCTACTTGGCACAACACCATATGGCCGCTACGGTGGTGCAGTGGACATGGCACTTTGAGCCCAGTTTGCAAGCCAGCTCAGCCGGCTTAGCCCGTGAGCAACACATGCGCTTGCAAGCCAGTGAGGCCAGTGCAGACGTACAGGTGTGGCAGCGTTTAACCCATGCGCACTGGGAGCACCAGTGTTTAGACAGACCCGTTGAGGCCTTGTCACTGATGCTGTTGGCGCATCAAGTGCAGCACTATGCTGAGCCTGATTTGCTGGTGCAGCCATACACCAAAGCCGCCACTTATGCCGGCAGTAATTGGGCTGTTTGTTTAGATCACATACAGGCCAAGCTGGGCAATGACGCTGTGCGCGTGATGCAGTTGCACAACGAGCTAACGCCAGAGCAGCAATGCAGCTGGGTGGCTTATACGCCGCAGCATGGCCTGCAGCTTGCCGCTATGCGTGCAGGTGTCAAGCCTAAGCGCAAGAAAAAATCCAGCCATAAAGCGGGGTCTGGTACGGGTAGCACCCAGGTGGCTGAGCAGCAACCGGTGCAGTACCAGGACCAGCTGCTACACGCTGCACAAGTGCACAGCTGGCAAGGCTTGCGCCCCACATGGCTTCTTACGCCGGCATTGCGTTTGGTCGTGAAAAACCACATGCCGCACTACGGCTCAGAGCTGCGCTTGCTCATGGGGCCCGAGCGTTTGGAGTTGGTAGCGTGGTATTGCTTGGAGCGTGAACAGGCGGTGGTGCGCGACTACTATGTGGCCTGGGGCGAGCAGTGTGGGTTGGTGTGGGTGTTTAAAACCAAATCTGTGTTGGCGCAGCCGGCTACTGCGCCTGTAGCCTCGGTTGATTGGGTGTGGTACTTGCACGGTTTTTATGGATAGGCTGCAGCCCTATGCCGAGCTCATGGCCATGAGCCACTTTAGTTTTCAAATGGCTGCATCGTCACCACAAGACATGGTGCAACGCGCCCACGACTTGGGCTACAGCGCTATTGCGCTTGCCGATTGGTGTTCGGTAGCGGGCGTGGTACGTGCACATGTGCGCGCCAAAGAGCTGGGCATGGCGTTTATACCAGCCAGCAGTTTTGCCTGGCCAGATGGCTGGCGCCTGGTGGTTTTGCCACAAGACAAGCGGGGCTGGGGGCAGTTGTGTGAGTTCATTACATTGGCCAGAGGCGGTGGTCATTTCGGTGCGCCGTCAGAAGGCTTGCCGCGTGTAGACAAGGCCCATGTGCGCATGCCCAGCTGGCAGCATGCGGCTGGCCATTTGCAGCACTGTGTGCATTTGCTCATACCGCCGCGCCTGGCTTTAGACGAGACGTGTGCAGCAGACTCGCATCATTTGTCACCTGCAATGACGGCTATAGCGCAGCGCATCACGCAGTGGTGCGAGCTTGCAGGTGCTGCCTGCGTGCGTATTGGCGCAGTGTTACACCAGGCGGTAGACGACGACTGGTGGCAGCACTGCTTGTGGCAGCTTGAGCGTGCCACGCAACAAGCGGTGGTGTTGGTGGGGGACGCGCGTATACATGTGCGCTCTAGCAAGCCCTTGCTGGATGTGGTCAATGCCATTGGCCTAGGGCGCACCGTGCAGCAGTGTGGTGATGCTTTGCATGCCAATGCGCAAATGCATTTACGCAGCCGCTTGCATTTGTCGCGCCTGGTGCCAGAGCATTGGCTGGCTAGGTCTGTAGAGGTGGCGCAGTTGTGCCAGTTTTCGCTAGACCACATACGCTACCAATACCCGCGTGAAGTGGTGCAAGACGCACCCGCACATGAAAACCCAGCCCAAACCTTGACGCGCTTAGTGCAAGAGGGCCTGTGCCAGCGTTATGTCCATACGCCAGACAAGGTGCAAGCCCAGGTGAGCCATGAGCTAGCGCTCATTACCGAGCTGGGTTATGAGATGTATTTTTTAACGGTTTATGACTTGGTTCGATTTGCGCGCAGTCGCGGTATTTTGTGTCAAGGGCGCGGCTCTGCCGCCAATTCTGTGGTTTGTTATGCGCTGGGTATAACAGAGGTAGACCCAGCGCGCAGCGTGGTGCTGTTTGAGCGCTTCATCAGTCGGGCCCGTAAAGAGCCGCCAGATATTGATGTGGACTTTGAGCACCAACGCCGTGAAGAGGTGATTCAGTACATGTACAGCAAGTACGGGCGCCACCGCTGTGCCATTGCCGCCACCGTGATGACTTACCGCCCGCGCAGCGCCTTGCGCGACGTGGGTAAAGCGCTGGGCATAGAGGAGGCGTTGATAGCCGCCATGAGCAAGGCCCATCCCGGCATGTATGCCCGCGCTGTGCAAGACGAGTGGCTAGACACCGTACTGGCTAAGTTGGGCATGGCACATGCCAGCGCGCAGCAGCGTGCGCACTGGCAGCTGTGGCTTGACTTGTCACGAAACTTGTTGGGTGCGCCACGCCAACTGGGCCAGCACACAGGTGGCTTTGTACTCACCGATGGGCTGCTGACGCAATTGGTACCCATTGAAAACGCCCGCATGCCCAACCGCAGCTTGATTCAGTGGGACAAAGACGACCTTGATGCAGTGGGCTTGCTCAAAGTCGATGTGCTGGCTTTGGGCATGCTCAGTGCCATTAAGCGGTGTTTGGCGCTGATGTCGCAGCGTCATGGCCGTACGTGGCGCATGCAAGACATACCCAGTGAAGACAAAGCCACCTACGCCATGCTGTCGCGTGCGCAAAGCATTGGTGTGTTTCAAGTAGAAAGCCGCGCACAAATGAGTATGCTGCCGCGTCTTAAGCCCAAGTGCTTTTACGACCTCGTGGTGCAAGTGGCCATAGTGCGGCCAGGCCCCATACAGGGCGGCATGGTGCACCCCTACTTGCAACGCCGCCAAGGCTTGGAGCCGGTGAGTTACCCAAGCGCTGCGCTAAAAGAAGCACTGGGCCGCACGTTGGGCGTGCCTATTTTTCAAGAGCAGGTCATGCAAATAGCCATGCTGGCGGCCGGCTTTAGCGCTGATGAGGCAGACCAGTTACGCCGATCAATGGCGGCCTGGAAGCGCAAGGGCGGTGTGCACAAGTTTTATGAGCGCATCGTCAGCGGTATGGTGGCGCACGGTCACACGGTAGCGTTTGCTGAGCAAATATTCAAACAAATTGAGGGCTTTGGCGAGTATGGGTTTCCGGAGAGTCATGCTGCCAGTTTTGCATTGCTGGTGTACGTGAGCGCCTGGATGAAGTGCCATGAGCCGGCTTGTTTTTTGGCCGCCTTGCTCAACAGTTTGCCTATGGGTTTTTATGGCCCGTCTCAATTGGTGCAAGACGCACAGCGCCAAGGCGTGGTGGTCTACCCTGTAGACGTCTTACTCAGCGACTGGGGCTGCAGCTTGTGCAACGCACCTGTTGGTGCGCTGCCGGCTGTGCGTTTGGGGTTGCGCTTGGTCAGTGGTTTGTCGGCAAGTGCAGGCCTGCGTATTGCGCAAGCCAGAGACCAGCGTGCATTTGACAGCATAGAAGACTTGGTTGCGCGTGCGCAACTTGACGCAGGCGATATCAAAGCCTTGGCCAATGCGGATGCTTTGCAAACGCTGGCGGGCCACAGGCGTATGCAGTTGTGGCAGGCCAGTGTGGCCCATCTACACACGCCACTTTTAAATGGCCAAGCCAGTGACGATGATGCCCACGCGCCTTGGCAGGCGCACATTCATATTGCACCGCCGCTGTTGGGGGAGCAAATCGCACAAGACTACAACAGTACAGGCCTGAGTTTGAAGGGTCATCCAGTGGCGTTGGTGCGCGCTGAGCTAAGCCGCCTGCGTATTCAAACAGCAGACACACTGCAAAGCTACAGCAGCGGCAAACTCGCCAAAGCCTGCGGTCTTGTGACCGTACGGCAAAAACCCGGTACGGCCAAAGGCGTGTTGTTTATCACCATAGAAGACGAGACTGGTGTGGTGAATGTGGTGGTGTGGCAGTCGGTGCAAATGCGCCAGCGTGCAGTGGTGATGCATGCCAAGTTGATGGCTGTATATGGTGTGTGGCAACGCGACACAGACCCTGCCACAGGTCAGCCCGGACGGGTGTGCCACTTGGTGGCGCAGCATGTTGTAGACATGACGGCGCTGCTACAAACAGCAACGGCGCAAGATGTGCACCTTGCGCCGCATGAGTTTCATTGAACTAGGTTGATCTATACGCGCTTGCGGTATTCGCCTGTGCGGGTATCAATTTCAATGCGGTCACCTTGGTCAACAAACAAAGGTACAGACACTTCAAAACCAGTTGCGATTTTGGCGGGCTTGAGTACTTTGCCAGATGTGTCGCCTTTGACGGCGGGCTCTGTCCAGGTGATTTCACGCTCAACAGAGGTGGGCACTTCAATAGAAATCGCCTTGCCTTCGTAGAACACCACTTCAGCAGTCAGGCCGTCTTCGAGGTAGTTCAGGGCGTCGCCCATGTTGTCTGATTCGACTTCGTACTGGTTGTACTCGTCGTCCATGAAGATGTACATGGGGTCAGCAAAGTAGGAGTAGCTGCACTCTTTTTTGTCCAGTATGACGTTGTCGATTTTGTCGTCGGCTTTGAATACCACTTCAGTGGCCATTTGGCCCAACAGTGACTTGAGCTTCATGCGAACGGTTGCAGAGTTGCGTCCGCCACGGCTGTATTCTGTTTTGAGAACGACCATGGGGTCTTTGCCGTGCATGATGACGTTGCCGGCGCGAATTTCTTGAGCGATTTTCATAGAGCTATCAGACTACTGAGTTGGTACGCCTAGCCTAGACGCTGGCGCTGCACAATGCGGCGCTGGGCTAAGTGACGATTTGGAAAACCTTGGATTTTAACGGCTAAATCCCAAGACCTATTTAGGCCAGCACTTTGTGGGCATGTACCAGCAAGCGGGTAACCAAGTCGTTTTGCTCCAGTAGTTTGTTACGCGCCTTGCGCACACACGCCACCCATTCGTGCCAGTGGCCTATGTCTGCGGGAAGCATCAGCGCGTCATCACGCAGTTTTCGCGTGCCGTTCAGGGTTTTGAAGGCGTGTTGCATGTCTACAGGTGCCTCAAGCCAATCCAAAAACGCATTGAGCTTGATGCGGTGTGCGCCGTCTTCTTGTGGGTAGATGTGCCACAAAAAAGGCTTGCCAGACAAAATGGCGCGCGTTAGCGAGTCTTCGCCGCGCACTACCAAGAAGTCTTGGTTGTTGAGCCAAGCGTCAAATTGCTGCTGCGTACAGTGCGGCACCTGCTCTATGTTGCCCACGTCTATGACGCCTTGGTCGGCCAATTGCTGCACGTGCGCAGTGGTACGCCCAGCGGCCACTTGAATGGTCATACCCATTTGGGTGGCTTGGTGGATCAACAAGTCCAGGGTGGGCGAGTCGTAGGAGAACAAGGCCATACGCTTGGGTGGCCAAGCCAAATCTGGCGCTTCAGTGGCCATTGCGGTGGCTGCCTTGTCGCGCAGTATGCCGCCGGTGCCGCGCACAAACCCAGGGTAGAAAAATTGTTTGGACATACCCGCCGCTGGTCCTTCGGCCACAGGCGAATCCAGTCCATGATTGGCTTTTGACGAAGCTTCTGCGCTCAAGTACTCTAAGTTGAGCCAGCACACCTTGCGCTGCGTGTCCTTGGCGCCGCCCAGGGCTTTTAGTGCTTGCTCGGGCAATTGGGCGCCAAACGCTTCAATCACCACGTCGCCACACTGGTCGACTTGCTGGTCCCAGGTTTTGATGTGCAGCTTGTCATTGCGTTTGTCGGCGCTAGACGCCATCCAAGCCAGCGCAGACGCATCATCCATGAACAAGCGCACGGTTTGGCCGCGCTCAACCAGGTTGCGGGCCAAGCGCCAGCAAACGCCAACGTCGCCATAGTTGTCTACAACGTGGCAGTAAATGTCCCACGTTAAAGCGGTTTCAGCATTGTTGGGGGTGTCTAAGCTGTGGGTTGTCATAAGGCCATATTGTCATCATTTTTAAGGCCTGCGCGCATGTCGCATCAGCGTGAATAATACAAGCGTGAAAAAGACACCTACCACCAACACACCAGCTGAGCCGCTTGATGCTGCGCAGGCATCTCCACAAGCCTCTTCGCAAGACGCAGTCGCGCTCAGCGCGCACAGCCCTGAGTTGCTGGCGCAAGTGGCGGCCTTGCCAGCTTTGCCTGGTGTGTACCGCTACTTTGATGTCAACGACCAGTTGCTCTATGTGGGTAAGGCCAAAAACCTCAAAAAGCGGGTGAGCAACTACTTTCAAAAGCAGCACGGCGGCACCCGCATTGGCCATATGGTGGGGCGCATTGTGCGTTTGCAAACCACAGTGGTGCGCTCAGAGGCTGAGGCCTTATTGCTAGAGAACAATCTCATCAAAACGCAGCACCCCAAGTACAACATCTTATTCAGAGACGATAAGAGTTACCCGTACTTGAAGTTCTCCAAGCAGCCATTTGCGCGCATGGCTTATTACAGGGGGGCGGTAGACAAGCGCCATGAGTACTTTGGCCCTTATCCCAGCGCCTGGGCTGTGAAAGAGACGATTCAGCTGATGCAAAAGGTGTTTCGCCTGCGTACTTGCGAAGACACGGTGTTTAACAACCGATCACGCCCGTGCTTGTTGTACCAAATCAAGCGTTGCACGGCGCCTTGTGTGGGGCACATTTCAAAAGAAGCTTATGACAACGATGTGGCGCAGGCCGCGTCGTTTTTGCGTGGAGAGACGCAAACGCTGCTAAAGACCATGGAAGCGCGCATGCTGGCGCATTCGCACGCATTGGCTTTTGAGCAGGCCGCCGAAGTGCGCAACCAGATGACGGCGTTGTCGCGTGTGCTGCACCAGCAGTCGGTTGAGTCCAGCGACGAGACCGATGTCGACGTGTTGGCGGTCAAGGTGCAAGGCGGCAGGGCTTGCGTGAATTTGGCCATGATCCGCGGCGGACGGCACTTGGGCGACAGGGCTTATTTCCCTGCGCATGTTGAAGACGCGGTGAGCTGGGAGCAAGCCCAACAAGACGACGCAGAGGGCAGCAGCACCACTGGCGTTGAGTTGTCCGTAGAAGACCGTGCCGAGCAAGTGGGTGAGCGTGTGTTGGCGGCGTTTGTGGCACAGCACTACATTGACGTGGCTTTGCCCGCCGTGGTGGTGACCAGCCACGCCTTGGCACCAGAGTTGACCAAGGTCGTGGCTGAGCAGTCAAGTGCGCGTGTGCACTGGGTCAGCCAGCCGCGCGCGCAGCGCAAGGTGTGGCTGGACATGGCGCAACGCAACGCCGACATCGCGTTGGCCAGGTTGTTGGCCGAAGAGGGTTCGCAGCAAGCACGTACGCGCGCCTTGGTTGAGGCCTTGGACTTAACGCCAGATGACTTGTCGACGTTTCGCATGGAGTGTTTTGATATTTCGCATACTGCAGGCGAGGCTACGCAGGCGTCTTGCGTGGTGTTTCAGCAGCACAAAATGCAAAGCAGCGAATACCGGCGCTACAACATTGAAGGCATTGTGGGTGGTGACGACTACGCCGCTATGCGCCAAGTGCTGACCCGGCGCTACGGCAAGTTGGCCCAAGCCTCTGACGAGTCCGGAGCCAGTAGCAAAAACAACGGACTGCCAGACGTGGTGCTGATTGACGGTGGCAAAGGCCAGATATCAACTGCCAAAGCTGTGTTTGAGTCCCTGGGCTTGGACATTAGCCGCCTGGTAGGTGTTGAAAAAGGCGAGGGTCGCAAGGTTGGCCTGGAAGAGCTGGTGTTTGCAGATGGGCGACCCAAGGCCTCGCTAGGCCACGACTCGGCCGCCCTGATGTTGGTGGCGCAAGTGCGCGACGAGGCTCACCGCTTTGCCATTACGGGTATGCGTGCGGCGCGCGCCAAAGTGCGCACTGGCGGCAGTAAGCTTGAGGACATTGCGGGCATTGGCGCCAAAAGGCGTGCGGCCTTGTTACAGCGTTTTGGCGGCGTGCGCGGCGTAGCTGCGGCCAGTATTGAAGACTTGGCCAGCGTGGACGGTGTGTCTAAAGCGCTGGCCACCACCATTTACAACGCTTTGCGTTGACTGACTGCTGGCGTGCAGACATATGTGCGTCATAAGCTGGCTTGCGCCTAGGTAATAATCAGGCCATGTACACCACCACACCAATGCTGATGACCTGGGCCCGTATTGTGGCCATTCCTTTGTTGGTGGGCATATTTTTTGTGCCTGGCATGTCGCTGGAGCTACAAAACACGGTGGCCACCGTGATGTTTGTGGTGTTTGCGCTGACGGACTGGGCCGATGGCTATCTGGCTCGCAAGCTCAACCAAACCTCGGCATTTGGCGCTTTTTTAGACCCCGTGGCCGATAAATTCCTGGTGTGCCCAGCTTGCTGATACTGGTGCACCTGGACCGCGCGCACGTGGTGGTGGCACTCATCATCATTGGACGTGAAATTGCGATCTCGGCGCTGCGCGAGTGGATGGCCATTATCGGGGCCAACAAAAGCGTCGCTGTGCACCGGCTGGGCAAGCTAAAAACCTCGGTGCAAATGGTCGCCATACCGTTTTTGCTGTTTAACGACCAACTGTTTGGGCTGATAGACACCCATTTATGGGGGCAGTGGCTGATTTGGATTTCAGCGCTTCTTACTGTCTGGTCCATGGTTTATTACCTGCAAAAAGCACTGCCAGCTATTCGCGCGGGCAGCGAGTAAGCGCCAGGTGCCTGACCAAGACAACCGCTGGATAGCGGCCATGCCCATTGTGTTCGTACTGATTTGGAGTACGGGCTTTGTGGTGGCGAGGTTGGGCATGCCGCACGCCGCACCCATGACATTTTTAAGTTGGCGCTACGCCTTGTCAGCCATTTGCTTTGTGATGTGGGCATGGTTGTCTGGCGTACGCTTGCCCCGCGACCGCCAGCAGTGGATGCACTTGGCCGTCACGGGCGTGTTGATGCACGCAGGCTATCTGGGCGGGGTGTGGGCAGCCGTGAAGGCCGGCATGGGTGCAGGCCTGTCTGCGCTCATCGTGGGGTTGCAGCCTGTGCTCACAGGCATATGGCTGTCCTACCGCGGCAGCGCCGTGACGCGCAAACAGTGGCTGGGTTTGGGGCTGGGCTTGTTGGGTTTGTTGCTGGTGGTGTCCAACAAGTTGCTGGTGGTGGGTGAAGTCACCTGGTTCAATTTGTGTTTTGCGGCGTTGGCATTGCTCAGCATCACCACGGGCACCTTGTATCAAAAGCATTTTGTTCAGCCTTGCGATGTGCGCGCTGCCAGCACCATTCAGCTACTGGCGGCATTTGCAGTGACCGCACCATTGGCTTGGCTGGAGCAAGTACCTATGGTGTGGGTGGATGAGGTCGTGATTGCCATGGCATGGTCTGTCTTGGCGCTCACATTGGGCGCAAGTTCATTGTTGTATATGCTGATTCAGCGCGGCGCGGCAACATCAGTGACCTCACTCATGTATTTGGTGCCACCTTGCACCGCAGTGCTGGCTTTGTTGTTGTTTGATGAGGCGCTGACCCCCTTGACTGTGTTGGGTATGGTCATCACAGTGGTTGGCGTGGCCATGGTGCGTCCGCGCAACGCGACAGTTGAAAAAAAATAGCCTTGTTTGTCCGGTTGTTTAAAAGTGACGCATAAATGGCGTTAGACTACATGCCATTCACAAGCAAGCTGCATAGCACAAAGTGTTGTATGCAGCTTGAAATCGAGGGTTTGCACGGTACTGATCTTATTGACATGTACTGCCGCAATTGGTTCTAATGCGTATCGCTTTTGAAATGAGAACAGATTTTTTTGTTTGAACCGAGAAGCGAGCAAGAATATAGATACAATCCTGCCTCCAGCAGGGAATCATTCATTTGAGGAGTTACCGTGAATAAAACTGAATTGATCGAACATATCGCCAAGAGCACAGACACATCCAAGGCTTCAGCGGCTCGTTCACTGGAAGCCATGATTGATGCAGTGCGCAAGACCTTGAAAAAGGGTGGCACTGTTTCATTGGTAGGTTTTGGTACTTTTGCGGTTGGCAAGCGTGCTGCTCGCACAGGTCGCAACCCACGCACTGGCGATACAATCAAGATCAAGGCAGCTAAAGTGCCTAAGTTCCGTCCCGGTAAAGGTTTGAAGGACGCATTGAACGGCGGTAAATAAGCCCTCAATGCATCCCAGGTGGGGTGATTAGCTCAGTTGGTAGAGCGGCGCCCTTACAAGGCGTAGGTCGGCGGTTCGAGCCCGTCATCACCCACCACCCCACTTAAAAGGCGAACATTCATCTGTTCGCCTTTTTCGTTTCTGCGACGCGTACGGCCATGATGCCGATAACCACATAGGAAGTTTGAACATGTTTGAAGCCATTCGGCAAACCAAGAGCGTGATGATTGTGCTGTTGGGCCTGTTGGTCGTAGCATTTGTGTTTGTAGGGGTCAGTGGCTACGACAGCTTCAGTCAACGCAGCGCAACAGTGGCCGAGCTTGATGGTGTGAGCATTACGCAAGAGCAATGGGACCGCGCGCACGCCAATGAAATAGACCGCTTGCGCCAGGCCATGCCCCAGCTTGATGTCAAGTTGCTAGATTCGCCCGCCGCACGTTACGCCACGCTTGAGCGTTTGCTGCAAGAGGCACTGATAGACAAGGCGGTTCAAGACAAGCACGTGATGGCTGGTGAGGCTGCTGTTGCTACCGCCTTGCGTCAAGACGAATGGCTGAATGCCAGGCGCGATGCCAGCGGACAGCTCAACGTGGCTGCGGTTGAAGAAGAGCTGGCAGCGCGTGGCATGAGTTCAGACCAGTACGCAGCCCAAGTGGCATACGCATTGGCCCAAGAGCAATTGACACGTGGGGTGCAAGCCACAGGCGTGGTCTCAAAAGCGGCCGCCCAAGCCACACTTGACGCTTACTTTGAGCGCCGTGATGTGCAAGTTGCGACTTTCAATGCGTCGGACTACACCCGCAAAGTGCAAGTTTCTGACGCCGATGTGCAAGCCTATTACGACGCCAATCCAGCGCAATTTCAGGCCGACGAGGCCGTTGACGTTGAGTACTTGGTGTTGGATCAAGCCAAGTTGGCCGAAAAAATCACAGTCAACGAAGCTGAGTTGCGCGCCTACTATGAGCAAAATAAAGACCGCTTGGCAGGCCCCCAAGAGCGCCGTGCCAGTCACATTTTGTTGCCTCTAGAGGCCAATGCCGATGATGCAGCGGTGGCTGCTGCCATGGCGCAAGCCCAAAGCCTGTTGGCCCAGGCCCGCGCCAATCCTGATGCCTTTGCGCAACTGGCCAAAGACAATTCCAAAGACCCTGGCTCTGCTGCCAACGGTGGCGACCTTGGTTACTTTGGTCGTGGTGCCATGGTGAAGCCTTTTGAAGATGCGACTTTCGCGCTCAGCGAAAACGCCATTTCTGATGTGGTGCGCTCCGACTTTGGTTTGCACATCATCAAGCTCACAGGCATCAAAGCGCCGCCAGCCAAGAGTTTTGCCGATATGCGCGCTGAGCTGGCAGCCAACTTGCGTGCCGATGCCGCGCGCAAGCAGTTTGCAGAAGCTGCCGAGCGCTTCAGCAATGTGGTCTACGAGCAGGCCGACAGCTTGGCGCCTGCCGCGCAAGCACTGGGCTTGCAGGTGCAAAGCGCCTCAAACGTGACGCGCACCAACCAGGCTGCCAACACGGTGCTGGCCAATACCGCACTCACAGCGTCCTTGTTCTCTAAAGAAGCCATTGAGAAAAAACTCAACACTGCAGCCATTGACGTAGGACAGCAACGTCTGGTCTCTGCGCGTGTGGTGAAGCACATGCCAGCGCACACCAAGGAGTTTGAGCTTGTCAGCGCCGACGTGCGTCAGATGCTGGTGGCTACACGCAGTGCAGAGCTGGCCCGTCAAGCGGGTGAGGCCGCATTGGCTGCTTGGCAAGATGGCGGGCAAACCAGTGCCAGCTTTGGCGACAAGCTTACTGTGTCCCGTGACCAGGGTGGCGTAATGGCGCCTAACCTGGTGGCGGCCGTACTGCGTACGCCAGCTGATGCATTACCTGCCTATACTGGCGTTGACTTAGGCCAGCAGGGTTTTGTGGTGCTGAAGGTGTTGGCCGTGAATGCACGCACTGCCGTGGCGTCTGCGCAGTCTGCGGCTGAGGCCAACCAGTACACGCAGGCATGGAGTGCCGCCGAAATGAGTGCCTATCTGCAAAGCCTAAAGGCCAAGTACAAGGCACAGATCCTGGTGCCCAAGCCAGGCGCCTTGTTACCGGCGGCGTAAGCGATGCGCTTGCGTTGACAGCGTTGGTATTTAGTTGCATGCCAGCGCGTCTGGTATGCAAGAACGCAGCGGCGCAATGCTATAATTTATTTTTCTACGGTGGCTGTAGCTCAGTTGGTAGAGTCCCAGATTGTGATTCTGGTTGTCGTGGGTTCGAGCCCCATCAGTCACCCCAAATTCAAAAGCCCTTGTCAGCAGCGTTGTGTTGCCAACAAGGGCTTTTTTATTGCTTTATGACAGTCGATAGGGGTGTCTCAGTTGGTGAGTACCAACTTGCCCATCACACCGCGCTGGCTCATCACCTCAAACGCTTTTAACAAGTCGGTCATGGGCATGCTTTGTTCCACTGGCGGTTTAATGGTGCCGGCCACTGTCCACTGCACCAATTCGGTCATCATGGCGTTGTTGGCATGGGGTTCGCGTTTGGCAAACTCTCCCCAGAACACACCCACAATAGAGGCGCCTTTCAGCAGCGCCAGGTTCAAGGGCAGGGCTGGTATGGGGCCGCTGGCAAAACCCACCACCAAGTAACGCCCGCGCCATGCAATAGACCTAAACGCGGGTTCTGCAAACTCGCCGCCAATGGGGTCGTAAATGATGTCAGGGGCCTTGCCGTTGCAGGCTGTCTTGATGGCGTTGCGCAAGCCTTCTTTGGGCGTGTGCTCGCTGTAGTTGATGGTGGCGTCAGCGCCCAGCTGTTTGCAAAAGTTGCATTTTTCGTCGCTGGAAGCGGCGGCCACCACAAACGCGCCTTTGGCCTTGGCAATTTGTATGGCCGAGCTGCCCACACCACCGGCGGCACCCAAAATAAGCACGGTGTCGCCGGCCTTGATCTCACCTCGGTCTACCAGTGCGTGGTGCGAAGTGGCGTAGGCCATGATGAAAGCAGCCGCATCCGCCATGGGAAAGCCGGGCGGCAGGGGCAGACACATGGCAGCTTTGGCAACCGTGTGCGTGGCAAATGCCCCCGTGCCGGCTAAGCAGGCCACGGCTTGACCTACTTGTAAATGCTTGACGTCTTTGCCCACTTGCGTGATCGTGCCTGCAAACTCTGCGCCTGGCACAAACGGTACAGGCGGCTTGATTTGGTACTTGTTTTGCACCATCAACAAGTCTGGGAAGTTCAAGCTGGCCGCAGCAATGGCCACAACCACTTCGTCGTCGTTAGGTTGCGGGTCTGGCAGTTCTGTCCATACCAAAGACTCAACGCCCGTGGGGTTGTCGCATTGCCAAGCGTGCATTTGTAAGCTCCTTCATGTGTGTCGGTGGTGTATCCGTGCTCTCATAATAGTGCGCCGTCCAGATGAATTGTGTTGCCAGGGTGTCTCGGTAGCGAGCAAAACCATGGCGCTTCCATCAATCTGCTGTATTGCACCTACAATTTCGACCATGAATATATTGCTCAGCAACGACGACGGCTATACAGCCCCTGGCCTTGGCGCCCTTCACAAGGCGTTGCTTGCGCTGGGGCACGAAGTGACGGTGATTGCGCCTGAGCACAACAACAGCGCCAAGTCCAACTCCATCACACTGAACTCGCCGCTGTACGTGCACCAGGGGGCCAATGGGTTTCAGTATGTCAATGGCACCCCCGCAGATTGCGTGCACATTGCGCTGAGCGGTTTGCTGACATTCAAGCCAGATCTGGTTGTTTCAGGCATCAACAACGGCGCCAACATGGGGGACGACACCATTTACTCGGGGACCGTGGGCGCGGCCATGGAAGGCTATTTGTTTGGTATCCCAGCGGTGGCGTTTTCGCAGGTTGACAAAGGCTGGGGTCACATAGACGATGCGGCCAAAAAGAGCGCAGACATCGTGGCCCAGCTGATTGAAACCGAGCTGTCACCGCATGCGGACCCAGCGCGCTGGCCCTGGCTGCTGAATGTCAACATACCCAACTTGCCTTACGACCGCATAGGCCCTGTTGAGGTCACCAGATTGGGGCGTCGCCATGCGGCGCAACCTGTGATTGAGCAGCCCAGCCCACGTGGTGAGACCATGTACTGGATTGGCGCAGCCGGTTTGGCCAAAGACGTTGAGCCTGGCACCGATTTCCATGCAACTGCACAGGGTAGAGTGGCTGTTACGCCTTTGCACGTTGATCTGACGCAGCACCAAGCACTGCCCAGGTGGCGGGCTGGCTTCGCGTCCCAGTAGTACAACAAATGGTGACTACCGTCTAGCAAATGGCCAGCAAACCTACTCATACGCCACCTCAAAAGGCTTGGCTATCGGCTTCATTCAAGTCAGGCTCTACCAGCACGCTTAAGCCCAAGCATGGTGGTGTCATGTTGGATGCGCAAACACAGGCCAACGTGCAGGCCAACTTGCTGAGTGCTGCGCGCCCAGCATTGCGCCCGCAAGACAAACTGTTTAGCAAGCCAGCAGCAGCGCCTACGGGTGTGGGCTTGGAATCTGGCCGTGTGCGAGATCGCATGATTCAGCGCATTGCGGCCCAGGGCATCAACCACCCGGCTGTACTAGACGCCATGTCCAGGGTGGATAGGCACAAGTTTGTGGACTCCGCCTTGGTGAACCAAGCCTACGAAGACACCAGTTTGCCCATTGGCCTGGGGCAGACTATCTCCAAACCCAGCGTGGTGGCTCGCATGTTGGCCTTGCTGCTAGAGCACACGCCAGCGCCGCTTGGCCGCGTACTGGAGGTGGGCTCAGGCTGTGGCTACCAGGCTGCGGTGCTGAGCTTTATAGCGCGCGAGGTCTACTCCATGGAGCGCCTAAAAGGCTTGCACGACAAAGCCAGGGCCAATTTGCGCGGCATGCAACGCCCCAATATTCATTTGCTGTTTGGCGACGGCTTTTTGGGCTATCCAGCCGGTGGGCCATACGCGGCCATTATTTCGGCTGCTGGCGGCGAGTCAGTGCCGCAAACCTGGATAGACCAACTCGCCGTAGGCGGGCGTTTGATTGCGCCTACCCATACGCCTGGCGGGCAGCAAAGTTTGGTTGTAATAGACAAGACTGCTACAGGTTTAGTCAGGCAAGTCCTGGAGCCGGTACTGTTTGTACCTTTAAAATCCGGGGTGGCATAAGACTTAGGTGATAATTTCGCAGTCGCGCGGATTTGTCAGTGCTTGTTGCTGTAAGAGGTGAGAGGAACGATATGAGTGATTTGTCAACGGGCCAGTCCAGCGTACGCGCTTGGGGTCGCACGTTTGTAATTGTGGGTTTGGCGGCTGTAATGGCGGCTTGTGCGGGCACGCGCATTGGTCGCGCACCTGTCGAGACCCGAGAGCTGCCACGCGCCAGCGCCGAACCGGTTGCAGCGGGCCAGTACCGCGTACAGCCAGGCGATACATTGCGTGGCATTGGTAATTTGTACAACCAGGACTGGCGAGACTTGGCCAGGTGGAACAGCTTGCCCAACCCAGACAACCTTGAGGTCGGCCAAATACTGCGTGTAACGCCGCCTAACGGCACGGCAATGGCCAAAGCGCCTGAGGACAACGGCGTGGTGGTCAACCCTGTGCAGTCAGGCTCACCAGCGCCCACTCAGGCAACTGAGACTGCCAGCGAAGAGACCAAGCCCGCCAACAATGATGCAGATCGCGTGGCGTTTATTTGGCCAGCCAAAGGCACTGTGGTGAGCAACTACAACGAGGACACCAACAAAGGCATTGGTATTGCGGGCAAAGTTGGAGACCCGGTCGTGGCCGCCGCCGATGGACGTGTGGTGTACGCAGGCTCTGGCTTGCGCGGCTACGGTAATTTGGTGATTCTCAAGCACAACACCACCTACCTGACAGCCTATGCGCACAACCAAGCCTTATTGGTACGTGAGGACCAAGTGGTCAAGCAAGGCCAGCGTATTGCTGAAATGGGCAGCAGCGACGCCGATCGCGTCAAGCTGCACTTTGAAGTGCGCCGCCTTGGCAAGCCGGTGGACCCAACCGCTTACTTGCCCAAATAAGCCAATACGGTTTGCACAACAACCGGCACCGTTAGACGTGCCGGTTTTTTTATGTGCGCGCACAAGTGCCAAGCTGTGCGATGCGCTTTGACTGCGACAATAGGCGCATGAGTTCAGATCAAAACCCTAGCGCAGTTACAGCACCCCTGACACCCAACGAGCAACAAGCCGCCAAGCCCAGGCCAGACACACCGCCACGTGACGGCAGGCCTGAGCATTGGCTTTATGTGCACAGCATGGACTTAAATGCCAAAGGCGTGGCGCACAAAGACGATGGCAAAGTGGTGTTTGTAGACGGAGCATTGCCTGGCGAGTGGGTTACGGCGCAGGTGAATCGCAAGAAGACGCACTTTGAAATGGCCACCCTGGTGCAAGTACAAGAGGGTTCGTCTCAGCGCGTGGCAGCCCCTAAGTGCCCCCACTTTGGCTTGCATGCTGGCAGCTGTGGGGGCTGCAAAATGCAACACCTGCAGCCCAGCACCCAAGTCGCCATCAAACAGCGTGTGCTTGAAGACAACTTGTGGCACTTGGGTAAATGCAAGCCCAGCTTCTTGTTGCGCCCCATAGAAGGGCCCACCTGGGGCTACCGTTTTAGGGCGCGTTTGTCTGTGCGCTATGTCGCTAAAAAAGACGCTGTGCTGGTGGGTTTTCACGAGCGCAAAAGCCGCTACGTGGCCGACATGAGCAGCTGTGCCGTGTTACCCAGACACGTCAGCGACTTGCTGATGCCGCTGCGCGCCTTGTTTATGTCCATGGATGCACGTGAGGCCATTGCCCAGTTAGAGGTGGCCTGCACACACACACAAACCGGCTTGGTATTGCGCCACCTAGTGCCTTTAAGCGACGGTGATATTGGCAAGCTGCGGGCATTTGCCACAGCGCATGGACCTGATCCCCAAATTCAGTGGTATTTGCAAAGCAAAGGGCCAGACACCATCAAGCGACTGGATGCCACCGATGCCGACTTGCACTATGACCTGGCCGAGTTTGGCTTGCGTATGCCTTTCAGGCCAGCCGACTTTACGCAAGTGAATCCGTTTATCAACGAGGTGCTGGTCAGCAAAGCATTGCGTTTGCTGGCTGTGCAGCCCAATGAGCGCGTGATTGACTGGTTTTGTGGCCTGGGCAACTTCAGCTTGCCGCTGGCTACAAAGGCCAAGCAAGTACTTGGTGTGGAAGGCAGCGAAACGCTTGTTCAGCGTGCGCAAGACAACTACGCCGCATTTGCACAAGGCAAGCCAGCCGGTGCTGTGGCGCCTACTGCATTTGCCGCGCGCAACTTGTTTGAGATGACACCTGCCGTGTTGCAAAACGATGGCAGCGCCGACAAGTGGCTGGTAGACCCGCCGCGTGACGGCGCCATGGCCTTGTGCACGGCCCTGGTAGAGGCCATTGAACAGTCATCAGCCCAGAGTAATACGGCTTGGACGCCACCCAACCGCATTGTGTACGTCAGCTGCAATCCAGCCACACTGGCGCGTGACGCCGGTATTTTGGTGGGTAGTGGTCGTTATGCACTCAGTTCTGCAGGCGTGGTCAACATGTTCCCGCACACAGCGCACGTTGAGAGCATGGCGGTGTTTGACCTGGTTTCTTTTGCGACTCGGTAGGCAGGCGTCTGGCCGCATGATTGCAAGCCATACACAGTCAAGCACCGCAGCCAGTCACAAACGGAACGCGCATAAACCCTCTAAAGCGTGCCCGGTGTGAGCGCTCTGGTGGGGCCGCTAGCTGGTAGTTGGGGAAGTGGCGCAGCAGCTGTGCAATGGCTATGCGGCCTTCCAGACGGGCCAGGCTTAGGCCTGCGCATTGATGCACGCCAAAGCCAAAGGCCAGGTGTTTGTTAGGGCTGCGCTTGAGTTGTAGTTGATCGGGTTGGTCAAATACGGCTGGGTCGCGGTTGGCAGCGCCTATGCATAGTGTGATCAGACTGTTAGCCGGAATGATTTGTTCGCCCACAATGCTGTCCACCGTGCTGCGGCGGTTGCCCAGCTGGTTGCTGGACTCAAAGCGCAAAAATTCATCCACCGCCAATGCCATGATGTCTTGCTCGGCTTTGCTGCCACTGTCGCAAGTGGCCAGCTGCTGCTGAAGCTGGGCGCGTTGGGTAGGGTGTTGCGCGAGGGTGACCAAGGCGTTGCCAATGAGGTTGGTGGTGGTTTCGTGCCCGGCATTGAGTAAAAAGATGCAGTTTTGCAGCAACTCCACTTCGCTAAGCGGCTGGCCGTCGCTGTATTGCTCGCTTTGTATCAAGCGCGTCAGCACGTCACGCTGCGGGTCGCCAGGCTTGGCGCGGCGCTTGGCCACCAACTCTTGCAGGTAAGCTGTAAACGCGTTCACGCTGTCATTGCCCAGCTGCATCTGAGCTGGGCTTAGGCTGGGCTCAAGTGCGCCCAGAATAGCCAGCGACCAATCGCGCAAAGGGGCTCTATCCTCTGGCGGTATGTCTAGCAGGTTGCCAATGATGTCTACCGGAATGGCGCTGGCATAGTCGGCTATCAGGTCAAGCGCAGTGTCTCTAGGCTGTTTGGCCATGTTGGCAATAAGGCGTTGCACCAATGCGCGCAAGCCTGCCTCCATGTCGGCAATAGCGCGTCGGCTGAGCGCGCCCATGATGGTGCTGCGTACCCGGGTGTGGCGCGGTGCGTCGTTAAATACCAGGCTGTTGGTGTGGTGCTTGTACAGCGCACTGCTGATGCCGTATTTCGGCGCAAACTCGGCCTGTTTGTCAGAGACAAAGCTGGTGGCATCCCGGTAGACTTGTACCAGGTCTGCATGGCGGGTCAGCAGCCAAGAACCATCGGGCATGCGCTTGACCGGTTCGGTTTCGCGCAAGGCCTGGTAGGTGGGATAGGGGTTGTCAATAAACTGCGCGCTTAAGTTGCGCAGGTCAAATCCTTTGAGGTTTGGGCGCTGTGACATGCCGTGCATCAAAAACTGAGCTTGCCTAGCCACATGTCTTTGTACATCACCCAGTCGCCTATGAAGCTATACAGTGGGCGGCTCAAGCTCGCGGGCTTGTTGTGCTCAAACGCGAAATGACCAATCCAGGCGCAAACGTAGCCGCATAGCAGGCCGTACAGCAAGTACTGCCACTGGCCGCTAGCCAGCAGCATGCCCAGACACAGCACGCCCAGGCTGGAGCCTATGAAGTGCATGCGTCTGCAGCGGCGGTTGCTGTGCTCTTGCAAGTAGATGGGGTAAAACTCTGCAAAGCTGTTGACGGCTTTGAGTTCGTCAGCGGTGGCGTGTGTCATGACTTTAGAAAGCCTTTTAAGGCCGTTAGCGTTTCGTCTGGGGCTTCGCTCATGAGGGCGTGCCCGCCTTGCACAATGCTTGTGCGCGCGTTGGGCGCAAGCGCCGCCAGGGTCTTGATGGCCTTGGGCGGCGTCATTTGGTCAAACGCACCCAGCAAAAAAAGCGTGGGTATATGGGCGCCTTGCACGGTGTTCATGGCGGCTTCACCGTTTGTGTAGTTGTTACACGCATGAAAGCCTATGTTGAAGACGTTGTGCGTCTTGTTGCTGGTCAATACACGTCGCATCAACGCACGCGACGCGCCGTATAACCAGGTGCCCGGTCCCAGGCTGGATGGCGGTGGTGCCAGCGAGCTGTGGCTAAATGTGTTGACCATGTCTATGGCTTTGAGTGGCGCGTTCAGCGATGCGTCTAGCAAGGCAGGTGACACCACCATGGGGTAGGCCGAGCCCACCATGGCCAAGTGCGTGCAACGGTCTGGTGCCATGGATGCAGCCTGCAGCGCAATCAGTGAGCCAAAGCTGTGCCCAACCAGTGCGGCGCTTTCAACGCCGGTTGCGTCTAACAATGCCAGCACGTGTTGTGCTGCATCTTCCACGCTGGCGGGCGGTGTGCCTTGACTGTTGGCGTGGCCTGGCAAGTCAATGGCCATGACGTTGTAGCCGTGGTGTGCCAGGTAGCGTGACTGCAAAATCCAAACGCTGTGGTCGTTGAGTACGCCGTGAATCATCACGACAGTGGCTTGGCCCGCAACCCAGTCTTTGCCGCCTGTGTAGGCGTAATGTTGTTCGCCATTTACGGTGATGTACATGGTTTAAGTCCCCGCTCTTTCCGCTGCCTTCAAGGCACGCTTCAAGTCTTCCAGCAAGTCGGCCTCGTCTTCCAGTCCAATAGACAAGCGCACCGTGCCTGGTTTGATGCCCGCCTTGGCCAGTGCCGCAGCGTCCATGCGGAAGTGTGTGGTGGTGGCTGGTTGAATGACCAAGCTTTTGGCATCGCCAACGTTGGCCAAATGGCTGAACACCTTGAGCGCTTGCACAAAGGCTTGCCCCTGTGCCTTGGATCCCTTGATGTCAAAACTGAATACAGAGCCCGCGCCTTTGGGCAGCAGTGTTTTGGCCAATGCGTGGCTGGGGTGTGTTGCCAGCAGTGGGTGGCCGACGCGCTCAACCATGGGGTGAGTTGCCAGGTAGTTCACCACCGCCTGGGTGTTGCGCATATGACGCTCCATGCGCAAGCCCAATGTTTCTATACCTTGCAAAATCAGCCATGCTGAATGTGGGCTGATGCACGCGCCAAAGTCACGCAGGCCTTCGCGCCTGGCACGTAATAAAAATGCGCCCACGGTTGACTCGTCTGAGAACACCATGTCGTGAAAGCCCGCGTAGGCTTTTGTCAGCGTATCGAATTTGGCGCTGGCCGCCCAGTCAAATTGGCCGCTATCAACCAGTACACCGCCCACCACAGTGCCATGACCGCTCAAAAACTTGGTGGCCGAATGCATGACTATGTCTGCTCCAAAGTCAAAGGGCTTGAGCAACCAGGGCGGTGTGAGCGTGGCGTCTACCATCAGCGGCACGCCAGCGGCGTGGGCGATGTCAGACACTGCAGCAATGTCCAGCACATCCATGCCGGGGTTGCCCACAGTCTCGCCAAATAGCAGCTTGGTGTTGGGCTTTACGGCGGCGCGCCACACGTCCAAGTCGCCAGGTGGCACAAACGTGGTGTCGATACCAAAGCGCTTCAGCGTGTAGTGCAGCAGGTTGTGAGAGCCGCCGTACAGCGCGCTACTGGCCACAATGTGCGAGCCTGCGTCCATAAGCGTGGCGATAGCCAAGTGCAAAGCCGCTTGGCCGCTGGCCGTTGCAATGGCACCTATGCCCCCTTCAAGTGCCGCAACACGCGTCTCAAGCACGGCCGTGGTGGGGTTGCTGATGCGGCTGTAAACGTGGCCAGCACGCTCCAAGTTGAAAAGGGCTGCAGCGTGATCACTGGACTCAAATACAAAAGAGGTACTCAAGTGCAAGGGCACGCCGCGCGCGCCCGTTGCAGGGTCTGGCCCCGCACCAGCGTGCAGGCTGAGGGTATCGAATCCGGGGTCTGAGTAGCCGGGCATGGTGTCTCCAAGTAACAAGTTGCTGCTGAATTGGGACTTATTGTGCTGGCGGCTTGCTTGGTCCGGGTTGCCTTTTGTGACTCACTACGGGTAATGCCTGATGACTTTGTGCCTATTGCCTGCAGGCCTTGGGCTATATTTGGGGCAATAGCCTTGGCACTACTCGGAGATACCTCATGAAAGTCAGCGACATACTGCGCGTGAAAGGCAGCACATTGTTCACCGCCAACCCCAACTCGCCATTGAGCGAGGCCATTGAGGTGATGGCAGAAAAAGACATGGGCTCGCTGGTGGTGATGGAGCACGGCGACTTGGTCGGCATGCTCACCTTCCGCGAAGTGATTGCCCAGCTGGTGAAAAACAAGGGCGTGGTGGGCAATAGTACCGTGCGCGCAGCCATGGATGATGCGCCATTAACCTGTACGGGTGAGACCGACTTGGACGAGGTGCGCCGCATGATGCTGGAGCGCCACGCCCGCTACATGCCGGTAATGGATGCGCGCATGCTCATGGGCGTGATCAGCTTTTATGACGTAGCCAAAGCTGTGGTGGACGGGCAAAACTTCGAGAACAAAATGCTTAAGGCCTACATACGCGACTGGCCAGACGCGGGCGAAGAGCAAGCGCCAGTCAGATAGGCCGATGCGGACCAGGCCGCCGTCAATAGCCGATAATGACAGGCTATGAGCGGCAACACATTCGGACACTTATTCGCAGTCACCAACTTTGGTGAATCCCACGGCCCAGCCATTGGCTGCGTGATAGACGGCTGCCCGCCGGGCATGGCGTTGTCGCTTGAAGACATTCAGCCAGACCTGGACCGGCGCCGCCCTGGCACCTCTAAATTTGTGACCCAGCGTAACGAGCCCGACCAGGTTGAAATTTTGTCTGGCGTGTACGAGGGATTGACCACCGGCACGCCCATTGCGCTATTGATTCGCAACACCGACCAGCGCTCTAAAGACTACGGCGACATCTTGCAAACCTTTAGGCCGGGGCACGCCGACTACGCCTACTGGCACAAGTACGGTTTGCGTGACCCGCGCGGAGGCGGGCGCTCATCAGCTCGGTTAACAGCGCCTATGGTGGCTGCGGGTGCAGTGGCTAAAAAATGGCTTGCCTCGCAGTTTGGCGTGAGCTTCAAAGGCTGCATGACCCAGATTGGCGATGAGGTCATTGGCTTTGAAGACTGGGCCCATGTGGCCAACAACCCTTTCTTTGCCCCCATTGCCGACACCAGCAAACTTGAAGATTACATGAATGCCTTGCGTAAGTCGGGTGACTCGTGCGGTGCGCGTTTGCGTGTGGTGGCCAGCGGTATGCCCGTGGGCTTGGGCCAGCCGCTGTTTGACAAGCTGGACGCCGATATTGCCTACGCGATGATGGGCATCAATGCCGTAAAGGGTGTTGAAATTGGCGCGGGCTTTGCCAGCGTGTCACAGCGCGGCAGTGATCACGGCGACAGCTTGCGCCCTGACGGGTTTGTGGGCAACAACGCCGGTGGTGTGCTGGGTGGTATCAGCACTGGCCAAGATGTAGAGGTCAGTATTGCCATCAAGCCTACCAGCTCCATTTTGGTACCGCGAGACACCATCAACTTGCAAGGTGATGCCGCAGAGGTTATCACCAAGGGGCGCCACGACCCTTGCGTGGGCATACGCGCAACCCCCATTGCTGAGGCCATGTTGGCCCTGGTGGTGATAGAGCATGCGTTGGCGCACCGTGCCCAGTGCGCAGACGTACGGGTTAGTACGCCAGACATAGCTGCCAATCCTGCCAATCGCTGTTAAGGCTGCCATGTTCAGTTGGCTTAAGCGTCCGCACGCCACCGCAGTGTGGCCATTTGCGGCGTTGTCAGCCAGTTACTTTGCCCACGTTGGTTTTTTTACGCCTTACCTGCCGCTGTGGCTTAAAGACCAGGGGTTCAGCCTGCTAGCCATTAGCTTGCTCACCTCTGTGCAAGCCTTTACCCGAACCTTTGCACCCTATGCGTGGGGCTGGCTTAGTGACACCACTGGCGAGCGCGTCAAGCTGCTGCGCTTTGGTGGCACGGTTGCCCTGTTGTTGTCGCTGGCGTTGTGGTGGCCCATGACCTGGCCGTCATTGCTTATTGTGCTGTTGCTGCTGTTTACACACACCAGCGCCATGATGCCCATGAGCGAGGCGGCCTTGGCTCACCTGGTTACGGTGAACGGTAGGTTTGACACCAAGCGCTACGGCCGCGTACGTGTGTGGGGCTCTATTGGCTTTTTGGTCACCGTGCTGTTGGCCGGCGAGTGGTTTGAGCGCCAAGGCATGGGCAGCTTCCCTGTATTGGTGTCGTTGTCATTGCTGGCAGTGGTGATCTCGGTGTGGTGCCTAGCTGATGTGAAGGAAGACATGCCCCTGGGCCAGGCGGCAGTGTCATTGCGTGAGGCGTTTGCCCAGCCGGGTGTGGCCTGGTTGTTTGGCGCGGTGTTTTTTCATGTGCTGGCGCATGTGGGCGGTTATGTGTTTTTCTCGCTGTACCTGGACTCGCTGGGCTATAGCAAGACAGTGATAGGCATCATGTGGGCCATGGCAGTGCTGGCCGAGGTGGTTTGGTTTATCTGGCAGTCCAGGTTTTTGCCGTTGTTTAGCTTGACCAGCTGGTTGCTGGTGGCCGCGGCTGCTGGTGGTTTGCGCTTTGGCGTTACGGGCCTGTTTGCCAACTACTGGTGGCTGTTGGCCGCTGCTCAAATGCTGCATGCCTTGACTTTTGCGGCCCACCATACGGCATGTATTGCCTTGCTGTCGCATTTTTTCCCGGGGCGTTTGCGCGGACGTGGCCAAGCCTTGTACTCCATTATTGGCTACGGCATTACGGGTGTGCTGGGTGCACTAGCGGGCGGTGTGCTCACCACACACTTTGGCTTGGCCAGTGTGTTTTATGTGGCTACCGTGTGCTGTGGCATTGCGTTTTACCTAATACGCCGCTTGCGCCAAGCCACGGGACTGGTACCGCCGCCGACCTAGGTCAGGGCAATAGAATGAACGCAAAGCAACAAGCTGAAAGAACGCGACTATGAAAAAAGTACTGGTACTGAATGGCCCTAATCTCAATCTCTTGGGCCAGCGTGAGCCCAGCGTGTACGGCACGGCGACCTTGGCAGACGTGGAGGCGCTGTGCCTTGCCACCTGCAAAGAGCAAGGCGTGACCCTGGAGTTTGTTCAAAGCAATCACGAAGGTGTGTTGGTAGACGCATTGCACAAGGCCGGGCGAGAGCAAGCAGCTGGCGAGTTGTTGGGCGTGGTGCTCAATGCGGGCGCTTACACCCACACCAGTGTGATCTTGCACGACGCCATCAAAGGCGCCGAGCTTACCGTGATCGAGCTGCACATCAGCAACGTGCATGCCCGTGAGGCGTTTCGCCACCACTCCTACATTTCACCTGCAGCCAAAGCGGTGATGGCGGGCTTTGGTGTGCGTGGTTACGCCTACGCCATTGAGAGCCTGGTGGACTTAGCCACCCGTTAGCATGGCGCCACGCACGGCGGCAACCAGGGCATCGACAGCGTCTTCGGTGGTGTCCCAGGCGCACATGAAGCGGCAGCCACCACCAGCAATAAATTCATAAAAGCGCCAGCCGCCCGCTTGCAGTTTGTCAATGGCGTGCTGCGGCAAGGTGGCGAACACGCCATTGGCTTGGGTTGGGGCTATCAGCGATATACCCGCAATGCCCTCAAAACCGGCGCGCAGGCGTTGTGCCATGGCGTTGGCGTGACGGGCGTTGTGCAGCCACACATCGTCTTGCAGCATGCCCAGCCAAGGCGCTGATATAAAGCGCATTTTGCTGGCCAGTTGGCCGGCTTGCTTTACCCGGTAGGCAAAGTCTTCGCTGAGCTGTTTGTCAAAAAACACCACTGCCTCGCCTACAGGCAGGCCGTTTTTGGTGCCACCAAAGCACAGCACGTCAACGCCTGCACGCCACGTAATGTCGCTGGGGTGGCAGCCCAAGGTGGCCACCGCGTTGGCAAAGCGTGCGCCGTCCATGTGCACTTTGAGTTGGCGGCGTTTGGCAATGGCGGCAATGGCGCGCACTTCCTCTACCGTGTACACCGTGCCCAGCTCTGTGGCCTGGGTGATGGACACCACTTTGGGCTTGGGGTAGTGCAGGTCGCTGCGCTTGGTCACCATCAGCTCAATCGCGTCTGGCGTGAGTTTGCCGTGTTGGCCAGCTTCGCCGCCGGCATCTGCCACCAACAACTTTGAGCCGTTTGAGAAAAACTCTGGCCCGCCGCATTCGTCTGTTTCAATGTGCGCCACCGGCGAGCACACCACCGAATGGTAACTTTGGCACAAGCTGGCCAATGCCAGTGAGTTGGCCGCTGTGCCGTTGAATACAAAGTAAATGTCGCAGTCTGTTTGAAACAGATTACGCAGTTGCTCAGACACCTTGATCGTCCATTCGTCGTCACCGTAGGCGGGCGCATGGCCGCTGTTATTGGCCTCTAAAAACCAATGTGCCGCTGGGCCACACATGCCCGCATAGTTGTCGCTGGCAAAGTGCTGCTTCAAATACGCGGGGTGGTTGATGGCGTTGCCTGCGGTGTGGGCAGTCTGGGTATTGCTCATGGTGTCGCTTTTGCTGTAGCTTGGGTTGCGGCCTTGACCTGTAGGGGCTCGTCGGCATAGCTGGCTAGTGGTACGCAGCTGCAAAACAAATTGCGGTCGCCATAAACGTTGTCAACGCGGCCCACGGGTACCCAGTACTTGTTTTCTTGCAATGAAGGCAGTGGGTAGGCTGCGCGCTCGCGGCTGTAAATGTGCTGCCACTCGCTGGCGCTTACCGCTGTCGCGGTGTGTGGCGCATTGATCAGTGGGTTGTCATTGCTGGGCCACACACCAGTTTCAACCATTCGTATTTCATCTCGAATCGCTTTCATGGCGTCAATAAAGCGGTCTAGCTCGGCCAGGCTTTCGCTCTCAGTGGGCTCTACCATCAAGGTGTTGGCCACTGGAAACGACAGCGTAGGTGCGTGAAAACCATAGTCAATGAGGCGTTTGGCCACGTCTTCGGCTTGTATGCCTGTGGTTTCCTTGAAGTGGCGCAAGTCCAAAATGCACTCATGCGCCACCAAGCCACTGTCGCTGGCGTACAGCGTGGGGAAGTGGTCGCGCAGCGCGTGGCTCACGTAGTTGGCATTCAGTATGGCCACTTGCGTGGCGCGTTTGAGGGCGTCTGCGCCCATCATGCGGCAGTACATCCAGCTGATAGGCAACACAGCGGCGTTGCCCAAGGGCGCTGCGGATACCGCGCCCACTGGGCTAGTGATGCCGCTGGTGGCATGGCCTGGTAAAAATGGCGCCAGGTCTTCCACCACGCACACGGGGCCAACACCAGGGCCGCCGCCGCCGTGAGGGATGCAAAAGGTTTTGTGTAAATTGAGGTGGCTTACGTCGCCGCCAAACTCACCCGGTGCGGCCACGCCAACCAGGGCGTTCATGTTGGCACCATCTACATACACGCGCCCGCCGTGGCTGTGCACCAGCGCGCACAGCTCTTTGACTTGCGTCTCGAACACACCGTGGGTGCTGGGGTAGGTGATCATGATGGCGGCGAGCTCGTCGCTGTAGGTCTCGCACTTGGTGCCAAGGTCTGCCATGTCCACGTTACCCGCCTCATCGCAGGCCACCACTACCACTTGCATGCCCACCATTTGCGCGCTGGCGGGGTTGGTGCCGTGGGCGCTGGCGGGTATGAGGCAAATTTTGCGTTGCAAATCACCGCGTGACTGGTGAAAGCCTATGATCGCCAGCAAGCCTGCGTACTCACCTTGGCTGCCCGCGTTGGGCTGCAAGCTGATGGCGGCGTAGCCCGTGGCTTGACACAACCAGTGGCGCAATTGTTCGTCAAGAAGGGCGTAGCCGGCGCGTTGATCGGCGGGGGCAAAGGGGTGTATGTTGGCGAACTGCGGCCAGGTGACTGGGATCATCTCGCTGGTGGCGTTGAGCTTCATGGTGCAGCTACCCAGCGGAATCATGGTGCGGTCAAGCGCCAAGTCTTTATCAGACAGGCTGCGTATGTAGCGCAGCATGGCTGTTTCAGAGTGGTGGCTGTTGAACACGGGGTGCGTCATGAAGGCGCTTGTGCGGCGCAAGCTTGGCGTAATGAGCAGCTCAATGTCATTGGCCAGGGCTTCAATGCTTGGCAAGTGGTGGCCGTTTGCAGCAAACGCGCCCCACAGCAACTCCAGATCGGCGCGTGTGGTGGTCTCGTCTAAAGACACGCTAAGCGTGCCGTCACAGAGTGCGCGCAGGTTGGCGCCTGCTGCCAAAGCGTTTGCCAGTATGGCTTGCGCCTTGTCGCCTGCTTGTATGGTGAGCGTGTCAAACGCGCTGTGGTTTTGCACTTCAAGACCAAGCTGGCGCAAGCCTTTGGCCAATATGGCCGTGTAGGTCGCCACGCGGCTGGCAATGCGCTTTAAGCCGGCAGGGCCGTGGTATACGGCGTACATGCTGGCCACCACGGCGGGTAGCACTTGTGCGGTGCAAATATTGCTGGTGGCTTTTTCGCGGCGAATGTGTTGTTCGCGGGTTTGCAGCGCCAAGCGGTAAGCGGGTTTGCCGTGTTTGTCTACGCTGACGCCCACCAGTCGCCCGGGGAGTGAGCGCTTGTAGGCGTCGCGGCAAGCCATAAAGGCCGCATGCGGACCGCCATTGCACATGGGCATGCCAAAGCGCTGCGTGTTGCCCACCACAATGTCGGCACCAAATTCGCCAGGGGTTTTTAGCACAGTAAGGGCTAGCAAGTCGGTCACCACTATGAACGCGGCTTTGTGGCTTTTTATCAGTTGGGCACTTGCGGCAAAGTCGGTGATGCCGCCGTGGGTGTTGGGGTATTGCGCCAGTGCGGCAAAGTAGTCGCCGCCCGCTATTGCCGCGTCCCACTCTTGCGCAGAGTGGGTCAGCTGTACCGCAATGCCCAAAGGTTTAGCGCGGGTTTGAATCACCTCTATGGTTTGCGGGTGCGTGTCACCTGACACCACAAAAGTCATGGCTTTGGTCTTGACTGAGCGCAGCGCCAAGGTCATGGCTTCAGCTGCAGCGGTGGCCTCGTCCAGCATGGAGGCGTTTGCAATGTCCATACCAGTGAGGTCGGTCACCATGGTTTGAAAGTTCACCAGCGCTTCCATGCGCCCCTGTGAAATCTCGGCTTGATAAGGCGTGTAAGCCGTATACCAAGCGGGGTTCTCAAGAATGTTGCGCAAAATCACGCTAGGCGTGTATGTGCCGTAATAGCCTTGGCCAATAAAGCTCTTCAACACTTGGTTTTTGTCGGCAATAGCCCGCAGCTCAGCCAAGGCATCAGCCTCTGTAACGGCGGGTGGCAGTTGCATGGCGTTGGTGCGCGCAATGCTGGCTGGCACAATCGCATCTGTCATGGCATCCAGCGAGGGCTGACCAATGGCAGACAACATATGCGCTTGCTCAGCCGCATCAGGCCCCGTGTGGCGTTGCTCAAATGCACCCGCGTTTTCTAACAGTGACAGTTGTTGCATAACAAAAAACAATTGGGGTCAGATCCCAATTAATTGAGAACGCTGACCGGTTGAGGACAATTTAATTGGGATCTGACCCCAATTACTAGCCAGAGAAGCTGCTGTAGGCTGTTTCGTCCATCAGGGCGTCCAGCTCGGCGGGGTTGCTGAGTTTGATTTTGAAGAACCAGCCAGCGCCCAAGGGGTCTGTGTTGGCCAGTGCAGGGTCATCGCGCAGGGCTTCGTTGACGGCTGTGATTTCGCCGGTGACGGGCATGTAGACGTCTGCTGCGGCTTTGACGGACTCCACCACGCCTGCAGTGGCTTTTTGTTCAAAGGTGGCGCCGACTTCGGGCAGTTCTACAAACACCACGTCGCCCAGGGCGTCTTGCGCGTGGTGGGTGATGCCAACCGTGGCGGTATCACCGTCAATGTTGAGCCATTCGTGGTCTTCTGTGTACTTGATCATGGGATGCTCCTAGGGTTATTGGATAACAGTGAGGGTAATGGTTGATTCAACCGCGGAAATAGTTGCTGGGTGTGAATGGCATGGCACATACAGTCATGGCAACGAGTTTGCCGCGCACCACGGCGTGAACGGTTGTGCCTATGGCTGCGTGCTCAATGCCCACATAGCCAATGGCAATGGCTTTATTGACGGTGGGGGCCAGCAGCCCGCTGGTGACCATGCCTATGGTGGTGCCGTTTGGTGCTTGCAGTACGGTGTGGTCTCGCACGGGCACGCGTTCTGTGGCAACTAAACCCACGCGTTTGCGTGTGATGGGGCTGGTGCCGTCTAACTGGGCCAGCACCACATCGCTGCCCAGAAAGCCGCCAGCGCGTGCGCCACCGGTGCGGCGCACCTTTTGCATGGCCCAGTTCAGGTTGGCTTCTACAGGCGTGGTGGTTGTGGTGATGTCATTGCCGTACAAGCACAGGCCAGCTTCTAAACGCAGGGAGTTGCGCGCGCCAAGGCCAATGGGGGCTACGCACGGGTTGCTCAAAATAAGCCTGGCCAGCGCAGTAGCGTGCCGAGCTGGCAGCGATATTTCAAAACCGTCTTCGCCGGTGTAGCCGCTGCGCGTGAGGTAGACCTCAATGCCGCCTAGCGTGGCGCGCGCGCCTGTCATAAACACCAAGTTGGCGACGCTGGGGTCCAGTGCTTTCAGCACGTCAATAGCCATGGGGCCTTGCAAGGCCAGCAAGGCTTGGTTGGGCAATGGCTTCACGGTGCACCGCTGGCCAATGTGGGCATTTATGTGGGCAATGTCTGAATGCTTGCATGCGCCGTTGGCGACGACAAACAAATCGTCGCCACGGTTGACAAACATCAAGTCGTCCAAAATGCCGCCAGTCTCGTTCAGCAGCAGGCCGTAGCGCTGTTTGCCAACGGGCAGGTCCACCACGTCAACAGGCATCAGCGTCTCCAATGCCGTTGCCGCGTCTGGGCCGCTGAGCAGCAGTTGGCCCATGTGTGAGACGTCAAACAAGCCGGCTTTGGTGCGGGTGTGCAAGTGCTCGCCCATCACGCCCATGGGGTATTGCACCGGCATGCTGTAACCCGCAAAAGGCACCATGCGTGCGCCCAACTCGATGTGCAAGTCGTTTAAAGGCGTGGTCAGTAGTTCAGCAGCGGACAAAGCAATACACCTTTGAGAGCAGTTGGCCAGTGGCAAGAAAGCGTTGCCACGCATTGAATAACTGCCCCATGTCCGCTTTACCTGAGAGATTCGCCGCGCCGCACAAGCGGTCTGGTTTGCTCCTTCGGTGGGCACACTCAAGGGTATGCCTCTCTCCAGTGGGGTAACACCGGGCGTTTACACGGTGCTCTGCCAGTCCTTTTGCCTGAGCGTTGCGGCCAGTGCGATGAATGACCTTGCGCCTTCGGCGGCAGCATCTCAAACCCATGGTTTGGCCTGCGCTCTCCTAGCAGGTGCTCAGTATAGCGCCCGCTCTACGAAATCTGGCTTGACCGTGGTGCGTGGGCACACACTTTTGGGCAGATCAAACCAGGTGTGGGCAGGTACGTCCAGGGCCACGCCGTGCATGTAGTTGTAGATGGCCTTTTTGAGGCCAGCGCCCAGCTCGTCGTGGCTGGTACCACTGCCGTCCAGCGTGGTGTCTATGAAGCCCACATCATTTTTAGCAAATTGGCTTGGCGGCAAGGGGGCGAGCTGTATGCCAAAACGCTCTGGGTGCTGGCCAACTGGTGAGTGCACCGTGCACACAAAGCGGTGGAAAAAGCCGCTGTGTATGCAGCCCGCCTCGAACAGCTGGCGTACATATTCCAGCGCGTCCACCGTATCTTGTACTGTTTGCGTGGGAAAGCCGTACATCAGGTAGGCGTGCACCATCACGCCCGCGTCTGCAAAGCCGCGTGTGACGCGCGCCACCTGTTCTACCGATACGCCTTTTTGCATGAGGGTCAGCAACCTGTCGGAGGCCACTTCCAGGCCGCCAGACATGGCAATGCAGCCGCTTTTGGCCAGCAGCTCACACAGCTCTGGCGTAAAGGTTTTTTCAAATCTGATGTTGCCCCACCAAGAAATGTGTACCCCACGCACGATGAGCTCGGTGGCCAGCGCTTTCAGCGCCTTGGGCGGTGCCGCTTCGTCTACCAGGTGAAAGCCGGTTTGACCGGTTTCCGCCACAATGCGCTCAATGCGGTCTACCAATGTGGTGGCGCTGGCGGCGTCGTAGCGGCTGATGTAGTCAAGACTGACGTCGCAAAAGCTGCATTTTTTCCAGTAGCAGCCGTGGGCCACGGTGAGTTTGTTCCAGCGGCCGTCACTCCACAAGCGGTTCATGGGGTTTAGCATGTCCAGCAGCGACAGATAACGCATCAGCGGTAGGCCATCCCAAGTGGGTGTGCCCACGTCTTCAAAACCCACGTCTGGCTCTTGCCAATTGGTGTAAGTCACCGTGCCCTCGGTGTTGCGTGTAAAGGTGCGCACCAAGCGCGACGTACTGCGATTGCCTGCCAAGTGCTCAATGAGGCACAGCAAGGGGCGTTCGCCGCTGTCAAGGCTTACAAAGTCCACAAAGTCAAATACGCGCGCATCAGACAGCTCGCGCAGCTCGGTGTTGACAAAGCCGCCGCCCAGGGCAATGTGTACTTGCGCGTAGTGCGCCTTAATCGTTTGCGCGATGCGAAACGCTGCGTACACAGCACCCGGAAACGGAACCGACAACACCACCAAGGTGGGCTGGTGCTGCGCCATGGTTTGCAGCGTCAAGCGCTCAAGCGTTTGGTCAATAAGATTGGCGGGCTTGGCCAATGCTTGCGCCAGCGCCTCAAAGCTGGGCTGGCTGGCGGCCAGGCTTTCGGCGTAGCGCACAAACTGAAAACTGTTATCCACCGCGTCGCGCAGCACATCGGCAATGTCATTGAGGTACAGCGTGGCCAGGTGCCGCGCGCGGTCGCTGTGGCCCAAGGCGCCAAAGGCCCAGCCCAAGCTGTCTGCATCCTGTTCGTCATCGGGTCCGTCCACGTAGTGGTCAAGCGCGGCAAAGCGCGGCCCTTCAGGCAAAAAACCACGCGCCGCTATGCGGTGACAAAGCGTGCTGTCGCGCCCTTGCAAAAAAGCAATGGTCGGCTCTATGGTTGATATGTAATGCGCGGCTTGGTCTAAAAACGAATTAACCGGCGCACTGCGCAGCGCTTCGTCTTGCGCCAAAGCGGCGTCGCACAATTGCTCCAAGCCCGGTTTGCTGAGCAGTTCCAAAACCGTGGACAGTGCCAAATCGGCCTGCACCGCGTCAATGCCTTGCTCACGCAAAAAGCCTGTGATGTACGCCGTAGACGGGTAGGGCGTATTGAGTTGCGTCATCGGGGGGATGAGGCTTAGGACTTTGGTGGGCTTGGGGGTGAGGACACGGCAGTTTGTGTGTTTTTTTTGCTGGCCTGAGTCTACAGGTGAGGTGATGGGGCTGGCGTTTGTGCGCGTCACAGCAACAGCCTGCGCAGGCTGGCCTACTCGGTAGTTGCACGCGACAGCACCGCCAAGGTGCTTCGCATGTGATCACGCTGGGGTTGGGTGAGCCTTTTACATTCCTGCGTAGTTTGGCCCGCCACCGCCTTCTGGTGTCACCCAGTTGATGTTTTGGGTGGGGTCTTTGATATCGCAGGTTTTGCAGTGTACGCAGTTTTGCGCGTTGATTTGCAAGGCATCTTCGCCCGTTGTGGTTTTGATGTACTCATAGACGCCTGCAGGGCAATAGCGAGACTCTGGGCCTGCGTAGTGCTTGAGGTTGATGGCCACTGGCACGCTGGCGTCTTTGAGCGTCAGGTGCGCGGGCTGATCTTCGGCGTGGTTGGTGTTGCTGATGAACACGCTGCTCAAGCGGTCAAAGGTGATGACGCCGTCTGGCTTGGGGTAGGCGATTTGCTCGCACTCAGTCGCTGGCAGCAAGTAGCTGTGGTCTGGGCGTGTGCGGTGAATGGTCCAGGGTGCTGACTTCATGCCCAGCTTGGGCAGCAGCCATTGCTCGATACCGGTCATGAAGGCACCCATGGTGTTGCCTTTCTTAAACCACTGTTTGAAGTTTTTGGCGGCTTTGAGTTCGTCGTGCAGCCAGCTGTTTTCAAACGCTTCAGGGTAGGCGCTCAGTTCATCGTGGGCGCGGCCTGCGGTTAAAGCGTCAAATGCAGCTTCGGCGCACAGCATGCCAGTTTTGATGGCGGCGTGGCTGCCTTTGATACGGCTGGCGTTGAGGTAGCCTGCGTCACAGCCTACCAATGTACCGCCTGGAAACACGGTTTTGGGCAACGACAACAAGCCTCCTGCCGTGATGGCACGTGCGCCATAGCCCAGGCGCTTGCCACCCTCAAGTACGGCCTTGATGCTGGGATGCGTCTTCCAGCGTTGCATTTCCTCAAAGGGGCTTAGCCACGGGTTTTTGTAGTCCAAGCCTGTCACAAAACCCAGTGTGACCTTGTTGCCCTCTAGGTGGTACAAAAAGCCGCCGCCATAGGTGCTGCTGTCCATGGGCCAGCCAGCGGTGTGCACCACTTTGCCGGGCTGGGCCTTGTCGGGCGTCACTTCCCACAATTCTTTCACGCCTAGTGCGTAGCTTTGTGGATCTTTGCCCTCGTCTAGTTTGTACCTGGCAATAAGTGCTTTGCCCAAGTGGCCGCGCGCGCCTTCGGCAAACACGGTGTATTTGCCCAGCAGCGCCATGCCCAGCTGAAACTCACCTGTAGCTTCGCCGTCTTTGCCAATGCCCATGTCACCAGTGGCTACGCCACGCACGGCGCCTGAGTCGTCGTACAGCACTTCGGCAGCGGTAAAGCCGGGAAATATCTCTACGCCCAGGGCCTCAGCCTGCTCGCCCAGCCATTTGGTGACTGCGCCCAAGCTCACCACGTAGTTGCCGTCATTGTGAAAGCAGTTGGGGACCAAAAAGTCTGGTGTGCGTTTGGCGCCGGTCTCGGTTAAAAACAGCACATCGTCGCCGGTTACGGCTTGGTTCAGCGGTGCGCCCAGTTCTTTCCAGTTGGGCAGCAGCTCGGTGAGGGCGCGTGGGTCCATGACCGCGCCACTCAGTATGTGCGCGCCTGGTTCTGAGCCTTTTTCCAGCACCACAACGCTCAGCTCTGTACCTTTGTCTGCGGCCATTTGCTTTAGGCGAATGGCGGTGGCCAGGCCTGCAGGCCCACCGCCAACCACTACGACGTCGTAGTCCATAGACTCGCGTGGGCCATGGGCTTCTAAGAGGGCGGGTGATGTCATGTAGGTGCTCCAGTTGCTAGCTTGCTTGTTGGCCCATTGTAGTAAACAAGCACCGTGTGTGATGTCGCCTGCTGCCTATGACAAGGCACAATGCTGGGTTACCTTTTGGGCCCCAATTGGGCCCCCGTTGTTCGAAAAATCATGCTCACGCCTTCAACTACCAAAGCCTTTGATACCGCGCCCATTGAGATGGCGACCAAGGCGCAGGCCACTGTTGAAACGGTAGCGCACGCAGCTCAGACGCCAGCACCCGTTGTCGCCGCTGACCGTCGCAGCCACGGCTGGGGTATTGCTGCCGGTCTGGCAGCAGGCGCGTTGTGGGGCTTGGTGTTTGTGGCGCCGCGCATGGCGCCGGGCTTTAGCCCTGTAGACGTGGCCGCCGGACGTTTTGTGGCCTTTGGTGCTGCAGCCCTGTTGTTTTTGCTGTGGAGCTGGATGCGTGGCGCGCCGCGTCCTACACGCAACCAATGGCTGGCGGCTACGGGCATGAGCGTCTTGGGCTTTAGTGGTTACTACGCGTCGTTGGCCTTGGCCATTGCTTGGGCGGGTACTGCGGTGCCGGCACTGGTTGTGGGCACCATCCCTATTGTGGTGATGTTGTTGGGTAAACCTGCTGATATGTTGTGGCGGAATTTGGCGCTAGGGCTGCTGGCCACCGCCAGTGGCATTGCCCTTATGGGGTGGCAAACCTTGGCGAACGCGCCAGCGCTGCAAGCGGGCAGTTTTGAGCAAGTGTTTTGGCAAGGTAGTGCCATGGCCTTGTTGTCTATGGCGAGTTGGACGGTGTTTGCGCTTTGGAACGCCCGCTGGCTAAAGTCAAATGCACACGTGTCGGCCTTTGATTGGACCAGCTGGATAGGCATACCCACCGCCCTGGGCGCTTTGTTGCTGTGGGCCTTGGTCGGTACACCTTTGGAGGCGCTTGGCCAGGCGCCTAGATTGGGGTGGTCGCTGGCGATTTTCGCGTTTACTGGCATTGGCTCGGCGTGGGTGGCAGGGTGGTTGTGGAATATTGCCAGCAAGCGCTTGAGCGCCAGCTTGTGTGGTCAACTCATTGTGAGCGAGACCTTGTTTGCCTTGGTGTTTGGCTTTGTGTGGGACGGCGGCTGGCCCAAACTGTTGGAATGCTTGGCGGCCGTGTTGTTTGTCACCGGCATTGTTGCGTCTATTCGCGCGCATCGTTAAGCTGGGCACTCTATTTTCTTGAAAGCCACACACCGTATGCGCCTGGATTTAGCTACCGATAAAAAGCACGTGTTTGACATGGTGTTGCCCATACGATGGGGTGACATGGACGCCATGGGGCACGTGAACAATACGGTGTACTTTCGCTACATGGAAACAGTGCGTCTTGAGTGGATGTTCAAGGCAGGTATTGCGCCCAACCCGCAAGCCCAAGGTCCAGTAATACTGAATGCGTTTTGCAATTTTTACAAACAGCTGGAGTACCCAGGCGATGTGCTGGTGAAGCTGTTTGTCAGCGACCCAGGGCGCAGCACTTTTGAGACTTGGTGCACACTGGAGCTCACCACCGAGCCCGGCACCATCTATGCTGCCGGTGGTGCTACCACGGTGTGGGGTGGACTTCCCACGGCAAAAGTCCACGACTATGCCCGAGTGGTTGCGTGAACTGGTAAGCCTGCCTGCCGCGCCTTAATCGTGTCAGGTTTGGCTTGACTTGGTCTCTTGGGCGCTTAGCGCCTGGCCAGCAGCAAGCCAAGGCCGGCCAAGCCCAATAGCGCAGCACTAAAGCGGTTAAACCGCATTCGATTGACCGTGCTGCCCATCAGTGCTGCGGCGTAGCGTCCAGCCAGGGCGTACAGGCCAATGGCTACAAATTCAAGCAATAAAAACAGCGCACCTAACAGCGCGAACTGCGGTGCAATAGCACGCTCAGTCTGTACAAACTGCGGCAGAAAAGCGGTGAATATCAAAATGGCTTTGGGGTTGCCCATGGCCAACCAAAACTCGCGCTGTGCCAGTGTTGTAATGGTTTGGCGTTGGGCTTTGGGTGTTGCCGTCAGGGTGTTGACCTTGGTATGCCACAACTGCCAGGCCAGGTACAGGAGGTAGGCTGCGCCGGCCAATTTGATACCTACAAACACCCACACCGACGCATACAGCACGGTCGCCACGCCCACTGCGGCCAGCGCCATCATGAGCACAAAGGCCAGTTGCCTGCCTATGCCCGCTACAAACGCCACCCGCGCGCCTTGCTGTGTGGCGTGGTTCATGGCGAGCAGATTATTGGGGCCTGGCGCCATGTTCAGCGCAAAGCACGCAGGCAAAAAAAGCCACAGGTCTAGTTGCATGAATGTGGGCGCGTTGGCTGGACAGTCGCTGTTGATGGTCAACTTTCAACTTTTAACTTTTGGCACGCGCCCCATCATGAAAAACTCGGGGTTGGGCTGCATGCCTGTTACGCTGGCCATGCGGTTGGATAAGCCAAAGAAGGCTGTAATTGCGGCAATGTCCCAGGCGTCTTCGTCGTCCATGCCTTGCTGGTGCAGGGCTTCAAAGTCTGCGTCTTCAATGGTGTGTGAAGCGTTGCACACCTTCATGGCAAAGTCTAGTATGGCGCGTTGCTTGGCACTGATATGGGCCTTGCGGTAGTTCACGGCCACTTCGTCTGCTACCAGTGGTTTTTTTTCATAAATGCGCAGAATGGCACCGTGCGCTACCACGCAGTAAAGGCACTGATTGGCCGCGCTGGTGGCGGTGACGATCATCTCGCGATCACCCTTGGTGAGGTTGCCCTCGTCTTTGAGCATCAGCGCGTCGTGGTAGGCAAAAAACGCGCGCCACTCTGCAGGGCGGCGGGCAAAGCCCAAAAACACGTTGGGAATAAAGCCTGCCTTTTCTTGTACCTCCAGGATGCGCGCCTGGATGTCTGGGGGCAGGGTGTTGAGGTCTGGGTAAGGGTAGCGTGCGCTCATGGTGTGCTCCTCTAAAAAACCGTTATGCACTGCTTGCAAGTATGCGCAAGCCAGCACACACCAGATGTCGCACAGCTTACCGCCGGCCTGATACGCAGCCCATTACGTTGGGTAAGTGCCAGGTACCAAGATGTCGCGCCCAACATTGGCCAACTGGGTATGCCCGCAAAACGCCATGGTGAGATCCAGCTCTTTGTGAATAATCTCCAGTGTTTTGGTCACACCGGCTTGGCCCATGGCGCCCAGGCCGTACAAAAACGCGCGGCCAATATAAGTGCCTTTGGCACCCAATGCCACGGCTTTGAGTACATCTTGGCCACTGCGAATGCCGCCGTCCATGTGGACTTCAATGTCTTTGCCTACGGCAGCCACAATGCGTGGCAGCACGTTGATGCTGGACTCTGCGCCGTCTAGTTGGCGACCACCGTGATTGGACACAATCAGTGCGTCCGCGCCTGCCTCTACGGCCAGCTTGGCGTCCGCCTCGTCCATGATGCCTTTGATGATGAGCTTGCCGCCCCAGCGCTGTTTGATCCACTCAACGTCGCCCCAGTTCAGCTCTGGATCAAATTGCGAGGCTGTCCATTCAGACAAGGAGCCCATGTCCGACACGCCACTGACGTGGCCAACAATGTTGCCAAACTGGTGGCGTTTGGTTGCGGCCATGCCCAGACACCAACGCGGCTTGCTAGCCATGTTGATCATGTTGGCAATTGTCAGCTTGGGTGGCGCAGACAAGCCATTTTTGAGGTCTTTGTGGCGTTGCCCCAGTATTTGCAAGTCAAGCGTGAGCACCAGTGCTGAGCAGTTGGCCGCTTTGGCGCGGTCTATCAGACGCTCAATAAAAGGGCGATCTTTCATGACGTACAACTGAAACCAAAAAGGGTGGTTGTCTGTGGCTGTCGCAATGTCTTCGATGGAGCAAATACTCATGGTGGACAAAGTGAACGGCACACCGAAGGCCTTGGCCGCTTTGGCAGCCAAAATCTCACCGTCAGCGTGCTGCATGCCTGTGAGGCCTGTGGGCGCGATGGCCACGGGCATGGCCACGTTTTGGCCAACCATTGTTGCGGCAGTGCTGCGGTTGGACAGGTTCACCGCCACGCGCTGGCGCAACTTGATGGCGGCAAAGTCCTCGGAGTTGGCGCGGTAGGTGGACTCTGTCCAGCTACCCGAGTCGGCGTAGTCGTAAAACATGCGGGGTACGCGGGCTTGGGCTAGGCGTCGCAGGTCTTCTACGTTGGTGATGACGGGCATTTGAGTCTCCTTGGGGGCATTTAGTGTTTGATGAGGTATATTAGCCCACCGCCACCCAACAAAAAGCCCCTGGAGTTTGAAAAACACCCAGGGGCTTTTGAAATATTTGATGGGTGATAAGCCACCAGGCTGCGTCTACTGCGCCAGGCGCGCCTCGTGACGGGCTATTTGCAGCAGCACCTGGCTGGGTGCTGTGCCGCCTGTCGTTTGCCGTGCGTTGAGCGAGCCGCGCAGGCTCAAGCAGTCGAACACGTCTGCGTCAATGCGTGCGTCAAAGGCCTGCAGGGCGCTCAATTCAAGTTCGCTTAAGTCAATGCCTTGGGCAATCGCGGTTTTCACGGCATGGGCTACGACTTCGTGTGCGTCTCTGAAGGGCAGGCCCTTTTTCACCAGGTAATCGGCCAAGTCGGTGGCTGTGGCGTAGCCACGCAGGGCTGCTTGCTCCATGGCTCGTGCGTTCACCGTGATACCGCCTTCGCGTTGGCCGGTTGTGGCGTCAAGTTGCCCGCCAATCATTTCGGCAAAAATGCGCAGCGTGTCGCGCACGGTATCTACCGTGTCAAAGAGTGGTTCTTTGTCTTCTTGGTTGTCTTTGTTATAGGCCAATGGTTGGCCCTTCATCAGCGTTATAAGCCCCATCAGGTGACCCACCACGCGGCCGGTTTTGCCACGGGCCAGTTCGGGCACATCTGGGTTTTTCTTCTGCGGCATGATGGAGCTGCCTGTTGTGAAGCGGTCTGCAATGCGCACAAAGCCAAAGTTTTGGCTCATCCACACAATCAACTCTTCACTTAAACGGCTGACGTGCACCATGATGACGCTGGCCGCTGCAGTGAACTCAATGGCAAAGTCGCGGTCGCTGACGGCGTCCAGGCTGTTTTGACATACGCCTTCCATGCCTAGCAATTCAGCCACCATGTCGCGGTTTAGCGGGTAGCTGGTGCCGGCCAAGGCGGCTGCGCCCAGTGGCAATACATTCACGCGTTTGCGCACATCGCGCAAGCGCTCGGCGTCGCGTTTAAACATTTCTACATAGGCCAGCATGTGGTGGCCAAAACTGACCGGCTGGGCCACTTGCAAGTGGGTAAAGCCCGGCAATATGACGTCTACATGGCGCTTGGCCACGTCTATCAGCGACAGTTGTAGCTCATTCAACAAATCGCTGAGTTGATCAATTTCGTCGCGTAGCCACAGGCGGATGTCTGTGGCCACTTGGTCGTTGCGGCTGCGTCCGGTGTGCAAGCGCTTGCCGGCGTCGCCCACCAGCTGGGTGAGGCGTGCTTCAATGTTGAGGTGTACGTCTTCGAGGTCCAGCTGCCAGTTGAACTCACCCGCGTCAATCTCAGCTTGGACTTGCGCCAAACCGCTCTTGATGGACGCATGGTCGTCGCTGCTGATGATGCCTTGTGCCTGCAGCATGTGCGCGTGCGCCAGAGAGCCGCGAATGTCTGCGCCGGCCAAACGCTTGTCAAAAAACACGCTGGCTGTGTAGCGCTTGACCAACTCGCTCATGGGCTCAGAAAAAAGAGCCGACCAGGCTTGGGCTTTGGTATCGAGTTGGTTTGATGACATAGGTTGTGAGCGGTATATAAAAAACGGGCAGTCCACGCAGGCGACCCCCTCATTTTAGCCAAGGCCTGATCGCACGCACCCAACTAGCCCGTATTGCGCAAGCCTGCCGCAATGCCGTTGATGGCAATGTGTATGCCGCGTTGCACGCGCTCGTCGGTTTTACCCTCCCGGTAACGGCGAATCAGCTCAACTTGCACGTGGTGTAGCGGGTCAATGTAGGGGAAGCGGTGCTCAATAGAGCGGCGCAGCGCCGGGTTGGTTGCCAAGCGTTGTTTGTGTCCTGTAATGAGTGTGAGCGCTTGTGCGGTTTGTTGCCATTCGGCTTCAATTTGCGCCAGCACGCGTTTGCGCAGCTTGGCGTCTGGCACTAGGTCGGCGTAGCGTCTGGCCAAGGCCAGGTCGCTTTTGGCCATCACCATGTCCATGTTGGACAGCAAGTTGGCAAAGAAGGGCCAGTTGGCCGCCATGTTGCGCAGCTCACTGAGCCGCTTGTTGCGACCGCTGGCTTTTGCATTGCTGTCAAGCTCGCCATTGAGGTAGGCCATGACGGCAGAGCCAAAGCCGTACCAGCCCGGTAGCGTGAGACGACATTGCCCCCAGCTAAAGCCCCACGGTATGGCGCGCAAGTCTTCAATACGCTGGCCTGATTTGCGCGAGGCTGGGCGGGAGCCAATGTTGAGCTCGGATATTTCACGCACCGGCGTGGCGGCAAAGTAATACTCGGCAAAGCCTGGTGTCTCGTATACCAGGGCGCGGTAAGAGGCCATGCTGGCATTGGACAGCTGCTCGGCCAGCACCAAAAACGCTGCGGGTACCTCGCCAGCGCTGGGTAGCAAAGTGGCCTCAAGTGTGGCGGCAACCAATGTTTCCAGGTTGCGCCTGCCAATGTCAGGGTTGGCGTACTTGGAGCCAATGACTTCGCCTTGCTCGGTGAGTCGAATTTGCCCGCGCACAGTGCCGTGCGGCTGGGCAAGAATCGCTTGGTAGCTGGGGCCGCCGCCTCGGCCAACGGTGCCGCCGCGGCCGTGGAACAAGCGCATGGCAATGGGTGAGCCGGGCAAGCCGTCAAACAGCTTGGCCAATGCAATTTCGGCGCGGTACAACGACCAGTTGCTGGTCACAATGCCGCCGTCTTTGTTGCTGTCTGAGTAGCCCAGCATGATGTCTTGCTCGCTGTACTGGTCTGCGCTGGCGCGGCGAATCATGGGCAATATGCCGGGCAGGGCGAAGTACTCGCGCATGATGGACTCCGACTGCGCCAGGTCTTCAATGGTTTCAAACAGCGGCACCACGATGAGTTCAGCAGTGGCGTCTTCGCTGAGCAAGCCGTTGAACAAGCCCGCCTCTTTTTGCAGCATCAATACTTCAAGCAAGTCGCTGACAGACTCTGTGTGGCTGATGATGGCGTGGCGTATCGCTTGTGGGCCAAAGCTGGCGCGTGCCGTGGCCGCGCCGTGAAAGATGGCCAACTCCGTCTGGGCCAATTCGCTGTAGCTGAGGGCGGGCACATACAAGCGGCGCACATCACTGAGTTGCGACAGCAATACAGTGCGTTTGTCAGCCTCACTCAAACTGCTGTAGTTGCTACACACACGCGCTTTGGCCAACAACTCTGCCACCACAGCCTCGTGTTTGTCTGAGCTCTGCCGCAAGTCCAGCGTGCCCAGATGAAAGCCAAACACCTTTACAGCGCGCAGCAGGCCACGCAAGCGCTGGTTGGCCAGCATGCTGCCAAAGTTGGCGTTGAGTGAGTCAAAAATAACCTGCAAGTCAGCGCCAAACTCGGCTGCGTTGGCATAGGGCTCACTAGGTGCCAGAGCGTGGCGTGTGGCCTCGGCGTTGCTGAGCTGCTTCAGTGTGGCAGCCAAGCGCGCGTAAATGCCTGTGAGCGCGCGGCGGTAGGGCTCGTCTTGCCGGTGTGGGTTGGTGTCTGGTGACTTCACCGCCAGCGCCTGCATGTCGGCGCTGATGCGCATCAGACGTGCCGACATCGACAGCTCACCACCTAACAAATGCACTTCGGTTAGGTAGTGGCGCAGCGCAACCGCACTTTGGCGGCTTAGCGCCAGCTTGAGCGTATCGGCTGTTACAAAGGGATTGCCGTCGCGATCGCCACCAATCCACTGGCCCATGCGTAAAAAGTTGGACAAGCTTGCTGTGCCCAGCTTGTCTTCTATGTCGCGGTAGATCTTGGGGATTTCACGTAAAAAAGTGGACTCGTAGTAGCTCAGCGCGTTGTCAATTTCGTCCGCTACGGTTAGCTTTGAGTAGCGCATCAGGCGTGTTTGCCACAGCTGCACCACGCGTGCACGGATGTTGTTTTCGTTGTCTTGCAGCTCACGCGGTAGCAAGTGTTCGCGCTGCAACAGCAAAGAGGCAATGGCGCGCTCTGCGTCCAAGATGCTGTTGCGCTGCACTTCGGTAGGGTGGGCGGTGAGCACTGGCGACACGTGCATGTTTGACAGTGCTTTGGTGAGCGCGCGCTTGGAGACACCTTGCTGCTCAAGACTGGTCAGCGCTGCGCTTAAGCTGCCATTTTGTGCCAAGCCCTCACGCTCATAGTGCGCACGCCTGCGAATGTGGTGGCGATCTTCGGCCAAGTTGGCCAAGTGACTGAAGTAGGTAAACGCGCGCGCAACCGTAACGGTTTGGTCACCTGTCAGTCCTTTGAGTAATTTTTTAAGCGCACGGTCTGCGTTGGCATCGGCTTGGCGTCTGAAGGCTACCGACAGCTGACGTATGTTCTCAATCAGGGCGTAGGCCGCTTTGCCCTCTTGGTCTTGAATGACCTCGCCCAAGATACGACCCAGCAAACGAATGTCGTCTACCAGAGGCTGGTCTTTGTTAATGGCTGTTGCAGTGGCAACAGACTTTGACAAAGCCCTGGATGCAGGTGATTTTTTTGCAGCGGTGACCATGGCAACTTTCAAAAAATGCGGCGGTGCAACAATGCTAGCATTGCCACATCAATTGATTTACCAAGCTGTTACCAAAGTGCATACAACTCCAACAACGCCAGCCACTGACAAGCTCAGCATCACCATAGCCACACGTGAAAGCCGCTTGGCCATGTGGCAGGCCAACCATGTGCAAGCTTGCTTGCGAGCGCTGGGCCACGACGTCACGCTGTTGGGCATGACCACGCGCGGCGACCAAATACTAGACAGGTCGTTGAGCAAGGTAGGCGGCAAGGGTTTGTTTGTGAAAGAGCTGGAAGTGGCTATGGACAACGGCCAGGCAGACTTGGCTGTGCACTCTCTGAAAGACGTGCCCATGAATTTGCCTGAGGGCTTTGAGCTGGCTTGTGTGATGCAGCGCGAAGACCCGCACGACGCCTGGGTCTCGCCCGTGGCCGACGACCTCGCGGACTTGCCGCCGGGCGCAATAGTAGGCACCTCCAGCTTGCGCCGTGTGGCCCTGTTGCAAGAGCGCCTGAGCGCCATAGGCAGAGACGATGTGCGCATAGAGCCGCTGCGGGGCAACTTGGATACCCGCTTGGGCAAGTTGGACAGCGGCGCGTATGCTGCCATCGTATTGGCGGCTGCGGGTCTGAAGCGCCTGGAGTTGCCCCAGCGCATTCGCCGCATATTCACCCACGACGAGATGCTGCCAGCAGCCGGCCAGGGTGCTTTAGGGATTGAGATTAAAAGCGACCGTGCTGACTTGCGTGCTGCTTTGGCACCATTGGTGGATATGCCCACGTGGCTGCGTGTGGCTGCAGAGCGTGCGGTTAGCCGAGCCATGGGTGGCAGTTGCTCGGTGCCGCTTGCCGCACACGCGCGCTGGCAAACCGGCGATGTGTTGTTGTTGGACGCGGCGTGGGGCGATGTTGAGCTGGCTCACCCTGTGCTGCGCGCCTCTTCAGTGGCGACAGTGAGCACGCTGGCGCAAGCTGAAGCGTTGGGTTTGGACGTGGCCAAGGCGCTGCAAGCGCTGGGCGCTAAACCGCTGGTATAGCCCCTGTATGGCTCACACGCCCGTGCCTGTGGTGTTGACCCGCGCGCCAGCAGACGCAGGACCATGGACTGAGGCCTTACAGGCTGAGCATTTTGAGGTGTTGCACCTGCCGCTGATGACGGTGAGCGCTGCCTCGCCAAGCGCACACTTGCTGGAAACACTTGGTCGTTTGGCCCAGTACACAGCCGTGATGTTTGTAAGCGCCAATGCAGTGCGTTTTTTCTTTGAGCGGGCCAGTGCGGCCGATGTGCAATGCTTCACCACAACTCAGGTGACCAGCAAAGGACCTCGCTGCTGGGCACCGGGCCCGGGCACGGCGGCTGAGCTGCAGCGCTTTGGCGTACCAGCACACCTGATTGACCAGCCACATATTCATGCTGCGCAGTTTGACTCAGAGGCGTTATGGCAGCAGGTGTCGCCTCAAGTGGGACATAACAGCCGGGTGTTGGTGGTCAGGGGCGATACAGCTGGCGCTGCCAATGCCCAAGGCGCCGGCCGCCAGTGGTTGGCCAACCAGTGCCAGGGCCAAGGCGCAGTGGTAGATGTTGCAGTGGTGTACCAGCGAACACCGCCCCTGTTTACCAGTCACACCGCTCAGCTGCTGGATGCTTGCGCGCACAGCCCAAACACCATTTGGCTGGCCAGTAGCGCTGAGGGCTTACAGAACTTGCAAGCCTTGATTCAAGCCTGGGCAGGTCGCCCACACGCCTTGTACGCGCAGCGCATGTTGGCCACACACCCACGCATTGGGCAGCAGGCCAGGCAATTGGGCTGGCAGCGGGTGTTTGACAGCAAGCCTGCGCTGCCAAACGTACTGCAAACACTGGCGGGTCTGACCGGCTAGGCGGCAGAGCTGATACATCAAAAGCATCAGCTTTGCGCCCTACAATGCATTCAACAACCTGCAATCAGTTTCAAAGCCACCGCAAGGCTGCAGGTGCAAACCGTCAAGTGCTCGTGCTCAGCAACCTGCCCACTTGACGACTTGAATTCAATGAGGCCAAGATGACCGACAGCCAGACTCCCACACCAACAGGTGCTACCGAAAACACCACTGAAGTGAGCGTACAGGCCAGCAAGCCGCTGGGCCCAGAAGCCAGTAAAACTGCGGACAAGTCTACAGACCAGGCTGCGCCCGTGCAGGAGCCGGTCAAGGAATCGGTCAAGGAGCCGGTGAAGTCAGCCGTTAAGACGCCCGCAAAAAAGCCTGAACCTGCCAAAGACAACAAGCGACATAACACCACGACTGCCTCAACGACAGATTTATGGGTGGTTTCTGTACTGGCCTTGGCGGTGGCTGCCTTGGCCGCAGGCGGCTCGTTTGTGGTGTGGCGTCAACTAGACAACGTGCGCGTTGATGCGCAGCAGCGCGTGGACGCGGTCTTGGTGCAAACAAAGAGTGCCGCGTCGCAGGCACACACCAGTCAAGAGTTGGCGCAGGCTTTGCAGGGCCGCATGAGTTTGGCCGAGGCCAAACTTGGCGAGCTTAATTTGCAGCGCTCACAGCTTGAAGAGCTGATGCTCAGCGTGTCGCGTTCACGAGACGACACCCTGGTGCAAGACCTGGAGTCGTCTACCCGCTTTGCGGTGCAGCAGTCTCATTTGATGGGCAGCCCCAATGCGCTGATTGCCTCACTGCAAGCGGGTATTGAGCGCATTAACCGCTCGGCCCAACCGCGCTTAAACCCGGTGTTGCAGGCCATGGAGGCCGATCTTGAGCGTTTGCAAGAGGTCGCCGGTGCGGACGTGCCCATGCTGGTCGCCCAGTTGGCACTGGTGGCCAAGTCCATAGACACCCTGGCGCTGCGCAGCATGGCACCGCCGCTGCCGCTGCCGCATACCGTAGGCCGCGTTGATGCGGCACCGACAGACGCGACTGCAAGCACTGAGCCCACTGCTGTTGAAACAACAGTGGCCAGTGGTGGCACGTGGCTGTCCAACGTTTGGCATGGTGTCAGTGCCCAGGCTCAAAGCTTTTGGCGCGACTGGTCTGGTGTGGCGGGTCAGCAGCTAAGCGGCCTGGTGCGTGTGCGCGCCATTGATAACAGCGACACTTTTTTGCTAAGCCCTGAGCACGCTTGGGTGTTGCGCCAAAACTTAAAGCTGCGAGTGCTCAATGCCCGACTGGCATTGGTGGGTGCGCAGCATGATGTGGCCGCACAAGACTTGGCGGCTGTGGCGCAGTCTGTCACGCAATACAGCGAGCCGGGTAGTACCGATGCTCAGGCTTTGCTAGAGAAGCTGCAAAGCCTGCAAGCCAGCATTCAAGGCTTGCAAGTGCCCATGCCTCAGTCCACCCTCAGCGCGCTGGCTACAGCGGCTGCTGGTCGCTAAAGAGGTGTTGCTATGAAATGGTTAACTTCTCTGGTGTTGTGGGTGGTTTTGGGTGTGTTCGTGGCATGGGCCCTGGACAACTCAGCCATGGTGTCGCTGTTTGTGGGCGGTCAGCGCGTTGACTTGTCGCTGAACTTGGCGCTTATTGTCCTGGCTGCTTTGTTTGGCTCACTGTTGTGGTTGCAGCGCATGGGGGCAGGACTGCGCATGGCTTCTGCCAAGGCCAGGTGGGCTCGCGTGCAACGCGCTGAGCGCGGCGTGATGGCGTTATTGATAGACAGCATCAGTTTGCACTTGGCAGGTCGGCACGGCAAGGCCCACAACGCTGCGAGCGAGGCCTTGTCGCAACTTGACCAGTATCACGCGATAGACGGTATGCAGCTGCCGCGCTTGGCAAGTGCTCGTGTGCTGGCGCTGTGGGTGATGGCCGAGAGTGCGCAGGCCATGCGCCAGCTGGACAACGCACAGGCTCACCTAGACGCGGCCCTGGCTGTGGACGTGCGCAACGATGGCGCTGCTGCCAAAGAGGGCGTGATGCTGCGCTCACTGCGTTGGGCCTTGGAACTCAGAGATACTGCGCTGGCCAATGCGCGCCTGAATGGCTTGCCCAAGGCAGTGGCAAGGCGTGTACAAACATGGCGCTCGCGCCTGGACTTGGCGCAGCTGGAGGACAAGCCTTTGGCCGCCTTGGAGGCCGTACGCACACTCACCAAGCATGGCGCGTTTACAGGCTTCGCATCAACCAGTTTGCAGCGTTCGCTGGCCGTTAAAGTCATCAACGCCGCCAGCGATGAGGTTGCATTGCAATCGTTTTGGAAGACCTTGCCCAGCAACGAGCGCGATACGGCTGATGTGAGCCTGGCTTGGGCCAAACGCTATTTAGAAATCAATGCCGCATTTGATGAGGCCGATATGGCCAAGCCCGCGGCTGAGCGCGTGATGCAGCAGCTGCAGCCACTGTGGAAGCGCTATGACGATCTCACGCAGGCCCAGCAAACCCGCTTGGCCTTGTGTATAGAGCCCTTGGTGCCCTATCTTGAGCAAGAGTGGATCGCGCAAGTGGAGGCTGCCCAAAGCCAGCGTACCTCTGACGCCGTGCTGCAATACCTGGCTGCACAAACCTATATGAAGCGCCAGTTGTGGGGCAAAGCCCAACCGCTTCTTGAGCGGGCCACCAAAGGCTTGGGTCATTTGTCGCTGCGCCGGCGCGCATGGGTGGCATTGGCCCAGCTGGCTGAGCAGCAGGGCGACCAGGTTGCCGCGCAGGCAGCCTGGCAAGCGGGTGCCCAGTTGCAAGAAGCAATCAGGTAGCGCTGAGAGCGCTCGCACCGTGTGCGAGAGCTTGGTCCGCAAGGGCTTTTCAGCGCAGTGCAGCTGGGGTTTAATGCCCCAATATCTTGGACAAGAAGTCCTTGCTGCGTTCGTTTTGTGGGTTGTTGAAAAACTCTTCTGGCGTGTTCTGTTCAACAATTTGACCCTGGTCCATAAAGATCACGCGGTCTGCCACGGCCTTGGCAAAGCCCATTTCATGGGTCACGCAAATCATGGTGATGCCCTGATCGGCCATCTCCACCATCACGTCCAGTACTTCCTTGATCATCTCTGGGTCAAGCGCAGATGTGGGCTCGTCAAACAGCATGATTTTGGGGGTGAGGCACAACGCGCGCGCAATCGCCACACGTTGCTGTTGGCCGCCTGACAGCTGCAGTGGGTACTTGTCAGCCTGCTCGGCAATGCGCACGCGCTCAAGTTGCTCCATGGCGCGGGCCACCGCTTCAGACTTGGGCAGCTTGCCTACCCACATGGGCGACAGCGTCAGATTCTCCAACACGGTGAGGTGAGGGAACAGGTTGAACTGCTGGAACACCATGCCCACTTGCCTGCGCACTTGGTCAATGGCCTTGACGTCATCGCCTAGTTCTATGCCGTCCACAATGAGGTTGCCCTCTTGGTGCTCTTCCAGGCGGTTGATACAGCGAATCAGTGTCGATTTGCCAGAGCCGGATGGGCCGCAAATCACAATGCGTTCGCCTTTGGCAATAGACAGCTCAATGTCGCGCAACACATGAAAATTGTTGCCGTACCACTTGTTGACTTTGTCGAATGTAATGATGGGTTCAGACATATTTAAATCTCGGTTTTATATTGTTGGGTGCATGCGTGGCCCAGGGGCTAACGCGCTTTGCCTTTATTCACCTGTTTTTCTACCCAGGCGCTGTAGCGCGACATGGAGAAGCAAAACACGAAGTAAATCAGAGCAATGAACAAGTAGCCTTCAATGTAGAAGGAGCGCCAGTCAGCGTCTGAGCCCAGGGCCAGTCGCAAGGCGCCGGTGAGCTCGTACAAGCTCACGATAGTGACCAGCGAGGTGTCTTTAAAGATGGCGATAAAGCTGTTCATGATGCCAGGCACCACCATGGCCAAAGCCTGTGGAAGCACGATCTTGCGTTGGGTTTGCCAGTAAGACAAACCCAGCGTGGCAGCCGCCTCAACTTGACCTTTTGGAATGGCCTGCAGTCCACCACGGATAACTTCTGCCATGTACGCCGTTTGGAACAGGGTAATACCCACCAATACCCGCAGCAACACGTCAATGGTGACACCCACTGGCATAAACAGCGGGAACAAAAACGAGGCCATGAACAGCACAGAAATGAGTGGAACGCCACGGATCAGCTCGACAAAAATGGTGCACAGGCTGCGAATGGCAGGCAAGTCCGAGCGCCTGCCCAAGGCCACCAACAGCGACAGTGGGAAAGCCAAGGCAATAGAGATAGTTGCCAGCATGATGGTCAGTGGCAAGCCACCCCAGCGGCTGGTCTCTACGGCTTGCATACCCAGCACGCCGCCGCCCATGAGGGTGAAGAAGCCGCTGAGCATGAGTACCCACAAAACGGCCAGCCAAGGCTTCCAAAACGAGCGTGTGCAGCTTGCCACCAGCAAGGTCAGCATCATCAGCGTGGCGACCAGCGGGCGCCATTGCTCTTCGTAGGGGTAGCGCCCAAAAATAACCAGTCGGTATTTCTCTGTTACCACGCCCCAGCATGCGCCCACGCCATCAGCTCTGCAAGCGTTGGAGTCGGCCAGCCAGTAGGCTCTGAAAATTGCCCAGTCGGCCAGTTGGGGCAGGTACCACACCAGCAGGCCGCCAAACATGATGGTGGCAAGGGTGGTACGGGCATCACCAAACAGGTTGGCGCGAATCCAAGGGATGAAACCCTCGGTGTTCACTGGCGCTTGGCGTGGCTCAATCGGTGTAAATGTTGTTGTATTCATGGTTGGCCGCTTATCTCTCTTTGATCGCCGAGCGTTTGTTGTACCAATTCATCAGCAGGGATGTGAGCAGCGATGTGGTGAGGTAGACCAACATCACAATGGCAATACACTCCACAGCGCGACCGGTCTGGTTAAGCGCAGTATTGGTGACCGACACAATGTCTGGGTAGCCCACAGCCACAGCCAAAGATGAGTTTTTGGTGAGATTCAAAAACTGGTTGGTCATGGGCGGGATGATCACGCGCAACGCTTGCGGCAACATCACCAGCTTCATGGACTGGCCTTTGGACAGGCCTAGCGCTGCTGCGGCCTCACTCTGGCCTGCGGCCACGGACTGAACGCCTGCACGCACCACCTCGGCTACAAAAGCGGCGGTGTACATGGTCAGGCCCAGTAATACCGTCAAGAACTCGGGCGTAACCGCGGCACCGTGCTCGATAGCAAAGTCGCCTTTGACGGGTGTGTTGAATTCTGAGGGTGCGCCGCCCAGCAACCAGCCCAATACAGCGCCGCCAACAAGCATGGCCAAAGGCACAAACATATTGCCGGTTTGTTGCCCGGTTATCTCAAAATGGCGGATGGCACGGCGCTTGTACATGACAATGCCGACAATGCCCAGGGCCAAACCGATAAAGCCGGTTAAGTGACCAAATGCCCAGATTGGCGCAGGAAAGGACAAGCCACCTTTGCTCACAAAGAAGTTGCCAAACTGCCATGGCTCCCAGCTGTCTGGCAGCAACTCGGTAAGGAAGATGTACCACATGAACAATTGCAACAGAATCGGAATGTTGCGGAAAAACTCAACGTATGCCGTGCACATACCCCGCACCAGGGCGTTGCGCGAGAAACGGCCAATGCCCAGGAGCGTGCCCAAAATCGTGGTGAGCACAATGCCTACCACCGCCACGCGCAGCGTGTTGGCGAGACCCACCAAAAATGCGCGCCAGTAGCCTTGGCCAGAGTCGTAAGGAATAGGGGTCTCACCAATATCAAAGCCTGCGGCCTGGGTGAGAAAGTCAAAGCCACTTTGAATGCCGCGCGCAGCCATGTTCGTCATGGTGTTGCTGGCTAGCAGCCAAATCAACGAGATGATGGCGGCAATGGCCATGCCCTGGTAAACCAAACCCCTGAAGGCCTGACTGCGCCAAGACAATTGATTTTTTTGGGTGGCACGTGGATGGTGCTCATCGTTATTACTTCAGCTGATGTCTGCGTTTGCCAGGCCTTGCGGCACCGCAACTACACAGCACATGTGGTTGAAAGAGGGAGAGTTGTGTAGGGCTTTCACAGCAAACAAGCCGCATGCCAAGACAGTCTCAGCACGCGGCTTGTCGGTGTTTGCCAACTGCCTAAATCACAACAGACCTAGGCGGTGTTAACCAATAGACGCTGACGGCTTAGCGGATGGGGTAGCCGTACATCAGGCCACCTTTGTTCCACAAGTTGTTGGTGCCGCGTGGCAAACCCAGTGGTGAGTTAGGGCCAACGTTGCGCTCAAAGATTTCGCCGTAGTTGCCAGTCGCGGCAATGGCACGTGCCATCCAGGCGGCGTCCAGGCCAACCAGCTTGCCGGTGTCGTCTTTGGAGCCCAGGATACGGCCGATAGCTGGGCTGTCGTCGCCCTTCATCTGTTCAACGTTGGCTTGCGTAATGCCCAGCTCTTCGGCTTCCAGAAGACCATGGATGGTCCACTTCACAATAGCAAACCACTCGTCGTCGCCGCGGCGAACCATTGGGCCCAGTGGCTCTTTGGAGATCAGCTCAGGCAGGATCACGTAGTCTTTTGGATTTTGTGCTTCCTTGTTGCGAATAGACGCCAGGCCTGACGCGTCGGTGGTGTAAGCAATGCAACGGCCAGCAAAGAAGGCTGCAACTGATGCGTTGAAGTCTTCAAATACAACAGGCTTGATGTTCAAGTCGTTGGCCTTTGAGAAGTCGGTGAGGTTTTTCTCGGTGGTGGTACCAGACTGAACACAAACCGTTTGGTTCTTCAGCTGCATGGCGCTTTCAATTTTTGTGCGTGTTGGCACCATGAAGCCCTGGCCGTCGTAGTAAGTAACGCCAGTTGCGTGCAGGCCCAAAGAGGCGTCACGAGACATGGTGAACGTGGTGTTGCGCGACAAAATGTCGATTTCGCCTGACTGCAGTGCCGTGAAGCGCTGTTGTGCGTTCAATGGCACGTATTTCACCTTGTTGGCATCGCCCAATGTGGCGGCTGCCACAGCTTTACAGATGTCAACGTCCAACAGACCACTCGCCCTGAGAGTCAGCTGCTGAAAAACCTGCCAAACCCGTGTTGACTCCGCATGCAATGCTGTCTCGCGCCTTGATGGCGTCAAGCGTTTTTGCAGAAGCTACTGGCGCGGCCTCGGCGGGCGCTGCAGCAGGTGCTTGAACAGCGGCATCTTCGTTGTTACCGCAGGCGGACAACACAAACGCAGCGGCTAAAGCTGTCGTTAGTACGGATATTTTCATGGGGGCTCCTGTTTCAAACAGTTAGTTTTAAATTGAGATAAGCCGCATGCTTTGCTGTTTGACAGCATCGCAGGTTCAGCGGCCCTCACTATAGTTCAACCCGTGTGTACAAATGCTTGGGGTTTACGCCAGCAGCCCATGCATAATTTGCATACATACCGTTTGACGGTTCTATGCATTGGTTGTTGGTGTGCGTTTTCGCTGCGTTATGGGCCTTGGGCCTGTCAGGTCTCTATGGCGACATCAGCCACACACGCAGGTGTTGCCGCGTCCAGTGCTTGCGCCTTAAGCTGTGCAACATATTGACCTTCAGGGCATTTGAATATGACCACCACACCGGCACACTTTCGTTATTGGCCGCCGCACCTGTCGCGCGAACTCAACGCGCCACAAACCAATTTGGTTGAAAACCTGCGCGTCAGCGCCATGCGCTACCCCGACAAGGCAGCCGTTGTGTTTTTTGACTGCGTGATGACTTATGCGGAGTTGGCGCGTCAAGTGGACGCCATGGCCGCCTACCTGCAGTCGCTTGGTGTGGCATCTGGCGACCGTGTGTTGCTGATGATGCAAAACAGCCCGCAGTGGGTCGTGGCGCACTTTGCCATACTGCGCGCCAACGCTGTGGTGGTGCCCGTGAACCCCATGAACCGTGCCCACGAGCTGTCGCACTACATCGCAGACGCACAAGCACGGGTAGCCGTGGTCAGTGCTGACCTGGCTGGGTTTATGGCCACAGCCGACGCCGCACTGGCTGCAGATGAGCAACTGCACCACGCCGTGGTGACCAACTTGGGCGAGGTGCTTGACTGCAGCGGTGCGGGTTTTGCCGAAGAGGTGCCGCACACGTGGGCTGCATGGCTTGCCACGCCAATAGAGCCGCCACAGTGGGCACAAGCCACCAACCACTCGTGGCAGCAAGCCACCACCTGTACCGCGCAGCCCGGCGAGCTGAGCGCCAAACCCAGTGACTTGGCGGTATTGCCCTATACCAGCGGGACCACCGGGCTGCCCAAGGGCTGCATGCACACACACGCCAGCGTGATGCACAACGCGGTGGCCAGCAGCTACTGGGGCAGTGGCACAGCAGAGGTGGTCTCGCTGGTTGTGGTGCCCATGTTTCACATCACTGGCATGGTCTCTGGCATGCACAGCGCTGTGTTTGGTGGCGCCACCATGGTGGTCATGCCGCGCTGGGACCGCGACCTTGCAGGCCGCTTGATCTCCAAGTGGGGCGTGACCCACTGGACCAACATACCCACCATGATCATGGATTTGTTGGCCAGCCCCAACATGTCCAGCTACGACTTGAGCAGCTTGAAGTACATAGGTGGCGGCGGCGCGGCCATGCCGCAAGCCGTTGCGCAGCGCTTGTTTAATGAGTTTGGCCTGCGGTTTGCCGAGGGCTATGGCCTCACCGAGACGGCTGCCCCTTCTCACAGCAACCCGCCCTTGGCGACCAAGCAGCAGTGCTTGGGCGTGCCGTTTATTGGCGTGCGCTCTATTGTTGTAGATCCAGAGACGCTAAAGCCCTTGCCGGTGGGTGAGTCGGGTGAAATCCTCATCAACGGTCCCATGGTGTTTCAAGGCTATTGGCGCAGGCCAGATGCCACGGCCCAGGCCTTTGTCGAGATTGAAGGCGTGCGCTACTTCCGCTCTGGCGACCTGGGTCGCATGGATGAGGACGGCTACTATTTCATGACCGACCGATTGAAGCGCATGATCAACGCCAGCGGCTACAAGGTGTGGCCCGCCGAGGTTGAAGCCTTGATGTTCAAACACCCTGCAGTGGCTGAGGCCTGCGTGATTGGTGTGCCTGACGCATACCGAGGTGAAAACGTGAAAGCCTTTGTGGTGTTGCGAGCGGGTCAAAGCGTGACAGCGCAAGACATGCTGCAATGGTGTCACGATGAAATGGCGGTGTATAAAGCGCCGAGGATTGTCGAGTTCGTCGACTCGTTGCCCAAAAGCGGCAGCGGTAAAGTGATGTGGCGTGCGCTGCAGGACCAAGCCAAGGCACAAGCGCTTGAGGCGTCAGCCAAAGCTGCCTCGTAAATTGAAACCCAAGGACTGATTGTTTTGAAACTCTTACGTATAGACAAAGAACCCAGCTACCAATGCAACCTGGTGGACATGGACGACCAGGCATTTTTTGAGCAACTCTCACCTGAGGGCGACGTCGTGGTGGAGGTGCTCTACTCCACCATCAACTTCAAAGACGGCCTGGCCATTACAGGCAAATCGCCTGTGGTGCGCAAACCCAGTTTGGTACGGTATTGACCTGGCTGGGCGGGTGCTCAGCAGCGACAACCCCAGCTTCAAAGCGGGTGACGAGGTGTTGCTCAATGGTTGGGGCGTTGGCGAGGTGCACAGCGGCGGTTTGGCGCAAAAGGCGCGGGTCAAGGCGCAGTGGCTGCAGCTGCGCCCCAGCGCCATCAGTGCGCGTCAGGCCATGGCCATAGGCACGGCGGGCTACACGGCCATGTTGTGTGTGCAAGCCTTGCAAGCCGGCGGCGTTAAGCCACAAGATGGTGAAGTGCTCGTAACAGGCGCTACCGGCGGTGTGGGGTCGGTGGCGACTTTGTTGCTGTCGTCACTGGGCTATAAAGTGGTGGCCACCACTGGCAAGGCCAACGAGCATGACTATCTAAAAGGGCTTGGTGCAGCCGAGGTGATGGACAGAGCGCTGCTGAGCGAGCCTGGCAAGCCACTGCAAAAAGAGCGTTGGGCCGGTGTGGTGGACGCCGTTGGCAGCCACACGTTGGTGAATGCCTGCGCCAGCACACGCTACGGCGGCGTGATTGCGGCTTGTGGTTTGGCGCAGGGTATGGACTTCCCGGCAAGCGTGGCGCCGTTTATTTTGCGCGGTATCACGCTGTGCGGTATTGACAGCGTAATGGCACCCATGGCCAAGCGCGAAGCGGCGTGGCAGGCCTTGGCCGGCCAACTTGACTTGGCCAAACTGGACAGCCTGACCACCGAAGTGGCGTTGGCTGATGCGCCTCAAGTCGGTGCCGACATCATGGCCGGCACAGTCAAAGGGCGTGTGGTGGTGAACGTGAACGCGTGACCGCCTGACGGGCTGGTCCTTCAGCTCATTGGCTTGGTGGTGGCGCAGGCACAGGCGGCATCACCAGGGCTTGATAAGCGTGCCAAGTGGCGTGGCCCAAAACAGGGCCAATCACCAATAGCCCCACAAACCACGGCAACATGGCTGCCACCACAGATACCGTGATCAGCATGCCCCAAAAAGCCATGGTGATGGGGTTTTCCCAGGCAGGCCCTGATGCTGGTCAGGCCTGCAGCAATAGCGTCTACACGCTTGTCCAGAATCATGGGTATGGCTATGGCGCTGGTTGTAAAAATGAGGCCCGCAAACACCGCGCCTACCACCAGGTAGGCAATGATGAAATCAATGTTCTCCAGGTTGAGCAGGGCTGCCCAGGTGCTGCTGGCCTCTGGCATGGTGTCGAAGCTGACCGCAAATACAATGAGTGAGGCGCGTCCCCACAGCATTTCAAGCACCAACAACACACCCGCAAAAATAGCCATGGATGATTTGGTGGGCAGCCACGCGCACAACGAGCGCTTGAGTTGAGGCCGGCGTTTGGCCTGCAAGTCTTTGCTGATCTGGTACAAGCCCAGGGACAAAAAGGGCCCCACCAACAAAAAGCCAGCACTCAGCGCCAACACGTAGGCGGGCGCAGACTCAAACACCACCATCAGCGCCTGGCCCATGGCGAAAAAGCACAAGCCATAAAACAAACCGGTCATGGGCGAACGCACAAAGTCAAGCCAGCCCAGGCTTAGCCACTGAAGCGGCTCATTGAGGCCAACGTTGTTAATGGGCATAGACAAAACCGATGAGCTTTGAACCGTCTCTTCGTTGGGGCTTTGTGTGTCTTGCATCATGTGGGGGCGATTAAGCGTTGTCAGTTGTCAAGGGCGTTTGTTTTTTGGCCCATTTCCATAGTATTGCGGCTAGCGCATGCTGTGCCCATCAGGTTTTCCCCTCGTTTGTGCAGAGATAATAGGTCCATGCCTACATTGTTTCCGCCCCCGACTGCGCCGCTGGCGCAGCTGCATGCCCATGTTCAAGTCAACGGTTTTGCCGTGCTGGACGCCGCTGACAGCCCTTCTTGGCTGGGTTGCCAGCAAGCTGACCTGGACGCCTTGAACAGCAGCTGGCACCACTTGGAAGACGACCACTACCTTAAGGACGGTGGTCGTTATCGCAAACGCCGCCACAGTTGTGCCGTGGTGAATGGCGCGGTGGTGGAGCAAGTGGCGCACCGAGCGCACTGGCAGCCTGTGGCGTACAACGCCTTGCACGGCGGTATGCAGCGCTGGTTTGAGCCTGTAGAGCCGCATGTGTGGGCCAACCCAGCGTGGCAGGGGCTGTTGGTGGCGGGCGCGCAAGTGGCCAGTGCCTTGCGTGGTGAGCAAGCTTGGTATACCGAAGCGCACCAGTTTCGCATTGACACCAGCGACGGCATAGGCAGGCCCACGCCAGAGGGTGCTCACCGCGACGGTGTGGACTTGGTGATGGTGTGCATGGTCAGCCGCGAAGGTGTCAAGGGCGGTGAAAGCCGTGTGTTTGAAGCCAATGGCCCCAGCGGCCAGCGCTTCACCATGACCAAGCCTTGGACAGTGCTGTTGCTGGACGATGGCAAGATGATTCACGAAACCACACCCATACAACCAGAAGACGAACACGGTTGGCGCGACACCCTGGTGCTGACCTTCAGGGCGGGCAGCTTCCAGGGTGAGGGCGTTTAAAGGGCTTGAGCGGTGTTAGAGGTCCTGCGACGGCTTCACTTCAGACACGTTCAAAAATGGCAGCAATGCCTTGTCCGCCACCAATACACATGGTGACCAAGGCGTAGCGGCCTTTTATGCGGTGTAGCTCATGAATAGCCTTCACCGTAATCAACGCGCCAGTTGCGCCAATCGGATGACCCAGAGAAATGCCAGAGCCGTTGGGGTTGACTTTGGCAGGGTCCAGCCCCAAGTCCTTGCTGACGGCACAGGCTTGAGCAGCAAAGGCTTCGTTGGCCTCAATAACGTCCAGGTCAGCCACTGTCAGGCCTGCTTTTTTGAGTGCTGCTTGTGTGGCGGGGACTGGGCCAATACCCATGTAGCGCGGGTCTACACCAGCGTGTGCATAGGCTACCAAACGCGCCAGCGGTTTGGCATTTTGCGCGCTCACTGCTTTGGCGCTCATCAGTACCAAAGCCGCTGCCGCGTCGTTGATGCCTGAAGCGTTGCCAGCTGTGACGGTGCCGTTTTCCTTAACAAACACCGGCTTGAGCTTGGCCATGTCTTCAGGCTGGCAGTTGGCGCGGAAGTGCTCGTCGACTTCAAAGGCGGTGTCGCCTTTGCGCGACTTGAGCATGACCGGCACGATTTGATCTTTAAAGTAGCCAGCTTGCGTGGCGCGTTCTGCGCGGCGGTGGCTTTCTACGGCCGTGGCGTCTTGCTGCTCACGTGTGATGCCCCACTTGGTGGCCACGTTCTCGGCCGTCACACCCATGTGTATGTTTTCAAATGGGTCGTGCAAGGCACCCAGCATCATGTCTATGAGTTTGGCATCGCCCATGCGTGTGCCAAAGCGGGTGTTGAGGCTGGCGTAGGGCGCGCGGCTCATGTTTTCAGCGCCGCCGCCAATGGCCACATCGGTATCACCCAGCATGATGGACTGGCTGGCCGACACAATGGCCTGCAAGCCGGAGCCGCATAAGCGGTTCACGTTAAAGGCTGCTGTGTGTTGCGCGCAACCGCCTTCAATGGCCGCCACACGTGACAGATACATGTCGCGTGGCTCTGTGTTCACCACATGACCAAAAGCCACATGGCCCACGCTATGGCCGTCCACGCTGCCACGCGCCAGCGCCTCCTTCACCACCAGGGTGGCCAGTGCGGTGGGTGGCGTGTCTTTCAGTGCTCCGCCAAATGTGCCAATGGCTGTGCGCACAGCGCTTACAACAAATACGTCTTGGGTCATGCTTTTGTCTCCAGTTGGTGTGATGAATAAATGGTGAACGCCAATAGGCGCCAGTCAACGTGCAAGCTAGAAGGGTACTGGGCTGTGCCAGTTCAATGTGTCGCCGCCGCGCAAGCTGGGCACGCTTAAGTCGGTGGCATGCAGTAGCAGGCGGGCAGGCGCTGGCGCCCCTTTCGGACCAGCTTCGTTGCTGAGATGCTGGTAGTTGGGGTGGTACAGCGCGTCACCCACTATGGGGTGGCCTATGTGCATGAGGTGTACACGCAGTTGGTGGGTGCGCCCGGTGATAGGGCGCAAGCTGACGCGTGTAGTTTGGGGGGAGCATGCACCGAGGCGGTGGTGGCGCTGGCTGCCACTTGCCAGAGTGTGCGTGCTGGTTTGCCGGTATCGGTGCATACCTTTGACCTGGGCCGGTTGGGCCAGTCGATGATGAGTGGCGCGTCAATGCTTTGCCATTCATTGGTGACGTCATCTGTTGGGCCAAGAAGCGCCCCTTGCACCACGGCTTGATAGGTTTTGTGGGTGAGGCGTTGAGCAAAGGCCTTGCTCAAGAACTGTTGCGCTTTGATGTGTTTTGCAAACACCATCACACCAGAGGTTGCGGTGTCCAGGCGGTGTACCACCAAGGCAGCGTAGCCCAGGCTGTGCAGCATGGACAGCAGGCAGTGCTGTTTGTCTGGACCTCGCCCAGGCACAGACATCAAGCCCGCGGGCTTGTCCACCACCAGTAGGTCATCGTCCTCAAACAGCAACACGGCCGGCAGCGCTTTTGGAGTACAAGCGGTGTTGCATCGGTGGCAAAGCCGACGCCAGTCGCACGGTCTGGGCGATGGTGGTTTGCATCACGCGCCCTTACCTGACTGCCCAGCCGTCTTTTAGTCCAACGCTTCTGTTGAATACGGGTGCCCCGACTTGGCTGTCTTGCAAGTCTGCGACGAAATAGCCCAGGCGCTCAAACTGAAAGCTTTGGCCAGCGCTGGCTGTGGCCAGGCTGGGCTCCACAACGGCCTGTACCGTGTGCAGGCTGTCTGGGTTGAGGGCCGCCATAAAGTCGCGCCCGCCAGCGTCGGGCTGCGCTTCTTTAAACAGGCGGTCGTACAAGCGCACGGGTGCGCTGAGCGCATCGCTGGCACCCACCCAAGTGATAACACCCTTGACCTTGACGGCAGAGGCGCCCGGCGTGCCGCTTTTGGTGTCGGGTATCAGGCGTGCGTTGACTTGCAGCAGCGTGCCGTTGCTATCGTAGTCAGCGCCTATGCACTCCACCACGTGGCCGTATTTCAGTCGCACCTTGTTGCCGGGAAACAAGCGGAAGTAGCCTTTGGGCGGTTCTTGCTCGTAGTCTGTGCGCTCAATCCATAGCTCGGAGCCAAACATGAATTGGCGCTCCCCGCGTTCAGGGTGGTGTGGGTGTACGGGTGCGGTACAGGTATCTAAATAGCCTGCACCCATTAGCTCGTCCCAGTTGTCAATATGCAGCTTGATGGGGTCCAGCACGGCCATGGCGCGCGCCGCGGTGGTGTCCAGCGTGTCGCGCAGGCTGCCCTCCAGGGTGGAGTAGTCAATCCAAGCGTCAGACTTAGATACGCCAATGCGGTCTGTAAACAAGCGAATGGCTTCAGGTGTGTAGCCACGACGGCGCAAACCCACAATCGTGGGCATACGTGGGTCGTCCCAGCCTTGTACGTGTTGCTCATGCACCAGTTGCGCCAACTTGCGTTTACTGGTGACCACATAGGTGAGATTCAGGCGGGCGAATTCGTATTGTTTGGGTGGTGGCGTGTTCACGATGCCACCGGCACCCAGCTTGTCCATTAGCCAGTCGTAAAACGGGCGCTGGTCTTCAAACTCCAGTGTGCAAATACTGTGGGTGATATTTTCCAGCGCGTCTTCTATGGGGTGCGCAAAGGTGTACATGGGGTAAATGCACCAGGCATCGCCAGTGTGGTGGTGGGTGGCGTGTCGTATGCGGTAGATGGCTGGGTCGCGCATGTTGATGTTGGGGCTGGCCATGTCAATTTTGGCGCGCAGCACGGCAGCGCCATCTGCCAAAACGCCAGCGCGCATGTCGGCAAAGCGAGCCAAGTTTTCAGCCGCAGTGCGGTTTCTAAAGGGGCTGTCGGTGCCGGGTGTGGCAAAGTCGCCCCGGTTTTTGCGCATGTCCTCACCGCTTTGTTCGTCCACATAAGCCAAGCCTTGCTCAATAAGGTAGACGGCCGCATCGTGCATGGTGTCAAAGTAGTCACTGGCCTGGTAGCGGTGGCTGGTACCAAACGCTTGCCAGTCAAAGCCCAGCCACTGCACCGCGTCTACGATGGCGTCCACAAAGGTTTGGTCTTCCTTCTCGGGGTTGGTGTCGTCAAAGCGCAAGTGGCACACGCCGCCGTAGGCTTGCGCCAAGCCAAAGTTCAGGCAAATGCTTTTGGCGTGACCAATGTGCAAGTAGCCGTTGGGTTCTGGCGGAAACCGTGTGCGAATGCTGGCCGGGTCAGGCTGGCCTTGCGCGTGCTGAGCCGCCGTGCCGGGTTGGCCAGCCCACAAGCGCTTGGCATGTGTGCCTTTGCTCAGATCGGACTCAATGATTTGGCGCAAAAAATTACTGGGCTTGGCGGCGGTGTCTGGTGTGTTGCTGTCGGTCACAATGGGGCGCTGGTGGGTAGGTTGTGGCTAAAAAATAGCGCGAATCCTGTGATTTTATGCGGTTGTGGCGTGATCACCTTAGCCACTTAGAATTAGCGCATTCAATACACAAAAGCTCTTACTGGGCGGGAAGCTATTCGCGTGGACTATTTATTACTGGCCAAAGCCGTTGTGATGGGTTTGGTAGAGGGCATTACCGAGTTCTTGCCTATTTCTTCCACCGGCCACCTGATTGTCACGGGCTCGCTGATTGGCTTTCACGACGACAAGGCCAAGGTGTTTGATATCGCCATACAAACCGGCGCTATTGTTGCTGTTGTTGTGGTTTATTGGCAGCGTATTTGGACAACCGTCAGTGAGCTGCCCACGCAGCCCCAGGCTCAGCGCTTTACGCGCAATGTCCTGATTGCTTTTTTCCCGGCGGTTATTTTGGGCTTGTCCTTTGGCAAAGCCATTAAGGAAAATTTGTTCAACGCCAACGTAGTGGCTATTGCGCTGATTGTGGGCGGCGCCATTATTTGGTGGGCGGAAAAGCGCCAAGCAACCACCGTGCGCGTAGACAGCGTTGACGAAATGACTGGCATGGATGCGCTAAAGGTTGGTCTTATTCAGTGTGTTGCCATGATTCCTGGTACCAGCCGCAGCGGCGCCACCATCATTGGCGGCATGCTCATTGGCCTTAGTCGACGTGCAGCCACCGACTTTTCGTTTTACTTGGCGATTCCCACGCTGATAGGCGCTGGTGTGTACAGCCTGTACAAAGAGCGTGACTTGCTGGAGTGGGCCGACTTCCCCATGTTTGCTGTGGGCACAGTGGTGGCGTTTTTCAGTGCGCTGTGGTGCATACGTTGGTTGTTGCGCTACATCTCTACCCACAGCTTTATGCCTTTTGCGTGGTACCGGGTGGCGTTTGGCTCGTTTATTCTGGCCACATCGGCTACAGGCTGGATTGAATGGGCGGCCTAGTCTACGAGGCAAGATCAGCATGAAAGACTTGCGCGGGCACTTGGTGGCCATTCTCAGTGGTGTTGCCATGTTGATAGTGGGTATCAGCCTGCTGTTTTCTGTGGTGGGTTTGCGCGCGGGCATGGCCGAGTTCTCTACGGTGGTTACTGGGCTTATCACATCAGCCTACTACTTTGCAGGCTATGTGGCCGGCGTGTTGGTGTGCCCTGCATTAATCAGCCGCGTGGGGCACATACGCGCTTATGCTGCGATGGCCAGCATGGCGTCCACCATGCCCATATTGCACGCCTTGTGGATTGATCCCTGGTTTTGGGGTGCATTGCGTTTTGTTGCTGGCGTATGCCTGGTGGGCTTGTACATCGTGATTGAAAGTTGGCTCAACACACTGGCACCCAAAGACCAGCGCGGGCGCGTGTTCTCTATTTATTTGTTTGTGTCTTTCATGGCGCTGGCTTTGGGCCAGTGGCTTATTTTGGTGGGCGACGCCATGGGCTTTGTGCCGTTTGCCATGGTGTCGGTGTTGCTGTCGTTTGCGTTGTTGCCCATTACATTGGCACCTGTCACACAGCCTGATGCGGTAGAGCCCCCACGCTTGAGCATTAGCAGTTTGTGGTTGGCTACGCCGCTAGGGGTGAGCGGGGCGTTTGCGTCGGGACTGATCAGCAGTGCGTTTTTTGGTTTGGGCGCTGTGTTTGCCCAACGTGTTGGCTTTGACGCCGCGGGTGTGGCATCGTTTATGGCGGCCACGATTGTGGGGGGCGCCTTGTTTCAGTGGCCTGTTGGTCATTATTCAGACCGCATAGACAGGCGCCGGGTCCTGTTGCTGGCGCTTGTGGCGGCCGTGATGCTGGGTGTTGTGGCCTATGTGTTTGCGCTCACAATGACATGGGCCTTGGTGCCGCTGGGTTTCTTGCTTGGTGGCGTGTTGTTCACGGTGTACGGCCTGAGTGTTGCGCACGCCAATGACATGGTGGACCCGTCTAGAACACTGGAAATAACCGGTGGCTTGCTGTTGGTGCACGGCATAGGTGCAGCCCTTGGTCCAACGCTGGCGGGTGTATGGATGGACTCAGCGGGCCCAGGCAGTTTGATGCTTTACTTCGCGTTGGTGTGCGCTGCGTTGGCTTTGCATACCCTGCAGCGCATCAAGGCGGTGGCGCCGGTGGCGGATGAAGATAAGGTGGACTATGTGCTGATGGGTACCGGCACCGAGACCACCTTGCAGCTGGATCCGCGCACGCCAGATCCCTCAGAGCCTTTGGAGACTCTAGCCGACCAGGACAGCGATCAAGAGGCCACGCCAGTGCCCGCACCAACGAGCTAGGAGCCTCATACCTCGCCGCTCATGGCTTGAAGCGCCAGCACGGCGGCAGCGGCGGTTTCTTTGGGGGACTCCATGGGAAACAAATGCGTGCCCTCTATATGCTGCCAGCGCCCAGGCGCGTCAGTGCCCACCAGGCGGCGCGACAAGCCTTCGCCTACCTGGCGCATCTCCACCGATTGTGTACCAGCAATAAAAGACAGGGGACACCGCAACGGGTGGCGGCGCAGCATGGCGTCTACGTTGTGGGGCAGTGTGTTGTAGATTTTGGTTTCTATGTCACGGTCAAAACGCAGCACACAATGCGAGCCGCCGTTGTTGTCGCTGATGGTCTCAAAGCCGTGTGTCATGTAGTCGTCAAGAGCGGCTGGGTCCCAGCGGGAAAATACGCGCTTGCTACCCAAGTGCCTGCGTGTTTCGGCCAGGCTGGGCCAGGTGTTGCGCCGCTTGCGACTGATGCGCCCCGGGGATACTGAGCCTATGAGCTGTGTCAGCTTGGCTGCAGCCAGGCCCTTGGCTTTCCAACCGGTGAGCACAGGTGAGTCAAGTAGCAAAACGCCTTTAACGCGCTGGCCGCCCAGCATGGGGTGCTTGGCCGCGCACAGCAAGCTCACTATGCCGCCCAACGAATGCCCCACAAGCCACGCTTCTTGCTGGGCTGCATGCATCTCGGCACCGGCAAAGTCGTGCAATTGTTTGACCAGGTTGGGCCAGTTGCTGGTCACCGCGTACTGCGGCTCGTGGCCAAAGCGGTCTATGGCTTTAACGGTGTAGCCGCGTGCGCGCAAGCTTTTAAACAATTGCCCGTAAGTGCCACCGGGGAAGCTATTGCCGTGAGAAAAAATAATCAGCGGCGTTGCGGGTGTTGTCATGGTCTGAATGTTTTTCTCGGTTGGGGTTTTAATTGTTTTGAGTGCCATGGCCGCATTGCGCGCGCTGCAAAGCGAGTAGCCTTCGCCGGGTAGGTGGTTAAAGGCTGGCGTTGGTAGTCGAGTCAGGTAACAACACCCAATCCGCATCGGGCTTGGCGGCTGCGCAATCAGTCATGTTAAGCGTCTCGCTGGCTCAAAGTTTTGAGCTGGTACACCCAGTCCAACGCTTCTCGCGCAGACAGGCTGTCTGGGTCTAGCTCAGCGATGGCCTGCTCTACGGCGCTTGGCTCGGCAGCTGGCAGAGGCGGCGGCTCGGCAAACAAGTCTACCTGGGGCTGGCTGCTTTGGTTGTCCCGTTCAAGGTTGGCCAAACTTTGTCTGGCCTGCTGCACCACAGCGGCTGGTACGCCGGCGAGCTTGGCCACTTGTACGCCAAAGCTGCGGCTGGCTGGCCCGGGCTCAATGTGGTGCAAAAAGGCAATGCCGCTGTTGCCAGACTCCACCGCACTGACGTGCATGTTGATGGCTTGGTGGTGGCTGGTGGGCAGTTGTGTGAGCTCAAAGTAGTGGGTGGCAAACAAACTCATTGACTTGCATTTGTTGTGCAAGTGGGTGGCGATACCTGCTGCCAACGCCAATCCGTCGTAGGTGGATGTGCCGCGCCCGATTTCGTCCATCAGCACCAGCGACTGCTCGGTGGCGGCGTGCAGTATTTGCGCCGCCTCAGTCATCTCCAACATAAAGGTGGACTGGGCGTTGGCCAAGTCATCGGCCGCGCCAATGCGCGTGTGTATCGCATCAAGCGGACCTATGCGGCACTTGGTGGCTGGTACATAACTGCCCATGCTGGCCAGCAGCGCAATCACGGCGACTTGGCGCATGTATGTTGACTTACCGCCCATGTTGGGGCCAGTGATAACGTGCAAGCGCGCCTTGGCGTTGAGTGTGGTGTCGTTGGGGATAAAGTTCACGCTACCGGTGTTGGTGGCTTGCAAACGGCTCTCTACTACAGGGTGACGTCCACCTTGTATGTAAATGCCAACCTCGCTACTGAACTCGGGTGCACACCAATTCAGCGTATGCGCGCGCTCAGCCAAACAACACACCACGTCCAGGCCAGCCAATGCGCGTGACAGGTTGGTAAGTGGTGCAAGCCAAGTCAGTAGTTGCTCCAGCAATTGGTCATAAAGCCATTTTTCACGCGCCAGCGAGCGCTCCTGGGCGCTGAGCGCCTTATCCTCAAAGGCCTTGAGTTCTGGCGTTGTGAAGCGTTCTGCGTTTTTAAGCGTTTGGCGGCGGCGGTAGTTGTCTGGCACACGGCCTAGCTGGCCTTGACTAACCTCAATAAAAAAGCCGTGCACGCGGTTGTATTGCACTTTGAGGTTGGCTATGCCTGTGCGTTCGCGCTCGGTCGCTTCAAGTTGCAGTAAAAAATCATCGGATTTGGTGGCTATGGCGCGCAGCTCGTCTAGCTGCGTCAAAGCCGTCAGCTATCACGCCACCTTCGCGCACCAGTGCAGACGGCTCTGCCAGCAAGCTGGCGTCCAGCAAGGCCACTACTTCAGGCGCAGGCGTGAGGTCTTGTGCCCACTGTGCCAACAAGCCTGTCAGTTCGTTGCCGGGCTGCGCTTGCAAGGTGTTGGCCAAACTGCCAGCGCGCTTGAGGGTGTTGCAAAGCGCGACCAGCTCTCGCGGCTTGGCTTGCGCCAGTGCAATGCGCGCCGTGATGCGTTGCGCGTCACCGCAACCTTTGAGGTTTGTTTGCAAGCGCTGGTAGTGCAGGTTGCCTGGGGCGCTAACCGTGGCAATGGCTTGCAGCCTGGCCTTGGCTGTGGAGCGGGCGCGCTCTGGCGTTAGCAGCCATTCGCGCAGCATGCGGCTACCCATACTGGTGGCGCAGGTGTCTAACAGCGACAACAGCGTAGGCGAGGTTTCGCCGCGCAGTGTGTGCGTGAGTTCGAGGTTGCGCCGCGTGGTGGCGGGCAGGTTGATGAGTGCGTCGTTGTGGGCAACACTCAGTTCGCGCACGTGCACCAAGTCCCGGCCCTGGGTTTGGCGCGCGTACTCAAGCAGCGCACCAGCGGCGGCGTGTGCTTGGTTGAGGTCTTGGGCGTCAAAGGCTTGCAGATTTTGTGTCAGCAGTTGTGCCAGCAGCAAGCGCAGGCCAAGGCTTTCATCAAACTGCCATGCTGGGCGCAGTGTGAGCCCCAAGCGTTGGCCACCCGCACTGGCGTTTGAGGCCAGCTCTTTGAGCACCGCCTCAAATGCATCGGTGTTGTCTGCGCTGTGCAGCAACTCTTGGGGTGCGACGCGGGCCACCCATGTTGCCAGCTCGCTTGGCTTGCACTGTGCAATGTGCACCACACCTTGTGTCATGGCCAGCCATGCCAAGCCCAATGTATTGCGTGGCCCTTGGTGTACCGCGATGACTTTGGCCTCGGCCTTGTCACCCAGCAGCTCAGACTCGGTGAGGTGCCTGGCGTCACAATGCGGACCACGCCACGCTCTACCGGACCCTTACCCGTGACTTCGCCAATTTGCTCGCAAATAGCCACCGATTCGCCCAGCCGAATGAGTTTGGCCAGATAACCATCTACGGAATGAAAAGGCACACCCGCCATGGGGATGGGTTGGCCTGCAGACTGGCCGCGTGTGGTGAGCGTGATGTCTAGCAAGCCCGCCGCGCGCTCGGCGTCTTCGTAAAACATCTCGTAAAAATCGCCCATGCGGTAGAACAAAAGCGTGTCTGGGTACTGCGCTTTGATGCTCAAATACTGGGCCATCATGGGCGTGTGGGCGTTATCCTTGTCTGTCATGAAAGGCGTTTGGGCAATGTACTAAGGTATGAGGGCGTCTGATGCGCAAGCCCACCAGTCTACCGGAGCCAAAGCCAGCACCCGGCATGGCCTCAAAGGTATTTGCTGTCATCGTGTATTTATAGGTATTGATATGGATCTCTACAGTTTTTTCAGAAGTGGCACTTCTCACAGGTTGCGTATAGCGCTAGGCCTTAAGGGGCTGGCGTACAACTATGTGGCCGTTGATTTGCGGGCTGATGAGCACTTGTTGCCCGCATTCAAAGCGCTTAACCCGCAGGCTTTATTGCCGGTGTTGGACACGGGTGCGCACAAATTGATACAGTCACCCGCGATTTTGGAGTGGCTTGAAGAGGTGCACCCAAACCCTTCTTTACTGCCTAGCGATGCTGCGGCCAGAGCCCATGTACGCGCCATGGCCGCGATTGTGGGCTGCGACATTCACCCCCTGAACAACAAACGCATTCTTACGCAGTTGCGCAGCCAGTTTGGCGCCAATGAGCAGGTTGTTAATGCTTGGTGTGGCCAGTGGATTAGCGCGGGCTTTGATGCCCTAGAGACCATGCTGGCCGCTGATAGCCAACGTGGTGATTTTTGTTTTGGTGGGGCGCCAAGCATGGCAGATGTTTATCTGGTGCCGCAAGTAGAGAGTGCCAGACGCTTTGCTGTGGACTTGAGTGTGTGGCCACGCATCGCCGCCGTTGAGGCGGCTTGCATGGCGCTACCAGCCTTTGCCAATGCCGCGCCCAGCCAGCAGCCAGACGCAGCGTAGGTTTACTCGTCTTGGGCTGGGTCGGATTGGGCGTTGGCCGCTTGACGCACAGCGGCTTTGTCGCCCGCGCTGGCAAATTTAGAGTATTTGCCCAGCAGGCTTACCAGCTGGCCGTAAATGCGTGGATTGGCGGCCATGCATTCTTTTTGGTCTAAAAAATCAGCCTCGCCGGTGAAGTTGCCGATCAGGCCGCCGGCCTCTGTCAGCAGCAAGGAGCCGGCTGCAGCGTCCCAAGGGGCCAAGCCTTTTTCAAAAAAGCCATCGCTAAAACCAGCGGCAACGTAGGCCAAATCCAAGGCGGCAGAGCCTGGGCGGCGAATGCCGGCGCAGCGCGGCATGATGTCACCAAGCATCGCAAGGTAAGGCTTCATCGCGTCGCCCGGACGGAATGGAAAGCCTGTGCTGAGCAAGCAGTCTTTTAGTTGGGTGCGCTTGCCCACGCGAATACGGCGCTCGTTCAGGTAGGCGCCGCGGCCTTTGCTGGCGTAAAACAAGTCGTTGCGGGTGGGGTCGTAAATAACGGCGTGTTCGATGACGCCTTTTATTTGTAACGCAATGCTCACACAGTACACGGGAAAGCCGTGTATGAAGTTGGTTGTGCCATCCAAGGGGTCAATAATCCACACATGGTCGGCTTCGCGACCGCGCCCAGCTTGAACGCCAGACTCTTCGGCGTGTATGCCGTGGTCAGGGAAGGCGGTGAGCAAGGTTTCAATAATGGCCTCTTCAGCGGCCTTGTCCACTTCGGTGACAAAGTCGTTGGTTTGCTTGGCAGCGACGCGCACGGACTCTATGTCCAGTGCGGCGCGGTTGATGATGGTGCCAGCAGTGCGAGCGGCCTTGATGGCCACGTTCAACATGGGGTGGATATTGGATGACATAACAGTGTTTAAGAGCAAAGAATTGGGGCTTGGCGCTAGGTGCCAAAGACGCGTGTGCACATTCGATGATGGCTAGCCTTACATTTTAGCGCTTATAGTGCCTGCGTACGCGCGCATAGGTGCGCCGCTAACTGAATGTGTTGTTTTGAAAACCCGCTTTATTCTTATTCAGACCAGCCACGCCGGTAATGTGGGCGCGGCAGCCCGTGCTCTAAAGGTGATGGACTTTGACGACTTGGTACTGGTACAGCCGCGCTGGGACAACGTGTTACGTCGCGAAGAAACCATACAACGCGCCAGCGGTGCCAACAATGTCCTGGAGCAGTGCCGCGTGGTGGACACCCTGGATGAGGCCTTGGACGGCATCAATCATATTTGTGCCACCGCCATGACACCACGCGACTTTGGTCCGCCCACACAAAGTCCGCGCGTGCACTTTGAGCAGTTGCTGGGTCGCCCGACAAGCAGCAATGCAGGTGATGCTGTGGTGCGTCCAACCGGCGTGGCATTTTTGTTTGGCAGCGAGCGCTTTGGCATGCGCAACGACGATGTGTACAAAGCCAACGTGTGTTTGAGCATTCCGACCAATCCCAACTTTGGCTCTTTAAATCTGGCCGCTGCCGTGCAGTTGGTGGCCTATGACTGGCGCTTGGCGCTAGATGATTGGGCGGTGGATGCACCCGCGCCTCAAAACCAGCAACTGGCCGACAGCCAAACCGTGCAAGCCATGTTGGCACACTTGCAGCAAGCCTTGGTCGCTATTGAATTTTTAGACCCTGATGCGCCCAAAAAACTAATGCCTCGCTTAAACCAACTGATGAGCCGCGCGCAGCCCAGCGTGGAAGAAATACATATTTTGCGGGGTATGGCAAAGGCCATGTTGCAAACAGCGGCGCAAGCGAAGCGATAGACTGGCAGCCTAGAAAACAACACGCCAAGCCATGTTTGACCGCCTACACAAAGATATTGACTGCATTTTGGAGCGCGACCCCGCGGCACGCAGCCGCTTGGAGGTGTTGACCTGTTACCCGGGCTTGCACGCGCTGACCTTGCACCGCTTGGCGCACGCGTTGTGGGAGCGTCAGTGGCATTGGCTAGGGCGCATGGTGTCCAACATCAGCCGCTTTTTAACAGGCATAGAAATTCACCCCGGTGCGCGCATTGCGTCTGGTGTGTTTATTGACCACGGCATGGGTGTTGTCATTGGCGAGACCGCCGAGATAGGCGAGGGCTGCACCATTTACCAGGGTGTGACCCTGGGCGGTACGTCTTTGCACAAAGGCGCCAAGCGCCACCCCACACTGGGCCGTAACGTGGTGGTGGGCGCAGGTGCACAAGTATTGGGTGGCTACGAAGTGGGCGACAACGCCAAAGTTGGCTCTAACGCTGTGGTCACCAAACCCGTGCCAGCCGGTGCCACTGCCGTGGGCAATCCGGCGCGCATCATTGCGGCCGAGGTTGATGCGCAGCGTGAAGCGGCGGCCTCAAAAATGGGCTTTTCGGCCTATGGTGTGACACAAAGCGATGACCCAGTCAGCTTGGCCATGCGCGGCCTGATAGACAACGCCGCCACGCAAGAGCACCAAATTGCCTTGCTGTGGCAAGCCTTGGAAGCCGTGCGCAAAAATCAGCCAGACTGCGGTGAGCTGCCCGCAGATGCGGCCAAGGCAGAGACCTTCGAGGCCACCCGGCTCAGCGACATGTTGGGTAAGTAAACCAGCAACTGGTGCCGGCGCCGTTTCTTCGCTTGTTGCACAAGCGCGGCCATCACGCCAAGGGCTACGCTCTGCGCGCGCTTTTGGGTCTGAACGCGTTGCACAAGGCCGCGTTGGTTTCCAGGTAGGGCCCGCCAATGAGGTCAATGCAGTAAGGTACAGCCGCAAAAATACCCGCTGCCAGCATGGAGCCATCGGCGTTGCGCGCACCTTCCAGTGTCTCTGTGATGCTTTTGGGTTGGCCTGGCAGGTTGATGATCAGCGTTTGCCCGCGAATCACCGCCACCTGCCTGGACAAGATAGCGGTAGGTACGAAGTTCAAGCTGATTTGACGCATTTGCTCGCCAAAGCCTGGCATTTCCTTGTCGGCAATCGCCAAGGTGGCCTCTGGTGTGACGTCTCGCACGGCTGGGCCTGTGCCGCCAGTGGTTAGCACCAGCGAGCAGCCTGCATGCACGCAGGCCAGCAAGGTTTGACTGATCAGCGGCTTCTCGTCTGGAATAAGGTGGGCGTCAAAGGTAATGGAGTTGAGCAAAGCGCTGCCAAGCCACTCTTTGAGGGCCGGTAGGCCCTTGTCTTGGTAGTCGCCGCTGCTGGCCCTGTCGCTGATGGAAACAATGCCAATTTTGACGGGATCGTAAGTTTTGGTAGGCATGGTCTTAGAGGCTTTCGTCGCTTTGGTCTGTGTCTGAATCTGGCTTGGTGTCGTTGCTCAAGGCCTTGCGCACCTGTTGAAACAACTCTTTGTAGGATTTGCTGGTTTTGGGTGCGAGCTTGACAGGCTCGCGTCTACCGGTTCTTCAGCGGGTGGCATTTTGGCCAGGTCTTTTCTGGCTTGGCGCACCAGGCTTCTAAAGGCTTGCACGTCGCTGGTGGCCTGGCCCGCACTAGAGGCAAACCACTCAGTGACCGCTTCATCGCCGGCAATCAGGCGTTCACGCCATTGTTCGGCCAACTTGATGGTGGCCGCTTCCGAGGCGCTGCCGGTGTGCTGCTCTTGCAAAGCAAGCTCAGCCGCTTGCACCGTTTCTTCGTCCAGGTAACGCATGAGCTTGCCAATGAGCTGCATGTGGCGACTGCGTGCACCGTGCTGGTGTATGCGCTTGCCATCGGCCAAGGCTTGCATCAAGCGGTCTGGCAGCTGCAAGCCAGCCAGCAATTTGGGGCGCAGGTCTATCAGTGCTTCGCCCACCGCTTGTCTGTGGTCGCTGTCTTTCTTTAAGTCGGCGCGCGACTTGTCTGTGGTGCCTTTGAGCTCGGCTTTGAGCTCTATGTCTAGTTCGCTACCTTCGGCTACGAAGTGGCCGTTGACGTAGTAGCCTTTTTTGGGTTTTCTTGCCATGGGTTTTTCTGTGTGCGCACGCACGTGTTGCGCGCTGGTCTGTATCATAGCCGCCAGTATGAAAAAACGCACGCACCAAAGCCCCAGCAGCTGCTCAAGCCGCTTTAAACACCAACCAACAGCAGGCGCAGTTTCAATTTGCGCAGGCGGATTTGCAAGAGCTGGTGTTTGACGCCTTGCGCAGCGCCAAGCAGTTGGGCGCGGCCGATGCCGTGGCTGAAGTGTCTGAGGCTTATGGCTTAAGCGTGTCTGTGCGCAACCGTGATCTCGAAAACGTGGAGCGCAATCGAGACAAGTCGTTGGGCGTGACGCTTTACTTGGGTCATCACCGAGGTCATGCAGCCACATCAGATTTTTCAAAAGCGGCGATTGAGCAAACGGTCAAAGCCGCCTACGACATTGCACGCTTTACTGCCCAGGACACCATGGCGGGCTTGCCCGATGTGCAAGACGTGGTGGGCGAGGTGCGAGACCTGGATTTGTTTCACCCGTGGGCAGTGGATGCGGCGGCGGCAGCCGATATTGCGATGTCTTGTGAGCGCGCAGCGCTTGGCACCAGCAAGCTCATTACCAACAGCGAAGGGGCGTCGGTTTCTGCCCAGCATTCGCATTTTTATGCGGCGCACATGCGCGAGGGCCAAACCAATCAGGCTGGTATTTTTGCCGGTGGTTACGCCAGCACTCGCCACGCTATTGGTGTCAGCGTGATTGCAGGCAAGGGTGACGGTATGCAGCGTGATGCATGGTTTAGCTCTATGCGTGACCAAGCCGACTTGGCAAGCCCCAAGGCCATTGGTCGCTATGCCGCCCAGCGTACGTTGGCGCGCCTCAATGCCCGCAAAATCGCCACCACCCAATGCCCTGTGCTGTTTGAGGCGCCACTGGCCAGTGGCTTGCTGGGCAGTTTTGTGCATGCCATCAGCGGCGGCGCGCTGTACCGTAACAGCAGCTTTTTAATGAACAGCCTTGGTGAGCAAGTGTTTGCCAAACACATTGATATTTTCGAGGACCCGTTTGTCTCAAAAGGTAAGGGCAGCTCACCGTTTGACGACGAAGGCGTGACCGTAAAAGCCAGAGACGTGGTGAGCGCAGGCGTGGTGCAAGGTTACTTTTTAGGCAGTTACTCAGCTCGCAAGCTGGGTATGCGCACCACAGGCCACTCAGGTGGCTCACACAATCTGTATATGCGCAGTCGCAAAACAGCCGCTGGCGATGACTTGGACGCCATGCTGAAAAAACTGGGACGAGGTTTGTTTGTGACTGACTTGATGGGGCACGGCGTGAATGGCGTCACCGGTGACTACTCGCGCGGTGCATCTGGCTTTTGGGTGGACAAGGGCGAGATTCAGTTTCCGGTGGAGGAAATCACCATTGCCGGTAACTTGAGGGATATGTTTATGGGTATCAAGGCCATAGGTGCTGACGCCTACAACCACGGCGCAAAGACGGTAGGCTCTGTGCTGATTGACCGCATGAAGATTGCGGGTGCCTAACAACAAGCTACATATTGGAGACCAACATGATTTTGGAACTAGCAGACATTCGCATCAATCCAGGCCAAAATGCAGCTTTTGAAGCCGCTATTGAGCAAGGCATCAGCACCGTGGTGTCTGTTGCGACTGGTTTTTTGGGTTACACCGTGCACAAAGGCATTGAGTCAGCAGAGCGCTACGTGCTTCAAATTTCGTGGGCCACTCTGGAAAACCACACCGTAGATTTTCGCGAAGGCCCACTGTTTCCACAGTGGCGGGCCATCGTGGGGCCATTTTTCGCACAGCCCCCCGTGGTTGAGCACTTTGACTTGGCGCTGCAATCAGCCAAGTAAAGTACTTCAAAGGCGCTCGAAAGCGTCTGCGTGGCTTGTCAGGGCTTTAGCGCGGCCTTTACGGCTGCGGACACTTGGCCCATGTCGGCTTTGCCGGCCAGCGCTGTTTTCACGGCGCCCATCACCTTGCCCATGTCGCCAGGGCCTGTAGCGCCGACTTGGGCGACTATGGCTTTCACAGCGTTTGCCACCTCTTGCTCGCTCATGCGCTCGGGCAGGTAGGCCTTTAGCACCTCGATTTCGGCTTGCTCTATTGCGGCCAACTCGGGGCGCTGCGCTGTTTCGTAGGCTGCAATAGAGTCTTTGCGCTGCTTGATCAGTTTGTCAACGATTGCAATGGTGGCGGTGTCGTCCACCACAATTTGCTCGTCAATTTCCTTTTGCTTGATAGCCGCCAGTAGCATGCGAATAGTGCCTAAGCGCTGTGCTTCTTTGGCGCGCATGGCGTCTTTCATGTCTGCGGTGATGGTGTCTTTTAAGCTCATGGTGATTCTCTCAATGATGGCGTAGGCATAAAAAAAGCCCGGTGAAGCGTCCTTCAGCGGGCCTTGTCAGGTGCGGCGCTGCGTGAGCGCTGCAACTGGTGTGCTTAGTACAGCTTCTTGGGCAACTGCATGGAGCGGATGCGCTTGTAGTTGCGCTTGACAGCGGCAGACTTCTTGCGCTTGCGCTCTGTAGTTGGCTTTTCAAAGAACTCGCGTGCGCGCAGTTCGGTCAACAGGCCCAGCTTTTCAATAGTGCGTTTGAAGCGGCGCAGTGCAACTTCGTAGGGCTCGTTGTCTTTTACACGGATAGTCGTCATGACGGCAAAAATTCCAATGGTTATGCGCTAAGCGGATCAAGCCAGTAGCGCGGGTTTGCTAGCAAAGCCTTTGATTATAGGCTGATTTGCGTGGCTATCCAAGCGCTGATCTTTTTGAGGGGATAAAAAACTACGCCGCGCCAGCCTTCATGGCCTGCGCGGCGGCATAGCCACTGGCCCATGCCCACTGAAAGTTATAGCCGCCTAGCCAGCCCGTGACGTCTGTGACTTCACCAATAAAGTACAGGCCAGCATGCGCTTTGGCTTGCATGGTTTTGCTGTTCAGCGCTGTGGTGTCTACACCGCCAGCGGTCACTTCGGCCTTGGCATACCCCTCGGTGCCACTGGGTTTGATGCGCCACTGGTGTACCGATTCGGCCAAGCGACGCAGCGCCTTGTCTGGCATGTCCATCATGGGTCGCTCGCGCAGCGAACTCAGCAGTTCATCAGCTTGCAGCCACTGCTGTGCCAGGCGGCTGGGCAGCAGCGTCGCCAGTTCGTTGCCCAGTTGTTTGCGTGAGTTTGCTTTGAGGCTGGCAAAGCTGTTCTCCAGGTTTTCTTGCGGGTGTAGGTTTAGTCGCAAGTCAGCGCCGGGTTGCCAATAGCTGGATATTTGCAAAATCGCTGGACCGCTCAGACCCTTGTGCGTGAACAACAAGTCTTCATCAAAGCTGGTTTTGTCTGCACCACCCGCTACCTGTATGTGTACGGGCAAGGCCAAGCCGGCCAGGTCCTTGAAGGCTTGCCAGTGTTCGCCGTCAAACGTCAGCGGCACCAGAGCGGGCCTTGTAGCGACCATGGGCATGTCAAATTGCCTGGCCAGCAGATAGCCAAAGTCTGTCGCGCCAATCTTTGGAATGGACAAGCCGCCCGTTGCCACCACCAAGTTGGCGCTGGTAAACGTGCCTTCGCTGCTGCCAACGGTGTAGCGGTCGCCTTGCTTGCCAGCGCTGAGTACTTGCACACCTTGCCTATGGTCTACCCCGCCTTGCTGCGCCTCGGCCAACAGCATGTTGATGATGGCGCCTGCTGATTGGTCGCAAAACAGCTGCCCCTTGTGTTTTTCGGTGTACGTCAAGCCGTGGCTGGCCATTAACGCTAAAAAGTCATTGGGGGTATAGCTGGCCAGCGCATGTTTGCAAAAGCGCGGGTTGTTGCCAATAAAGTGACGCTGTGGGTTACGTGGGTCCAGGTCCTTGTTGGTGAAGTTGCATCGCCCGCCACCGGATATGCGTATTTTTTCGGCCACCTTGCTGGCGTGGTCTAGCAGCAGCACGCGCAAACCCAGCTGACCAGCCACACCTGCACACATCAAACCTGCTGCGCCCGCGCCAATGATGATGGTGTCGTAATGGTGATGGGGTTGGTTTGCTGGCGTGTGCGTCATGGCTTAAGTGTAGATTGGTAAGCGTTGCCATTCGCATTCACTTGCCAGCAATCCGCCAGACCGGCTAAACCGTGTGCTGGTGCGCTGTTACGCTACTTTTTGAATACCCATTGGTGGGTCTTGTGCGGCTGTTAATTGGGCTGCCAGCAAGCCCTGCACCACATCGCCCACCACCATGATGGCTGGGCTTGCGATGTTGTTGATACGCATGGTGCTTGTCAGCGTTGCCAGCGTGCCCACAGCGTGGCGTTGGCTGGGCAGTGTGGCGTTTTGAATGAGGGCGACGGCTGTATGCGTGGGCAGGCCCTGCAACAAGCCAGCTTCTATGTCTTGGGCGTTGGTGACGCCCATGTAAATCACCAAGGTCAGCTTGGCTTGGTGAGCGGTGCGCGACAAGGCCTCCCAGTCCGTGCCTGCGCCGCCGGGTTTGGCGTGGCCAGTGACAAACACCACGCCTTGAGCGTGTTCGCGGTGGGTGAGTGACACATTGAGGCCAGACAGCGCCGCCAGGCCAGATGTGATGCCGTTTACCGCGGATACACCCACGCCCGCAGCTTGCAGCGCTTCTACTTCTTCGCCGCCACGCCCAAAAATAAATGGGTCTCCGCCCTTGAGCCGCACAACTTGCTCGCCATTGCTGGCCGCGGCAATCATGGCCTTGATGATGAAGGACTGAGGTGTGGATGCACAGCCACCGCGCTTGCCCACGTACACCACGCGGGCTGTGGCGCTTGCATGCTCAAGCACTTGCGGGTTGACCAGGTCGTCTACAAACAGCGCGTCGGCAGCGGCAATGGCCTTGGCCGCTTTGAGGGTGAGCAAGTCAGGCTCGCCCGGGCCTGCTCCGACCAAAGTGACATGGCCAGGCGCCTTTGTGGTTGGTTTTTTTGGAAGATGTGTGACTGCGTTTGTCATGGTGCGGCCATTGTGTGGCGCGTGTTATGACTTTGGGGCATAAAGCCAGTTTTTCTGCGCCGCCGTCCAGCCCACGCGCGCTCGCGTCTACACTTGTCGGCTATGTACATATTGGGAATTGAGTCGTCTTGTGACGAAACTGGCGTGGCGGTGGTGCGAGCCGATAGCCTGGGCACGCCGCAGCTGCTTGGCGCGGCTTTGTACAGTCAAATTGCCATGCACCAAGACTTTGGTGGTGTGGTGCCGGAGCTGGCCAGCAGAGACCACATTCAGCGCGTATTGCCGCTTACAGAGCAAGCACTGGCGGATGCCCAGCTGCGCTTGCAAGATATCAATTTGGTGGCGTTTACACGCGGGCCCGGTTTGGCTGGCGCCTTGCTGGTAGGTGCTGGCGTGGCCAGCGGCATGGCCATGGGCTTGGGTGTGCCAAGCGTGGGCATGCACCATTTGGAGGGGCATTTGCTGTCGCCGTTTTTAAGTGAAGACCCACCCGAATTTCCGTTTGTGGCGCTGCTGGTGTCTGGCGGTCACAGCCAGTTGATGCGTGTGGATGCAGTGGGGCGCTACACCTTGCTGGGCGAGACCATAGACGACGCCGCGGGGGAGGCTTTTGACAAATCAGCCAAGGTCATGGGGCTGGGCTACCCGGGTGGCCCAGCCTTGTCCAAGCTGGCCGAGCGGGGTGATCCCAAAGCCTTTGCATTACCGCGCCCCTTGTTGCACAGCGGCAACCTGGATTTTTCATTTGCGGGTTTGAAAACAGCGGTGATGGTGCAGCACCGTAAACTGGGCGAGAGCCCCACAGACCAGCAAATTACAGACTTGGCCGCCAGTACGCAGGCCGCGATTGTTGAGGTGTTGGTGAAAAAAAGCATGACAGCGCTGCGTGAATCAGGCCTTAAGCGCTTGGTGGTCGCTGGCGGTGTAGGGGCCAACAAGGCCTTGCGTGAGCAAATGAATGCCGCTTGCACCAAAGTCAACGCGCGTGTGCATTACCCAGAGCTGCATTTGTGCACCGACAACGGGGCCATGATTGCCATGGCGGCGGCGCTGCGTTGGCAAGCAGGTTTGTTGCCTCAAACCAGCCCTGATGCGCAGTCACCAATGGGCTACAGCTTCAACGTACGTCCGCGTTGGCCGCTGGACGCTATAGACGCTTAAATGCATGGGTCAGCATGCAGGAGAGGCTCTACTTTTGACAACTGTAGTGTCCTACACTGTGCGCCAGCTGCGCTGGGCAAGCGCATTTACATAAAGGTTTTTTGATGTTTGATCTGTCGTTTGTTGCGCGCTTGCGCGCATGTGTTGTTGTTGGCGCAACTGGTTTGCTCTGTGCGCTCAGTGCTGTGCCAGCCATTGCCCAGCTTGCAACCGGTGAACCAATAAAAATCGCCATGATTGAGGGGCTGAGCGGCCCTTTCACCAATACAGGTGAGGCGGTATATCGCAACTTGGCGTGGTCTGCACAAACATTGAACAGCCAGGGTGGTGTGGCTTGGGGTGGTGCGGGTGTCAAGACGCAGCGCCCTATCGAGGTGGTACGTTTTGACAGTAAAAGTCGCCCCGAAGAGGCTTTGTCAGCGCTTCGCTCGGCTATAGACCAAGGCATTCGCGTGGTGGTGCAGGGCAACTCGTCGGCAGTGGCCTTGGCATTGGTGGACGCCATCAACAAACACAACGAGCGTGACCCGGCCAACCGCGTGGTGTTTTTAAACTACTCGGCAGTAGAGCCTTCGCTGACCAATGAGAACTGCAGTTTCTGGCACTTTCGCTTTGACGCCCATGCCAACATGCGCATGGCTGCACTCATGCAGTCCATTCGAGAGAATAAGGATCTTAAAAAGGTCTACCTCATTGGCCAAGACTACAGCTTTGGTCAGAGTGTGGTGAAAGAGGCCGCCGCCCAGCTGGGCCGTCAGCGCCCAGATATCGAGGTGGTGGGTCGCGAACTGCACGCCATGGCGCGCATCAAAGACTTTGCACCCTATGCCGCCAAAATAAAGGCCAGTGGTGCACAAGCAGTGATCACCGGAAACTGGGGCAACGACTTGACGCTACTGGTCAAAGCAGCCAAAGCCGCTGGTTTTGAGGGTACTTTTTACACCTTTTACGGCAACGCCCTGGGCGCACCAGCGGCCATTGGCGAGGCGGGTGTGGGCAAGGTGCTGGCTGTTGCCGAGTGGTTTCCCAACTTGGGCGGTGAGGCCTCAGACGCTTTTTACCAAAGCTTTCAAGCAGCGTTTCCCAAGCCCCAACACGACTATGTGCACATGCGCATGCAAGGCATGATGGTGGCATTGGCGCAAGCCTTGTCTGGCGCAAGTCAATACGCCCGCGGCAACGAGGTTGATGCTTACCAAGTGGCCTTGGCGCTCGAGAAGACCGATGTAACAGTCGCTGGTCACCGCATGGTGATGCGTGTTGCAGACCACCAAATTGAGCAACCCTTGGTTGTGGCCGTGATGGACAAGGCTGGCCAGCCAGGCGTGCGCTTTGATACAGAGGGCAGCGGCTATGGTTTTAGGGTGTTGCAAGCGCTGTCTGCACAAGAGGCTGCGTTGCCAACAGCCTGCGCTATGACGCGGCCATAAATCAGGCTATAATCAGCGGCTGTGCAACGAATGTTTGTTGCACTTAACACGTGCCAAGCGGCGAGCCCATGCGAGCTGCTGGTCACGCAAGTATCAAAGAGAAAACACTCATGACCGGAATTGTTAAAGCTGACATCGTTAAAGACAACGCCCGTGGTACGGGCGATACAGGTAGCCCTGAGGTGCAGGTTGCATTGCTGACTGCGCGCATCAACTACCTCACACCGCACTTTAAAGAAAACAAAAAAGATCACCACGGTCGTCGCGGTTTGTTGCGTATGGTGAGCCGTCGCCGCAAGCTGTTGGATTACCTGAAGTCCAAAGACGCTGACCGCTATGTGGCCTTGATTGCCAAGCTGTCATTGCGTAAGTAATGTCGGTGCCTTTGGCTGGTTTGGCCATTCAGGCCAACTAATCAGATACGACGCCTGAGTCAGTTCGCTGGCTCAGGCGTTTTGCACATTGGCGATGCGCATGTTGCGTGTTGCCATTGGGGGCGAAAGCCCCAAAAGTTCCCAACGCATGCAGTGGGTCGAAGCTGTGTCATTCCAAAAAGCCAATGTCAATCATTGCCTTTTTGGGATGGCATCGTGTTCTGCTGGTGTGGTTGGGTCGTAAGCGAAGACGCCGTTTTTCCATTTTGGGCCTTTGATGTCAAAGGTGCGGCGCACCACAACCAGGAGTTCAACGCATGACTATGTTCAATAAAGTTACCAAGACTTTCCAGTGGGGCCAGCATTCGGTCACCATGGAAACGGGCGAAATTGCCCGTCAATCCAGCGGCGCCGTGATGGTAGACATCGAAGGCACCGTGGTGCTCGCTACGGTGGTGGCCAAGTCCACTGCAAAAGCAGGGCAGGACTTTTTCCCGCTAACCGTCGATTACCTCGAGAAAACATACGCGGCTGGCAAGATTCCAGGCAGCTTTTTCAAGCGCGAAGGTCGCCCAAGCGAATTCGAGACACTCACATCACGCTTGATCGATCGTCCTATTCGTCCGCTGTTCCCGGAAGGCTTCTACAACGAAGTGCAAGTGGTGATACACACCTTGTCGCTGAACCCAGAGGTTGACGCCGACATTGCCGCCATGATTGGTACCAGCGCAGCCTTGTCCATCAGCGGCATCCCATTCAACGGCCCTATTGGTGCGGCTCGCGTGGGCTACATCAACGGCGAATACGTGTTGAACCCAGGCCAAACACAGCGCAAGACGTCCTTGATGGACTTGGTTGTTGCAGGTACAGAAACCGCCGTGTTGATGGTTGAGTCAGAGGCCCAGCAACTGAGCGAAGAGGTGATGTTGGCCGGTGTGGTGTTTGGCCACGAGCAGGGCAATATTGCCATCAACGCCATCCATGAGCTGGTGCGTGATGCTGGCAAGCCTGTGTGGGACTGGAAAGCGCCTGAGCAAGACCAGGCCTTGGTGGCCAAGGTGCAAGAGTTGGGCGGCGCCAAGTTGGAAGCCGCTTACCAGAACCGCAACAAGCAAGCGCGCACGCAAGCTTGCCGCACAGCCTATGCCGACGTAATGGCGGGCTTAACAGCTGCCGGCATGACGTTTGACACCGTCAACGTTGAAGGTTTGTTGCACGACATTGAAGCCAAGATTGTTCGCGGCCAAATTTTGGCTGGTGAGCCGCGTATTGACGGACGCGACACACGCACCGTTCGCCCCATAGAGATTCGCAACAGCGTGTTGCCACGCACACACGGTTCTGCCCTGTTTACGCGCGGCGAGACACAAGCGTTGGTTGTGACCACACTGGGCACCGAGCGTGATGCACAACGCATTGACGCTTTGTCTGGCGAGTTTGAAGACCGCTTCATGTTGCACTACAACATGCCTCCCTTTGCCACTGGCGAGACAGGTCGCGTTGGTAGCCCCAAGCGTCGCGAAATCGGCCACGGCCGTCTGGCCAAGCGTGCCTTGAACGCTGTGTTGCCCGCCAAAGAAGACTTCCCCTACACCTTGCGTGTGGTGAGCGAGATCACGGAGTCAAACGGCTCGTCTTCCATGGCCTCTGTGTGTGGTGGCTGCTTGTCCATGATGGACGCTGGCGTGCCCTTGAAGGCGCACGTGGCCGGTATTGCGATGGGTCTGATCAAGGAAGACAACCGTTTTGCGGTGTTGACCGACATCCTGGGTGATGAAGATCACTTGGGCGATATGGACTTTAAGGTTGCTGGTACCACTGATGGTGTGACGGCGCTGCAAATGGACATCAAAATCCAAGGCATTACCAAGGAAATCATGCAAGTGGCGTTGGCACAGGCCAAAGAGGCGCGCATGCACATTCTGGGCAAGATGCAAGAAGCCATGGGTGAGGCCAACGCTGAGGTGTCAAGCTTTGCGCCTCGTTTGTTCACCATGAAGATCAACCCCGAGAAGATTCGTGACGTGATCGGTAAAGGCGGCGCCACCATCCGCGCCTTGACCGAAGAGACCGGTACGCAAATCAACATCGAGGAAGACGGCACCATCACCATCGCATCTGTTGACGGTGACATGGCCAACGAAGCCAAGCGTCGCATTGAAGAGATCACTGCTGAAGTGGAAGTGGGCGCCATTTACGAAGGCCCTATTACCAAGTTGCTGGACTTTGGCGCCTTGGTGAACTTGCTGCCAGGCAAAGACGGTTTGTTGCACATCAGCCAGATCGCGCACGAGCGCGTTGAGAAGGTGTCTGACTACTTGGCTGAGGGTCAAGTGGTGCGCGTGAAAGTGCTGGAGACCGACGAAAAGGGCCGCATCAAGTTGTCTATGAAGGTGCTGCTTGACCGTGACAACGGTGGTGAGCAACAGCAGGAACAACAGCAGCAATAATCAGCTGCCTGGCCCAAGCCACAGTAAACCAACCGCCATGCAAGTCGTTGACATCACCGAGTTTGGCCCGCCTAGCGTGCTGGGCTTGGGCGTGCGCGACCGCGTGGTGGCTGGTGTTGGTGAAGTGCTCATCCAGGTACACGCGAGCGGCATCAACCGCCCAGACGTGTTGCAGCGCACCGGCGTCTACCCCCACCCGCAGGCGCATCTGATGTGCTGGGCTTGGAGGTGGCGGGCGTTATCGTCGGTGGCGACGAGGCCGCGATGGCCTTGGCAGGTTTCAAGCGTGGCGACGCTGTGTGCGCCTTGGTTGCAGGTGGTGGTTACGCGCAGTTGTGCGTCGCACCGATTGGTCAGTGTTTGCCAGTGCCCAAGGGCTTGGATATGGTGCAAGCTGCATCATTGCCTGAGACCTTTTTTACTGTTTGGAGCAACTTGTTTGACCGTGCGGCCTTGGGTGCAGGCGAGACGGTGTTGATTCAGGGCGGCTCAAGCGGCATTGGCGTGACGGCGATTCAAATGGCCAAGGCATTTGGTGCTACGGTGATTGTGACAGCCGGCAGCGCTGACAAATGCCAGGCGTGCAAAGCCTTGGGCGCAGACCATGCCATCAACTACCGCGAAGCCGACTTTGCCCAAAAAGTGATGCAGATCACGCAGGACAAGGGCGTTGACGTGGTGCTGGACATGGTTGCTGGCGACTACGTGGCGCGTGAAGTCTCTTGCATGGCTGATGATGGTCGTTTGGTCATTATTGCGGTGCAAGGTGGCATCAATGCGAGCTTTAACGCCGGTTTGGTGTTGCGCAAGCGGCTGCACATTACGGGCTCTACCTTGCGCGCGCGCCCGGTGGCCTTTAAATCCAGTATTGCGGCCAAGCTGCGCGAGCATGTGTGGCCAAAACTACAGGCGGGCGCCATCAAGCCTGTGCTGTTTAAAACCTTTCCAGCCAGCGAGGCAGCTGCTGCCCATGAGCTGATGGAGTCCAACGCACACGTGGGCAAAATAGTGCTCACGTGGCCGGTTGACCTATAGGGTCGTCCTGTAGCGTCATTGAACTGTAAAGGCATTCGTTATGAACAAACTCATTGCAGGCAACTGGAAAATGAACGGCAGCAAAGCTGACAACGCGGCATTGTTGGCCGACATTGTTGCGGGCCTGCCAGCCAAAGCCTGCGATATAGCGGTATGTCCGCCATCTATTTACGTGAGCGATGTGTTGCAAGCCGTTGCGGGCAGCCCCTTGGCGGTTGGCGTGCAAGACGTATCCGTCGCCGACAAGGGCGCTTACACCGGTGAGCTGAGCGCAGCCATGCTGGCCGATTGCGGCGTGCGCTACGCCATAGTGGGTCACTCTGAGCGTCGTCAATACCACGGTGAAACCGATGCGCAAGTCGGTGCCAAAGCGCAAGCGGCCTTGTCCAAAGGCGTGACACCTATTGTGTGCGTGGGCGAAACCTTGGCGCAGCGTGAAGCGGGTGATACTCAAGCGGTGGTCAAGCGCCAGCTGGCCGCAGCCATTCATGCTGTAGGCCATTGCGTCAGCGAAATTGTGGTGGCCTATGAGCCTGTATGGGCCATTGGTACTGGCAAAACAGCCACGCCAGCGCAAGCGCAAGAGGTGCACGCCGTATTGCGTGCCCAATTGGCGGCAGCCACTGAAAAGGCTGCTAGCGTGCGTATTTTGTACGGCGGCAGCATGAATGCAGCCAACGCTCAGAGCTTGTTGGCCCAGGCTGACATTGACGGCGGCCTCATTGGCGGTGCGGCTTTAAAGGCCTCAGATTTTTTAACCATTATTCAAGCAGCGTCTTAAAGCCTGCCTGAGCCCAACCTACAACAAGTTTTCTCGGAGTAATTTGACATGAGCGTTTTATCCAACATCCTGATGGCCGTGCAGCTGCTGTCAGCGCTGGCCATGATTGGCCTGATTCTGATGCAGCACGGTAAAGGTGCTGATGCCGGTGCGGCCTTTGGCGGCGGCAGCTCAGGCAGTTTGTTTGGTGCCAGTGGCAGCGCCAACTTCTTGTCGCGCAGTACAGCGGTGTTAGCGGCTGTATTTCTGGGCACCACCTTGTTTTTGTCATACATGGGCTACCGCCCGCCAGCATCATCTGGTTCAAGCGCGCTTGAGCTGATTGCGCCTGCGGTAAGTGATATTCCTGCGCCAACAGTTGAGGGCACTAAGCCACCAGCAGCACCGGTCACCCCAGACGCCATTCCCGGCAACTAAGTCGCATCGGCGTGAGCTGAGGCAACTGTGACCAGGCCACCCTAAGCGGTGGCCTTTTTTTGGGCTGCTGCCGCGGGGCTTTGTTTATATGTGAATTGGCTTATATAAAAACACTGTTAATTTGCACGTTTAGCAGACATACAGGCTCTGAAACGCAATGTTTTTCGGGGTAAACTCTAGGGCTTGTCTGATTGGAGTGCTGCGCAGGACATACCCCTGTGAGCCGGCACAAACAATGACAAATGCCGTCGTGGTGAAATTGGTAGACACGCTATCTTGAGGGGGTAGTGGCGAAAGCTGTGCGAGTTCGAGTCTCGCCGACGGCACCATCACAGTTCTCAGTGTGGCGCAAACACAAGTTTGCGCGGTACTGCTTGCCCGGACCGGACCTATGAATCTAGAACAATACCTTCCCGTTATTTTGTTTCTGCTCGTGGGCATCGCCGTGGGTATCATCCCGCAGGTCATTGGCTACGTGTTGGGCCCTAATCGTCCAGACGCGGCCAAAAACTCTCCCTACGAATGTGGCTTTGAGGCATTTGAAGACGCGCGCATGAAATTTGACGTGCGCTACTACCTCGTGGCCATTTTGTTTATTTTGTTTGACTTGGAGATCGCCTTCCTATTCCCTTGGGCCGCCGTGCTGCAAGAGTTGGGAGCAACTGCTTTTTGGGCGGTTGTGGTGTTTTTGGGTATTTTGGTGGTCGGTTTTGTGTACGAGTGGAAAAAGGGCGCTTTGGACTGGGAGTAACCCACCAGGCACTCACCGCGCTACACCACAAACCCTAGCGGCATTCCCCGCGCACAACGAATTAAGAACGGACACGCAACATGGCTATCGAAGGCGTTTTCGAAAAAGGCTTTGTCACCACCAACTACGACTCGTTGGTGAACTGGGCTAAGACAGGCTCTTTGTGGCCTATGACTTTTGGCTTGGCGTGCTGCGCCGTTGAAATGATGCATGCAGGCGCTGCCCGCTACGACTTGGCGCGTTTTGGTGCTGAAGTGTTTCGCGCCAGCCCGCGCCAGGCGGACTTGATGATTGTCGCTGGCACGCTTTGCAACAAAATGGCGCCGGCCTTGCGCAAGGTTTACGACCAAATGAGCGAGCCGCGTTGGGTGATCTCCATGGGCTCTTGCGCCAACGGTGGCGGCTACTACCACTACAGCTACTCTGTGGTGCGCGGTTGTGACCGTATTGTGCCGGTAGATGTTTATGTGCCTGGCTGCCCGCCAACAGCTGAGGCCTTGCTGTACGGCATCATCCAGCTGCAGGAAAAGATTCGCCGCACCAACACCATTGCGCGTGTTTAGGGGAGAGCCAGTTATGTCCATTGAAACCTTAAAAGACACGGTTCTTGCCGCCCTTGGTGACCAGGTTGTTGGCAGCAGCACCGACCTGGGCGAGCTCACCATTCGCGTGGCACCCTCGGATTACGCCGCTGTTGCGCTGACGCTGCGCGATCACGCCGAGTGCCAGTTTGGTCAACTTGTCGACTTGTGCGGTGTTGACTACAGCGAGTACAAAGACGGGCAATACGAGGGCCCACGCTTTGCAGTGGTGGTGCACTTGTTGTCGGTCACGTTAAACCAGCGCATACGGGTCAAGGTAATGTGCGCTGACGACGATTTCCCTGTGTTGGCCTCTGTCAACAGTGTGTGGAATTCGGCCAATTGGTACGAGCGTGAGGCGTTTGATTTGTTTGGCATCATGTTTGAAGGTCACGAAGACCTGCGTCGCATCCTGACCGATTACGGTTTTATTGGTCATCCTTTCCGCAAGGACTTTCCCATCACCGGTCACGTTGAAATGCGCTACGACGCGGAACAGCGCCGCGTGGTGTACCAGCCCGTCACGATTGAGCCGCGCGAAATCACGCCGCGTGTCATTCGCGAAGACAACTACGCAGGCTTGAACTAAGCCCGGCCACGCACCAGTTGAACGGATAAACAAATGGCTGAAATTAAAAACTACACGCTGAACTTTGGACCGCAACACCCAGCAGCGCACGGCGTGTTGCGCCTGGTGTTAGAGCTGGACGGCGAAGTTGTGCAGCGCGCTGACCCACATATAGGCTTGTTGCACCGCGCCACTGAAAAGCTGGCCGAGACCAAAACCTATATACAGTCACTGCCCTACATGGACCGTTTGGACTATGTGTCCATGATGGCCAACGAGCACGCTTACTGCCTGGCTATTGAGAAAATGCTGGGCCTTGAAGTGCCCAAGCGCGCGCAATACATACGCGTGATGTTTGCTGAAATCACACGCGTGATGAACCACCTCATGTGGCTAGGCGCACACGGCCATGACTGTGGTGCATCCACCGTGTTGATTTACACCTTCCGTGAGCGCGAAGCCCTTTTTGACATGTACGAGGCGGTGTCGGGTGCGCGCATGCACGCGGCCTACTTTCGCCCAGGTGGTGTCTACCGCGACCTGCCAGACACCATGCCTCAGTTCAAGGCCAGCAAGGTGCGCAACGCGCGCGGTGTGGCCAAGCTCAACGAAAACCGCCAAGGCTCGTTGCTGGACTTTATAGATGATTTCTGCGCCAAGTTCCCCAACTACATTGACGAATACGAAACCCTGCTGACTGAAAACCGCATTTGGAAGCAGCGTACCGTCGGTGTGGGTGCCATCAGCGCCGAGCGCGCCATGAATATGGGCTTTACTGGCCCAATGTTGCGTGGCTCTGGTGTGGCGTGGGACTTGCGCAAGACGCAGCCCTACGACGTGTACGCCGAGATGGACTTCGATGTGCCTGTGGGCGTAGAGGGTGACAGCTACGACCGCTATGTGGTGCGTGTGGAAGAAATGCGCCAAAGCAATCGCATCATCAAGCAATGTGTGGACTGGTTGCGTGTGAACCCTGGCCCCGTGATAACGGACAACCACAAAATCGCGCCGCCTAGCCGTGAAGGCATGAAGTCCAACATGGAAGACTTGATACATCACTTCAAGCTGTTTACCGAAGGTTTTCGCGTGCCAGAAGGTGAGGCCTATGCGGCGGTTGAGCATCCCAAAGGTGAGTTTGGCATTTACATGGTGAGTGATGGTGCCAACAAGCCTTATCGCCTGAAAATCCGCGCCCCTGGCTTTGCACACCTTGCAGGCCTGGATGAGCTAACCCGTGGCCACATGCTGGCTGACGCGGTGGCCATTATTGGGACCATGGACATTGTGTTTGGAGAAATCGACCGATGATCTCGCAATCTACGCTGGCACGCTTTGACAAAGAAGTCGCCAAATACCCCGCAGACCAAAAGCGCTCCGCCGTGATGGCTTGCTTGTCTGTAGTGCAAGACGAACAAGGCTGGGTCAGCCCTGCATCTGAGGCGGCCATCGCTGAGTACCTGGGCATGGCCACCATGGCGGTGCACGAAGTCACCACGTTTTACAACATGTACAACCAGGCGCCTGTTGGGCGCTTCAAGTTGAACGTGTGTACCAATCTGCCTTGTCAGTTGCGCAGCGGTCAAAACGCTTTGCACTACATGGAAGACAAGCTAGGCGTCAAAATGGGTGGTACCACGCCAGACGGCTTGTTCACCCTGCAACAAAGCGAGTGCCTGGGTGCCTGTGCCGACGCGCCGGTGTTGCTGGTGAATGACCGCAACATGTGCTCCAACATGAGCAACGAGCGCCTGGACGCCATGGTGGAGGCGCTCAGGGCTGAAGCCGCAAAGCACCCTGTGCCCTCGACACAAGCCAAGGCAGGAGCAGCAACATGAGCGACATGATGGATTTGGCCAACGTGTTGGCACATTTCAAAGCCAGTGGTGACGAGACCTGTTTTCACGGTCGCCATATCAATCCGCAAATCTACGCCGACTTGACCGGTGCCAATTGGGGCCTCAAAGACTACGAGTCGCGAGGTGGCTATGCGGCTTTGCGTAAAATTCTGGGCGCCGACGGTGGCGAAGGTCTCACGCAAGACGAAGTCATCGCGACCTTGAAAGAGTCTGCCCTGCGTGGACGTGGTGGTGCAGGCTTTCCAACGGGTTTGAAGTGGAGCTTCATGCCCCGCCAGTTCCCCGGCCAAAAGTATTTGGTGTGCAACTCAGACGAGGGTGAGCCCGGTACTTGCAAAGACCGTGACATTCTCAATTACAACCCACACATAGTCATTGAAGGCATGGCCATTGCCGCTTATGCCATGGGCATTAGCGTGGGTTACAACTACATTCACGGCGAGATTTTTGCCACCTACGAGCGCTTTGAAGTCGCCCTCGAACAAGCCCGTGCAGCAGGCTTTTTGGGCAACGCCATCATGGGCTCTGGCTTTAACTTTGAGCTGCATGCCTTCCACGGTTTCGGTGCCTACATTTGCGGCGAAGAAACCGCCTTGCTGGAGTCACTTGAGGGCAAAAAAGGCCAGCCGCGCTTCAAGCCGCCATTCCCAGCCAGCTACGGTTTGTACGGCAAGCCCACCACCATTAACAACACCGAAACATTTGCGGCTGTGCCGTGGATTATTCGCAATGGCGGGCAAGCCTATCTGGAGTGCGGCAAGCCCAACAACGGCGGCACCAAGATTTTCTCTGTCAGTGGAGATGTGCAGCGCCCGGGCAACTACGAAGTGCCGCTGGGCACACCGTTTGCCAAGCTGCTTGAGCTCGCCGGTGGTATGCGCCCAGGGCGCACGTTAAAAGCGGTGATTCCAGGTGGCTCATCAATGCCAGTGTTGCCTGCCGACATCATGATGGCCACGGACATGGACTACGACTCCATCGCCAAGGCGGGCTCTATGCTGGGCTCAGGTGCTGTCATCGTGATGGACGACACGCGCTGCATGGTCAAGAGCTTGTTGCGCTTGTCTTACTTTTACATGCACGAAAGCTGTGGTCAATGCACACCTTGCCGCGAAGGCACGGGTTGGTTGTGGCGCATGGTTGATCGCATAGAAAACGGTCAAGGCCGCGAGAGCGACCTGGAACAACTCAATCGCGTGGCTGACGGGATTCAGGGTCGCACCATTTGCGCCCTGGGCGATGCGGCGGCCATGCCGGTTCGCGCCATGATCAAGCACTTCCGCCACGAGTTTGAGCACCACATTGCCCACAAGTCCTGCATGCCAGGTACTGGCGAGTAACGGCTGAAAAATAGGTAATACCCCATGGTTGAAATCGAATTAGACGGCAACAAGGTAGAGGTACCAGAAGGCAGTATGGTCATGCATGCGGCTGAAAAGGCTGGCACCTATATTCCTCACTTTTGTTACCACAAGAAATTGTCAATCGCGGCCAACTGCCGTATGTGCCTGGTTGACGTGGAAAAGGCCCCAAAGGCCATGCCTGCCTGTGCCACACCCGTGTCACAAGGCATGGTGGTGCGTACCAAGAGCGACAAAGCCATCAAGGCGCAACAGTCTGTGATGGAGTTTTTGCTCATCAACCACCCACTGGATTGCCCTATTTGCGACCAGGGCGGCGAGTGTCAGTTGCAAGACTTGGCGGTAGGCTACGGCAGCGGCAACTCGCAGTTTGAAGAAGACAAGCGTGTGGTGCACCACAAAGACGTGGGCCCACTCATTTCCATGGAAGAGATGAGCCGTTGCATACACTGCACACGCTGCGTGCGCTTTGGCGAAGAAATCGCGGGCGACATGGAGTTGGGTATGTCCAACCGTGGCGAGCATGCTGAAATTGAAACCTTCCTGGGCGAGACGGTGGATTCTGAGCTATCGGGCAACATGATCGATATCTGTCCGGTAGGCGCACTGACCAGCAAGCCGTTTCGTTACAACGCCCGTACATGGGAGTTGTCACGCCGCAAATCTGTGAGCCCACACGACAGCACGGGTGCCAACCTCATCGTGCAGGTTAAAAACCACAAAGCCATGCGCGTGGTACCACTGGAAAACGACGCGGTGAACGAGTGCTGGATTGCTGACCGTGATCGCTTCTCGTACGAGTCTTTGAACAGCGACGAGCGCTTGACAAAGCCCATGCTCAAGCAGGATGGACAGTGGCTGGAGGTGGACTGGACGACGGCGCTTGAGTACGTGGCCAACGGCTTGAAGCAGATTAAGGCAGAGTTTGGTGCCAACGCGATTGGCGCTCTGGTCAGCCCACATGCCACTGTCGAGGAGTTGTCGCTGGCCGGCACGCTGATGCGCGGCCTGGGCTCAGACAACATCGACTACCGCTTGCGCAATGCCGAGTTCGGCGAGTTTGAAGGTGCGCGTCACCTGGGCCGCTCCATTGCGTCACTGAGTTCGCTGAAACAAGCCTTGGTGGTCGGCAGCCGTTTGCGTAAAGACCATCCGTTGTTTGCACAACGCATTCGCCAAGCTGCGCGCCGCGGCTGCAAGGTAGACGTGATTGCCTCTGCGCGCGAGTTCAAGGGCGGCCAAGATTGGGCCATGCCCGTACGCACCTTTATGTCTGGCAGCGCCCAGGAGTGGGGTCAGCTGTTGGCCAATGTGGCCGCGGCTGTGGCCGCTGACAAAGGCGTTGCAAGCCCTGTTGCGGGTCGAGTCACTGATGCGGCAATGGCCGTTGCTGGCAAGTTGGGTGAGGGTAGTGCCATTTTGCTGGGCAACGCCGCCGCACACCACGCCAATGCTTCTAGCCTGTTGGCCATAGCCAACTGGATTGCCCAACAAACCGGTGCAACAGTGGGCTATTTAACGCAGGCGGCCAACACGGTTGGTGCGCAGTTGGTAGGTGCGCAACCTAAAACCGGCGGCCTGCACGCAGGTGACATGTTGGCTGGCAAGACCAAGGCCCTGGTCCTGCTGGGCGTTGAGCCTGGCAAGGATACAGCACCGGCCAGGCTGGACGGCGTTGAGATGGTCGTGTCCATGAGCCCATTCAAGGCCAACCTGGATGTTGCCGACGTGTTGTTGCCTATTGCCCCGTTCACCGAAACGTCGGGCAGCTTTGTGAATGCCGAAGGCTTGCTCCAAAGCTTTCATGCGGTGGTCAAGCCCCTGGGCGAAACCCGCCCTGCGTGGAAAGTGTTGCGCGTGTTGTGCAACATGCATGACCTACCCGGTGTGCAGTTTGAAACTTCGCAAGACGTGTTGGCTGCGACAGGTTTGTCGGCTGGTTTGGTAGACGCTGCGCTTTTGAACAACGCCACCAAGGCCGCAGCTTCTGTGGCCGCAACCGCTGGCGAGCCTGTGGTTGCTGGCATTTACGAACTGGACGGCATGGTGCGCCGCGCGCCAGCCTTGCAGCATACGGTTGATGCCAAGCAGGAGGTGTTCGCATGATAGACACCATGTACAACGCAGGCTTGGGCTTGTTTGCCGCCACATGGTGGTCACTGTATGTGTGGCCAGTGGCGTGGGGCATGATCAAGATCGTGGCCGTGCTTGCCCCGCTAATGGGTGCTGTGGCCTACCTCACCTTGTGGGAGCGCAAATTGTTGGGTTGGATGCAAGTGCGTCACGGCCCCAACCGCGTAGGTCCCATGGGCTTGTTGCAGCCTATCGCTGATGCCCTAAAGTTACTCACCAAAGAGCTGATCAACCCCAGTGCTGCCAGTATGGGTTTGTTCCGATTGGGCCCAGTCATGGCCATCATGCCGGCCTTGGCCGCTTGGGTGGCGATTCCGTTTGGCCCTGACCTGGTTATTGCTGATGTCAATGCGGCCTTGCTGTTGATCATGGCGATTACCTCCATAGAGGTATACGGCGTCATCATTGCCGGTTGGGCGTCCAACTCCAAGTATGCGTTTTTGGGCGCGCTTCGTGCGTCTGCGCAAATGGTGAGTTACGAAATCGCCATGGGTTTTTGCTTGGTCGTGGTGATCATGGTTTCAGGCAGTTTGAACCTGGGCGAAATCATTGCCGTGCAGGGCAAGGGCATGTTTGCCGACATGGGCCTCAACTTCCTGTCCTGGAACTGGCTGCCATTGCTGCCCATTTTTGTGGTGTTCGTCATCTCTGGTGTTGCCGAAACCAACCGCCACCCGTTTGACGTGGTTGAGGGCGAAGCCGAGATCGTGGCTGGCCACATGGTTGAGTACTCAGGCATGGGCTTTGCCATCTTCTTCCTGGCCGAATACGCGGCCATGTGGTTGGTGTCTATTTTGGCGGTGCACTTGTTCTTGGGCGGCTGGCTGCCTGCGTTTGAGTTTCTGAGCTTCATTCCAGGCTGGGTTTGGCTGGCTGCAAAAACATTCTTCATGGTGTCGCTGTTCATTTGGCTGCGCGCTACCTTCCCACGCTTCAGGTATGACCAGATCATGCGTTTGGGTTGGAAGATTTTCATTCCCGTGACCTTAATCTGGTTGCTGGTCGTGGGCGGATGGTTGATCTCCCCATGGAACATTTGGCTATAACAGCGAGCTAGACATGTCTACTGCAGTCGCATCAAACACCAAGTCCTCAGCGTTTTCGCTGCGCGACTTTCTGTCCAGCTTTATGCTGCTGGAATTATTCAAAGGCATGGCGCTTACGGGCAAATACATGTTCCGGGGCAAAGTCACGGTGCAGTTTCCCGAAGAAAAAACGCCGCTAAGCCCGCGTTTCAGAGGCTTGCATGCCTTGCGCCGTTACGAAAATGGCGAAGAGCGTTGTATTGCTTGTAAGTTGTGCGAGGCTGTTTGCCCTGCTATGGCCATCACCATAGAGGCGGGTGTACGTGATGACGGCAGCCGCCGCACCACGCGCTACGACATTGATTTAACGAAGTGCATTTTTTGTGGCTTTTGCGAAGAGAGCTGCCCGGTGGACTCCATCGTTGAGACCCACATCCTGGAGTACCACGGTGAGAAGCGCGGGGACTTGTACTTCACCAAAGACATGCTGCTGGCAGTGGGCGACCGCTACGAGCCAGAGATTGCAGCGGCCAAAGCGGCTGACGCCAAGTACCGCTAAAGCGCGCTTAGCGTTCGACTGAAAGACAAACCATCATGGATGTGACTTCAATTCTGTTTTATGTGTTCAGCGCTGTGTTGCTGGGCGCCGCCTTTATGGTGGTGACCGCGCGCAACACTGTGCATGCCACCTTGTTTTTAATGCTGGCTTTTTTCCAGGCTTCCATGGTTTGGATGCTGTTGCACGCCGAGTTCTTGGCCATCACCCTGGTGTTGGTGTACCTGGGTGCGGTGATGGTGTTGTTCCTGTTTGTGGTGATGATGCTGGATATCAACATTGAAGGAATGCGCAAAGGCTTTTGGCGCAACTTGCCACTGGCCGCTGTTGTGGGTGCTCTTATGGCCGCTCAAATTGCAGCCGTGGTGAACGATGGTTTCTCTGGCGTGCCGCAACCGGTGTTGGTACAGGGCGTGTCTAACACCCATGCGCTGGGCACCGTGTTGTACACCGAATACCTGTACCCGCTAGAGGTGGCGGCTGTGTTGCTGCTGGTAGCGATTATTGCGGCCATTGCACTCACGCTGCGCGAGCGCAAAGACACGCGCAACACAGTGGCTTCGGAGCAAGTCAAAGTGCGCAAGGCGGATCGCTTGCGCATTATCAAGATGGATGCGGTGGTACCGGCAACACCCGCGCCAGACTCAGAGCCTGATGCAGCCGCAGGGGAGCAAGCAAAATGAGCGTGACACTTGGCCACTTTTTGACCCTGGGCGCGGCACTGTTTGCCTTGTCCATTGTGGGCATCTTTTTAAACCGCAAAAACTTAATCGTGCTGTTAATGGCCATTGAGTTGATGCTGCTCGCTGTGAACACCAATTTTGTGGCGTTCTCATATTTCCTGAATGACATGCACGGCCAAGTGTTCGTGTTTTTTATTCTGACTGTGGCTGCGGCCGAATCGGCCATTGGTTTGGCCATTCTGGTGCTGTTGTTCCGCAACAAGTCCACCATCAATGTGCAAGAGCTCAACGCCCTTAAGGGTTGAGCCAGAAAAGACGAAACAGCATGAGTAACACATTGTCTGCAGGCCTGCTATTGGCCGTGCCGCTAGCGCCTTTGTTTGGCGCCATTTTGGCTGGTGTTTTTGGCACCAAACTGGGCGGTAACCTGTTAGGGCACAAGACTGGCCACAGCGTCACGATTGTGGGTGTCCTGATCGCGTTTGTACTGTCGGTCATGACGCTGCTGGACGTGATGGATGGCGCGCGCTTCAACCAAACCATTTACGAGTGGATGGTGATTGGTGGTTTGCGCATGGAAGTGGGCTTTATGGTGGACGGCCTCACCGCCATGATGATGGTGGTGGTGACCTTTGTGTCGTTAATGGTGCACTTGTACACCGTGGGCTACATGGCTGGAGACCCCGGCTACAACCGCTTTTTCTCCTACATCTCCTTGTTTACCTTTTCCATGCTGATGCTGGTGATGAGTAACAACTTGCTGCAGTTGTTCTTTGGCTGGGAAGCCGTGGGTTTGGTGTCTTACTTGCTGATTGGTTTCTGGTTCAAGCGCTCTACAGCGGTGTTTGCCAACATGAAGGCCTTTTTGGTGAACCGCGTGGGTGACTTTGGCTTTATCCTGGGCATTGGCCTGATCGCCGCCTACACCGGCACGCTGAACTACACGGAGATTTTTGCCCAAGGCGACTCGCTGGTTGGCCAGACCTTGCCCGGCGGTGACTGGTTGCTGCTGTCTGTCATCGGCATTTGCCTGTTTATTGGCGCCATGGGCAAGTCGGCACAGTTTCCATTGCATGTGTGGTTGCCAGACTCCATGGAAGGCCCCACACCTATTTCTGCGCTGATTCACGCGGCCACCATGGTGACTGCAGGTATCTTTATGGTGGCACGCATGTCGCCGCTGTACGAGTTGTCTGACACAGCGCTGAACTTCATCATGGTGATTGGTTCCATCACGGCCCTGTTCATGGGCTTGTTGGGTCTGATTCAAAACGACATCAAGCGCGTGGTGGCTTACTCTACCTTGTCGCAACTGGGCTACATGACGGTGGCCTTGGGCGCTTCAGCCTACTCGGTCGCTGTGTTTCACCTGATGACGCACGCGTTCTTCAAGGCGCTGTTGTTCTTGGCGGCGGGCTCGGTCATCATGGGCTTGCACCATAACCAGGACATTCGCTGGATGGGTGGCGTGCGCAAGTACATGCCCATCACTTGGGTGACGTTCTTGCTGGGCTCTTTGGCGCTGATCGGTACGCCTTTGTTCTCAGGCTTTTACTCGAAAGACTCCATTATCGAGGCGGTACATGCCAGCAATTTGGCTGCGTCTGGCTTCGCCAATATCGCAGTGTTGGCGGGTGTATTTGTAACCGCGCTGTACTCGTTCCGCTTGTACTTTTTGGTCTTTCATGGCGCAGAGCGTTATGACCAAAACCCCGATGCCCACCATGACGATCACGATCATGCGCACGACGAGCATGGCCACGGTCATGACGACAAGCCGCATGAGTCGCCCTGGGTGGTGACTGTGCCGTTGGTGCTGTTGGCCATTCCCTCCGTGCTCATTGGCTACTACACCATAGACGGCCTGTTGTACGGCAGGTTCTTTGCTGACGCCATCGTGGTGGACACCTCAAAGCACCCAGCCATGCTGGAGATTGCCGAGATCTTCCACGGCCCCATTGCCATGGCTTTGCACGGTTTGCAAACCGCACCCTTCTGGCTTGCTTTGGCGGGTGTGGTCGCGGCCTATTACATGTACATGGTGAACCCGGCTGTACCAGCGGCATTTGCACGTATTTTTGCACCCATCATTACGGTGATGGAGAACAAGTACTACATGGACTGGTTCAACGAAAACGTGTTGGCTAAAGGTGCTCGCCTGCTGGGCACTGGCCTGTGGAAGGGCGGTGACCAAGGCGTGATTGAGGGCGGCATAGTGAATGCCAGCTGGAAGCTGGTCGGTTTTATTTCGTCACTGGTTCGCAAGGCACAAAGCGGTTTTATTTACCACTACGCTTTTGTGATGATTTTGGGCATGTTCGCGTTGGTGACCGTGTTCGTTTGGCTGGCGAAGTAAGGAGAATAAAAAATGGGTTCGTTAAGCCTTGCGATTTGGACGCCAATTGCGTTTGGTATTTTGCTGCTGCTCATCGGTAATGAGCGCAACGCCGCCACGGTCAGGTGGGTGGCCCTGGCGGGCGCCTTGGCCGGTTTGCTGGCCACAGTGCCCCTGATCAGCGGCTTTGTATCGGGCGAGGCTGGCTTGCAGCTGGTAGAGCGTAGCGCCTGGATTGAGCGCTACAACATGTACTACCACTTGGCGGTAGACGGCATCTCGTTTTGGCTGGTGGTGCTCACGGCGTTTATCACCGTGATCGTGGTGATTGCGGGCTGGCAGGTCATTGAGCAGCGCGTACACCAGTACATGGCTGCGTTTCTGGTGCTCAGCGGCTTGATGATTGGCGTGTTCTTGGCCATGGATGCCATGTTGTTTTACGTCTTCTTTGAAGCCACGCTAATTCCCATGTACCTCATCATTGGTGGCTGGGGTGGCCCTAACAAAATCTACGCGGCCTTCAAATTTCCTGTACACCTTGTTGGGCTCTTTGCTCATGCTGGTCGCGCTGGTCTATTTGTACAACCAGTCCGGCGGCAGTTTCTTCTTGAATGACTGGTACCAGTTGCCGCTGAGCAGCACCGCGCAGACATTGCTGTTCTTTGCTTTCTTTGCAGCCTTTGCGGTAAAGGTGCCCATGTGGCCGGTACACACATGGTTGCCAGATGTGCACGTTGAAGCGCCAACAGGTGGCTCGGCTGTGCTGGCGGCCATCATGCTCAAACTGGGTGCTTACGGCTTTTTGCGCTTCTCCATGCCCATTGCACCCGATGCGGCGCACGAGTGGGCGTGGTTGATGATTGCGCTGTCCCTGGTCGCTGTGGTGTACGTGGGCTTGGTGGCCATGGTACAGACCGACATGAAAAAGCTGGTGGCTTACTCATCGGTGGCGCACATGGGCTTTGTCACACTGGGCTTCTTCTTCTTTGACGACTTAGGTATGTCAGGCGCGGTGGTGCAAATGATGCCCACGGTTTTGTGTCTGCCGCCATGTTCTTGTGCATTGGCGTGTTGTACGACCGCATGCACTCGCGCGACATTGCCTCTTACGGTGGCGTGGCCAACGCCATGCCCAAGTTTGCCGCCTTTGCCATTTTGTTTGCCATGGCTAATGCTGGATTGCCAGGCACAGCAGGTTTTGTTGGTGAGTGGATGGTTATTTTGTCCGCAGTTGGCTTTAACTTTTGGGTGGGCTTGGCGGCTGCCAGTGCCTTGATATTTGGTGCGGCTTACACCTTGTGGATGGTCAAGCGCGTGTACTTGGGCGACGTGGCCAATGCCAACGTGGCCAAGCTCACAGACATCAACACACGCGAGTTTGTGATGTTGACCTTGTTGGCGCTGGCTGTGTTGGCCATGGGCGTGTACCCCAAGCCCATGACAGACGTCATCAATCCCTCTGTTGAGTTGCTGCTGCAGCATGTAGCGCAGTCCAAACTGATTTAAATACGCGAGCCAAGACATGATCGACAAACTCAGCTGGGTGGCTTCTTACCCCGAAATTTTCCTGTTGGTGATGGCTTGTGTCATTGCCCTGGCCGACCTGAATGTAAAGGGCGAGAAGCGTACCTCTACCTACGTCATCACCATACTCACTTTGGCAGCACTCACGTTGCTCAATGTGTTGTACGCGGTGCAGGGCCAAACCATTGTGGCCTTTGGTGGCATGGTGATGTCAGACCCCATGTCCAATTGGCTGCGCGCGTTTGCCTCGCTGGCCGTGATGGTGACATTGATTTACGGACGTCAATACGCCTTTGACCGCAGCATGCTGCGCGGCGGTGAGTTGTTCAGCTTGTCGTTGTTCGCACTGTTGGGCATGTACGTCATGATCAGCGGACACCATTTCCTGGTGATCTACATGGGCCTGGAGCTGCTCACGCTGTCTAGCTACGCGTTGGTGGCGCTTCGCCGCGATGACCCCAACGCCTCCGAAGCAGCCATGAAGTACTTTGTGCTGGGCGCTATGGCCAGCGGCTTCATGTTGTATGGCTTGTCCATGATGTACGGCGCAACTGGCTCACTCGACATCTCAGAGGTGGCAAGAGCATTGAGCACCGGTGCGTTGGACCAGCGCGTACTGGCTTTGGGTGCCGTGTTTGTGGTGGCTGGCTTAGCCTTCAAGCTGGGTGCTGCACCGTTTCACATGTGGGTGCCAGACGTTTACGACGGCGCGCCTACTGCCGTAACCCTAATGATTGCGGGTGCGCCCAAGTTGGCTGCTTTCGCCATTGTTATGCGTTTGTTGGTAGAGGGCATGTTGCCGCTGGCCTTTGACTGGCAGCAAATGCTGGCCCTGCTGGCGATTGCGTCGCTATTGGTGGGTAATTTGGCTGCTATTGCGCAAACCAATATCAAGCGCATGCTGGCGTTTTCTACCATCGCACAAATGGGTTTTGTATTGTTGGGCTTTGTTGCAGGCGTCAGCTTCACAGCAGAGGGTGCCAGTACCGCCAACACAGCCAATGCGTACAGTGCCACCATGTTTTACATCGTCACTTACGTGCTCACGACCCTGGCTACGTTTGGTGTGTTGCTGCTGCTGTCTAGCGACAAGTCCGATGTGACACAGCTGTCTGACCTGGCTGGCCTAAACCAGCGCAACCCGGTCATGGCCGGTGTAATGGCTGCTGCCATGTTCTCTCTGGCGGGTGTGCCGCCACTGGTTGGTTTTTACGCCAAGCTGTCTGTATTGCAGGCGCTCATGGCGTCTAGCCAAGCCATTTACATTTACTTGGCGGTGTTTGCCGTTGTGATGTCGCTGATTGGCGCGTTCTATTACTTGCGCATTGTCAAGATCATGTACTTTGACGCGCCAACTGTTGACGATGCCATTGAGGTGGCCGCTGATGCACGCTTGGTGCTGTCACTCAATGGCTTGAGCCTGTTGGTGCTGGGCATAGTGCCAAGTGGTTTGATGGCTATTTGTGCCTACGCGATCGTGGAACTTCTGGTCTAAGACTACACTCGAAACACCATGGACAACACAACATCTGTATGGCTGGTTATTGCCCTTGGCACACTGCTGGCTAACTTGCCGTTTATCAACAACCGGTGGCTGGCCATCGTGCCCAAGCGCGATGCCGACGTTGGCAAAGGCCTGCAGTGGCGCTTGCTGGAGTTGGTGGTGTTGTATTTTGTGGTGGGTGGTGTTGGCTTGGCGCTTGAGTACAAGCTTGGTCAAAACGCGCCGCAAAACTGGGAGTTTTATGCGGTAACAGCCTGTCTGTTTGCCACATTGGCTTTCCCGGGTTTTGTCTACCAGTATTTGTGGAAAAAGCGCTAGCAAGCGCAGCTGCGAAGGCCTTGCCGGCTGAGCTATGACCACCTCCATACCCAATGTGTTTGATTTGCCGCCGGGTGCTGCGCATTTGCGTGAGCACGCGGTGCAGTCCAAAGCCCTGGCCAGTGGCGATTTTCTGAAGGTGGTACGCGATGATGTCCGCCTGCCCAACGGCCTGCACGCAACAAGAGACTATGTATTGCACCCCGGTGCAGTAATGGTGGTGGCTTTGTTGGACGATGGCCGTGTGCTGCTAGAGCGCCAATACCGCCACCCTGTAGGGGATGCCTTGCTGGAGTTGCCAGCGGGCAAGTTGGACGCAGGTGAGGGCGTTTTGGCGTGTGCTGCCCGCGAGCTGCGTGAAGAAACCGGCTGCAGCGCGACCCACTGGGCGGTCGCCGCGCGCATGCATCCTTGTATTGGCTATTCCAACGAGGTGATACACATCGTGTTTGCCAAAGGTGTCGTCCACGGCGCGCAGTCGCTTGACGAGGGCGAGTTGCTGGATGTGTGCGCAGCCACGCCTGAACAGCTCATGGCCATGGTTTCTGACGGCCGCATAACAGATGGCAAGACCTTGTCTGGCTTGTTGTGGTTGCAAAACGTGTTGAGTGGCGCCTGGGCGCTGGACTGGACCAGCGTGCCGTGAAAGTGCTAGACCTGCAGTGTGATGCGGCCCATAGCTTTGAGGGCTGGTTTGCCAGTGAACAAGCCTATCAGGATCAAGCCGCCAAGGGCTTGGTGGCGTGCCCCATGTGCGCCAGCACGGCCATTGTCAAAAAGCTCAGTGCACCGCGCCTAAACCTTAAAAGCACAGGTGCTGGTTCTGCCAGCGGTGTGTCTGAGCCGCCAGTGGCAGTGGGGTCAACAAACGATTCCTCTTCAAACACCGCCAGTGCAGCCGTTGCCACCAAGGACTTAGCGATCATGCCTGCCGTCAGCAACGAGCTGCAAGCGCGCATGTTGCAAGTCATGCGCGAGGTGATCAGTCAAACCGAAGACGTTGGTGACCGGTTTGCAGATCAAGCCAGAGCCATGCATTACGGAGAGGCACAACCCAAAGCCATACGCGGGCAAGCCACGCCAGAGCAAGCTCGCGAGCTGGTCGATGAGGGCATTGATGTCATGCGGCTTGCGTTGCCCGAGGTGCTCAAAAAGCCGTTGCAGTAAGCTTTCTTTCCCATCAATCAGCCACCTCGTGTGCGCGTATGGGTCAAGCAACACCAACCCACGTCGCTACTGAACCAGCATGGAGCGGTTGCAGCTTGGTGAGGCAGCCCCCTTTGATTGCTGCAACAGCCTATGGCGTTTTTAAGCCTAGGCCTGCATCACACAGCCCATCTTGCGTTGATCTCTGGCCAGTGCCTCACGCGTGGAAATGCGTCTGAAGAAAAACGCCACAACACTTGAGCTGATGACTATGAACAGTGAGTAAAGCACTGGTATGAGCAAGACGTCTTGCTGCATGGCGCCGGTGATGCTCAGTGTGATGATCAGCACCGCCATGGGGCCGTTTTGTATGCCCGTTTCCATGGCAATGGTCCGGCTGCGATTTCGGTCTTGCTTGAAGGTGCGCGCCAACAAGTAGCCCAGCGACATGCCGACCAAGCCTAGCGCAATCGACACGCAGTAAACCGACCAGTGGGTGGTGGCCAACAGCATGTGGTTGCGCGGTATCCAGGTGAGCACCAAAAACAAGATAACCAAAATACCCATCAGGCCGCCAAACAGCTCAAGCGTTGCACCGATGTTGGGGTTGAGCTTGCGCACCACCATGCCAATGATGGTTGGCACCAGCAGCACCAGTAACACCTGCGCGACGTTGGTGGCAGGTATCTTGAACTGACCGCTCAAGCCTGCAGCGTTGGAGTAAAACTCCAGCAAGGCTGGTACCGCCACCAAAGCCACCAGGGTAGACACACTGGTCATCATGATGGACAAGGCCAAGACGGCCTTGCTGAAGTAGGTGAAGATGTTGGATGTGGTGCCGCCAGGCATACAGGCCATCAAGATCAGACCCAGCGTCCATGCAGGTGACAGCTCCAGCAGCATGGCCATGGCGTAGCCCAAAAACGGCATGATGGCGTACTGGCACATCAGACCTATGAGCACGCCTTTGGGCTTGCGAAAGGCAATTAAAAAATCTCGCCATGTGAGCGATGCGCCCATGCCCAGCATGATGAGCATCATCATGGCGCCTAAGAGTTTGGTTTCAAATTCGGTGACCATGGCGTTTAACCCGATACGTTCATAGAAGCTACGGCTTGGACTTTCAAGTCTTTGCGCAGCACTTTACCCACTGGGCTCTTGGGTAGCTCGTCGCACACTTCAATGTACTTGGGCACCTTGTAGCTGGTCAGTTGTTGTTTGCAGTGCGCCAATATGGCCGGAATGTCTGGCGTCTGTTCTTGCTCGGGATTGGCCACAATATAGGCACGCACTGCCTCGCCGGTGCTGCTGTCCGGCACGCCAATAACGGCCACCTCAAGCACGGCTTCGAGTTGCGCAATCACGGCTTCGACTTCGTTGGGGTAGACGTTAAAGCCTGAGACCAGCACCATGTCTTTCTTGCGGTCTACGATTTTGAAGAAACCGTCTGGCGACATCACGCCTATATCACCTGTCGCAAACCAGCCGTTGTTCATCACGTTGGCGGTTTCGACATCGTTGTTCCAGTAGCCCAGCATGACTTGTGGGCCTTTGACCCAAATTTCACCGGGCTCACCCACTGCGGCGTCTTGTCCGTCGTCTTTCACCAAACGCATGTCAGTGCCCGGTGTGGGCAGGCCAATGCTGCCCAGGCGCACATCGCCCACCAGTGGATTAAAGCTCACCACAGGCGACGTCTCGGTGAGGCCGTAGCCCTCTGCAATGGGTGTTTGCGTGACTGCCCGCCAGCGCTGCGCGACCGCGTCATGCAGCGCAGTGCCACCTGCAATAGAGGCCTTGAGGTGCTTGGGCGGGTAGGCCACAAACCACTCCTCGTTGAGCAAGCCGTTGTACAAGGTATTGACACCAGTCATCCAGGTGATGGGGTAATTTTCAATGGCGCGTTGCAGGTTTTGCACCGGGCGCGGACTGGGCACCAAAATATTGCGGCCACCCAGCGCAACAAAGCCCAGCAAGTTGGCCGTAAACGCAAAGATGTGATAGAGCGGCAGCGCAGTGAGCACGCATTCGTCGCTTTCTGTCATGAGCGTGCCGCCCATGGCCAGCATTTGCTGCACGTTGTTCAGGATGTTGCTGTGGGTGAGCATGGCAGCTTTGCTCACACCTGTGGTGCCACCTGTGTACTGCAACACCGCCAAGTCGCTGGGCTGGGTGTTATTCCAAAACGTGGCAGCGGGTGCGCTTGCACCACTGGCCTTGCCTTTGACCAATGCCGTTTTTAAACGTGTGTGTGGCACTGTGACGGGCGGCAGCACTTGGCTCCAAACCTTTTGAACGGCGCGAATGATACCGCGTGGCACCATAGGGAAAAACTCTGCCACGCTGGCCACCACCACATGCTCTAGCTGGGTGTTTGCCATGACCTCTGGCAACTTGTCTGCAAACATGTCAACGATGACCAGCACGCGTGCGCCTGCATCGTTGAACTGGTGCACCATTTCACTGGCCGTATACAAAGGGTTTGTGTTCACCAGCACACAGCCGGCCTTGAACACGCCGAAGGCCACCACTGGGTAACTCAAGCTGTTGGGCAGCTGCACGGCTACGCGGTCACCGGCCTGCAGGCCTAGGTCATTGCGCAAGTAGCAGGCAAAGGCGTCTGACAGCGCATCAACCTCAGCAAAGTTCAGGCTGCCATTCATGCCGTTGGGCATGACGCAGGTGAACGCCTTTTGCTTGGGGTCTTTGGCTGCAAAGTGGGTGCAGCGCTCATGCACCAAGGCTGCAATAGAGTTGTGCGTCTGAGGGGGAGGTCGGCGCGTATGCCAGCGGCACGCGCTGCTGCATGCCATGGCCTGTTGCTTGTTGACGGAGAATCCATGCTGATCGTATTTAAAAATTGTTGTCGGTATTGGACGCGAAACGGGGCGAAGCAGCGATTGAAACCAGGGTTAACCCTAGGCTGCGTCGCCCTGAAACCCGCGCCAGTGCTGGCGTTGCGTGGTTTTGTCGGCTTCTTTTTTCAGTTTAACTGAGCTTTTTGATGACTTGACAACGGCGTGCTAAACACTGTTTTTTGCAGGGTTAATGCTCGCGCCTGGTGTGCGCCCGTAAATGCCAGCTGGGGTAGCACGTCTACACCCTACCGATCTGAAACTGCAGCCAAGGTTTGGCCTGAATGGCCTGAACATTCAGTGTTTTGGGTTCGCATGTGTACATGCGGCGGTGTTGTGCCCCGAGTGGCCCAAAACGGTGGCAAACCAATGCCATAATCACAGGGTGCCCCGGTGGTGAAATTGGTAGACACAACGGACTTAAAATCCGTCGCTTCGTTCATAGCGGGCGTGCCGGTTCGATTCCGGCCCGGGGCACCATTTTCATGCGGCTGTTGATCAGCCGTTCAGTAAGGTCTCATGTGGCAGTGGCTTGTGAGGCTTGCGTATCCGTCTCATATGCCGGTCGCATGGGTTTGTTGCCCAGGCCGATGTCGGCACTGTAAGCTAGAGGCAGTTCTAGCGCTTTATGGGTTGGTTATGGCGAACTATCAAACTCCCTTTGAAATTCATGTACACGGCGATGTCGTCTTGCGCGAAGGCGTTACTGCTGACGAGCTGTGGGATGCACTCAAACCGCTGTGGCAGTACAGTGGTGAGACCAGTTTGGCCGCAGGACGGGCGAGCTCTTACGACGAAGAGCCTGGCTTGGTGTTTGACCCAGCCGCCCACCGTTTGCAAATGTGCTGGACGGTGTCTGGTGACGAGGACTTCCGTCAAGTGATGGAAGATACCTGCATGGGGCTTAATGACCTGGCAGACACCGGTGCTGCCATTGAAGTGTCTTTCTACGACACCGACTTTGACGACGACGAAGCCATGAGCGACGGCAATGAGCCGCAGTCGCGTGACGATTTTTTGGTGTGCTTTGTAGGCCCTACACCTGCAGCCATCATGCAGGTACAGCGCGACATGCTCATCAAAGATGTGGTGCACATGATGGAGCGCCACTTTGACGCCTCAGAGCTGGGCCCAGTGGTGGCCGCCATTGACGGCTTGTTCCAGGACCGGTTGAGTCACCTGGTGAGTTCTATGCAGCTTGGTAAACCACCACGTGGAGGCTCGGGCGGGACGGGCGGACGGAGCCCAGGCGGCGGCGGTCGCAAGCCAAAGCATCTGCATTGAGCGCCCATTGTGGCTGGCAGTGGTCTAGCTGGCGTCCAGTACACGCCACTGGCCTGGCTGCAGATCTGCCAACGCATAGTCGCCAATCTGCACACGCACCAGGCGCAAGGTTGGCAGGCCCACCGCGGCCGTCATGCGACGAACCTGTCGGTTACGCCCTTCATGAATAGACAGCGATAGCCAACTGGTCGGTACGCTTTTGCGAAAGCGCACAGGTGGGTCTCTGTCCCACAGTTTGGGGGCGGCTATCAGCTGGCATTTTGCGGCCTTGGTAGGGCCGTCGTTGAGTGCCACGCCTTGTGCCAGTTGTGCAGCTTGCGCCTCGTTTGCAACACCTTCTACCTGTACCCAGTAAGTCTTCCAGGTTTTGTGCCTGGGGTTGCTTAAGCGGTGTTGCAGTTGCCCATCTGAGGTCAGCAGCAGCAGACCCTCGCTGTCCCTGTCGAGTCGGCCGGCGGCGTACACGCCGTGCAAGTCAATGTGGTGCGCCAGGCCGGGATGGCCGTCAGCGTCTGTAAATTGGCTTAGCACACCAAAGGGTTTGTTAAAAGCGATCAGCCTAGGCGTGTTCATGGGTGGTCATGGGCTTGATGTATCGTGGCTGCACTTGGGTTTAATCGCCTATCTTAGTTGTTCGTTTATTGAATGGGGCATCGCTATGACAACACACCTGAGTTTGCTCAACCCCGGCGTTGCCAAACGCGAAGTGTTTGGCTGGGCCATGTATGACTTTGCCAACTCTGGCTTTACCACGGTGGTGATTACGGCGGTGTTTGCAGCCTACTTTGTAGGCGGCGTGGCTGGTGGCGCTGCGTGGGGTCCGCTGCTGTGGACCAGTACCTTGGCCTTGTCCTATGCCATTGTCATGTTTTCCATGCCTGCGTTGGGTGCGTGGGCAGACTTGCGTGGTGCGAAAAAACGTTTGTTGGCCATGGTGACCACGCTTTGTGTGGTGAGCACTTGTGCGCTGGCGTTTGTGCAGCCCGGTGACTTGTTGCTCGCTTGTGTGCTGGTGGTGGTGGCCAATACAGCTTACAGCTGGGGTGAGTCCACGTCTTATGCATTTTTGCCTGAGCTGGCCACTGCAAAAGGCATGGGCCGCGTGAGTGGCTGGGGTTGGGGTCTTGGTTATGCCGGCGGTATGCTGACCCTTGGTGTGTGTCTGGCCTATGTCTTGCAAGCGCAGGCCAACGATGAGCCCGCAGCCAGCTTTGTGCCCGTTACCATGGTGATCACAGCGGTGATGTACGGCGCCGCCGCACTGGTGACCTTTGCCTTGCTCAAAGAGCGCAGCACTGGGCAACCGTCATCTACACACAATGCTGGCCTGCGCGCTTGCATTGGGCAACTCAGGCGCACGTGGCAACAAGCCAAACACTTTGCAGACTTCAAATGGCTGCTGCTGTGTACCGTGTTGTACCAAGCCGGAGTGGCGGTAGCGATTACCCTGGCAGCTATTTACGCTGAGCAAGTGATTGGCTTTCAGCCGTCCGAGACCATGGTGCTGATATTTGTATTAAACATTGCGGCCATGTTGGGAGCCCTGGGTTTTGGTTATTTGCAAGACGCCATTGGTCATAAACGTGCGCTGGCCATCACCCTGGTGGGGTGGACAGTTACTTGTTTTATTGCTGCGGCCACAACAGACAAGGCCAGCTTTTGGTGGGCTGCTGGCTTGGCCGGCGTGTGCATGGGCTCTAGCCAGTCGTGTGGGCGCGCCATGGCAGGCTTGTTTGCGCCGCTGCAGCAGTTGGGTGAGTTTTACGGACTGTGGTCGTTTGCCATGCGCCTGGCTGCCATTGTTGGGCCTGTGATGTATGGACTCATCACATGGGCCCTGGATGGCAACCAGCGCGTGGCTATTGCTGCTACAGGGTTGTTGTTCATGGCGGCGTTGTTTGCACTAAGACCCATTGATGTGGCAAGAGGGCAGGCTGCGGCACAACGGGTCAGCACATAGCGTTGCCGGCGCGGTGTCGGCAGTCATTGGGGGCTTTAGCCCGCCTTCACCGCAATATGTTTGAACTCGCCTGTTGCAATGCGCTGCTGCCATTGTGCCGGGCCAGTGATGTGGGCGCTGGTGCCGCCCGCGTCTACTGCCACAGTCACTGGCATGTCTACCACGTCAAATTCGTAAATAGCCTCCATGCCCAAGTCTTCAAATGCCACCACTTTGGCTTTCTTGATGGCTTTGGACACCAGGTAAGCGGCGCCGCCCACGGCCATGAGGTAGGCGCTTTTGTGGTTTTTAATGGCCTCGATAGCCACCGGGCCGCGCTCGGCCTTACCCACCATGGCGATGAGGCCAGTTTGCTCCAGCATCATGTTGGTGAACTTGTCCATGCGCGTTGCGGTGGTGGGGCCTGCAGGACCTACCGCCTCGTCGCCGACTGGGTCAACAGGGCCGACGTAGTAAATGATGCGGTTGGTGAAGTCCACGGGCAAAGGCTGGCCTTGGGCCAGCATGTCTTGTATGCGCTTGTGCGCGGCGTCGCGCCCGGTGAGCATCTTGCCGTTTAGCAACAGGGTTTGGCCTGGTTTCCATGCAGCCACTTGTTCTTTGGTCAGTGTGTTGAGGTCAACGCGTTGGCTTTTGGTAGTGTCTGGTACCCAGTTCACTTTAGGCCATGTGTCCAGGCTGGGTGGTGTGAGGTACACCGGGCCTGTGCCGTCCATGACGAAGTGGGCGTGGCGCGTGGCCGCACAGTTGGGGATCATGGCCACGGGTTTACTGGCCGCGTGCGTAGGGTACATGTTGATTTTGATGTCCAGCACGGTGGTCAAGCCGCCCAAGCCTTGGGCGCCAATGCCCAAGGCATTGACCTTGTCAAACAACTCCAAGCGCAGCTCTTCGGTGGGCGTTAGCGCAGTGCCCTTGGACGACTTGGCTTGCAGCTCGTACATGTCCAGGTCGTCCATCAAAGACTCCTTGGCCAACAACATGGCTTTTTCTGCCGTACCCCCTATACCTATACCCAGCATGCCGGGTGGGCACCAGCCAGCGCCCATGAGCGGCACAGTTTTAAGCACCCAGTCCACCAATGAGTCGCTGGGGTTGAGCATGACGAACTTTGTTTTGTTTTCACTGCCGCCGCCCTTGGCCGCTACGGTGACGTCCAGTTTGTTGCCTGGCACCATTTGCACGTTGATTACGGCAGGGGTGTTGTCTTTGGTGTTTTTGCGGGCAAAGTGCGGGTCGGCCACCACGCTCGCGCGCAGGCGGTTTTCGGCCAAGTTGTAGCCACGGCGCACGCCTTCGTTGACGGCGGCTTCCAAGTCGCCGTCGAAGCCTTCAAAGCGCACGTCCATGCCGATTTTTAGAAATACATTGACTATGCCTGTGTCCTGGCAAATAGGGCGCTTACCTGTGGCACTCATGTAGCTGTTGGTGAGAATTTGTGCCATGGCGTCTTTGGCCGCAGCCGACTGCTCTTGCTCGTAGGCACGAGCGAGGTGGGCAATATAGTCAGCAGGGTGGTAGTAGCTGATGTATTGCAGGGCAGCTGCAACAGATTCAATGAGGTCGTCGCGCTTGATGGTGGCTGTGGTGGTCATAAGTGGCCTTGAAAAAAATGCTTTGTGTGATTGTAGGCGGGCATATTTCCGAACCGGTACACATTTTGTGTAAGTGGCTCGTAAGAGCGTGGCCCCACAGTGCAGTGCAAAGTACAGCGTGTTAGCTTCTGTCCAAACAATTCGTAAGGAGACCGTTTATGTCAGCCACACCATCTAACAACATCGAGTCCACATTGGTTGAAAATCGTGTGTTTGAGCCCAGCAGTGCCATGGTGACCGCGGCCAACGTGGGTGGCATGAACGCCTACAACGCGCTGTGTAAAGAGGCTGCCGATGATTTTGAGGGTTTTTGGGGGGCGCGCGCCAAGCAGCACCTGAGCTGGTCCAAACCATTTACCAAGGTGCTGGACGAGTCCAACGCGCCGTTTTACAAGTGGTTTGACGATGGCGAACTGAACGCCTCGGCCAACTGCCTTGACCGCCACATGGGCACGCCCACTGAAAACAAAACCGCCATCATTTTCGAGGCCGATGGCGGTGAAGTGACCAAGGTCACTTACAAGGAGCTGCTGGCACGCGTGTCCAGGTTTGCCAACGTGCTCAAGTCGCAAGGCGTTAAGCGCGGCGATTGTGTGGTCATCTACATGCCCATGACCATTGAGGGCGTGGTGGCCATGCAGGCCTGTGCGCGCATAGGTGCGACGCACTCTGTGGTGTTTGGTGGCTTTTCTGCCAAGGCCTTGCAAGAGCGCGTGATCGACATTGGTGCTGTGGCCATTGTGACGGCCAATTACCAAATGCGCGGTGGTAAGGAACTGCCACTCAAGAGTATTGTTGATGAAGCCATGGCCATGGGCGGCTGTGAAGCGGTCAAGGCCATCATCGTGTACCAGCGTACGCAAACCGCTGTCAACATGGTGGCCGGGCGTGACCACTACATGCACGAGCTGGAAGCTGGCCAAAGTGACCAGTGCGCTCCCGAGATGGTGAATGCAGAGCACCCACTGTTTGTGCTGTACACCTCAGGCTCAACTGGCAAACCCAAAGGCGTGCAACACGCCACTGGCGGCTACGTGCTGTGGGCCAAGATGACCATGGAGTGGACCTTTGACCTCAAAGACACTGACGTCTTTTGGTGTACCGCCGACATTGGTTGGATCACTGGACACACCTATGTGGCCTACGGCCCATTGGCAGCAGGTGCCACGCAAATCGTATTTGAAGGCGTGCCCACATTCCCCAATGCAGGCCGTTTCTGGGAAATGATCGAGCGCCATAAGTGTTCCATTTTTTACACCGCCCCCACGGCCATTCGATCTCTCATCAAGGCATCGGACAGCGACGACAAGGTGCACCCCAAAAACTGGGACTTGTCCAGCTGCGCATCATGGGTTCAGTCGGTGAGCCCATTAACCCGGAAGCCTGGATGTGGTATCACCGCCATGTAGGTGGTGAGCGCTGCCCCATCGTGGATACCTTCTGGCAAACCGAGACCGGCGGCCACATGATTACGCCGCTGCCGGGTGCCACGCCTTTGGTGCCAGGTTCTTGCACCTTGCCGCTGCCGGGCATCATGGCGGCTATTGTTGACGAAACTGGCAACGACTTGCCCAATGGTGCGGGTGGCATGTTGGTGGTCAAGCGTCCATGGCCGTCCATGATTCGCAACATCTGGAACGATCCAGAGCGTTTCAAGAAAGCCTATTTCCCTGAAGAGCTGGGTGGCACCATTTACTTGGCTGGTGACGGTGCTGTGCGCAGTGAGGACCGTGGCTACTTCCGCATTACCGGTCGCATTGACGACGTGTTAAACGTGTCTGGTCACCGCATGGGCACCATGGAGATTGAGTCTGCCCTGGTCGCCAAAACCGACTTGGTAGCCGAAGCCGCTGTGGTGGGGCGTCCTGATGACTTGACGGGTGAGGCGATTGTTGCTTTTGTGGTGCTGAAAGGTGAGCGTCCAAAAGGCGAAGAGGCGCAACGTATCGCCGCAATTTTGCGCGATTGGGTGGGTAAAGAAATCGGTCCTATTGCCAAGCCCAAAGAGGTGCGGTTTGGTGACAACTTGCCCAAGACCCGCTCAGGCAAAATCATGCGGCGTTTATTGCGTAACCTGGCCAAAGGTGAGGCCATTACGCAAGACACCAGCACTCTTGAAAACCCAGCCATTTTGGAGCAGTTGGCCAAGCCCCTGTAAGGCTTGCCAGCCATAAAAAAAGCCCGCATTTGCGGGCTTTTTGCTGTCTGGACGCTGCGCCTTATTTGGTAGACAAAATCCAAGCAGCCAGTGTCTTGGCTTCTGCAGCAGACACCTGTGGGTTGGCGGGCATTGGGATGGCACCCCATACGCCTGATCCGCCCTTCATGATCTTGGTGGCCAGCTTGTCAGCGGCGGCGGCATCACCAGCGTACTTCTCGGCAACAGCCTTGTAAGACGGACCTACGAGTTTTTTGTCAACTGCGTGGCAGGCCATACAGTTTTTGGACTTGGCCAAGGCCATGTCGGCCATGGCGGGGGCTGCCAACATGGTGGTGGCTGCGATTGCGATGAGAATGCGTTTCATGGACTTCATACCTTTCAGTGAATGGTCAGATCAAGAGTTTGACACACAAGCCACTGCTTTTACCGACCTTGTGCTGAAAGGCCACAGTGGTTGATAGACTTTAAAAATTATCCAGAACAGCCCCTTTACTGGCGCTGGAGGCGTTGAAGGCAAATTTGGCTTGCACGCCGCGTGTGTAGCGTGGCGCCGGTGCAGTCCAGTTGGCGCGGCGTTTGGCCAGCTCGTCGTCGCTGACGTGCATTTCAAGCTTCAGGTCTATGGCGTCTATGGTGATGCTGTCGCCCTCTTGTACCAGCGCAATGTTGCCACCAGCGGCTGCCTCTGGCGCCACGTGGCCTACGACCATGCCCCAGGTGCCGCCAGAAAAGCGGCCATCGGTGATGAGGCCTACAGACTCTCCCAAACCAGCACCAATCAGCGCACCCGTGGGGGCCAGCATTTCAGGCATGCCAGGGCCGCCTTTGGGACCCAGGTAGCGCAGCACCATCACGTCGCCAGCCTTGATGTTGCCGGCCAAAATGGCTTCCAGGGCAGACTGCTCGTCGTCGAATACGCGCGCAGGGCCTGTGATAGTGGGGTTTTTGAGACCGGTAATTTTGGCCACAGCGCCCTCGGGGGAGAGGTTGCCCTTGAGAATGGCCAGGTGGCCTTGCTTGTACATGGCGTTTTCAATGGTGTGAATCACGCCTTGCTCGGCTGGTGCATCTGGTACGTCTTTGAGTACCTCGGCAATGGTTTGTCCGGTGATGGTGATGCAGTCTCCGTGCAGCAAGCCTGCATTGAGCAGAATCTTCATGACTTGCGGGATGCCACCGGCCTTGTGCAGATCAACAGCCAATGCTTTACCGCTTGGCTTTAAGTCGCATAACACGGGTGTGCGCTGGCGCACGCGCTCAAAGTCATCAATGCTCCACTCCACGCCTGCGGTGTGTGCAATGGCCAGGAAGTGCAGCACGGCGTTGGTTGAGCCACCAGTGGCCATGATGACGGCCACGGCGTTTTCAATCGACTTGCGCGTCACGATGTCGCGTGGCTTGATGTCTTTTTTTACTGCTTCTACCAACACGCGGGCAGACTCTTTGGCCGACTCGACCTTTTCGTCGTGCACGTTGGCCATGGTTGACGAGTAAGGCAGTGAAATGCCCAAAGCCTCAAACGCCGATGACATGGTGTTGGCCGTGTACATGCCTCCGCATGATCCTGTGCCTGGGATGGCGCGCTTTTCGATTTCTTCCAGGTCTTGGTCGCTGAGCTTGCCTGCGGCGTTTTCTCCCACCGCCTCAAATACGCTCACGATGTTGAGGTCCTGGCCTTTGTAGCGTCCTGGAAGAATGGTGCCACCATAGACGTAAATCGCTGGCACGTTGGCCCGAAGCATGCCCATGAGGCCGCCAGGCATGTTTTTGTCACAGCCGCCTACAACAAGCACGCCGTCCATCCACTGGCCTTGCACGCATGTCTCCACGCAATCAGAGATGACTTCACGCGAGACCAACGAGTACTTCATGCCTTCTGTGCCCATGGCCATGCCGTCAGAAATTGTCGGCGTGCCAAAAATTTGTGCGTTGCCGCCTGCAGCCTCAATGCCGTCAACGGCGGCATCAGCCAACTTTTGCAAGCCACTGTTACAAGGCGTGATGGTGGAGTGGCCGTTGGCCACGCCAATCATGGGCTTTTTAAAGTCACCCGCTTCGTAGCCCAGTGCGTAGTACATGGAGCGGTTGGGGGCGCGTGACTTGCCTTCGGTGATGTTGGCTGAGCGGCGGTTGACTTTGATGACTTTTGTCTCTGACATGGTGGCCCTACATTTAGAAGTAAAAGTGGTTGGGGTTGCTTTAACGCTTGGGACCATTTTAGAGGCTTGTGAGTAGCGCCTCGGACTAAGGGCAAAATACACTGCATGTTGATACATCCAAACATTGACCCTGTCGCTATCGCCATTGGCCCCTTGGCCATTCACTGGTACGGCCTCACTTATCTGCTGGCTTTTGGCCTGTTTGTGCTGCTGGGCAGGGCGCGCCTAAACCACCAGCCGTTTTCAACGCAGGCCGATGGCCGCGACTGGCGAACCAACGACGTAGAAGATATGTTGTTTCTAGGCGTGCTGGGTGTGGTGTTGGGCGGGCGTATTGGCTATTGCCTTTTTTACCAACCAGCTTATTACGCAGCCAACCCACTGGAGGTGTTGGCCGTATGGCAGGGCGGTATGAGTTTTCATGGTGGCTTGCTGGGTGTGTTGGCAGCCATGATGTGGTTTGCCTATTCACGCCGTGTGCGATTTTTGCGTGTTACCGACTTGATCGCACCGTGCGTGCCAACTGGCCTGGCAGCAGGGCGTTTGGGTAATTTCATCAACGGTGAGCTGTGGGGCCGTGTGAGCGACCCATCGCTGCCTTGGGGCATGGTATTCAGAGGCGCAGGCGACTTACCACGCCACCCCTCACAAATTTACCAACTGTTGCTGGAAGGCTTGTTGCTATTCGTGGTGCTGTGGTTGTACGCACGAAGGCCTCGTGCCTTGGGGCAGGTGTCCGCGCTGTTTTTAATGGGCTACGGTGTGCTGCGTTTTATTGCCGAGTACTTCAGAGAACCAGACGCGCATTTAGGCCTTCTTGATTTAGGACTGAGCATGGGGCAGTGGCTTTGCGTGCCTATGGTGTTGGGCGGTGCGTTGCTGATGGTGTGGGCCAGCAAGAAAAACTTGCCTTGACATGAACACGGCTTCAATCAGCGCCTCTGTGGCTTTAAGCTGGCCCCGGCCTTGGCTGGCGAGGGTCACTATCAGCAACAAGGCCCGCATGAATGCCATGACTTGCGCCATGTGGGAGCAACTGCCCCCTGTGTTTGAGGCTATCGCCAAGACCCCACAGGCACGCGTGGTAGAGCTGGTGGGCGACGCTGACGGGCTTTCATTTTGTGCCGGTGGCGATATCAGTGAATACGCCAGCTTCAGGTTCCAAGAAGACACGCTTGCCTACTTTCATGAGCAACAGGTGTGGCCGGGCTTGCGTGCCATATTGGCCTGTGACTTGCCCGTGGTGGCGCATATCAATGGCACTTGTATGGGCGCAGGCCTGGAGATGGCAAGCTGTGCAGATATTCGCATTGCCAGTAGTGCGGCGATGTTTGGCGCGCCCATCGCCAAGCTGGGTTTTCCCATGGCACCCAAAGAGGCCGCTGTTGTTGCCCATGCTGTCGGAGACGCGGTAGTGCGCAACATATTGCTGCAAGCAGCCTCTTACAGTGCCACACAGCTACACCACACCGGTTTTTTGGCGCAGGTGTGTGCTGATGCAGAGCTGGCTGCTGCGGTAGACAAAGCGGTGCAACGCCTGAGCGCGTTGTCGCCGCAAGCGGCACGGCTCAACAAGAAAGGCCTGCGTGCCTTGTGGCCGCAGGCGTTGCAGCAGGCTGTGGGTGTGGCGCAGTCAGTCGGCAGTGCGTATGCCTATGCCAACTCTGAGCAGCACCGCGAAGGCATAGCCGCTTTCCTGGCCAAGCGGCCAGCACAGTTTTAAAACATGGCGGCATCCGCAGATACCACTTGGCGCTGGGGCGAGGGCCATCAGGGCCCACTCACGGTTGACGATGACTTTGCAAGCCTTGACGACAACGTCGAGCAAAGTGCCTTTACACAGTTGGCAGAGGTGACACTGCCGGACGGTTCTACCCGCCAGCAAGCGTGTTCAGTGCTGGTGGTGCAAGGTATGTACTGCGCTGCCTGCGCAGACGCCGTAACCGCCGCTGTTGAGCGCGTTGAGGGTATAGAGGGCGTAGAAGTCAGCGCGGCCACCAGGCGCGTCACTGTGTACTGGAATCCTGGCGCTACCAATGTGTCAACCTGGGCCAAAGCGGTTGGTGACAAGGGCTACCGCCTGTTACCAGCGCGCGATGCGCTAAGCCTGACAGAGCGTATGAAAACCAGCAGGCGCGCTTTATGGCGGTTGTTTGTAGCGGGTTTTTGCACCATGCAAGTGATGATGTATGCATGGCCTGCTTATGTCGCAGAGCCAGGTGACATACCGCCAGACATTGAGCAGCTGCTGCGCTGGGCCAGTTTGGTGTTGACCTTGCCGGTGCTGTTGTTTGCGGCGCAAACTTTTTTTACGGTGGCATGGCGTGATGCCAGGCAATTGCGCATAGGTATGGATACGCCTGTGAGCATTGGCATTGCAGTGGCGTTCTCGGTGAGTGTGGCGGCCACGTTCAATCCCGACGGTGTCTGGGGCGCAGAGGTGTGGTTTGACTCGCTCACCATGTTTGTATTTTTCTTGCTGTGCAGCCGCTATTGGGAGCTCAAAGCCAGAGACCGAACGGCTGGTGCATTGGACGCCATTGCTCACCGCTTGCCGGACTCGGTGCTGGTGCAAACGGCCAACGGCGAATGGCAGCGTTTGTCCAGCCGCAACGTGCGCTTGGACCATGTGCTGCAAATCGCAGTGGGTCAAGCCTTGCCCGCCGATGGTGTGCTGCTGAGCGAGCAGGCGACCACGGACGAGGCCTTGCTAACCGGTGAGTCCACGCCTGTGCACAAATCGCTTGGCGATACGCTGGTGGCGGGTTCTATCAACGTGGGACAGGCCCTGCGTATGCGGGTTACGCAGCTGGGCACGCACACCCGGTTTGCCCATATCGTGGCGCTGATGGAGCGCGCAGCCACTGACAAGCCGCGCTTGGCGCAGCTGGCTGACCGTATGGCCGCTCCTTTCTTGGTGGTGGTATTGCTGCTGGCCACAGCCACCGCCGTTTATTGGTGGACAGTGGCACCAGCCCAGGCGTTGGCTATTGCTGTGTCGGTACTGATAGTGACTTGTCCTTGCGCCTTGTCCTTGGCCACGCCGACGGCCATGTTGGCCAGCGCTGGGCGGTTGGCCAAAACCGGCGTGTTGCTGCGTCGTTTGCAAGCGCTAGAGTCTGTCAGCCACGCCACCACCGTGGTGTTTGATAAAACGGGCACACTCACCACCGACCAGCTGCTGGTGCAGCAAGCGCATGTTGCGGCTGGTGCACAGCGCACGCAGGTGCTTGCTATTGCCCAGGCTTTGGCGGCCACGTCTATGCACCCGTCTTCCAAGGCGATTAACCGATTTGTAGCTGGCGCTGAAGAGGTCAGTGCCACTGCCTCGCCAGGTGCGCTTGCTCACTTGCGTGAGCAAGCTGGCGCTGGCGTTGAGGCGCAAGTGAACGGACAACTGTGGCGCTTGGGCTCAGCCGCTTTTGCCGGGGGGACTGGCTGCATATTGGTGCTTGGGCAGGGCCGCGCGTATATGTGAGTTGCAACGGTCAGCCAATGGCGCACTTTGACTTGCAAGAGTCTGTGCGCGCGGATGCGCGTGCTGCGCTTGATGCGTTGGCCGCGCGTGGCCTCAGCTTGCGCTTGTTATCTGGTGACCAAAGCGGTCCGGTACAAGCCGTGGCGAGTTGTTTGAGTGATGGCGCGGCTTGGTCCTGGGCCAGCGTGCAGGCGGCCATGTCGCCGCAAGACAAGCTAGACCGTATCAAGGCGTGGCAAGCCGCGGGTGAGCGCGTGGTCATGGTGGGCGACGGCATCAATGACGCGCCTGTCTTGGCGCAAGCCGACGTGTCTGTCACCTTGGGTCAAGCCGCCGCCTTGGTGCAAAACCGTGCTGATGTGGTCATACAAGGCGGGCAGTTGCTGCATGTGGCCACAGTGCACGGCATCGGCCACAGCAGCCTGCGCGTGGTCAAGCAGAATCTGATATGGGCGCTGGGCTACAACGTGTTGGCAGTGCCGTTGGCCGTGTGTGGTTTGCTGGCGCCTTGGGCTGCGGGCTTGGGTATGGCGATCAGCTCACTGGTGGTGGTGGCCAATGCCATGCGCTTGAGCAAGTAGTTGGTAATGGGTCTTAGCTGTGCATGGACTGACGCGCTTTTTATTGATGGTATTGCGCTAAATCAATAAAACCTAATAAGAATCATTCGTATTTGAGATACACTGGCAGTCAGTCAATGATTCCTGTTGTTATGAATCTCACCAACATTCCCATTAACCAGTGGCATAGCGTGGCTGGTCTCAACAGCGCTGAGAACAAGGCGTTTGCGGGCGAGCCAAACACCTGTGTTCGTTTGCAAGCCTTGGGTTTTGTGACTGGCGAGGCCGTGCGTATACTGCGCCGAAGCTGGCTCAAACAGGGCCCGTTGGTGGTGCAAATTGGCAACGCCACATTTGCGCTGCGCCAAGATGAGGCGCGCCACGTTGATGTCGTTAACCTGGTGCAGGCGTCATGAGCGTGATAGACGTGAGCGGCTTGTCAAGGCGCCGTGCTGCGCTACTGGGTAACCCCAACTGCGGCAAGACGGCCTTGTTCAACCGTCTAACCGGTAGCCACCAAAAAGTAGGCAACTATGCGGGCGTTACGGTTGAGCTTAAGCGCGGGCTAGTCAAAACGCCTTTGGGTAAGCGCATGACCCTGGTGGATTTACCGGGTACCTACGACCTGGTGGCGGCGTCCGACGACGAGGCCGTGGCATGCGATGTCATCAGCGGCGCCAGCTTGCGAGAGCCCAAGCCAGACTTGGTGGTGTGTGTGCTGGATGCGACCCGCTTGCGCAGAGGTCTGCGCCTGCTGGCAGGCTTGCGCGCGCAAGCTGTACCCGTGGTGGTTGTAGTCAACATGCTGGACCGTTTACCAAACGCCGGCGAGTTGGACTTGCCCCAGTTGCAAGCCGCATTGGGCGTACCTGTGCGGGGCACGGTAGGTACCAAAGGTGACGGTATGGACGCCTTGCTGCAAACCCTGGACGACGACAGCGTATGGGCTGGCACATTGGCAGACGCACCCAATAGCAACATGGCTTTGTCTGTTGATGCCCAAGCATTGGCGTGGCTGCAAGCCGCTGGCGTGGCTGTGCAAACGCACCACCATGTCTGGACGCAGCGCCTGGATGCGTGGGCACTCAACCCCGTTAGTGGCAGCCTGACGCTGCTGGCCCTGTTGTTTGTGATGTTTCAAGCGGTTTTTGCGTGGGCAGAAGCGCCCATGGGCTTCATAGAAGACGGTACGGCCTGGGTGGGCGAGCTGGTAACCAGCGTGCTGCCCAGCGGCTTGTTGCAAAGCCTGCTGGTAGACGGCATTGTGGCGGGTGTAGGTGGCGTGCTGGTGTTCTTGCCGCAAATTGTGGTGTTGTTTTTATTCATTTTGGTGCTGGAAGAGTCTGGCTATTTGCCACGGGCAGCCCTCATGCTGGACGGCTTGATGGGGCGGGTGGGCTTGTCTGGGCGCTCATTCATTCCATTGTTGTCCAGCTTTGCGTGTGCCATTCCTGGCATCTTGGCGTCTCGCACGGTGTCCAATCCGCGAGACCGTTGGGTCACCATCATGATTGCGCCACTCATGACCTGCTCGGCACGCTTGCCTGTTTATGCCTTGCTCATTGGTGCATTCGTTCCGGCAAGCAGCGTGAGCGTGTTGGGGCTGAGCGTGAATGTACAAGGCTTGGTGTTATTGGGCTTGTACTTGCTAGGCATTGTGTCCGCCGTGGCGGTGGCCTTGGTGCTGAAGTGGCAAGGTCAATGGGCTGCACGCAAGACTGGCCAGCACAGGTACAGCTCAGCGCTCATGATGGAGCTGCCCGATTACCACTGGCCAGACCCGCGCAGCATTGCCATTGGCTTGTGGCAGCGTGCCAGTATTTTCTTGCGCAATGTGGGTGGCATTATTTTGTCGCTCACCATTATTTTGTGGGTGTTGGCTACTTTTCCCAGCCCACCAGAGGGATTCACCGGTGCGGCCATCGAGTACAGCTTGGCTGGGCGCATAGGTCATGCCTTGGCCGTGGTGTTTGAGCCCATAGGCTTTAACTGGCAAATTGCCATCGCGCTCATTCCTGGATTGGCCGCGCGCGAAGTGGCGGTGGGCGCGTTGGCCACCGTTTATGCACTGTCGCAAACGCCAGATGTGCAAGGCGCCCTGAGTACAGTGATTGCACAAACGTGGGGGCTGCCCACAGCGTTGTCGCTGCTTATTTGGTATGTGTATGCGCCGCAGTGTCTGGCAACTTTGGCTACCGTTAAAAGAGAGCTGGGTGGCTGGCGCGCGCCAAGCATTATGGCGATGTATATGTTTGGCCTGGCCTACGCTGCGTCGTGGGTGACTTACCGCCTCGCGTTGGCGTGGTGAATAGAGACATTGGAGCGCCTTATGGATTGGCAAGAATGGGTTGTTGGTGCGATGGTGATGGGCGCGGCTGCTTACCTTGTGAGGCGCTGGTTGCGCAGCCGCGCAGGCAAGGCACCGGCTTGTGGCAATTGCGACACCTGCCAATGCCCTACGGCTACCAACAGCGATTAATAGCAAATCTGATAACCTTTCAGGTGGTGAAGAGTTAAACGAAGCGGCTTCCCGCTGTAAGGAGTGTCCCTTGCTGGTCATGCTGGTTGGATTTGCATTTTTCTTTGGCGTGTTGATCAGCCGTGTCGGCTTGCCGCCTATGGTGGGTTTTTTGGTGGCGGGCTTTGCCTACAACATGGCAGGCTTTGAAGTGCCTGACGGCTTAGAGTTGGTGGCCAATCTGGGCGTTACGCTGCTGTTGTTCACCATTGGCCTGAAGCTAGACCTGCGCAGTTTGTCGCAAGGTGAAATCTGGGGTACCTCGCTGGCGCATATTGCTGTGTCCACTGGGTTTTTCACCGGCGTTATCTGGCTGGGCCAGTGGCTGATCAACATCGAGTTGTTTGCGTTGTCGTGGCCCGCCATGCTGGGCTTGGGTTTTGCGCTGTCATTTTCCAGTACCGTGTTTGCGGTCAAAGTCCTGGAGGACAAAGGCGATATTGCAACGCTGTATGGCAAAGTTGCGATTGGTATTTTGGTGATGCAAGACATCTTTGCTGTGGCGTTTTTGGCCGTGAGCGAAGGTAAGTACCCCAGCATATGGGCGGCAAGCGTGCTGTTGCTGTTGTTGCCCATGGTGCGCCGCGTTATGTTTAAGCTGCTAGACCTTGCTGGCCATGGTGAGCTGCTGATTTTGAGTGGCTTGTTCTTTGCGTTGGGTTTTGGCTACGAGTATTTCTACGCGGTTGGGCTTAAGGGTGATTTGGGCGCCTTGGTTCTGGGCGTTTTGATTGCCAGCCACCCAAAGGCCAGCGAGCTGGCCAAGTCGTTGTTCAGCCTTAAAGAGTTGATGCTGGTGGGCTTTTTCTTGTCTATTGGCATGCAAGGCTTGCCCAGCTTGCCAATCGTGCTCGCAGCGCTTGCCTTGTGTGTGTTGCTGCCTGTTAAAACCCTGTTGTACTACGGCATTTTGGTGCGATTCGGCTTGCGTGCGCGCACCTCGTTGTTTGCGTCGCTTAGTCTGGCTAACTTCTCCGAGTTCGGCCTGATCGTGGCCGCTTTGGGCGTGGCGCAGGGCTGGCTGCCCGTGGACTGGTTGATTGTGGTGGCGATAGCAGTGAGTATCAGCTTCGCATGTGCCTCGCCTTTTAGCGTGGGTTCTGAAAGTGCTTACCAAAAGCTCAAGCGCTTTTGGGACAGGTTTCAAAAGTCGAATTTGCACCCATCTGACCGCATGCTGGATACGGGTGATGCGCAAGTGCTGGTGTTGGGTATGGGGCGCGTAGGCTCCGGTGCCTATGACGAGCTGCTCACCACCTGGCCAGATAAGGTGCTGGGTATTGAGCAAATAGCGGACAAGGCCATTGCCCACCAACAACAGGGGCGGCATGTACGTGTGGCCGATGCCACCGATACTGACTTCTGGAGTGGCATCAAGGCCTGCAAACCGAAAGCGTTGATTGTGTTGGCCATGCCCATGCACCACAGCAACCTGGATGCAGCCCAGCAAATTCGCGATGCGGGTATCAGCTGTCCGGTGGTTGCGATTGCCAGGTTTGATGAAGAAGTGAAAGACTTGGCCGAGCTGGATGTGCCAGCCTTCAACATGTACGCTGAAGCTGGTTTTGGCCTGGCCCGTCATGCTTTGGATACCCCACAAGCGGGCGATCAAGCCTAAGCCTGTGGGCTGTGCATGGCCCAGTCACAGCGACCATGCCTGCAACTGTGGCTAGTGTGCAACCACCTCAGGCGTGAGCGTCTCAATGGCCTGGTAGTGACTTAAAAAAACCTGTCCACTCAGGTGTAGCAAAAAATCAGTTTTGCCCAGTTGGTCCATCACCGGGCCTTTGACTTCAGACAGGTGTAGCTTGATTTGGGCGTCTTTCAGTCTGGCGTCAATGGCCTCCAGGCTTTCAAGCGCGCTGGCGTCTATGGTGTTGATGGCCGCACATTGCAGCACCACGTGTTCAAGTGTGGGGCTTGAGGCCACGGTGTCGTTGATGTAGTCCTCAAGCGCGCGGGCGTTGGCAAAGTAAAGGCTTTCATCGACGCGCAAGCTGGCAAGCTTGGCGCTTGTTTGTACGGTGTGGCGCTTCACGTTTCTGAAGTGCTCTGTGCCGGCGACCAAGCCAACTGTCGCAATGTGCGGGCGGCTGGTTTTGAGCACGAACAAAGCCAGTGAGGCACCTACGCCGCACACCAGTCCCACTTCAACGCCTGCCAGCAAGGTCATCACCAGTGTGAGTGTCACAGCGACAAAGTCAGGCTTGGAGTAGGCCCAAGTGCGCTTCAAAATGCCCAGGTCAACCAATGACAACACAGCCACCACAATGGTGGCGGCCAAGGTGGCCTTTGGTAAAAAGTACAGCGCTGGTGTGAGTAACAGCGAGGTCAACAAAATGCCCACTGCGGTAAAGACACCCGCTGCAGGCGTTTGTGCACCCGCATCAAAGTTCACCACCGAGCGCGAAAAGCCGCCTGTTACCGGGAAGCCACCTGTAAAAGAGGACGACAAATTGGCTGCACCCAGGGCCACCAACTCTTGGTCGGGTTCAATACGTTGACGGCGCTTGGCGGCCAAGGTTTGCCCCACCGATACGGACTCTACAAAACCCACCACGCTAATCAGTAGCGCCGGTATGGCAAGGTCGCGCCACAGCGCCATGTCTAGTAGCGGGGCGGTCAGTGGTGGCAAGCCCTGGGGTACAACACCCACAATACCCACACCTAGCTCGTGCCAGTTGGCTCCCCAGGTGAGCAAGGTGGTGGCCACAATAGCGGCAACAGGTCCTGCTTTGGTGGCAATGTCTGCCAATTTGTCGCCCATGCCAAGCCGCTTGAGTAAAGGCTTTAAGCCCTTGCGTACCCACAGTAGAAATACCGTAGCGCTCAAGCCAATGACCACGGTGCGCCAGTTGCTGTTGCCAGCGTTGGCGGCTAGGTTGATCACCAGGTCTACAAAGTTATGTCCTTCAGCCTTGATACCCAAAATGGTTTTGAGTTGGCTGGCCGCGATCAAAATACCCGACGCGCTGATAAAGCCAGAAATAACGGGGTGGCTTAAAAACTGCGCCAAAAAGCCCAAGCGCAGCAAGCCCATGACCAGCAGCATGGCGCCTGACAGAAATGCCAGCGTAATGGCAATAAGCCAATAGGCATGTGTGCCAGCCGCAGCGTACTCTCCGACAATGGCAGCTGTCATCAGAGATGCCACCGCAACCGGGCCAACTGCCAGCACGCGGCTGGTGCCGAAGATGGCGTACAACACCAATGGCGCCACGCTTGCGTACAAACCCACCTCAGGCGGCAAACCCGCCAGCAAGGCGTAGGCCAAGCTTTGCGGTATGAGCATGATGGTGACAATGACGGCTGCGACCAGGTCACGCACCAAGGTGTCACGGTCGTAGCGTCGCCCCCAGTCCAATACGGGTAAGGCAATGAGGGCAGGCAGTTTCATACGGTTGAGGGGTATTGGTAGTTGGTTTGTTGAATGTTTGTTTACTTAATCGCAGGGCCAGCTAGCCACTCGCGACCTTTGAGCATGGCGTTCCAGTACAACGGCGGCAAGATGCGCTCTTTCAGATACCATGCCAACGCGGATGGCTTGGTGCCGTCAATCAACCAGCTGGGGAAGCTGGGTGCCACTTTGCCGCCGTACAAAAACTCCGCCAGCACAATCTTGCCGCGCTCTACCGTTAACGGGCATGACCCGTAGCCGTCGTAGTGCGCCTGGCCCTTCAGTTTGCCCAACGCCACCAGCACATTGTGTGCAACCACGGGTGCTTGCTTGCGCGCAGCGGCGGCGGTTTTGGCGTTGGTGGTGTTGCCCACGTCGCCCAGTGCGTGCACGTTGGCAAACTGTTTGTGGCGCATGGTGGCAGGGTCAATGTCTACCCAGCCTGCAGCGTCTGCCAATGGACTTTGGCGGATAAAGTCGGGTGCAGTTTGTGGCGGCACCACGTGCAGCATGTCAAAGTCCTGCACGACGGTTTCAACTTCACCGTCTGCTTTGGTCTGCTTGAATGTGGCCTGCTTGGTGGTGCCGTCTACAGCCACCAAGTTGCGGTTAAACCGCAAGTTGATGCCGTATGTCTCAACGTATTCCATTAGCGCAGGCACGTAAGCCGCCACGCCAAACAGCACGCCACCGGCGTTACAAAAGTCAATGTCAATGTCGTTTAGCACACCGCTGCGGCGCCAGTGGTCTGACGACAAGTACATGGCCTTTTGTGGCGCGCCTGCACACTTGATAGGCATGGGCGGCTGCGTGAATATGGCTTTGCCACGCTTCAGGTTTTGCACCAGCTCCCAGGTGTAGGGGGCCAAGTCATAGCGGTAGTTGGATGTCACCCCGTTTTTGCCAAGCGTGTCTTTCAAGCCTTCAATGCCATCCCAGTTCAGCTTGAGGCCAGGGCACACAATGAGTTGCTGGTAGCGCAGGGTGCGGCAGCCCTCCAGTGTGACTGCGTTTTGTTCGGGTTCAAAAGACACCACAGCCGCTTGAATATGCACCACACCAGAGGGCAGTACGCTGGCCATGCTGCGCGCGGTGGTGGTGGCGTCAAAAATGCCGCCGCCCACCATGGTCCAGCCGGGTTGGTAGTAGTGCACGGTGGCTGGGTCAACAATGGCGATGTCCAAGTTGGGTTGGCGCGCCAGCAGGCTGGAGGCAACAGAAATACCCGCTGCACCGCCGCCAATGATCAAGATTTGGTGTGTTGGCTCAACAAGCTCGCGAGGAGAAGTGGTCGCTTGTCCATCAGCCACGGGCATACCCGAACCCAAGTTGGCCAAACGCGTTGCTAAACCAGACAAGTCAAACCCGGCATTGGCGGTGATGTGCAGCAAGCTGGCTGCGTCTGTGTGCGGCGCTTGGGCCAATGCCCACATGGTGGCGCAGCGTGTGCCTGTGCGGCAGTACGCCAGCATGGGGCCAGGCAGTTCAGCCATCAGCTGGCCAAAGGCCATGCCCTGGTCGTCGGTCACTTTGCCTGAGTCTGCAGGTAGGTAGGCTGCTTGCAGCCCTGCGGCCTTGGCTGCTTGCTCTATTTCGACAAACGTGGGCTGATCAGCCCCTTCACCGTCAGGGCGGTTGCACACAATGCTCTTGAAGCCTGCAGCAGCAATGGCTGTCAAATCGCTTTGCGTGATTTGAGGGGTAACTGACAACTGTGTGCTGAGGTGTTTGATGTCCATGAACGATCTCCAGTGATGATTGTGGTTATGTTGGCTCGCACATGTTCTTGTGCGCTTGAGCTAAATCAAGGTGGCCACATTAAATTAGCAATAGAGTAAATGTCAATAAATTGATATTTAACCGGTAACACGACAAAAAGGACTTGCTCATGACCCCCAAGCCTATCGTTCACGGCTTTTTTGATGCCGCCACATACACCGTGACTTACGTGGTGCATGCGGGTCAGGGCACGCCCTGCGCCATTATTGACGCTGTGTTGGACTACGACCACAAGTCGGGACGCACCAGCCACACCAGTGCTGATGCGGTGATTGACTTCGTACGTGCCAACAGCCTGGATGTGCAATGGATACTAGAGACACATGCCCATGCAGACCATTTGTCAGCGGCACCTTACCTCAAGGCCAAGTTGGGCGGGCAAATTGGTATTGGCAAGCACATCACCACGGTGCAAAGCACGTTCAAAGGCGTGTTCAACCTGGAGCCCGAATTTGCTGTAAACGGCGCGCAGTTTGACCACTTGTTTGGCGAAGACGAGACGTTTGCAGTGGGAGCGTTGAGTGGCAAGGCCCTTTATGTGCCTGGCCACACGCCCGCTTGCGTCGCCTACCAGTTGGGTGATGCCGTGTTTGTGGGGGACACCCTGTTTATGCCCGACGTGGGCACAGCGCGTTGTGACTTTCCTGGCGGTGACGCCAAAACCTTGTACGCGTCAACCCGTCGTATATTGAGCTTGCCCGCAGACACGCGCTTGTTTATGTGCCACGACTATCCGCCAAACGGGCGCGATGTGGCGTTTGAGACGACTGTTGCGGCGCAGCGCGAGGGCAACATCCATGTTCATGACGGCATCAGCGAAGCCGAGTTTGTGGTGATGCGCACAGCACGTGATGCCACGTTGGCCATGCCTGTGCTGATACTGCCAGCGGTGCAAATCAATATTCGCGCAGGTGAGTTGCCTCCAGCTGAAGCCAATGGCATTGCTTACGCCAAAATTCCGCTTAACGCCCTGTAATCACCGCGCTACACTCACACCGTATGGACATCCTGTACTTGTTGGTTCCCATCTCGGTTGCGCTAGTGCTGGTCATCATCGCGCTGTTTGGCTGGGCGCTGCACAGCGGGCAGTTTGATCATCTGGAAGGTGAGGGCGAGCGAATTTTGCGTGATGACGACTAAAGGCTGACAGGCGGCCTCTGACCGCTCGTTTGTCCACGACAAACCAGCTTGAGAGCCCAGTGTTTCTGGGCTTTTTTGTTCACAACACGGGCGCGCTTGACTTATGTCAACCCCCAAGGGTTTTCACCAGTACACACTCACATGCATCAAGCTTTAGGAGTTTTGCATGTCTTTGAGTGCAGTCAACGCAACCACCTACAACGACCGTGTTGTAAGGCAGTTCGCCATCATGACCATCGTATGGGGTGTGGTGGGCATGTTGGTCGGTGTCATCATCGCCGCCCAATTAACCTGGCCCGAGTTGAATATGGGCATATCGTGGTTGAGTTACGGGCGCTTGCGTCCCTTGCATACCAACGCGGTGATTTTTGCGTTTGGTGGCTCAGCGCTTATAGCCACCAGCTACTACGTGGTGCAGCGTACCTGCCACACGCGGCTCATTTCTGACAAGCTTGCAGAATTCACTTTTTGGGGCTGGCAGGTGGTGATTGTGGCGGCCGCTATCTCCTTGCCGCTGGGCTACACCCAGTCTCGCGAATACGCTGAGCTTGAATGGCCTATTGATCTGCTGATAGCCGTGGTGTGGGTCGCCTACGCGGTTGTGTTTTTTGGCACCATTGGTATTCGCAAGGTAAGCCACATCTATGTGGGCAACTGGTTTTACGGTGCTTTCATCATCGCAGTGGCCATGCTGCACATAGTCAACAACATTGCGTTGCCCGTTGGCATGATGAAGTCTTACTCGGTGTATGCCGGTGTGCAGGATGCCATGGTGCAGTGGTGGTATGGCCACAATGCGGTGGGCTTTTTCTTGACGGCAGGCTTCCTGGGCATGATGTACTACTACATCCCCAAGCAAGCAGGCCGCCCGGTTTACAGCTACCGCTTGTCTATCGTGCACTTTTGGGCGCTGATTTTCACCTACATGTGGGCCGGCCCTCACCACTTGCACTACACCGCCTTGCCTGACTGGACACAGTCTGTGGGCATGGTGTTTTCACTCATTCTGTTGGCTCCCAGCTGGGGCGGCATGATCAACGGCATCATGACTTTGTCTGGCGCTTGGCACAAGTTGCGCGACGATCCGATTCTGCGCTTTCTCATTGTGTCGCTGTCGTTTTACGGTATGTCTACCTTTGAAGGCCCCATGATGTCTATCAAGACCGTGAATGCCTTGAGTCATTACACGGACTGGACTGTTGGTCACGTGCACTCGGGTGCGTTGGGTTGGGTGGGCTTTATCACCATGGGCTCTATGTACTACCTGATTCCGCGTTTGTTTGGCCAAAAGCAAATGCACTCCATCAAGGCCATTGAGGTGCACTTTTGGGTGGCCACCATGGGCATTGTGTTGTACATCGCCGCGATGTGGATCGCCGGCGTGATGCAAGGCCTGATGTGGCGCTCCATCAACCCAGACGGCAGTCTGACCTACACCTTTGTAGAGTCTGTAAAGGCTACGTTCCCGTTCTACGTGGTTCGTCTGGTGGGTGGTCTGATGTACTTTGGCGGCATGTGTGTGATGGCTTGGAACGTCTACATGACCAGCATGGCTGGTGCACGCGCCAAGGCCATACCTACCGTGGGTATTCCTGCGCCACGTATGGCTCACGCCTAACGTTGGCACGCAGATTTGAACAAGGACGACTACACCATGTCTGATAACAAAATCAATGGTTTCGTGCACGAGCGTATCGAAACCAACAACTTCTTAATGATTGTCCTCATCACCATCGTGTTGTCGGTGGGTGGTTTGGTGGAAATCGTGCCGCTGTTTTTTCAGCGCTCAACCACTGAGCCTGTTGAGGGGCTCAAGCCCTACACACCGCTGCAGTTGGCTGGCCGTGATGTCTACATTCGCGAGGGTTGCTACAACTGCCACTCGCAAATGATTCGTCCGTTTCAGGCTGAAACACTGCGCTACGGCCCTTATTCACGCGCTGGCGAGTTTGTTTATGACCACCCATTCCAGTGGGGCTCAAAGCGCACAGGTCCAGACTTGGCGCGCGTAGGCGGACGCTACAGCGATGAGTGGCATCGCATACACCTCAACAACCCGCGTGACCTGGTGCCTGAGTCCAACATGCCTGCTTACCCGTGGTTGAACACGGCCAAGGTGGACGCTCAAGCCTTGGCCAACAACGTCAAGGGCATGCAGACATTGGGTGTGCCTTACACCGATGAAGAGGTGGCTGCTGCCGCCGCTGCAGTGCAAGGTGCTACCGAAATGGACGCGGTGGTGGCTTATTTGCAAGTCATGGGCACATCGTTCAAATAAACCCGGCTACACAACAGGAACACGCGTTATGGATATCAATGACATTCGCTCCATCGTGACGGTGGTGTGTTTTTTGGCTTTTCTAACCATCGTGGGTTGGGCTTGGTCTAAACGTAACAAGGCCGACTTTGACGAGGCCGCCAAGCTGCCCTTTGACGATGAAGCGCCGCACTAAGCGCATCCACAGATAACCCGCGTGGGTGATTGCCCCGCGCATGAGAGAGGTACGCCATGAGCGACTTTATTAGCGATTTTTGGTCCAACTACGTTGCCATCATTACGTTGGTCAGCATTTTGCTGTGTGTCGTGTTGCTATGGATTAGCGGCACCACCAAAGTGAAACCAGCAGATGACAACACCACTGGTCACGTGTGGGACGAAGACCTCAAGGAAATGAATAACCCGCTGCCACGTTGGTGGGTAGGCTTGTTCATCATCACCGTGTTGTTCGGCTTGTTGTATGCGTTTTTGTATCCCACGCTGGGTTCAGACCCTGGCCGCCTGGGTTGGACGTCTACTGGTCAGCATGCCGTGGAAGTGCAAAAGTACCAAGAACGCATTGAACCCATTTACGCAGCGTTTAACGCCATGCCAGTTGAGGCGGTGGCTAAAGACCCCAAAGCCCACGCGATTGGCGAGCGTTTGTTTATGAACAACTGCGCACAATGCCATGGATCTGACGCACGCGGCTCAAAAGGCTTTCCTAACCTGACTGACAAAGACTGGTTGTACGGCGGTGAGCCTGAGACCATAAAAACCAGTATCAAGGGTGGTCGCCAAGGCATGATGCCCGCTATGGCTGCAGCTGTTGGTACGGCCGAGGATGTCACCAATTTGGCGCACTATGTGTTGAGCTTGTCTGGCAGCCCACATGACTCCATCAAGGCAGCATTTGGCAAAAGCAAGTTTGTATCTTGCGCCGCATGCCACGGTATGGACGGCAAGGGCAACACCGCACTGGGTGCGCCCAACCTCGCCGACGATATCTGGTTGCATGGCTGGGGGGTTGATCATGTGGTGAGCATGGTGAATAAAGGCAAGCACAACATCATGCCCGCCCAGGGCGCCAAGCTCAGTGACGACCAAATTCATGTGCTCACAGCTTATGTGTGGAATATGAGTAACGCCAGTAAATAAAAACAATCGTTTCACACACGCCCCCTCCCTAAGTGAACAACAATAAAAAAGTCACCAGCAACGCCACTGCGTCTGATGAAGCCGTGACGGTGTCTCTGTACCAGTCGCAAGCCAAGATATATGCCCGCGCGGTCACAGGCATATTTACCAGCTGGCGCTGGGTGTTTGTGTGGGCCACGCAGCTGGTGTTTTATGGCTTGCCCTGGTTGTCCATGAATGACCGCCAAGCGGTGTTATTTGATTTGGAAGCCAGGCGCTTTTACATCTTTAACCTGGTGCTGTACCCGCAAGACTTCATTTATCTCACCGGGCTGCTCATCATCAGCGCGCTGGCCTTGTTTTTGTTCACGGCCGTAGCAGGGCGGTTGTGGTGTGGCTACGCTTGCCCACAAACCGTGTACACCGAGATCTTCATGTGGATAGAGCACAAAATCGAAGGCGATCGCTCGGCCCGTATGCGTTTGGATAAGAACGGTTGGACAGGTAATCGCGCTGTGCGCAAAATGGCCAAGCACGGCTTGTGGTTGCTGGTGGCCTTGTGGACGGGGGCTACTTTTGTGGGTTATTTCACGCCTGTACGGGAACTGGTAGGTGCTATGGCTGGCAATGCGCTTGGCCCCTGGCAAACATTTTGGGTGTTTTTTTATGGCTTTGCCACTTACGGCAATGCTGGCTTTATGCGAGAGCAGGTGTGCAAATACATGTGCCCTTACGCTCGCTTTCAAAGTGCCATGTTTGACAAGGACACCATGATAGTCACCTACGATGAGGCTCGTGGTGAGCCGCGTGGGGCGCGTAAAAAATCTGCAAGCCCAAGCGAGTTGAATTTGGGTTCTTGTATTGACTGCACCATGTGTGTGCAAGTGTGTCCTACCGGTATTGATATTCGCAACGGTTTGCAATACGAGTGCATTGGTTGTGGTGCATGTATTGATGTGTGCGATGAGGTCATGGACAAAATGGGCTACGAACGTGGCCTGGTCAAGTACGCCACCCAAAACGGTATGGCCGGTGGCTGGAGTCGGGCCCAAATGCTGCGCCGCGCACTGCGCCCTCGTGTGCTGGTGTACACCAGCATATTGGTGCTGATTACGGTGTCCTTGTTCACGTCGCTGTTCTTGCGCGACCCCATGCGCGTAGACATAATTCGTGATCGTGGCGCTTTGGCGCGCATGGTTGAAAAAGGATGGGTAGAAAACGTTTACCGGTTGCAGCTGATGAACGCGACCGAGCACACGCAGCGCTACGCGGTCAGCATCAGTGGCCTTGACGGCGGCGTGATGACAGCTGACGATGATGGCGTCTTTGAGGTGTTGCCAGCAGAGATAAGGTCGGTTGCTGTCAGGGTGCGTGTGCCACCCATGCGCTACCCCACTGGCTCCTACCCCTTGCAATTTGTGGTGCAAACCTTGAACGCCCCAGCTGTCAAGAGGCACACGGTTACCGAGACATCAACGTTTGTGATGCCGCGTTAGGCGCGCGACGCTGCATAAGGATTAGGAGTATTTATGAGTACCACTGTGGCACCCAACAATGTGCAATCAAGCGCGCGTGCACCCGGTCAGACTTGGTGGCGTGAGCCCATGATGTGGCTGGTGGTTGGCGGCCCAGTGGCTGTGGTGGTTGCCGCACTGGTAACCGTTTGGATTGCCATGACCCATGTAGACCCGCTTATTGACAAGCGCGCACCCAGTCAGTCCAACGAAGTGGCCAGTGCTCGTGCACTGCAACGAACCGACTTGCCTGCTGGCCAAGCCCGCAACCATGTCGCAACGCCAGAATGGGCGTTGGCCACACAAAAGTAGCGTTTGTGATGATGAGCAAACTTCAAGCTGGCGACTCATCTACGCCAACAACCACACACCGCTTGGCAGCTGTGCTGTGGCCAGCATTTTTGGCCGCAGGCCTTATGGAAATGTTGGTATTTGCCTTTGTTTCCCCAAGTGAGTTGCACTGGGGCCAGGCATTCAGTGGCCTACCACCAGCTGGCATTTACACGCTGGCGTTTTTTGCTTTTTGGGGCGTTACCAGCTTGTCTAGTTGGTTGACGCTGGCCTTGTCTGTGCCGCGCGCCCAGCTCAACCCCCACGCCACGCAAGACTGAACGCCTTGTTTTGGCGTTGGTCAAGAGTCAAATGGCGCGTGCCTCGGGCGCGGCCAACGCGCGCAAGCCGTCCATATTCACGATTTTGATGTGACGTTGCTTGACTTCAATCAGTGCCTCGTCGACAAACTTCGAGAAAGTGCGGCTGACTGTCTCTAGCTTCATGCCCAGGTAGCTGCCAATTTCCTCGCGTGTCATGCGCAGCACCATTTCACTGGCTGAAAAGCCGCGTGCGGTCAAGCGCTGTGTGAGGTTGACCAAAAAAGCTGCCAAGCGCTCTTCAGCGCGCATGCTGCCCAGCATCAACATCATCCCTTGGTCGCGGACCAGTTCACGGCTCATGACGCGGTGGATGTGATGTTGCAAACTGGGGAAGTCGCGCGAAATGCTTTCCATATTGTCGTAGGGCATGACGCACACTTCGGCGTCTTCCAGGGCAACGGCGTCGCAGGAGTGTTGTGCGTTCACTATGCCGTCCATGCCCAAAATTTCTCCTGCCATTTGAAAGCCTGTGACCTGCTCACGGCCATCGGGCGCGGTGATCAGCGTTTTGAAAAAGCCTGAACGCACCGCAAACATGGCGTTGAACGCTTGCCCCGCGCTAAACAGCGGCTGCCCCTTGCTGATGCGTCTGCGGGTAGAGACAACGCGATCAATGTGCTCAAGCTCTGCGTTTGATAAACCGACAGGCATGCACAAATCACGCAGGTTGCAGCTTGAGCACGCAACGGTAGTGGTTGATTTACCAATAATCGACATACCCTTATTGTGCGCGAATTTGTATGGCCAAGTTGCGCCCATTCGTGCAGTAGACGACATTAGTTTCTTGGTGATGCTTAATGCGTATGTGCGTACTTTTGCTTGTTGCTTGACGTGTATCAACATGCGCAGGGTGGGCCGGCGGCATAGTAGATGCCATGTCATTACCTATTACAGCCGACGAGCTCGCGCGTTTTGACGTGAGCGGGCCGCGCTACACGTCTTACCCTACGGCTGATCGATTTGTAGAGGCGTTTGCCGCAGGCGACTATGAGGCTGCGCTGCGCCAAGCGAGCCACGCGCCACTGTCCCTTTACATACACGTGCCGTTTTGTGAGTCGGTTTGTTACTACTGCGCTTGTAACAAGGTGGTAACCAAACACCACAGCAAAGCCAAGCGTTACCTGCAATACCTTGAGCGCGAGCTTGACTTGGTCATTGCGCAACTGGGCGCTAACCACACCGTGTCACAACTGCACTTTGGCGGCGGCACACCCACTTTTTTAAGCGATGACCAATTGCGCCAATGCATGGACATGCTGCGCAGCAAGTTCAACTGTTTGCCAACCGGTGAGTACGCCATTGAGGTAGACCCGCGCACCGTCGGTCAGGCGCGCTTGCAAGCGCTGTGGGACATGGGCTTTAACCGCCTCAGTTTTGGCGTGCAAGACTTCGATCCGCAGGTACAAGTGGCGGTGCATCGCGTGCAGCCCTTTGATCTGGTGCAAGCACTGGTACAGCAGGCGAGAGCCATTGGCTTTGCTGCTATCAACGTAGACCTCATTTACGGCCTGCCATTGCAAACACCACACAGCTTTGCCACCACACTGATGCAGGTACAAGCCATCAAGCCAGACCGCATCGCGGTGTATGGCTATGCGCATTTGCCCACACGTTTCAAGCCTCAACGCCGCATAAATAGCGATGAGTTACCAAGCGGGGCAGATAAGCTGCGCATGTTGTCGCTGGCGCTGGATACCCTGGGTGATGCGGGCTACGACTACATTGGCATGGACCACTTTGCGCTGCCCACTGATGCGTTGTCTGTGGCTAAACGCCAAGGGCGTTTGCACCGTAATTTTCAAGGCTACTCCACGCAACCAGACTGCGACGTTGTAGCGCTTGGCGTGTCTGCCATTGGTCGGGTGGGCCGTTGTTACAGCCAAAATACGAAATCGCTTGAAGACTACTACGACGCACTGGACCACCATGAGCTGCCCGTGGTGCGCGGCATGCACTTGAGCCGTGAAGACCTGCTGCGTCGCGCCGTCATCATGAGCATTATGTGTAACGGCCGTCTTCACTTTGACGATTTCAACACGGCTTACTTGGTGGACTTTAAGAAATACTTTGGCAAAGAGCTACAACGACTTGACGAGCTGCAGGCCGCAGGCATGGTGCAGCGCACCGAGCAAGGCTTTGAAGTGAGTGCAAAGGGCTGGTACGTGGTGCGCGTAGTCGCCATGGTGTTTGATGGCTACTTGGACTGTGCACGTGACAGTGCCCGTTTTTCGCGGGTGATGTAGCCACACGCTTGCCGCCTAAAATTCACCCATGAGTGCTCTTACACAATTGGCCACACCTGTACTGGCTGCCTTAAGCATGGGCTTGCTGGGCGGGCCGCATTGCATTGCCATGTGCGGTGCCGCTTGTGCGGGTATCGCCAGAGCCTCAGGCAATGACAGCAAAGCGCTTTGGCGTTTTCAGCTGGGCCGCTTGCTGGGCTACAGCTTGCTCGGTGCTGTGGTGGCCGGTTCTGTGCAGGCCATGGGCTGGCTGGGTGAGAACACCGCTGTGGTGCGTCCGTTGTGGGCCAGCTTTCATGTGTTGGCAGCCTTAATGGGCGTGAGCCTCATGGTGCTGGGACGGCAGCCTTTTTGGATGGACGGTATGGCACAGCGTTTATGGCGTTGGACCAAGCCCAAGCTGCAAGGGCGCAGTGCCAACACGCCTGTGCTCATAGGCATGCTGTGGGCGCTGATGCCCTGTGGTTTGCTGTACTCGGCATTGCTGGTGGCTGCATTGTCTAACAACGCTATACAAGGCGGGGTGACCATGGCCGCGTTTGCCATGGGCAGCGGCTTGTCCATGACACTGGGCGCTTGGTGGTTGCTGCGCGTGCGGGCCAACCCAAGCGGTCACTGGGCCATACGCGCCGCAGGTTTGGCGTTGTTCGGTATGTCCAGCTGGGCCATCTATATGGGTATTACGGCACCAACGGGTTTGTGGTGCTAGGCATGCCCTTTGCCAGTGGTTGCCAACACCACGCCCATCAGCGCGATACCGAATGCCACGGCTTGCAGGACTGTCATGACGTCACCTAAAAACAGCACGCCAATGGTCGCTGCGCTGATAGGCAGTACGACGGTGAACACACCCGCTTGGTGAGCTTGCACGCCTTGCAGCCCAGTCATCCAAAGCCATACCGTTAGTACGCTAGCGGCCAGCGCGTAAAACACCAACAGGCCCCAGTCACTTGGTGAAACCACTGAAAAGTCGAATTGGGTCAGCCAATACAAACCTGCCGGTGTGGTGAGTGCCAAGCCCCACACGTTGATGACAGAGGCAATGCGTTTAGCGCTTAGGTGTTGGGTTAAGTGTTTGCCAATCACCGCGTAGGCAGCTTCGCAACACACGGCAGCAAACACCAACAGGTTGCCCAGCCATGCGTAGGGGTAGTTGGCGTCCACGTCTGTGTGACTGATGCTGGCGTACAAGCCTATGCCCACAATGGCACAGGCAATGGCCAATAGTGAACGCGTGCTTAGACGCTCTTTTAAAAACACCGCACTTTGCAATGCCACCATGGCTGGGATGGCAGACAACATAACGCCCGCTGCACTGGCACTGGTGAGGCTCACGCCGTACAGCATGCAAACAGAAAATAAGACGTTGCCCAGAAAAGACTCTAGAAACAGCAACTTCTTGGTGGCTGCAGACAGTGGTTTTTCTGTACTTGGCTTTTGAAGCCAGCGGGCCATGGCAACCGAGCCGATCGCAAAGCGTAGCCACGCCAGTAAAAACACCGGAAATACGGCCACCAGTGGCTTGGACAAGGCCACATAAGACCCTACCAGCGCCATGCTGGTGGCCAGGCAGGTGAATGCAAGCCAAGGTTTCATCTCACTAGTTTAGGGGATTGCATAGCTGAAAAGGGAAAACCACAATATGAAATATCGCGATGCTGCACTGCGGAAAAATTTCTCATGGTGAGAAAAACAATTTCGTATTGAGAAATTAATAGTATTTGTCGTTGTTTATAAACGTAAAAATATTTTATCTTATATAAGACACAAGAGCAAAATAACTCTTATATAAGACTTATAGTTAAGCCCATGGCAAAGCAACAAGCCGAGCCCAAGGTTTTCACGGTTTTTAATCTTCAAGGAGCGTCCACATGACACAACAAACACGCGAACAACAAGTAGCAGCGCTAAAAAAAGACTGGGCAGAAAACCCCCGTTGGAAAGGCGTTAAGCGCAACTACACAGCCGAAGACGTAGTGCGTTTGCGCGGCAGCCTGCAGCCTGAGTACACACTGGCCAAGCGCGGCGCAGAAAACCTGTGGGCCAAAGTCAATGGCGGTGCCAAAAAGGGCTATGTCAACGCGTTTGGTGCTATTTCTGCTGGCCAAGCCATGCAGCAAGCCAAGGCTGGTCTTGAGGCTGTGTACCTGTCTGGCTGGCAAGTAGCCGCTGACGGCAACACTTCCGAGACCATGTACCCAGACCAGTCTTTGTATGCCTACGACTCAGTACCCACCATGGTGCGCCGCATCAACAACACCTTCAAGCGTGCTGACGAAATTCAGTGGTCACGCGGCGTCAACCCAGGCGACAAAGAGTTTATTGACTACTTCCTGCCCATAGTGGCTGATGCAGAAGCAGGCTTTGGCGGTGTGCTCAACGCGTTTGAGCTGATGAAAAACATGATCACTGCAGGTGCGGCTGGTGTGCACTTTGAAGACCAATTGGCGGCTGTTAAAAAGTGTGGCCACATGGGCGGCAAGGTATTGGTGCCTACGCAAGAGGCCATTGAAAAACTCAACGCCGCACGCTTTGCAGCCGACGTTATGGGTGTATCCACCATTGTGTTGGCCCGTACCGATGCAGAAGCGGCCAACCTCATTACCTCTAACCACGATGCCAATGACCAGCCTTTCCTGACAGGCGAGCGCACACCAGAAGGCTTTTACCGCGTGAAAAACGGTCTGGAGCAAGCCATCAGTCGTGGTGTGGCGTACGCGCCTCACGCTGACTTGGTGTGGTGTGAAACAGGCGTGCCAGATATTGGCTTTGCCCGCGAGTTTGCACAAGCCGTGCACGCAGCTTGCCCAGGCAAGTTGTTGAGCTACAACTGCTCACCATCATTCAACTGGAAGAAAAACCTCAACGACAGCCAGATCGCCAGCTTCCAAGAAGACTTGGCCGCGCTGGGTTACAAGTACCAGTTCATCACCTTGGCTGGTATTCACGTGAACTGGTACAACACCTTCAAGTTTGCCAAGGCCTACGCAGGCGGCGAGGGCATGAAGCACTACACAGAAATGGTGCAAGAGCCAGAATTCGCAGCCCGCGAAGACGGCTACACCTTTGTGTCGCACCAGCAAGAAGTGGGTGCAGGCTACTTTGACGACGTGACTACCGTTATTCAAGGTGGCGCGTCATCTGTAAAGGCGTTGACAGGCTCTACTGAAGAAGAGCAGTTCCACTAACGTGAAGCGCTAGCCCCTAGGGGCTCAAGATTGAAGCCACCTGGTGCTTGCGCATGAGGTGGCTTTTTTGTGTCTATGGCGGATTGCGCTGATGCATTTCTCGCGGTGTATCTAGTTCGCCGGTTTGGACAGGCGCATCAGCCGCCCGCCAGCGCCATCCTCCATCACCCAGATTGCACCGTCTGCGCTCACCTCAACGTCACGTACACGGCGCTGCCAGCTGAAGCGCTCGGCTTCTGCCGCTTGGCCGTTCTTGAAGGACACACGAATCAGTGCTTGGCTGCGCAAGCCGCCAATAAAGGCTTGATCTTGCCACTGCGCAAACTGTGCACCTTTGTAAAACGCCAAGCCAGATGGTGCGATGGTGGGGTCCCAAAATAGCGCTGGGGCTTGAAATTCCGGTCGGGTGCTGTGACTTGGAATGCCACGGCCGCTGTAGTGTCTGCCTTCAGACACCAAGGGCCAGCCGTAGTTGCGTCCGGGTTTGATGTGGTTGAGTTCATCGCCGTTGCGTGGCCCCATTTCGTGGGCCCACAGCTCGCCCTGGTTGTTAAAGGCCAAGCCCAGCACGTTGCGGTGCCCGGTCGTCCAGGCGGTGGCGGCCAGTTGCCCCTTGTCCTGGAAAGGGTTGTCTGCTGGCACGGTACCGTCGTCGTAGAGGCGCACTATTTTGCCCAAATTACCAGTCCACGCCTGCGCGGGCTCCATTTCTTGGCGGTCGCCTGATGAGATAAACAGTTGCCCCGCATAGGCACTGTTGGCGGGCGCAAAGGCCAGCCTGTGTGAGAAGTGGCCTTTGCCACTGAGTGCCGGTGTTTGTTGCCAAATGGTTTGTTGATTGGTCAGGCGCAATGGCAAAGCGTTGATGTCTAGCGTTGCGCGAGCCACGGTGGCAAAGCGGGTTCGCCCGCCGTCGGTGGAGTTGACATACGACAGGTACACCAGCTGGTTGTTGGCGAAATTGGGGTGGGGCACCACATCGCCCATGCCACCTTGCCCGCCTGCAAACACAGTGGGCACACCCTCAACCAGGCGTCTTTGCCCTGTGGTGTCGACCAGCCACAGTTGCCCGGACTTGGTGCTGACCAGTAGTTGTTGCCCGTTGATGAATGACAAGGCCCACGGCTCCTGGAACTCAGCAACAACCTGCGCGCGCGCAGCTGGCTGCCGCGGCTGCCAACAATCGTATTGTCAGCGTTTGCCGACGTGGCTATGGCCGCAGTTGATGCCAGCATGACCGCAAGGCGTGGCAGCCACTTCAGGTGTGACGAGCGAGCCGCAGGTGGTGTCAGTGTTGTGTTGCGCATCACGGCCTTTGGTTGCCTTGGTGAGACGAGTTCGTTGTACTTCATTTGATGCAGTTTGGCAGGTGACCAGCCACGGCTTTGCTGCACGCTGAATAAACAGACCAGTCTTAATGTTTTTAACAAAGTGGCCGGCGCACCAGGTCGCAAGCGCCAGAGACAGGTGCTTTATCGTTTTGCGGCTCTAATAGCTGCAATGACCCGCCATTCAGTATCCATACCGCTTGCCTTTTGGCGTAGCTGCACGCCCACTCAACAAGCGACCATGTTTGGTTTGGGTGCGGTCCTGATTTGGGGCGCCTACATGGCGCTGGCTCGCGCTGGTGTCAGTGGCGGATTGACAGGGTTTGACTTTGCGTTTATCCGCTATGCCGTGGCTGGTGTGGTGATGCTGCCCTGGTTGTTGCGCAACAAGCCCTTGCAGCTTGCGGGCATTGGGTGGCGTAAAAGCATGGCCCTGGTGTTGTGTGCAGGCCCCATTTTTATTGCTGTAGGTGTGGGCGGTTACGCCTATGCGCCGCTGGCCCACGGTGCCGTGGTGCAGCCTGCCACCATTGTGGTGAGCACCGCCTTGTTTGCGTGGTGGCTGTTGGGCGATAGGCCTACACGTGAGCGTCTTGTGGGCATTGTGCTGATTGTGTTGGGCTTGTGTTTGGTTTCTGGCCCTAGCGTGTGGGTGGGTGATACCCAAACGCTGATAGGTGACGCCATGTTTGTGGGCGCTGGCTTGCTGTGGGCCATGTTCACCGTGCTGACCAAGCGTTGGCAAGTGTCTGCCATTGCCGTTACGGCGGTGTTGTCCGTGCTGTCTGCTGTGCTGGTGTTGCCCCTGTACGCGGCTACTGAAGATTTTTCGCGGCTGGCGTCCTTGCCGGTGTGGACGCTGTTGGTGCAGTTTGTGGTGCAAGGTCTGTTGTCGGGTGTGGTGGCTATTGTGTTTTTTACCCGAGCCGCTGAGCTGGCGGGTGCTGCGCGCGCTGCCATATTCCCAGCCCTGGTGCCTGCGGCTGCCATTGTGATGGGCATACCCATTACAGGTGAACTGCCCACGCCAAACCAATGGGCGGGGCTTGTGGTCGTCACCTTTGGTTTGTTGACGGCTATAGGTGTGGTGAAGCGGTGGTTGTTGCGGCTTTAGTGGCGTCTTGGGTTGGGTCTGGCGTTGTGGGTGGGGCCGGTCGGGTCGCAGGCCCAGTGCGCACTATAGAATCGAGGGCTGCACGCATTGCAGTGTGCACCAGCAGTGTTTAGCGCCGCGGTGCAGATTGTGCCCAACACATTACCTACCACTTCGACTATGTCTGACATCACGCTACCCGACGGCTCCGTTCGCTCTTTCCCTGGCCCTGTGACTGTGGCCGAATTGGCTGCCAGCATTGGCACGGGTTTAGCCAAGGCTGCGTTGGGTGGCAAAGTTGATGGGCAGTTGGTCGACACCAGCTTCAAAATTGAAGGCAACGCCAATGTGGCTATTGTGACGGCCAAAGACGCTGACGGCTTGGAGCTGATTCGCCACTCAACGGCGCACTTGTTGGCCTATGCCGTCAAGAGCCTGTTTCCAGAGGCACAGGTCACCATCGGTCCTGTAATTGAAAACGGGTTTTACTACGACTTTTCATACAAGCGCCCGTTTACGCCCGAAGATTTGACGGCTATTGAAAAGCGCATGACCGAGCTGGCGCAAAAGGACGAGCCTGTAGTTCGCCGTGTATTGCCGCGCGACGAAGCCGTGGCTCACTTCAAGGCCATGGGTGAAGCCTACAAGGCCGAAATCATTGCTGGTATTCCCGCTGACCAAGACGTCAGCTTGTACGCCGAGGGCGCATTCGAAGACCTGTGCCGTGGCCCACACGTGCCCAGCACGGGCAAGCTAAAGCACTTCAAGTTGATGAAAGTTGCAGGTGCTTACTGGCGCGGCGACCACCGCAACGAAATGCTGCAGCGTATTTACGGCACGGCTTGGGCCACCAAAGATGAGCTGCAGCAATACATCACCATGCTGGAAGAGGCCGAGAAGCGAGATCACCGCAAGCTGGGTCGTGAGTTGGACTTGTTTCACATTGACGAGCACTCACCCGGCACTGTGTTCTGGCACCCCAAAGGGTGGACGCTGTGGCAAGAGGTCGAGCAGTACATGCGCGCGGTTTACCGCAACAACGGCTACCAGGAAGTCAAGGGGCCGCAGATTCTGGACAAAGGCCTGTGGGAAAAAACTGGTCACTGGGACAAGTACCGCGACAACATGTTCACCACAGAGAGCGAAAAGCGGGACTACGCGCTAAAGCCCATGAACTGCCCGGGGCACATTCAAATTTTCAAGCAAGGCATTAAGAGCTACCGCGACTTGCCGCTGCCTACGGTGAGTTTGGTCAGTGCCACCGCAATGAGCCGACAGGCGGCTTGCACGGCATCATGCGTGTGCGTGCGTTTACGCAAGACGACGGCCACATCTTCTGTACCGAAGAGCACATTTTGGACGAGTGCGTCACCTACACCACCTTGCTGCAAAAGGTGTACGAGGACTTTGGCTTTAAGAACATCATTTACAAAGTAGCCACGCGCCCTGAACAGCGCATTGGCTCGGACGAGAGCTGGGACAAGGCCGAGCACGCGCTGATGGAAAGCTTGCGCCGCTCAGGCTGTGAGTTTGAAATAGCGCCGGGAGATGGTGCATTCTACGGCCCCAAAATCGAATACACACTCAAAGACGCCTTGGGTAGGCAGTGGCAGTGCGGCACCATGCAGGTGGACTTTTCCATGCCAGAGCGCCTTGATGCCGAGTACGTGGGCGAAGACGGTGCACGTCATAGGCCTGTCATGCTGCACCGCGCCATCGTTGGCAGCTTGGAGCGTTTCATAGGCATTTTGATTGAAGAACACGCCGGCGCCTTGCCAACATGGCTGGCGCCAACGCAGGTTGCAGTGCTCAATATCACGGATTCGCAGTTGGATTACTGCCACGAAACGGCCAAATTGCTCAGAAATCAAGGGCTTAGGGTAGAGGTTGACGCCCGAAACGAGAAAATTACGGCTAAAATACGCAGTTACGCCATGCAAAAGGTGCCTTTCATTGCCGTTGTTGGTGATAAGGAACTGGCCGCTGGCTCGGTTGCTGTGCGTGCGCGCGGCAACCAAGACCTAGGCGTGATGTCGGTGCAAGCCTTTGCTGAATTGGTTGCCAAAGCCGTATCGGACAAGGTGTGAGCCCACTCACTCCGCTAGATTTTTATATGTTGTGTGCAGCCTAGTGCTGCGGAAAAAAGGATTGAACCATCGCTACCGAATTTCGTGATCGTCGCCACCGTGAAGAGCGCAAACACCGCTTAAACCGTGAAATCATGGCCCCTGAGGTGCGCGTTAGCGGCCCAGATAACGAGCCTTTAGGCATCGTGTCATTGATGGAGGCGTTGCGCATGGCGGGTGAACTGGACGTGGACTTGGTTGAGATTTCTCCCAATGCCGCCCCCCCAGTTTGTCGCCTGATGGACTACGGCAAATTCAAGTACCAAGAGCAGAAAAAAGCTGCTGAAGCCAAGTCCAAGCAAAAAGTCATTGAAGTTAAAGAGGTGAAGTTTCGCCCCGGCACAGACGACGGCGACTACAACATCAAGGTGCGTAATATCCGCCGCTTCCTCGAGGATGGCGACAAGTGCAAGATCACGCTGCGTTTTCGCGGTCGTGAAATCACGCACCAAGAATTGGGCTTGGCCTTGTTGCAGCGTTTGCGCGACGAGTTGGCCGACGAAATTATGGTGGAGCAATTCCCCAAGCTGGAAGGCCGCCAAATGGTCATGATGATTGCACCGGCGCGTAAAAAGCCCGGTGGCAATAAGCCTGCAAAGGCCGCACCTGAAGGTGCAGCCCCAGCAGCCGCTGAAGCAAAAGCTGAGTAAGCTTTTAGCGACTGGCGCAGCAGTATTTGCACGCAAGTGCGAACGGGTAGGTTGTAAGACCTGCCAACCACAACCGGCAGCGGTGAGGCCTTAGGGGTTTGTCGCTGTTGTGTTGAATAAGTGTCTCGGGGCCAACAAGTCTGTGGAAGGTTCACAGCGCCTCACGAGCACAATGTCAAAGGAGCATAAAAATGCCCAAGATGAAAACTAAGAGTGCGGCTAAGAAACGTTTCCGCGTTCGTCCAGGTGGCACCGTTAAACGCGGTCAAGCCTTCAAACGTCACATCCTGACCAAGAAGACCACTAAAAACAAGCGTCATTTGCGCGGTGCAACCAATGTAGCGAAGTCTGACTTAGGTCATATCGCTGGCATGATGCCCTTCGCAGGCCTGTGATTTAACGACGAACAAGGAGAAATACTATGCCTCGCGTCAAACGTGGTGTTACGGCTCGCGCCCGCCACAAAAAAGTCTTAGCCCTTGCCAAAGGTTTCCGCGGTCGCCGCGGTAATGTCTACCGCATCGCCAAACAGGCGGTGATGAAGGCCGGTCAATACGCATACCGTGACCGTCGCACTAAAAAGCGCGTGTTCCGTCAGTTGTGGATTGCCCGTATCAACGCCGGTGCACGTGAATTGGGTCTGACATACAGCCAGTTTGCCAACGGCTTGAAAAAGGCAGCGATTGAGATTGACCGCAAAGTGTTGGCCGATCTGGCCGTACACGACAAAGCGGCGTTTGCCAGCATTGTTGAGCAAGTTAAAGCCAAATTGGCCGCTTGATGCAACGCGCACAGCCCGCTAACTAGTTAGTGGATTGCGTGCAAACGAATTGGGGCTAAGCAGCGATGCTCTAGCCCCTTTTTATTGCTGGTCTGCACAGACATAATTTTTGATGGCTCTATACCAACGGCCCTAGAGGCACTAGATACCGATGAACGACTTGGACGCTTTGGTGCAAACGGCTGCAGCGCAGTTTGCACAAGCCAACACCCCCAACGATCTTGAGAACGCCAAAGCGCAGTTTTTGGGCAAAAGTGGTCGTGTTACCGAATTGATGAAAGGCATGGCGGCCTTACCGGTAGACGAGAAAAAAGCGCAAGGCGCCCTGATCAACCAGGCCAAGCAAGCCATTGAGGCAGCACTGTCCAGCCGCAGAGCAGCGCTGGCGCAGGCTGAGCTGGACAAGCAACTCAAGGCCGAGGCTTTGGACGTGACACTACCCGGTCGTAGCCAAGGAGCAGGGGGATTGCACCCGGTCAGTCTCACCATTGAGCGCATAGAGGCTATTTTTGGCTCCATGGGTTTTGACGTCGCAGACGGCCCTGAGATTGAATCAGACTGGTTCAATTTCACCGCACTCAATACGCCAGCGGACCATCCGGCGCGCTCAATGCACGATACCTTTTACGTTGAGCAAGTGGTGCAATCCGAGGATGGTCAGCCCAACTTGCTGCGCACACACACAAGTCCCATGCAAATTCGCCATGCGGTGCAACATGTCAAGCGACACCGCGCAGCACTGGATGCCGGCGAGGCCATGCCAGAAATTCGTGTGATTGCACCAGGGCGTACCTACCGTGTAGATAGCGATGCCACGCACTCACCCATGTTTCACCAGTGCGAAGGCTTGTGGATTGGCGAGAACATCAGCTTTAAAGACTTGCGCGTGGTCTTTACCGAGTTTTGCAAAACTTACTTTGAGTCTGATGACTTGGTGCTGCGCTTTAGACCTAGCTTCTTCCCGTTCACCGAGCCAGGCGCTGAGGTCGACATTCAGTTTGCCAGTGGCCCTTTGGCCGGCAAGTGGCTTGAGGTGGCCGGTTGTGGGCAAACCCACCCAGATGTGGTGCGCAACATGGGCCTAGACCCAGAACGCTTTATCGGCTTTGCGTTTGGCATGGGTCCAGACCGTTTGGCCATGCTGCGCTACGGCGTGAATGACTTGCGCTTGTTTTGACGGCGATTTGCGTTTTTTGAGCCAGTTCCAGTAAAGCAGCTTGAGTTTTTTGCGCCAGTGGCGCATACCGCGTGACTTGTCACACAGTTTGAATTTTTTGCGTTCGAGTAGCCCCTATGCAATTTCCAGAATCTTGGTTGCGTGAGTTTTGCAACCCACCACTAAACACCCAACAACTTGCCGACACCTTGACCATGGCTGGTCTGGAAGTGGAAGATATGCAAACTGCTGCACCCGCATTCAGCGGTGTGGTGGTGGGCGAAATTGTGTCTGCCGAGCAGCACCCAGACGCTGATCGCTTGCGCGTTTGCCAAGTGAATGTGGGTGCGGCTGAGCTGCTCACCATTGTGTGTGGCGCACCCAACGCGCGCGTTGGCATTCGCGTGCCAACCGCCACTGTTGGTGCTTTGCTGCCGCCGGGCAAAGACGGCAAGCCGTTTGCCATCAAGGTGGGCAAGCTGCGTGGTGTTCAAAGTTACGGTATGTTGTGCTCAAGCGTTGAGCTGGGTATTGACTTGGATGGCGAAGGCTTGATGGAGTTACCCGCTGATGCGCCGCTTGGCCAAGACCTGCGAGCCTATCTGGACCTGGACGACACCATATTTACGCTTAAGCTCACGCCCAACCTGGCGCATTGCTTGAGCGTTCAGGGCGTGGCCCGAGAGCTTAGCGCCGTTACTGGCGCGCCGCTGGTGCAGCCGCAGTTCCCAAGCATTGCGCCTGTCCACAACGACACGCTAAACGTGGTGGTACAAGATACCGATTTGTGTGGCCGCTTCAGCGGACGCGTGGTGCGTGGAGTTAACACGCAAGTGCAAACGCCTCAATGGATGGTGCGCAAGCTGGCACGTTGTGGCCAGCGCAGTGTGGCCCCATTGGTGGATATTTCAAACTACGTCATGTTTGAGCTGGGGCGTCCATCACATATTTTCGACCTTGACACAATTCACGGCGGTTTAACCGTGCGTTGGGGCCAGCCGGGTGAACAGCTCAAGTTGCTCAATGGCAACACCGTAAGCCTTGATGAGTCGGTCGGTGTGATCGCCGATGAGCAATCGGTCGAGTCTTTGGCCGGCATCATGGGGGGCGACGCGACCGCCGTGACCGATGCCACCACCAATATTTTCATCGAGGCCGCGTTTTGGTGGCCCAAGGCCATTGCTGGGCGCTCACGTCGCTTCAACTTCTCAACAGATGCGGGCCATCGTTTTGAGCGCGGTGTGGATCCCCAGTTAACGGTAGAGCACATTGAGCGCATCACTGCGTTGGTGTTGTCCATATGTGGCGGACAAGCTGGTCCCATAGACGACCAACAAGTCAACATGCCTACCAACCCCACAGTGCGTTTGCGCGTCGCTCGTGCCAGCAAGGTTATTGGCATGGCCGTGACTGAGGCGCAATGTCTGCAAGCCTTGTCTTTGTTGGGAATGACGGTCAAGGTGGTTGAGCCCGGGGTGCTTGACGTGGTGGCACCGTCGCCACGCTTTGACATCCACCTCGAAGAAGACTTGATTGAAGAGGTGGTGCGCATGGTGGGCTTTGACAAACTGCCCACTACCGCGCCCCTGGCGCCTACGTCGCCCAAGGTACGCTCAGAACGAAAGCGTGGCCAATACGCCCTGCGTCGATTGGTGGCTCAGCGCGGTTACTTTGAAACCATCAACTACAGCTTTGTTGAGGCACGCTGGGAGGCTGAGCTGGCGGGTAATGCAGATCCCATCAAGCTGCTAAACCCCATAGCAAGCCAGCTTAGCGTGATGCGCTCAAGCTTGTTGGGCAACCTGGTGCAAGTGCTCAAGTTCAATCTAGACCGCCGTGCCTCACGTGTGCGCGTGTTTGAATTGGGCCGCGTGTTCAAGAAGAACCCTGCAGTTGTTGACAGTGACACCACGGTTGCAGGCTTTGACCAGCCCATGCGTTTGGCGGGCCTGGCCTTTGGTCCCAACCAGCCTACACAGTGGGGTGTGGCTGAGCGCGACGTTGACTTTTACGACGTGAAGGCAGATGTTGAGGCTTTGTTGGCGCCGCTCAAGCCTGAGTTTGTAGCTGCCACACATCCAGCACTTCACCCGGGTCGTTGTGCCCAGGTGTTGTTAGACGACCAAGCCATTGGCTTTGTGGGCGAGTTGCACCCGCAGTGGCGTCAAGGCTACGACCTACCCAAAGCGCCAGTGCTGTTTGAGTTGGACTTGGACGCCTTGCTGGCCAGACAGTTGCCCAAGGCGCAGGTGGTCTCACGCTTGCAGCGCGTTGAGCGCGACTTGGCGGTGTGGGTGGCTGAGGCCGTGACACACGACCAAGTCATGGCGGCCGTTAACAGTGCCCAAACGCAAGGCTTGCTCAAGAGCGCCAGCCTGTTTGACATCTACCGCCCCAAACCCGTGGACGGGGTTGCCAGTGCGCGCAAGAGCATGGCCATTCGTCTGAGTCTGGGCTCTGACGAGGCGACCTTGACAGACGAGCAAGTTGAAGTGGCTGTGGCCGGTGTGTTGGGCGCTTTGCAAAAAGAGGTGGGTGGCGAGTTACGCGCTTGAATGCGTATTGGCCGATAAGCTTTTGTAAGCCATCAGTTCTAGGTCGACTGGCTGTCACCTGGTGCAGGTAAGGTGTTGAACCGATTGGGTAAAATCAATCTCCCAAGTTGTGAGTGTAGTTATGGAATTTGCGTTTGAAAGCTTAGAAACCCCGGCGCTGACCAAAGCAGCGTTGGCCGATATGTTGTACGACAACATTGGCTTGAATAAGCGCGAAGCCAAAGACATGGTAGAGGCCCTGTTTGACTTGATCACAGAGCAATTGGTCAGCGGCGAAGACGTCAAGATCACTGGTTTTGGCAACTTTCAAATTCGCTCCAAGTCACCACGTCCGGGGCGCAATCCACGCACTGGGCAGCCTGTGCCCATTGCCGCGCGTCGCGTGGTCACATTTCACGCCAGTCCAAAGCTTAAAGACCAAGTACAAGCGGGCGTAGCCAGCTTGGCATAAGCCCTTGGTTTTCAGTTTTTAAAGGTGCACAACAACTTCACTGGCGTTGTGTCAGATTTGCTGTAAAGTCATGGCCTTGGCGAATTTTCTTCGTGTTTCATCGACGACCCGCCAGCACCTTGCACCAGATTGTTAATGGAACAAACACTCCCATCCATACCAGCCAAGCGCTACTTCACCATTGGTGAGGTTGGCGAGCTGTGCGGCGTCAAGCCGCACGTGCTGCGCTACTGGGAGCAAGAGTTCACGCAGTTGCGCCCCATGAAGCGCCGGGGCAACCGACGCTACTACCAGCATCACGAGGTGTTGATGATTCGGCGCATTCGTGACTTGCTGTACGAACAGGGCTTTACCATCAGCGGTGCGCGCAACAAACTGCAAGAGCTGGTACATGTGCAGCGCAATGCACGTAAGCAAGCGTCCCCAGACCTGGCCGATGCAGCGCTTGGGCAAGATGACGCCAATGCGTTGGTAGAGCAGGCTGCGATGAATTTGTACAACGCCCCGCTTGCCATGTCCAACAGCCATGACTTGGTGGGCTTGCGCGCTGAGTTGGTTCGCATACGCGACATTCTGACCCTGGACCTGTAGGTCTAAAAATAAACCAGGTGGGTGCTCAGTTGCTGACAGTCAGCACGTTATAATCTGTGGCTTGTCGGCGTGTGGCGCAGCCTGGTAGCGCACTTGCATGGGGTGCAAGGGGTCGCGAGTTCGAATCCCGCCACGCCGACCATTATTGAAAACCCGCAGTTCTTACGAGCTGCGGGTTTTTTCTTGTGTGGTTCTGATCCAACAGACAGCCCACGACAAAGACTTGCATTTGTGCATATTCAAGGGGGTAGACCCAAATCCACTAGGGTTGGTTGCTTTTAGTATTTATAGTTGTTCGCAATCCTCACTGACATAACTAGCAGAGCCGCCCAGCGGCCCAACACCTTTATGACCCAACCCCCAAGCCCGGCGCACGTTAACCAACACAGTATCAAAGCACGCCTGTTGCGTTTGCGTGACCTGGAGCGTGAGCTTAGCGAACCCACAACCTTGCTGGGCAGACGCTATATGGTGTTAATCGCCATGACCATCGTGGCATCCATCTTCTTTTTGTTTATTGTTGATGAATACCCCAGTTGGTTTCCTACCAACAGTTTGCAAATTTTTATCCCCGAGTTGCTGATTTTTGTCATCTTTACGGTGGACTTCATACTGCGCATAACCGTAACCAAGCTGAGCAATTGGCGTGCCGTCTTGCTGCTGTTATGCGACGCTCTGGCGATTGTGCCGTCGGCCATGGTGGTGTTGGTATTTATGGATGTGGTGCCAGCTGCGCACATTGATTCGCTGGTATTGCTGCGTTTGTTCAGGCTGTTGCGCGTTGTGAAGTTGCTGCGCGTGAGCAACATCATTGGTGAGGTATTTGGCGCTTCGGTGTTCAGTTTGGTATTTGGCGCCATGGCCGCCCACCTGGGTTTGCGCGTGTTGTTTGTAGAGGTCAGTCGGGTGAGCTCATTTGACTTGTACGCCTTCTTTGATCGGCCTGTGCTGATGTTGGCGGTGAGTGCTGTGGGCTATGTGTTTGGCATTGCGCTGGCTATTACCTTTGGCATCGTAAAGCGCAAGCAAATGGAAATCACCGAGCTACACCGCACAGCGCTTGATGCACTGAATGCCGTTGAGTATGACTTTCAAACAGTGCTAAAAGATGCGGCAGATCAGGCTGAGGCCAACGGTAGGCGCCCGGATTTTGAGGGTTGGCGTTTGCAGTTGTCGCACTACTTGCAAGAAGAGTTGAGCTACGAGGCCATGAAGGCCAGCACCAATCAGTTATTGGCCAATATTCGCGACGTGGTGGCCACGCGTCCAAGCATGGATGTGCCGTTTCACGCGGTGCTGACGCAGCGTATGTCGGCCTTCCTGACCAGAACCCAAGTGTGTTTTCACCCGGCGTTTTACGACTGGCTTAAACGCATTGCCAACCTGTACTTTGTATTGGTGATGCTGGCCGCACCCGGGCTGACCGGGCTTGGCGCACAGTTGTTGGTGATCTTTGTCTTCCAAGGTCTGGTCGTCATCATTGATGACATGGATCACTCAGTCGACAAAGCCGTCACCATCTTTAATTCCAAAATTTTGGACGTTTAAAGTTTAATTTGCGCAATCATTTCAATTTCAACGCACGCGCCCATGGGTAGTTGCGCCACACCAAAAGCGCTGCGCGCGTGTGCGCCGACTTCTGGGCCAAACACCTCGCCCAGCAACGCTGAGCAGCCATTGGTCACAATGTGTTGATCGGTGTAAGTGGGTGTGGAGTTCACCAGGCTCATCACCTTGACGATGCGCACCACTTTGTTCAGGTCCCCTCCCACGGCGGCTTGCAGTGTGCCCATCAAGTCAATGGCAACAGCGCGAGCAGCGGCCGTGCCAGTTGCCGTGTCTGTGTCCTTACCCAATTGGCCAACCCAAGCGACGCCATTTTGCTTGGCGATATGGCCGCTTAAAAACACCATGTCGCCGGCGATGGTAAATGGCTTGTAGGCCGCTGCGGGTACGGATACGGGCGGCAGTTCAATGCCGAGTTCTTGTAGTTGCGTGTAAACACTCATAGTGATCTCCGTTTGCGGGTGCTAGGTTAAAAGCGCTCATTCTAGACTTGGCGTGCGATGTGTATCGCTGTGTAAGCGGCTGCACTGTTCAGTTTGTGGGCTTACACCATGTTGCACCATGACCTACATACTGCGGCTTTGTATCGCCTAGCGCATTGGCCTGGCGCTTTACTGTTCGGCGCGCCTACGGCTTGGATGGCAGGTGTGGCCACGCTCATGTTTCAGCCTGACTTGTGGTCGGCGTGGTGTTACAGCGTATTGCTTGCTTTGGCGCTGCTGCTGTTGGCTTGCTGCTTATGCGACTCATGCGGCTTTTTTCACGTTGCTCAATCACGGTTAAGCCCGTGGTCTAGCTTGCTGGTGAGTATGTTGGCCCTGGCTTTTTTGGGATTTGCCAGCACAGGGCTGCGAGCCACTCACCGCCAAGCCTTGGGGATTGACCCAAGCATGGAAGGCACAACCGTGTGGGTACGTGGACGCATAGCATCGCTGGTGCACAGCGACGAGCTTGCAAAGCGCTGGCAGTTTGAGGTGTCGCATGTCAGCACGGTTGCGCCAGACGCTGGCGCTGAGCCTGATTGGTCAGGCGATCAATGGCAAGCGTGGCCAACAATGATTGCATTGTCCTGGTACCACGGCGCTAGGGGCGGCAAGGCCTCTGCGCCTTTGCCAGAGCTGCTTGCCACGCAGCAGTGGCTGCTGCCTGTTCGTCTTAAAGCACCGCATGGCAAGCGAAACCCATTTGGCTTTGACTGGGAGCTGCACGCCTGGAGCCAAGGCTTGAGTGCGGTGGGCTACGTGGCCAGTCGGGTAAATCAGCAGGCCCAATTGTTGGCGCCTGCGCGCAACACCGGCTGGCTGGCATGGCGCGCGGATACCAAGAAGCGCATTGGCGCTGCCTTGGCCAGCAGTCCGCGTGTTGCTGGCTTGTTGAGTGCGCTTGTAGTGGGTGACCAAGACGCCATTGCCAGCGCAGACTGGGACTTGTTCAGAGACACAGGTGTTGCCCACTTGGTCAGTATCTCTGGTTTACATGTGACCATGTTTGCATGGCTGGCACACGCCTTGTTGTGGGGCTTTTGGCGTGTGCTGGGGGTTCGTCTAATGGGTCGCGCCAACGCACCAGTGCCCATTGCCGTTGGTGCAGCGCTTGGTGCGTTGGCTTATGCATTGTTTGCGGGTTGGGGCGTTCCCGCTCAGCGCACGGTATTGATGTTGTTCGCATGGGCTGCGTTAAAGGTCTTTGGCCTACGTTGGTCGTGGCCTGCGGTGTGGCTTTGTGTGTTGGCAGTGGTTGCGGCTTGGGATCCGTGGTCCGTGCTCAGTGCTGGCTTTTGGCTGAGTTTTGTGGCGGTGGCTGCGCTGCTGGGAGCTGTTGACCGGCAGCCTAGCGTGGCCGTTGACGTGCCGCTGTCAAAGCGCATGCTTGCAAGCCTGATGGCCTTGTGGCGGGTGCAGTGGCGCTTGAGCCTGGTGCTGGCGCCACTGACGTGGTTGTTGTTTGGCCAGGTATCTGTAGTGGGTACGTTGGTGAACTTGCTGGCCATACCGCTTGTGAGTTTTGTGGTGTTGCCGCTGGCCATGGTGGGCTTGTTAGGTGGTGTAACGCAATGGGCTTGGCAGTTGCTGGTGCCTATTGTGCAAGCCGCATTGGCGGGGCTGCAGTGGGCGCAACACTTTGCATGGGCGGTGGCGCAGCCTGCTGCCTTGCCAAGCTGGCTGGGTGTGAGTGTGGCTTTGTCTGTGTTTGTCATGGCCGCACCTTGGCCCATACGTTGGCGTTTGCAGTGGGCATGGGTGGTAGTGGTGGCGCTGTTGTACACGCCGCCTCGGCCTGCCAGCGGCAACTTTGAGATGCTGGCGTTTGACGTGGGGCAAGGCAGTGCTGTGCTGTTGCGTACGCATCGCCACAGCTTGTTGTTTGATGCTGGTCCCAGGTATGCCGGTGGTTTTGACACAGGCATTGGCGTGATCGTGCCGCACCTGTTGGCAACGGGCGACCACTTGGACGCAGTGGTGTTGAGCCATGCTGATAACGATCATGTTGGCGGCAGCGCTTCTGTGCTTCAGTCTGGGGTGGCTGAGGGCGCTGTTGTGTGGTCGTCGTTTGCACCACCGCCTGATGCCAGCCACACCTACCAAGCGTGCAGGGCAGGCAAGCGTTGGCAGTGGGATGGCGTTTGGTTTGAATGGATGCACCCCGGCGCAAGGTCCAACAGCACGACGTGGCCACGCATCAGCAGGTCACAACGCAACGCGCAGTCGTGCGTACTAAGGGTGAGCAATCAACAAGCCGTGGTATGGCTGATGGCGGACGCAGGCGTTGCGCAAGAACGCGCAATCATGGGGCGCTTGGGCGAGCAAGGACAAAGCGCTTTGCCCACGGTGTTGGTGGCAGGCCATCATGGGGCGGCTACGTCCACCAGTGCTGCGTGGCTGAACTATGTCAGGCCCAATTGGGTGGTGATGCAAGCGGGCTACCGCAACCGTTACGCACATCCAAGCGCCGCTGTGCTGCGGCGCTTAAGCCTGCTTGCATCAAAGTGGCACATGCAGTGGCAAGATACCGTTCACTGCGGTGCGGCCACCTGGCGCAGCAGCCAACCCCGTCAGCTCGGTTGCGAGCGTGAGATGCGCCCAAAGCATTGGCAACACAGGCCTTGAGGCGCTTGCGCTGGCGGCTACCTGCATGCACAAAAGCTCCCCGGTCTGACCGGCCACGCGGCTATCGCATGCTGTTTTCTACAGCTTGCCCCAAGTGAATAACCGCTAAGGCGTAGTAGCTGCTCCAGTTGTAGCGGGTGACCACATAAAAATTGTGTGTGCCAGCAACATAGGTGGGCTTGCCTTTGGCGTTGTCCAGTCGCACCAGCGCCAGCTTGTCTTGATGGGCCAGCCCGTCCTTGCGCAGGCGCGCGCCGTTGTTGTGCAGGTAGCTCGCACTAAAGCTGGGCACTATGTCTGGTGCCAGCAGTTCTGCAAGGGCAGGGCTTTTAGGGTCAACCTTTACGCGGTAGTGCGTGGGCATATCGGTTTGCCAGCCAAAGGCTTTGAAGTAGTTGGCCACTGAGCCAATGACATCGGCTTGGCTATTGAGCAAGTCAATGTGGCCGTCCTTGTCAAAGTCCACAGCAAACCTTTGCCAGCTGGAGGGCATGAACTGTGGCCAACCCAGTGCACCGGCATAGCTGCCTACCCATTGCTCTATCGGCTTGTCTTGTGCGCCTGCGAGTTTTAAAAACGCGGCCAGCTCATCGTTGAAAAACGCTTGGCGCGCTGCCCATTTGGGGTGCGCTTTGGGAAAGTCAAAGGCCAAAGTGCTCAGCACATCCAGCGTTGCAAAGTCGCCTTTGTGCTGGCCGTACAAGCTCTCTACACCAATGACGCCGACTATCAACCATGCTGGAACGCCGTAGATGGCTTGCGCACGCCGCAGCGTTTGTGCGTTGGCTCGCCAAAACGCGCGCCCCGCCTTCAGGCGCACAGGCTCTACAAAGCGTGCGCGGTAGCTGCGCCAATCTTTCTTGAATGTTGTGGGCGCTGGTGTGACCAGCTTTATCACGCGGTCTAGCTTGTTGGCAGCACCAATGGCAGCCAGGGCTTGCTGCGGGTTTACGCCATTGGCATTGGCCCAGTTGGTGGCAAACGCCATAGCGTCTTGACGCGTGGCGTAGTGGGCCTGGGTGCGCTCGGTGCGCAGCTCAAGGCGGGCTTTTGCTGGCGCAGCAGAAATCGCAATGTGGGGCTCAGTGGGCGCGCTGGTGGCATGACTGGTGCAAGCCAGCAAGCCGTAACATGCCAAGCCCGCCAAACGCCGCCTGAGCGTTGCAAGGTCCGATGCCGGTAGCTGCGGTGCACGGATGGGCTCAAATACGCTGGGCAACAAGGTGGCGGGCAAAAGAGTGCTTTCTAAAACTACTGGCTGACAAGCGTTATTGTGTCTCAAGTGACAATGCTTGATGGCCTGCAGCAGCTTTGAAGGTGTCAGTTTGTGGGCAATTTGTCGTGCTAAGCTGCCCATCCATGGTGCAATTGAATCCTCACGACGCGTCAGCCAGCGCTGCCAACCCATCTGCAAAAAAGCCTGCACAGGGTCTTGTGGGGCATTATGTAGAGGCCTTGTTGCCTCAGCTTGGAGGTGTGTCCAGGTCTCACGGTACAGGCTTGCTCAGTCACAGCGACTGCCGCTTACACGACATGGGTGCAAACCACCCCGAATGTCCGCAGCGCTTGAGCGCCATAGACGACCGTTTGCTCGTTACCGGTGTGGCAGACGCCCTGGTGGCTTTAGATGCGCCATTGGCTCATATCAATGACTTGCTGTTGGCGCATACGCCAGAGCACGTGGACAACATACTGAGCCACTCACAGCGCTTGGCAACCGCGTTGAAAGATGTGAGCGGTTTGAGCCATCTCCAAATTGACCCCGACACACTGATGAATGCGCACACGTGGCAAGCGGCCTTGCGTGCGGCCGGTGCGGCCATGGCCGGCGTTGATGCCGTCATGAATGGGTTGCTGGCCAATGTGTTTTGCGCCACCAGGCCGCCCGGACACCACGCCAAGCGCGCCCAAGCCATGGGTTTTTGCTTTTTCAGCAATGTGGCCCTGGCGGCGCGCTATGCCCAAGCGGTGCACGGCGTGCAGCGCGTGGCCATTGTTGACTTTGACGTGCACCACGGCAATGGCACGCAAGACGTGGTGCAAGGTGTCAGCGGTATCGAGATGTTCAGTTTTTTCCAGCACCCGTTTTACCCGTACGACGAGCCCTTTGACGGCAGCGCCAATTTGCACAATGTGCCGGTGCCAGCATACGCTGCCGGCGAAGCCATACGAAACATAGTGACCGAGCAGTGGCTGCCTGCACTGCATGCGTATCAACCCGAGTTGCTGCTTGTTAGTGCGGGCTTTGATGCACATCGAAACGATGACTTGGCGCAATTGGGTTTGGTCGAGGCCGATTACGCCTGGATCACAGAGCAGCTGGTGGATGTGGCCAACGCCTATGGCAAAGGGCGCATTGTGAGTTGTCTGGAGGGTGGGTATGACTTGGGCGCTTTGGCCAACAGCGTCGAGGCCCATGTGCGCGTACTGGCAGATTTGGCTTAGCGCCACAGCGCAATCTACAGGCTAGGCTGCCGTGTGCAAGCGCAGCCGTAGCGCCCCGCAGTTGAGGGCACAATGCGGTGTACGTCTATCCGTTTTCAGCGTATTTACTAAGCCACATACATGCAAAAAGTAACTTCTCCTTCGGCCAATGCACCGGCCAGTCTATCGGTGTGGTTAGACCAATTGATGCTGCCTAACGTACTGTTTGAGTGCGCAGCGCTGGTGTTGTGTGGTTTGTTGTCGTGGTATGTCGTGCGGGCCTTGCGCCGCAGTCTGGAATCGGCGCCTGAAGAAAACGGCGTGCTGCTGGGGCGCATAGGCCTTGACGGTGCGTTGTTTCCCATGCTGTGGCTATTGCTGACTGTGGGCGCGCGCTTTGCCCTGAGCATGCAGATTCCCATCACGTTGCTGCTTGTTGCCATTCCCATGCTGATGGCCTTGGTGGCCATACGCCTATCCGTGAAGATTGTGCGAGCGGTGTTTCCAGACTCACGCTGGGCGAGGCGTTTGGAGCGCACGGTGTCATGGCTGGTGTGGCTGTTGCTGGTGCTGTGGGGGACAGATTTATTGCCGTCAATGCTGAGTGAGATGTCTGACCTGAAGTTCTCGCTAAGTGGTACAGAGATCAATTTGCGCCAAGTGATGGAGGGCGTTTTAACAGCAGGTTTGGTGTTGATGCTGGCCATGTGGGTGTCGGCTGCCATTGATCACAAGCTGTTATCCAACGCGCAGGGTGGCGAGTTGTCGGTGCGCAAAGCCATCAGCAACATGATTCGCGTGGTGCTGCTGTTTGTGGGTTTGATGGTGGCCTTGACGGCGGTTGGAATTGATCTCACCGCGCTGTCTGTGTTGGGTGGCGCTATTGGTGTGGGTATTGGCTTTGGCCTGCAAAAGCTGGCTTCCAACTATGTGAGTGGCTTTGTTATTCTGGCTGAGCGCAGTCTGCGCATTGGCGACATGGTGAGCGTGGACGGCTTTGAAGGTGCTATCACCGATATTCGAGCGCGCTACACCGTGATTCGCTCTTTGCTGGGGCAAGAGTCCATAGTGCCCAACGAAATGTTGTTGATCAATCGTGTGGAAAACCTGTCCTTGGCGGATACGCGCATATGGCAGTCAACCACAGTTGGTGTGGCCTATGACAGCGATGTAGACAAGGTCAGCGCGTTGTTGCTCAGTGCTGCAACCTCGCAGCAAAGGGTCTTGACCGAGCCCGCACCAAGCGTGTCTCTGGTGGAGTTTGGCGCCGACGGCTTGATCTTTAGAGTGGGCTACTGGATAGCTGACCCGGAGAACGGCCGCATGAATGTGTTGTCCAGCATCAACTTCGAAATTCTGAGGCTGCTGCGCGAGCACGGTATTGAAATCCCTTATCCCCAGCGTGTTGTTCATCTCAAGCGCGACACCCAGGGCTGACACTTACCTTATAATTCAAAAAAAGCACGGTCGTTCGTTTTTAGTGACCTGCAACTGATACACTTGAAGATTAGATTGACGTTTACGTAAACGTCAATCCTTATCCACTTATCATCAGCCATTTGTGTCTATTGCTCAATCAGGAGTGTCGTTATGAAAGTTTTAGTCCCAGTCAAGCGCGTTGTTGACTACAACGTCAAGGTCCGCGTGAAGTCAGACGGCTCTGGCGTTGACATCGCCAACGTCAAGATGAGCATGAACCCATTTGACGAGATCGCAGTTGAGGAAGCCGTACGCTTGCGCGAAAAGGGCGTGGTAACTGAGGTTATTGCTGTGTCTTGCGGCGTCACCCAATGTACCGAAACCCTGCGTACCGCCATGGCCATAGGCGCTGACCGTGCCATTTTGGTTGAGACAGACGCCGAGTTGCAGCCCCTGGCCGTAGCCAAGCTGCTGAAGGCACTGGTGGACAAAGAGCAACCTGACTTGGTGATTTTGGGCAAACAGGCCATTGACGACGACAGCAACCAAACAGGCCAAATGCTGGCCGCCTTGGCAGACTGGCCGCAGGCCACGTTCGCCAACAAAGTTGAAGTGGCAGACGGTAAAGCCACGGTCACACGCGAAGTAGACGGCGGTCTGGAGACCTTGGCTATTCAGTTGCCAGCGGTTATCACCACCGACTTGCGCTTGAACGAGCCACGCTATGTCACGCTGCCCAACATCATGAAGGCAAAAAAGAAAACCGTGGATACCTACAAGCCAGAGGAGCTGGGTGTGGACGTAGCCCCTCGCTTGAAGACCCTCAAGGTTGCAGAGCCACCCAAGCGCAGCGCCGGCATCATGGTGCCAGACGTTGCCACGTTGGTAGACAAGCTGAAAAATGAAGCCAAGGTTCTGGGCTAAGCCGCCCGCCGCTGACTCCAACCACTATTTATAGAGAAGACACCGTTATGACCGCTCTCGTAATTGCAGAACACGACAACGCCTCTATCAAGGGCGCTACGCTGAACACCGTGACCGCCGCGCTGGCCTGCGACGGCGATGTGCATGTGCTGGTAGCAGGACACAATGCAGCCGCAGCCGCAGCCGCAGCCGCACAAATTGCAGGTGTAGCCAAGGTGCTGCACGCTGAAGATGCGTCGTTTGAGCACGGACTGGCTGAAGCTGTGGCGGCACAAGTGCTGGCAGTGGCTGGCAGCTACGGCCATATTTTGTTTCCAGCGACCGCATCCGGTAAAAACATTGCACCGCGCGTAGCCGCCAAGCTGGATGTGGCGCAAATCTCTGACATTTCCAAAGTCCTTGCGCCAGACACCTTTGAGCGCCCGATTTACGCAGGCAACGCCATTGCCACCGTGCAAAGCACAGATGCCACCAAGGTCATTACCGTGCGCACGACCGGTTTTGACGCCGCTGTAGCTACAGGCGGTTCAGCTTCTACAGACTCAGTCGCCGCGGCAGCGGGGTCTGGCAAGTCCAGCTTTGTGGGCAGCGAAATCGCCGCCAACGACAGGCCAGAGCTGACTGCGGCCAAGATCATTGTGTCTGGTGGCCGCGCTTTGGGCAGCGAAGAAAAGTTCAATGATGTGATGATTCCCTTGGCCGACAAGCTGGGCGCAGCCGTGGGTGCAAGCCGCGCCGCCGTTGACGCAGGTTACGCCCCCAACGACTGGCAAGTGGGCCAAACCGGCAAGATTGTGGCCCCACAGTTGTACGTTGCCGCAGGTATCAGCGGCGCCATTCAGCACTTGGCAGGTATGAAAGACAGCAAGGTCATTGTTGCCATTAACAAAGATCCAGAAGCGCCCATCTTTGGCGTATCTGACTACGGCCTTGAGGCCGACTTGTTTGAGGCCGTACCCGAGCTGACCAAGAGCCTTTAAGGCGCGGGGCAAAAGGCGCTGGTTGTTCAGCGCTTTTTTTGCCTGAAACGCCACCCGTAAATTGATATTTGGAGACTGAAGATGACCTATAAAGCCCCCGTACAAGACATGCTCTTCAACATGCGCCATGTGGCTGACATTGAAGCCGTGGCGCAAATGCCAGGTTTTGAAGATGCTGGCTTTGAGACCGCACAAGTTGTGCTCGAAGAGTGCGCCAAGTTCAACGAAGAAGTATTGGCCCCGCTGAACTGGGCAGGGGACATCAACCCCAGCCATTGGGACAATTTTGAAGTCAAAACCACGCCCGGCTTCAAAGAGGCATTCAAGTTGTACGGCGAGGCGGGTTGGCAAGGCCTGCAACACCCCACAGACTTTGGTGGACAAGGCTTGCCCAAAACAATTGGTGCGGCTTGCGGCGAGATGTTGAACTCAGCCAACATGAGTTTTGCGCTGTGCCCATTGCTAACTGATGGCGCCATTGAGGCACTCATTACAGCGGCCAGCGACGATTTAAAAAATACCTACCTGGAAAAGCTCATCAGCGGCCAGTGGACTGGCACCATGAACCTGACTGAGCCGCAAGCCGGCTCGGATCTCGCGCTGGTGCGCACAAAGGCTGTGCCTCAACCAGATGGTACTTACAAAATATCAGGCACCAAAATTTACATCACCTACGGTGAGCATGATATGGCCGAGAATATTGTGCATTTGGTGCTTGCCCGCGTAGAAGGGGCACCCGCAGGTGTAAAGGGAATCAGCCTGTTTGTGGTGCCCAAATTCATGGTGGTTGAGGGGGCGCTTTGGGCGCGCGCAATGATGTGAAGTGCGTGAGCATTGAGCACAAAATGGGCATCAAGGCCAGCCCAACCGCTGTGTTGCAGTTTGGTGACGCGGGTGGCGCCACTGGCTTTTTGGTCGGTGAGGAAAACCGTGGCCTGGAGTACATGTTCATCATGATGAACGCGGCGCGCTATGCGGTGGGTGTGCAGGGTATAGCCATTGCTGAGCGTGCCTACCAAAAGGCGGTGCAGTACGCGCGTGACCGCGTGCAAAGCCGCCCTGTGGATGGCTCTATGAACCAGTCCGCCCCTATCATTCACCACCCTGATGTCAAACGCATGCTCATGACCATGCGTGCCTACACAGAAGGTTGTCGCGCTTTGGCCGCATCTGCGGCTGCAGCCTTTGATGCCGCGCATGGTCACCCCGACGCGGCGGTGCGCAAAGACAACAAGGCGTTTTACGAGTTCATGGTGCCGCTGGTCAAGGGTTTCAGCACCGAAATGAGCCTGGACGTGACCAGCCTTGGCGTGCAAGTGCACGGCGGTATGGGCTTTATTGAAGAAACTGGCGCGGCGCAGTACTACCGCGACGCCAAAATTCTCACCATTTACGAGGGCACCACAGCCATTCAGGCCAACGACTTGGTAGGACGTAAAACCGCGCGTGACGGCGCCCAGCAAGCCAAAGCCCTGGCCGCACAGATTGAGGCTACCGAGCAAGCCATGCTGGCCAATGGTGATGCGTCGGCCAAAGCCTTTGCCCAGCGCCTGTCTGAGGCGCGTGTTGCCTTTGTAGAGGCTGCAGAGTTTATTGCCATCAACGCCAGTGCCAACCCCAACGCGGCTTTTGCAGGCAGTGTGCCTTACCTCATGCTCACGGGCAATGTCATGGCAGGCTGGCAAATGGGCAGAGCCATGTTGGCTGCGCTGGCACTCAAGGCTGCAGGTGATGAGTCATTTGGTGCGGGTTTTGTAGATGCCAAACTGGTCACCACACGCTTTTATGCAGACCACATACTGTCTAAAGTGCCTGCATTGCGTGACAGCATTGTGAGCGGCGCAGACAGCGTGAATGCCATGGCGCTAGAGGCTTTCTGACGACGACAGGCCAACACACTCTTATTACTTTTTGGAGACACCATGAGTTCTACTAAACGCACACTTCCTGGCGCATTGGCGCACTTGCCATTTCCAGTGATTGGCTCACCGCTGTTCATTATCAGCAACCCCAAGCTGGTGATTGCCCAGTGTATTGCCGGCGTTGTAGGCTCAATGCCGGCGCTGAATGCAAGGCCCAAAGAGCAACTCGAGGAATGGCTGATTGAAATTACCGAGGCTTTGGCCGCACACAATGCAGCGCATCCAGACAAGCCCGCTGCGCCGTTTGCCATTAACCAGATTGTGCACAAGAGCAACGACCGTCTTGAACATGACATGGCCATGTGCGTGAAGTACAAGGTGCCAATCATCATCACCAGCTTGGGCGCGGTTGAAGACATCAACAGTGCCGCGCACAGCTACGGCGGCGTGGTGTTGCACGACATCATCAACAATAGGCATGCACACAAAGCCATAGACAAAGGCGCTGATGGCTTGATTGCTGTGGCTGCGGGCGCTGGCGGTCATGCTGGTGTGAAAAGCCCTTTTGCATTGATCTCAGAGATTCGCCAATGGTTTGACGGACCAGTGGCATTAAGCGGCTCTATCTCAACAGGCCAAGGCGCGTGTTGGCCGCGCAAGCCATGGGTGCCGACTTTGCCTACATGGGCTCCGCCTTTATTGCCACTGAAGAAGCGCGCGCCACACCTGATTACAAGCAAGCCATTGTGGACGGCAACAGTGATGATATTGTGTACAGCAATCTGTTTACCGGCGTACATGGCAACTACCTGGCACCCAGTATCAAGGCCGCGGGCCTGGACCCAGCCAATTTGCCTGACAGCGACCCCTCTGCCATGAACTTTGGCGGCGACGCTAAAAAGGCCTGGAAAGACATATGGGGCTGTGGTCAAGGCATTGGCGCTGTTGACAAAGTGCAAACAGCGGGTGAGTACATTGCGCAATTAAAGGCTCAGTACGCACAAGCTAAAAGTGCATTGCTGTGATACTGCACTGAGAAAAAACGCACAGACTGACCCAGCACAAACGTGACATTGCCCGGCTGAACCGGGCACCCATGATGATCGACATAGCGCGCCATGAACGCTCGGTGCGCGTTCGATGCGCGTTTGGGCCTGGTGGTGAGCGCTTACAGGCCTGCTCTAAGTGCTGCCAGCAGCTTCTGTCCAGCACGCCCAGACGCTTCATGCTCCAGGCGTTGCTGCTCCAGTTTGATAGCGGCCTGGCTTCTGGTGCCCAGTGCGCCGTCTACTTCGCCTATGTCGTGTCCGCGTGCCAGCAATAGCGTTTGCACCTCGCGTTTTTCGGTGCGACTCAATCCTGCGTCATCAGTAGGCCAAGGCGTCGCGAACACACCCTGTCCGCGCAAGCGGTCTGACAAGTGGGCAATCGCTAGGCCGTAGCTCTCAGAGGCGTTGTAGCTGTAAATGGCCTTGAAGTTGTTCAGCAATAAAAACGCGGGGCCGTTATCACCAGCTGGCAATAGCAAGGCGGCATTTGTGTCGTTGTCAATACCACCACCTATCAAGTGTGAGCCATCAACGCGGCTAAGGCCTTGCCCCACCCAATAAGACATGCCACGCATGGACTTGCGCCCGGTCACACCTGGCGTGCCTTTGTTGAGCTTGACTTCAAAGCCCCATGTCTGGCCAGCCTTCCAGCCTGCACGCTTTAAAAAGTTGGCGGTGGAGGCGAGGGCGTCTATTGGGTTGGTGATGAGGTTGCGTTTGCCGTCACCATCGCCGTCAACTGCCAAACGTAAAAACGTGGATGGCATGAACTGCGTTTGCCCAAAGGCTCCAGCCCACGAGCCTTTGAACAACGCACGCTCAAAGTCACCCGCTTGCACAATTTTGAGTGCAGCCACAAACTCGCCAGAGAAAAAGTTCTGGCGTCTACCCATGCAACTCAGTGTTGCCAGCGACTCAACAATATCGCGCCCACCCGTGTTTTGCCCGTAGTTGCTCTCAACACCCCAAACCGCCACTATGGTTTCTTGGTCAACGCCGTATTGCTGGGCTATGGCAGCGAGCTCGGTTTTGTATTGCACCAACATGGCTGCGCCGTCTGATACCCGCTCATCGTCCACAAGGCTGGCCAAATAGTCCCAAATAGGCAGTTTGAACTCTGGCTGGTAGTTGAGCTTGTCCATCAATTCAGGCTTGGCCATTACGCCTTGCATGGCTTGGTCAAACGTAGCGTTGGTCACACCTGCTCGCGTTGCTTTGCTGCGCAGTTCATTGATACAACTTTGCGCCAGCGGCTGGTCGGTCTGTTGGGCATGAACCGTAGAGATGGCCAGTGCCGATGCGATTGCTAAAAGGGCATGGCGTGCTGATAAGCGAGAGTGTGTAGTCATGCTTTTAATCATAAAGAAAAAGCCACTGACGTTGGCATCGGTGGCTTGTTCGTTGCCCATATGGGGCTTGTTGGTGGTGTGCGTGCTGCCAAGTCAGGAAAAGAAGGCCTTGGCCTTCTCAAACCACCCTTGGTCTTGAGGGCTGTGCTTGGTGCCAGCTTTGCGGAAAGACTCGTCTAGCTCTTTGAGCAGCTTGCGCTGGTGCTCTGTGAGCTTGACAGGGGTTTCTGCAGAGATGTGGCAGTACAAATCACCGGCTACGCTAGAGCGTACGCCTTTAATGCCTTTGCCACGCAGGCGGAATGTTTTGCCGTTCTGCGTGCCATCAGGTATCTCAATGGTGGCCTTGCCGTTGAGCGTGGGTACGTCAATCTCGCCACCCAATGCAGCAGTGGTGAGTTGCACCGGTACCTGGCAGTGCAAGTCGTCGCCATCGCGCTCAAAGATGTCGTGCTTTTTAAGGCGGATTTCAATGAACAAGTCACCGGGTGGGCCGCCGTTGTGGCCGGGTTCACCGTTGCCTGTGCTGCGAATGCGCATGCCGTCGTCAATACCAGCGGGTATCTTGATCTCAAGCGTCTTGTTGACCTTGTTTTTGCCCTGACCATGGCAGGTGTTGCATGGGTCAGAGATGATTTTGCCAACACCGTGACAATGCGGGCAGGTTTGCTGCACGCTGAAAAAGCCTTGGCGCATTTGCACTTGGCCTGAGCCATGGCAAGTGGTACAGGTTTTAGCTTGAGTGCCAGGCTTGGCGCCGGTGCCGTCACAGCTGTTGCAGTCGTCCCAAGACGGAATGCGGATTTGCGAGTCTTTACCGGCAGCGGCCTCTTCCAGCGTGATTTCCATGGCGTATGACAAGTCATTGCCTCGGTGTACTTGACGCCCACCGCCGCCACCGCCTCGGCGTCCGCCACCAAAAATGTCACCAAAAATATCGCCAAATGCATTGCCAAAGTCACCATGGCCCCCCGCGCCACCGCGCATGTTGGGGTCTACGCCGGCGTGGCCGTATTGATCATAGGCTGCCTTCTTCTCGGGGTCAGACAGCATTTCATAGGCTTCTTTGGCCTCTTTGAACTTGGATTCTGCGTCCGCGTTGCCCTGATTGCGGTCAGGGTGGTGCTTCATCGCGAGTTTGCGATAGGCTTTCTTGATCTCGTCGTTACTGGCGTTTTTGGGCACGCCTAGTACTTCGTAAAAATCTCTTTTGGCCATGGTTTGGTCGTCTCGTTGCGGTTAAAGTCAAAAGCCGCGCCAGCGCCTGGTGGCACTAACGCGGCGGGCGTGAAGCAGACGGCTTAGTCTTTTTTCACTTCTTTTACTTCGGCATCCACCACGTCGTCGTCGACTGGCTTGCTGTTGTTGCCAGCACTGGCTTGTTCGCCACCTTGCATGTCGGCGTACATCTTTTCGCCCAGCTTTTGGCTGGCTGTCATCAAGGCGTTGGTTTTCTCTTCCAGGGCTTGCTTGTTGTCTTCGCCCTTGAGTTCTTCTTCCAGATCAGTGATGGCGGCTTCTACAGCCTCTTTTTCACCGGCCTCTAAAGAGTCGCCGTGCTCGCCCAAACTCTTCTTGACGCTGTTGAGCATGGCTTCAGCTTGGTTGCGGGCCTGCACCAGCTCAACTTTTTTCTTGTCATCTGCCGCATTGACTTCGGCGTCCTTGACCATTTGTTCGATTTCTTCATCCGACAAACCTGAGTTGGCCTTGATGGTGATCTTGTTTTCTTTACCCGTACCTTTGTCCTTGGCGCTCACGTGCAAAATGCCGTTGGCATCAATATCAAAAGTCACCTCGATTTGTGGTGTTCCACGCGCTGCTGGTGGTATGCCTTCAAGGTTGAATTCGCCCAGGCTCTTGTTGCCAGAGGCAATCTCGCGCTCACCTTGGTAAACCTTGATGGTCACCGCCGGCTGGTTGTCGTCTGCGGTAGAGAACACCTGGCTGAACTTGGTAGGAATGGTGGTGTTCTTGGTGATCATCTTGGTCATCACGCCGCCCATGGTCTCAATGCCCAAGGACAGTGGTGTGACGTCTAACAGCAACACATCAGAGCGGTCACCAGACAACACCTGGCCTTGAATGGCGGCGCCTACTGCGACGGCTTCATCAGGGTTTACGTCACGGCGCGGCTCTTTGCCAAAGAATTCCTTGACTTTTTCCTGGACTTTAGGCATGCGGCTCATACCGCCTACCAAAATCACGTCGTTGATATCTGACACGCTGATGCCAGCGTCTTTAATGGCGGTGCGGCAAGGCGCAATGGTGCGCTCTATCAGCTCATCTACCAGGCTCTCCAGCTTGGCGCGAGTCATCTTGATGTTCAAGTGCTTAGGGCCTGATGCGTCAGCGGTGATGTAGGGCAGGTTGATGTCTGTTTGTGAGCCGTTAGACAACTCGATTTTGGCTTTCTCGGCGGCTTCTTTCAGGCGCTGCAAGGCCAATACATCTTTAGACAAGTCAACGCCTTGCTCCTTCTTGAACTCGGCAATGATGAAGTCGATGATGCGTTGGTCAAAGTCTTCGCCGCCCAAAAAGGTGTCGCCGTTGGTTGACAACACTTCAAACTGCTTCTCGCCATCTACGTCTGCAATTTCAATGATGGACACGTCAAATGTGCCACCGCCCAGGTCGTAGACCGCAATTTTGCGGTCGCCTTTGGATTGCTTGTCCAGGCCAAAAGCCAATGCAGCAGCAGTTGGTTCGTTGATGATGCGCTTCACATCAAGGCCAGCAATACGACCGGCGTCTTTGGTGGCTTGGCGCTGTGCGTCGTTGAAGTAGGCAGGCACTGTGATGACGGCTTCAGTGACCGCTTCGCCCAAGTAGTCTTCGGCGGTTTTCTTCATCTTGCGCAAAATTTCAGCACTCACCTGTGGTGGGGCCAGTTTTTCACCGCGAATTTCCACCCAAGCGTCGCCGTTATCGGCTTTGGCGATTTTGTAAGGCATCAAGTCTATGTCTTTTTGCACTTCTTTTTCGGCAAACTTGCGGCCGATCAAGCGCTTGACAGCGTACACCGTGTTGGTGGGGTTGGTGACGGCTTGGCGCTTGGCAGGCGCGCCCACCAAAATGTCGCCGTCTTCTTGATAGGCGATCACGGAAGGCGTGGTGCGGGTGCCTTCACTGTTTTCGATCACGCGGGTGTTGTTGCCCTCCATGACGGATACGCAGCTGTTGGTGGTGCCCAAGTCAATGCCAATGATTTTTCCCATGATGAAACTCCAAATACGTTTAATTTTTAAATTTAAAAAAGCGGGTCGCTTTGTAGCGGCGTTTGCCTGTTGCTGCGGCCTTGCTTGTTAGGTAGGTGCTGATTCCGCTATTTCAAGAGGTGAAACAAAGGATTGCCCCTTTTTTTGCTTATTTGGGCGCAGTTACTGTGACCAGCGCTGGGCGCATCACGCGTTCGGCGATCATGTAGCCCTTTTGCAGCACAGTCACGACCGTGTTGGGCTCTTGCTCGGCCTGCACCACGCTAATGGCTTGGTGCTGGTGCGGATCAAACTTGGTGGCTGCCTCAGGCGCCAAGGCCACTACCTTGTTGCGCTCAAGTGCGCTGATCAATTGCTTGTGCGTGGCCACAATGCCTTCGCGCATTTGCTCTATGGTGGCTGTGTCTGTGGCCAATGCCGCATCAAAGCTGTCGATGACGGGCAGCAGGCTTTCAGCAAAGCTCTCAACCGCAAACTTGCGCGCTTTTTGCACGTCCTCATCTGCGCGGCGTCTGGCGTTTTCAACGTCCGCCTTGGCGCGCAAAAAAGTGTCTTTGACTTCGTCTTGCGCCGCAGCCAGCGCGGCCTGCAATGACTCTATGGTGACGGGTGCGTCAGCGCCTGGCATGGCGGGCTGCTCAGCCGTTGTGTTGAGGCCTGCCGCCAGCTCGGCTGCCAGGTCGGCGCCATTGGTGGCGTGGGGTTGCTCCGCGGGTTTGTCGTCGGCGTTGGGCTGTGCGTCTGCTTGTGAGTTGGTGTTTGGGTCTGTCATGGCGTTGGATATAGCGGGTAAGTGCGGTACGTCGGTTTGGCAACCAATAGTTGGCTTACGTTTGCATATGGGGCTGCGTGCAGCGGATTTCAAGAGCTGCTGCTAGCAAGTTGTGGCCAAAGAGGCCAAGCGCTTAATCAAAACGCCCCGGCTGCGAACAACCGGGGCGTTTTTAGGGGCGAGTCGCTTACAGCGAGTCCATAAAGCTGCGCAGTTTGTCGCTGCGGCTGGGGTGCTTTAGCTTGCGTACTGCTTTGGACTCAATTTGGCGTATGCGCTCGCGCGTGACGTCAAATTGCTTGCCCACTTCCTCTAGCGTGTGGTCTGTTGACATTTCGATACCAAAGCGCATGCGCAGCACTTTGGCTTCACGGGGTGTGAGGCTGTCCAGTATGTCCTTCACCACATCACGCAGACCGGCTTGCATCGCTGCCTCCAGGGGGGCGGTGTTGGCCGTGTCTTCGATGAAGTCACCCAGGTGCGAGTCGTCGTCGTCACCAATGGGTGTTTCCATGGAGATTGGCTCTTTGGCTATCTTCATGATCTTGCGGATTTTGTCCTCAGGAATTTCCATTTTTTCAGCAAGGATAGACGCATCAGGCTCAAAACCAAACTCTTGCAAGTGCTGGCGGCTGATGCGGTTCATCTTGTTGATGGTCTCAATCATGTGCACCGGAATACGGATGGTGCGTGCCTGGTCAGCAATAGAGCGCGTAATGGCCTGACGAATCCACCATGTCGCGTAAGTTGAGAATTTGTAGCCACGGCGGTATTCAAACTTGTCCACTGCCTTCATCAAGCCTATGTTGCCTTCCTGAATCAAGTCCAGGAATTGCAGGCCACGGTTGGTGTATTTTTTGGCGATAGAAATTACCAAGCGCAGGTTGGCTTCAATCATTTCGCGTTTGGCGCTGCGCGAGTTGATCTCGCCTTGAATCATGCGCTTGTGAATGCTCTTGAGCTGGTCAAGTGGCACGACCACGCTGGCTTGAATAGCGGCCAAATCGTTTTGCAGCTCTTGTACTGGCGGGATGTTGCGCTCCATGATGACGCTCCATGGCTTGCCAGCGGCGGCTTCCTTTTCAATCCACTTGGTATTGAGCAGGTTGGTGGGGAAGTCTTTGATGAAGCGCTCTTGAGGCAGGCCACATTTGTCTACCAGAATACGGCGCAGCATACGCTCTTTGGTACGCACAGTGTCAATTTGGTCGCGCACCATATTGCTCAGCTTGTCGATGGTCTTCGCGGTAAAGCGAATGGTCATGAGCTGCTCGGTAATGGCTTTTTGAGCCTTGAGGTAAGCGGGTGAGCCCCAGCCGTCTTTGTCGTAGGCTTTGTGCAGCTTTTCAAACTGGTCGCGCATGTTGTCAAAGCGGGTGAGGGCTTCGTTTTTTAGCTTGTCCAGCAAACGGGTGAGGGACTTGGAGCCGCCTTTACCGTCGTCATCGTCGTACTCTTCGTCGAAGTCTTCTTCGGCTACGTAGTCGTCGTTTTCGTCGGCGTCGGCAAAGCCATCCACCACGGTGGAAATCACAACTTTGCCTTCGCGAATTTCTTCAACCATGTCAAAAATGGCGGCAATCGTCGCGGGCGACTCAGAGATGGACTCCACCATGTCTGTCAAGCCGCCCTCAATGCGCTTGGCGATTTCAATTTCGCCTTCTCGGGTGAGCAGCTCAACCGTACCCATTTCACGCATGTACATGCGCACAGGGTCAGTGGTGCGGCCAAACTCGTTGTCCACGTTAGACAGCTGCTTCGGCTTCTTCTTCAGCTTCTTCTTCAGATGCAGCTGTGCCGCTGGTGTTGTTCAGCAGCAATGTCTCAGCATCTGGCGTTTGCTCGTAAACAGACACGCCCATGTCTGACAGCAGCGAAATAACAACCTCAAGCGTCTCCTCGTTTACCAGCTTGTCGGGCAAGTGGTCGTTGATTTCGCCGTTGGTGAGGTAGCCACGGGTCTTACCCATTTTCAACAGCTCTTTGAGCTTGTTGCGGCGGTTCAGCGTTTCTTCCTCAGACAACACGGTGTCGTCCAGGCCAAACTCCTTCATCAAGGCACGCTCTTTGGCCTTGCTGATCTTCATGCGCAGAGGCTTGACCTTTTCTGCCGGCTTGTCTGGCGTGTTGTCCTCAGCTTCCGGCTCACCGCTGATGTCGTCTTCCAGGTCGCTCAAGTCGATGTCATCGTCGTCATTGGCTTTTTTGCCGCCCTTGGCAGCAGCCTTGCCTTTGGCTGTTGTCTTTTTGGCAGCTGTGGGCTTTTTGGCTGCAGGTGTTTTTGCGGCTGGCTTGGGAGTGGCTGCCGCGGCCGCAGCTTTTTTGGCCGGTACGGCCTTGGCCGCAGCGGTTTTGGTTATTGGTGTTTTTTCGGGTGTGGCTTTTTTAGTCACAGGGGTTGCTTTCTTGGCGGCTGTTTTGGCAGCGGGTTTGAGAGCAGCGGAGGTGGCGGCTTTTGCAGGCGCTTTGGCGGCTACCTTGGGTGCGGCTTTTTTGGCGGGCACTTTTTTTGTAGCAACGGTTTTTTTACTGGCTGGCATCTCAATCCCTCTGTAAACAATCAAACATACCGCTGTTGCCTGGGCAACCCGTTAGCAAACAGCGGTCATTGGCGGCGTGTGTGGATGTGTTGCTAAGGTGACTCAGCAACGCAAGAGTTGTTTGAATGCATTGGCAAACACGACGAATCTGTGAGATGCGGTGTGACGCCAAATTATTCAAGGTAGCTGCGCAAACTGTGTGGGCGAACATTTGGTGTGCAGCCCTTGCGGATAAGTGTGTGGCGGGGCGCTGTGCCCATGCATTGCGTTGCGCAATGTTGCCGTGGTCCGGAGGTGCTGCTGTCGCGTTTGCTGAGCGAGATGGATTATACCAAGGTCGTCAGGCGGGGGTGTTGGTCTGTTGGGGCCAAGCTGGCGCCTGGCCGACCTTTCTACAATCGGGGTATGTCTGAACCGCTGTCCCCCCACGTCACACCACCGCCCTTGCTGCAAGGCCTCAACCCTGAGCAAATGGCAGCTGTTACGTTGCCGCCTGAGCACGCTTTGATATTGGCGGGTGCGGGCTCTGGCAAAACGCGGGTGCTCACCACGCGGATTGCTTGGTTGCTGCAAACCGGCCAGATCACCCCTGGCGGCATGTTGGCGGTGACCTTTACCAACAAGGCTGCCAAAGAGATGATGACCCGCTTGGGTGCCATGTTGCCGGTGAATGTGCGCGGCATGTGGATTGGCACATTTCACGGGCTTTGCAACAGGCTGTTGCGCGCGCATCACAAGCTGGTGAACTTGCCGCAAACCTTTCAAATACTGGACACGCAAGACCAACTGTCTGCCGTCAAGCGCTTGTGCAAACAGTACAAGGTGGACGATGAGCGCTTTCCGCCCAAGCAGCTGGTGTGGTTTATTGCCGGAGCCAAAGAGGATGGCATGCGCCCTGGTGACATACAGGTGCGAGACGACGAGACCCGCAAGAAAGTAGAGATTTACCAGCTGTACGAAGACCAATGTCAGCGCGAAGGCGTGGTGGATTTTGGTGAGCTGATACTGCGCAGCTACGAGCTGCTGCGCGACAACCCCTTGGTGGCGCAACACTACCAGCGCCGTTTCAGGCACATTTTGGTGGATGAGTTTCAAGACACCAATCGATTGCAATATGAGTGGCTCAAGTTGTTGGCTGGCGGCGGCAACGCCATGTTGGCCGTGGGTGACGACGACCAAAGCATTTACGCCTTTAGAGGTGCGCGCGTGGGCAATATGGCCGACTTTGTGCGTGAGTTTGGTGTGCAGCACCAGATCAAACTGGAGCACAACTACCGCAGTTGCAGCAATATTCTGGACACTGCCAACGCGCTGATCAGCAACAACACCTCACGCCTTGGTAAAAACCTGCGCACAGAGGCTGGCGCTGGCGAGCTGGTGCGGGTCAAAGAGGCGCCCAGTGATTACGCCGAAGCCGATTGGTTGATGGATGAAATCAAGCAGTTGGTGCGCGAAGACGTGCCGCGCCAGGAAATTGCCGTGCTTTATCGCAGCAACGCGCAAAGCCGGATCATAGAAACAGGCCTTTTCAACAACAGTATCCCTTACCGTGTGTACGGCGGCCTGCGATTTTTTGAACGCGCCGAGATCAAGCACGCGCTGGCCTATTTGCGTTTGTTGGAAAACCCACGCGACGACACCAGTTTTTTGCGTGTGGTGAACTTTCCACCACGAGGCATTGGCGCGCGCAGCGTCGAGCAGCTGCAAGACGCAGCCCGCTCGCATCAATGCGCCCTGGCAGATGCGGTAGATGCTGTCGCGGGCAAAGCGGGCACCAACCTGCGTGCCTTTGTCGCCAGAATTGACGTCATGCGTGAGCAAACCCAGGGTAAAACGCTGCGCGAAATCATTGAGCTGGTGTTGGAGCACAGCAGCCTGTTAACGCACTACGAGACAGAGCGAGAAGGCGAAGACCGCCTGGAAAACTTGGGTGAATTGGTTAATGCCGCAGAGAGCTTTGTTACCCAGGAAGGCTTTGGCAAAGAGGCTGTTGCCATGCCGCTAGACGAGGTGGCGGGCACCGTTGAGCCGCTCAGCGCAGAGGCCGCGACACAACTGGGTCTGCAGCCTGACACTGGCGAGGTGTTGTCACCGCTGGCAGCTTTTTTGACACACGCTGCGCTTGAAGCTGGCGATAACCAAGCCCAGGCAGGCACTGAGGCGGTGCAGCTCATGACTGTGCATGCATCAAAGGGTTTGGAGTTTGACGTGGTGTTTATCACAGGCCTGGAAGAGGGCTTGTTTCCCAATGAGCGCGCACTTACAGACCCAGACGGCGTGGAGGAAGAGCGCCGGTTGATGTACGTGGCCATTACGCGCGGGCGCAAACGCCTGTACCTCAGCCACTCGCAAACGCGCATGTTGCACGGTCAAACACGCTACAACATTCGCAGCCGCTTTTTTGACGAGTTGCCCGAAAACACACTCAAGTGGCTGTCGCCACCCAGCGGCGGTTTTGCCAGCCCCATGATGGCCAACAGCCAAAAGTCCTGGAACAACGGGTTTGATAAAGCGGGCCGCTACGCCGGCCAACAAGCCTCGCCAGCCTGGTCGCCCGCGTGGCATGGCGACACCAGTGGCCAGTCCGCCAAAGCCTTGCAGCCCAGTGACAGAGGCGAGGCCGCCTCTGGTATTCAAAAAGGTGTTGCGGTGTTTCACAACAAATTTGGCGAGGGCAAAGTACTGGCCATTGAAGGCCAGGGCGACGACGCCCGCGCTCAAGTTGCGTTTAGTCGCCACGGCACCAAGTGGCTGGCGTTGTCGGTGGCGAAGTTGACAGTGGTTTAGGCGCTGTCTAGGCCTTGGTATCCACCAGGTGCGTACCTTCAAAACTGTCTTGGTAAGTGAAGTAGATAGACGCAAAAAACATGGCTGCCATCACCATGGTGGCTGGCATGAGCAGCATGTTGATGACGGCTGCGCCGCCTAGCATGCCAGCCAATAGCGTAATGACCACGCCGGCGCCAGTGATCACGGCCATCCAGGTCAGCATGAACATCAGCATGGCGCCCTTGTTGCGCCAGCAGGCCATGGCACTGAAGAACAAGCTTTTACCTGGTGTGACGTCATGCCAGAATACCAATGCAGGCGCATGCCAAAACACGGCGGCCATGGGCAAGTACAACAACAGGGCCACCCACAGTGCGCTGATAAAACGACCGTCTGCCACCATGTCTTCGGTCAGTGGTGCGCCCATGAGGTACACGCCTGAAAACTGACCGCCGTCAATGAGCATGGTCACGCCAATAACCGCCAAAAATGCAGCGGTATACAACACGCCCAATTGCAGCATGGCGCTGCGCTTGGCCGCACCGGCCGTGAAGGCCGCGATCAGGGTGACAGGGAGCGGAAAAGAGCCGGTAGAAGCCAAACGGGCCGCGTTGATCAGGCCAAGACTGGCCGCTGGCAAGATGATCAGCGACAAGGCGGTGCCCAATAGCGGCACTATAGACAGCACAGACACCACGCCTATAAACAAAAAAAACAAGCCACCCAGGGCCAGCGGCTGGCGAATAAAGGTTTTAACACCCAAGCGCACCCACTGGACGCCTTGGCTGGACGGAACAATATGCAGTTTCATGATGTCGATTGTGCTTTAAGCAGCCACCGCCTCGCCCGGTGGCATGGCTTGGGCCAGCAGCGCCAAGGGCTTTGCGGCGCGAGCGCGCACAATGCGTTCAAAGTGGGCGGGGTCGTGGGGCTTGAGCATGCTGGCCTCGCGGGGCAAGTAAAAATCCCACAAGCGTGATATCCAAAACCGCAGCCCGGCCGCACGCAGCATGGGGTTTAGCAGCTCGCGCTCGGCGCTTGTCAAGGGGCGCACGGCCTGATAAGCGTCTAGCAGCGCCTGTACCCTTTGCAAATCCCACTCGCCGGTGTCCAGGTGCGTGGCCCAGTCGTTAAGACACACGCTCAGATCAAACAGCCAAGAATCCACACCCGCAAAGTAAAAGTCAAACACGCCTGTGAGGGTGTCGCCCTCAAACATCACGTTATCCCTGAACAGGTCAGCATGCACAGGGCCACGGGGCAGGGCGGCGTAGGCACTGCTAGCTGCCACATGGTTTTGCAAGGCTAGTTCTTGCAATAGCAGTGCACGCTGCGGCTCAGTGGTGTGCGGCAGCACGGTGGGCACGGTGTCGTTCCACCAGCTCAAGCCGCGTAAATTAGGCTGCGCCATATCAAACGACTGGCTTGCCAAGTGCATGCGAGCCAGGGTATTGCCAAGCTCGGCGCAGTGCACCGCTTGGGGGGCGAGTTGGCTGGTGCCTGCTAGTTTGTTAACGACGGCTGCGGGTTTGCCTGCCACGGTATGCACAATACCGCCGCTGTCATTGGCTTTGGGGTTTGGCACCGCAATGCCTTGGGCGGCCAAATGCTGCATCAGCGACAGGTAAAACGGCAGCTGTTCAGCGCTCAAGCGTTCGAACAGTGTGAGCACATAGGTTTGCGCTGGCTGGCCGTCTTGGCTGGCGCTAACGAAGTAGTTGGTGTTCTCAATACCGCCTTTGATACCGTCCAGCGCCGTGACCTCACCCAAGCCTAGGGTGCTGAGTAAGTCTTGCGCCTGTTCGGGGCTAACCTCTGTAAATACCGCCATGCTGGACTTGGGCCTAAAAGTAGATGTAAGTGAGCAACGTTGGATTGTAGGGCTTACGCATAATGTCACCCATGACTACACCGCTTGATGCTCCACAAAAAACACTTGTTCTGGTAGATGGCTCCAGCTATTTGTACCGCGCCTTTCATGCCATGCCTGATCTGCGGGTAGACCGTTCAGACCCCAATAGCGCGCCTACTGGTGCGGTGCGCGGCATGATCAACATGATGCAGTCACTGGCCAAAGAGGTGCAGTCGGACTATGCCGTGTGCGTCTTTGATGCCTCAGGCCCCACCTTCAGAGACGAAATTTACCCCGATTACAAAGCCCAGCGCGCGCCCATGCCAGACGACTTGCGCGCGCAAATTGAGCCCATTCACGAGGTTGTCAAGCTCATGGGCTGGCCAGTAATGGCTGTCAAGGGCGTGGAGGCAGACGACGTCATAGGCACGTTGGCCAAGCGCGGCGCCGAGCAGGGCTATAACGTCGTCATCTCCAGTGGTGACAAAGACTTAAGCCAGCTGGTAGAAGCCAACATCGTGGTGGTGGACACCATGAACGGTAAGCGCCGCGACGTCGCGGGGGTGACCGCAGAGTTTGGCGTGCCGCCTGAGCTGATGATTGACTTTCAAACCCTTGTGGGCGACACCGTAGACAACGTGCCTGGTGTGGCCAAGGTAGGCCCTAAAACTGCTGCCAAATGGTTGGTGGAGTATGGCTCTCTGGAAAATCTATTGGCCAATGCCCAGGCCATCAAAGGCGTGGCTGGCCAAAACCTGCGGGACGCTGTGAGCTGGCTACCGACTGGCCGCTCACTGGTCACCATCAAGACGGACTGTGACCTCGCTGCGCAGGTGAGCACTTGGCCCAATCTAGAGGGCTTGTCCAAACAGCCGCCCAACGCTGATAGCTTGAATGCCTTTTATGCGCGCATGGGTTTTAAAAGCCTCATGAACAAAGGCACGGTGGCGCAAACGCCCAAAACCGCAAAGGCAGCCAACAGCAAAGGGGCGTCCGGTTCATTGTTCGACGATGCGCCCAGCGGTGATGGCGAAGTGCCTGCAACTGACGACCAAGCCCGGGCCAACTCCAGTGTGAACGGCTCTGTGAACTACACCACGGTTGTGACAGCCGAGGCTTTGCAAGAGTGGGTTAACAAGGTCATGGCAGCGCCGCTGACGGCCATTGATACAGAGACCAATGCGCTAGACCCCATGAGCGCTGCGCTGGTAGGCATCAGCCTGTGCACCGCGCCTGGCGAGGCGGCCTACATTCCTGTTGGACACAACTACCCGGACGCACCAGCCCAGCTGCCGCTAGACCAAGTGCTGGCTGCGCTAAAGCCCTGGCTGGAAAGTCCAGACCACGCCAAGCTAGGGCAGCATGTAAAGTTTGACCGCCACATACTGGCCAACTGCGGCATCCACGTGCGCGGCTACGCGCACGACACCATGTTGCAAAGCTATGTGCTGGAGGTGCACAAGCCGCACAGCCTGGAGAGTCTGGCCAAGCGTCACGTGGGGCGTGTGGGTTTGAGCTTTGAAGACCTGTGTGGCAAAGGCGTGAACCAAATCACCATGGCGCAAGTAGAGGTGGACAAGGCCAGTCAGCGCTTGCGAAGATGTGGATATGTGTCTGGACGTGCACTTGCATTTGTTCCCCAAGCTGCGCAGCTTCGCGGGCCTCAAGCGTATTTACGAGCTGGAGATGGCCAGCAGCGAAGCGCTTTACCGCGTAGAGCGCAACGGTGTGCTGATTGACGCGCCCACGTTGGCCAAACAAAGCAACGACTTGGGTGCACGCATTGTGGCGCTTGAAGCCAAAGCGCACGAGCTGGCCGACCAGCCTTTCAACCTGGGTTCACCCAAACAAATAGGCGAGATTTTCTTCACCAAGCTGGGCCTGCCTGTGGTGAAAAAAACCGCTACCGGTGCGCCCAGCACCGACGAAGAAGTGCTGGAGCGGCTGGCTGCAGACTACCCGCTGCCTGCGTGCATTCTGGAGTACCGCGGCCTTGCCAAACTCAAAAGCACCTACACCGACAAACTGGCGGGGTTGGCCAACGCCAAGACTGGGCGCGTACACACCCACTACGCACAGGCGGTGGCGGTAACGGGGCGCTTGTCTAGCAACGAGCCCAACCTGCAAAACATCCCTGTGCGAACCGAAGAGGGCAGGCGCGTGCGTGAAGCCTTTGTGGCGCCGGCTGGGCGCATGATCGCCAGCGCCGACTATTCCCAAATTGAGCTGCGCATCATGGCTCACCTCAGTGAAGACCAGGCCTTGATTCGTGCGTTTAGAGAGGGCCTGGATGTTCACCGCGCCACCGCGGCCGAAATTTTCAACGCTGGGCTTGACCAAGTCACCTCTGAGCAACGCCGCTACGCCAAGGTTATCAACTTTGGCCTCATTTACGGCATGAGTGCTTACGGCTTGGCCAAAAACTTGGGCATAGACAACACCGCGGCTAAAAACTACATACAGACTTACTTTGAGCGTTACCCTGGCGTGAAGCAATACATGGAAGAGACCCGGGAGCAGGCCAAAGCGCAGGGCTTTGTTGAAACCGTATTTGGGCGTCGTTTGTATCTGCCAGAAATCAACTCGCCCAATGGCCCGCGCCGCGCCGGTGCCGAGCGCGCCGCTATCAACGCGCCCATGCAAGGCACGGCTGCTGACCTCATAAAAATGAGCATGCTCAAAGTGCAAGAGGCTTTGGACGCCGCTGATAACGGCGTGATCATGATCATGCAAGTGCACGACGAACTGGTGTTTGAGCTGCCTGTTGACCAAGCCGACTGGGTACGCACGCAAGTACCGGCGCTGATGGCCGAGGTGGCCCAGCTGCGCGTGCCCTTGCTGGCCGAGGTGGGCATGGGCGCCAACTGGGAGCAAGCGCATTGACCCCAGCATTGATAGGTGCAACAAATAAGGGCACACTTGCCGGATAAGCCACTTGAACTGTTTTCAACCCATTTGTAGGAGTCATTGTTATGTCTGAATCTGTATCACCTGTTCACAACAGCATCCAAGACGCGCAAGCCTTGCTGGACAAAGCCGTGCCCAGCACACCGCCCACTCGCCGTACCGCCTTGAAAGCCGCTTTGGGCGTGGGCTACGCCGCTGCTGTGCTGCCAGAGTTGGCGCATTCAGCCATTTACACGCCTGGCGATGATTTGGTGCAAGGTGAGGTGATGGTAGACGTTGACGGTTTCAAGATGCCTGTCTACCGCAGCCAACCCAAGGGTGACGGACCATTCCCCGTGGTATTGGTGTTGTCAGAGATCTTTGGGGTGCATGAGCACATTGCAGACATCACACGCCGCTTTGCCAAGTTGGGCTACATGGCTTTGGCGCCTGAGCTGTTTGTTCGTCACGGTGATGCCCAAGGCTACGCCGTGATGGCCGACTTGTTCAAGGAAGTCATCAACAAGGTACGTGATGAGCAAGTCATGACCGACTTGGACGCACTGGTGGATTGGGCCGGACAAAACGGTGGTGACACCAACCGCTTGGGCGTGACAGGCTTTTGCTGGGGTGGACGCCAAGTGTGGCTGTACGCTGCGCATCAGCCTAAAGTGAAGGCCGGCGTGGCTTGGTATGGCCGTTTGGTAGGCAACGTGAGCGAGCGCACGCCCAAGCAGCCTGTGGATGTGGCCGCCAGCTTAAAAGCGCCTGTGCTGGGCTTGTACGGCGGAGCAGACACCGGTATTGGCCTGGACACTGTTGCATTGATGCAAAATAAGCTCAAGGGCGCTGGCAACAACAAGGCGGCTCAGGCCAGTCGCTTTGTGGTGTTTGATAATGCACCACATGCCTTCCATGCTGACTACCGTCCCAGTTACCGCGCTGAAGCGGCCAAAGACGGCTGGGCGCAGTGCTTGCAATGGATGGCAGCCAATGGCGTGAAATAAGCGCCGTCGGCTTTTGCCGACTTTTTTAAGATGAGATGACATGAATTTGGCGTGGATTGTGGCCGGCACGGTAGTGGCCGGTGTGGGCAGCGTGTGGTTGGCTGCTTTTTTAAGCTTTGGTATTTTGGCGAGGTTTACCCGTCACATGCTGAGCTTTGCTGCCGGTGCGTTGCTGGCCACTGCCATGCTCAAACTGCTGCCCGAGGCGCTTGAAACGGGTGTTGGTGTGCACGCCTTGTTTACCGTGCTGCTGGCGGGCATGGTGTTTTTTTTCATGCTGGACAAGGCAGAGCTGTACCACCACGGCCACGAACATGGTGAACACGGCATGGACTTGCACAGCAGCGAGCCGCTGGAACAAAGCCATCACGCGCATCATGCCCACGGACAAAGCCACAGTCATGGCCACAGCCATGCGCACAGCGGCGGGGGCTGGGCGGTGTTGCTGGGCGACAGCATCCATGCATTTGGCGACGGCATTTTGATTGCCTCTGCCTTTATGGCTGACTGGCGCTTGGGCGTGCTTGCCTCCATGGCCGTGTTGGCCCATGAGGTACCCCACCACATGGGTGACTTGGTGGTGCTGCGCAACTCCACCAAGGGCAATGCGCAGGCCGCGTTAGTCAAGGTATCCATGGCTGGCACTGTGACCGCTTTGGGCGGCATTGTGGGCTATTTTTTGCTGGCGCAGTTTGCCAGTGTATTGCCTTACTTTCTGGTGGTTGCTGCCAGTAGCTTTATGTACGTGGCGCTGGCCGACCTCATTCCACAGCTGCAACGCCACGTCAGTTTGCGTGACTCCGCAGGCCAGTTGGTGTGGCTGGCAGCTGGCATCTTGCTGGTGTTGGCCGTGGGCGCGTTCTCGCACCACTCGCACTAAGCGTCGCGAGTTGCCCTTGGTGGCTTGTTGTTAGCCAGTCCCGCGCGTTTGGCCGCTGCTCTGGCCAAGGCGGCTTCAATAACGGCGCGTTTGTTGTCCAGCACTGCCGCATCGGTGTGTTGGCTGGCCGCGCCGACGTCTGCCAGCTTTAGCTTGGCTTTGGCTTCCAGACGGTCATCATGCTCTGTTTGTTCTCGGGCCAGGCGCGCGCCGCGTTGGGTGTAGCGCAGCAAGGCGGTGTCGGCCTGCTGCTGGCTCCAAGCTTGCCAGCCTGTCGCATCGCCGCTGACGCTGTCAAGGCTGATGCAGTCTACCGGGCAGGCTGGAATGCACAACTCGCAGCCTGTGCAGTCGGCCTCTATAACTGTGTGCATGGCCTTGTTGGTGCCAACAATGGCATCGACTGGGCAGGCTTTGATGCACAGGGTACAGCCTATGCACCACGCCTCATCAATAATTGCCACCGTCACCGGGCCCTCAAAACCGTTGGCCTCGTTCAGTGGGCTTATGGCTTGACCGGTAATGGCGGCCAGGCGCTCAACGCCTTCAGCGCCGCCTGGCGGGCATTGGTTAATGGCCGCGTCGCCACTGGCAATGGCTTGCGCGTAAGACATGCAGTCCGGATAGTCGCAGCGCGTGCACTGCGTTTGCGGCAGTGCCTTGTGAATGCGGGCAACCAGATCTTGCATGTCTTGTCATGACCCCTGTCTTAAGCTGCTTGACCCGTTGCGCGTTTGCGCGCTGGTGCTGCTTTGGTTGGGGCTTTTGTGGCCATTGTCTTTCGAGTAGCGGCTTTGGGCGCAGCTGTTGTCTTGGCAGCAGGCTTGGCCACTGCCTTTTTGGCAACGGCTGGCTTGCTCGTGGCTTTGGCAACGGGCTTGGCGATGGGTGTGGCGTGACCACGGCCTACAGCAAGCTTGCCTTGGGCTTTTTTGATGAAGGCTTCAACCTCTGGGTACACCATGTTGCGCCAGCGGCTGCCGCTGAAAATACCGTAGTGGCCTGCACCCTTGACTTCCATGTGGCGACGTTGTTTGGCATCAATGCCAGAGCACAAGTCTTGCGCAGCTTGGGTTTGGCCTGATCCAGAAATATCGTCTAGCTCGCCTTCAATGGTGAACAAGGCGCAGCCTTTGATGTCGGCAGGGCGCACACGCTCCAGCTTGCCCTCGGTGTTGGCCACATCCCATGTGCCCTCTACCAGGCTGAACGCCTGGAACACCACCTTGATGGTCTCCAGGTAGTAGTCAGCGTCCATGTCCAGTACGGCGTTGTACTCGTCGTAAAACTTGCGGTGTGCTTCTGCGCCGGTGTCGTCCCCTTGCATGAGTTGCTCAAAGAAGTCGTAGTGACTTTGTGCGTGGCGGTCGGGGTTCATGGCCACAAAACCGGTGTGCTGCAAAAAGCCGGGGTATACCAAACGGCCCGCACCTGGAAAGGTGGGGGGCACGCGATAAATCACGTTGTTTTCAAACCAAGCCAAGTCACGGTTGGTTGCCAGTGTGTTGACAGCGGTAGGACTGCGACGCGCATCAATGGGGCCGCCCATCATGGTCATGGACAGTGGCAGCTTTTCACCGCGTGAGGCCATGAGCGACACGGCCGCCAACACTGGGACTGTGGGCTGGCAAACGCTCATGACGTGGCAGTCGCCGTATTGGTCTTGCAAGTCACGTATGAACTCTTGCACGTAGTTGATGTAGTCGCTGAGGTGAAACTCACCGTCTTCAAGCGGCACCAAGCGGGCATTGCGCCAGTCGGTGATAAATACTTTGTGGCTTTGCAACATGGACTTGACGGTGTCGCGCAGCAGCGTGGCGTAGTGGCCAGACAGTGGGGCAACTATCAGCACCACAGGCTGCTTGACCATGGTGGACAAAGTGGTCTCGTTGTCACTGAAGCGCTTGAAGCGGCGCAGCTCACAAAAGGGCTTGTTTTTGACCACGCGTTCGCTGATGGCGACTTCAACGCCGTCCACTTCAACGGTTTGGATACCAAACGTGGGTTTTTCGTAGTCTTTACCCAGGCGGTACAGCAACTCGTAGCCGGCGGCCATGCGATGGGCCATGGGTGTTGAGCTTAGTGGAGAAGTAGGGTTGGCGTACAACTTGGCAGTCGCTTGGGCAAACTCTGCAAACGGCTCCATCAGGGCACGTTGTGCGTCGTAAATTTGGTAAAGCATGCGGACCTCTCAATAAAAAATGCTGCAGTGCAATATAACAGCATGTACCCTCATGTGGCTACTTGCTGATGCACATCTGCAGCATTTGTGTGACGTTGCCGTCACTTGGCGCGAAAATGACGCTTTAGGCTTACAAAACGGCTGCAATAGACTTGCATACGTGATCAATGTTGCCGCTGTTGATAGCGGCTACACACATGCGCCCTGTGTCTGTGCCGTACACGCCAAATTCGTTGCGCAGGCGCACCATTTGGTCTTTGCTCAGGCCAGAGTAGCTGAACATGCCAATCTGGGTGGTGATGAAGCTCATGTCCTGTGTCACACCTGCGGCCTTTAAGCCGTCTACCAGTTGCTGGCGCGTGGCCTTGATGCGCTCACGCATCTCGCCCAGCTCTTGCTCCCACAGTTCGCGAAGCTCTGGTGTACCCAGTACAGTGGCCACTGCCGCGCCACCGTGTGTTGGCGGGTTGGAGTAGTTGGTACGAATGGTGATCTTGAGCTGGCTCAACACGCGGTCGGCTTCTGGCTTGTCTGTGCACAACACGCTTAGCGCGCCAACGCGCTCGCCGTACAGGCTAAAGCTTTTTGAGAAAGAGGTTGACACAAAGAAGGTGAGTCCGGCGTTCACAAATTGCTGGATAACGGCGCCGTCTTGTGCAATGCCATAGCCAAAGCCTTGGTAGGCCATGTCCAAAAAGGCGACCAAGTCGCGGCTCTTGACGGTCTCAACCACTTGCGCCCACTGGGCGGGGGTGATGTCATAGCCCGTTGGGTTGTGGCAGCAAGCGTGCAGCACCACTACAGTGCCTGCCTCAGCCGCGTTGAGTGCCGCCAACATGCCGTCAAAGTTCACGCCGCGTTTGGCCGCATCGTAGTAGGGGTAGCTCTGTACGGTAAAGCCCGCAGCGGTAAACAAAGCGCGGTGGTTTTCCCAGCTGGGGTCGCTGATGAGTACCTTGGCGGTGGGGTTTAAGCGCTTCAAAAAGTCAGCACCCACCTTTAGGCCACCGGTACCACCAATGGCTTGAATGGTTGCCACACGACCGCTTTGCACAGGCTCGCTGTCCTGGCCGAACACCAGGCCTTTGACGGCGCCGTCATAGGCAGCAATGCCGTCAATAGGCAAGTAGCCTCGTGGTTTAGGCGTCGCCATCATTTGTGTTTCAGCAGCTTGCACGCACTTGAGCAGGGGTAGCTTGCCGTTGTCGTCGTAGTACACGCCCACACCCAAGTTCACTTTGTTGGGGTTGGTGTCGGTAGCATATTGCTCGTTCAAGCCCAAAATTGGATCGCGGGGTGCCATTTCAACGGCGGAAAACATGGACATGTGGCGGTACCTGTGAAAAGTAGACAAAACAAGAGATAAGCCTTCTATTTTAGGCTGCAAATGTGGTGTGTGGACAACGTTTTAAGCGGTTCTGGCGTCTGAAGCCGTGATGAATTGAACGCCCGCGACTTTGTGCGAATGCGCGCATTCAAGTGGTCAACACGTGACAGGTTTGGCAGACATGCAAAACCCCGGCCACAATAGCCGGTTGCCCGAACACGACTCAAATAGCGACTAAAACCATGTCCAAGCGCCCCGATACCTCAGCTGTTGAACAAGTGATTGCCTTGGCCAGTCGTACCGCTGCTGTGCAGGCTGGCGTGGGCGTGCAGGCGTCTAGCAGCAACGCCCAAAACCAGTCTGCTGCTGATGCACAGCACGCAGCCGGCGAATTTGTGCGCTTTGAAGGTTCACCCTTTGAGCTGTTTCAGCCATTCCCACCAGCGGGCGACCAGCCCGCGGCCATTGCGCAGCTGGTCGATGGTCTTGAAAACGGTGAGTCGTTTCAAACCCTGTTGGGTGTAACGGGCTCTGGCAAGACTTACACCATGGCCCAGACCATTGCGCGAATGGGCCGTCCGGCCATTGTGTACGCGCCCAACAAAACCCTGGCCGCACAGCTCTATGCAGAGTTCAGGGAGTTCTTTCCACACAATGCGGTGGAGTACTTTGTGAGCTATTACGACTATTACCAGCCAGAGGCCTACGTGCCGCAGCGGGATTTGTTCATTGAGAAAGACTCGTCTATCAACGAGCACATTGAGCAAATGCGGCTGAGCTGTACCAAAAGCATATTGGAGCGCCGCGACGTGGTCGTTGTGGCCACGGTGTCTGCCATTTACGGCATTGGCAAGCCAGAGAGCTACCACCAAATGGTGATGACGCTGCGCGTGGGTGATGAGGCAGGGCAGCGAGACGTGATTGCGCAACTGGTGCGCATGCAATACCAGCGCAACGACGTGGACTTTTCGCGCGGTACCTTTCGCGTGCGCGGTGACACCATTGACGTGTTTCCGGCTGAGCACTCCGAGTTGGCCATCCGTATCGAGCTGTTCGACGATGAGGTGGAGACGCTACAGCTGTTTGACCCGCTAACAGGCCGCGTACGCCAAAAGATTCCGCGCTTTACCGTTTACCCCAGCAGCCACTATGTGACGCCCCGTGAGCAAGTGCTCAGCGCGGTAGAGCTGATAAAGGACGAGTTGCGCGAGCGCTTGGCCGAACTGGTGGGTATGAACAAACTGGTAGAGGCGCAGCGCCTTGAGCAGCGCACCCGGTTTGACCTGGAAATGCTCACGGAAGTGGGACTGCAAAGGCATTGAGAACTACTCACGTCACTTGAGTGGTGCGAAAGCCGGTGAGCCGCCAGCCACGCTAACCGATTATTTGCCTAAAGACGCATTGATGTTTTTGGACGAAAGCCACGTGCTGACCGGTCAATTTGGTGGCATGTACAACGGCGACAGGGCACGCAAGACCACGCTGGTGGAGTATGGCTTCAGGTTGCCCTCGGCGTTGGACAACCGCCCGCTGAAATTTGAAGAGTTTCAGGCGCGCATGCGCCAAACGGTTTTTGTGTCAGCCACGCCTGGCGACTATGAGAAGCAGCACTCTGGCCAAATTGTCGAGCAAGTGGTGCGCCCCACAGGCCTCATAGACCCCATCGTGCATGTGCGCCCAGCCACCACCCAGGTGGACGACGTGTTGCAAGAAATCAGGCAACGCGTAGAGGTGAACGAGCGCGTCATCATCACCACGCTGACCAAGCGCATGGCCGAGCAGCTGACCGACTACCTGACAGAGAACGGTGTGAAAGTGCGCTACTTGCACAGTGATGTAGATACCGTAGAGCGTGTTGAAATTTTGCGCGACTTGCGCCTTGGCGAGTTTGACGTGCTGGTGGGCATTAACTTGCTGCGCGAAGGCATTGACATACCCGAGGTGTCCTTGGTGGCCATTCTGGACGCCGACAAGGAAGGCTTCTTGCGATCAGAGCGCTCACTGATACAAACCATAGGCCGTGCCGCCCGTAACGTCAACGGTGTGGCCATTTTGTACGCCGACAAAGTCACTGACTCCATGCGTCGCGCCATGGATGAGACGGCACGCCGCCGCACCAAGCAAGAGATGCACAACCTAGAGCACGGCATCACACCGCGCACGGTTATCAAGCGCATCAAAGACCTGATAGACGGTGTGTACAGCGAAAAGTCAGGCCAAGAGGCCGAGAAGCTAGAGCGCGACTCCATGCGCCGCGCCGAGCTGGAGGCCATGAGTGAGAAAGACATTGCCCGCGAAATCAAGCGTCTGGACAAGCTGATGCTGGAGCATGCCAAGAACCTTGACTTTGAAAAAGCCGCTCAGATGCGCGACCAGCTGTCCATGCTGCGCGAACAGGCGTTTGGTGCCACGGGCACCGACAATATCGCGGTGTTAACGCCCAAAAGTTGATGCGCTCACGCGCCGTGCAGGTGATTGTTCGCTGCAAGCATTAGGCAACTGCCCGCCCAAATTGTCTATTTATTGATAAATAAGTGACATTTAATTCGACAAAAGCATAAAACCCATGTCTAAAACATTGTTTGTCGTGGACAAATAATGTTTGTTGGCGTACAATCCCTACGAAATCACTGGGACATTCTGGTATACTCGACAAAAATAGTCGGGTAGTGCCCATCCCCCGGATGGTTTAGTTGAACAAAGCCGCATTGGCGGCAGTGTTCAAGGCCACAGACTTGGCAACAAGTCCAACCCCAACCAAGGAGTTTGTTATGCGTCTCACCACCAAAGGCCGTTTTGCTGTTACCGCCATGATTGATTTGGCTTTGCGCCAAAACACAGGTCCCGTCACATTGGCTGCTATCAGCCAGCGTCAACAAATTTCTTTGTCTTACCTAGAGCAGTTGTTCGGTAAGTTGCGTCGCCACCAACTGGTGGAGTCCACCCGTGGCCCAGGCGGCGGTTACACATTGGCGCGCAAAGCCGCCGAAATCACCGTGGCAGACATCATCGTGTCTGTTGATGAACCCATTGACGCCACACACTGCGGCGGCAAAGAAAACTGCATGGGCGAAGGCTCACGTTGCATGACACACGAACTGTGGGCCTCACTCAACGAGCGCATGGTGGACTTTTTGGACTCCGTCAACCTGCAAAAGCTGGTGGATGACCAAGTCGCCAAAGGCGTGGTGATTGAGCAAGCACCCATGATCAAGCGTGCTATCTCCAGCACGCCAGTGGTCAAACCCTTGCGCGTGAATGCGCCCAACTCTGTATTTGCGCTGGGCGCGTCGTTGGCCAACAGCTAAGTAGCTGCTTGCTTTTCATTGAGTTTGTATTGTTTGATCGCTTGTCTTTGACAGCTTGAATTAGGTAACCTTTTATATGTCAACGCCGCATTTCCCCGTGTACATGGACTACAGCTCCACCAACCCCTGCGACCCACGTGTGGTGGACGCAATGGTGCCGTGGCTGTACGAGCACTTTGGCAACCCTGCATCACGCAGCCATGCGTGGGGCTGGGAGGCCGAGGCCGCTGTAGAAAAGGCGCGTGTCAACGTTGCTGATCTCATTGGTGCCGACCCACGCGAAATCGTGTGGACCAGTGGTGCCACCGAGTCCAACAACCTGGCCATCAAAGGTGCGGCGCAGTTTTACAAAACCAAGGGCAAGCACATCATCACGGTCAAGACAGAGCACAAAGCTGTGCTGGACACCTTCCGTGAGCTGGAGCGCCAAGGCTTTGAGGCCACTTACCTAGACGTGCAAGAAGACGGCTTGGTGAACATGGATGCGTTCAAGGCAGCCATTCGCCCAGACACCATCTTGACCAGCGTCATGTTTGTGAATAACGAGATTGGTGTGATTCAAGACGTGGCGGCGATTGGTGCCGTGTGTCGCGAAAAAGGCATCATCTTCCACGTTGACGCAGCGCAGGCCACAGGCCGTGTCGAGATTGACCTGGCCAAGTTGCCTATTGACCTGATGAGCCTGACCTCACACAAAACCTACGGCCCCAAAGGCATTGGTGCTTTGTTTGTGCGCCGCAAGCCACGCATTCGCCTGGAGGCCCAAATGCACGGTGGCGGCCACGAGCGTGGCATGCGCTCTGGTACGTTGCCAACCCACCAAATTGTGGGCATGGGCGAGGCCTACCGCATTGCCAAGGCTGAAATGGCCGAAGAAAACAAGCGCATCAAAACCTTGCATGACCGCCTGGTGGCGGGCCTGTCTGGCATGGAGGAAGTGTTTATCAACGGCAACAAAGACCAGCGCGTGCCACACAACGTGAACATGAGCTTCAACTACGTTGAAGGCGAGTCATTGATTATGGGTATCAAGGGTATGGCCGTGTCTAGCGGCTCAGCCTGTACCTCTGCCAGCCTTGAGCCCAGCTATGTGTTGCGCGCCCTGGGCCGCAGCGATGAGCTGGCACACAGCAGCTTGCGCATGACCATTGGCCGCTGGACCACAGAGGCCGAAATCGACTATGCGATTGAGACCATCAAAACCAACGTGGCCAAGCTGCGCGAGTTGTCTCCGCTGTGGGAAATGTTTAAAGACGGCGTGGACTTGTCCACCATCCAATGGGCTGCGCACTAAGCGCTGGCCTACCACCACACACAGTAATTGAAGGAGTTTTGTTATGGCTTATTCAGACAAAGTAGTAGAGCACTACGAGAACCCACGCAACGTTGGCAGCTTTGACAAGGGCGACGAGTCCGTAGGCACAGGCATGGTGGGTGCGCCCGCTTGTGGCGACGTAATGAAGCTGCAAATCAAGGTCAACCCCGCTACAGGCGTGATTGAAGACGCGCGCTTTAAAACCTACGGTTGTGGCTCTGCCATCGCTTCAAGCTCATTGGTGACCGAGTGGGTGAAGGGCAAAACCCTGGACGAGGCTGCTGCGCTGAAAAATGCAGAAATTGCCGAAGAGTTGGCATTGCCACCCGTCAAAATTCACTGCTCTATCTTGGCTGAAGACGCCATCAAGGCGGCAGTTGAAGACTACAAAAAGAAGCATACGGCAACCGCCTAACGTGAGATAGGAAGTTCCTATGGCTGTCACCATGACTGAAGCTGCTGCAAAGCATGTCAACCGATACTTGGGCCGCCGCGGCAAAGGCATAGGTGTGCGCTTGGGCGTTAAGACCACGGGCTGCTCAGGCTTGGCCTATACGCTGGAGTACGCTGACGAGGCCGGTGAGGAAGACGTGCAGTTTGAAGACCAGGGCATCAAAATTTTGATTGACCCCAAAAGCTTGGCCTACCTGGAGGGTACGCAGCTTGACTTTGTGCGCGAAGGCTTGAACGAAGGTTTCAAGTTCAGCAACCCCAACGAGCGTGATCGCTGCGGCTGTGGCGAGTCGTTTCGTATTTGATGTCTGGCACTATTGAATTAAGCCTGCAGGCCAACGACTTCCAACTCTTTGACCTGCCTCAGCAATTTGAGCTAGACGCGGGCGACCTGGCCAAGCGCTGGAAAGCGCTGCAAGCCCAAACTCACCCCGACAATTTTGTAAGCGCCACCAGCGCCGAGCAACGCTTGGCCATGCAGTGGTCTGTGCGCGTGAACGAAGCCTACCAGCGACTGCGTGCCCCGCTGCAACGTGCCGCCTATCTGTGCGAGCTGCGTGGTGTACCCATTAACGCCGAAAGCAACACGGCCATGCCGCATGAGTTTTTGGTGCAGCAAATGACGCTACGCGAAGAGCTGGATGAGGCGGGTGGCAATGCCGTTGCCTTGCAGCAATTGGCCGATATGGCCGCTGCAGCCAAGCGCGAGTGGCTGGCCAAGGTAGGACAGGCGCTAGACACAGACAACGACACGCAAGCAGCCAGCGGCGCAGTACGCGCACTCATGTTTATTGAGCGCGTGAGCAAAGACATCAATCAACAATTAGACGACGCAGCTTAGTACACCCCATGGCATTGCTACAAATTTCAGAACCAGGCCAGTCGCCAGATCCGCATCAGCGCAAAATTGCTGTAGGTATAGATCTTGGCACTACACACTCGTTGGTGGCCAGCGTGCGCAATGGCGTGGCCGAGTGCTTGCCAGACGACCAAGGTCGCGTGATATTGCCCAGCGTGGTGCGCTACACCACCACAGACGTGGCCAGCTCTGGCCGCCAAATTGGCTTTGACGCACTTGAAGCTGCCAGTACAGATGCTGCCAACACCATTGCATCTGTAAAGCGCCTGATGGGTCGCAAACGCGCCGACGTGCACGACGTAGACAACTTGCCCTACACCGTTGTAAACGGTGAAGGCATGGCCCAAGTGGCCACGGTAGCGGGCAACAAAACCCCAGTAGAGGTGAGCGCCGAGCTACTGGCCACGCTGCGCTTCAGGGCCGAAGACACCTTCAACGACGACCTGTTTGGCGCAGTGATTACCGTGCCGGCTTACTTTGACGACGCGCAGCGCCAGGCCACCAAGGACGCCGCGCAGCTGGCTGGCATCAACGTATTGCGTCTGATCAATGAGCCCACCGCAGCAGCCATTGCCTACGGCCTGGAGCAGGGCAGTGAGGGCGTTTACGCCGTGTACGACCTGGGCGGTGGTACGTTTGACATCTCCATATTGCGCTTAAGCGAAGGCGTGTTTGAGGTGGTGGCCACTGGTGGTGATTCTGCCTTGGGTGGCGACGACTACGACCGCGCACTGGCCCACTGGGCCTTGCAACAAGCCCCTGGCCAGCCAGACCCGGCAGCCTTGAGTGCCGAAGACAAAACACACTTGTACGCCGCTGCACGCGCCTGCAAGGAGCGTTTGTCCGCGCAGCCCAGCGCTATATTGGCAGCGCCGCTAAGCGTGGGTGACCTCAGCGTGAACGTGAGCGGCCAGGACTTTGCCAACGCCACCACACACCTGACCCAGCGCACATTGCTGGCCGTGCGCCGCGTGTTGCGCGACGCTGATATGGCCACAGATGAGGTGCAAGGCGTGGTGATGGTGGGCGGCTCTACCCGCATGCCGGTGGTGTTGCAAGCGGTAGAGCAACTGTTTGCCACAACACCACTTACCAACCTCAACCCCGACGAAGTCGTCGCCCTTGGCGCTGCCATTCAGGCCAATCAGCTGGCGGGCAACCACACGGGTGATGCGTTGTTGTTGCTGGACGTGATTCCGCTGTCTTTGGGCATAGAGACCATGGGCGGCCTGGTAGAGCGCATTGTGCCGCGCAACAGCGCCATACCCACGGCGCGCGGCCAAGACTTCACCACATTTAAAGACGGTCAAACTGCCCTGGCCTTGCACGTGGTGCAAGGCGAGCGAGACCTCGTGGCCGACTGCCGCAGCCTGGCGCGCTTTGAGCTGCGCGGCATACCGCCCATGGCTGCAGGTGCGGCACGCATACGCGTGACCTTTACGGTAGACGCTGACGGACTGCTGCAAGTAGGTGCTACGGAAACACAGTCTGGCGTGCAGGCCCAGATAGATGTAAAGCCCAGCTACGGCTTGTCTGACGACCAAATAGCCAGCATGCTGCGCGACAGTTACAACACCGCACAACAAGACATGCAAGCGCGTGCATTGGTGGAAGCACGCGTAGACGCGCAGCGCATGCTCATGGCCACGCAAAGCGCGTTAGATGTAGATGGTGACTTGCTGTCTGCGCAAGACCGCGCCAGCATAGACGCTGACATGGCCACACTGGCCGCAATGCAAACCAGCGAAGACGCCGCACAGATAGAGGCGTGCACCAAACAACTGGCCGCCAGCACCGAGGCGTTTGCCGCTGCGCGCATGAACCGCGGCATTGCGCAAGCGCTGGCTGGAAAAAACCTCAACGCCATCTAAACCCACACACTTTATTGCCCACGCGCCATGCCCATTATCAAAATACTGCCTCACCCCGAGTACTGCCCGCAAGGCATAGACATCAACGCGCCTGCAGGCACCACCATCTGTGAGGCCATGCTCGACAACGACATCAACATCGAGCACGCTTGCGAGATGAGCTGCGCCTGCACCACCTGCCACGTCATCGTGCGCGAAGGCAGCGCCAGCCTCAGTGAAGCAGAAGAGGGCGAGGAAGACATGCTGGACCGCGCCTGGGGCCTAGAGCCCAACTCACGCCTGAGCTGCCAAGCCGTGCTGGCCCAAGCCGACTTGGTGGTGGAGATACCCAAGTACTCCATTAACCACGCCAAAGAGAATCACTAGGCGTAAAGGTCGTTAGTATGTGGGCATGAATACCCACCACAAACTCAACTACATTGAGCTGCCTGGCAACAATTTTGAGGCGACCAAGGCGTTTTACGCCAGCGTGTTTGGCTGGCAGTTTGAGTCTTACGGACCGGAGTATTTGGCGTTTACCGATGGTGTACTAGACGGCGGTTTTTATACATCAGACCAGCAAAGCCGCATCGACAATGGCGCGGCTTTGGTCATTTTGTACAGCGCTTGCATTGACGCCACCCTAGTCGCCGTGCAATCCGCGGGCGCCGTTATTGCCAAGCCCATGTTTGACTTTCCAGGCGGGCGGCGCTTTCATTTTTTAGACCCCAATGGCAACGAGTTGGCCGTGTGGTCAGATGCTTGAATGGCTTAACATCAGCGCATGCGACAAATTGTTTTAGACACCGAAACCACTGGCCTGTCACCTCATGACGGCGACCGAATTATTGAGATTGGCTGTGTAGAGCTTTATCAGCGCAAGCCCACTGGGCGCAACCTGCATCTGTACATCAACCCCGAGCGCGACAGCCACGAAGACGCGCTGAAAGTACACGGCATCACCACAGAGTTTTTGGCCGACAAGCCCAAGTTTGCTGCTATTGCACAAGAGGTGGTGGACTATCTGCAAGGCGCCGAGCTGATCATTCACAACGCGCCGTTTGACGTGGGCTTTTTAAATCACGAGTTTGCGCTGCTGGGCATGCCGCCCATATCCGACATTACGTCAGGCGTGATAGACAGCTTGGCCATGGCCAAAGATCTGTACCCTGGCAAACGCAACAGCCTGGATGCGCTGTGCGACCGCCTGGAAGTGGACAACTCAGGCCGCAGCCTGCACGGCGCGTTGCTGGACGCCGAAATATTGGCCGAGGTCTACGTCAATATGACGCGCGGTCAAGACGCGCTGCTAATGGATTTGGACGACCGCAGCACCAACGGCCAAGGTCACGTTAAAGCCGTTGACCTCGCACAATTCGAGCTACCCATACTCACTGCCAGCGACGCAGAACTGAGCGCGCACGAGCAAGTGTTGAGCGCGCTGGACAAGGCTTGCGAAGAAGGCAGCGTGTGGCGCCGCGCGGCTGAGGCTGCTGGTTAAAGCACCCAAAACCGGGCTATAATAAAAGGCTAGCCGGGCGGTTAGCTCAGTGGTAGAGCACTGCCTTCACACGGCAGGGGTCACAAGTTCGAACCTTGTACCGCCCACCAGCAATTAGTCAGTTAAATCAAGCACCTACGAGTAGTTCTAGGTGCTTTTTTTACGCCCAAAAGTAGTATGAACACGCTTTACTACTATTGTTATGTTTCAGGGCTGGTTTGGTTAGTTTTACGGTTCACGGGCACAGTGTTTCGTGAATCGAATCTATCCTGCTACCTGGAGATATACCACTATCGCACCGTCCTGTTGAAGCGATCGACACAGGCGTTCTGTGTTAATCCAACGGGCCTCCACGAAACCCAGGGCGATTCAGTCTCCGATGTTGCGACCCAAGCGTCTGGCCAGCGACCGACGCATGGTCTTTGCCATGCGTTGCTGCCCTTGCAAATGACAGCAATCATCGTATTTTTGCGGCGCGTTTGTAATGACTCGAGACGCAACGAGAGCAGTTGACGCTATACACATAGCCTCAGCAAGGCATTGCTTTATAGACCACTTTTGTATTATAGTAAGCGGGTATTTATTAATCCAAAGGAGTTATAGTGTATTGCTTGTGTTCGAATGCATCGTTCGATGAAATTTTGGATCGGCAGCGCAACGCGCCGCTGCCTAGCAAGGAAATGATTGAGCAGTACACAGGCTGCTCCAAGGGATGTGGCACCTGCATAGGCGCGCTACTGGCCGAAGCTGAGATGCTAGAACTGCTGCCATGTGTGGTCGAGGCATGTCCAGTATGAGTGGCCTTGAAATGCTGTATCCAAGGCTTTTCGACTCCATGGAGCAGGCACGGTGGAGTCTCGCACACGATATCCCTTGGGATAACTTCGAGCGCACCAAGCTCAGTGATCGGCAGGTGCATGGAATTAAAATGAATGCCATCCTTGAGTGGTCCGCAATGCCGACCGCTGAGATGTTTCTGCGCGATAACCAACACGATATAGACTTCGCCGCCTTCGTATCGATTTGGTTCTTCGAAGAGCAGAAGCACAGCCTCGCCCTGCTCGAGTATCTCCGGCGATTTGCGCCTGATTTTCTGCCAACTGAGGCAGAACTGGCGGCCGTGCGCTTTAATTTTGACCCGGCTCCAGCACTGGAAAGCCTGGCCCTACATTTCTGTGGAGAAGTCCGACTCAACCAATGGTACCGCTGCGCCCGCGAATACCACACCGAGCCGGTCATCCGCCATATCTATGCAACACTGGCTACCGACGAGGCTCGTCATGCTCGGGCCTACTACGCATACATGTCCAAGGCGTTAAAGATAACGGAGGTCGATGCCGCTCAGGCGTTCACTAAAGTCGGCGTTTTGATGACCAACGCGCGACTGAACAAGGCCATGCATCCGACGAATTTGCATGTCAATAAGTCGCTTTATCCGAACGACACCGTCAATGCCCGATTGCCGGATCCCGCCTGGCTATCAACTTGGCTCGATCATGAGATCAAGTTCAGTCAGAAATGGGAGGCGTGCGTCGAGCGAGGCATCCTCGGCAATCTTTCCACATTATTCGCCACACCAATCACTGATGCACACGATTTAAGGCGATTCAGGGATTCGTTGCGCGTGCAGCGGCACGAACTGCCCGAACCTTTGGAGGCATAAGTTGGCCACTTCAGAAGATATTCAGTTCCACTACGATGTTGACAACGCGTTCTATGCCATCTTCCTAGACCGCGAATTCCGCGCCTACAGCTGTGCGGTCTGGGACAATGCCAAGACGTTAGAGGAAGCTCAGCGCGCTAAAGTCGATCGTATCTGTCAATTCGCGGCGGTCAAGGCAGACACGCGTCTGCTTGATGTCGGCTGCGGCTGGGGCGGATTGATGGCTCATGCGGTCAGCGTCTACCACGCGCGCAACGCACATGGCTTGACGCTCAGCAACGATCAGTTGGCTTATATCGCTGCCGAAGCTTCGCCAGAGGTGAGCGCGGAGTTGCAGTCTTGGCGTGATCACCATCCGATGCAGCTCTATGATGCAATCATCTCGGTTGGTGCTTTCGAGCACTTTGTCTCGCGTGTCGAGCGCATGACCGGCCAACAGATTGGCATCTATAGGGACTTTTTCGCCACCTGCCGACGAGTGTCTACTGAAACCGCCCACCTAGGTCTACAGACTATTGTGACCGCGCGCAATCCGGCAACCCTACAAGAGGCGCGCGATGCGCGCTATTTGTTGGACAAAGTTTTCCCCGGTTCAGCCCTGCCAAGCGAGGCCGATATCCTCGCAGGTTCGGGTGGCCTGTATAAAGCGGCAGAGATTCGTCGAATAGGCAGAGACTATGCGCGTACGCTGGCCTGTTGGCGGGAGAGGTTACTTGGGCAACGCAAACTCGCGACTGAGAAATTTGGATCGGCGGTCGTCGATCACTATCTGCGCTATTTCGAGGCGGCCGAGAGAAGCTTTGAAAGCGGCGTGACCGATTTAGTTCAGATGTCTTTGTGTCCCGAACTTTCAATCGGGACCGTGCTGTCGTGAACGCAATGCTGGACGAGCCACGCGACGAGCAACTTCAAGCAGAAGCGAACTTCTTACCAATGCCATATGAGGTCGATTTCACTGGCTTCCTCAGTAATACGGTGGCACCGCGCTGGCTTGAGCGTATGCGACTTCAGCTGATCGCCGATCACTTCGACGATCAGGGTCTGTTTGAACGACGGCAGTTGTCGGTGATTGCGCGCAGCGAGATTGATTATCTGCGACCGGTTCGCATGGGTGTGCTTGTAGTCGGTCGGGCTTGGATTGAACGATGTCTGCGTACGAGTTGGACGATTCGCTTTACGTTCCGCGAAGCAGATGCAAATGTTCTGTGCATGCGAGCGCTGCAAGTCGGTGTCTTTATCGATCCAGATACCTTCAACCCGGTCCGAGTGCCGCCTGTCATAGCAGCTCGTGTAGCTGAAACCAACAATTAACAGGAGATTAATGTGGAACAAGAAATACTCCACAAAGCCCGCGACATTATTCTCGATATCGTTGATATTGAGCGTGAAAAAATTGTTCCCGAGGCTTCGCTACGCGATGACTTGCAAGCCGACTCTCTCGCTAGCGTCGAGATAGTCATGGCACTTGAAGACCAGTTCAAAATTCAATTTGATGAAGAGCAGGCGCGCAGCTTTGTTACGGTAGGTGAATTAGTCGCTGCAATCGAGGCCATGCGATGCATCAACGCTACGCCAAAGACATCGGTATGACCGAGATAGCCGAGCCGACCTCCGGCGCATCCGCCCCCGGTGGTTTTGCCGACAAGCCAGTAGCGAAGTTCGCGCGTTCGCTGTTCCCCTTGTTTGCCAGACTAATGCCGGACGCGGCGGCGAACCTCGCACTGAAGTTGTTCCTGTCACCGCCGCGTGTCAAAACACCCGGTTGGGAGCGCCCCTTTGCTGAGCGTGCCACGATCGGCGCGCTGTCGGTCGACGACAAGCAATTCAAAACTTACACTTGGGGAAGCGGCAATCGCACGATTGTCATATGCCATTCCTGGGGCGGGCGCTCTTCTCAGCTCGGAAATTTCATTGAACCGATTACCTCCGCAGGTTTTCGCGTTGTTGGTTTCGATGCGCCGGCGCATGGTGCCTCCGCGGGCAAGCAGACTGACATGATGGAGTATTCGGCCGCCATCAATGCGGTTGTCAATCATTTCGGGCCAGTGCATGGCATGCTCGGTCACTCGTTCGGTGCAGGAAACTCTCTGTTCGCTTGGGAGAGATTTGGCTTCAATGTCCCTCGAATGGCCCTCATTGGTTGCTTCTCGAATGCGATCTGGGTGACTGATCGCTTCGGCGAGGTACTCGGAATTCCGAAGGTGGTCCTGGTCAAGATGCGATCAGCACTTGAGCAGCGCTATGAGGGCAAGCTCAACTGGGCCTCGCTTGACATAGGCAAGTTCGCGCAGCGTTTTCCCGGCGAGCTGTTGATGGTTCATGATCGCGATGACTACGAGATTCCCTACTTCCACGCTGAGAAGATCATGGCGACTGCTGCGCGCCCCGGCTTGACTCTTTTAAGTACGAGCGGTCAAGGGCATCGCCGAATTCTTCGTGACCAGCAAGTCATTGTGCGCGTTACCGACTTTTTCAACGCTTCCGCCTAAGGTCCAGATGCTGTCATCTACCGGTATCCAGGCTTCGGAGAGCACGACGCTGATCAGGCTGCGCGTCATCATCGTTTATTTTGGGTGTTTGGCCATATTGTGGGTTCCTGCAAGTTCGGAATTATTGATGCTTGCTGCGCTGAGCTTTTATCTACGAACCTTTGGTTGGGAGGGTGGTCATCATCGCTACTTCGCGCATCGCAGCTTCAAGACAGGACGCTTCTTTCAGGCCGTGTTGGCTTGTCTGGGCGCGTCGTCTGGCCAACGTGGACCGCTCTGGTGGGTGTGCCACCACCGGGCACATCACCGATATTCGGACACGCCGCGCGATCCGCATACACCAGTCGGTAAAGGCCGGGCGTACGCCTACTTGGGCTGGATTTTCGACAAGCAGTACTGCGATACCAACTTAGACGAAGTGAAGGACTTTGCAAAGTATCCAGAACTGGTCTGGATTAATAAGTATCACTATGTTTTTCCGTACCTGTTGCTAGTTGGTCTCTATGCGCTTGGCCGCTGGACCTCTCTGCTGGGCCAAGATGCTGGGTTTGCCGCCGTGGTCTGGGGCTTCTTTGTGCCGACCTTTATCTCACTGCAGGGCTCGCTGCTCGTTAATGCTTTCGCTCATGGCTACCCGCAGGACGCCAAAAGTTGGTTTTCTTACCGAACCTATAACACCTCCGATACTTCGCGTAACAATTGGCTACTAAGTCTTGTTTCGCTCGGTGCTTCCTGGCATAACAACCATCACCGCTATATGAACTCGGCGACGACAGGCTTCCGTTGGTGGGAGCTCGATATCACCTACTTAACCCTGCGCGTTCTTGCAATGTTGGGGCTGGTCTGGGATCTTCACAGGGTGCCCGTGCATATTCGAAACGAACAGCGAATCACGACATCATGACAAGCGTCATACCCTTAACCATTACCACACCATCGACGGTACTTCCCCCGCTGCCGCCGCGACATTTTTTCGAACAATCGCTATTGCAGACGTCACTTTACCTTGGCTATGGGCTACTGCTCTCGATAGGCCCCGGTTGGTTATCCTATGTCGTTCAGACCACTGACTGGCCTCTCGCCGTGCGTCTCTCTGCTTCACTGCTGCTATCGGTGATTGCAGGCTTCGGATTTTTCATGCTAGCAGGTACCGCTCACGAGGGCTTCCACTGCAATCTACATCGTCGACCAGCCATAAGTGGACTAATTGGCATCATGTTCAGTGCGTGCATTCCGGGATTCATCGGTATCGGGTTCACGCTATCCCATTGGAAGCATCACCGATATACGAATGAACCGCTCGACCCTGATTGCATGCAGTTCAGGCGCTTCCGCAATTTCTGGTCTCGCCTACTATTGGCAAGGTTATCGGCCAATGCCGCTTATCGCCGTGTGGCGCTGACATTGTTGATGGGTCACATCGATACCAAGGCTGGCACCTACTGCCTGCCTTTGCACACGTTGCGCTTGCTTTGCTTAGTCAATGTAGTGTGGCATCTGCTACTTATGGCGGGCCTGATCGCAATTTGTATCAGCGCACCATTGTTGGCGGTTTGCATGTTCATTGCACCACTGATAGCCACATTAATGATCACAGGGATTAACCCCTACCAAGAGCATGCAGGTACGGGAACCGAGCACGACAATAAAGCACGGAGCCGTACCTCGCCGCTGTTCACGCTCTTGATGCTCGGCACCAATTACCACCTAGAGCACCACCTCTATCCACGGGTTCCATGCTGGCGTTTACCAGCACTTCATCGTTGGCTTGTCAGCACTGAATGGTACCGTGCGGCTGAGCCGATTGTCGTTTCACAGTTCATGGCCGCTTTCTCGCCACGCCTCATTTCGGGTGCTCTGGCCTACGGAACTTATGGAGAGTCAAATCCGTGAACTTGGGCGCGAGTACGGCATCGTTTCCGAACGCTCAAGACTGGTCGATGCTGTCGACATTGGTTCTAGCTGGCGGTGGCAACCGCTGTTGGTGGCAAGCAGGCGCAATTAGTTGCTTGCTTGATGCCGGATGGTCGTTGCCTCGGAAGTGGGTTGGTACCAGTGCGGGTGCTGCAATCGCCGCCTCCTGTCTGACAACCGGCGCCGAGTCAGCATTGGATGCGTGTCGTACCCTTTATGGAGAGAACACTCGTATTTTCGATTGGCAAGGTCTGTGGCATGGCCGACTTCGGTTCGCGCATCAAGACATCTATCCATCCTGGCTCAATGTTTTCGTCAATGACAAGACTTTCGATCAGTTACGTAGCTGCGATGCTTCGCTACAAGTTGGGATTACCCGGCCGGCGCGCCTGCTTGGCTTGGGCATCAGCGTTGCCCTGGGCACGGCGGCGTATCTAGTCGACAAGAAAATTGGGCATGGTATCCACCCACGCTTGCCTAGTTTTTTGGGACTACGCCAAGAATTTATAGATATCACGCGTTGCGGCAGTGCGTCTGAAGCGCACCTGATACTGCTGGCTGCAGCGGCACCTCCTCCAATCATGCCTGCGGTAAAAATTGCTGGCGACTATGGCTTTGACGGCGGCTATACCGACAACGCGCCAATCCCTGCTCAGAATTTGGCGGAGCGCAATGGAACACTGGTCATGCTTACTCGCCACTATCCGAAACTTCCAACCGTGTTCCGTTTGCGCGAGCGTTTGTACTGGCAGCCGAGCCGACCAATACCAGTTTCAACTTGGGACTGTACCAAGCAAGCGACTGTAGATTCCGCCTTCCGCTTAGGCCGTGAAGATGCAGCGGCCGTGCTGCAATTGGGCGGAGGAAATCCAATCCGTAATGGGGATGTAGACACTTGGCAAATTTAAAACGCCAAAGCAGCTGTATATCGTTGATGAACTGCCTCGCGGCCCCTCTGGCAAGGTGCAGCGATTGAAGTTGCCTGAACTTGTTCGCCATGAGGCAGCCGCGTGAGCCTCGGCGGCCTTACGAATGTCGGCCGCCAGTTGCAATCAGCTGTCAGCAGTGCAAAAACGCGTTTAAAGGGACTCAGTCCGGTGGCGTACCGGTTGAGTAACACCGCTTAATTAGTAGAGCCGCCTACGGGGCCCCTTTTTTCAATAGCATTGTTTGACCATGGCCTCTAAGGCAATGGGTTTGATCTTGGAGCCATGGCCTGCACAGCCGAAGGCTTCAAAGCGGGCTTCACAAATGCGTTGGGCGGCGCTGCGTGCGGCGATCAGGGCTTTGCGTGGGTCGAATTCGCTGGGTTGCTGGGCAAACAGCTGACGCATGGCGCCGGTCATGGCCAAGCGGATGTCTGTGTCTATGTTGACCTTGCGCACGCCGCGCTGGATGCCACGCACAATTTCTTCTACTGGCACGCCATAGGTTTGCTTGATATCACCACCGTATTGACGAATGATTTCCAGCCACTCTTGAGGCACGCTGGAGCTGCCGTGCATGACCAAATGAGTGTTGGGTATGGCTTTATGAATGGCCTCGATGCGGTCAATGGCCAATATGTCGCCTGTAGGTGGGCGGGTGAATTTGTATGCACCGTGACTGGTGCCAATGGCAATGGCCAGGGCATCCACGCCGGTTTGGGCTACAAAGTCTTTGGCTTGTTCGGGGTCGGTCAGCATTTGCTCGTGGCTCAGTTTGCCCACTGCGCCCACGCCGTCTTCCTCGCCTGCTTCGCCAGTCTCTAACGAGCCCAGGCAACCCAATTCACCTTCCACGGACACGCCTACTGCATGCGCCGTGTCGCAGACGCGTTGCGTCACGCCCACGTTGTATTCGTAGCTGGCGGGCGTTTTGGCGTCTTCCATCAACGAGCCGTCCATCATCACGCTTGAGAAGCCGGAGCGAATGGATTGCTGGCATTGGGCGGGGGACGCACCATGGTCCTGGTGCAAGACCACGGGTAGGTCAGGGTGGGTCTCTATGGCGGCTAACACCAAGTGGCGCAAGTAGGCTTCGCCTGCATATTTGCGAGCGCCGGCTGAGGCTTGCAGTATCACTGGGCTGTCAGTGGCTTGTGCAGCCTCCATGATGGCTTGAACTTGTTCAAGGTTGTTGACGTTGAATGCGGGCACGCCGTAGCCGTGCTCTGCCGCGTGATCTAAAACTTGGCGTAATGAAACCAATGCCATGATGTTGTCTCCTGTTGCGATTTAAAACATGTTGATTAAGCGGCTGCGCGTTGGGTCAAGATCTCAAACGCTGGCAAGGTCTTGCCTTCAAGCACCTCCAGGAATGCGCCGCCGCCGGTGGAGATATAGCCCACCTGCTTGTCTATGCCGTACTTGGCAATGGCTGCCAAAGTGTCACCGCCGCCTGCGATGCTGAATGCGCTTGACTCGGCAATGGCTTGCGCAATCACCTTGGTTCCGTTCTCAAACGCGGCGAACTCGAACACGCCCACGGGGCCATTCCACACAATCGTGCCTGCCTTCATCAGCTGTGCGGCCAGTCTGGCTGCGGTTTGTGGGCCTATGTCCAGGATCAGGTCGTCGTCGGCCACCTCAGTGGCTGGCTTTATGGTTGCCACGGCGTCAGCGGCAAAGCTTTTGGCAGTGACCACATCGGTAGGGATTGGCACTTCTGCGCCACGCGCCTTGATGATCCCCATCACGGCTTTGGCCTGGTCCAGCAAATCTGGCTCGGCCAGGCTCTTGCCTATGTTGAGGCCAGCTGCCAGCATGAAGGTGTTGGCAATGCCGCCGCCCACGATGAGTTGGTCTACGTTGTTGGCCAGGCTAGTCAGAATGGTCAACTTGGTACTGACTTTGCTACCCGCCACGATGGCGGTCAAGGGGCGTTTGGGGTTGGCCAGGGCTTTGGTGATGGCATCCATCTCGGCGGCCAACAGGGGGCCTGCACAAGCCACGGGGGCAAACTGTGCAATGCCGTAGGTTGAGCCTTCGGCGCGGTGGGCGGTGCCAAAGGCGTCGTGTACAAAGATGTCGCACAGCGCGGCGAGTTTGTGGGCCAGCTCAGGCGTGTTCTTTTTCTCGCCTTTGTTGACGCGGCAGTTTTCGAGCATGACCAGTTCGCCCGGAGCCACTGTGACGCCGTCTACCCAGTTGGCCAGCAGCGGCACTTCGCGGTCCAGCAGCTCGCCCAAGCGTTTGGCGACATGGGCCAATGAGTCTTGGGGTTTGAACTCGCCCTCGGTGGGGCGGCCCAAGTGGCTGGTCACCATGACAGCAGCGCCTGCGTCCAGGGCCATTTGAATGCAGGGTACAGAGGCGCGGATGCGGGTGTCCTCGGTGATGTGGCCTTGGTCGTCCTGGGGCACGTTCAGGTCCGCACGGATGAAAACACGTTTGCCATTGGCCCAGCCGTTGGTGCACACGTCAGAGAATCTCAAGAAATGCATGGTGGCCTCGCAATCAGCAGCTGCCGACGTGCTTGACAAAGCGCATCATGTTGCAGGTGTAGCCGTATTCGTTGTCATACCAGGCCACGACTTTGATAAACGTATTGTCCAAAGCGATGCCAGCCTCGGCATCAAATATGGAGGGCATGGCGCAACCACGGAAGTCTGTGGATACAACCTTGTCGGTGGTGTAGCCCAGCACGCCTTTGAGCCCACCTTCGGAGGCGGCTTTCATGGCCTTGCAAACGTCGTCGTAACTGGCTTCCTTGTTCAGCTCCACGGTCAAGTCGACCACAGACACATCAGAGGTCGGAACACGAAAGGCCATGCCAGTCAGCTTTTTGTTCAGCTCAGGCAAGACCACACCCACGGCTTTGGCCGCGCCCGTGCTCGATGGGATGATGTTTTCCAAAATGCCGCGACCACCACGCCAGTCTTTGCTGGAGGGGCCATCCACCGTTTTTTGTGTGGCAGTGGCAGCGTGTACTGTGGTCATCAAACCGCGCTTGATGCCGAAGTTGTCATTGAGCACCTTGGCCACGGGGGCTAAACAGTTGGTGGTGCAAGAGGCGGCCGAGACAATGGCTTGGCCTGCGTAGCTGCTGTGGTTCACGCCGAAGACGAACATTGGGGTGTCGTCCTTGGAGGGGGCAGACTGCACCACTTTTTTGGCGCCGGCATTGATGTGGGCTTGGCAGCTGTCGCCCGTCAAGAAGAGGCCTGTGGCTTCCACCACCACGTCTACACCTGCGTCGCCCCATTTCAGGTTGGCGGGGTCGCGTTCGGCGGTCAGGCGTATCTTTTTGCCGTTGACCAACAGGTCTTTGCCGTCTACGGCTACGCTGCCTTTGAAGCGGCCATGCACCGAATCAAACTGCAACATATAGGCGAGGTAGTCTGGTTCAAGCAAGTCGTTGATGGCCACCACTTCTATGTCGTTGAACTCGGCTTCTTGTGTGACGGCGCGAAACACCATGCGGCCAATGCGACCAAATCCGTTGATACCAATTTTTAAAGTCATGATGCGGGCTCCAGTAAAGAGAGGATAGGTAGAAAGTCAGGAATAACCCGGTCGGGGTTTGAGGCGCTCACAGGCTCGCCCATGTTGTAGCCATAAGGCAGCAACCACACACGGACACCTGCGTTGTGGGCAGTGGCCGCGTCTATGGAGGAGTCGCCTATGAAGATTGCCTCTTCAGGCTTTATGCCAAAGTGGTCCAGGCAATGTTGGATAGCAGCCGGGTTGGGTTTCTTGGTGGGCAAGGTGTCGCCGCTGATGACCATGTCAAAGACGTTGTCCATGGCGTGGGCCTTCAAGACGGTTTGCGTGAAGCGTCCCTCTTTGTTGGTCACCACGGCGAGGCGAACCCCTTTTGGGGCCAACACATCCAGCACCGTGCGCACATGGGGGTACAAGTTGCTGCGCGTGCCACAACGCTGTTGGTAAAACCCATTGAACACCGTGCTGGCGTTAGACAGCCCATCCCAGGCGCGAATGTCATCGGTGGTGGTTTGCTTCACGTCCGCCAAGGCGCTGATCAACAGCGTGTGCGTGCCGTGACCTATCCAGTCATTGACTTGCTTCAATGTCACCGAGGGCAAACCCAGATGCGTCAGCGTGTCGTTGACGGCATCTGCAATCTCGGGCGCTGTTTCTATCAGTGTGCCATCGAGGTCAAACATGACCAGTTTCAAGGTAGACGTCATGTTTATTGCTCAGTTGGTTGATGGCACGATGTGGTCAGGGAAGGGCACATCGTGTTTGTGGTTGTTGCGGTGCACCAGGTTTTTGACGGCAACCTCGATACGTTCTGTGGTGATACCAAAGTGTTTGTACAAATCAGCCGCAGGCGCAGATTCGCCAAACGTGGCAATGCCAATCACCACGCCGGTGCGACCCACGTACTTGCGCCAGAAGTCTGGATGCGCCGCTTCGACCGCCACCGTGGGCAAGCCAAGGGGCAACACCATGTTTTGGTAAGCCTCGGGTTGGCGGTCAAACGCATGGGTACATGGCATGGACACCACGCGTGTCGCTATGCCTTGCTCGGCCAAATGGGCTTGTGCTTGCATGGCCAACATGGTTTCAGAGCCTGTACCAATGATGATGGCCTTGGCGTCGGCCATGTCGCTCAAAATGTAGCCGCCTTTGCGCACCTTGTGCGCATCAGCCGCGTTGTCGAGCAAGCGGGGCAGGTTTTGGCGTGACAAGGCCAGCAAAGAAGGGCCGTCATGACGCTCAACAGCGCAGGCCCAGGCCACTGCTGTTTCCAGGCCATCTGCAGGACGCCACACATCGAGGCCAGGAATCAACCGCAAGCTGGGAACGTGCTCTATGCTTTGGTGTGTGGGTCCGTCTTCACCCAGACCTATGGAGTCGTGGGTCATCACATGAATGACGCGCTGCTTCATCAAAGCCGACATGCGTATGGCGTTGCGGCTGTAGTCGCTAAAGGTCAGGAAGGTGCCGCCGTATGGCATGTAGCCACCATGCAAGGCGATACCGTTCATGATGGCGGCCATGCCGAACTCGCGCACGCCATAAGACATGTGGTTGCCCCACTGGTCACGCTTGGCGATTTTGCAGGTCTTGAAATTGGTCAGGTTAGAACCTGTCAAGTCTGCGCTGCCACCGAAAAACTCGGGCAGCAATGGGGCCAACAAGTCCAGCGCATGTTGGCTGGCTTTGCGTGTGGCTATGCTGTCGGCTTTGGCGCATACGGCTTCAAACACGGCGCTTAAACCTGCGGTGTATTGGCTGCTGAGTTCGCCTTTTATGCGCCGCTGCAGCTCGGCCGCTTTCTCTGGGAACTGGCTGCGGTAAGCGACCATGCGTTCTTCCCATTCTTTCTCGTACATCGCACCACGTGCACGCGCATCCCATGCGGTGGCAATGGCTTGGGGAATGACGAAGGGTTCATCATGCCAGTCGAGGGCTTCTCGTGTGGCGGCCACTTCGGCCGCGCCCAAAGCTGCGCCATGTACATCGTGCGTGCCGGCCTTGTTGGGCGAGCCTTGGCCTATGACGGTTTTGCAGCAAATCAGCGTGGGCTTGCCATCGCTGCGTGCGCTTTGGGCACGGGCGGCCTGAATGGCGCGGTCAATGGCTGCGGGGTCGTGGCCATCGACATGGGTGATCACTTTCCAGCCGTAAGCGTCGAAGCGCTTGGGGGTGTCATCGGTGAACCAGCCGTCTACGTGGCCGTCTATGGAGATGCCGTTGTCGTCCCAAAACGCGATCAGTTTGGACAAGCGCAAGGTGCCCGCCAAAGAGCAGGCTTCGTGGCTGACGCCTTCCATCAAGCAACCGTCGCCCAGAAAAGCGTAGGTGAAGTGGTCAATGATGTTGAGCTGCTCGTTGTTGGCGGGGTTGAACTCTTGCGCCAAAAGCTTTTCTGCCAATGCCATGCCCACTGCATTGGAAATGCCTTGGCCTAGCGGTCCCGTAGTGGTCTCCACGCCAGGGGTGACGCCCACTTCGGGGTGACCGGCGGTTTTGCTGTGCAGCTTGCGGAAGTTTTCAAGCTCGGACATGGGCAGGTCGTAACCTGTCAAATGCAGCAAGGCATAGATGAGCATGGAGCCGTGGCCGTTGGACAGTACAAAGCGGTCGCGGTTTATCCAGTGTGGGTTGTTGGGGCTGTGGCGCAGGTGGCGGTTCCACAGCACTTCGGCTATGTCGGCCATACCCATGGGAGCGCCGGGGTGGCCTGATTTGGCTTTTTCGACAGCGTCAACAGCCAAGATGCGGATGGCGTTGGCCATCTGGCGAGCGAGCTGGGCGGTGGGGGCATTTGTCATAGGTGTGTTTCCTTAGCCTTGGCCGAGCGCGCGTTTGCGGCGCTCCATCATTCGCCACACAAAGGGGGTGAAGATCAATTGCATGGCGATTTCCATCTTGCCGCCGGGTACTACTATGGTGTTGGCGCGCGACATGAAACTGTCGTTGATCATGTTGAGCAAATACTGAAAGTCGATGCCCTTGGGGTTGGCAAAGCGGATCACCACCATGCTTTCGTCAGCGGCTGGGATGTCACGTGCGATGAACGGGTTGGAGGTGTCGACCATGGGCACACGCTGGAAGTTGACATGCGTGTGCGCGAATTGCGGCACGATGTAGTTCACGTAGTCGGGCATGCGGCGCAAGATGGTGTCTGTGACTGCTTCTGTGCTGTAGCCACGTTGGTTTTTGTCGCGCCAGAGTTTTTGTATCCACTCGAGGTTGATGACGGGTACCACGCCCACGCGCAAGTCTGGGTATTGCGCAATGTTGTGCTCAGGGGTGACCACTGCACCGTGCAAGCCTTCGTAAAACAGCATGTCCGTGTCCTGGGGCAGGTCTTCCCAGGGTGTGAAGGTGCCTGGTTCTTGTTTGTAGGGCGCGGCTTCTTCGGCGTTGTGCAAATACTTGCGTGCTTTGCCCTGGCCTGTTTCGCTGTAGGTTTTGAACAGGTTTTCAATCTCGCCAAACAAGTTGTTGTCAGAACCAAAGTGGCTGAAATTCTTGTTGCCAGCGGCTTCGGCTTCGGCTTGCCGCTTTTTCATTTCTAGGCGTTCGTAGCGGTGAAAGCTGTCGCCTTCTATGATGCCGGCCTTCACACCTTCACGACGAAAGATGTTGGAGAAGGTACGGGTCACAGTGGACGTGCCGGCACCAGAAGAGCCGGTGATGGCGATGATGGGGTGGCGTTCAGACATGGTGTCTCCTGAGTTTTAGTAATGGGGTGTCAATCGCGGAACAAGCTGCGGTTTGAGAACAAGGGGTTCAAGTCGACCAAGGGTTCGACGGGTTCTGCGTGGTAGTGCTCTATGCGCTCGACTTCGTCTTTAGAGCCAAACACCAGGCCAATGCGCTGGTGCAAGCCTGTGGGGTTGACGGTGAGTATGGGCATTTGACCTGTGCTGGCACGCCCACCGGCTTGCTCCATGATGAAACCAATTGGGTTGGCCTCGTACAACAAGCGCAAGCGCCCGGGCTTGCTGGGGTCTTTGGTGTCGCGGGGATAGAGGAACACGCCACCGCGCATCAAGATGCGGTGCGCCTCGGCCACCATGGAGGCAATCCAGCGCATGTTGAAGTCTTTGCCGCGTGGGCCTGTTTTGCCCGCCATGCATTCATCCACATAGCGTTTAACAGGGGCTTCCCAAAAACGGCTGTTGGACGCGTTGATGGCAAATTCCTGGGTTTGTGCCGGCACCCTCAAGTCGGGGTGAGTGAGCATGAATTCGCCCAGTGTGGGGTCCAGGGTGAAGCCACTCACACCGTTGCCCACAGACAAGATCAACATGGTGGTGGGGCCGTACAAGGCGTAACCCGCAGCCACTTGCTGCGTGCCGGGTTGCAAGAAGTCGGCTTCGGTCACGTCTTTGCCTTCGCCTGCAGCACGCAAGATGCTGAAGATGCTGCCTACGGACACGTTCACGTCAATGTTGGATGAACCGTCCAAGGGGTCAAACACCAACAGGTATTTGCCGCGCGGAAACTGCTTGGGGATTTGGTATGGGTCATCCATCTCTTCGGAGGCCATACCTGCCAGGTGACCGGCCCATTCGTTCATGTGTATGAACAGCTGGTTGCTCAACACATCAAGTTTCTTTTGTGTTTCACCTTGCACATTGACGCTGCCGCCTTCATCAGCGGCGTGGTTGCCATACATGCCGCCCAGCTCACCAAAGGCCACGGCTTTGGCAATGGCTTTGCAAGCGAGGGCGACGTCCAGGATCAAGGCATTGAAGTCGCCACTGGCGCTGGGGAAGCGACGCCGTTCTTCAATCAAAAACTGGGTCAGGGTGGTGCGTTGTTGGATAGACATAAGTGCTTTCGGTTTTTTAAATGCTTGGCTCAGGCTGCGGCTTGGCGCAGCGCTTTCATGATGTTGTGGTAGCCACCGTCGGCATCGGGCGCACCAAATACGGCACTGCCTGCCACGCAGGTGTCTGCGCCGGCGGCCACGATGGCTTGTATGTTGTTGGTTTTGACGCCGCCGTCGACTTCCAGCCAAATGTCCTGGCCGCCTTCGGCTTTGTGTTGTTCAATCAGTTGGCGGGTTAAACGCAGCTTGGCCAAGGTGCTGTCTATGAACTGTTGGCCGCCAAAGCCAGGGTTCACACTCATCAGCAAAATCATGTCGAGTTTGTTCATCACGTGTTTGAGCACGTCTAGTGGTGTTGCAGGGTTTAGCACCAAACCGGCCTTGCAGCCGTGTTCACGAATCAGGCTCAGCGTGCGGTCTACGTGACGGCTGGCTTCGGGGTGAAAGGTGATGATGTTGGCGCCCGCTTTGGCAAACAGTGGAATCAGCGAATCCACAGGCTCAACCATCAAATGCACATCGATTGGAATCTGCACATGGGGGCGAATGGCTTCGCATACCAAGGGGCCTATGGTGAGGTTGGGCACATAGTGGTTATCCATCACATCAAAGTGCACCAAGTCAGCACCTGCGGCCTCAATGGCGCGGACTTCTTCGCCCAAGCGTGCGAAGTCGGCAGACAGAATAGAGGGGGCAATGCGTAGCGTTTGCGTCATGATTGGCTTCAAGCGATGTGGTGGGCTGCGTGCATGGCATGCAGGTGTTTGACATTCACGCCGTCCAAGTTGGGCAACACGCGCATGGCGCCAGTGAAGTTGTGGTGGTCTGTGAAGTTGTTGGGCGTGACCAGGGTGGCCAGTTGCGCGGCATTGGCGGCACGCAATCCGTTTTCAGAATCTTCAAACGCCATGCAGGCGTTGGCAGGCAGCTTCAAGCGGGCCAGGGCTTGCAGGTAAACCTGTGGGTTGGGCTTTTTGTGGGGGGCGGTTGATGCGTCTTCAATCACCAAAAAGTAACGTGCCCAATCAGGGCCAATGGCTTTGCGCAGCAAGGCCGCAATATTGGCGGGCGAGGTGGTGGTGGCAATGGCCAGTTGCAAGCCAGAATCGGCCGCTTCGTTGATGAGGCGGAGCACGCCAGGGCGCATGCGCACTTCGCCGTCTTGTACCGCCTGTTCGTAAGCAGCCGTTTTGAGCGCGTGCAAGCGGGCAATGGTCTCTTGCAACGCATTGCCGTCTACGGCTTTGATGTCCGGGTTGGTTTGCTGCCAGTAGTGCATCAGCCGTTCCTGACCGCCGGAGATGGCCAACAAGTCGGTGTACTGCGCCACGTCCCAGTGCCAGTTCATGCCTTCTTCCCGGAAGGCGTGGTTGAATGCCGCAAGATGCGCCATTTCGGTATCGGCCAGGGTGCCATCTACATCAAAAATCAGGGCTTGAAGCATGGGTTTGTCACAGGTATTTTTTGAAAGCGTTGGTAAACTTTAAAAAAATATCAAACTAAGGTAAATTCACTTTTTGTTGGATACGGATTCAGCAATTGCTGAATGTCTAGGTTTTTCAAGGGCTTGGCTCAAAAAATACGGATTACTTATTTAGGATTATTTTTTAAGGCGCTCGCATCAGCGTGCGGTGAGTGACAAAAACAGTTGTGCCAAGCTGCTGGGCAGCTTTTCGAGGTGGTCCACTATGGTGTAGCGCGCGCCATAGACCTCGCGCACCGTGTCGTCGGCTTTGGCGTCCAGGTTGATGCACCAGGTGTAAATGCCTTGGGCTTGCAGTTCTTGCACCGCTTTGCGAGCGTCTTGCACAAGCCATTGCTGGTCTGGGCTGTCCACATCGGAAGGCTCGCCATCGGTGATGACCAGCATGAGTTTTTTCTCGCTTGGGCGTGCCCCAAGGTAATGGGCCGCGTGGCGCAGGGCTGCGCCCATGCGGGTGGAGTAGCCAGGCTCCATGGCTGCCAGGCGGGCTTTGGCCGTATCTCCCCAGCTTTCACTGAAGCCTTTGATATGCAGGTAGCGCACCTCGTGGCGGGTGTTGGAATGAAAGCCTGCAATCGCAAACGAGTCACCCAAGGTGTGCATGGCCCAGCCCAACAGGGACACCGCCTCTTGGCTTAGTTCAAGAATGGTTTGGTCGCTATTGGGCACACGTGTGCGCAGCGACGCAGACAGGTCAAGAAGCACTTGCACGCTGATGTCGCGTCCACAGGTTTGGTGGTGTTGATGGATGCGCTCGCTGGGCGGCTGGCCGTTTTGCATCTCTATCCACGCGTTCAGAGCAATGTCTAAATCCAGCTCGTTGCCTTGCTCTTGAAAGCGTATGCGTTGGCGATGCTGGGGCTTGAGCGAATCCAGGATGCGCTTGAGCTGGCGGGCCAAGGGTTCCTGTTTGGCCAATAGTGCGGCGATGTCGCTGGCGCGGCCACTGGGGTGCAGGTGCTCGTACACACTCACCCAGTCGGGGCGATAGGTTTGGCCCAGGTAGTCCCATTCGGGGTAGTGGCGCGGCGGCAACTCGGACAGATCGGATGCCTCTTTGACGCTGGGTGTGCTGCGCGTGTCTTCTTCGTCGCCGTCTTCTATGAAGCGCCACAAATGGCGGTTGTCGTCGCGCCAGTCGAGTTCGGTGTTGCCAAAGTAGACATCGGCAAACTGGTCGCTGGCCTGGCGGGTGTTGGCTACGAAGCGCAAGGCCATGAGAGCCATGTCTGAGGTACGTGTGTTCGGCTCGGTCACGGCCTGCAAAAACAAGTCGCGGTACTTCTCCAGCGTGGGGTGGTCCAGGCGATAGCTGGGGTCAAACACACTGCATGACCAACGGCTCAAGCGATGAATCAGACAGGCCTGGGTGGCGTCATCGCACTCGTCGGCCATGGGGCGCGGGTGTAAAGCCAGCAAGCTGCCACGCAAACCCGGAAATCGTTGCAGCATCAAGTAGTCCACGCGTGCGTCTTCAAACCATTCCACCGCCATGCGCTGTGAAGGGCTCCAGTTGTCGGCTACGCTGGGCTCAGACCACTGCAAATGGGCTGCCAAATGGGCTTGCATCAGCTGGTAGCGCTGCAGGGCGCTGACGCCGCCTAAGTCGTCTAGTACATCCGGCAAGCCCAGCGTGTTGTCTTGCAGACAGGGGCGCGCGGTGGTGTGTGTATCTATGCCGTTGTAGGGCACGCGTGGCAAATCAATGTGCCACATCGCACGCAGCGACATGCCCAGCACGCGGTCGACATCGACCAAGAGCAAGCCATGGCGTTCGCGTTGCAATACCGCGCGGCTGTCCGGCGTTTGCAAACTGAAATAAGCCGTTTGCTGGGGTGGATGGTTGGCATAGGCGCGAGCGCCGTAACTGACCCAGTTTTGCAAACCTGTCAACGACAGGCTTTGCAGAATATGCGGCGACTGTTCGATTAAATGGGGCAGGCCCGGGCTGGGTTGCGTTTGCTGGCGACCATGAATAGAGCCCGTGGTCTGGTCCATGAAGTGACCCAACAGGTGCAAATATTGGCGCACACCCTCAGAGCTGCCCAGGCGTCGTGCAACAGGGGCTAATGCATTGAGCAAGGGAGAGATTGAAGCGCTGTTGGGCGATTTGTGCATGCGGCGCACCAAGGCCATCACTGCATCAACATCGTCGAAGTGTTGCGCCATGTCTGGCCAAGCTTGCAGCCAGGTCAGGACGGGCGCTGGGCCACGTCCGAGTTTGCCAAGGGTTCGACCGGCTTCGATGTAGCGCTCTAGCTGGGCTGCATCCAGAACACTCAGGGCATGGCGTGCGCAGTCGTCAAAGACGGCGTCAACACCGGGCAGTTGGCAGTCGAGTTGCTGCCATAGCGGCAGCACAGCATCAGAGAAGGACGGCGTCGATGGCATGGTCGAGACTTTGTCGAACATCCGCATCGTCGGTGATGGGGCGGACCAAGGCCATGCGGCAGGCTTCAGGTGCGGCCACGCCTTGCACCATCAATGTGGCGGCGTACACCAGCAGTCGGGTGGACACACCCTCGGTCAAACCATGACCTTTGAGCTTGCGTGCCATGCCGCCGATACGAACCAGCTGGGCGGCGCGATCGGCGTCAATGCCTGTTTCACCCATCACGATTTCGGCTTCCAGCTCGGGGTGGGGGTAGTCAAAGTCAAAGGCGACAAAGCGTTGCTTGGTGGACTGTTTGAGATCTTTCATGAGGCTTTGATAGCCTGGGTTGTACGAGATGACCAGCTGAAAGTCGGGGTGGGCATGCACCAGTTCGCCCTTTTTATCAATAGGCAAGGCGCGGCGGTGGTCGGTGAGTGCGTGGATAACCACGGTGGTGTCTTGCCGCGCTTCAACCACTTCGTCGAGGTAGCAAATGGCGCCGGTACGGGCCGCCTGTGTGAGCGGCCCGTCCATCCAGCGTGTGCCACCTGCGTCAAGCAGGTAGCGCCCCACCAGGTCAGACGCCGTCATGTCTTCGTTGCAAGCGACGGTGATGAGTGGCTTGCCCAGACGCCACGCCATGTGCTCAACAAAGCGTGATTTACCGCAACCTGTGGGCCCTTTGACCATTACAGGCAGGCGTGCTGCATACGCGGCTTCGTAGAGCTGCACCTCTTGGCCTTGTGGGTGGTAGATGGGCTCTGTGGACATCTGGTTAGACATAGGCGTTGACCGGTTGAATGTGCTTATTTGTGGCTGGTGAGCTTGTCGCGCCAACCGGGGAACAGCTTGTCGGCATCTCCTGGGAAAGAGGCGAAGGCACGTGCAAACTCCTTGTGCTCCTTGGCAAACTCTATGGGGTCAGCCCCCGACTTCCAGCACTCATACGACTGGCGCAACGAGATCGCGCCGGCTGCGGGCGAGTCGATGTGGCCATATGAGCCGCCACCTGAGGTGTTGATCACGTTGCCATGGCCCAGGTTCTTGAAGAAGCCTGGCAGGCGCAAAGCGTTCATGCCGCCCGAGATGATGGGCGTGGTGGGTTTCATGCCGTACCACTTTTGGAAATAAACGGGGCCTTGGCACTCGTCGCGCTCGATCATGTAAGCGATCATGCGGTCGTCGTTTTCGCCTTCCATCTTGCCAAAACCCATGGTGCCTACGTGGATGCCAGAGGCTCCCTGCAAGCGGCTCATCTTTGCCAACACCAGGGCGGTGTAGCCGCGTTTGGCGCTGGGGCTGGTAACCGCACCGTGGCCTGCGCGGTGGTAGTGCAGGTATTGGTTGGGGTATTGACGGCGTGCGGTGGTGACCATGCCTGGGCCGCCCACATAGCCATCAACCAAGAAGGCGACTTTATCGGCGTCAGGGCCGAAAGCCTCCAGTATGAAGTCAGCGCGGGCGCACATTTCATAGTGGTCGTCGGCGGTGATGTTGGCCGAGAACAGTTTGGCTTGGCCTGTTTCGTCTTGCGCACGCTTCATGGCATCCACCACCAGGGGGATGGTTTTTTTCATGGGTGAGAAGACCTGGTTGCCTTGTGGCTCATCATTTTTGATGAAGTCGCCCCCTAACCAAAACTGGTAGGCCGCTTCAGCGAAAGGCTCTGGACGCAGACCCAGCTTGGGCTTGATGATGGTGCCGGCAATGTAGCCGCCATCTTTGATAGGGCGGCCCAAAATACGCCACATATCCGAGATGTCCTTGCTAGGGCCGTCAAACAGTTGAATGACGCGCTCTGGCACATAGAAGTCATGGATTTTGGCGTGTTCGATGTCGCCCATGCCCTGGTTGTTGCCAATGATCAAGGTCAACAGCGACACCATCATCATGCGGCCATCGGTGACATTGCGGTCAAACAAGTCAACGGGGTAGGCAATGCGCATGTCTTCGGTGGCTTCGTCTATGTGATAGACCAGGGCATCCAAGCCTTTGGTGAAGTCATCGGTGGTGCTGACCTCAACGTTGGTGCCTGTGGACGACTCGGCTGCGAAGTGGGCTGCAGCTTCGAGATAGCCGTAGCCAGACTTGGGCTTCATTTTGTAAGCCACCAAAATGTGTTTGCCGTCTCGGATGAGTTCGTCTTCTGTCAAGCTCAGGTCGGCGTAGCGTGCGGATTGGTCCATGAAAATCTCCAGTTGCTGTGAGGAATGGCGCTACTGTAAAAAACCCTTAAGATAAAGTAAATTCAGAATTAATCCACATTCAGTTAAGAAAGTGCTTAATGAAAAACGCCACGTTTCGTCAATTGCGGGTTTTCAACGAGGTGGCCAAGCACCTCAGTTTTGTCCGCGCCGCCGAGAGCCTGCACCTCACCCCGCCGGCCATTACGATGCAGATCAAGGAGTTGGAGGGCCATGTGGGCCTGGCGCTGTTTGACCGCAGTGGCAAAAAAATCAGCTTGACCACGGGCGGCGAGTACATGCTGGTGTTTGCCCGAAAAATTTTGGCCACCATCAAAGACGCTGAAGATGCGGCAGCCCGGTTGCAGCGGGCCGAAACAGGGGTGTTGACCATAGGCATGGTGAGCACGGCCAAGTACTTCATGATGAAAATGTTGGCTGAATTTCGCAGCAAACATATGGGCGTGGAGATTCAATTGGCCACAGGTAACCGCGAGCAACTGGTGAAGATGCTGCAAGCCAACGAAGTGGACATTGCCATCATGGGCCGCCCGCCCAAAGAGTTGCAAACGCGTGCCGAGCCCTTTGCGGCGCACCCGCACGTGTTTGTGGCAGCCGTCAACCATCCGCTGGCCGGACGTGGCCACTTGCGTGTGGAGGACTTGCGCGGTTACGACTTCATCGTGCGCGAAAAGGGCTCAGGCACTCGCGCTGCGACGGAAAAGTTTTTTGAAGACGCGCGCGTCCAAGCCAATTTGAAGCTGCACTTGCAAAGCAATGAAACCTTAAAGCAGGCCGTGATGGCGGGCTTGGGGCTGGGTTTTATCTCTTTGCACACCATAGGCAATGAGCTGGATCTAAAGCAAATTGCGATGCTAGACGTGGACGGTACCCCTGTGGTTCGCGCGTGGAATGTGGTGCATACACAATCCAAAATGCTGTCGCCTGCGGCCGAGGCGTTTCGCTATTTCATGTTGGAGCAAGGCGAGGCATTTCTCGCTCAACAATTCGGCCACCACATGGCCGTTTGATGCGCGAACAGTGGGGGCGCAAACCGGTTATTGGTTGAGTTTGCGTTTGATGAGTGCCAGCCTTTTGTGCAGGGCTGCACACAGCACTGGCCAAACCGGCCCAGGTCACCAAACCGAGCGGTCACCCGTTGTCTGGTCTGGCGCATATTCACATCGATTGGTGTTGGCAAAACTGAGTCTGAGCTCTATTGGCTGGTTATTGAATGAATACGCGACACGGTTGATACAAAGCACAGGACTGCCAGCTTCCATCTCTAGCAATTGAGCTTGCGCAGCGCTGCATGCACCTGCGCTCAGGCGTTCGCCAGTTGGAAGAAGGCGTCTTTGGTGATCTCAACTGGGTGGAGGAGCGTGCCTTGAAAGATGGCGCTTTGGCATTCAGTGACATTGCCGCAGGCAAAGTCGCCTCTGCCAAAGTGGTACTCATTCCGGATTGACGGCTTGTTTGCATAAGCCGTCAAACGCTGGCGTTGCAAGGGCTACAGCAACTGGCCCATGCGCTTGGCGGCGCGCTTCAGCGCAGGCAAGTGTTTGGCCGCGCTGTCTGTGGTCAGGCGCGCCACCGGTGCGTGCACGGCGATGGCACCACGCAAGTTGTTGTTGGCGTCGTGCACAGGCACTGCCAGCGCGATGAGGCCTGGAATGAACTCCTGGCGGTCAAAGGCATAGCCTTGCTTGGCAATGGTGGCGCATTCTTGTTGCAATGCGTCTACCGTTGTGATGGTGTGTTCGGTCATGCGTTCCAGCGTCAAGGTTTGCAGCATGGCGTGCCGTGTGGCTTTGGGCATGTGTGCCAAAAACAGCTTGCCGCTGGCAGTGCAGTGAATGGGCACGTGTACGCCAACATCCAGCGTCAATCGCCATGGCCATGAGGCTTCCACGCGGTCCAGGTACATCACGCCTGCGCCATCCAGCGTGGTGAAGTTGCAAGTCTCGCCCACCTGGTTCACCACGTCTGACAGCACCGCGTGGCGCAGGCCTCTCGCGGTGTCGTGGTTGAGGGTGTCCAGCGCCATTTGTCGCATGGCAGGACCAATTTCGAAGACGCGGTTGTCTTGCGATTTGGCAATAAAGCCAACGTCCAGCAACTGCGTTGTGAGCCGGTGTGCCGTGGCTTTGGGCAGTTGCAGCTCGTCGGCCAACTGCGCCAGTGACATGCCTTTGCCTTGCTGCGCCAAGGTGCTCAGCAAGCGTAGGCTGCGCTCTGCAGATGAGCCTGATGCACGGGTGGTATCGGTGTTTGTCATTAGGGGAAAACGCTAATAATGGAATGTTGCGTTCCGAAATAAATGTGTGTAGCATTCATTAAAACGGAACAAAACATACCGAAATAAAAAACTTAGCTGGCAGCGAATGCCATTCAAATACCAAAACTTTATGAAATCCAGATTCGACTATATCGTGGTTGGCGCAGGCTCGGCGGGTGCTGTGATGGCCGGTCGCTTGAGCGAAGACGCAGCCACCGAGGTGTTGTTGCTTGAAGCCGGCCCTGCAGACAACTCCTTTTGGATTCACCTGCCCATTGGCTACGGCAAGACCATGTGGAGTAGCAAGTACAACTGGTGTTTTCACACGGACCCAGACCCCAATATGAATGGGCGTCGTATTTACTGGCCGCGCGGCAAAACCCTGGGCGGCTCCAGCTCCATCAATGGCCTCATTTACATACGTGGTCAGCATGCCGACTACGACGCATGGGCACAGCAGGGCAACCCCGGCTGGTCGGCCAAAGATGTGCTGCCGTATTTCGTGAAGTCCGAGCGCAACCAGCGTGGTGCCTGCACGTACCACGGCGCAACAGGCCCGCTGTCTGTGTCCGACATCACGCAGCGCCATCCTCTGATTGAAGCGTTTATTGGTGGCGCAGGTGAGTTGGGTGTGCCACGCAACAATGATTTCAATGGCGAGCACCAGTACGGTGCGGGCTACTACCAGCTCACCACTTGGAAGGGTTGGCGCTGGAGTACGGCCAAAGGGTATTTGAAGCCCGCGCGCAAGCGCCGCAACCTGACGGTTGCCACCCATGCGCAGGCCACACAAATCATCATGGAGGGCACGCGTGCCGTAGGGGTGCGCTACCGGGTCGGCGGAGAGCATGGCAAAGACGTAGAGGTCTATGCCAATAAAGAGGTGCTGTTGTGCGCAGGTGCCATACAGTCGCCGCAGTTGTTGCAGTTGTCGGGCATTGGGCCGGCGCAGCTGCTGGGCCAACACGGGATTCCGGTGGTGGCAGACTTGCCCGGTGTGGGAGAGAACCTGCAAGACCATTTGCAAATTCGCCTCACCTTTGAGTCTCGCCAGCCCACTACCAACGATGAGCTCAATTCCCTGTTTGGCCAGGTCAAGCTGGGCTTGCAGTGGTTGTTCAAGCGCTCAGGGCCATTGGCTGTTGGTATCAACCAGGGTGGCTGCTTTATGTATGCGCTGCCAAACGAGGCCAAGACGCCCGACATCCAGTTTCACGTGGCCACGCTGTCGGCTGACATGGCTGGGGGCAAAGTGCATCCGTTCTCGGGTTTTACCTTGTCGGTGTGCCAGCTGCGTCCCGAGTCGCGCGGCCACATCCGCATTCGCAGTACCAATGCGTTTGAGCCGCCCGAGATGCAGCCCAACTACCTCAGTACCGACCTGGACAGGCGAACCAACGTGGCCGCTGTGCGCGCTGCGCGTGCCATTGCGGCGTCGCAGGCCATGAAGTCGTTTGTGGTGCGTGAGATTAAACCAGGCCCAGCGGCCCAAACCGATGAAGAGATATTGGAGTTTTGCCGCGAATACGGCGCAACCATTTTTCACCCCAGCGGCACCTGTGCCATGGGGCCAGACCCCCGAATGGGCGCTGTGGTGGATGCGCGCTTGCGTGTGTACGGCGTTCAAGGTCTGCGGGTTATCGATTGCTCGGTAATGCCGACCTTGGTGTCTGGCAACACAAATGCACCGGCTGTGATGATGGCCGAAAAAGCCGTGGACATGATTCGAGAAGACAACAACGCGCTGTAGCGGCGTCGTTAGAGGTGACGCCGGGTATGGTCGCCCCGGTGTGATGGTGATGGTGCAAATGACCCATGCAGTGCTTAACAAACTTGAACACAACTGGAGACAAATATGAAAAAGAGTACACCCCTGGACAGGCGCGGTTTCATGCGCATTGCTGGTCGTTACGGCTTTACGTCAACCGCCTTGGCCGTGACCGGCATGGTGGGACCACTGACGCTGGAAGGTGTTGGTAAAGCCGCCGCCGCGACCAGCGATGCGCGCAGCGGTAAAGCGCTGATGACGTTGAAGTTTGGTGCGTCTGGCTTTAACGAAAACAATTTGAAAATTCAGGAGTCTGGTCAGCTGTGGTTTGCACAGCAGCTGGAGCAGCGCACCAACGGCGCATTGAAGATTGAATTCATTGGCTCAAACGCCATTTGTAACCAGCTGGACTGCGTGAAAAAAACACAGCAAGGCATTGTGGACTTGTTCACCGCCAGTACGCAAAATTCCGCAGGTTCAGCGCCTTACTACAACGTGCTGGACTTCGCGTACATGTTCCCATCGCGTGCAGCCCAACACCACTTTTTGTACAGCAAAAAGAGTGAGGCTTTGCTGCGTGAGCCCATGCGCAAGCTGCACAACATTCAGTTCCTGTACAGCCACTGTGAGTTGCGTGGTTTGATGCTGGGTAAAAAGTTTGAAGACAAACCCTTGATCAGCAGCATTGACGACTTGGCAGGTACCAAAAACCGCGTCACAGGCACTCAGTTGGGCCGCATTGCCATGCAGTTGATGAACCTCAACCCAGTGCCAATTGCGTGGGAAGAAACACTGGATGGTCTGAAACAGGGCTTGATTGATGGTGCCGAAACCTGGATGGGTGCTGCGGCTTACGCCAACATGTCGCCTGTGCTGTCGCAAGCGGTTGATTTGAAGTTCTTCTGTGGCACTGAGCACACAGCCATGAACTTCAAGACATTCCAGAAGCTGCCAGCCAAGATTCAGGATATCGTGATGGAAACGTCTTACGATGCCCAGCAGTACACGCAGCAGCGTCAAGAGCGTGCGTTGATTGATGTGGTGGGTGCTGTGCCCAACCCCGGCAAGGACACCGTGTTTGGTAAAGCTGGCGTGCGCGTGGCAACGCTGTCAGATGCCGAGCTGCTAAAGGCCGAAAAGATGTGCTCGCCAGAGTACAACCCCAAGCCATGGGAACAGTGGCGCGAGCGTTTGAACAAAATGTCAGGCGGACGCGACGTGTACAAGGAAATTTACGACATTGCGCGTGAGATTCCAAAATCCATGAACGCTGTGGACGTGAAGCCCAACCGCTGGTGGGTTTAAGTTGCCGAGCCTCACCGCCTTTAAACGTAAACGTTGACAGGCGGTGAGGCTCTATAAGAGACATGGGCGTGTGCGGCGTATGCTGCCACGCCCATGTTTGCAGCTGCATCAAGGCATGCGGCACGCGTCAATGAAACGAGATCGTAATGACCAATGTACTGATGGCAGGCGTTCGATGGCTGGATAAAAACGCTGAGCGAACGCTGATTTTGGTGGCCTACGCCACCATGGCGCTCATTATTGTGTATGCCGTTGTCGAGCGATTTGTGTTCAAAACACAAATACCGTGGAGTTCGTCCATACCCATTTATTTGTTCTTGTGGGTGACCTGGATTGGTTGCTCGCAAAACGTGCGCAAGCGCACGCATCTGGTGTTCAACGATTTGCGCCTGCGTATGCCGTACCGCGCGCAATATGCCTGCTTGGTATTGGACGCGCTGCTGTGGGTGGTGTTTGGCTTGGTGGTACTCAACTTCACGATTGAGCAAACCATGTTGGTTGAAATGAATTTCGCCATCGTTCAGGGTACGGATAACGTGATGCAGTGGTGGTTTTACCTCGCCACCCCAGTGGCTTGGTCTTTGCTGTTGCTGCGTGTAGTGCAGAACTTGTGGGACGACACCGTGCGGTTCAGGGGCAACCAACCATTTCTGGTTGACATACAGGCCATTGGCCAAGATTAAAAGAGGGCGTTGTCATGGATCAAGGTACTTGGATTGCATTGATTTCAGCCGGTGTGATTGGGCTGTTTCTCATTGGTGTGCCCATTTTTTTGGTGATTGGGTATTGGGTATTGGGCGTGTCGCTGGTGATTGATTTCACGCTGGCCAATATTGGTGTGACGCTGTTCGAGGGGCTGAACTTCTTTGGCTTGCTGTCGTTGCCGCTGTTCATATTGACTGGCGACCTGATCGCTGCCGCCGGTATTGCGAGGCGGCTGGCTGACTTTGCCCACGCTTGCCTGTGCTGGATGCGCGGTGGCCTGGGTTTGGCCACCATTGGCTCGTGCGGAATGTTTGCAGCCATTTCGGGTTCAAACTCCGCGACCACCGCCACCATAGGCGGCATCATGCACCCGCTGCTGGTCAAAGATGGCTACGACACGCGTTTCGCGGCTGCAACCGCAGCCGCTGGCGGTACGGTGGGCATTATTATTCCGCCCTCTATTATTTTTATTGTGTATGGCTTTTTGATGAACCTGTCGATTTCCGACCTGTTTGTCGCGGGTATTTTGCCCGGTGCACTGATGGTGTTCGCCATGCAGATGGTGTGCTGGTGGCTGGCCAAACGCAACAACTGGGGCACGGTGTCGCCACTGCAGTGGAGCCGTATTGGCTTGACTGCACGGCGCGCGTATTTGGGATTTTTTGCCATTTTCATTGTGATTTACGGCATTTATTCAGGCATTTTTTCGCCTACGGAGGCCGCGGCCATTACGGTTGGTTTTTGCCTGATCGCAGGTCTGTTTCTGACACGGGAAATCAGCTGGAGAAGTTTGCCCGATATTTTGTTACGCTCCGGCCAGCTCACAGGCATGTTGGCACCCATGATTGCCATCTCGATTGTGATGCAGCAGGTGTTTGGTTTATTGGGCGCGACTGAGGCGGTGGCTGATTTTGTGGCGTGGTTTGGCGACAGTGAGACCATTGTCTTGCTGGTGTGCATGGCCATCGTGATGGCGGCGGGCTGTATTTTGGAGAGCTTGCCGGTCACGGTTATTTTTGCGCCCATACTCGCGCCCATCGCGGTAGCCCATGGTGTGGACCCGGTTCATTTCTCGGTCATCTTTTTGGTGGGGGCGGCCATTGGCTTTATCACACCACCATTCGGTTTGAACTTGTTTGTGGCCAGCGGTGTGACGGGTATTCCATACGCCAAGTTGGTGGGTTTTGCCACGCTGTACATGGCCGGTTTGGTGCTGGCCTGGTTGTTGATCGCCTTTATTCCGTCTATCTCCTTGTCGTTGTTGCCCAATGTCGCGGGCTAGCGTGGCGGGGAAGGCATTGTGAGCGCTTATGTCCTGGCGTGGGTGTGTTGCGTTGGCTTTGGTGCGGGCTGGGTGCGGGGCTTTGCGGGATTTGGGTTTTCGGCGCTGTGCATGGCTGGCCTGGCCTGGCTGATCAGCCCAGCACTGATTGCACCCATCGTGGTGTTGCTTGAGATGGTTGCCAGTGTGTTGTTGTGGCGAGGCTCGGTTGCAGCGGCTGATAAAAATTGGTTGAAAACCTTGCTGGTGGTCAACGCCATGACCGTGCCTGTGGGTGTGGTCTTGTTGCAGCTGTTGCCTATACAGCCCTTGCGCGTGGTGGTTGCGGTGTTGCTGTTTGCGGCGGCGTTTGGATTGCGGTTTGTGTTGCGCGCAGACCTGAAGAATACCGCGCAGCTGCGCCGGCTTTGTGGTGTGGTGTCCGGGCTGGTCAACGGTGTGGCCGCCAGCGGTGGTGTCATCGCGGCCATGTCCATGGCTGCAACGGGTATGCGCGCCAGTCAGCTGCGGGCCACCATGATTTTGTACTTGCTGTTTACCGACATGTACATTCTGGCGTCTATGCTGTTTGCACACATGTGGTCCCGCCATCAAGCATCCGCTATCGTTGGCAATACCCTTTTTAACAACCACTCGGTTTTATTGGCGGCTGCGCTTGGTTTGCCCATGGCGGCCGGTATTGTGTTGGGGCGGCACAGGTTTCAACGCACGCCTGCAGGCGACTACCGGGGCTTTGTGCTGAATGTGCTCATGCTCATGTCCAGCATCAGCTTGTTGTTGGTGATCACGCGGTGAGGCAGCCGGTTTTAATTTGTTAGTCTGTGAATTCTTGCGCGGCCTGATTGTGACGCAGGTGCTGTTTGAGCACGCCCGCCATGGCCTGCACGCCTTGCCCTATGCGCTCGGTTGCAATCGACGAGTAGCCTAGTCGCATGCTGTTGCAATGCTGTGGTTGTGCGGGGTAAAAAAACGCGCCCGGCTCCACCACCACGCCGATTCGGTACAAGTCTTTTGCAAGTTGCAAGGTGTCTAGTCCGTGCGGCCCTGTTACCCACAGCGCCGAGCCACCCTGGGCCGCACTGTGTTGCAGTTGTGGTGCGTATGTGGTCAACGCCTGTCTGAGTGTGGCTGCACGCTCGCGGTAGCGCGCAATCAGGTTGCGTACATGTGTTTCATGAAATCCGTGGGCAACAAAGCTGGCCGCTGCGCGCTGGTTGTTGGATGAGACATGGCGCATCATCAAGCGGCGCAGCGCGCGCAGCTCTTTGATGAGCGCGGCGCTGGCCACAATAAACCCAAGCCTAAGACCATGCGCCAAGGTTTTGGACAGACTGCCCAGGTAAATCACACGTTGCTCTGTGTCCAGGCTTTTGAGAGCGGGCGTGGGGCGTGTTGAAAAATTGAGTTCGCTTTCATGGTCGTCTTCGATCACCACAAAATCGTCTCGGCTGGCACGGGCGAGTAGTTCGCTCCTGCGCGCCAGTGACAGTGTGACGGTTGTTGGGCACTGGTGGCTGGGAGTTACAAACACGTAGTCACAACCGGTGATGTGCTGGTTCAGAACAAGCCCTTGTTCGTCCACGTCCAAGTTGTGCAGGTGCTGCGTGCGCAGCGCAAAGTTGTTGCGTGCATCAGGGTAGCCCGGGGACTCTATGCCAACATGTGTGTTGCTGCCCATGAGCAGCTGGGCCAGCAAGAACAGGCCTTGCTGGGCGCCGCTGGTCACCAGTATTTGGTCGCGTTCAACCCATATGCCGCGTGCTGGCAGCAGGCGGGCGTGAATTTGCTCCACCAGTGCGTCGTCGTCCCGGTCCATGTGGTCGGGGGCCCATGTGCGTACCGAGCGTGCCTATGGTTTCCAGTACACAGCGCCGCCAATTTCGAAATGGAAACTGTGTGGCATCAAATTGGCCGTACACAAACGGGTAGGGCATTTGCTGCCAGTCTGCGGGCTTGTAAATATTGCTTTGCGTGGATGGCTGAAGTTGCAGGCGCGATTGCCAAAAATCAGTCCCGCCGTGGTGCGCAATCTCTGGTGTTGGGGTGTTGTGGCGTGTGACGCTGGTGTGTGTGGCGTCTGTGACGAAGTAGCCGCTGCGGGGCTTGGCCGTTAAAAAGCCTTGGTCGGCCAGGGCTTGCAGAGCCAGGCTCACAGTGGTGCGCGACAAGTTCAAGGCGTTGGCCAATACGCGGCTTGATGGCAGCGCGGCGCCTGGTTGCAAAAAACCCTCCATGACACTTTGAACCACCATGTCGCGCAACTGGCCTTGGCGTGTGGGTGAGATGCCTTCAAAGCGCTTGAATAAACGCTGCCACATAAGGCTGCTGGGTCTGGCGGTTCGGGTCATGAGTGTGTAGGACTGTGGCGTTTTATTCTGGCTTTAATGATAAGGCTTAATTGGCTTTATCGCGAGGCACGCGCGTCCCTAAAATCTGGCAACAACTGGGCAGGCCCAGTTTTTTTATAACAAGCTGAAGGTGACACCATGGCACACTATTTGAAGCAATCCAACCCACCTGTTGAGGTCATAGACACCGAGACGGGCGTGACTGTGCAACGCATGCTGGCTGACATACAGGCTGGTGGCGAAGAGGCCGTGCGCCGTTACGCGCGGGACTTTGACGGTTGGCAGGGCGACATCGTGTTGGGTGAGGCGGCATTCGACAAGGCCGCCAAAAGCCTGAGCGAGGGCGTGAAGCAGGACATTCGCTACGCCCGCGACCGCGTATGTGGTTTTGCCCAAATGCAGCGCGACTCGCTGCACGAGTTTCAAAGCGAGTTGCGCCCAGGTTTGATTGCAGGTCAAAAGCTCATCCCCGTGCAAACGGCCGGCTGCTACGTGCCGGGTGGGCGCTATGCGCATGCCGCCAGCGCTGTGATGAGCGTTGGTACCGCCAAAATTGCAGGCGTCAAAAACGTCATCGCCACGTCGCCCGCACACAAGGATGCGGGTGTCAATCCGGCCATCTTGTATGCCATGCAGCTGTGCGGCGCAGACAAGGTCCTGGCCTTGGGTGGTGTGCAGGCTGTGGCGTCACTGGCCTATGGTTTGTTCACGGGCAACAGTGCAGACGTGATTGTTGGGCCCGGCAACCGCTTCGTGGCAGAAGCCAAGCGCAGCTTGTTTGGACGGGTGGGTATTGACGTGGTTGCCGGTCCTACCGAGTCAGCCGTTATTGCCGATCACACGGCAGATCCTGATGTGGTGGCTGCGGACCTGGTTGGTCAAGCCGAGCATGGTCCTGATTCGCCCGTGTGGCTGATCACCACCTCGCGAGAGCTGGGTGAGGCGGTGATTGCCCGTGTGCCGGCCCTGATTGACGCGCTGCCTGATTTGGCACGCGCTGCGGCAACCGTGGCTTGGCGCGATTATGCAGAGGTGGTGTACTGCGCCACGCGAGAAGAGGCCGTTGAGGTCAGTGATGCGTACGCCTGCGAGCACTTGCAAGTGATGGCCCAAGACCTGGACTGGTGGCTGGACAAGTTGAGCAACTATGGCTCATTGTTCCTGGGTGAAGAAACCACGGTGGCCTACGGCGACAAATGCAGTGGCCCCAATCACATTCTCCCAACCAAGGGTGCGTCGCGTTATTCAGGTGGTTTGTCAGTGGGCAAGTTCATCAAGACTGTCACTTGGCAGCGCTTGGACAGAGACGCGTCGCGCGAGGTTGGGCAAGTTGCGGCGCGCATTTCTCGCCTGGAGGGCATGGAAGGCCATGCGCGTACCGGCGATATTCGCCTGAAAAAATACTTTCCCACCGAGCAATTTGAACTGGGCACGTTGGGTGGCCATACGCACAACGCTTGAACGGCACAAGGCGAACAAATCATGAACGCAAGCACTGCAAACCCACCGTCGGCAACCCCATCTTCGGCCCACCCAGTCGTGTCCGAAGAACTGTGGTTTGGCAAGGACTTGAGTCAGCCTGAGCCAATTCCTGAAGCGGGCATCGAACGTGCTGTGGCATTGATGCACAGCGGGCGATTGCACCGCTACGGTGAAACCGGTGGCGGTGCGCCTGAGCCGTCGCTGTTGGAGCAAGCGTACGCCGCTTACGTGGGTGCCAAGTACTGCGTGGCCATGAGCTCATGCGGTGCAACTATGTTTGTGGCGCTCAAAGCCTTGGGCGTACAGCCAGGCGATAAAGTGCTGACCAGCACCTTCACGCTGGCACCTGTGCCTGGTGCGATTGCCCATGCCGGCGCACATCCGGTACTGGTGGAAACCACGGCCAACTACACCACCGATTTGGACGACTTGGCACAAAAGGCTGCCACCAGTGGTGCCAAGGTGTTGTTGATCTCGCACATGCGTGGTCATATCACCGACATGCAGGCGGTGCGTGCCATCTGCGATGCCAACGGCATCGCTGTGGTGGAGGACTGTGCCCACACCATGGGTGCGCGTTGGGATGGTCGCTTCAGCGGTACCTGGGGAGCAGTGGGTTGCTTTAGTACCCAGACTTACAAGCACATCAATTCCGGCGAGGGTGGTTTGTTGGTCACGGACGATGAAGATATTTGTGCGCAAGCCATCTTGATGTCTGGCAGCTACATGCTCTACAGCCAACATACCAGAGCGCCCAGCCCTGAGGTGTTTGAGCGCTGGCGTTACAAAACGCCCAACTTCAGCTTGCGCATGTCCAATCAGGCGGCTGCGATGTTGCGCCCACAGCTGGCAGACATGCCACGACGCACCCAGGTTTGGAATGGCTTGTATGCCACATTGGCGGAATCCCTTGCGGGCATCCCACATGTGGTGGTGCCTGCCCGAGACCCGCGCGAGTCCTTTGTCGCGAGCTCCATCCAATTTACCCTGGACCTGGACACCTCCGCCATCCTGAAATTTTTGGCCGGTTGCGACAGCCGAGGCTTGCACATCAAGTGGTTTGGCCGTGATGAGCCACAAGGCTTTACCAGTAACTACACGCACTGGCACTACATGCGCGAGCCGCAGGCGCTGCCGCGTTCGCTGACGCTGATGCAAGGCTTGTGTGACATGCGTATCGCGCTTTCAATGACTGACGCTGACTGCGACATGATTGGTCGCATCGTGCGGGCTTCCATGAATGAGTGTTTGGCATGACGGCGCGCCGCGAACCCCCGCATAGCAGTCAAGAAACGCTTGACCCCACCGATTGGGCGGCATTTAGGGAACGTGCACATGCCATGGTTGACGCAGCCGTCGACAAGATGGCCACCACCGCCGAGGGCCGCGTGTGGCACGAACCGCCCGCTGCATTAAAGGCGGCGTTCAATGCGCCTTTACCCATTCAGGGGCATGGCGCTGACGCCACGCAGACCAGGCTCACGGACTTGTTGCCCTATGGTGTTGGCAACACGCATCCGCGTTTTTTTGGTTGGGTACACGGCAGCGGCACGCCTGGCAACCTCATTGCAGACATTGCCGCGGCAGCGATCAACGCCAACTTGGGTGGGCGTGACCATGGTGCGATGTATGTTGAGCGGCAAGTCAACCAATGGTGTCGAGCGCTGTTTGAATTTCCTGAAACAGCCAGTGGCCTGGTGGTCTCTGGCACATCCATTGCCACCATCATCGCGCTCAAAACCGCGCGCGATCAATGCCTTGCATTCGCCAGTCGTACAGCGGGTTTGGCCGGCGCCAAGCTGACGGGCTACACCTCAACGCAAACCCATTCGTGCGTTGCCCGCGCGTTTGATGTGTTGGGCTTGGGCGCCGATGCCTTGCGCAAGATTCCGGTGAACGACCGCTTTGAAATCGATACCCAGGCCTTGAAAGACGCGATCGCTGCGGATCAGGCCGCAGGCTTTCAGCCCTTTGTGATTGTGGGTACTGCCGGCGCGGTCAACGTGGGCGCCATTGATGATTTGGAGGCCTTGGCCGACATTGCAGCTTCACAGGGACTCTGGTTCCACGTTGATGGCGCATTTGGTGCCTTGGGTATTTTGAGTCCACGGCTAAAGCCCCGCTTGAGCGGGATCAAGCGGGCTGACTCGTTGGCGTTTGACTTCCACAAATGGCTGCACGTGAACTATGACGCCGGCTTTGTGCTGATGCGATCCGAGGCGGCACATCGCAAAGCCTTCTCTGAGCGTCCGGATTACTTGAAAGGCGCTGAGCGTGGTTTGGCCGCTGGCAACCCCTGGCCTGTGGAATACGGGCCGGAACTCTCGCGTGGTTTCCGCTCATTGAAGATTTGGACGCAATTGAATGAACACGGCATCGATAAGCTTGGCGAGATGATCACGCGCAACTGTGAACAAGCCAGCTACCTCGCCGAGCGTGTCCAACAAGCCCCAGAGACCGAGTTGTTGGCGCCTGTCGCCATGAACATTTGCTGCTTGCGCTACGTGTTACCCGGTTATGGAGTGGCACAGTTGAACGCACTGAACGACGAAATCGTTGTGCAATTGCAGCTCAAAGGTATCGCGGCGCCATCAACGACGGTTTTAAAAGGATGTACCGCGATTCGGGTCAACATCACCAATCACAGAACGCAGTTCAGCGATATCGATGTGCTCCTGGATGCGGTCATTGAAACTGGTGCTGAATTAAGCCCTCAATTTGCGTAAATTTCAGGACAAGCATTGCCACTGTTTCAGTTCACAATAGAGGCTTTGGGCGCCGGTTGAGCTGCCTTTGAGTAAACCTCGCTATGGCAAAAACACTGCAAGGAGCCATGTGGAAGCAGTTGATGCTTCGTACGGCTAGAGAAAACCTATCGCTGCAAGCGCAGATCCGCGAGATGCTGGTCGGCGCCATACTCGATGGGCACCTGGAGCTGGACCAACCAGTGCCTTCCAGCAGGGTGCTGGCTGAGCATTTGGGTGTCGGCAGAATCACGGTCGTATTGGCCTACCAGCAGTTGGTCGATGAGGGCTACCTGGTCTCCAAAGAGCGCAAGGGTCATTTCGTCAGCCCCACCATTTTGGGGGAGAGGGTCAAAAAGACGGCGCCACAGGCAAACACACAAGCTGTGCCCGCTGCAGGTGTTGATTGGACGTCTCGATTTTGCCAGCGCCCCAGCGCACAGCACAGCATCACCAAGCCCAGTAACTGGCAAGCCTATCCTTATCCGTTCTTGTACGGCCAGTTTGATGAATCGCTGTTTCCCACCTCGGCATGGCGCGAGTGTTGCCTCAAAGCGCTCAGCGTGCTGGATATCCGGGCATGGGCGCCTGATCAAATCACACGCGATGACGACTCCCTGGTGCACCAGATTTGCGCCAGGGTGTTACCGCGCAGGGGCGTCTGGGCCACCCCTGATGAACTCATAGTGACCGTTGGCGCGCAACACGCGTTGTACATGGTGGCCGACTTGTTGATGAGCTCGGGTACCCGCGTGGCCATCGAAGACCCAGGGTATCCCGATGCCCGCAATATTTTCAGTAACCGCACTGATAGCCTAAGCCCTGCCGAGATTGACCAATACGGTTTGGTGGTTGGAGATCATCTGCGCAATTTTGACTACATCTATACAACGCCCAGTCACCAGTGCCCAACGGGCGTCACCATGCCATTGAGCCGACGTGAACAATTGTTGCAGTTGGCCAATGAGTCCAATGTGGTGATCATCGAGGACGACTTTGAAAGTGAAAACAACTTTGGAGGTCACCCCATTCCTGCGCTGAAAAGCCTGGATCAACACAACCGCGTGATTTATGTGGGCAGCCTGTCCAAGAGCATGGCGCCAGGTCTGCGCATTGGTTATGTTGTTGCCGCAAAAGAGTTGATTGCTGAATTGCGAGCGCTGCGCCGGCTCATGATCCGTCACCCTTCGACCTTTATTCAGCGCAGTCTTTCGCTGTTCATCTCGTTGGGACACAACGACGCCCAGCTGCGTCGATTGGGTGAGGCCCAAAAAGAACGCAGCGCTCTCATTCTTGACGCCTTGGGTCGCTATGCGCCCGATTGCCGCGTGACGCCTATGACGGGCGGCGGTTCGTTTTGGGTCAGGTTGCCGCAGGGGGTATCCGCATTGGCGCTTGCCGAACACGCCAAAACACGTGGGGTATTGATTGAGCCCGGCGATGTTTTCTTCAATCGATCAGCTGGAAATGGACAGTTTGTCCGCTTGGGCTTTCAGTCCATCAGCGCGTCCGTGATTGATGCGGGTGTCGCAGAGTTTGCCAAAGCGCTTGCAGATGTGCGGCAATAAGTCGTTGCGATAACGCCATGAAAAAAGGCTGTTTGATGCGCATCAAACAGCCTTTTATTTGTCGAGATATCGCTGGCTCAGTAGCCCACCAGTCTGGGTAACCACAGTGATATCTGGGGCACAAACGCGATGGTGAATACCGCAATAGTGGTCACCAGTACAAACGGCAATACCCTGACGGTGATGCGCTCAACGGTCTCGCCACCAATACCCGAGGCCACAAAAAGATTCTCTCCCAATGGCGGTGTCATAAAGCCAATGGACAGGGTACAAATCACCACGATACCCACATGCGTGGGGTCAGCCCCCACCGAGTACATGACCGGTAACAACACGGGGACCAGGATCAATATGGCTGCCAGCGTCTCCATGAACATACCGACGAACAGCAGGAAGACAATCACCATGGTCCAGATCAAGTAGATGTTGTCCGTGAGGGACAGCATGGAGTCAGCTATTTGAGCGGGTATGCGTTGTTCCACCAGCAGGCGGCCAAAGGCGGTTGCCGTGAATAAAATCAACAGCACGCGACCGGTAATCCAGGTGGTCGTGCGCAGTGATTCCGAAATGCGTGGCAATTTCAATTCGCGGTGAATAAAGATACCAACGAACAAGGTGTAGAAAATGGCCACGATGGCGGACTCAGTCGGCGTGAACAGGCCTGAGTAAATGCCTCCCAGGATGATCAAGGGCGCCAACGCTGCCCAAATACCTCGGCGCAGGGATGCGCGCACATCATCGAAAGACCAGTTCTCTGTGAGGCCTTTGTAGCCATTCTTTTTAGAGATGTAGTAGTTCATCAGCAACAAGCTACCAGCCATAACCGTACCGGGTATCACGCCCGCGATAAACAGCTTGGGTATGGACATGGAGGCGAAGGAGCCAAATTTCTCTACCGCTTCGGGCGGCGGTTGCATTCCCAAAGCCGCAATGCCAAAAATCACCATTGGAATAGACGGGGGAATAATGATGCCCAATCCACCTGATGCTGCAGTGACCGCTGACGCGTAAGGGCGGTCGTAGTTGCGCCGTGTCATCGCAGGAATCATCAACATACCCACAGCGGCAGTGGTGGCAGGCCCAGAGCCTGAAATGGCGCCAAAGAACAGGCAGGCAACGACTGTGGCAACACCCAGGCCGCCCGTGATTGGGCCTGCCAGGGTCTCCGCGATGTCCACCAGGCGCTTTGAAATGCCGGCGGCCTCCATCAGCGCACCAGCCAGCACAAAAGCGGGCAAGGCCATCAGCGGAAAACTGCCAACCGAGTTGAATGCAATTTGAACCAGCGCTATCGGGTCTTTATCCAGCGCGATGTAGGCCATCATGCCCGCACCGCCTAGCGCAACGGTAATGGGCGCGCCAATCAGCAAGAGAATGACGAAGCCGCCAAACAGTAATTCTGCAACGTACAAATCCATAGTAAGGGCTCCTAAACGGCATCAAGCGTTAGCTTGTTCGTTTTCTTTTTTAATTTTTTCAATGGCCGCTGTTTCAGGATCCAGTAGTTCTTCGCCACGGAAGACACTCACGTAGAGATTCCAGAGAATTCGGATGGACATCAATGTGAAGGCAATCGGCAAGATCATGTAGATGTACTTCATGGGTACGCCCAGTGTTTGGGCTTTCCAAAAAAGGTTCATCCGATTGAACACAAAGTCGTAGCTGAGGTAGACGAAATACAAGTTGAAACCGACCCACAGCAGATCTGAACGTCAGCAGCGCCTTGCCCACAATTTTGGGCATAAAGGCAAAGTGGAAAGTCACCCGGTTGTGTGCCGACTTCTTTGCGGCGACGACGGCGCCCAGGTAGGCGAACCAGACAAACATATAAGTGGACAGCTCTTCACTCCACGCGATGGAGTAGCCAAACAACTGACGAGCCAATATTTGAATAAACAGCAAGACCACAAACAACGCGAGTAAGACCTCGCAAAAGAGGGTCTCGGCGTTGTCGATAAGGGCGAGTGCTTGACGCTTGACTGACATGGAAGCTCCTAGAAAAAGAGCGTGCTTCGCACGCTCGTCCATGGATCGTACAGACATCAGCACCCATTAAATGGGTGCTGATGCGTTAGGTTTAACGACCCAAGATTTTCGCAACGCGATCCAGCTTCTCTTTGCCACCAATGCTCTTGTAGAACTTAGGCCACACAGCGGTCGTTGCCTTCGCAATCCACTCTTTCTCGCCGTCAGCGGGGTCAGAGATTTCCATGCCCTTGGCAACCAGTTCCTTACGGATACGGTCTTCTGTCTTCAACAAGTAGTCGTAGCTGTAGTTGGTGGCTTCCTTGCCAGCTTCCAAAATTGCTTTTTGCGTATCAGCAGACTGCTTCTGGAACATGGCTTCGCCAACAATGATGGGCTCCAGTGAGAACACGTAACGGATGTTCGTGATGTACTTCTGGACTTCGTTGAACTTCATGGAGTTAACGGTGATGTAGGGGTTGTCCTGACCGTCGACAACGCGCTGTTGCAAAGCGGTAAAAGTCTCGCCCCAGGCCATTGGCGTTGGGTTGATGCCCCATGCCTGGTAAGACGCGATCATGATCTCGTTCTTGGGAACGCGGATCTTCAAACCCTTCAGATCAGCCAATGTCTTGACAGGCTTCTTTGAATTGGTCAAAACGCGGAAACCAGTGAAGGACCAGCCCACGATACGAACGCCTGCATCGCGAATGGTGTTTGCGGTCAGCTCTTGACCCACTTCGCCGGTAACCAAAGTCTTGGCTTCAGCGGCGCTTTGAATCACGTAGGGCAATGTCAGGATACCCACTGTTGGTGAGAAAGGCGTGATGTTGTTCACAGCCAGAACTGAGAAGTCAAGTGTGCCCATGCTGGCGCTGTTGACAGTGGTTTCTTCGCCGCCCAGCTGCTCGTTGGGGAACAGGTCAGCCTTGTGCTTGCCGCCTGTTTTGGCTTCGAAAGTCTCTTTGAACTTGCTGGCCATGACCCATTGGGCACTGCCTTCTGCATCGCCGATGGCGACTTTGAATGTTGCGGCCATTGCGCTAGCGCTGGTGAGGGCCAAAGATGCTGCGAACAGCGACAAAACTGCGGTTTTTTTCAAAATCATAGGTATCTCCTGGGTTATAAAAAATACGGCGACTTCTGCGTCACTCTAGTTATGTTGCGAAACTGGTTGCGCTACAAGCGGGCCTGTTACGTGGCAATCGCTGGGCGGTCTTTGCGGAAGGCATTCTTCACCAAAATCTTGCCGTCTTTAAAGGTAAAGACGTCGACCATGCGGGCCTCAATGCGTGAGCCATCAGCCTTGGTGCCGGCAAATGTGGACTCTGATACACCACGCTCGCCAACGACGAAGTGGACTGCGTCCAGCCAGGCGGCATCGGGGAAGTTTTGCCATGCGGCCTTAAAGCCTTCGCGAACCTCTGCCGTGCCTTTGAAGGTACGCCCCATGAGGTCTGGACCGGCGACGGCATGGAACACGCAGTCTTCGTGCATGAAGCTCATCAGTGCCTCTAAGTTGTGGTCGTTCCAGGCTTGGGCAAAGTCTGCCAGGGCCTGGGCGCTCACGTTGTTGTCCTGAACTGTCATGTGCTCTCCTGCGTTACGCTGTGGTGGTTGTGTTGTTGCAAGCGGGTTGCAATCGCTGGCTTGGCTGCATTATTGGTAGTGATGCCAGTTGACTTGTAGAGCCAAGAAAACTGAATCGTTAGAGCCAACCACAAGGGTTAACCCGATAGCGCTCTGTGTGGGCTGGCATCATTGATTGCTTGAATCTGGTGCTATCGGCCAGGTGCCTCAATTCACTATCCTCTTGGCAGTGATTCGACAGCGCAAACGACTCCGTATGCGCACGCCCCCCGTTAACGGAAAGGTGTGCCGCGCAGTGGTATGGGGCATTGGTGAATTTTTATTGGCAAGAAACAATCTGGAGATCAGCATGCATTCAGCACACCCGGGCGGCACGGTCATGCGCCCCTACGTACCGACTTTTGACCCGTTGGTGGACGACAACCCCGGACGCGGCACCGACTATGCGCCCAGCTACTGGGTAGCGTCTGCAGGCGCGCCGCCCGAGGACGACGGCCCCATTCAAGGTGATGTCGATGTAGACGTGGTGGTGGTCGGTGCTGGCTCTACCGGCATGTCTACTGCCTTGTATTTGGCGCAAGACCATGGCGTACAGGCCGTTGTGCTGGAGGCCAATCAAACAGCATGGGGCTGCTCCAGCCGCAGTGGTGGCCAAGGCCAAAACGCCAGTGGTCGTTTGTCGCGCTCCCAGTGGATTGAGCGTTGGGGCCTGGACGTTGCCAAAAATCTGGACACTGAAATCCGCCGTGGTTTTGACAACTTCAAAACCCTCACCCAGGAGATTGACTGCGAAGCCTATGACGGCGGCCATTTGTACCTGGCGCACAAGCCAGCCAAGATGGACTACTTGCGCAACATGGCCAAGGTTCGCAATGAGGTGTTTGGTTACAACACCCACATACTCAGCGCTGAAGCCGTGCGCGAGCAGCACTGTGACGAGCGCGAACAGTGCGGCGCCATGCTTGAGGAAGAGGGCGTAGGCGTTCATCCATTGAAGTTCACATTTGGTTTGATGCGCAAAGCGCGCGCGCTGGGTGTGAAGGTACACCCAGCCAGCCCGGTGCAAGGTGTGACAACGGTAGCGGGTGTGCACCACTTGCAAACGCCCGGTGGTGTGGTGCGTGCCAAGCGCGTGGTGTTTTGCACAGGTGGCTACACCGGTGGAAAAATGCACACATCCGTTAAAAACAAAATCATGCCGATTTTGTCCAACTCCGTGGTCACACGCCCACTGACCGACGCGGAAATGGCGGCTTGCAACTTCAAGACCAAAACGTTCATGACGGATACGCGCACGCTGCGCTTTTACTACCGTTTGCTGGACGGCAACCGCTTGCAGCTGGGCAGCCGCAGCTCTATCACGGGTGCCGATGCGCAAGGCCCTGAGCATTTGAAATTGCTGACAGATGCTATTGCGCGCAAATTCCCCCGCTGGCAGGCATTCAAATTGACCACTCATGGTGGGGTTGGGTGGATGTGAGCCACGACATGATGCCGCGCATCACCCGCCCCGATCCCAAGCTGAGCATCTGGTATGCCGTGGGTTACGGTGGCAACGGGGTCTCGTTCTCAACCTGGGCCGGCAAGCGGGTCGCCCAGCGAGTGGTGGGTAAGGATATGGATCAAGACGTCTTCAATCTGCCTATTTACAACTCGCCACTCGAGTACCCCAACATCATGAACACGGTGCGCTCGGAAATGTTTGCGCCTTTCCGTCGCTTTGGTCAATACTTCCTGTACAAATGGTATTGGCTTAACGACGAGAAGCTGTGACATTGCAATTAGCAGTGGCTTATCAATGGTTTTAAAAGTCGTCGATTTTTCAGCCCAGTGCGATACGTGGGAAGCGCGTCGCCTGGCTGATGTACCTGACCGGGTGGTTTCGGGTGACCCCCAGCACCGCTCGGTTGGGCGGTACAGCAACCCCAGCGGTGACCTGATTGCCGGCACGTGGACAAGTACGCCGGGCAAGTGGCACGCGTTCACCGATCGTGATGAGTTCTGCACCATCTTGTCTGGCCATGTTCGGCTGATTGCCGAGGATGGCTCGGCTCAGGAATTCCGGGCGGGTGACAGTTTCCTCATCCCCAATGGCTTTCGCGGCTTTTGGGAGGTTGTCGAGACCACCACAAAGCACTACGTCATTCGCGATTACAGTTGAGCTTGTTGCCGCTATCGCGGTTTTTCGGAGTGTTACCAATGGCAAAAAAACGCGTCGTCACGCAATTCGGAATGGGCACGTCCATACGTAGCCTCAATTACACAGAAGCCTGCGCGCGAGCCATACGTGATGCGCTGTGGCACAACTCCCTCAACGTGGCCGATGCGTTCGGCTTTGACCGTGAGGCCATGTTGATTGACGTCGAGGTTGCTGTGCAGCGCCCAGACCTGGTGGACGCCAGTGTCTTGCAAGGTATTTTTCCCTACGGTCAACCGCATATCACCGTGGTCAAAGGTGGGCTGGACATACCGCGGCGCGACAAGCCAGGCACCAGTGTCGTGGCCAATGCCGCCATCATGGTCTCGTTTGATATGGAGGCAGCGCATGGCTGATCAAACCCCCACTGAAAAGCGCATCATCCTGGAGATGGGGTCGGGCAACGATCTTTACGGCTTGGACTACACCAAGGCGGCGATCCGCGCGGTCAACGACGCCTTGCATCACTCGTCGATTGTGCTGTTCCGGTCCCTGGGCTATGACCATCAAACCATGCGCGTACAAGTGACTATTGGCGTGCAACAACCCGCGTTGGTGGACTGTGATGAGGTGGCCAAAGCGTTGCCGCGCGGACGCGCAGAGGTCACAGCGGTTTTTGGCGGCCTGGATGTGGTGGACCCCGAGCAGGGGACCACACACGTTATTGCAACCGCGGCGGTCGAAGCCTTCTTGGCTATAGACGCATCGCAGTGGCGACTCAGTTGAACTGACGCATCAACAGCACCATGCCCAGCATCCAGCTGGCGATGAACAGCGATTCGCTGGCCAGCAAAATAATGGGGCGCCAGCCAAGTGCCGACAATTTGTCCAGCGACGTCTTCACGCCCAGGGCCGCGATGGAAATCACCAGGCACCAGCCAGACAGGTCGCTTAAAAAGCCAACGGCTGGTTTGGGTAATGCAACCGTGTTGTTCAACACGGCCAATACAACAAACACCACCAGAAAGCCGGGTATCAAGCCCGCTTTTTTAGTGGGCTTGTCGGTGTCACTGGCATTGTGACGGGCGCCGCTGAAAGCCAGCGAAAACACCATCACCATAGGCATCAACATGGACACGCGGAACATTTTGGCCAAGGTGGCTGAGTCCGCGACATCGGGCGAAATGATGTAGCCCGCGCCCACCACTTGCGCCACGTCATGGATGGAACCACCTAAAAACAACCCCGCCTCTGCCTGGCTGAGTGGTAGGGTCACCACCAAGACCGGGTACAACACCATGGCAACAGTTGAAAAGGCAGCGATGCCAATCGCCGTGAGCAGCGTCATTTCCTCGACTTCTTTGCTTTGGGGCATGGTGGCGGATAGCGCCAATGTCGCCGAGATACCACAGATAGCCGTACCGCCACCAGACAGCAAACCCAAACTGCGTGGGAGGGCCAGGCGCTTGGCCATCCACATGCCAAATGCAACGGTTAGCAACAAGCCACTGATGAGTGCGAACACACCACCCCATCCCAAGTCTTGCAAATCACTGAGCAATATGCGCAAGCCCAGCAACGCAACGCCGAAGCGAACCAGTTTCTTGGCGGCGAATTCAATGCCCGCGCTGTAGCCATCGACTTGGCTGAGGTGGTGGAAAGCCATGCCCATCAGCAGGGCGTAGAGGTACTTGGGGCCGCCGTAGTGATCAGCGACAAAGGTTGCAGCCAAAGCGACGACCGCGCTGAGCGCAAGGCCTTTTGACCAAGAAGCGAGACCGCTGCCTTGAAGCAGCGCACCGAATTTGGAGCGGATGTGCATGATTTCCTTTTTATGGAACGTATGGTTTCGAAAAATTGCGCCAATGATGCTCCAAGAAAGATTCGGCGTCAAGTTTTTTAAAAAACGAGACAAATTGCATTCAATTTTGAAATTTGATATCATCCAGACATGAAAACACCAAACAAGCTCATCACCCAGTCGGTTGTGACGCCCAAGGTCACCGCTTTGGACAACGACAAGCCGACCATGCGCCAATTTGCGTTGTTGGAGGCCTTGGCCAAAATGGACAGGTTTGCCACCTTGCAAACATTGGTGGAAGAAACAGGTTTGCCCAAGCCTACTGTTCACCGCATGTTGCAACAGTTGGAGATGGCGGGCATGGTGCAGCGTGACGGCGATGGTCGCCAATACACCACCGGCTTGCGCCTGCGTCAAATGGCCGAGACGGTGTTGCTCAACAACACCGTTCACGGTGCGCGTCATCTGGTGTTGCGCCGTTTGGTAGAGGAGGTTGGAGAGACTTGCAACCTCACTGCCTTCAACGGCTCCGAGGTGGTGTATCTGGACCGCGTTGAAACGCCCGCACCGCTGCGTTTTTATCTACAAGCGGGTTCGGTTGTGCCGGCGCATTGTTCGGCCACCGGCAAGTTGTTTTTGGCACAGATGACACCCAGCCAGCGGCGTCGCCTTCTGGGGCAGGTGTCCCTGGAGCGCTTCACGCCCAAAACCATCACCGACCTGGAGGCCATTGAGGCCGAGATCGCCACCGTCAAACGTGATGGCGTGGGCTACGACCGCGAGGAGTACCTGCCCGGCCTTATTTGTGTGGCCGTGTTGGTGCCCAGTACGAACCGGGCATCGAACTTGGGGCTTGCCATTCAGGCCCCCAGCATGCGCCTGACCCAACCGCGTGTCGAGGCTGCGATTCCTGCGCTGCAGCGCGCGGCATCAGCCTTGCAGGCCATTGAAGAGCAAGCTGCGAGCGGCCCAGATTTGAATAACCAGTCGGCATAAACCCGGCCAACGGAAGCTACCATGCAAGTGCCCGATCAATCATTTTCAGCACGCGAGTTATTTGGTTTAGACACCGACTTTCGCGTCAACGGCTTCACCGCTGGTATGGACTTGGTTCCACCGGTTGACCCCGCCTATCAATTTCAGCCCGAGGTGACGCAGGCTATTTTGGCGGGCTTTATGCACAACAAACGCGTGTTGGTGCAAGGCTTGCACGGCAGTGGCAAGTCATCACACATAGAGCAGGTGGCCGCGCGATTGAACTGGCCTTGCATGCGTGTGAACCTGGATGGACACATCACCCGCCTTGATTTGGTGGGCAAAGACACCATAGTGATGCAAGACGGTCACCAAGTCACCAAATTTCAAGAAGGCATTTTGCCGTGGTGTATGCGCAAGCCCATTGCGCTCATCCTGGACGAGTACGATGCAGGCCGCCCCGATGTCATGTTTGTGATCCAGCGTGTGCTGGAGCGTGAAGGCTCGTTCACCCTGATGGAGCAAAACCGCACGCTGCATCCACACAAGGCTTTCCGCTTGTTTGCCACAGCCAACACAGTGGGTCAAGGCAATGTGCAAGGGCTTTACCACGGCGTGCAGCAAATCAACCAGGCGCAGATGGACCGTTGGAATCTGGTGGTCGCACTGAACTACCTGCCGCCAGAAAAAGAGCTGGCCATTTTGACCGCTCAAGTCCCCAGCCTCGCTCAGGGCGAGGGCCTGCGCATTGCCAACGCGATGATTGCAATGGCCAATCTCACACGCCAAAGCCATGCCATGGGAGACTTGTCCGTGCTGATGTCGCCGCGTACCCTTATCAACTGGGGTGAAAATGCAGCGCTTTTCCAAGACCGCGTGCTGGCTTTCAAGTTGTCTTATCTCAACAAGTGTGAGCCCAGCGAGCACCCCCTGATAGCCGAGCTGTACCAGCGCTGCTTTGCTGAAAATCTGCCGCTTGCCGATACGCACGCGGCGCCACGCGCTTGATCTGCTCGTGTCCGCCACGCACGTGACACCCCAAGCCCCGGTTACAGGCATCGCCTTGCGCGACGCCGATGAACTGTCCGCTGGCGTTGCGCGCGCGCTCACCGGTGAAATGGGTATTTACCCATCCGCACACCGACTGTTCATAGGTGAGGCGGGCATACAGACGGGTGCCACGCACCATGATTCGCGTACGGACGGCCCCCAGGCCCGTGCCAGTGCTGACGCGGCCGCCGCGCATTTGCTAGGCGCTACGCTGCGTGATCACCCGTCCCCTGATACCAGCGCCCAGCTGGGTATGGCGCACCTGGTATACGGCGTGTTGTGTCAATTTCGCGATGAATACACCGTAGCGTCGCGTTGGCCAGGTGTACAACAAAACCTCTTTGAAGCCTACGAACACTGGGTGATGCAATTCAAAGCCTCACTCATTACAGAGACCCAAACCGGCTTGTTGCTGTTCACAGTCATTGGCAGCGCGCGCAGCCTGATCAATGGCCAAGCGATTGCCGACGAAGATACCGATGTCATGGAGACCATGCGGGCCTCCCTGGTTGGACCGCAATGGGGTGGTCACTTTCAGGTCATGCGCCGCCAGCGTCACGACGCTGCTGCTTACACCCAGGCGGCCTGGTTGGTGGCCTTGGGTGTTGCCCAGTGGTTAGAGGCAGAGGCGCAGTCCTTGCCACCTGGTGCGCGCCGTTTCAGCAAACGCGCAGCCGCTTTGCTGGCCGCCTTGCTGCGCCCGATTGAAAAGCCTTTTACAGACCTCTTGCAAACCGATTGGGGCGATGGGAAAGACATCAAGGCGCAGCGCACGGGCTACCGTATCTTTACCGACCGTTTTGACCTGGAGCGCACGGGCGAAGACTTGGTGCGTGCCGCCTTGCTGCCAGGGTACCGGCGACAGATTGATGACTGGCTGCTGGATTCGCCCGTGAATATTGGCGCGTTGGCGCAGCGTGTGCGTCGGCAATGGGCGGTACCGGTTCGCAATGGCTGGGAGCTGGAAACCGAGTCTGGCTACCTCAGCGCGGAGCGGCTGTCCATGCTGGTAACGTCGCCGCAAGAGCGCAACGTGTTCAAGCAAGAGCGCTACCAGCCCGACATCAGCGCAGCGGTTTCCATCCTGATGGACTGCTCGGGCTCTATGCGCAACCAGTTGCCGCGTGTGTTGCCCATGGTGGAGGTGTTGACCCGCGTATTTGAGCGTGCGGGTGTTCAAACCGAGGTGTTGGGTTACACCACAGCATCCTGGAACGGCGGCAAAGCCCAAAAGGCGTGGGAGAGGGCGGGCCGACCTGATCAGCCAGGGCGCTTGGCCGAGCGCCTGCATATGGTGTTGAAGTCGGCCAGTCAAACCCGCCGCGCTGCAGCCCTGTCGATTGCGGCCTTGCTCAAGCCAGACCTGTACCGCGAAGGTCTTGACGGTGAAGCCGTTCAATGGGCGGCAGACCGCCTGATGGCGTTGCCTGTCACCCAGCGCCTGGTGGTGGTGATCTCAGATGGCTCGCCAATGGAAACCGCCACACAACGCACCAATGTCGAGTACTACCTAGACCATCATTTGCGTACCGTTTTGCGTCAACTTGAACGTGCTGGGTCGGTGGCCGTCATGGGGCTTGGTGTTGGCTTAGACCTCAGCGTGTACTACCGCCACTGCCTGGGCTGGACAGATACACACATCGTTCAAACCCAGAGCATTGGCAACATCTTGAAGGTGGGTTTCGAGGCGCAACGCGCGCTGCGAAAACGCCACTGATCAAGACTGTGCCTGCACCACAGTCGTGCAAATTACGCCGTAGACATCTTGCGCTGAACACCCCCTGGACAAATCATTTGCGGGTTTGTTCAAGCCTTGCAACAAGGGCCCCAAGGCGGTGAACCCGCCTAAACGCTCAGCCAGCTTGTATCCAATGTTGCCTGCATCCAAATTGGGAAACACCAGCACGTTGGCGTTGCCCTTGACCTTGGACTGTGGGATTTTGCGCGCTGCGATAGCAGGCACCAGTGCCGCGTCCAGTTGCAACTCGCCGTCTACCGGCAGATCGGGTCGCAGGTCGCGTAGCAGCGCGGTGGCTTCTTGCACCTTGGTCACGCGCTCGTGGCGTGCGCTGCCGGCGGTTGAAAAAGACAACATCGCCAGCCTCGGCTCAACGGCCATCAGCTGGCGCGCACTATTTGCCGCTGCGCTGGCAATATGTGCCAACTCTTGTGCGCTTGGCTCAATAACCAAACCGCAGTCCGTAAATACAAATTGCTGCGGCAACTGTGTGCCATCGCCCGCCTTGTACATCAAGAAAAAGCTGGACACCAACGGTGTGCCCTTGGCCACGCCAATCAATTGAATGCTTGTACGCACCACGTCTGCGGTGGTCGTTATTGCACCGCACACCATGCCGTCGGCATCACCCTCGCGCACCAGCATGGCGGCGAAGGTCAAGGGGTTTTCAATGCGCTTCAAGGCGTCTTCAATGCTGAGGTTTTCCTTGGCGCGGCATAGTTGCAACGCCTTGGCCAATCGGTAGCGGTGCTCATCTGTCTGTGGGTCGTGAACCACCACATCGGCAGGCCAAACGGTCCCGGCCGCGCCTTGTGCGTCAGCGGCATGGCCAACAAAAATGATTTGTGCCACGCCATCGGCGTGCGCCTTCAAGCCCGCCTCGCGCACACGGGCATCTGCCAGCTCGGGTAAGACGAGGCGTTTGGGTGAGCGTTTCGCGCGCGCGGCTAATTCGTTGATCATGGTGCTGAAGTTTTAACCATAAAAAAGGGCCAACCTGCCCAACGCACAACGGCGCATGACAGGTTAGCCCTATGGGTTTGCCTTAAACGAAGTCTTTGTACTTGTCCAGCAAACGAACGGGTTTCGCCAACGCATCGCGGCGGAAGGGATCACCCAATTCACGGGTACACATGATTTCGATAACGCAGGTCTTGCCTTCGTTCATCTGCATGTCTATGGCCTTCTTCAGCGCGGTGCCAACGTCTTCCAGCTTATCGACAACAATGGCTTCAGCACCCATGGCTTGTGCCATGCCTGCAAAGCTTTCGCTCTCGAGTTCACCGGCCACGAAGCGGCGGTTGTAGAAGTCAACCTGGTTCTTCTTCTCGGCACCCCACTGGCGGTTGTGGAACACCACAGCCGTTACGGGAATGTTGTGACGAACCGCAGTCATGATTTCCACCATACTCATTGCCCATGCACCGTCGCCAGCGTAAGCAATGGCGGGGCGATCAGGTGCGCCGTACTTGGCGCCAATGATGGTTGGCAATGCGTAACCGCAGTTACCGAAGCTCATGGGTGCAAAGAAGCTGCGTGGCTCGTCAAAGCGCAAGTAGCTGTTGGCTACCGAGTTGATGTTGCCGATATCGGTTGACACCATTGCGCGCTTGGGCATGGCTTTTTCCAGCTCACGCAACACCTGGCGGGGGTGCAAGTATTCACCGCCGCTGAAAGGCTTCTCGCCTTTGGCTTCTTCGATCATGTCCAGGCTGTAAGCGTCACGCTCGTGTGTCCACTCGTCCAGCTCTTTTTCCCAGGCTGCTTTTTCAGCGGCGATGGTTTTGGCGCGGGCATCTTTGGTTGCATCGCAGGCCAAGGCCTTGCCAGCCAAGCGCTCGGTAATGGCTTTTGCAGCGGCTTTCGCATCGCCACAAATGCCCACAGAAATTTTCTTCACCAAGCCCAAGTTGGTGTGATCGGCTTCAACTTGAATGATCTTGGCTTCTTTGGGCCAGTAGTCCAAACCGTGCTGCGGCAAAGTGCCGAATGGGCCCATGCGTGAACCCAATGCCACCACCACGTCCGCCTGCGCGATCAACTTCATGGCGGCCTTGGAACCTTGGTAGCCCAAAGGGCCTGCCCACAGGGGATGGCTTGCTGGGAAAGCATCGTTGCGCAAGTAGCCGGTTACCACGGGTGCGCCCAGGCGCTCAGCCAAAGCCTGGCATTCTGCGACTGCATCGCCCATCACAACGCCGCCGCCTGACAAGATCACTGGGAACTTGGCCGTTGCCAGCAATTCTGCGGCTTCGTTCAGGCTGTTCTCGCCACCGGCGCCACGCTCAATCGTTTGCTCGGCGGGAATTTCGCAGGTGACTTCACCGTAGAAGTAATCACGGGGAATGTTCAACTGGGTGGGGCCCATTTCTGAAATGGCGCGGTCAAACACACGACCGGTGTACTCGGCCATGCGCTTGGGGTTGTTCACGTGGCCCTGGTACTTGGTGAACTCCTGGAACATGGGCAACTGGTTGGCTTCCTGGAAGCCACCCAAACCCATACCCATGGTGCCGGTCTCAGGCGTAATGATCACAACTGGGCTGTGTGCCCAAAATGCCGCAGCAATTGATGTCACGCAGTTGCTGATACCGGGGCCGTTTTGGCCAATCACCACACCGTGGCGGCCGGTAACGCGGGCATAACCATCGGCCATGTGACCTGCGCCTTGCTCATGCACAACGGGAATCAATGTGATGCCAGCTGGAGCAAAAATGTCCATGGCATCCATAAAGGCCGAGCCCATGATGCCGAACATGGCCTTCACGCCACGCGCGACCATGGTTTCGACGAAAGCCTCGGACGGCGTCATGCGCTGGGGACCAGAGGGTACTTGCGGTGAGGTGCTGTTCATGATTTCTCCAAAAGTGGTACAAAAAGTTCCAAAAAAATGATTGGTGACGGATTCTAATCACGCCTGCACCACATTGGCAAGAAATATTTTTATTTGAGCCGAATTATTCCAAAAATCGGAATTCAAAGCCCTACTCGGTCTCAAGTCACAGCTTCTCACGTCACAGTTTGTAGGCCCTCCATGTTGGGACTGGCTTGGGTCTGGCTTGGGTCCAGCCCAATTACTGCGCGTTGGGGAAGAAAAGTTGCTCGCCACCTATGGTGTAGCTGGCAATGGCGGCTTGGCCCAATGGGCTCAATACCCAGTTAACAAACTGCTGGCCCCGCGCGGTGTTGACGTGTGGGTGCTTGGCAGCACTCACCAACATGATGCCGTACTGGTTAAACAATCGCTTGTCACCCTCTAGCAGCACGCTTAAATCACCACGGTTTTTAAAGTTGAGCCAAGTGGCGCGGTCGGTCAGCACATAGGCATTGCTGGCAGACGCCATGTTTAAAGCGGGGCCCATGCCGCAGCCGCATTCTTTGTAGCCGGTGCCTTTGCTGGCGTTGTCGCCCAGCAGCTTCCAGTAGCGCAGCTCGGCGGCGTGTGTGCGCTTTTGTCACCACGAGAGATGAAGGCGGCATTCGCATTGCTGATGCGCTGTAGGCCGTTGCCAATATCATTGCCGCGTGCACCGGCTGGGTCTGACTTGGGGCCAACCACTACAAAGTCGTTGTACATCACGTTGTAGCGCTTGTCCGCAAATCCATCTGCCACAAACAGGTTTTCTTTTGCTGTGTCGTGCACAAACAGCACGTCTGCGTCACCACGCCGTGCCATGTCAATGGCTTGCCCAGTGCCCAGTGCCACCACCTTGACGTCTATGCCTGAGACCTTTTTGAAAATGGGCAATATGTGTGCAAAAAGACCCGACTGTTCGGTGGAGGTGGTGGACGCCACCACGATGGAAGGCGTTTGGGCCTCGGCATGCAGACTCAAGCTCAGCAACAGCGCGGTTGCAGTGATCTTCAGGTGGGTGGCAAGACGGTTCATTAGATTTCTCCTTTAATAAAAGCCAAGGCTTCTGGACACTGCGCCTCTAGATGAGACTCATTGAAAAACTGCGCAACAGGCATGTCAGCCAGCAGGCTGCCTTGTTGCAAATACCACACGCGCTGGGCCAGGCGCTTCACTTGGCCCAGGTTGTGGCTGCTGAAAATGAGTGTGCTGTCGTCGCTTTGCGCAAACGTCGCAATCAGGGCTTCCACGTCGCGCTTGGCATGGGGGTCCAGGCTGGCCGTGGGCTCGTCCAGCAGCCACAAGCGTGGGCGCAGCACCCAGGCCCTGGCCAATGCCATGCGCTGTAATTGCCCGCCAGACAGGGTTCGGCCATTTTGCTCAGCCACTGCTTGCAGCCCCATTTTGTGCAGACCTTGCATGGCCAGGGACTTGGTGTGCGCCCATGGCACAGACTGCAGCCACAGCGCCACGCGTATGTTGTTGAGCGTGCTCATGCGCATGGCGTAAGGGCGTTGAAACAACATGGCCATCGCGCCTTTTTCGCACAGCGACGGTGCACGCCACGCCTGGCCTTGCGTGGCTTGCAAGCCGTGCAGCGCCCGCAGCAGCGTGCTTTTGCCGCTGCCGTTGGGCCCTATGATGGCAATGCGTTCACCGGCGTGCACTTGCAAGCTGATGTTGCGCAGCGCCTTCACTTGGCGCAGGCCACCCATTGAGGCGCTGACTTGTTGCCAGTCAAACAGCATCACAAGACCCCCTGTGCTGGAGCCACGTCCACGCGCTCACGCCATAGGCGCACCCACGACACGGCGGCATTGAGCAGCAGTACCAGCAGCAACAGCACCACACCCAGGCCCAGCGCCATGGGTAAATCCCCCTTGCTGGTCTCAAGGGCAATGGCCGTGGTCATGACGCGTGTAAAGCCTTCTATGTTGCCGCCCACAATCATCACGGTGCCCACTTCTGCAATGGCGCGACCAAATACCGCCAACAAAACCGTCAGCAAGGCGTAGCGCTCATCCCAGCCCAGTAACAGGCCCCGGTTGAGTGTGGTGGCACCCACCGACAGCAGTTGCTCGCCGTAGCGCTGGTCAGCGTCTTCAATGGCTTGGCGGGTGAGGGCGGTGGCTATGGGCAGCACCAGTGCGGTTTGGGCAATCACCATGGCTTGAAACGTGAACAGCCAGCCCAAAAAGCCCAAGGGACCTGATCGCGACAACAGCAAATACACCACCAGGCCCACCACCACCGCGGGAACGCCCAGTGATGTATTGAGCAGCGTAAGCACCAAGTTGCGCCCTTTGAAACGTGCCACCGCAAGCCAGGCACCCAAGACCATGCCCATGCCGCATGCCAGTAGTGTGGCCGTGGCGCTCACGCCCACAGACCGCGTTACAACGCCCCACAACACGGGGTCGGCTGAGGCGATGAGGGCCAGTGCTTGTAGCAAGCTGTCAGAGAAGGTATTCATAGCGATGGCGCATGCTATGTGTATCGGCCTGGCAGCGTTGCGTGGGGTTGAAAGCTATGTAATGGTTTGCATAAGCACAGCTTGCGTTGTTGGGCAGTGATGCCTTTGAATTCAGGCACACTTCGCCTATGCGAAAAGTACTTTTAAGTTATCAGCTGGCTGACAACCGCGCGTCCGAGCCACACATCCAAAACGATTTGCTGGATTTGCTGTTTGCCGTGCGCACACAGGGCTCTATTTCAGCCGCAGCGCGCGACATGGGCTTGTCTTATCGGCACGTATGGGGCTTGCTCAAAGACTGGGAGGTGAAGTTGACGCAGCCCTTGTTGTTGTGGGAGCGTGGTCAAGCCGCGCAGTTAACACCCTTTGCAGACAAGTTGCTATGGACTGAGCGGCTGGCCCAGGCGCGTCTGGCGCCAAAAATTGAAGCCATGCGCGCAGAGCTGGAACGCACGCTGGCGCTGGCCTTTGAGGCCAATGCCCATGTGCTAAGCCTGTTTGCCAGCCACGACGACGGCTTGCCCAGGTTGCAAACCCACGCAGCGAGTCAGGGCGTGCATTTAGACATTCAGTTTGGTGGCAGTTTGTCGGCCCTTGAGGCGCTTAACAGTGGGCAATGCGCATTGGCAGGCTTTCATGTGCGCGACAACCCCAGCGCCACCAGTGTGTCGGCGCGTACCTACAAGCCACTGCTTAAAACGGGAGAGCACAAATTGCTGGGTTTTGCCACGCGCCAGCAAGGCCTCATGGTGGCCGCAGGCAATCCGCGGCACATTGACGGCCTCAGGCACATAGCCCACTGGCGGCTGCGTTACGTCAACCGTACGTCTGGCTCTGGCACGCGTGTGCTGCTTGACGAATTGCTGAAAGAGCAGGGGGTGCAGGCCAGGCAACTGTTGGGCTATGACCGCTATGAACCATCACACAGTGCGGTCGCCTTGGCTGTGGCCAGTGGTGAGGCTGATGCCGGCCTGGGGACGCAATCAGCAGCCGCCGCCCATGGCCTGGGCTTTGTACCGTTGCTGCGAGAACACTATTACCTGGTATGCCGCAAACAAGTGCTAAGCCAACCGGCCGTGCAAGCCCTGCAGCTTATTTTGCAAAGCGCCCAGTGGTCAAACTGCTGGGCGCGGTGCCGGGTTATGTGAGTTACCAAAGCGGCAAGGTGTTGTCGCTGCGCCAGGCATTGCAGTGGTGGCAGCTAAAGCCCAAACTGAGCGGTAAGTGAGCTACAGATTAGCCGTAAATGAGCAGTAAGCCAGCAACAAAGCCAGCAACAAAGCCAGCAACAAAGCCAGCAACAAAGCCGCTTGCGCATACACTCGGGTCAGAGGTGCCTGAGTTGTGTGTAACGGGTGTTGCGGTCTGGCTTAGGCCACCCATGGCAGCCCACGGAACCTTTAAGCCGCACACCACCTCTTAACAAAGTTACAGCTTGTTTGGTTCAAGCTGTGCCGCCAACCCCATCAACACACTAAAAATACCCCATGCTCTACGCCACGCTCAAGTTACTGCACATTTTGTCCCTCATCGTCTGGTTAGGCGGCATGGTGTTTTCGTTGTTCTGTTTACGCCCGGCAGCGGCGCAGCTGGAGCCCGCAGCCAAGCTGCAACTGATGCATGGCGCATTGGGCCGGTTTTTCAGAGTAGCCATGTGGTGCGCCACAGTGGTGCTGGGTAGTGGCTTTTGGATGATGGGCCGCGTTGCCAAGCAGACCGTGCAGGCTGGAGGCACATTTGCCATGCCACTTAGCTGGACCATCATGGCAGCGCTGGGCGTGCTGATGGTGCTTGTGCTGGGTCACATTCGGTTTGCGCTGTACAAGCGCTTGGACCGTGCCGTCGCTGCACAGGATTGGGCCGCAGGCGCCAAGGCCATGGACACCATCAAGCGTTGGGTGTCCATCAATCTGGCCATAGGCGTTGCGATTGTGGCAATCGTGCTACTGGCCTAGCAGCGCTTTGCCAGCTGCCAGCACACGACGTCCAGTCATCGTGTGCCGGTGTCCTTGTCGGTATGGTCGCTGGGCGTTGGTGGTTTGGCGTCTACGCCTGTTTGCTGCGCGGGTGCCAAGGGTGGGCGGCACATTGTGTCGCCATCCCATTGTTGGCCGCACCAGCACAAGCCTTCTGCGTTGATGATGCAAGTGCCGCTTCCGCAGCAGCGTAAGTCTTCTGTCATAGGTCTGCCATTAACGGTAAAAAGCTTCGACTGTGCCTGTGATCTTGATCAGCAGGGGCTGCCCTTTTCGGTTGAGTGTCTTGCCCGCAGGCACTCTCACCCAGCCTTCGCTCACGCAATACTCTTCTACGTCGTTACGGTCTTTGCCGTTAAAGCGAATGCCAATGTCGTGCTCAAAAATCGCCGCCATATGGTGCGGGCTTTTGGGGTCAATAGACAGACGGTCTGGCAGTGCTGGGCGCTGGGGCGCGGTGGTGGAGTCGGTCATGTTGGGCTGTAGGTGTAGAAGAACTGAGGGGTTTGTTGTATGGCCTGGATACTGGCAACTGAATGCCAGCAACTCAATACTGGCAACTCAATACTAGCAATTAAAGCGATCAACTAAATGCGGCATGGTCTACGCGGCATCAGGCTGATCAGACATGCTGTTGAGCTGGTGCAAGATTTGTGTGAAATTGTCTACGCCTTGCGCACCGCTGACCAAATGACGCTTGTTAAACACCACAGCCGGCACGCTTTGAATGCCTTGCTGCACCCAAAACTGCTGGGCGGCTCTCACCTCGGCCGCAAAGCGCTGGTCGGCCAGTACAGCCGCCGCTTGCGTTGGGTCCAGCCCAATGCTGGCGGCAATATCAGCCAATATGGCGTCGTCTGACAGGTTGCGTCCGTGGGTAAAGTGCGCCGTAAACAGCGCCATTTTGAGATCATGCATGCGCCCAAGTTGCGCGGCCCAGTGCAACAGCTGGTGGGTGTTAAAAGTGTTGTGCATGCGCATATCGTCTGTGTAGGCAAACTCAAAGCCCACGGCGGCTCCGGCTTGCGTCATGTGCACACGGCTGGCCTGCGACTGCTCGGGTGTCGCACCATATTTTTGAGCAATGTGCTCGGTGATGTTCTGGCCTTCTGGGGGCATGTTGGGGTTGAGCTCAAAAGGGTGCCAGCGAATCGTGTGTGGCGTGCCAAGCGTCTCCAAAGCGCGTGCAAGTTGCATGTAACCAATGACACACCAGGGGCACATCACATCTGAGACGATGTCAATGTGTAGCGGTGAGGTAACGGCTTGGGCGGTGGTCATGGTCATGGTTTGGCTTTGAGGTGGTTGTGGCGAGCTGCAGTCACCGCGCGCATCTTTCAATTTTAGGTGACTGTGGTGACTACTCGGAAAACAGATATGTTGCAGGCAAGCAAGTCGCAGACAAGGGCTTGTGCAATGCGTGGGTTAAAAGGGCCTGGATACGCGGGGCACTTGGTGGGGGCTGGCCTGGCTACAGTGTGCGCTCCCACATGGCTTGAGTGTCAGGCTTGCAGGCGCGACGTAAGCCATGGCTAAGGGGCGCATCAAGCGGCTGCAGGCCGCCCGCAGCGGGTCTTATGTGGTGGCCCCGGAGGGCCAGCCCATCTGCGTGCTTTGCGACAGACCCATACCGCCTGGCCTTAAAGATGCCCACCATCTGGTACCCAAGTCGCGTGGCGGCGTGGCCACTGTGCTCATGCACAGGATCTGCCACAAGCACATACACGCTGTACTGACCGAGACAGAGCTGGCGCGGCATTATGCGACAGTGGCAGCGCTGCAGGCCCATCCCGTTGTTGCCACATTTGTGCAATGGGTAAAAGACAAGCCCATAGATTTCAACCCACCCGTCAGGCGCAACCGCCACAAGGGCCTCAGATAGTTTTACGCCTTTGTAGGCTTGCCATTGTTTAGAGTCATGACACCAAACCCCCCAGCACGCCCCAATGATTTACCAAGCCGTTTATGGCAAGAGCTCACGCGCGCACCGCATGACCGCCACCACGAGTGGCGCACCCCAACGGTGTCTACAGAGGGTTTAAACAACAGCGGCCCCCAGGCTCGCACTGTGGTGCTGCGGCATGCCGATGCGCAGCAGTGGTTGTTGCATGTGTTTACCGATGCGCGCTCACCCAAGTGCGCAGAGCTGGCGGCGCAGCCATTGGCACAACTGACGTTTTGGAGCAAGCGCCTTCATTGGCAGTTGCGCGCTACAGCACGTGCCACTGTGCTCACCGAAGGCCCGGTTGTGCATGCCGCCTGGCAACGGCTGGCACAGTCACCAGCTGCGGCTGACTACACCAGCGCCTTGGCGCCTGGTAGTGCGCAAAGCACAGCCCATGTGGCCCTGGCCGAAGGCGACACGCCAGCCCATTATTTGGCTGTTGTGGTGTTTCAAGTTACAGGTCTGGACTGGCTGGCGCTCAGCAAGAAAGGGCACCAACGTGCAAGGCTATCGCCAGGCGGTGCCTTGGAGTGGTTGGTGCCCTGACCAGCTGTTACTGCCGCGACTGCCCCCATGCAGGTGCGCGGCGTCAGGCTTTGCCTACAGGCCCAGCAGCTTTTTGGCCTCACCCAGAGAGGCCATGGATGCGCTGTGTTTACCCGCCTTGTGTTCGGCTTCACCGCGTGCGCGTAGTTCTTTCACTGTTGTCATGTCTGCAGCGCCAAGCATGGCAGCGGGTAGTTTGGCGTCAATTTGTTTCATCTCACCCGGGCAGCCATGTGCAAATGCCACTGACCCATACGCCATAACGGCAAGTGCAAGCAATGTGTGTTTCATGTGATGTCCTTTTAGCGCGCTCAAACGCCGTCACGGCGTTGAGCCAATGGGAAAAATGTCCCAAAGCTAGTATCACATTTGTAGATTTACCGCATGGCCTCTGGGGAGATGGGGCATCTTTGTAATGGTTTGCGCTGTACGGCTGACCACGGTGTCTGGTCAGCTTGTGGCTGCGGTAAAGGGCATAATCCAGCACCGTCACTACATTGCCTAGGCAACCGCACACCATGTCATCGCTACAAATAGTCGTTACCACTGACGACAACCGCACGTTTTATGACATGCCAGAGCACAGCATCTGCAACGACTGTGGCGCGTGCTGTAAACATTTTCGTGTGTCGTTTTACCAGGGTGAGCTGGATACCTTTCCGGGAGGGTGTGTGCCGGCTGAACTCACGCAGCCTGTGACCCCATTTCTGGTCTGTATGAACGGCACCGAAAAAGGCAACAACAACGGTCAGGGGCGGTGCACGGCGCTGCAAGATAACAACCGCTGCTCCATTTATGAGGACAGGCCGTCGCCATGTCGGGAGTACGCCGCCTATATGGAAGACGGCAGCCTTAACCCCAAATGTGTACAGCTGCGCATGCATTACAACATTGGCATGCCCCAGCCGCCATTAAAGGCGGCTTAGGGCATTGGGTTAAGGGTTTAAGCCTTTAAGCCTTTAAGCCTTTAAGCCTTGGGTGCGAGGCTTAGCTGAACATGTCAGAGGTGATGCCGTCGTACCAGCCCAGGCTTTCCTGGAAGGTGGCCTTGCGCAGTTCGCGGCTCTCACCGGTTTTGCTGATAAAGCCGTCCACTTTTGCGATTTTCTCGTCAGTGGCCTGGTAGGTGGCACCCACTTTGACACCGTCGTCGTGCCCAGCATAGACCAGCATGTGTTGGAGAACTTGGCAGGGAACATGCGTGAGCCGGTTAGCTCAGCGCGCACGGCCATGGCAGCTACCTTAGCCTGGCTGTTGGCCGAGTAGCCAGACTTGGGCATATCACCCTGGTTTGTAGCATCGCCCAACACGTAGATTTTGTCGTCTACGCGGCTTTGCATGGTGTGGCCGCTCACTGGCGCCCAGTTGCCTTCGGTGATACCGGCGACTTCACAGATGCGGCCAGCCTTCATGGCAGGTATGACGTTACACACATCAACCTTGACCGCCTCGCCGTCTATCTTCAGCACCATGGCGTCGGCATCAACAGACACGTTTTTGCCGCCAAAGTCTGGGCCTACCCACTCAACCATGCCTTGATGGTGGCGTGACCACGCATCGCGGAACAATGCCTCTTTGGAGAACTTTGGCTTGGGGTCGGCCACAATGATTTTGGCTGTTGGGTTCTTTTGCTTGAGCAAGTGCGCCACCATGGACACGCGCTCGTATGGGCCGGGAGGGCAGCGGTAAGGGTTGGGTGGTGCCACCATGGCAAAAGTGCCGCCTTGGGGCATAGCTTCCAGTTGTGCCTTCAGCAGCTCCGTTTGTGAGCCGCCCTTGTAGGCATGCGGCATTTTGTTTTGCTTGGATGTGTCCCAGCCTTCAACAGCACCTGCGATGAAGTCAATACCGGGAGACAAGATCAACCGGTCGTAGCCCATTTTGTAGCCACTTGCCAGTGTGATGGTGCGGGTGTCGCGGTCAATGCCAACGGCCCAGTCGTGCACCACGTTGATGCCGTGCGTAGACGCCAATTTGCCGTAGGTGTGCGCCAGCGATTGCATGGTGCGCTCACCGCCCAGATACAGGTTGGAGAAGAAGCAGGTGTAGTACACACGCGATGGCTCAATCAACGTCACGTCAATGGCGCCTTTTGAGTCTTTGGCAATGTAGCGCGCAGCGGTGGCACCACCAGCGCCGCCACCAATAACGACCACGCGTGGCTTTGCCCTACCAATAACCGCAGGTGCGGCAAGTGCCGCGGTTGTGCCGGCGGCCAATTCCAAAAAATGACGGCGATTAAAACTCATGATTCACTCTCCAGGTTGAGGGGCAAGCTTCTTAGTGGCTTGCAAAATAGGCAGCCAAGGCTGCGATCTCTTCATCCGCCAAACGTCCCGCCATCATTTGCATGACGGGGTTTGTGCGTAGTTTTTGTTTGTAGGCGTGCATGGCCAACACAAATTGCTTTTCTGGCCAGCCCGTTATGGGCGGTATGCCTTGGGTACTGCCTTGGGCTTGATGGCAAGTCAGGCATTCGCTGGACAGGTACTCACCGTAAGCGACATCTCCCTTAAGCCCCAATATGTCGTCTGGCAGCTCAACTTCGTAAGCAGTTGAGGTTGGCGCGGCTTCAGGAATATCGGCTGTGTTGTCCGAGAAGATGCGCAAATACGCCAACAAGTCAGCCCTTGCCTTTGGGTCTGCCAAGCCGGCATAGCCCATGCGTGTTTGTGAGGCAAACGCTCGCGGGTTCTCGATGTAGGCGTCAAGATTGTCAAAGTTCCAGCGCATGCCGCTGTGCTTCAAGCGCAGCAAGCTGTCTGAGTAGTTATAGCCTTGGACAGCGCCTACCTGGCGTCCAAAAATACCGTTCAACACTGGCCCTATGCCGGCTTGCGCGCCTTTACCAACCTGGTGGCAGGCAACGCACTGTGCGTAGACCTGTTGGCCTAGTTTGGCGTCACCAAACTCATTGCTGAGGGCTGATTGTGCAAAAGCGAGGCTGAAAATGAAGAAAAGCGACCGAAGGGGCTTCATGCGTTGAGGTTTCTTGTGAGGGGCAAAATCATGGGCTGGCTCTTGTTGGCCACCTCTTATAGGCGAGCTCTAATATAAGCAAGCGAAGATGATTGCGAAATCAATAGAAACCCTTAGAGCCCATTGGCCACGGGGTTGTGGCGCTACTGGCTGTTGGCGGCGCGCAGGCCCAGCGCCTTCGTTACAGCCGCCTCAATGGCGCCACCCAAGGGTTGGTTGGCCGAGTCAAACCCTGTGACTTGTTGGCCGTCGGCGCTGATGAGGTACTTGTGAAAATTCCAGCCCGGCGCAGAGCCACTGGCCTTGACCAGTTGCTTGTAAAACGCATTTGCGCCTTCACCCGCAACAACCGTTTTGGCAAACATGGGAAACTCAACGCCGTAGGTGTTGAAGCACAAGTCGGCTATTTGCTTGGCGTCGCCAGGCTCTTGTCTGCCAAAGTCGTTAGACGGAAAGCCCAGCACCACCAGGCCGCTCGCCGCGTAACGCTTGTGCAGCGCTTCCAGTCCTTTGTACTGGTTGGTAAACCCGCAGTAGCTTGCCGTGTTCACCACCAACAAAACGTTGCCCTTGTACTGGCATAGCGACTGTGGTGCACCATCTTGCAAGCGCTCAAACTGGTGTTGTAACAGGGTGGGGCAGGCGTACACGCTGGTCGTCCACATACAAACCGTTAGTACTGCCCAGCGGGCGCCGTTCAAGAAAGGCATAGCTTTGATTCCTTGGGTATCAGCGCCAAGCCTTGGCACTTCAAAACGTAGAGCCAGTTTAGCCCGTGATCTGTTCCCCGCCGCCAGTCAGGGCTTCTTGACTTGAGCTTGTCGCTGTTGGCAATGTGTGGGCACTGTGTGGGCACTGTGTGGGCGCTGTGTGTATGCACGACCGTGCGCTGTGCACACCCTGCGACGCCACAGGTACGGCGCGTCTTTGAGCGCTATTTGTCCAGCATGTGGCCCACTAGGCCAACTAAAAAACCCACTATGCCGCCCAGTGGCGGCAGCCAATGGTTGTCCATTCGTATTTGCGGTGCAATATCTTGAAAGACCGAATACAGGATGCCGCCGGCAGCAAAAAGCATGATGGCGCTGACCATGACCGGAAATTGGGATAAGTAAAAAAAGCCGATCAAACTGAAAACTGGCCCCAACAAAGCCATAAAAGCAAAAATAACAATCAGCCTGGTGCTGCGCTGTTTATTTTTGGGCAGCATTTCACGGTAAGCATTAAAACCCTCCGGTAAATTCTGTACCGCAATCAACACGCCCAACAACATGGTGGCGCCGCCAAGTGCTGCTGTTGCGCCTAATGCGATGGACTCAGGAACGAAGTCGCTGAGCATGGCAGCACACTGACTGCCCGCCGTTTTCTTTTTGGCGAGGTAGATATCAAGTGACATAAAGGCCAGCGCGCCACCAACAAAGCAGACTACTGCGGCCACAACCGACAAATTTGTCACCCCGTTAGGCACCAGGACCAACCCAACCGCCGATACCAAGGCCCCAGCGCCCAAGGCCAGAATGCCGTGCCGCCACTCCGTCTCCAGCCATTGCGGCTGGACACTTTCACGGGTAGCAAGCATGGCGCCCGCTGGCATGGCCAAACCTGCAATGGTGGCGATGATGAGTACATCCACAACGCTACTACCAGCACCCGACATAAAGGCTTCCAGAGACATATTTAAAAAGCCTTTTCCTGTTAATAATCAACAGGTTGGAGTATATCGCAGCGGCATGAAAGCAATGGGCCGTGCATGCAAAACCAAAACCGCCACCATTGCCCGCGAGTGCTGATGGCGCAGGTGCCGGCCCTACGGGGTGTAAGCGTTGTGGGGGCAGGGTGCGCCATTCACACCGGCGTCTGAATGGCTGTTTTTGGTACTCACACGCAGGGCTGGGCAAGCACAGCATGGGGAGTCTTGCGCAAGAGTGTCCAAGTTGTGGACACCCTGCGCGCCGCTTACTTGCTGGCCAGCTTTTCTACCTGGGCCATGAGTGCCGCCATGCGCTGCTTGAGTTCGGCATTCTCTGCGGCTTGGGCGGCCTTTTCTGCCGCCTGCTGCCGCTTGAGTTCATCAAACGCTGCCGCTTGCACCCGTAGCTGGTCTTGCAACACCACCACTTGCTGGCCCTGATCTGGTATGCTTCGGTTAGAGCCACCCCATGAGTAGCTAAAACCTGCGCCCACTGTGGCCTTGCCGTTGCTGCCGGTTGCCGCTGCCACCTTGAAGGTGGTATTGGCGCTGAGGCGGTGCTGAAAGCCAATGGCCAATGCGTTCTTGCCGCTGTATGCGCCTACACCTGCCGTAAAGCCACTGTCGGCACCAGCTGGTAGGGCTGGCATGCTGGCCATGGCGGTGACGTTGGCAATGCCTTGGGTGTTGCCGTCAATGCGCTTGGTGTTGTCGGCTATGCCTTTGCTTAGGCTCTGGTCTACGCTGTCCAGCTGGCCTTCGATGCCGTCGTCGGCGGTTGTTTCTTCTGCGTTGGCACCGGTTATCGCCCGGCTGGCGCTTAGCACCACGGTGTCGCTGTTTCTGACGTTGTTACCGCGCTTGCCGCCAAGGCCTAGGTGTTCGTTAACCTGCTTCACCATACGGCGGGTGCGGGTTGCCTTGCGTGTGACGGCTTCCACGTCTTGCTTGTTGGTGGCCACCTGGCCGTTGGCTAGTGCGTTCACCTTGGTGGTGGCGTCGGTGGCTGCCGTGTTGATGGCATCACTCTTGGCCGTATTTACTTTTTCCTGAGCGGTGGCTGCTGCTGTGTTGATGGCTGCGGTCTTGGCTGCTTCGGCTTTGGTGGTGGCATCGGTTGCGGCTGCGCTGATGGCCGCGCTCTTGGCTGATTCGTGTTGGCCTGAGCCGCTGGTCCAACTCCAGTGCCGCTGCGCGCTTGCTGATTGGCTGGGCTTTGCTGTCGGCGCCGAAGGAGCTTGCCCAGCCTCCTGTGGCTTTGCTGTTATGGCCGAAGGCGGCGTCCTTGGTTCCTGAGGCGTGTGAGTCGGGGCCAAAGTAGACGCCATACGCCTGTGCATACGCGGCGCTGCCGTAGGTGAGTGCGAGTAGTGCCGCTAGAGCGACCTGACTTAATTTACTGCGAGGTGCATTGTAATCTAAAGGTAGTTTAAAAGTACCTAATAGTTTACAAAAAACCTGAATAAAACTACATAGTTGTAGTTATTTTTAATCCATAAAGGTTTTTGGTCGGGTGTGCTGGCTCAGCCCATGAGTGCCTTGCGCATGATGTTGAGTGACGCTAACAGCAACACCCATAAGGTGACGCGCTTGAACACGGCTTGGTCTATGCGGTGTTGCATGTGGGTGCCCAGTGCCAGGCCAATAAACATGGGCATTAGCAGCAGCACAGACAAGCCCAGGGCTTGCGGCGTGATCAAGCCTGAGTGCTGGTGGGCTACCCAAAACATCAGCGCACCCAAGCCAAAGCTGATGCCGGCAATACGTACCTGCTCGGCTTTTTCGGTGCCAATAGCCAGTAGGTAAATAATGCTGGGTGGGCCCCATGTGCCTGCAATTGCTCCAAAAAAACCGGCTACGCTGCCAGCCACGACAGCACCCAAGGTGTGGTGGCGTGGCGCCAGTGAGAGCTGCCAGCCCATCAGTTGCACCACGCTCGCAATAAAAATAACCACGCCCAGTAGCAAAAACAAGGATTGAAACGCCAACCCCTCAATGAGTTGTGCGCAGATGTAAATCATGGCCAGTGTGGTGGCTACCAGTACGCGGTATTTTTTGACGGTTTGCCAGGCGGCTTTGGGGCCTTGGCGCAAGCCTTGCCATGCGTTGCTTACTAAGGTTGGGATGACAACACTGGCAATTGCCAAGCGCGGGTCTATGAAAGTAGACATGCCTGAGACCATGATCAGTGGCAGTGCAAAGCCAGTCATGCCTTTGGTGAAGCCCGCAAAAACAGTTACCAGCGCCGCCCATAGCAGCAGTGCCCAGGACAGGCCAAACGATAAATCAGGAATAGAGATGATGAACCTTGGTTGGTTGTAAGCAGCCGCGGATTCTACGGTGTATTTGTGACGCTTGAGGCCAGCGGTGCGTTAGACAAGTCCACCCGGCGAGCGCCTTCAAAGCGGCGCTGCCAGAATCGCTTGGTCATGTCTTCAATACGCACAACAGCGCCTGGCTTGGGGGCGTGTACAAATTTGCCGTCACCCACGTAAATGCCCACGTGGCTGAAGGCGCGTTTAAGCGTATTAAAAAACACCAAGTCACCGGGGCGCAGTTCGCTGTTGTCAATGGGCATGGCCGCTGCGGCTTGTTGCGAGGCGTTGCGTGGCAACACCACGCCAGAGGCTTGTTTGTAAACCGCTTGTACCAGCCCGCTGCAGTCCAGGCCCTTGCTGGTTTGGCTGCCACCCCATACATAGGGCACACCAATTAAGCCCATGGCGTTTATGGCAAGTTGCGACGACAAGGCATTGGTGCGTTCGCGCAGACTGTCGATGGGGTGTACCAGGCCTTTGGTCACCAAAAACTGGGCAATGCTGTCTGGCTCGGTTGCGTGGCTGTAGGGGGCTGCCACTGCATGGCCTACGGCGGCCCACACCAAGACCAGCGTCCATACTGGCTTTGGTAGCGCCAGGCGTGCGGTACGAAGGTGGCGGGGCGGTAGCATGCGCGCAGCATATACGAAATATCTTTATTTTTTCAATTAAATCAGCCATGTAAAAAATATTTTTAATGTGCTACGCCACTAGTTGGCTGATAAATGTGGACGCATAACGTTTTGTGTGCGGCTGAAGTGCCCCACAATGGCAGCCGTGTACAAACATGTTTAAGGGTTTTCCGTGTTACTTGATGCTTTGCAATGCCAGTTGGTTTTGGTTGACTACCAAACGCGCTTGATGCCCGCTATTCACGACCACCAACGCGTATTGCAAAAAGCCGCCTTGGTGGCTGGTGCGGCACGCTTGCTGGGTGTGCCTGTGTGGGCTACCACCCAGTCTGCAGACAAGCTGGGCGGTGTTGTTCCACAACTCAGCGGGTTTGCTGGCAATGCCTTGGACAAGTGGTCTTTTGATGCGTGCCAGGATGGCTTGCTGGACAGGCTGATGCCAGCTGCCCCTGCGCATGATGCGCCCAGAGGCGGCAATGCGCGCAGCATGCCCAAGCATTTGCGCAAGGCCAAGGAAGAGCCCGAACAGGCCGCGCCGCGCCAGGTCATTGTGTTGGCAGGCGTTGAAGCCCATGTGTGTTTGCTGCAAACCGCGCTGGGGCTGATAGAGCAAGAGCTGGACGTATGGGTGGTGAGTGACGCCAGCGGTTCGCGCCGCGAGCGGGACTGCGACGCTGCGTTTGACCGCCTGGCGGGTAATGGCGTGGAGTTGGTGACGGCTGAGATGGTGGCGTTTGAGTGGTTGGGCGCAGCTGATCACCCGCAATTTGAGCAAGTGCTGGAGCTGATCAAGCGCCACACCGTCTAGCGCGTGTCGGCGCTGCAAATGCGTCAGGATGTCGAAAGCCTGTTATTCATAATTATGAATTCAGGTAGCCGCACATGCTGCGGCTCCAAATAAGGAGACACAGCCATGAGCAAGCGTTTTGATGCGGTTTACCGCCAGTCTATAGACCAGCCCGACGAGTTTTGGCGCGAGCAAGCGCAGCTTGTGGACTGGGCCAAGCCCTTTGACGAGGTTTGTGATTACACCCAGCCACCGTTTGCCAAGTGGTTTGTGGGCGGGCAAATCAACCTGTGTCACAACGCGGTTGACCGGCATGCTGCGACGCGTCCGGATGCCAATGCCCTGATTTTTGTATCAACAGAGACCAACGTAGAAGTCACTTACACCTTTAAAGAGCTATTGGCTGAGGTGCAGGTTATGGCTGCGGTGCTCAAGGCGCAGGGCGTTAAAAAAGGCGACCGCGTGCTGATTTACATGCCCATGATTGCGCAAGCGGCCACTGCCATGCTGGCCTGTGCGCGCATTGGTGCAATTCACTCGGTTGTTTTTGGTGGTTTTGCCAGCGTGAGTTTGGCCAGTCGCATTGACGACTGCACGCCCACGGTGGTGGTCAGCGCCGATGCCGGTTCTCGTGGTGGCAAAGTGGTGCCTTACAAGCCGCTACTCGATGAGGCGCTGGCGCTGGCCACTCACAAGCCTGCGGCTGTGTTGATGGTGAACCGCGGTTTGGCGGCCATGCCTTTGCAAGCTGGGCGCGATGTGGACTACAACAGCGTTGCTGCGCAGCACGCTGGCGCCCAGGTGCCTTGCGAGCCCATGGCCTCAACCGACCCCAGTTACATTTTGTACACCAGCGGCACCACAGGCAAACCCAAGGGCGTGCAGCGAGACACCGGTGGCTACGCAGTGGCCTTGGCCGCCAGCATGAAGCACATTTACATGGGCCAGCCTGGTGAGACTTACTTCTCTACCAGTGACATCGGCTGGGTAGTGGGGCACTCGTACATTGTGTACGGCCCACTCATTGCCGGCATGGCCACCATCATGTACGAGGGCTTGCCCATTCGGCCAGACGCGGGTATTTGGTGGCAGCTGGTTGAGAAGTACAAGGTGTCTGTGATGTTCAGCGCGCCAACCGCGGTGCGCGTGCTCAAGAAATACGACTCGTCGTTTATCAAAAATGCCGATTTGTCCAGTTTGAAAGCCCTGTTTTTAGCGGGTGAGCCGCTTGATGCGCCGACCGCGCAGTGGATATCGGATGAGCTGGGCAAGCCCATTATTGACAACTACTGGCAAACCGAAACCGGCTGGCCCATTTTGAGTTTGGCCAATGGCATTGAGCCGTTGCCCAGCAAGTTTGGCAGCCCTGGCTTGCCTATGTACGGCTACAACGTCCAAATCATTGATGACAGCACCGGGGCCAATCTGACAGAGCCCAATGCCAAAGGTGTTGTAGCGATTGAGGGGCCTTTGCCACCGGGTTGCATGCAAACCGTGTGGGGCGATGACAAGCGCTTTGTGGATACCTACTGGAGCAGCATTCCCGGGCGCTTGGTGTACAGCACTTTTGACTGGGGCATACGCGATGAAGATGGCTACTTTTTCATATTGGGTCGCACAGACGATGTGATCAACGTGGCCGGTCACCGCTTGGGTACGCGCGAGATTGAAGAGAGCATTGCCAGCCACAGCGCCGTGATGGAAGTGGCTGTGGTGGGCGTGGCAGACCAGCTTAAAGGCCAGGTGGCCATGGCGTTTGCCGTGCTGAAAGATGCCAGCGCGTACGACAGCGATGAGGCCAGGCTCAAGTTGGAGGGCGAGCTCATGAAGGTTGTGGACGGCCAATTGGGCGCCGTGGCCAGACCTGCGCGCATTCGCTTTGTGTCGTTACTACCCAAAACACGCAGTGGCAAATTGCTGCGTCGTGCCATACAAGCGGTGTGTGAGCACCGCGATGCAGGGGACTTGACCACCATGGACGACCCCAGCGCACTGGCCAGTATCAAGGCCCTGGTGCAAGCCTAGACGCGTTTGATTGGTTTGTTATGTGACCATGCGTGATTGGCCCAGGTGTTGAGCACTTGGTCTGTGAGTACTAGAATATGGCTAGTCCAATATATTCGAGTTCGCGCATGAATGAACATAACCAAGAGCCTGTTAACGACAGCGACCAAGCGGCTGGCGATGCCGCTTTGGTGGGGCCCATGGTTGCTCATGATGCACCTGACGGTGACCGCGTGTTTGAGTTGGCCGCCGAGCTGTTCAGCGTATTGGCCACGCCTATGCGGTTGCGCATTTTGAGTGCCTTGTGCAATTGCGAAAAGTCTGTCAGTCAGCTGCTTGGCGAAATCAAAACCACACAGCCCAACCTGTCGCAACATCTCAATGTGCTTTACCGCTGCGGCGTGCTTGCCAAACGCAAGCTGGGCACGCAGGTGATTTACCGCGTTCAAAGTCAGCAAGCGGTCACGCTGTGCCGGTCCGTTTGTACGCAAATTGCCATTGATATTGACGAGCCGCAAAAGCCCGACGTCATTTAGCGCCTGGCGCCCAGGCTCATGGCTCATGGCGAAACCTCGTGTTAATTGTCAGGTGTTCGCGAATTAGCGGCGCCAAATGCCATGTTTTGCCATATCGGTGGCACAATAGCGCCTGCACACCGACCCTTCCTTGTCACCGTCGCATCCGCTAACCGGTCCAGCCGTGTCGCGGGAGGTTTTTTTACCCAACTAATGTTTTCTTCAGGAAAACGGAGGTCAGCGAAACAATGAGCGAGACCAACAGCGTCTACAAAGCCTTTAACGGCAACTCGTACCTTTTCGGCGGTAACGCACCGTACGTAGAGGAAATGTACGAGAACTATCTCAGCAATCCCACCACGGTTCCCGATGAATGGCGCAGCTATTTTGACGCGCTGCAAAACGTGCCAGCCGTTGACGGCTCGGACATGCGTGACCAGCCGCACCAGCCCGTCATCAATGCATTTGCCGCCATGGCCAAGCAGGGCACGACCAAGGTCGTGCAAAGCAACCCGGACTCGGAGATGGGGCGCAAGCGTGTTGCTGTACAGCAGCTGATTGCCGCGTACCGAAACGTGGGTACGCGCCACGCTGACCTTGACCCGCTCAAGCACCAGCAACGCGAAAACATTCCTGAGCTGGACCCAGCGTTTTACGGTCTGACAGACGCTGACCAAGAAACCATATTCAATACCAGCAACACGTTCTTTGGCAAAGAGACCATGTCGCTGCGCGAGTTGCTGAACGCCTTGCGTGAGACCTACTGCGGCACCTTGGGTGCCGAGTACATGTACATGACAGACCAGACGCAAAAGCGCTGGTGGCAACAAAAGCTGGAGAGCATTCGCTCAAAGGCAACGCTTACAGCAGAGCAGAAAATCCATGTGTTGGGTCGCCTTACAGCGGCTGAAGGCTTAGAGCGTTTTTTGCATACCAAGTATGTGGGGCAGAAGCGTTTTTCACTTGAAGGCGGCGAGAGCTTTATTGCCGCGATGGACGAGCTCATCATGCGCGCCGGCGAAAAAGGCGTGCAGGAAATCGTCATCGGTATGGCCCACCGTGGTCGCTTGAACGTGTTGGTGAACACCTTGGGCAAAATGCCCAAGAACTTGTTCGCCGAGTTTGACCACACCGCACCTGAAGACTTGCCCAGTGGTGACGTGAAGTACCACCAGGGCTTTTCAAGCGATGTGCCCACACCTGGCGGTCCGGTGCACCTGACGCTGGCGTTTAACCCGTCGCACCTTGAAATTGTGAACCCCGTGGTTGAAGGCTCTGTGCGCGCGCGCATGGACAGACGCGATGACCCCAAGGGCTTGCAAGTGCTGCCCGTGCTGGTGCACGGTGATGCCGCTTTTGCGGGCCAAGGCGTGGTGATGGAAACCTTGGCACTGGCCGAAACCCGTGGTTACTCCACTGGCGGCACCGTGCATTTGGTGATCAACAACCAAATTGGCTTTACCACCAGTGACCCGCGAGACAGTCGCTCCACCATTTACTGTACCGATGTGGTGAAGATGGTTGAGTCGCCTGTGCTGCACGTCAACGGTGACGACCCCGAGGCGGTGGTGTTGGCCACGCGCTTGGCTTTGGAATACCGCATGGAATTCCAAAAAGACGTGGTGGTTGATATTGTCTGTTTCCGCAAGCTGGGTCACAACGAGCAGGACACACCGTCTATCACACAGCCCTTGATGTACAAGCGTGTGGGTGCCCATCCAGGCACGCGCAAGTTGTACGCAGACAAGCTGCAAGGCCAAGGCCTTGGCGATACCTTGGGTGATGACCTTGCCAAGAGCTACCGCGCCGCGCTGGACGAGGGCCGCCACACGGTTGACCCCGTGCTGACCAACTTCAAGAGCAAGTTTGCAGTTGACTGGGCCCCCTATCTTGGCAAGGCGTGGACAGATGCTGGTGATACGGCGATTCCACAATCAGAGTGGACGCGTTTGGCTGAACGTCTCACCACCATGCCAGACACCATTACCGTGCACCCCCTGGTGCAAAAGGTGTACAAGGACCGCGCGGCCATGGGCCGAGGCGAAATTCCTGTGGACTGGGGCATGGGCGAGCACATGGCGTTTGCGTCGTTGGTGGCCAGCGGCTACCCCGTGCGCCTGTCTGGTGAAGACTGTGGCCGTGGCACGTTTACGCACCGCCATTCGGTGATTCATGATCAAGAGCGCAAGGTCTACGACGAGGGTTACCACATACCCTTGCAAAACGTATCAGACAACCAGGCACCATTTGTGGTGATTGACTCCATATTGTCTGAAGAAGCGGTGCTGGGTTTTGAGTACGGTTACGCCTCAAACGACCCCAATACCCTGGTTATTTGGGAAGCCCAGTTTGGCGACTTCGTCAACGGCGCCCAAGTGGTTATTGACCAGTTTATTGCCTCAGGTGAAGTCAAGTGGGGCCGTGTGAACGGCATCACACTGATGCTGCCGCACGGCTACGAAGGGCAGGGCCCAGAGCACTCGTCAGCACGGTTGGAGCGCTTTATGCAGTTGGCCGCTGATACCAATATCCAAGTGGTACAGCCTACAACCGCCAGCCAGATCTTCCACGTGTTGCGTCGTCAAATGGTGCGCAACTTGCGCAAGCCGTTGATCATCATGACGCCCAAGAGCTTGCTGCGTGCCAAAGACGCCACATCGCCTTTGTCAGAGTTCACTGAGGGTAGCTTCCAAACGGTTATTCCTGACAACAACGAAGCGATTAACAAGGCCGCGGCCAAAGTGAAGCGCGTGATTTGCTGCTCAGGCAAGGTGTACTACGACTTGGTCAAAAAGCGCGAAGAGTTGGGCACCAAAGACGCCGTGATTTTGCGCGTTGAGCAGTTGTATCCCTTCCCTCATAAAGCCTTTGCTGCGGAGCTGAAAAAGTACCCCAATGTCACAGACATTGTGTGGTGCCAGGATGAGCCGCAAAACCAGGGTGCCTGGTTCTTTGTGCAGCACTACCTGCACGAGAACATGCGTGATGGACAAAAGCTGGGTTACGCAGGGCGCGCCGCGTCTGCGTCACCAGCTGTGGGTTACGCACACTTGCACCAAGAGCAGCAAAAGGCCCTCGTTGAGGCGGCTTTTGCCAAGATCAAGGGCTTCGTGCTGACCAAGTAAGCACCACACAAAAGCATTTATTGAAACGAACGCACGCCGCCTGTATGGCGTGCCTTCGTGCACAACGCAAAGCATTGCAAGGAATTGAAAAATGGCAATCGTAGAAGTTAAGGTCCCGCAGCTGTCGGAGTCTGTAGAAGAAGCCACGCTGATGACTTGGAAGAAAAAGGCCGGCGACATGGTCGCGGCTGATGAAATTCTGATTGAAGTTGAAACCGACAAGGTGGTTTTAGAGGTGCCCGCGCCCGCGGCTGGTGTGTTGTCTGAAATCGTGCAAGGTGACGGCGCAACGGTGGGCTCTGACCAAGTGCTGGCCCGCATTGATACAGATGCAAAAAGCGTTGCAGCACCTGCTGCTGATGCACCCGCTGCAGCTGCGGCACCTGTTGCTGCGGCGCCAGCGGCTGCTGGCAAAAACATGGCTGGCGTGGCGTCTCCTGCGGCTGCCAAGCACATGGCTGATGCGGGCATGGCCCCTGGCTCTGTGGCCGGCACTGGCAAAGATGGTCGTGTGACCAAAGGCGATGTGCTGGCAGCTGCTGCCAAGCCCGCGCCTGTAGCGGCCACTGCTGTGGCCATACCCAATGGTGTGCCCACCAAAGTACTGCCACAGGTCAATACATTGGCGCCTGACTTGGGTGACCGCCCAGAGCAGCGCGTACCCATGAGCCGCTTGCGCGCCCGCGTGGCCGAGCGCTTGCTGCAGTCACAAGCTACCAACGCCATACTGACCACGTTCAACGAAGTGAACATGGCGCCCGTGATGGAGCTGCGCAAAAAGTACCAGGACAAGTTTGAGAAAGAGCATGGCGTGCGCCTGGGCTTTATGAGCTTCTTCGTCAAGGCCGCGGTGGCAGCGCTGAAGCGCTACCCTGTACTCAATGCCTCTGTTGACGGCAACGACATCGTGTACCACGGCTACTTTGACATTGGTATTGCGGTGGGCTCACCACGCGGTTTGGTGGTGCCGATTTTGCGCAATGCCGATCAAATGAGCTTTGCCGACATCGAAATCAAAATTGCCGAGTACGGCAACAAGGCCAAAGAGGGCAAGTTGGGTCTGGAAGAAATGACAGGCGGCACGTTCTCTATCTCTAACGGTGGCGTGTTTGGCTCTATGTTGTCCACGCCAATCATCAACCCGCCGCAGTCGGCCATTTTGGGTGTGCATGCAACCAAAGACCGCGCCATGGTTGAAAACGGTCAAGTGGTGGTGCGCCCCATCAACTACCTGGCCATGAGCTATGACCACCGCATCATTGATGGACGCGAAGCCGTATTGGGCTTGGTGACCATGAAGGAGGCCTTGGAAGATCCGTCACGCCTGTTGTTCGGTATCTAAGTGGTCAGTGGCGTGTTGGCGTGCCCGGTGCAGCCAACACGCCAACCAGTTTCAGCGCCGTTGCGCGCGTGCGATGCCGTTGTTTGTGGCTCGCTTTTTTGAGGATTCATCATGTCCCAAGCATTTGATATTGCCGTTATCGGCGCAGGCCCTGGTGGCTATGTAGCAGCTATTCGCGCTGCACAACTGGGTTTCAAGGTTGCGTGTATCGACGAGTGGACCAACGCAGCCGGTGGCGCAGCGCCTGGTGGCACTTGCACCAACGTGGGCTGTATCCCGTCCAAGGCTTTGTTGCAGTCTTCCGAGCACTACGAACAAGCGGCTCACCACTTTGCAGAGCATGGCATTGGTGTGAAGGGCCTGAGTATGGATGTGGGCAAAATGATTGCCCGCAAAGACGACGTTGTAAAGCAAAACAACGACGGCATTTTGTACTTGTTCAAAAAGAACAAGATTACGTTTTTCCACGGACGCGGCAGTTTTGTGTCGGGTGGCGACGACGGTTTTGAAGTTGCCGTTGCTGGCAACAAGCCCCAGACGATTACCGCACGTCAGGTGATTATTGCTACAGGCTCAAGCGCACGTGCTTTGCCTGGCACACCGTTTGACGAGGTTAATGTGTTGTCCAACGACGGTGCTTTGCGTGTGGGTGCCGCGCCCAAAACGCTTGGCGTGATTGGCGCTGGCGTCATTGGCTTGGAGATGGGCTCTGTGTGGCGCCGCCTGGGTGCTGATGTCACCATTTTGGAAGGACTGCCCACATTCTTGGGTGCGGTCGACCAGCAAATTGCCAAAGAGGCACACAAGGCGTTTACCAAGCAGGGTCTGAAAATCGAGTTGGGCGCCAAAGTTGGTGGCATTGAAAATACCAAAAAGAACGTGTCCATCGCTTACACCGATGCCAAAGGTGAAGCCAAGACGCTGGTGGTGGACAAGCTGATTGTCTCTATTGGGCGCGTGCCCAACACCACGGGTCTAAACACCGAAGCGATTGGTCTAAAGCTTGACGAGCGCGGCATGATTGAAGTGGATGCGCAGTGCCGCACCAATGTGTCAGGCGTATGGGCAGTTGGCGATGTGGTGCGTGGCCCTATGCTGGCCCACAAGGCTGAGGAAGAGGGTGTTGCAGTGGCTGAGCGCATTGCTGGACAACACGGCCACGTTGACTTTGACTTGGTGCCCTGGGTGATTTACACCAGCCCTGAGATTGCCTGGGTGGGCAAGACCGAGCAGCAACTCAAGGAGTCTGGTCGCGCCTTTAAGGCTGGCACTTTCCCGTTTTTGGCCAACGGCCGCGCGCGCGCTTTGGGCGATACCACTGGCATGGTCAAAATGCTGGCCGACGCGGAAACCGACGAGATTTTGGGCGTGCACGTGGTGGGCCCCATGGCCAGCGAGCTGATTGCCGAGGCCTGTGTGGCCATGGCCTTCAAGGCCAGCAGTGAAGACATTGCGCGTATTTGCCACGCGCACCCGTCCTTGTCCGAGTCCACCAAAGAGGCCGCTTTGGCGGTAGACAAGCGCACGCTGAATTTCTAAACGGCATCCTGGTCTCACAACAACCGTTGATGTCCTATGGGTGTCAACGGTTGTTGTGTTTGTAGCCTGGGTTGGGTTGCGACTAGCGGCACAATAGCGTTCAATGACAACACAATCTTCCCAAACCCACCAAGGCGTTGTAGCCGCCTACCAGCAAGCACTTGACGAGCGGGGCTATACCGCCGATGAGGCGCAGTTGCGGGCCATTGCCTCGCTGCAACGCTGCGCCGACGAGTGGTCTGTGTACAAGCAACGGCGCTCAAATGGCATTAAAAAGCTGTTTGTGAAACCGGCTATTCCGCGTGGCGTTTACATGTTTGGCGGCGTGGGCAGGGGCAAAAGCTTTTTAATGGACTGCTTTTTTCAAGCGGTTCCAATTGAGCGCAAGACGCGTTTGCACTTTCATGAATTTATGCGCGAGGTGCACCGCGAGCTGCGTGAGCTGCAAGGCACTGTTAACCCGCTGGACGAGCTGGGCAAGCGCATGGCCAAGCGCTTCAAGTTGATTTGCTTTGACGAGTTTCACGTGGCTGACGTGACAGATGCCATGATTTTGCACAGGCTGTTGGACGCCTTGTTTGCACACGGCGTAGGCTTTGTGACCACGTCCAACTTTAAGCCAGACGACTTGTACCCCAACGGTTTGCACCGTGACCGCATATTGCCAGCCATCGCTTTGCTCAACGCCAAGCTCGAAGTGCTAAACGTTGATGCAGGCACCGACTACCGCAGCCGCACCCTGGCCATGCTAGATGTCTACCACCAGCCATTGGGCGAGCAGGCCGAGGCGTCCATGGCCGATGCATTTGACAAGCTGGCTGAGTCGCAAGACGAAGAGGCCCGTGTGCAAATGGGGTCTCGCACCATTGCTGCCAAGCGCAAGGCTGGTAGCGTGGTGTGGTTTGATTTCAAGTCGCTGTGCGGTGGTCCGCGTTCACAAAACGACTACCTTGAAATTGCCACGCAGTTTCATACGGTGCTGCTGAGCAACGTGCCCAAAATGGAGGTGCGCAACGCCAGTGAGGCGCGCCGTTTTACCTGGCTGATTGATGTGCTGTACGACAGGCGCGTCAAGCTCATTATGTCTGCGGCGGTACCGCCTGAGTCCTTGTATCTGGAAGGCCCCATGGCGCATGAGTTTGTGCGCACGGTGTCTCGCCTGAACGAGATGCAGTCCAATGAGTTTTTGTTGGAAGCCAAGCGCTCTATTGATACGAGTATCACGTGAGTAACGACTGGCTGGCCCGTGTGGCCAACGTGTTTGCACAAGGCGGTGATCTGGCCGCTGGCAACCCCAACTTTAGGCCACGTGCCGGCCAGCAGCGTATGGCCGAGCTGGTGGCGCAGACTATTGCGAATGAGTCAAGCCTGGTGGTCGAGGCGGGCACTGGTACCGGTAAAACATATGCCTACCTGGCCCCAGCGCTGCTAAGCGGCAAGCGGGTACTGGTGTCAACCGCTACCAAGGCGTTACAAGACCAGTTGTTTTTGCGTGACCTGCCCAAGTTGGTGCAGCTGTTGGGCACTCCCATACGCATTGCGTTGCTGAAAGGGCGTAGCAATTATTTGTGTAGTCACAGGCTCAAGGTGCATATGCAAAGCGGCTCGGTAGCGGACCGCTTTACCAGCAATGCGCTGGCCAAGATTGAGCGCTGGGCGGCAACGTCTACCCATGGTGACTTGTCAGACATGCCGGGGCTTGACCAGCGGTCTGGCGTAATCCCACTGGTTACATCCAACCGCGATAACTGTTTGGGCAGCACCTGCCCAGACTTCAAAACCTGCCACTTGCAAGCGGCCAGACGCGAGGCGTTGGCGGCAGACCTGGTGGTGGTCAACCACCATTTGTTTTTTGCCGATCAAGCTGTACGCGAGTCTGGCATGGCCGAGTTGTTGCCCAGTGTTGATGTGGTGATTTTTGACGAAGCGCATCAGCTCAACGAAATCGGCGTGCTGTTTTTGGGGACTCAGCTGTCGTCACCGCAGTTGTTGGACTTCAACCGCGACGTGTTGGCTGCAGGCTTGCAACATGCACGCGGGTTGTGCGACTGGTCGGCTCGCTGTGGCGCGCTTGAGCGGGCGATTCGCGATGTGCGTTTAAGCCTGCCGGTTACGCAGGCGCGCACCAGCGTGCGTTTGGCGTGGGTGGACAACGCGCCACAGGGTGTCGATTTGTCGCTGTGGCACACCACACTGGCAGACCTTGTGAAAGCCTTGAACGACGTGCGCGCCGACCTGGACACTGTGGGTGAGCTGGCCCCCGACTTTGAGCGCTTGACCGAGCGCTGCGATACGTTGTTACAGCGCCTTGAGCACTTGTTGCGGCCCGTGGCCGCCGACCATGTGCGCTGGCTGGAGGCTGGGGGCAATTGGCGTTGGGTAGACAGCCCGCTGGACAGCGCACAAGCTTTTGCCGCCAGTGCGCCTGACAGCGAAGCGCCAGGCCCCAAGAGTTGGATTTTTACGTCCGCCACTTTGGGCGACGATGAGCAATTGGATTGGTTTGCCCAACCCTTGGGCCTGGACCATGCCAGGCGCGCCGTGGTTGCAAGTCCGTTTGACTTTGCGGCGCAAGCTGCGCTGTGGGTGCCTACAGATTTGCCCATGCCCAATGAGCCAGGCCATCCGCTGATACTGGCCAGACACATTGCGCCCTGGGCGCAACAGCTGGGTGGGCGCACCATGGTGCTAACCACCAGCTTGCGGGCGCTTGCCATCATTGCGCAAGAGCTGCGCGACAAGCTCAAAGAAGACGATATAGAGGTGTTGGTACAGGGTGAGCTGAGCAAAAATGAGCTGCTTGAGCGTTTTCGGGCTTACGCCGATACCATGCGCGCCAACAATGGCCAAACCAGCAATTACCGTGGTGCGGTGTTGGTCGCGTCGGTGTCTTTCTGGGAAGGCGTTGATGTGCCCGGTGACGCGCTGCAATTGGTGGTGCTGGACAAGCTGCCGTTCCCCGTGCCTGATGACCCCCTCACTCAAGCGCGCGCAAAGCGCCTGCAGGCCAATGGGCAATCGCCTTTTACTGCGCAAGTGTTGCCCGATACGGCCGTGGCGCTCAAGCAGGGTGCTGGTCGATTGATTCGCTCCGAGCTGGACAGGGGCGTGCTGGTCATTGGTGACCAGCGTCTGGTGAAGATGGGCTATGGCAGGCGTTTGATGCAGGCCATGCCTGCCATGCAGCGCCTGTCCAGCAACGAGGCACTGTCCGATTATCTGGCAGCGCTTGTCGCCAGCTAGTCTGTCTCAGCAGGGCTGCTGGCTTACCAAAGAGACCACCAGGGCTTGGTGGTTTTCAAGCTTTGGTTGGCAAACTGGCTGTTGGGGTAGTTGGTGTCAATCACGCGTTTGACGTCATCGCGCATATCAGTCATGCCCAGCGCATCGTAAGAGCGCATCAGGATAAACAAGGCTTCTTCCAAAGCTGGGGCGTCTTTGAATTGGCTTAGCGCTTGTTGCGCGCGGTTGATGGCGGCTACGTACACCCCGCGTGTGTAGTAATGACGCGCCACGTGCACTTCTGAGCGCGCCAGTGAGTTGACGATGTAGGTCATGCGCAGCGCGGCGTCTTTGCTGTAGCGAGAGTCAGGAAAGCGTGTGGTGAGTTCGCGGAATGATTCAAATGAATCTTTAGCCGCTTTTTGGTCACGCTCGCTCAAGTCTTGCGCGCTGAGTGAACCAAACAGGCCCAGGTTGTCGTTGAAGTTCACCAAGCCTTGCAGGTATAGGGCGTAGTCTGTGGCCGGGCTGGCGGGGTGCAGGCGCAAAAAGCGTGTCAGCGTGGCCATGGCTTGGGCTGGCTCGCTGGCTTTGTATTGGGCAAAGGCTTTGTCCAGCTGCGCTTGTTGTGCCAAGGGCGTACCGGCTGCGCGACCTTCCAGTTTGTCAAACAGTGCGGAGGCTTTTTCATAGTTGCCGGCGGCCTGCTCGTCTTTGGCTTCCTGGTAAATGCGGTTGGGGCTCCAGTCGGCGGTGATGTCTTTTGGTGTGGATGATGCGCAACCCGCGACAATCGCAAGTAGCCCCAGTAGTGAAGCCGCCGATAATCTGGAAATGATGCGGTGATGTCTTAAAGCCATTGCAGTGTCCGTAAAAGCGCACAGCTTAGCGCCTGAATAAGAAAGCATCCGTCAAACGGTGAGTTAGAAAATTATATAGATGCCCAAGCCCACAATGAATCAGAATTCGCAAATGCCCATGGATGTGGCGCAAGAACACGCAGCGCACATGGACCAAAGCGACCCACAAGGCGTGGACATGGGGGCAGGTGAGGCAGCCGATGAGGGCGAACACCTGTCTATTAAAGCCACGCCTGCAGACCACGGCCAGCGCCTTGACAAAGTGTTGAGCGCCCACATTGCCAGTGTGTCGCGTTCGTTTCTAACGCAGCTGGTAAACCAAGGGGCGGTTCAGCTAGGCGGTGCCACCTGCACCAAAGCCGCTCAAAAATTGCGCGTTGGCGATGTGGTTGACATTCACTTGCGCCCCACACAGCAAGCCATGGCGTTTACCGCGCAAGACGTGCCGCTGGATGTGGTCTTCGAGGATCAGCATCTGGCCGTCATCAACAAGCCAGCTGGCTTGGTGGTGCACCCGGGTGCTGGCAACTGGAGTGCCACGCTGCTAAACGGCTTGTTACATCGCTGGCCTGATTCGGTGACCTTGCCGCGCGCCGGCATTGTTCACAGGCTGGACAAGGACACCAGTGGCCTGATGGTGGTGGCCCGCTCGCGCGCCGCATTTGACGCGCTGGTCAAGCAGTTGGCAGATCGCGAAGTGAGCCGCATTTATCTGGCCATTGCCCATGGCGACTGGCGCCGTATCAACCGCGACTTGCCCACGCTGGATGCGGTCACGCTTAACCAGGCCATTGGTAGAGACGTGCGCAACCGCTTGCGCATGGGTGTGGTCGCTGCAAACAGCCCCAATGGCAAGCCCGCGCAAACAGATGTGTACGGCCTGGACGCGGTCGATACGCCTGGGGCCCAGGCCAGTTTGGTGCGTTGCAAGCTGCATACAGGCCGTACCCACCAAATCCGCGTGCACATGAGTGCGCTTGGTTACCCGTTGGTGGGTGACACGCTGTATGGCGGCACGCACAAGGCTGGTTTGGAGCGCCAAGCTTTGCACGCGCATGAGTTGGGATTGGTGCACCCCGGCACAGGTCAAGCCATGCACTGGTCTTGCCCAGCGCCGCCAGATTTGCAGCAAGCCCTCAAAACACTGGGCCTGAACTACAATAGGGACCTGTTTCACCCAACCGGGTCGCCCCTATTGTCATAGGGCCTCGGTTGCTCGGTTGCATGGGCCCCAAGCTCGTGCAACGGTCCCCGGCTGGCGCACTGTGCCGAGCTCATTTTTTTCGGACCTTTTCATGCAAACGACGGATGCCAAGCGTGTCCTCGAAACCGCACTCATTTGCGCTGGTCAGCCCCTGACTGTGCGCGAGCTAGGGTTGCTGTTCGATGGCGCCATTGCCCCAGATACGATCAAGACCATGCTGGGCGAGCTGCAGCTTGAGTGGACCAACCGCGGCGTAGAGCTGGTGCCGGTGGCCACGGGTTGGCGCTTTCAAAGCCGCCCTGAGTTGCGCGAGTTTTTAGACCGGCTACACCCTGAAAAGCCGCCCAAATACACCCGCGCAGTGCTTGAGACCCTGGCCATCATTGCCTACCGTCAGCCGGTTACGCGCGGTGATATTGAAGACATTCGTGGTGTGACGGTGAACTCGCTGATCATCAAGCAGCTGGAAGACCGCGGCTGGGTAGAAGTCATTGGCCACCGTGAAACAGTGGGCAGGCCCGCCTTGCTGGCCACCACCAAACAGTTTTTAGACGATTTGGGTCTGGCCTCGCTGGACCAACTGCCAGAGCTGGACCAAGACGGCGTGGCCAATGCCATGGCCGACTCGCTGGCCCAAGAACTGGACCTGCACCCCAGCGATGAGGCCCCAGCGCCGCAAGACGCTGAGTTGGCAGGCGACGATCAGGTGCAAGAAGACGAACAAGAGCAGGGCGACTTGTCGGCACTTGACCAAGACAACCAAACCAAGGGCGACCATGAGTAACACCAACGACCAACACCCGCAGGGCGAGGACGTCGTGTCTGGCGCCCCCAACACCAACAGGGTGAGCTTTGAAGACGTCATCAGTGGCGCCTTTGACGACGAAGGCTTTGTAGCCGATGTGCCGCAGACCGAAGACGATGTCGCCAAGCGCGTACTGGCGCCCGAGGTCAACGCGCCCAAGCTGCACAAGGTGCTGGCGCAAGCGGGCATGGGGTCACGCCTGGAGATGGAGCAACTCATTGTGCAGGGGCGCATCTCCGTCAACGGTGAGCCTGCCCACGTAGGCCAACGTATCAAGTTTGGCGACACCATCAAGGTTAATGGCCGTGCCATTCGCGTGCGCATTGACCCGCCGCCCCCACGCGTGCTGGCCTACCACAAGCCATCAGGCGAGGTGGTGACTCACGACGACCCGCAAAACCGCCCCACGGTGTTTCGCCGCCTGCCCAGGCTGCAACACGGCAAGTGGCAGTCTGTGGGGCGCCTGGATTTAAACACCGAAGGCCTGTTGCTGTTCACCAGCTCTGGCACATTGGCCAACCAGTTGATGCACCCGCGCTTTGGATTGCAGCGCGAATACGCGGTACGCGTGTTGGGCGCGCTTAGCAATGTTGAAAAGCAGCAACTGCTGGACGGCGTGCAGCTGGAAGACGGCCCTGCGCAGTTTGGCAGCATTATTGACGGCGGCGGCGAGGGTTCTAACCACTGGTACCGCGTGACCATTGGCGAAGGCCGTAACCGCGAGGTCAGACGCATGATAGAGGCCGTTGGCCATGCGGTTAGCCGCTTGATCCGCATCCGTTACGGTAGCGTGGAGCTGCCGCGCGGTTTGCGTCGCGGCGCGTTTGTTGAGCTCGATTGGCGTGACATTGAGCAGCTCAGCGCTGCAGCCAATGAAGCTGTGCCAGTGGCCGGCTCAGGCGGTGGCCGAATGGCCAACCCGCAGGCGGGTAAATCCGGGCGCACAGCCGGCCTGGGCCGTACCGTTAAAAACAGCTACAACAAGCGATCAGGCGGGCGTCGCCCCAGCACGCCGCAGGGCTGGGACGCGCGTGCGGAGGCGCAAGCCGAGAAAAAGGCTACTCGCGCACCTACCAAACGTGGTCCGCGTGTGTCTGTGCAGGCGGTACCGTCTGCGCAGCCAGATCCCATGCAGACTTCGTTTGGCTACATTGGCGGTGATGCGCTGCAACGACAGCGTGACCGCAGTGAGCCAGGTGCCAAGCGCGTCAAGCGCAAGCGTTAGATTTTTGACGGCGTTGCAGTGGGCTGCGCCCCTGCACACGTTAGAATGAGAGGCTAAGCCGTTGGCGGCAAACGCTGGCGCTTGACCCTGTTGGGGTTTTCAACCCAGATTTTTAATTTTTCAAGGTAATTTCCATGGCTATCGAGCGCACCCTGTCCATCATCAAACCCGACGCAGTGGCAAAAAATGTCATTGGTCAGATCTACGCACGTTTTGAAGCCGCCGGCTTGAAGGTTGTTGCGGCCAAGATGGCTCACCTGTCGCGTCCAGAAGCCGAGGCTTTCTACGGCGTGCACAAAGAGCGTCCTTTCTTCAAAGACTTGGTTGACTTCATGATTTCTGGTCCTGTGATGATTCAGGCACTGGAAGGCGAAGGCGCCATTCTGAAGAACCGTGACCTGATGGGCGCGACTGACCCCAAGAAGGCCGACGCCGGCACCATTCGTGCTGACTTCGCTGACAGCATTGATGCCAACGCTGTGCACGGCTCTGACGCGGCTGATACAGCAGCGGTAGAAATCGCGTTCTTCTTCCCCGGTATGAACGTTTACACACGTTAATCGGTAATGACGGCCAACCTGCTCGACTTCGATCTCGAGGGCTTGGCCGCCTTTTGCGAGCGCTTAGGCGAAAAACGCTTTCGCGCCACGCAACTGTTTCGTTGGATACACCAGCGCGGTGCCAACGATTTCTCGGGCATGTCTGATTTGGCCAAGAGCCTGAGAGACAAACTGCCCGACGTGGCGCATATTGCAGCATTGCCTGTGCTCAGCCGCCAAAACGCATCAGACGGCACCATCAAGTGGTTGTTTGACGTGGGCAACGGTGACGCCGTAGAGGCCGTGTTTATTCCCGAATCTGACCGTGGCACCTTGTGTGTGTCATCGCAAGCGGGTTGTGCTGTGGGCTGTCGGTTTTGCTCCACCGGCCACCAAGGCTTTAGTCGCAACCTCACCACCGCCGAAATTGTGGCGCAGCTGTGGTTTGTGGAGCACACGCTCAAACAGGAACGTCAAACCACAGACCGCATGGTCACCAACGTGGTGATGATGGGCATGGGCGAGCCGCTACAAAATTACCATGCATTGGTGCCAGCACTCAAAGTCATGCTGGACGACCATGGCTACGGCTTGTCGCGCCGCCGCGTCACCGTCTCAACTTCTGGCGTGGTGCCCATGATGGACAGGCTGGCCAAAGACTGCCCAGTCGCGTTGGCGGTGTCGCTGCACGCACCGCTGGATCCGCTGCGTGACGACCTGGTACCGCTGAACAAAAAATACCCGTTGCAAGAGTTGCTTGAGGCCTGTGCGCGCTATTTGCCAGCTGCCCCACGCGACTTTTTAACCTTTGAGTACTGCATGCTCGCTGGCGTGAATGACCAGTCCGAGCATGCCCAAGCGCTGATCAAGCTGGTGCGCCAGTTCGATGGTGGGCGCGGCCTGTCGTGCAAGTTCAACCTCATACCCTTTAACCCATTCCCCGACTCTGGCCTGACTTGCTCAGACAAGGCGACCGTGAAGGCGTTTGCCGAAACATTGAATGCCGCTGGCTTGGTGACCACGGTTAGAAAAACCCGTGGTGACGACATTGATGCGGCATGCGGCCAACTTGCTGGCGAGGTGCTAGATCGCACCAACGCTACCCAGCGTATGGCCAGGCGCCGTGTGGAAACCGAGCATGTGGTGAGCGTGCACGCGAGGGTGCCGTGAGCACTCAAGCGCGCTGTGTCGTTGTTCGCTGGCTGCAAGGTGGCTTGTTGGGTGCGGTGTGCGCGGTATTGGCAGCATGCCAGGCTTACGCGCCAGTGAGCGCGTCACAGGCCAAGCGTGTGGATTTACGCGTGCAGCTGGCTTGGGCTTACCTTGATCGCGGCCAACCTGAAGTGGCGCTGACAGAGGCGCAACGCGCCCTGGACGTAGACCCCGCAAACGCCCAAGTCCACAACGTACTGGCCATGTCCTTGTTGGCGTTGCAGCGCCTGGATCCTGCACTGCAAGCCATGTGTCAGGCCACCAAGCTGGCCCCATCCGATTTGTCGCTGCAGCACAACCTGGCATGGCTGCAATGCGCTGCAGGCCAGCCAGAGCAAGCACTTCAAACCTTTGCACAGCTGCTGGCACAGGCTGCGCCGCCTTTTGATGTGGCTCGCACGCAATTCAGCCAGGGCGTATGCGCCATGCAGGCCCAACGTACAGAAGTGGCGCAGCGTGCGCTAGAGCAAGCCATGCAAGATGTACGCTATGCCGATGCAGCGCGCTTTGGCCTGGCCAAGCTCATGGTGCAAACCCAGGACTGGGCGCATGCCATGCGTTTATTGGCTGCCATGCCAGCGGCACAACGTGCCACCCCCGCAGTAAAAGCCTTGCAAGCTGACATAGATGCCCAGTTTGAGCGCAGCAAGAAAGCCCCGTTAATCAACTGATAATTGAAGCGAAGTCGCCTTGCGAGGCGCAGCAAGTCCAAAAAAGAATGAGGAAATCAGCCGCTATGACCGATAACAACGCCCACAACACGGTAGACCAAGAGGTCGCCGAACAAGAAGCGCTGGCCGCTTTGTCAACGGTCATGGGATGGGACATGCTCAGGCAGGCGCGCGAAGACGGCGACGTGTCTTTGGAGAGCTTGGCCGCGGTGCTGAAGGTGCCAGTGCGCAAGCTGCAAGCGCTGGAAGCGGGTGAGCTGGGTCAAGGCACTGACCTGACTTTCTCTCGCGCCCTGGCTGCCAGCGTGTGCCGCCAATTGCGCATAGATGCTGAGCCTATTTTGGCGGCGTGGCCCAAGTCCAATCAATCTGTGAAAAAGCCGCTGCCCAGTATCAACGACGGTGCACCGGGTGCAGCCACAGCCTTGCCGCCAGCCAAGCGTGAAGGCGGCGGCATCATGTGGGCTTTGGTGGTGCTGGCCCTGGCTGGCATTGGCTTGTGGCTGGCGATAGAGCAAACCCAAAGCTCGGCCACCAAGCGCGCGGCCAACCAAAGCCAGCGCGCCGTGACACAAGTACAGCCCCAGGAGGCCGCGCCCAGTGTCGCTGAGCCCAGCGCAGTGGCAACTGCCGATGACAGTGCTGGCGCAGCCACCGATGCCAGTGGCCAGGCAAGTGCCGAGATCAATGGACTTGCTGATCAAGCCGCTGCAGACGCCACAACAGAGGGCGAGGCTGCGGCAACAGCCGAGGTGCGCACCAGCGCTGCAGCTTTAACCGCGTCGCAAATTGGCGACCACTTACTGGTCATTCAGGCTGTGCAGGAGTCGTGGGTGGAGGTGACAGATGCCTTTGGCAACCGCGTGTTCACAAGCCTCATGATGCCTGGTGACTACACGGTGTTGGATCAGCCGTCCAGCATGTCTGTGGTGGTGGGCAACGCCTTGGGCGTTGTGGCACACACGCGTGGCCAGCCCGTCGATGTGCAGGGCAATGCGCGCGGTAACGTGTCGCGCTTTGACATTCGTTAAGCTCAAGCCCAGCTTTTTAAAACGGTCTTTACCTACTTATTTGTGTCATGAGCGCCAACCAATCTCACACTTCTGCCAAGCCTGTTGCCTTGTTCTCGCCAGTGCAGCGCAAGACGCTGCAAGCGCGAGTTGCCTGGGGTGACCATGTGGTAACAGTGGGCGGTGGGGCACCTGTGCGCGTGCAGTCCATGACCAATACCGACACCGTCGATGTGATTGCTACGGCCATACAAGTCAAAGAACTGGCCATGGCAGGCTCTGAGGTGGTGCGTATCACGGTGAACAACGAGGAGGCGGCCAAAGCGGTGCCTCACATTCGTGAGCAGCTGGACCGCATGGGCGTGCCCACGCCGCTGGTGGGTGACTTTCATTACAACGGCCACAAGCTGTTGAGTGACCACCCCGACTGCGCGCAAGCCTTGTCCAAGTACCGCATCAACCCCGGCAACGTGGGGCGGGGCGACAAAGGCGACAAGCAGTTTGCCCAAATGATTGAAGCGGCCATGCGCTACGACAAACCTGTACGCATAGGCGTGAACTGGGGCAGCCTTGACCAGGACTTGCTGGCCAGCATGATGGACGCCAATACCGCACGCGCCCAGCCCTGGGATGCGCGTCAGGTGATGGTGGAAGCGTTGATCACATCCGCCCTGGACTCGGCGCAAACGGCGCGTAACTTGGGCATGCGCCCAGAGCAAATTCTGTTGTCTTGCAAAGTCAGTGGTGTGCAAGACCTCATTACGGTTTATCAGGAGTTGGCGCGCCGTTGTGACTACCCGCTGCACCTGGGCCTTACCGAGGCAGGTATGGGCACCAAAGGCACTGTGGCTTCCAGTGCGGCCTTGGCGGTGTTGTTGCAGCAAGGTATAGGTGACACCATTCGCGTTTCGCTGACGCCTGCGCCAGGTGAAGCCCGTACCCAGGAGGTTGTGGTGGCCATGGAGATTTTGCAGTCGCTGGGTTTGCGCGCATTTGTGCCCAGTGTGACCGCTTGCCCAGGTTGCGGGCGCACGACCAGCACCACCTTCCAGGAACTGACCAAACAAATTGATGACTACATGCGCGGCGCCATGGCGCAGTGGCGAGACCAGTACCCCGGTGTTGAGAGCATGAAGGTGGCCGTCATGGGCTGCATTGTGAACGGCCCCGGTGAGAGCAAGCATGCAGACATTGGTATCAGCCTGCCGGGCACCGGTGAGGCGCCAGCTGCACCTGTGTATGTAGACGGCCACAAGACGGTCACACTCAGAGGTCACGACATTGCCGCGCAGTTCAAAGACATTGTGGACAACTACGTGCGCCAGCGCTTTGGTCAACAGGCTTAAGCGCATTGCGCAGCACCCGCTGCACCCTTATTACGCATTCACTTGATTGTTATGGCCGACAAAATACTTGCCGTTAAAGGCATGAACGATATTCTTCCTCCTGCTTCCGCGCATTGGGAGTGGCTGGAGCAAACCGTACGAGAGCTGATGGCAGGCTATGCCTACCGCAACGTGCGCACCCCCATTGTTGAGCCCACTGGCCTGTTTGTGCGGGGCCTGGGCGAGGTGACAGATATTGTTGAAAAGGAGATGTACTCCTTTGAAGACCGCTTGAACGGCGAAGCCCTTACATTGCGACCAGAAGCCACAGCCGGTGTGGTGCGTGCTGTGGTGGAAAACAACTTGCTGTACGACGGGCCGCGCCGCTTGTACTACATGGGCCCCATGTTCAGGCACGAGCGTCCGCAGCGCGGGCGTTACCGCCAGTTTCATCAGGTTGGTGCCGAGGCGCTGGGCTTTGCCGGGCCAGACGTAGACGCCGAGCTGATTTTTATGGCTTGCGACTTGTGGGCCAGGCTGGGCTTAAAAGGTGTGACCTTGGAGATCAACAGTTTGGGGCAGCTGGATGAGCGCCAGGCGCACCGTGCAGCCCTTATCGCGTATTTGTCCATCCACCAGGATGTGCTGGACGATGATGCCAAGCGCCGCCTGTACAGCAACCCCTTGCGTATTTTGGACACCAAAAATCCGGCCATGCAAGACGTGGTGAATGCCGCGCCCAAGCTCATGGACTACCTGGGTGAGGCCTCATTGGCACACTTCAACGGTTTGCGCGCCATTCTGGATGATGCTGGTGTGGCCTACACCATCAACCCGCGCCTGGTGCGCGGCATGGACTACTACAACCTCAGTGTGTTTGAGTTCGTGACCCAGGATCTGGGCTCTCAGGGCACCATTTGTGGCGGCGGGCGCTACGACGGCCTGATAGAGCAAATCGCAGGCAAACCCGCACCTGCTGTAGGTTGGGCGCTGGGTGTAGAGCGCTTGTTAGAGTTGCTCAAAGAGCAGAACCTGTTGCCACAAAAGCCTGTGCCCGATGTGTTCGTGATTGTGCCCAGTGCAGCAGTGGCCTTGCAGGCCGCGCAAGTGTGCCGCCTGTTGCGCAGCGCTGGCGCGCAAGTGCATATGCATGCGGGCACCGCGCAGGGGCAGGGCAGCATGAAGTCGCAGTTCAAGCGCGCCGACGGCAGTGGTGCGGCCTGGGCCGTCATTTTGGGTGAGCAAGAGCTTGCCGCCGGGCAGGTGGCGTGCAAGTCGTTGCGCATCGCACAGGAACAGCAGTTGGTGAATCTGACAGACCTCCCTGCCTGGTGGGCTGAGCAGGTCTAGGCTCAAGCGGGCCTTGCAAGGGCATGGCCCGTGGCAATCTGCCGTTGTGGATTGCCATGTTGCGGCGCTGCTCACAATAAGGTTGCAGCCGCATCATTGCCCGCACGCTCGCGATTTGCAAGCACCTTCACGCTCTACAATACGGGGTTGCGTGCAAGCAGTGCCCAGCATGCGCATTTTTATTTCAGCAGCAGGATGTACTCCCAATGGCGACCCAGCACTTAAATCTAGAAGAACAAGAACAAATTGACCAAATCAAGGCTTTTTGGCGCCAATGGGGCAACGTCATCACGTGGGTGTTGATCGTGGTGTTGGGCAGTTACGCCAGCTACAACGCTTGGCAGTTTTGGCAAAACCGTCAAGGCCAGGCCGCTGCCCAGCTGTTTGACGAGGTGAACAAGGCCGCCCAGGTTGGCGATTTGGACAAGCTCAAGCGCGTCGTGGGCGACATGCAAGAGCAGGCTGGCAGCTCGCTACTGGCTCAGCATGCGCAGTTGCTATTGGCCAAGGTAGCTGTTGACAAAGACGACGCAGCGGCAGCCAGGACGGCGCTAGAGGCGGTGGTTGAGCAGTCCCCCGATGACGGCCTCAAGGCGGTTGCCGCTTTGCGCGTTGTCGCCCTGGACATGAACGCCCAGCAGTGGGACAAGGCCTTGGCCGAGTTAGACGCGTTGGGCCAGTCAGCAGTACCCGGGTTTGCGGGCTTGATTGCTGATCGCCGTGGTGACGTGCTGATGGCCAAAGGTGACAAGGTAGGTGCTGGCGTGCAATACCAGGCTGCTTGGGATGCATTGGCAAATGACGCCAACTACCGTCAATTGGTAGAGGTCAAGCTCAATGCCTTGGGCTTGTCTGCCAGCAGCGCCGCGCAATAACGATTGTGCATTTCGTCAAACGCTAAAGGAATGACCGATATGACATTGATGCAGACCATGCTCAAGCGCCTAAGCCCGGTAGTGGCCGTGGCTGGTTTATTGGGTTGCGCCGCAGGTAGCGCGCCGCCAGCGCCCACACCCTTGCAAGGCTTTACACCGCTGATGAATGTGGTGCAGGTTTGGCGTGCGCAGTTGCCAGCGCCAATAGGCGAGACACTGCGTGCGCGCGGCGTGGGCAAGACATTGGCTGTGGCGACAAGCGGCGGCCAAGTCAGCGTGCTGAGTGCAGCCAATGCCCAGTCGCAGTGGTCTGTAAACGTGCAAGACGACGTTGTAGCCGGTGTTGGTTTTGACGGCACAACTGCCGCAGTGGTCACCACACGAAACCAATTGGTGGCCGCTGCCAATGGCCAAGTGTTGTGGCGTGCCCAGTTGCCGGCGCGCACCTATACCCAGCCCTTGGTGGCTGGTGGACGTGTCTTTGTGTTGCTGGCTGACCAAAGCCTGAGCGCGTTTGACGCGAGCAACGGCGCGCCCTTGTGGACGCAGCGCTACTCGGGCGAGCCCCTGGTGTTGGCGCACCCAGGTTTGCTGGTGGCTGTGGGCAACGCCTTGGTAGTGGGTGTTGGCGAGCGTTTGGTGGCCATGAATCCTGACAATGGCCTGGCGGCTTGGGACGTGCCCCTGGCCCAGCCTCGCGGCGTTGACGAGGTTGAGCGTTTGGTTGATTTGGTGTCTGAGCCGGCTGTGATTGGCTCGGTGGTGTGTGCACGCGCGTTTCAGGCAGCGGTGTCTTGTGTCGATATGACCACCCGCGCCCGTGCTTGGACGGCGTTGTCCGATGGTGCCAACGGTTTGTCTGGTGACGCACAGGCGGTGTTCAGTACCGACGGCGCAGGCCGCGTGAAGGCTTGGGCAACCGCTACCGGCAAAGAGTTGTGGACCAGCTCAGACTTGCTGTACCGCGGCCTAACCACACCGCTTGCTCTTGGAAAAACATTGGTCGTTGGTGATGCACAGGGCTATATGCACTGGTTGTCACGTGACAACGCCCGGGTAATGGCCCGCTTGCCAACAGACGGGTCCGCTATTGTGGGCGCGCCGGTTTTGGTAGACGGCACTTTGATTGCATTGACCGCCAAAGGTGGCGTGTTTGCTTGGCGTCCTGAATGAAACCAGTTATTGCGCTTGTGGGGCGGCCAAACGTTGGCAAATCCACGCTGTTTAACCGCTTAACCAAGTCGCGTGATGCGATTGTGGCCGATTACGCGGGTCTCACCCGCGACCGTCACTACGGCACAGGCAAGCATGCGGGGCGCGAGTTTATTTGCATAGATACCGGCGGCTTTGAGCCCACTGTGGATACCGGCATCGTCAAGGAAATGGCCAAGCAAACGCTGCAAGCCATTGCTGAGTCAGACGTGGTGATTTTTGTGGTGGACGCCAGAGGCGGCATCAGCGCACAAGACCACGATATTGCCAACTTGTTGCGCAAGCTAGGCAAGCCAGCCTTGCTGGTCGCCAACAAGGCTGAAGGCATGCAGCAAGGCACGCACTTCACAGAGTTTTACGAACTGGGCCTGGGCGAAGTCATGGGCGTGTCTGCCGCACACGGGCAAGGCATACGAAGCCTCATAGAAATCGCGCTTGAAACCCTAAACCTGCCCGAGCTTGACGAGGACGCCCAAGAGGCTGAAAACACGACCATACGTCTGGCAGTAGCCGGGCGGCCCAATGTGGGCAAGTCAACGCTGATCAACGTGTGGCTGGGCGAAGAGCGTTTGGTGGCATTTGACATGCCAGGCACCACGCGGGACGCCATTACCGTGCCGTTTGTGAAGGGTGAGCAGCAATATGAGCTGATAGACACTGCCGGCTTGCGACGCCGTGGCAAAGTGTTTGAAGCCATTGAGAAGTTCTCTGTTGTTAAAACCCTGCAAGCCATTGAGAGCGCCAACGTGGTGGTGTTGCTGATAGATGCCACCCAAGGCGTGACCGACCAGGACGCCCACATTGCCGGTTTTATCGTGGAAAGTGGACGTGCGGTGGTGGTGGCCATTAACAAATGGGATGCTGTAGACGACTATCAGCGCGAATGGGTGATGCGCTCTGTGGAGCAGCGCTTGCCGTTTTTGAAGTTTGCCTCGGTGTTTACCATGTCGGCCATCAAGCGTCAGGGCCTGGGCCCTGTGTGGAAGGCGATTGCTCAGGCCCACAAGTCGGCCACGCGCAAAATGCCCACCCCCCAGCTCACACGTATTTTGGAAGAGGCGGTGCAGTTTCAGCAGCCCAACCGCAGCGGCATGTTCCGCCCCAAAATGCGCTATGCCCACCAAGGCGGTATGAATCCGCCCGTGGTCGTGGTGCACGGCAACTCCCTGGAGCACGTGACCGAGGCTTACAAGCGCTACCTAGAGGGCCGTATTCGCCAGGCGTTTGACCTGACCGGCACGCCCTTGCGCGTCGAGATGAAAATCTCTACCAATCCTTACGCAGACAAAGATAAATGAGTTCAAAATAGGCGGCCTGACTGGCCCCAGTGGGTGTAGGGCTTGACACCATGTGGTATCGTTAAATTTTTATAAATCTCTCCAACACGGAACATATCGTGAGCAATAACAAAGGCCAACTTTTGCAAGATCCATTTTTAAACCAGCTGCGTCGTGAGCATGTGCCAGTGTCCATTTACCTGGTCAACGGCATCAAGTTGCAAGGCCAGATTGAGTCATTTGACCAGTACGTGGTGTTGCTGCGTAATACCGTGACCCAAATGGTTTACAAACACGCCATCTCCACCATCGTGCCCGGACGCCCAGTGCAGTTTGTGGGCACGGGTGAAGCAGACCAAGGCAGCGCGGCTTAACTTGCAAACCGCGACTGTTGCCTGAAGTGGGTGCCAACGCTGCACCCAAAGTGGTCTTGGTGGGTGTCGACTTTGGCGAGCCCAACTTCGACGCTGAACTCTTGGAACTTGGTTTGCTGGCAGAGTCTGCTGGCTACGAGGTGGCCCAGCGCATCACCTGCAAACGCCGCGCACCAGACGCGGCCTTGTTCGTGGGCTCGGGAAAAGCCGAAGAAATCAAGCTGTTGGCCCAGACTTCAGACGCTGTGGAAATACTGTTTGATCAAGCACTAAGCCCTGCGCAACAGCGCAATCTGGAGCGTGAGCTGGGTATGGCGGTCAACGACCGCATCTTGCTGGTACTTGAGATATTCGCCCAGCGCGCCCGTAGTTTTGAGGGCAAGCTGCAGGTAGAGCTGGCACGCTTGCAATATCTCAGTACGCGCTTGGTCAGGCGCTGGTCTCACTTGGAGCGTCAACGCGGTGGTGTAGGCCACAGAGGCGGCCCCGGCGAGCGCCAAATTGAGCTGGACAGGCGCATCATCAGCGACAGCATCAAGCGAACGCGTGAGCGCTTGTCCAAGGTCAAGCGCCAGCGCCAAACGCAGCGCCGCCAGCGTGACCGCGTGGGTGCATTCAAATTGTCATTGGTGGGCTACACCAACGCGGGCAAGTCGTCGCTATTCAACGCATTGGTCAAGGCGCAAACCTACGCGGCTGACCAACTCTTTGCCACCCTGGACACCACAACGCGTCAGATGTACCTGGCGGGCGCCGGGCAAAGCGTGTCCATTTCAGACACGGTGGGCTTTATCAGAGACCTGCCGCACGGCTTGGTGGAGGCGTTTTCTGCCACCTTGCAGGAGTCTGTGGAAGCCGATGTACTGCTGCATGTGGTGGATGCGGCCAACCCTGCTTTTGTTGAGCAAATCGCTGAAGTGCAGCGCGTGTTGAACGACATTGGCGCTGGTGACATACCGCAGGTACTGGTTTTCAACAAGCTTGATTTGGTAGAGGGTGGGCGAGGCCCCAGGCGATTGCGCGATCAAATGGACTTGAAGGGCGACTTGTTTGAACGTCTGTTTGTCAGCGCTCATACCGGTGAGGGCCTGGACGGCTTGCGCGAGCTGTTGGTTGAGCGTTTTGAGGCGCATCAAGCCCGGCAGCTGCAAGGCGTTGGCGTTGCAACAAACCCCAAAGATCCATCAGACCGAGACCAGGCCTTTGATCAGGACTTGGATCTGGATTTCGACGCCGAGCAAGAACCTTACGAACAAGACCCTGACGACCCCCGCCAGCTGCCAAGGCGCTAGCCGCTTGGAGCCTGCATAGCAGGCGATGCCAGTGCTGTTTGTGCGGGTTTTGTTGTACAACATGGTGGTCATGGTCACTCATGCCACAATCTAACTCTTATGCACTTTTACCCAAAACACTACACGATGAACGCTCAAACGCTGCGTCCCGCTGCCACTGGCTTGCGCGGTTTGCTCTCACGCTTGTTCAACCTCAATGACGCCAACTGGGGGCGAGGTGAGGGCAATGGTGACAAGCCCACGTCTGATCAAGCTGAAGACCAAGCCACACGCCCCAATCAGCCCGCCAATGACAATGTGCAGCCCATACGTGGCGGCAACAATGGTCAGCGTCCCAATCAGCAAGATGGTCCGCCAGACCTGGACGAGCTGTGGCGCGATTTCAATCAGCGCTTGGGTGGCTTGTTTGGCGGTAAAGGCGGGCGTTCTGGCAACCGAGGTGGTCACAACGGCGGCAATGGTGGTGGCAATGGCGGCGACACACCGCCACCGTTCATGCCAGATGGCAAGTCTGCTGGTGTTGGCGCTGGTTTGGTGGGCGGTGTTGCGCTGCTCATTTGGCTGGGCACGGGTTTTTTCATTGTGCAAGAAGGTCAGCAGGCGGTCATCACGCAGTTTGGTCGCTACCACGCCACTGTTGGTGCTGGTTTCAACTGGCGCCTGCCAGCGCCCATACAAGCCCACGAAGTGGTGTTTGTGACGCAAATTCGCTCTGTTGATGTGGGCTCTGACCGAATCGTGCCGGCCACCGGTCTGCGCGAGTCGGCCATGCTGACCGCCGATGAAAACATTGTGGAAATCAAGTTTGCTGTGCAATACCGTTTGAGTGATTCACGCGCTTACTTGTTTGAAAGCCGCGATCCAGACTCGGCCGTGGTGAAAGCTGCTGAAACAGCTGTGCGCGAGGTCGTGGGCAAGATGAAGATGGACTCGGCCCTGGCCGAAGAGCGTGACCAGATTGCGCCGCGTGTGCGCGACTTGATGCAAGTCATCCTGGACCGTTACAAAGTTGGTATCGAAGTTGTGGGCATCAACTTGCAACAAGGCGGTGTGCGTCCTCCAGAGCAGGTACAGGCCTCGTTTGACGATGTGCTGAAAGCTGCGCAAGAGCGCGAGCGTGCCAAAAACGAAGCACAAGCCTACGCCAACGATGTGGTGCCGCGTGCCCGAGGCGCTGCGTCCCGTTTGCGCGCTGAAGCCGAAGCCTACCGCGACCGGATCGTGGCACAGGCAGAAGGTGATGCCAGTCGCTTCGAGTCCATATTGACCGAGTACAAAAAGGCGCCGCAAGTCACGCGTGACCGTTTGTATGTGGACACCATGCAGTCTGTTTACAGCAATGTGAGCAAGGTACTGGTGGAGTCTCGCCAGGGTTCCAACCTGTTGTACTTGCCATTAGACAAGTTGATGCAAAGCGGCGCGGTGAATGGCAATGCAGCGCCAACGCCTAGCACCTCATCATCAAGTACCTCTAACTTGCCACCGTCGTTGAACTTGGATGGCTCGCGCGCCAGAAGCCCGGATGCGGCTCGCTCGCGTGACCTGCGCTAAGCCGTTTGGCCCGCACAGCTGTTTCAACGAATTAAAGATAGAGATTAAAGGTCTGTTATGAACCGAATTGGATTTTGGATAGCGTCGGCACTGTTGGCTTTGGCCATTGCCAGCTCCACAATGTTTGTGGTCGATCAACGTCAGTTTGGCGTGGTTTACCAGTTGGGCGAAATCAAGTCTGTGGTCACTGAGCCAGGCTTGAACTTTAAAATGCCGCCCCCGTTTCAAAACGTGAGCTACATAGACAAGCGCTTGCTCACGCTTGACAGCACCGATACAGAGCCCATGCTCACCGCTGAAAAGCAGCGTGTGGTGATTGACTGGTTTGTGCGCTGGCGCGTGTCTGAGGCTTCTCAGTACATTCGTAATGTAGGCTTGAACGAGCGCGCTGGTGCGCTGCAGCTCAACCGTGTGGTGCGCAATGCCTTTCAGGAAGAGGTGAACCGCCGCACCGTGTTCCAGTTGCTGTCCAGCGACCGCGAAGCACTGATGGCGGACGTGAAGCAGCAAGTGCTTGAGGCCGTCAACGGCGCAGACAAGCCCTGGGGTATGGACGTGGTAGACGTGCGTATCACGCGTGTGGACTACGCCGAGACCATTACCAAGTCTGTTTATGACCGTATGGAAGCCGAGCGTAAGCGCGTTGCCAACGAGCTGCGCTCCACCGGCGCTGCCGAGGGCGAAGAGATTCGCGCCGACGCAGACCGCCAGCGTGAGGTGATTCTGGCTGAGGCCTACCGTGATGCCCAAACCATCAAAGGTAATGGTGACGCAACAGCGTCCAACACCTACGCGCGGGCCTTTAACCAGGACCCAGCCTTCGCCAAGTTTTACCGCAGCCTGGAGGCTTACAAAAGCAGCTTCGCCAGCAAAAACGACATCGTGGTGCTAGACGGTGAGTCCGACTTCCTCAAGGGGATGAAGACCAACCAGGTCACGCCATCGCGCTAAGTCCCACGCTTGGCCCACTCCAAAGCCCTCTTTGCGAGGGCTTTTTGGTGTGTGCACGCCAGACATGCGTGCAAGTTTTGAGAAACCATTGGCCCGGTACAATGCTGGGTTGTCTTCACCATATAGAAACTAGTTATGTCTGCTTGGGTCCTGCCGGATCAATTGGCCGATGTGTTGCCCTTTGAGGCCAGGCACATTGAAGAGCTGCGCCGCGTGTTGCTGGACTCGGCCCGTGTGTACGGCTTTGAGCTGGTGATGCCCCCTATGCTTGAGCACCTGGAGTCCTTGCTGTCAGGCACTGGCGAGGCCTTGGGCTTGCAAACATTCAAACTGGTAGATCTGGGTTCAGGTCGTAGCCTGGGGCTGCGCGCCGATACCACGCCGCAGGTGGCCCGCATAGACGCCCACTTGCTCAACCGAACAGGCCCCACACGCTTGTGCTATTGCGGCCCTGTGGTGCACACACGTGCGGCCCACGCTTATGCCTCACGCGAGCCCTTGCAGTTTGGTGCTGAGTTGTATGGCCACCAAGGCCTTGAGGCCGATGTTGAAGTGGTGGAGCTGGTGCACACCTGCTTGGCCAAGGCCGGTGTCGCGTCTTATGCGTTGTACCTGGCCGACGTACGCGTGGTGGACGCATTGCTGGGCGACACAGGTTTGAGCGCTGAACAAGCCACACGCTTACACAATGCCCTGGCGTGCAAAGACAGAGCCCAGATTGAAGCGTTGACCAGCGGGTTGCCACCCCAAGTGCGTGACGGCGTGCGCGCCTTGCCTGCACTGTTTGGTGATGCCGCCGTGCTGGATAAAGCCCGCAGCATATTGCCAGCGTCTGGCTTGCTGCACACCGCGTTGGATGAGCTGGGTGCCATGGCTGCGGCTGCCAAAGCCATGGGCATGGATGTAGGCATTGACCTGGCCGACCTGCGTGGTTATGCCTACTACACAGGCATTCGTTTTTCTGTTTATGCCACAGCAGCCGACGGCGTTCGTCAGCTGGAGTTGGTCAGGGGCGGGCGCTACGACGAGGTAGGCGCTATTTTTGGCCGTCGTCGTCCTGCAGTGGGTTTCAGTATTGACGTTAAAGAGCTGGCCGCCACCGTGGCCGTGCCACCTTTGCGCCGTGTGATACGCGCGCCGTGGGGCCAGGACGCTGGTTTGGCCCAAGCGGTCGCGCAATTGCGCGCACAAGGCCATACAGTGGTGTCAGTGCTGCCTGGCCATGATCATGAGGTCAACGAATTTGACTGTGACCGCGAGTTGGTCATGGTTGCAAACAAGTGGGAAGTCAGACCCTTGGCGTAAAGCGTGGTCGGACCTCATTGAACTATTGGTAATTTACGGAAAGCAAAATCTTTATGGCAGCGACAGGTCGTAACGTTGTGGTGGTCGGCACCCAGTGGGGTGACGAGGGCAAGGGCAAGCTGGTGGACTGGCTGACCGAAACCGCAACCGGTGTGGTGCGCTTTCAGGGTGGTCACAACGCTGGCCACACACTGGTGATTAACGGTGTAAAAACCGCCTTGCATTTGATTCCCAGCGGCATCATGCGCGCAGGTGTAACGTGCTACATAGGCAACGGTGTCGTGCTGTCTGCTGGCAAGTTGCTAGAGGAAATTCGTGGCCTTGAGAAGGTGGGTATTGATGTGCGCAGCCGCTTGCGTATCAGTGAGGCCTGCCCACTGATTCTGCCTTTCCACGCCGCCATAGACGTTGCGCGTGAAGCTGCCAAGGAAAAGGCTGGTACGGCCAAGATTGGCACCACAGGCCGCGGCATTGGACCAGCTTACGAAGACAAAATTGCGCGCCGTGCCTTGCGTGTGCAAGACCTCAAGCATCCCGAGCGTTTTGCCACCAAACTCCAGGAGTTGCTGGCCGTGCACAACCACATGCTCACCACCTACCTGGGCAGCGCACAGCTTGATTGGGCCGATGCCTTAAAGCCTTACTTGCAAAACGGCGAAATTCAATTTGACGCCGTGTACAACGAAGCCATGGCCCACGCCAAGGAAATATTGCCCATGGTGGGCGACGTGTCGCGTGACTTAAACGCCGCGCACTTGAATGGCGAGCACTTGTTGTTTGAAGGTGCGCAGGGCACGCTGTTAGACATTGATCACGGCACCTACCCCTTTGTGACCTCTAGCAATTGCGTGGCTGGCAACGCTGCAGCCGGCGCGGGCGTAGGCCCAGGCATGTTGCATTACGTGCTGGGCATTACCAAGGCTTACTGCACACGTGTGGGCGGTGGCCCATTCCCCACCGAACTCGACTGGGAAACCAAAGGCACACCGGGCTACCACATGGCTGATGTGGGCGCAGAGCGCGGTACCACTACAGGGCGCAGCCGCCGTTGTGGCTGGTTTGACGCGGCCTTGCTCAAGCGTTCAGCGCAGGTCAACGGCTTGTCTGGCTTGTGCATTACCAAGCTGGACGTGCTTGACGGCCTGACCGAGCTGCAATTGTGCGTGGGCTACACCTTAGACGGTGAGGTCCTGGACTTGCTGCCCATGGGCGCAGACGACATTGAGCGCTGCGTGCCCATTTACGAGACCATGCCCGGCTGGACAGACTCCAGCGTTGGTGTGACCGACTTTGACAAGCTGCCCGCCAATGCGCAGGCCTACCTCAAGCGCATTGAGGTGGTGACTGGTGTGCCCGTGCACATGGTTTCTACAAGTCCGGACCGTGATCACACCATTGTGTTGCACCACCCCTACGCCGTGGCATGAGCCAGACCACACGCTTTATTTCCAATTCCCCCACACCAGCCTAAAAGGATTGATTTATGTTGACCGAAGACGGTAAGCACCTGTATGTGTCGTACGACGAGTACCACAACCTGATTGAAAAACTCGCCATTCGCATTCACCAGTCAGGCTGGGAATTTGACAACATTTTGTGTCTGGCCCGCGGCGGTATGCGCCCGGGCGACATCTTGTCGCGTATTTTTGACAAGCCTCTGGCCATCATGTCCACCAGCTCATACCGCGCTGGTGCGGGCACAGTGCAAGGTCACCTGGATGTGGCGCGCTACATCACCACGCCAAAAGGTGAAATCGCAGGTCGCGTGCTGTTGGTCGATGACTTGGCCGACACGGGTCACACCTTGAAAGCTGTGATAGACACCTTGCGCGACAACTACAAACCCATTACCGAGCTGCGTAGTGCCGTGATTTGGACCAAGGGCGTTTCAGCCTTCCAACCAGACTACTCCATGGAGTTTTTACCCACCAACCCCTGGATTCATCAGCCATTTGAGCCCTACGACAACTTGCGCGTAGCCGACTTGATGGAAAAATGGAAAGTCTGACCTGGCTTCTTGCAAGCTATTTGACACAATAGGCATTCCTGCAATGCCGCAAGCAAACGGCAGACACTCCAGCAGTGTGCTGCCGTTTTGTTTTTTAGGAGAGCCCTATGGCCAAAGCACCTGCACACCTCACCGCCAAAGCCGCGCTCAGTACCCAGCTCATACACCACCCCTACACGGCTCCAGCCGACTTTGACAGCGCCGCTGTAGGTGTGCACAAGGCCTCCACGGTTATTTTTCCAAGCGTGGCAGCCATGCGCAGCCGCACGTGGACAGACAAGTCTGCCTACACCTATGGCCTGCATGGCACGCCTACGACTTTTACGCTTGAAGAGCGCCTGGCTACAGCCGAAGGCGGCAAGCACTGCATACTGGTGCCAAGCGGTTTGGCCGCAATTGCCTTGGTGGACTTGGCATTGCTGCAAGCGGGTGACCACGTACTGATACCCGACAACGCTTATGGCCCCGGCAAAGACTTTGCCAGTGTTGAGCTGGCCAAGTGGGATGTGCAATGCGAGTACTTTGATCAGCAACAGCCGGCTGACCTGGCCGCTCGCATCACACCCAAAACGCGCCTGGTGTGGCTGGAGGCACCGGGCTCAGTGACCTTGGAGTTTCCGGACATCCCGGCGCTGGTGGCGGTGGTGGCCGCAGCCAATGAAGCCCGCGCCGCTGAGGGGGCCAACCGTTGCATGCTCACCGCGCTGGACAACACATGGGGTGCGGGTGTTGCGTTCAAACCCTTTGACCTGGGTGTAGACATTTCCATGCAAGCCCTTACCAAATACCCCAGTGGCGGCGCGGATGTGCTGATGGGTTCTGTAGTGACTAAAGACGCAGACCTGCACCATGCCATGCTCATGACCCACATGCGCCTGGGGCTAGCCGTCGCCGCGAATGATGTTGAGCTGGTGTTGCGTGGCCTACCGTCCATGACATTGCGTTACCAGCGCCAAGACGCCACCACGCAAGCTCTGGCGCAGTGGGCCTGCACGCGGGATGAGTTTGAGGCCGTGTTGCACCCAGCCTTGCCAAGCTCACCCGGGCACGACGTCTGGCAGCGTGATTGCACCAGCGCGGCGTGTTTGTTGACGGTGGTCTTTCAACCCAGCTTTACGCCCGCACAAATTGACGTGTTTTGTGATGCCTTGCAGCTGTTCCAGCTGGGCTACAGCTGGGCAGGGCCCATGAGCTTGGTGGTGCCGTACAACATGGCCAGCATGCGTGAGCGCGCCTGGCCGCATGCTGGTGGCGTGGTGCGTTTTGCCATTGGGCTGGAAGATGCCGCTGACTTGCAAGCCGACATTGAGCGTGCCCTGGCACAGATGTTGTTGGCCTAGGGCTTGGTGTCAAGCGGCATCAAACGCCAAAATGCCTGCCGCTGTGTCTTCAATACTGCCTTGTGAGTCGTCTGCCACCGTCACTTGATGGGCGCTGGTGTACAGCGCAAAGTTGCGCGCCATGGACTCAAAGTATTTGGGGTCGTAGTGGCTATCCAGCAGCTGGGCGACAACTTGTGCGGATTCCCCGTTGCGGGCCAGGTCTTGCCACTGCTCTATGGTGGCGTGCCCCAGCAGCGCAACAAGCGTGTCCAGGCGCTCGCAAAACAATGCACTGTCGTTGACAAAGAAGTCGTAGTCGCGCATCAGAAGGCGCACGCGCGATTGTGTGTTCATGCTCAAGTGGTGACAAGGGCTTGCACGCATGGCGGTGATCAGCGACTCTGGTACTGTCACGTTGCCCACGCGCTTGCTTTCAGATTCGATGTACACAGGCCGGCTTGGGTCAAGGCTTTGAAGCTTGTGCCACAGCTGCGTTTCAAATGCTTTTTGGCTGGGTTGCGGCGTGCCGGGAATAATGCCCAGCACTGAGCTGCGGTGTTTCGCAATGCCTTCCAAGTCTATGGTCTGCGCGCCCAATTGCTCAAGCGCGTGCAGCACGTGGGTTTTACCCACACCGGTCGCACCGGCTACCACGCGCAACTGCAAGGGCTTGACCAGCTCAGGTGTTTGCGCCATCACGGTCGCCCTAAAGGCTTTGTAGCCGCCTTCAATCAAGGACACCTTGAAGCCAATAGCCGACAACACGGTTGCCAGCGATCCAGAGCGGTTGCCACCGCGCCAGCAATAAAGCAGTGGCTGCCAGGTGCGCGGCATGTTGGACGCGTGTTGTTCAATATGGGCTGCAATATTGCGAGCGACCAGCGCAGCCCCCGCTTTTTTGGCTTCAAAGCCGCCCGTTTGCTTGTACATGGTGCCTATCACGATGCGCTGTTCATCGTCCAGGGAAGGCCAGTTGACCGCACCAGGTATGGCGTCCAGCGCATATTCGCCTGGGCTTCTGGCGTCTATGACGTCGTCAAACTGGTCCAGCTTGGCCAGTGCGTTAGCCGCGGTAATGAGGTTGATGGGCATATAAGTTGTTAGCGCGCCAGTTCACGCACAAGGGCAGGCCACATATTGTCCAGCATGATGGGCTGCGCCAACTCGTTGGGGTGTATGCGGTCTGCCTGAAACAGGCGTGGCGCGTCTTGCGCATCGGCCACATTGCTTAGGAAAAACGGCACCAGCGGCACACCCATATTGGCTGAGGTGTCGGTAAACACCTTTGCAAATTCGTCTGTGTAGCGCTGGCCGTAATTGGGCGGCACCTGCATGCCCAGCAGCAGTACCTTGGCACCACTGGTTTGCGACATGTTCACCATGGCGGTGAGGTTGGCTTGGGTGGTGTTGAGTGGCAGGCCGCGCAACGCGTCGTTGGCACCCAGCTCAATAATGACCAGTCCAGGCTTGTGGCGCTTGATCAGGCTGGCCAAGCGCGCGCGTCCCCCGGCCGTGGTGTCGCCGCTGATGCTGGCGTTGATGACACTGGCGGCAATACCTTGTTTGGCAATGCGCTGGGCCAGCAGCGCCACCCATCCTGTGCCGCGCTTTATTCCATATTCGGCGCTGATAGAGTCGCCCACCACCAGGATGCGTGTGGCTTGGCTGTCGTTGGTGGCATGGGTGGCCAAGCTGGCTTTGGCCGAGTTGGTAGTGGCGTTGAGCGCATCGTTGGACGAGGCCGCCCACGCGCCTGAACCGACCAGCCACAGCGCGACCAACAGCAACAAGTGGCCTGCAAACACCCGCATCAGCCAAGGACTTTTTGGGGCGGTAGTTGTGCTCAGGTGGCGGCGGTTACAGTGCATGGTCATGAAGTGGGTTCTATAGCCAAAAACGGGAAATATCAATGCAAGACAGTCATCAAACGCCGGTATTGGTTGCCACGGGTGTGGGCAAAGACGTGAGTGACTCAACCGGTACATTATCCATTTTGAGCGGCGTTGACCTGACCGTGTATGCCGGCGAGACCTTGGCTATTGTGGGTGCTTCTGGTTCTGGCAAAAGCACTTTGCTGTCCATACTGGCGGGGTTGGATACGCCCAGCCATGGCCAGGTGATGCTGGCAGGTCAAGATTTGTTTGCTCTAGACGAAGACGAGCGCGCGGCCTGGCGTGCGCACAACCTGGGCTTTGTGTTTCAAAACTTTCAGCTGCTGGGCCACCTCAGCGCGCTAGAGAACGTGATGTTGCCGCTGGAGCTGGCAGGCCGCAAAGACGCCAGAGACGCCGCCAGTGCCATGCTGGAGCGCGTGGGTTTGTCCCAGCGCCTGCGTCATTACCCCAAGGTCATGTCTGGCGGCGAGCAGCAGCGCGTTGCCTTGGCGCGCGCTTTTGTGATGCGCCCCAAGCTGCTGGTGGCCGATGAGCCCACAGGCAGCCTGGACTTTGCCACTGGCGAGTCGGTGATGAATCTCATGTTTGAGCTCAACCGCGACTTGGGTACAACGCTTCTGATGGTGACCCATGACCGGGCAATTGCTGCCAGGTGCCAACACCGCATTGGCCTGCGAGCCGGCACAGTGGTAGAGAGAAGCTAGCCGATCTAGTCAGTGCGTGGCTTGCGGCAGGCGATAATAGCGCCATGTCTGCAATCAAAGTGTTATTTGGCTTTCACGCCGTTAGTGTGCGCATCAAGACCGATCCCTTGTCGGTGGTAGAGGTGTACTTCGATGCCAGTCGGCGTGACCAGCGCATGCGTCAGTTTGTGTCGCGCACCAAAGAGGCCAATATCCGTCTCATTGAGGCCGATAGCGCGCGTTTGTCCAAGCTGTGTGGCAGCATGGGCCATCAAGGCGTGGTGGCCCGCGCCCACGACGTAGCGCTGGCCAAAAGCCTGGACGACTTGCTGGACAAAGTAGACCAGGACGCCAGTCAGACACCGCTTATTCTGGTGTTGGACGGTGTGACAGACCCACACAACCTGGGTGCTTGTTTGCGTGTGGCCGACGGTGCAGGCGTGCAAGCGGTGATTGCCCCCAAAGACCATGCTGCCGGCATCAATGCCACGGTGGCCAAAGTGGCCAGCGGCGCGGCAGAGACCGTGCCGTACTTCATGGTGACCAATCTTGCGCGCACGCTCAATGAGCTGAAAGAGCGCCACATTTGGGTGATTGGCACCAGTGAAGACGCAGATCACACCATTTATCAAACCGACCTCAAAGGCCCAGTGGCCCTGGTGCTGGGTGCAGAAGGCCCTGGCATGCGACAACTCACCCGCAAGACCTGCGACGCCTTGGTGCGCATTCCCATGAGCGGCGCGGTAGAAAGCCTGAACGTGTCTGTGGCCAGCGGTGTATGCCTGTTTGAGGCCATGCGCCAACGACAACACGCGCCCAAGCAGTAGGGGCGTGGTTGGGGCTGAGCAGCACTGGCCGCCTTGTTACACCAAGCCAGCTGCGCCCAGTGCACCACCTGCGAGTAGCAGCCACAACAAATGCAGGCGTGTGCGCACTACCAGGTAGGCGCAGATAAGCGACAAGGTGGCAGGTGGCCAAGCGGCTGCCAGGGTGTCGTGATGGCTGCCCATTAGCCAGGCGGTGGCCAGCAGCAAAGCGATGACAACGGGCGACAGGCCCAGCTTAAAGGCTTGCACGCCCACACGGTTCTTGTTGCGGTGCGCCCATGCTGCAGCTGTGTAGCTGAGCACGGAGGAGGGCAGCAATATGGCAAACAAGGCCAACAACGCGTAGCCCACCGCCAATACCCATGACAACCACGCACCGGCGGTGGCCGCCTGTGCAAACGGGGCGCTCAAGCCCACGTGCCAACCCAGCAAGGGAATAAACAACAGGTTGGGGCCGGGCGCGGCTTGGGCCAACGCCACCGAGCCGCCAAACTGGCTATTGGTAAGCCAGCCGCGTTCGTCAACCAAATAGCGGTGCATGTCTGGCAGCACGGTGATGGCGCCACCAATGGCCAACAGCGACAGGCCAGCAAAGTGCACCAGCAAGTCCCAGGCATTGCCCCACACCAATAGCCAATGTTCACTCATGGGTGTTATCTGTTTGTGTGGCTGGCGTAGCTGACGCGGTTTGGGCTTGGCGCAGCAAACGCCACCACGCCAGTGCACAGCTTGTGCCGCCAACAGTTACCAGCACCCACATAAGCGGCAAGCGCAACAAGGCCGCGCCAATAAAAGTCAGGCAGGCCAACGCCGCACAGGTTTGCCAGCCCAGCAGGTGGTCTTTGAGTGCAGGCATTAGGCGTATGGCTGCGCCTGCAATCATGCCGGCGCTCACGGCGGTAAAGCCACGCATGGCGCCTGCGGCCATGTGGTGATCGGCGACGTTGGCGACCAGGGCCGCCAAGGCCAGCACCACCAGGGTTGGAAACACCAACATGCCGGCCAGGGCTGCCAAAGCGCCAGTCCAGCCAAAAAAGCGCCCGCCCAGCATCATGGACAAATTCACCACATTGGGTCCAGGCATTACTTGCGCTACGGCCCACTCTTCTAGAAAGGCTTGAGGGGTCAGCCAGCGTTTGTGTTCAACCAACTCACGCTGAACAATGGCCACTACACCACCAAAGCCCTGCAAGGCCAACCGGCTAAACGACCAAAACAAGTCGCTGCGCGAACGCGTTGGTTGATGGCAACGTTAGCAGTGGTGGGCACGGTCAATAAGTGGGTGTGAGCTTCGTGAGTGTGGCAATGATATCGTCATCAAGGGCAAAGCCTTTGCCGTGTGCCAGTGCCAAGGCTGCGCAACGCGTTGCAAATGCGTCTACACCCATGCTGTAGATAAACTGCGCCGCACCGCCTGTCCACACCGGAAAGCCAATGCCCATGATGGAGCCAATGTTGGCGTCGTGAACATGGCTTAGCACGCCCTCGTGCAAACAACGCGCGGTTTCAACCGCTTGCCTGAATAGCAAACGGTCTTGTATGGCTTGTACGCTTGGCGGTGTTTGTGTGCGCTTTTCAAACAGGCTTTCCAACTGCGGCCACAGCTGCTTGGATGCGCCTGCAGGGTAGTCGTAAAAGCCACCACCTGCTGCACGTCCAGGGCGTTTGAGTTCTTTAACCATGCGCTCTACCAGCAGCTCACCGGCGCTGGCTTCGTAGGTTTGTCCGTTGGCTGCAAAGTCTGCACGTGTCTGGTCTAGTACGGCCACGCTCAGGCTCAGCGCTGTTTCGTCCAACACTGCCAGCGGCCCCACTGGCATGCCGCACTGCATGGCGGCATTTTCAAGCAAGGCGGCGGGCACGCCTTCGCCCAACATCGCAGCGCCTTCCATGACATAGGTGCCAAAAGTGCGGCTGGTAAAAAAGCCGCGCGAATCATTGACCACTATGGGCAACTTGCCCAGTTGCTGCACGTAGTCAAAAGCCAAGGCAATGGCCTGGTCGCTGGTGTGTGTGCCCTTGATGATCTCCACCAGCTTCATCTTGTGAACAGGGCTGAAAAAGTGAATGCCTACGAACTGCGCCGCATTGGAAGAGGCTTTTGCCAAACCCGTAATAGGCAAAGTCGAAGTGTTGGACGCCATGACGCCACCTGCGGCTAACTGCGGCTCGGCGGCCTGGGTAATGCTGGCTTTGAGCGCGCGGTTCTCAAACACGGCTTCAATGATCAGCTCACTGCCTGCCAAAGCGCTCATGTCCGTGCATGCGTTGATGAGTGCCAATGTGTCTTGCGCCTTGTCGGCGTCTAGTTGGCCTTTGGACACGCGCGCTTGCAGCAACTTGTCGCTGTGGGCTTTGCCTGCGTCAGCCCTGGCCTGGGCGGTGTCAATGAGTGTGGTGGCAATGCCGTTGCTGGCTTGCGCATAGGCAATGCCCGCGCCCATCATGCCCGCTCCAATGACGCCCACTTTGCTTATGCGTTTTTTCTCTATGCCGCCTGGACGGCTGCGCGCGCTTTTGATGGCGTTCATGTCAAAGAAAAACGTGTTGATCATGTTGCGCGCCACTGGCGTCGTCATGAGCTTGGCCAAGTAGCGGCTTTCAATGCGCAAAGCGGTATCTATGTCAACCAAGCTGCCTTCAACCATGCTGGCCAGCGCATATTCAGGTGCGGGCAGCAGGCCACGGGTTTTCTTTAGCAGCATGGCCGGAGCCACACTCAGTGCATTGGCGATAGCTGGTGATGCAGCCGTGCCGCCTGGCATGCGCCAGCCTTTTTCATCAAAGCGGTGTTGGGCTGTGGGATTGGCTGCAATCCAGGTTAGCGCTGCGCTCAGCATAGCTGCAGCGGCGGTATCGCTGGGCTCTATGAGTTGATGTATCAGGCCCAGGTCTGCGCCTTGGGCTGGGGTAAACAGCTTGCCCTCAACCACATAAGGCTGCGCCTTGATGAGACCCAGCAAGCGCGACATTTTGGTTGCGCCACTGGCCCCTGGAAACAAGCCCAAGGACACCTCGGGCAAACCCAGTTGCGTGCGCGGGTTGTTGATGGCAATGCGGTAGTGGCCTAGCAGCGCTACCTCCCAGCCACCACCCAGGGCTGTGCCGTTGATGCAACTCACCACAGGAATGCCCAGGGTCTCAATGGTCCTGAAGCTGTGCTTGATGCGTTGCGTGTCTTCAAACAGGCGTGGCGCGTCAGCAGCAGTCAGTGCCATGGCGGCGCGCAAGTCGGCACCTGCAAAAAACGTGGATTTGTTGGAGCGCAAAATAATGCCCGCCAGCGCTTCGGCGCTGTGTTTCGCTTTGATCTGCGCGGCGATGTCGTGCAAGTCGTTTTGCCAAGCCTGGCACATGGTGTTGACTGGCGAGTTGGGCTGGTCAAACACAATGTGCGCAACGCGCTGCTCAACAACTAATTGAATATGTGTGGTCATGGGTGGTCTCGCAATATGGTTTGCAGGGGGCTTAGCAGCGCTCGACAATGGTGGCAATGCCCATGCCACCGCCTACACACAAAGTGGCCAGACCAAATCGCAACTGACGACGGTGTAGCTCGTCTATCAGCGTGCCCAAAATCATGGCACCTGTTGCGCCTAAAGGATGACCCATGGCAATGGCGCCACCGTTCACGTTCACCCGGTCATGGGCCACGCCCATTTCTTTCATAAAACGCATGGGTACAGCGGCAAAGGCCTCGTTGACTTCAAACAAGTCAATGTCGTCAATGCGCAAGCCAGCCTTGGCCAAGGCCTTGCGCGTGGCAGGCATGGGGCCTGTGAGCATGATGGTGGGGTCTGCGCCAGACAAGCCCACAGACACTATGCGTGCGCGTGGCGTGAGGCCGTGTGTTTTGCCTGCTTGTTCGCTACCAATTAAAACGGCGGCTGCACCGTCCACAATGCCAGACGAGTTGCCAGCGTGGTGAACGTGGTTGATGCGCGCGACATGCGGGTAGCGTTGCTGCGCGACTGCGTCAAAGCCCATGCTACCCAGTTGCTCAAAAGCGGGCTTGAGTTGTGCCAGGCCCTCTGACGTTGTGTGCGGCTTGATGAACTCGTCTGTGGCCAATATCACTTGTCCCAAGTCGTCAGTGACGGCGATCAACGCATTTGCAAAATAGCCCGCTGCGCTGGCCGCATGCGCGCGGCGTTGACTTTCAAGTGCAAATGCGTCAACGTCTTGGCGACTAAAGCCCTCCAGTGTCGCAATGAGGTCTGCGCCAATGCCTTGCGGCACAAAAGCTGTTTGTATGTTGGTGGCCGGGTCTTGTGACCAGGCGCCGCCATCTGCACCAATGGGTACGCGGCTCATGCTTTCTACCCCGCCGGCAACAACCATGTCTTCCCAGCCACTGGCAATTTTTTGTGCGGCCATGTTGACGGCCTCCAGACCAGATGCGCAAAAGCGGTTGATTTGAACACCGCTGGCGGTGAAGTCCCATCCTGCCTTGAGTGCGGCCACTTTGGGCAGTACAGAGCCTTGCTCGCCTATGGGCGACACCACGCCCATCACCACATCGTCTACGCATGCAGTGTCCAGCTGGTTACGCTGTTGCAGGGCTTTGAGGACACCAGCGAGCAAGTCCACAGGCTTGACCTCATGCAGGCTGCCATCCCGTTTGCCTTTGCCCCTGGGTGTGCGTATGGCGTCGAATACGAATGCGTCTGTCATAAAAGCCTCGGTCGGTTTGCTGTAGGCACACATTTAAACCGACAACGGGTATGGCAAAACGTCGCCAACTTGACCATTTGCAGGCGGGGTTTTGGTGTAAGTTAGAGACAAAACCAGTCAGGAGCCCGGCGTGATCAAGCGAAGCCTATTCAACCAAGACCACCTTGCGTTCAAAGACGCATTTGCCAAATTTACGGCCAAGGAAATTGCGCCATTTCATGCGCAATGGGAAGAGCAGGGCTTTGTAGATAGGGATTTGTGGCGCAAAGCCGGTGCCAACGGCTACTTGTGCATGAGCATGCCAGAGGTATTTGGTGGCAGCGATGCAGACAAAATGTATTCGGTCGCCCAGTTTGAGGTGTTGGCCGATGCAGGCTTTACCGGCGTGGGCTTTGGCCTGCACAGCGAAATTGTGGCCCCCTACTTGCTGCACTACGGGACAAATGAGCAAAAACAACGTTACCTGCCTCGGCTTGCCAGTGGTGAGCTGGTGGGCGCCATAGCCATGAGCGAACCTGCGGCTGGCAGTGACTTGCAAGGCATTCAAACCACGGCCAATGCCAAGGACGGCGGCTATGTCATCAACGGCAGCAAAACGTTTATCACCAACGGTTGGCATGCCGATTTGGTGATTGTGGTGGCCAAGACAGACCCAGCAGCCGGTGCCAAGGGTACCTCGCTGTTTTTGGTGGAAGCGGGTACACCGGGGTTTGAAAAAGGCCAACGCTTGAAAAAGCTGGGCATGAAGGCCCAAGACACCTCAGAGCTATTCTTCAAAGACGTGCACGTGGGTGCCGAGCAACTGCTGGGCGGTGAGGCGATGAAGAACAAAGGCTTTATTTGCCTCATGGAACAGCTGCCTTGGGAGCGCTTGCAAATTGCCATCACGGCCGTAGCAGCCTCGCAGTCTGCCATTGACTGGACCGTGGCTTATGTGAAAGACCGTCAGGTGTTCAAGCAAAGCGTTGGTAGTTTTCAAAACACGCGCTATGTGCTGGCCGACTTGCAGGCCAAGGTGCAAGCGGCACGGGTGTTTGTGGACAAGTGTTGCGAACTGGTGTGCGTGGACGAGCTAGACACGGCCACCGCCAGCATGGCCAAGTCGTGGTGCTCGGATTTGCAATGTCAAGTGATGGACCACTGCTTGCAGTTGTTTGGTGGCTACGGCTATATGTGGGAATACCCCATTACCCGCGCTTACGCCGACGCACGCGTGCAACGCATATACGGCGGCACCAATGAAATTATGAAAGAGGTGATTGCGCGATCAATGGGCTTGCCTGCACCGCGCTAATCAGTGAGTCGCTGCTGCGCCCAGGGCGCAGGCTGTCACCTTTCCTGCGCACGGCGGTGTAGGGTCGGCTACTCAGAAAAAGTCTCTGTATCTACTTCGCTTTCGGCCTGGGCGGTGTAGCGCCCACCTGCCACGGTTTGCTGGTTGATCAACGCGTTGAGTTGTGCAAGCGTGTGCGCGTCCAGCGATATGTGTGCAGCCTGCGCGTTGTCTTGCACATGGGCGACTTGGGTGGTGCCGGGTATGGCCACAATATGTGGGCCTTGGTGCAACACCCAAGCCAGTGCAAGCTGAGCGGGGGTGTGGCCTAACGATAATGCAATGGCTTTGAACTGGGCCAGCAATGCTAGGTTTTTGGCGTAGTTGTCTGGCAAAAAGCGCGGCATGGTGTGGCGAACGTCGCTGGGCGAATAGCTCGTAGCTACGGTGGTGTTATCAGCCAAAAAGCCACGCCCAACGGGGCTAAAGGCGACAAAGGCAGTGCCCAGTTCCTGGCAGGTTTGTAGCGTGGCAATTTCTGGATTGCGTGTCCATAGTGAGTATTCGGTTTGCAGGGCCGCAACAGGTGCAACCGCGTGGGCGCGGCGTAGCGTGGCCGCGCTCACCTCAGACAAACCAATGTGGCGAATCTTGCCTGCGGCAACCAAGTCGGCCAAGGCGCCTACGCTGTCTTCAATGGGGACTTTTTTGTCCCATCGGTGCAGGTAGTACAAGTCAATGACGTCTGTTTGCAAGCGCTTTAGGCTTAGCTCGCATTGGCGTTTGATGTTGGCAGGGCTGCCATCAATCACGCGAATGAGCTTGCCGTCGCCGTTGACGTCTTCACCGCCCATGCCGCACTTGCTGGCCAGCATGAACCTGGATCTGTGCTTGGCCAAGGCCTTGCCCACCAGGGTTTCGTTGGCACCAAAGCCATACAAGGTTGCGGTGTCGAACATGGTCATGCCAGCGTCCAGGGCGCTGAGCAATACCCGTTCACCTTGGGCGTCTGACAAGGGCGCGCTGTAGGCATGGCTGATGTTCATGCAACCCATACTGACGGCGCTGATGTGGAGGTCGCCAATGGCGCGAACGGGTAGTGGCGTTGGGTAGGTGACTTGCATAGGTTTATTGGGTATGGCCGGCTTTAGTGGGTCCAACTTGGACTGCGGTTAGTTTATCTGCTGTACGTTGGGCGCATCAAAGCCACGCCTGTTAGCACTGATCAGTGCAGTCGCCAATGCGAAGCGTGCCATCAGGCATTTGCCTACACTTGAACGTTTTGTAGCGTGGGTAAGCAGCATGTTAGAGACTAAATTTGGCAGCGGACACTCGGTGCTGCGTGTGGAAGACGACCGCTTGCTCAGAGGCGAGGGCCTTTACGTCGCAAACGCAGCTGAAGCAGGCGCCAAGCACATTTATTTTGTGCGCTCGCCCTACGCGCACGCAATGATTCGCAACTGCAATACCGATGCCGCCAGAGCAAGCGACGGTGTGTGCTTGGTGCTCAGTGGCGCAGACCTGCAAGCCGCGGGCGTGCCCGCCATGGCTGGCGCGGTGAACTTCAAGCGCGCCAATGGTGCTGCATTGCAAGCGCCGCAGCGCCATTTACTGGCTACAGATCGTGTGCGCTTTGTGGGCGAGGCTGTGGCATTGGTGGTGGCCGACACCGTGCAGCAAGCCCAAGACGCTGCAGAGCTTATAGAGTTTGACTACCAGCCCTTGGATGTTGTTGCCAATGCGCAGCAATCGGTAAGCAGCAACGCCAGGCTGGTCGAAAACGGCCCGGACAATGTATGCGCACAATCGCACTATGGCGATGCCCATGCCACGCAGCAGGCGTTTGCGCAGGCCGCACATGTCACCACCATTGCGGTGGATCACCAACGTTTGGCAGCAATCACGCTTGAGACGCGCAACTCGCTGGCCACCCCCAGAGGCAAGCGCTTGGAGTTGCGCGCCTCCAGCCAGGCTCCCACGCAAATGCGCGCCGCCGTCGCCCACCACTTGGGCTTGGCACTTGATGACATTCGTGTATTGGTAGGCGATGTGGGCGGCGGCTTTGGCATGAAAACCACGCCTTATGCTGAAGACATACTCACTGCGTATTGCGCGCAACGCCTCAACACGCCTGTGAAGTGGGTGGCTACGCGCAGCGACGATTTTTTGACGTCGTCACACGGGCGCAGCGTGCACAGCACCGTGGGGGTGGCACTGGACTGCAACGGCAAAGTGCTGGCGCTGCGGGTGAACAACATTGCAGACGTTGGCGCCTATCCCACTATGGCCGGCTTGGCCATACAGCTGCTGATAGGTCCGTGGGTCAGTACCAGTATTTACGACATACCGCTGATAGATATCTCCATTCAGGCGGTACTCACCAACCGCGCGCCCACTGGTGCGTACCGAGGTGCCGGACGGCCAGAGGCCATTTTGAATATTGAGCGCGTGCTGGATGAGGCCGCTGGCGCGCATGGCTTTGACAGATTCGCGCTGCGCAGGGCCAACATGATTGCGCCTGCCCAAATGCCCTACACCAATGCGATGGAGCAGGTCTATGACTGCGGCAATTTTGAGCGCATGTTTGACCAGGCATTGGCCTTGGCACGTGTTCATGACTTTGAGGCCAGGGCTGAGACGTCTGCCAGCAAAGGGTTGTGGCGCGGTTTGGGTGTGGCCAGTTTTCTGGAATGGACAGGTGGCAACGTATTGGATGAGTCTGTTGATGTGCGCATTTTGGCCGATGGCCGCGTGGAGGTGTTTGCCGCTGTGCTGCCCATGGGGCAGGGCATTCAGACGTCTTTGACGCAGCTGGTGGCGGACGTTTTTGACTTGCCCGCCCACAACATCGATGTGGTGATGGGTGACACTGATCGTGGCAATGGCTTTGGCAGCGCGGCCTCGCGCTCGTTGTTTACGGGTGGCAGTGCGGTTAGCGAAGCTTCACAGCGCGCACTAGACAAGGCACGCCAGCTGGCCGCGGCCGAGTTGGAGGCGGCTGAGCAAGACCTGGAATATGCCAATGCCTATTTTCAAATCAAGGGCACAGACATTGGGATTGGGTTGGCGCAACTGGCTCAACGCCATGTGGGGCAGCGCATAGAGCTGCAATCCACCACTAAAGCGGGTGCGCCAACATGGCCCAACGGCTGCCACATTTGCGAGGTTGAAATCGACCCGCAAACAGGGGTTTGCGAGGTGGCCGCCTACTACTCGGTCAACGACATTGGCCGCGTGGTCAACCATGCCATTGTGGTGGGTCAAATTGACGGCGGTGCCGTCCAGGGCATAGGCCAAGCGCTTTACGAAGACCTGGTGTACGAAGCAGACGGTGCGCAATTGGTGGCTGGCAGCCTGATGGACTATGCCATTCCCAGGGCTGATGTGGCGGGCGTCAACTTCGTCACCCAGTTTGACGAGAGCGTGCCGTGCACCACCAACTTGTTGGGCGTCAAGGGTGTGGGCGAGTTGGGTACCATTGGCGCGACACCCGCGGTGCTGAACGCCGTGGCCCACGCACTGGCCAGAAATGGCCACATGCACGCCACCCAATCCCTACAAATGCCGCTGACGCCTTGCAAGCTGTGGCACGCGATTCATGGGCACTCGTGATGGCGTTGGTGCACTCAGGTTTAGCGATGCAGCTGCTGCTCCAGATCGTGTAGGACCTGGTAGCAGGGCAGTACCTGCGAGACGCTTGCATTGGGCTCTCGGCCTTCGCGAATCGCTGCAAAAAATTCACGGTCTTGCAGCTCTATGCCGTTCATGGACACATCGACTTGTGACACATCAATGGCCTGGTCTTGGCCGTTGAGCAAATCGTCGTAGCGAGCGAGGTAGGTGCCGCTGTCGCCTATGTATCTGAAAAAGCTACCCAGTGGGCCGTCGTTGTTAAACGACAAGCTCAGCGTGCAAATCGCACCGTTGGCCGCTTGCAGCTGTATGCTCATATCCATGGCAATGCCCAGCGTGGCGTGAACAGGGCCTTGCACAGCATTGGCCTTGACGATGGGGCTACCCGCTTGGTAGGCAAACAAGTCCACCGTATGCGCGGCATGGTGCCACAGCAAGTGGTCTGTCCAGCTGCGTGGCTGGCCCAGGGCGTTGATGTTGGAGCGCCTGAAAAAATAGGTTTGCACGTCCATTTGCTGGATATTGAACGCACCACTGGCCACCTTGTTGTGCACCCACTGGTGGCTGGGGTTAAAGCGTCGCGTGTGGCCGCACATGGCCACCAAGCCGGTTTGCTGTTGCATCGCAACCACCGCTTGGGCATCAGCCAAACTGTCGGCCATGGGTATTTCTGCCTGCACGTGTTTGCCAGCCTTCATGCACGCGATGGCCTGTGAGGCGTGCAGTTGTGTGGGCGTACACAAAATCACCGCGTCTACTTCAGCCAGCGCTAGGCTGTCGTCTAGGTTATCGGTAGCGTGGGCTATGCCGTACTGTTGCGCCACCGACTGAGTGGCAGCAAGGTCTCTGCCCACCACAGAGACAACCTCAACGCCGTCAATGTTTTTGATGCCGTCTAGGTGTTTAATGCCAAACGCGCCAGCGCCGGCTAGTGCTACTTTGATGCTCATACCGAGTCCTTTAGGTGTTTTCCAAAATCGCATGCCCCACGGCTGTGTTGCTGGCGGGCACATGGTAGAACCTGTGGAGCAGCTTGGGCGCAGGGCCTGAGACTTGACCGTTGTTGATGTCGCTCATGGCGCCACGCGCGATCAGCCACATCACCAGCTCAATGCCTTCGCTGCCTGCTTCGCGCACGTAGTCAATGTGTGGCACCTGGGCACAGGCCACTGGGTTGTTGATGAGCAGGTCCAGCCAGTTGTTGTCCCATTCGCGGTTGATCAGGCCAGCACGTGCGCCCTGCAGCTGGTGGCTCATACCGCCTGTGCCCCAGATGTGCACCTTGATGTCGTCGTCAAACGTTTCCACCGCTTTGCGAATGGCTTGCCCCAGGGCAAAGCAGCGCGCGCCGCTTGGCACGGGGTATTGCACCACGTTGACCGCAAACGGAATAACAGGGCAGGGCCATGCGTCTGTGACTGGATCAAGCTGGCCGCACATTAGTGACAGTGGCACGGTTAAGCCGTGGTCTACCGGCATGTTGTTGACTATGGTGAGGTCAAAGTCTTGTTGAATCACGCTTTGCGCAATGTGCGCAGACAGCTCAGGGTGGCCTTTGACCACTGGCACGGGGCGCGGTCCCCAGCCTTCGTCAGCGGGCTGGTAGCTGGCCGCTGTGCCAATGGCAAAAGTAGGAATCATGTCCAGGCTGAACGCAGTGGCATGGTCGTTGTAAACCAATATCACCACATCGGGTTTGTTGTCCTTCATCCACTGCATGGAGAAGTCGTACCCGGCAAACAAGGGCTGCCAATAGTCGTCGCCTGTTTTTCCCAGGTCCATGGCCGCGCCAATGGCGGGGACGTGTGAGGTGAATACAGATGCGGTGATGCGTGCCATTTACGTGTTCTTTCCTGCTGCGCCTTGTGGCTGCCTGTGTGCCTGTGCGTCGCCGTCTTCACCCACCACGCGGTTGCCTTCCACACTGCGCCCACCGGCCACCATCATGGCGCGGTACTCGGCCTCTGTCATGCCGGTCATGGAGCCTGCCATTTGTTGAAAGCTCAAGCCATCTGTTGAGCCAATCTTGGCCAGGAAGTAAATGTTGCCGCCTGTGCGCATGCACCAGTTCAAGTCACGCGCCAATACCGCTTCGCGTTGTTCTTCGGTCATGTCCCATTCAGCCAGATAGGCGCGCTCGTCAGCTTTAAAGCGAGCGCGGTTGTCCGGCTTCATCAGGCTCATGCAAAACTGGTTGAGCCAGTAGCCTTTGCGGCTTTGTTCCGCATCAAAAATGATGGTGCCGGGCACATCGAGATAGGGCTTGTCTAGCGCCATGCTTATTGTTCCTCTGGCCAATAAAGGCGCATGGGGTTGTCTACCAGCAGCTTGCGCTGTAATTCTGGCGTGGTGGCAATGTGTGGAATAAAGTCCACCAGCAGCCCGTCGTCTGGCATGTGATTTTTAAGATTGGGGTGCGGCCAATCGGTGCCCCACAGCACGCGGTCTGGGAAGGTCTCAACAATGCGCTTGGCAAACGGCACCACGTCCTGGTAAGCGGCTTGCTCGCCGTTCAAGGCTTTGGGGCCAGTCAGCGACAAGCGCTCTGGGCAGCTTACCTTGCTCCACACGTTGGGGTGCTCGCGCATAAACCTTACAAACAACTCAAACTCTGGTCCATGCAGCGGCTTGCTCACGTCTGGCCTGCCCATGTGGTCCACCACCACGGTGGTGGGCAGCGCGGTGAAAAAGTCCCACAGCTCAGGCAGGTCCACCGCTTCAAAGTAAATCACCACGTGCCAGCCCAGTGGCTGGATGCGCCTGGCAATGTCCAGCAGCTCGTCTTTGGGCGTGAAGTCCACCAGGCGCTTCACAAAGTTAAAGCGCACGCCACGCACGCCAGCTGCATGCAAGACTGTCAATTCGGCGTCGCTGATGCTGCGCTTGACAGTGGCTACGCCACGTGCCATGCCGCCGCTGTGCCTGAGTGCATCGACTAGGGCTGCGTTGTCAGCACCGTGGCAGGTGGCTTGCACCACCACGTTGCGCGCAATGCCCAACTGGTCGCGCAGCGCAAACAACTGTTCTTTGCTGGCGTCGCATGGTGTGTACTTGCGCTCAGGCGCAAACGGGAACTGTGCGCCCGGGCCAAAGACATGGCAGTGTGCATCTACCGCGCCTGCGGGCAATTGAAAGCGGGGTGTAGATGGGCTCTCGTACCAGTCCATCCAGTCGGCGGTTTTGGTGAAGTTGCCAGTTGTGGGTTGACTCATTGCGCCACCTTAGTCAATGTAGCGCAGGCCGGCCTTGGCCAGCGGTTCGCGCATGTTGTACATGTCCAGACCCAGCACACCAGCGGCAAACTTGGCGCGCTTCTCGCCTTCAAAGCTTTCGCGCCTGGCTGCAGCCTCAGCCACAACCAAGGCGTTGGCCTTTGGCACACACACAATGCCATCGTCGTCGGCCACCACCACGTCACCTGGTGTGACCAACATGCCCGCACACACGACAGGAATGTTGACAGAGCCCAGGGTGGCCTTGATGGTGCCTTTGCTGGAGATGGCTTTGCTCCACACTGGAAAGTCCATGTCTTGCAGCGTTTTAACGTCACGCACACCCGCGTCAATAATGAGTGCGCGCGCGCCACGCGCTTTGAATGAGGTGGCCAGCAAGTCACCAAAGAAACCGTCTGTGCATGGTGCGGTACACGCTGCCACCACCACGTCGCCCGGCTGAATTTGCTCGGCGGCCACGTGCAGCATCCAGTTGTCGCCAGGCTGTAGCAGCACGGTTATCACCGTGCCGCCTGCCATGGCACCCGGATAAATAGGGCGCATATAGGGTTGCATCAAGCCCACGCGGCCTTGCGCTTCGTGCACGGTGGCACTGCCAAAGGCAGCCAGTTGGTCGGCTGCGGCCTTGTCAGCACGCTCAATGTTTCTGTAGCAAACGCCTAGTTCATACATGGTGGTTGTCCTGATCGTTTGTCTTATTGCTCAAAGGCCTTTGGCCTTTAGCGCCGCATCCATGCGTGGGAATACGCGTCGCGCGTTGCCTTCAAACACCTGGTGGCGTTGCGCCTCGGTGAGATTGGGTGTGGCGGCAATATAGCGCTTGGTGTCGTCGTAATAAAAGCCTGTTTGTGGGTCAATGCCGCGCACCGCGCCAATCATTTCAGAGGCAAACAAAATGTTGTCTACCGGAATAACTTTGGTCGCAAGTCAATGCCTGGCTGGTGGTATACGCAGGTGTCAAAGAAGATGTTGTTCAGCAAGTGGTCTTCTAGAAGCGGTTTTTTCATCTCCTGGGCCAAGCCCCTAAAGCGGCCCCAGTGGTAGGGTACAGCGCCGCCGCCGTGGGGTATCAAAAACTTCAGGGTGGGGAAGTCCTTGAACAAATCACCGCTCAAGCACTGCATAAATGCCGTGGTGTCGGCGTTGAGGTAGTGTGCGCCTGTGGTGTGAAAGCAGTCGTTGCAGCTAGTGGAGACATGAATCATGGCGGGTATGTCGTACGAAACCATTTTTTCATACACGGGGTACCACGCTTTGTCGGTCAGCGGTGGGCTGGTCCAGTGCCCGCCAGACGGGTCTGGGTTCAGGTTGATGCCAACAAAACCGTAGTCTTTCACGCAGCGCTCTAGCTCTGGAAGGCAGGTGGCGGGGTCTACCCCGGGCGATTGGGGCAACATGGCTGCGCCAATGAAGTTGTCAGGAAACAGCTGCGCCACACGTGCGCACAGTTCGTTGCAAATAGCGGCCCAAGTGCTGGACGTTTGAAAGTCGCCAATGTGGTGAGCCATGAACGAGGCACGTGGGCTGAACACGGTGAGGTCTGAACCACGCTCTTTCATTTTGGCCAGCTGGTTGAGCTCGATAGACTCGCGCAGCTCGTCATCGCTGATGCGCAGCGCTTTGGGGTCAGCCACAACGCTTGGGTCTGTGAGTGACCTGATTTGCAAGTTGCGCCAGTCACCCAACGCCGCTGGTGCGGTGGTGTAGTGACCGTGTACGTCAATGATTAAAGGTGGGCGGCTCATGGTGTGTCCTGTGGGGTGATGCGCTGTGGGGGGATGCGTATTTGGGTCTCAGGCGGGGGTCATGCCTTGGGCCTTCTTGGCTGCAGCTGCGGCGTCGCTGGCCAGGAAGGTAAGCAGTTCTGCTGCAGCTTGCGGTTGCTGGCTGCTAGTCAACACGCAAGCGCTGAATGTGGTGGTGATTTGAATGGCACTGGGCAGTGGGCCAACAATTTGTATGCCGTCTACACCCAGTAGCTCGCTGCGCTGCTGAAAGCCCAAAGCCGCTTGGCCACTGGCCAGCAAGCTGGCCACGGGTGTGCCCGGTGGTGGCGTGATGGTTTTGCTGGCCACTTGCCCGGCAATACCCCAGCGCTCAAACAATGTGGCCAACGCCACGCCGCTTGGCCCAGTGGAGTAGCTGATGCTGGGTGCCGCCAGCACGGCAGCCCGAACGCTGGCCTCTGTTGATAAATCTGGCGTGGTCGCACCAACGGGCACGGCGACTGCCACTGCAGAGTGCACCACAGGCGTCACGCTGGTGGCCAGCGCATGACCGCTGGCTACCAGCTTGGCAATGGCGTCGCTGGCCAGTACGGCTATGTCAAAGGCTTCGCCCGTTTGAATACGCTTTAGCGCATCCACGCCCCCTATGGACAACATATGGGTTGATTGTTTGCTGATGTCCTGGTGGCGTTGCAGCAGCTGCGCCAACAACGCGCGCGTGGCCATAGACGAAATGCCGGTAAGAAAGGGCGCTGGCGCGGTAGTCATGAGGAGCATTGTGCGCACTTGCCAGACCGTATTCAATAGCATATCCAATCTATCTGATATGCTCAATTGGCATTTCTTTAAGGGCAGCCTTGTGGACTTTAAGCAGTTGATGTATTTCGAGCGCGTCGCTGAGCTGGGTAGCTTTACCAAGGCGTCTGACGCGCTGGGTGTGGCGCAGCCTGCGCTGTCACGACAAGTGCGCGCGCTGGAGGTTGAGTTGCACCAAACCTTGCTGATGCGCAACGGTCGCGGCGCGGCGCTGACCGAGGCGGGTGAGTTGCTACTGGAGCATGCGCGCGGCATTTTGTACCAGGTAGAGCGGGCCAAACAAGCGGTGTCAGATGTGCGCGGCACCTTATCTGGGCGCGTGGTACTGGGTATGCCGCCCAGCGTGGCGCGCAGCTTGGCGATACCGTTGTTGCGCGCGTTCAGGGCTGAGCTGCCACACGCGCAGCTGCGCATTACCGAGGGGTTAACGCGGGGCATGCAAGCCCAGCTGCTGGATGGCGTGGTGGATGTGGCGCTGTTGTACAACGCCACGCCTGCCCAGGCGCCAGGCATAGACGCCGAGTTGCTGTGCCATGAGGCGTTGGTGCTGGTGCAAGCCAACACAAAAGTCAATACAAAAGCCAATAACAAAGCCAAGGTGGCAAGCAAAACCGCAGGCGAATCAGACAGGCTTGCCATGGCGGCCAGCATTGACTTGCGCGATATTGCAGACTTGCCGTTGCTGATACCCAGCAGGCCCAATGCGCTGCGTATGCAGCTGGAGGCCGAGTTGATGAAGCTGGGTTTGGCGCCGCGCATTGCCCTGGAGGTAGACGGCGTCAGCGCCATTTTGGACCTGGTTGCCGATGGCACTGGTGCGGCTGTGTTGGCCCGCCATGCGGTCACCAGCTCAGACAAAGCCAAGGCTTATGCGGTGCGCGCCATTCACGTGGGTGGGCGTGGTGCAAAGCCCGGAGGTGGCGTCAGGACTGGCGTGCCAATGTCAGTGGCTGTCTACGTGGCCACTAGCCACAACCGGCCCGTGACACCCACGCAGCAAGCGGCCATGGTGTTGTTGCGCACAGTGGTGGCACAGGTGTTGGGGCGAGGCTAGTGCCCGGCTAGCGCCCGGCTAGCGCCTGGCCATGTACCTTGTTCACAAAGGTCATACAAACAACATAGTATGGAGTTACTGTATTGGTTTGATGCTGTTAGGTGCTATGGATTCCGTTACACAAATATTGCTGGGTGCCTCTGTAGGCGTGGCCGTGATGGGCAGGCGTACCGCCGTCTGGAAGTCGGCCTTGTGGGGCGGCGTGGCAGGCCTGTTACCAGACCTGGACGTGCTGCTGGACCATGGCGACCCTGTGCTCAACATGGTGCGCCACCGTGCTGAAACGCATGCCTTGCTGCTGGTGACGCTGTTTGCCATACCGTTTGCCTGGGTGGTCAGTGGTGTGCACAAACAGCGCCATTTATACGGCTGGTGGTTTGCAGCTTTGGGTTTGGCCCTGGTCACACACCCGCTGTTAGACCTCATGACGATTTACGGCACGCAAGTGTTTCAGCCTTTTACAGACCAGGCCTATGGGCTTGGCAGCCTGTTTATTGTTGATCCGGTGTACACATTGCCGTTGCTGTTCGGCGTGGTGGCGGCGCTGCGCATCAAAGTGCCTGGGCGCGGTGTGCGGTTTAACAATGTGGCACTGGCTTTTAGTACGCTGTACCTGGTGTGGAGTGCTGCTGGCCAGGCCTGGGTGACGCAGCACGCACGCCAGTCGTTGCAGGCGCTTGGCTTGCCAGCGCAGCAAGTGCTTGTCACGCCTGCGCCGCTTACCACTGTGGTGTGGCGCGTGGTGTCTGTAGACGGCGACCAGTTTCACGAGGGCTTTTACGCGCTGGCAGATGCTGGCAGACCCATGCGGTTCAACACGTTTGAGCGCGGTGATGCCTTGGCCAAGCAGCATGCCGACCATCCTCATGTGCAGCGTTTGGCCCGGTTTACCGATGGTTTCTTCAAAGTGCAGACCAGTGGCGACAACCTGGTGGTCACAGATTTGCGCATGGGGCAAGAGCCCAACTATGTGTTCTCGTTTGACATTGGCCCACCGCTGCAAGAGGGCGATGTGCAGCAGCCCGCGCAGCAATTGGCCTACGGCCTCGATGTAGGCCAGGCTTTCAAGTGGTTGGGTCAGCGGTTGCTGGGCCGTGACCTGCAGCCGCCCGGTTTGTAAGCGCCAACCTTTTGAAAAGACTTTTATGAGCATGGAACTGGCAAAGCGCATGCGTGCGGCGTCTGATGCCCACCACAATGGTACTGCCGAGACGCGCCGCCGAGACATTGCTGCGCTGTTGCAGCTGCACGGCGAGTCGTCTCTGGCGGTGTTGCTGTTGCTGCTGTCTGTGGTGAGCATAGTGCCCATTGTTGGTTCAGGCAGCTTGGTCAGCATTGCTATTTTTGCAGCGGCGTGGGCTTGGGCGCTGGGGCACGATACGCAAGCCCTGCCTGCGCGCCTGGGCCGAATCACATTGAGCGAGTCAATGACTGGGCAGTGCTTGCACGCATTTGCCTGGCTTTATGAGCAATGCGACCGTTGGATGAGGCCGCGCTGGCGGCTGTGGTCCAGCCGGCCTACGTATTGGTTGTGGGGCCTGTGGATTGCTCTGATGGCCGCTATTATTTTCCTGCCGCTGCCACTGGGCAACGTGTTGCCCTGCATCAGCCTGATTTTGCTGACCTTGGGCTGGATGTCGCGCGATGGTGTTGCGCTGCTGGGCGCTGTTGTTGTAGGCCTGGCGGCTATGGCTTATACGGCGTTGTTGTGGGGCATTGCCGAGTTGGCGCTGCGCAACATGTGGGGCATGCTGACCAATGGCATTTAAAAGTCCTTTAAAAGGGTTTTAAGCCTGCCCGTTTTGTGACAGGCGCGCCGCAATCAGTGCATCGGCATACGCCTGCCACGGCGCGTCTTTTGGCAGGGCAGCAAACACGCCATCGCGTTTGGCGTCGGCCATCCACTGCTGTTTGCTTGCAATAGCGCTGGCCATGATGGGCTCTAGGTCAGCCTCACTCACCGTGACTGCTGACTCTCGCATTTCTTCGGCGCGGCGCTGTCCGTGCTGGGCCACGCGGCTGAAAAAATAGCGGCCCTGCTCGGTCCAGTCAATGCCAGGAAAGGTTTCAGCCAGTGTGGGCAACACTTGCGCTTCAACGCCATAGCTGCGTGCGGTGGTGTAACTTTCTATGACCAATGACTCCAAGCCCTTGATCATGATGGAGCGGCACATTTTGATCGCGCTGGCCACGCCTAGCGCGGTGCTGGCCACTTTGGCATTGCAGCCCCAAGCGTTGAGCGCATCGGCCAGCGCATGGGCGTGTGGGCCGCCCAGCAGCATGGGCACGGACAAGCCATAGGGCGGCACCGAGGTCATGACACCTGCTTCGACGTAGTGCACACCCTTGGCCTCAAGCACCTGCGCACAGGCTTTTTTGGTGCCCGGTGATGCAGAGTTGAGGTCCAGGTACCAACTGCTAGGCGCCATGTGCGGTGCGGCGGCCTGGGCTGCCCCCAGGGTGTTGGAGGCGGTTACAGCGCTGATGACAAGATGGCCTGGGCCAGGGCCGACACACATTTCGGCCACGCTTTTTGTAAGCGCTACCTTGGCTTGTTGGGCACGGGCCGTTAGGGTGGCGTTGCCAGCGCTATCGGCCAGCAACTTGTCCCAAGCCATCACCGGTATGCGTTGCCTGGCTAATGCGCCACCAAATAAAGTGCCGACTTCGCCAAAGCCCAGTAAGCCAACGGTATCTATTGAGGGTGAGGTCTGAGTCGTCATGATGCTGGTTAAACTAACAGGCTGTTTGTTACTGCCCCTATTGTTACCCCAATGTCTAAATACGATTTGTACGCCATCGGCAACGCGCTGGTTGATTGTGAGTTTGAAATCAGCGATGAAAAGCTCACCGCGATGGGCGTACTCAAGCGCCACATGACATTGGTAGACGCCGATCAGCGTCAAGCGCTGCGCGACCAATTGGTGGATAGTCATTCGCGCCAAAGTGGTGGCGGCTCAGCCGGCAATACGGTTGTGGCTTTAGCCCAGTTGGGCGGCAAGGCCTTTTACAGCTGCCGCGTGGGTGACGATGAGCTGGGCCAGTTTTATGCGGCTGACCTGAACAGCCACGGTGTGGCGTCCAACCTTGATCGCGGCCTTGTTGCGGGTGCACCTACCGGCAACTGCATTGTGATGGTCACACCCGACGCAGAGCGCAGCATGTGCACCTACCTGGGTACCACCGCCGAGCTTGAGCGAGGCGCTCTAGATGTAGCTGCCATTGAGGCCAGCCAGATCTACTACATGGAAGGCTATTTGGCCGCGTCACCCACAGGCTTGCAGGCCGCGCTGGCTGGCAAAGCCGTGGCCAAAGAAGCCGGTGTGCGCTTGGCGCTGACCTTGAGCGACATGAGCATGATCAACTTTTGCCGTGAAGGTCTTGAGTCCATGGCGGACGGCGGCGTGGACTTCTTGTTTTGCAACGAGGAAGAAGCGCAGCAGTGGTGCGACAGTAAAGACATTGACGCCATATGCGTGCAACTGAGCACCCTGGCCACCACCGTGTGCCTGACCCGGGGCGCATCAGGCTGTTTGGTGATTGAGGGTCCACAAGTGACCAAGGTGGCAGGCGTTGCGGTGAAGGCACTGGACACCAACGGTGCTGGTGACATGTTTGCGGGTGCGTTTTTGTATGCCATATCGCAAGGTCGCAGCAACGTACAAGCCGCCGCACTGGCCAATGCCTGCGCCTCATTGGTGGTGGGCCAATACGGCAGCCGCGTGCAAACGGCTGAGTTACTCGCTGTTGCGTCCAACGTTGGCTAAGCTGCGCATATGGCCCAGTACAGCAGGGCCTTGCCTTGCTGTACTGTTGTCTGTGTGGTGGCGGCTACGGCGTTGCCCGCCAGGGCCACGGTTACTGTGCAAGACGACACGGGCAAGCGCATCAGCTTGGCGGCACCGCCCAAGCGTATTGTGAGTTTGCTGCCCTCACTCACAGAGATGGTGTGTGCGCTTGGTGCTTGTGAGCGCCTGGTGGGTGTTGACCGTTACTCGAATTTTCCGCCACGCGTTGCTGATCTGCCTGTAATGGGTGGCGGTCTGGACCCCAGCATAGAGGCCATTGTGGCGCTTCGCCCAGACGTTGTTCTGCTGGCAGGCTCGTCTCGCGTGGCAGACAGGCTAAGCGCTTTGGGCTTGCCAGTCATGGCACTTGAGCCCAAAAGCCACGCCGATGCACAGCGCGCCATGTTGGTGTTGGGCGCACTGCTGGGCGTGTCCAGTGCTGCTAAGCAGTGGCAAGCGATTGATCAGGCGTTGACTGCGACTGCACAAACCTTGCCACCAAGTGTGCGCAATCTGCGTGTTTACTTTGAGGCCAGTCAAGGTCCATACGGCGCAGCGCCCGCGTCCTTTATTGGTGAGACCTTGACGCGTCTGGGTGTTGCCAATGTGGTGCCCGACGGCTTGGGCCCATTCCCCAAGCTAAACCCTGAATTTATCGTGCGTGCCAACCCGGACGTGATCATGGTGGGTGAGGTCAGTGGCGATGCACTGGGCCAACGCCCGGGCTGGCAGCACATGCAGGCCATTGTGGGCAAGCGTGTGTGCTTGTTTACGCAGGCGCAAGCAGACATGCTGGTGCGTCCGGGCCCGCGCATGGCCCAGGGTGCACAGCTCATGGCCCAGTGTTTGTTGGGTAGCAAGCCATGAGCATGCCGCGCCAGCAACTGGTTGCGTGTGCCTTGTTGGGCGTCTCGGTGGCTTTGGTGGCACTGGGCGCAAGCATTGGCAGCGCAGGTCTTGATGCCAGTGCCTTGCAATGGCTTTCAAGTCATGTGGGCGATGTTGCCTCTACCAGTGAAGCGCCTGGCTATCACAGCACCTTGCAGCAAATCATTGTGGACATTCGTCTACCCAGAAGCCTGGGCGCTTGGGCGGCAGGCGCATTGTTGGGCCTGGCGGGTGCTGTGGCGCAGGGTTTGTTTCGCAACCCGCTGGCCGACCCCTTTTTACTCGGTAGCGCACCCGGTGCCTCTTTGGGGGTGGCGTTAGCCTTGGCGACAACAGCCAGTGGTGCTGGCGTATTTGCCAGCGACATATGGGCGCGGCTGGGTTTTACGGGGGCGGCCTTTGCTGGTGCGGTGTTGGCCGTGTTGCTGACCTTGGTGCTGTCGCGTGGCGTGCAGCACACCTTGCGTTTGCTGCTCGCTGGCGTGGTGGTGGGCGTGGTGCTGGGTGCGCTGACGCAACTGGTACTGTTGATGTCGCCGCAATCTTTATTGGCCATGCAGGCATTTTTGCTGGGCTCAACCGGCTTTGTAGGCTGGGACGCCACCGTGTTGATGTGGCTGGTGTGGCTGGTCTGTGCATTGGTAGCTGCATCGCTGGGACGCGCTTTAGACGCGCTGAGTTTGGGCGAACACACTGCAGCCAGCCTGGGCTTGCCGCTGGCACCCATGCGCATGGGCCTGGTGGCGGTGTTGGCCTTGGCCACAGGTAGTGCCGTGGCGCAAACAGGCTTGGTGGCTTTTGTGGGCCTAGCTGCACCGCATGTGGTGCGTGGCTTGGTGAAAACCAGACACGCTGCATTGCTGTGGCTGTCCAGCCTGATGGGTGGCGTGTTGTTGTTGGCGGCAGATGTGGCCGCACGTTGGCTCATTGCGCCGCAAGAGCTGCCTGTGGGCGTGTTAACGGCCGTCCTGGGTGGCGGCTATTTGCTGGCGCTGATGCACAGGGCCGGCGCTGGTGCTGGTGCGGCCGGCAAGGGTACTCTATGAGCCAGGCAGCACTGTTGGCCCAGGCGGTGAGCGTTCGCTTGTCGCCATTGGCGACTGCCACACCGGCACTTGCGGGGGTTGACGTATGCATTGCCAAAGGCTGCTGGACCAGCGTGGTGGGCCCCAATGGTGCAGGCAAGTCGACCTTGCTAAAGGTATTGGCGGGGTTGTTGCCACACACTGGACATGTGCAACTAATGGGCAAGCCGCTGGCCAGCTGGCCAGCGCGAGAGCGTGCCATGCGCCTGGCGTGGCTGGGCCAAAGCGAGTACAGCAGCGACGACTTAAGCGTTGCAGATGTGGTGATGCTGGGGCGCTTGCCGCACCAAGGCTGGCTGGCACCGCCCAGTGCGCAAGACCACGCCGTGGTGCAACAAGCCTTGCAAACCATGCACGCATGGGCGTGGCGTTCGCGCCGCCTAAGCCAGCTGTCAGGCGGTGAGCGTCAGCGTGTGCTGCTGGCCAGAGCCTTGGCTGTACAGGCCGACGTGCTACTGATGGACGAGCCGCTGGCCAACCTGGACCCACCACACCAGGCCGATTGGTTGAAAACGGTGCGCCAACTCACAGCCAACGGCACCACTGTGGTGAGCGTATTGCACGAAATAGGCATGGCCTTGCAAGCCGATCACATGCTGGTGCTACGCGACGGCCAGGTTGCCCATGCGGGCAACTGCGCTGAGCCGCGAACGCATCAGGCATTGGTGCAAGTGTTTGACAACCGCATTGCAGTGCATGCGGTAGACGGTCAGTGGGTGGTGCTGCCTCGCTGATCAGTTGATCTGTTGATCTGTTGAGCAGGCGCAGCGGCAGCCATATCGAGCTTAAGTACTCGACATGGCTGCGTTGCAGTCAATGTTAAGCCGTCAACTGCTTTTTAGTAGCAATACGCTGTGCGACCAGTACCAGCGCGGTTAAGCCAAGACCAATAAGGTCGCTGACCAAGCCGCCCTCAATCATGGATAGCGCTGCAGCCAGCAGCACCACACGCATGACGGGGTTGACCTTGGCTTTTAAAAGCCAACCCACCACAGATGCAGACAACAGGTACACACCGATCAAGGCGGTTACCACAGCCCGCAGAATCTCTGTGGTGCTGCCGTCCATCAGAAGGGCCGAGTTGTAGAAGAACATAAATGGCACTATGAATGCGGCCAAACCAATGCGGAATGAGGCCACCGATGTCTGCATGGGGTTGGCCCCAGATATACCCGCCGCCGCATAAGAGGCCAGCGCCACGGGCGGCGTAATCGCCGACACCACTGCAAAGTAAAACACAAAGAAGTGCGCCGTCAGCAGCGGCACGCCCAGGTTGACCAGGCCCGGTGCCACCACCGATGCAGCGACTGCATAGGCCGCTGTTGTGGGCATACCCATACCCAGCATGATGGAGATACACATGGCAAAGAACATGGCCAAGAACTGTGACGAGTCGGCCACGCCCAACAGCAATGACGAGAATCGCGCGCCCACGCCTGTGAGGGAAATAACACCAACGATTACGCCAGCGCAGGCACACACGGCAATGATTTGAATAGACATCAAACCAGCCAACTCAAAAGCCTTGCCAATTCGCGGCAAGTTCATGCGGTAGGGCGTTAGCCAACTGACCACCGCCGCTGAGGCAATCGCCAGGGTGCCAGCCCGAATCACCGAGTAGCCCATGAACAAAGCGCCAATCAGGATGATGATGGGCAAGAACAAAAACACTTGCTTTAGCAGCGCCTTGATTTTTGGCAGCTCTTCGTCACGCAGGCCACGCATGCCCAGCTTGGCGGCTTCCAAGTCAACCATGAAGTAGATAGACGCAAAGTACAGCACAGACGGAATAATGGCCGCAATCGCGATGTCTACATAAGGTATGCCTGTGACCTCGGCCATGATGAACGCGCCTGCGCCCATGATTGGCGGCATGATTTGCCCGCCCGTTGAGGCGGCCGCTTCAATGGCGCCAGCACTTGTTTTGCTGTAGCCCACTTTTTTCATCAGTGGGATGGTGAGTGAGCCTGTGGCCACCACGTTACCGGCAGACGTGCCGTTGATCATGCCCATCAGGCCAGAGGCAAAAATGCCCACTTTGGCTGGGCCACCGCGTGAGCGGCCAGCCAGCGCAAAGGCAAAGTTCACAAAGTAGTCGCCCACTTTTGACGCTTGTAAAAACGCGGCAAAGATGATGAACAAAATAATGTAAGTCGACGACACCGCAGTGGTGGGACCCAAAATACCGACGTCTGTGTAAACCTGGCTAAAGAAACGCTCCCATGAGATGGCGGGTGAGTTCAAGAAGCCGGGCAGCTTGTCGCCAACAAACACGTACAACAAGAACACACTGGCAATGGCAACCAACGCCAAGCCTGCCACACGGCGCGTCAGTTCCATGATGAGAATCGTGCCAGCCACTGCCACCAAAGAGATGCCAATGGGAGCGAAGGGCGTGCCGGTAGCGTTGCGCATCAGCGTGCCGTAAACAGCAATGAGGTACACCGCAACTGCGAAGCTGGCGATGACCAGCGCGATGTCAGCCAAGGTGGTGTGGTGGCGCTTGGTGTGGTGTAGCCAGGAAATCATGCTGGCGCCCAGGCTGGCAGCCACCAAGGGTGCGCCTAGCAACCATGTCTCGCGGTACTTGATGGCTTTGTCCACGCCGTTCCACATGGCACCGCCCGCAATGTCTGAAGCAATGCCTACGGCGCCGTACAAGCCAAACAAGGCCAACACCACCATTACGGCAGACAGCAAGTGCCACACGTTGGACAGGGCTGTGGTTTCGTCAGAAAAGCGTGAGCCAGAAAACACCAAAAAGCCAAGGGCCAAAGCGCCTGCGACGTGGGCTATGCGGAAGTTCCATGTCTCAAGTGGCATGGTTGGCAAAAAGTCAAAGCTCAGCAAGCCAAGGCTCATGCCGCTTAACGACAAGCCATTCAGGGCCGCCACGTGCATGAATGCATAAACGCCTGAGGAAATGGCTACAACCCATAGCAAGACGTTTTGAAACTGTCTGCGGTTGTGCTCAATGGGTTCTTCGTCAACGCCTTCGGCAAGAATAGGTGTGACAGGCTCGTTTGGTGAGTTTGACATGGTGGCGACTAATTGGATAAAGAAAAAGCAGGGTGCACCCGCCGGGTGAGCCCTGCTTTACAAGACGCTAAGCGCTTATTTTTTGTGAATCATGTTGGCAGGAATTTTCGCGCCATTCTCGTTAAACCACTTGGCCGCACCGGGGTGCCAGTTCATGAATGTGTTCTTGTCCCAGTTGGCAACAACTGTTGACTTGGCACTCTTGTGAACGCCCATCATGCGCTTGTTGTCGCTCATGACAACCTTGGTGGCTTCGTACACAAATGACTCTGACAAGTCACAGTTGGCCACTGCAAAGTTCCACATCGCAACCGAGCGAGCTGGCTTGGTCAGTGTGGTGTAGGTGCCTGGATCAATGTTGAACGCGGCTACTGGGTAGGTGTCCATGATCTTCTTTTGTTCAGCTTCTGTGAACTCGATGATGTTGACCTTGGTCTGAACTTCCAGTTGGCTAACTGCAGGCACTGGCACGCCAGCGGCAAATGCAATCACGTTGAGCAAGCCGTCTTGCAACTGGCCGCCCAGGTCACCCCAACCACCGTTACGGCGGTCAAACTGCACACCCAATGTTTCCAGCATGCGTGGGAAGTAGGTGTCTGAGGTAGAGCCCGCTGGGCCAAAGCCAATGCGCGCGCCGTCAGGAATCTTGCTGATGGAATCAATGCCAGAAGCGGCCAATGTGGTCACGCTGAACGGAGTTTGGTACATGGGGAACATCGCGCAAGCGTTGTCCATCTTGAGGCCTGGGGCAATGGGGTTGGTGCCGTCGATAGACTCACGGGCGGGGCCCAATGTAGTCATACCAAACTGTGCGTCGCCAGTGTGTACCAACGCCATGTTTTGCATGGGGCCGCCAGTGACTTCGCCAGCGCCTGGCAAACCCAGCTCTTTGGACACCAGGTTGGCCCAGCCTGAGCCGTACACAAAGTAAGTACCGCCCTGTGATGCCGTACCAACGGTAAAGCTCTCTGGCCAGTCTGAACGGTCTTGGGCAGACGCTTGCACGCCTGTCAATGCCAAGCCGGCGGCGATGGCTGCTTGCAGAATTGTCTTTTTCATTTGTTTGAGGCTCCGGTGTAAATAAGAGGGTACGGCTTGAAAGCCGACTGGCGAATATAGCAGGACAAATCATCACACGGTTTAGGATAGACCCCAATCCAAAAATGGCAGGGAAAACCCTAAATGCTTCTTGGCGGGCGACTGCCTGCCATGCAACCCACACCATATACCTATGAACTCATTCATCGAAGCCTTTCAACGCACACCCATTTACAAGCTCTTGGGCGCGGTGGCGCTGGCCAGCATTGGCTTGTCGGCTTGGGCCGCAGACAATGCGTGGTCTGAGACCTATGCGCCAACCAAAGGGCAGTGGTTGGCCTACGAGGTACAGCGCGACGTCGAGCAGCTTACCCACTTGTGGGCGCAGCGCGTGGCTGTGGTGGTTACGGCCGACCCCAAAAAAGAGGCGGTCGATATTTTCGTGACCACGGTGAAAGGGGATGGTTTGGCAGAAGCCTCAGCGTGTGAAGCCAACAAGACAGCGCTTCAGCAGCGCGCCAGGCGCACGTTGCGCCAATACGACTGGGCCTTGAACGGCACCGTGTTCGTGACCTGTTTGTAGTCTTAAGCAGTCTGGCCACGCCAACGACGTGCCAATCGTTGGTGCGCCAGCAAGGCTTATGTGTTGTTGGCGGAAAGGGAGGGATTCGAACCCTCGGTGGGGATTAACCCACACACGCTTTCCAGGCGTGCGACTTAAACCGCTCATCCACCTTTCCGCGAAGCCCTCGATTCTAGCAGGGAAAACGCCCACGTCCGGCTATGGGGCGCATGCGTGGCTGTGGGTTTGCTCTTATTGTTGGGCTTTGCCAACTTGCAGCATCTTCATGACGCTGCCCACCAAGCCGGCGGTCTCGCTCATGTTGCTGGGCACAATGAGTGTGGACTGGGAGCCTGCAGCCACCTGGCCATAGGCTTCAACGGCTTTCTCGGCAACCTGCAGCTGTACGGCCTGCTCGCCGCCTGGTTGCTTGATGGCCTGGCCAATGCGCTCTATGGCCTGGGCTGAGGCCGTGGCCACGGTCAATATGGCGGCTGCTTCACCTTCGGCTTCGTTGATAGCGGCTTGCTTTTCACCTTCAGAGCGGGCAATGGCGGCTTCACGCTCGCCGGTGGCAATGTTGATCTGCTCTTGGCGACGCCCTTCAGACGCGGCAATCAGCGCGCGCTTTTCGCGCTCTGCCGTGATTTGCGCTTGCATGGCGCGCAATATCTCGTTGGGCGGGGTCAGGTCTTTGATTTCGTAGCGCAACACCTTGACGCCCCAGTTCAATGCCGCTTCGTCAATGGCGGACACAATTTGTGCGTTGATCATGTCGCGCTCTTCAAAGGTGCGGTCCAGTTCAAGCTTGCCGACTACGCTGCGCAAAGTGGTTTGTGCCAGCTGGGTGATGGCCATGATGTAGTTGCTGGAGCCGTAGCTGGCGCGTTCGGGATCTGTGACCTGAAAGTACAAAATGCCGTCCACCTCAAGCTGCGTGTTGTCTTTGGTGATACACACTTGGCTTGGCACGTCTAGCGGCACTTCTTTGAGCGAGTGTTTGTAAGCCACTTTGTCGATGAACGGCACGATGATGTTGAGACCGGCATAGCGCGCGCCCGCGTATTTTCCCAAGCGCTCAATCACCCAGGCAGATTGTTGTGGCACTATCTTGATAGAGCGGGTGATGAAGATGATTGCAGCAATTGCAAAGACAATTGAAATTTCCATTGGGTAAGCCTTTGTTGGAGTGTGTGGGGTAAGAAGGTGGTGGGGTATGCGGTGAAAGGGTAAAAGCTGCTGGCGTTAGCCTTGCTCTGTAGGGCGGGGCGCATGGCCTGGTGCGATGCGCAGTTGTGAGCCGTCTATGTCTGCAATGTGGTGCGGGCCTGGTTGCAAGCTGGTATGGCCATGGACGGCTACCGCTGTCCAAGTCGCACCGCGGTACAGCACCTTGGCTGTTTGGTCTGGGCCCCAGCTGGCCACCATCACGGTTTGCCCTATGTCCATGGACACCGCATGGCCTGTTGCCAAGCGCTTGGCACGGTTTATGTGCCACAAGGCAACAGCACCTGCCGAAATGGCGGCAGCCGTGGCCACCTGCTGGGTGAGTGTGGTGTCTGCATAGCTTAGCAAGGCAGCCGCGCCAATGCCCAACGCCAGCATGAGCAAGTAAAACGTGCCTGTGACCATTTCTGCTGCCAACAGCACAAAGAAGGCAATCCACCACCAGGTTGTGATGCTCATATGTGACCTTTATAAATTGCAAGACGCAGTGAAGACTGTCTGTATTATGAGAGGCTGCGCTGCCGGCAAGGTTCCCGCAGCTTGGGCCATGCCTGCCTGGCTGGGCAAAACGTAAGAAATACCATGAAATTCCGCTTCCCCATTGTCATCATTGACGAAGACTTTCGCTCTGAAAACACCTCAGGCCTGGGTATTCGTGCCTTGGCCGCAGCCATTGAGTCCGAGGGCTTTGAGGTGCTGGGCGTTACCAGCTATGGCGACCTAAGCCAGTTTGCCCAGCAGCAAAGCCGCGCCAGTGCCTTCATTTTGTCTATTGACGACGAGGAGGTCACGCAAGGCCCGGACATTGACCCCGCTATTGAGCGCCTGCGCGGCTTTATTGAGGTAGTGCGCAACAAAAATGCAGACGTGCCCATTTATGTGCACGGCGAGACCAAAACCTCGCGCCATATTCCCAACGATGTGCTGCGTGAATTGCACGGCTTTATTCACATGTTTGAAGATACGCCAGAGTTTGTGGCGCGTCACATCATCCGTGAGGCCAAAAGCTATCTTGAAGGCATTCAGCCGCCGTTTTTCAAGGCGTTGCTGGACTATGCAGAAGACGGCTCTTACTCGTGGCATTGCCCAGGCCACTCGGGTGGCGTGGCGTTTTTAAAGTCGCCGGTTGGGCAGATGTTTCACCAGTTTTTTGGCGAAAACATGTTGCGCGCCGATGTGTGCAACGCGGTAGAAGAGCTGGGCCAGCTGCTGGACCACACCGGTCCCGTAGCCGATAGCGAGCGCAATGCGGCGCGTATCTTCAACGCCGACCACTGCTACTTTGTGACCAACGGCACCAGCACCAGCAACAAAATGGTGTGGCACCACACCGTGGCCCCTGGGGACGTGGTGGTGGTAGACCGCAACTGCCACAAATCCATTCTGCACGCCATCATCATGACGGGCGCGATTCCGGTGTTTTTAAAGCCCACGCGCAACCATTACGGCATTATTGGCCCCATTGCCCAAAGCGAGTTTGAGCCCGAGGCCATACGCGAAAAAATTCGCAACAACCCACTGCTAAAAGGCTATGACGCGGACACAGTAGAGCCGCGCGTGGTGACACTCACGCAGAGCACTTACGACGGTGTGCTGTACAACACAGAAACCATCAAGAGCATGCTGGACGGCTACGCCACCAACTTGCACTTTGACGAGGCCTGGTTGCCGCACGCCGCGTTTCACCCGTTTTACGGCACCTTCCACGCCATGGGCAAAAACCGTGAGCGCCCTGAAAAAGCCGTGGTCTATGCCACGCAGTCTATTCACAAGCTGCTGGCCGGCATCAGCCAAGCCAGCCATGTGTTGGTACAAGACTCCAAAACTGTGAAGCTGGATACGCACTTGTTCAACGAGGCGTTTTTGATGCACACGTCTACCTCACCGCAATACGCCATTATTGCCAGCTGTGACGTGGCTGCCGCCATGATGGAGCCGCCTGGCGGCACTGCCTTGGTGGAAGAAAGTATTTTGGAGTGCTTGGACTTCAGGCGTGCCATGCGCAAAGTGTCCAAAGACTATGCCAAAGACCAGGGCGACAAGGGCTGGTGGTTTAAGGTGTGGGGCCCCAAAGTCGACGAGCTCACAGACGAGGCGGAAGAGGGCATTGGCGACCCAGCAGACTGGGTGCTGGGCATGGGCAAGGACAACAACTGGCATGGCTTTGGCGACCTGGCCGACGGCTTCAACATGCTGGACCCCATCAAGGCCACCATTGTGACCCCCGGCTTGGACATGGACGGCACTTTTGCCGAGCAGGGTATACCGGCCTCTATCGTGACCAAGTTTTTGGCAGAGCACGGCGTGGTGGTTGAGAAGACGGGCTTGTACAGCTTCTTCATCATGTTCACCATAGGCATTACCAAAGGCCGCTGGAACACCTTGCTAACTGCGCTGCAGCAGTTTAAAGACGATTTTGACCGCAATCAGCCCATGTGGCGCATATTGCCGGAGTTCTGCAAGGCGCACCCCAAATACGAGCGCATGGGCCTGCGTGACTTGTGCCAGTATGTGCACGCCATGTACGCCAAGCACGACATTGCGCGCCTCACCACGGACATGTACTTGAGCGACCACACGCCTGCCATGACGCCAGGCGACGCGTTTGCCCACATTGCACGCCGCACCACAGAGCGCGTGCCCATTGACGATTTGCTGGGCCGCATCACCACAAGCCTCATCACACCTTACCCACCGGGTATTCCGCTGCTGGTGCCAGGCGAGGTGTTTAACCAGCGCATTGTGGACTACCTCAAGTTCTCACGCGAGCTGGAAATGCAGTGCCCTGGCTTCTCTACCGACATACATGGCCTGGTAGCCCTGGTGGGGAATGACGGCGTGAAACGCTACTACGCCGACTGCGTGCGGGCTGACTAGGCACTAAGTGCTATGCCGCTGCCGCACTGCGGTTGTTAACAGCCAGGCCATGCGGCCAGTCGCGCATTAGCTTGTGTCGCCAGGTTGTCGACAAGCTCAGTGCTGATGGCCGTGCTCGCCATGCACGTGCTTGTGTGCAATTTCTTCAGCGCTGGCCGCGCGCACGGCGGTTACGTGGCAGCTGAACCTAATGGCTTTGCCAGCCAGTTCGTGGTTGCCGTCTAGCATCACCACAGGGCCTTTGATTTTCATCACCTTGAACACCTGCGGTGTGCCGTCGTCTAGTGCGCCTTGCAGTTGACCGCCCACTTTGACACCGGGCGGGAAATCGCTTTTAGGAATGGTGCGTACCAGTGCTTCATCACGCTCGCCGAAGGCGTCTGCGGGTTGTAAGTCGGTAGTGCTTTTAAAGCCAACCGCTTGGCCGTCCAGCAAGGCCTCAATGCTTGGAAACAGGTTGTCGTAGCCACCGTGCAGGTAAGACAAGTGGCCTTTGTCTAGCGGCTTGCCCGCCAGGTCGGTAACGGTGTAGGACAGGGTAACGGCGGTGTCTTTGGCGATGTTCATAGCTATGTTGGGTGTATGCCCATTTGATTATTTGGTTATTTGACAACTCATATTGGCTTGTCTGCGCAGCTTTATTATCTACGCCGCTGCGTAGGCATAGTCAGGCCTCGCATTCAGGCTTTGCGCGCCAAGCGCCACAGCGAGGTGACTTCTTTGCGTCGCGCCATGAACAGCGGATCTGCCGCGTCTTTTGACTTGGGGTGAGTGGGGCGTGTGTCGTGGCGCTTCACCACGCGCAAGCCTGCACCGGCTATCCAGCCCATTAGCTCATCGCGTGTGCGCAACCCCAAGTGCTCAGCCAAGTCAGACAGAATCAGCCAGCCTTCACCCCCAGGCGTGAGGTGCTCACCCAAACCGCCAAGAAAGCCACGCAACATGGCGCTGTCTGGGTCGTATACGGCGCGCTCAATGGCGTTGTTGGCCGGTGCAGGCAGCCATGGTGGGTTGCACACAATCAGCGGCGCCTGGCCTTGCGGAAACAGGTTGGTGGCTACAAGGTCAACCTGGCCAGAGAGACCTAACCGCTGCAAGTTGTCTGTGGCGCAGGCAATGGCACGTGGCTCCATATCGGTGGCCAACACCCGCTGAACGCCGCGCTTGGCAAGCACGGCGGCGATCACGCCAGAACCTGTGCCAATGTCAAACGCAAGCGCTTGCGCGCCAGGTGGCAGCGGTGCTGTGGCAACAAGGTCAATGTATTCGCCACGCAGCGGCGAGTAAACAGCGTAGTGGGGGTGTATGCACCCGTCCAAAAACGGAATGCCAACGCCTTTTTTGCGCCACTCATGCGCACCAATCATGCCTTGCAAGTCTTTAAAAGAGGCTATGCATGCCTGGTCAGTAGGCTCACCCCACGCTTCTGTCAGCGCCAGCTGCGCCTTGGGCGCACGGCGCAAAGCCAGGCTGTAATCAGGCTCAAACGCCAGCAGCACACGGGCGAGTAGGTTGTGGCGGCGGGCCTGGTCGGCGCGGTGCTGCACAAAAGCGGCGTGAGCATGGGCGGTTTGGTCTGCCGTAGCAGCCGCTTGGTTGGCCTTGGGCGTGTTCACGCGAGGCTTTTTGTCTAAACGTCGGCCCAACGCCTGCAGTAATTGGCGACCATTGTGATAGTCACCGCGCCACAACAAATACGCACCGCCTTTCAGCAGCTTGTAGGCCTTATCTGCACTGAGCGTGTCGTCAGCCACCTCCAGCGCGGCAGGCGGTGGGCTGATAGCGGCCCGCCACAAAGCTGTGTGCGTTTGGCCAGATTCATCCCAAGTGAACTGTGTTTGTTTTAAAAGCATTAGCCCATCATCGTTTAAAACCAAGCAGTATCCGGGTTGGCTGCGTATTTTTTAAAGGATGGACAAGCTTTGCCATTGAATCGCCATACGGCAGCGCGTCTATTGGGCTTGGGTTACAACTGCAGCATGACTACAAAGCCCACCACTGGAACAAACCAACAAAGCGCCGACCGCGGCGCACTAACCGTCATGTTTGACGGCGCGTGCCCACTGTGCAGGCGCGAAATAGGTTTGTACCAATCGTTAAAACCATTGCAACCGGTTTGCTGGCAAGACGTCAGCAAAGGCGGTGATGACATCACGCCTCAGCAACAAGCGCAGTACATGGCCAGATTTCATGTGCGCCTGCCCAATGGCGAGCTGCTAAGCGGCGCAACCGCCTTTGTTGCCCTTTGGCACAGCATGCCCGGCTGGCGCTGGCTAGCCCGCTTGGCCAGCCTACCAGGCGTAACGCCAATGCTGGAGCTGGCCTACAAAGGCTTTTTGCGCATACGCCCAGCGTTGCAGCGGTTGATGCGTTAGGCAGCATGCCCGATATAAGAAAACCCAGCTACCTCGCGGTAACTGGGTTTTTGTTTTTTGACAATGCTCCTCGAACTGGGCTCGAACCAGTGAACTACGGATTAACAGAAAACAAGGACGTAGAAAAACCTTTAAAAATCAATAACTTATTTTAATAAAATTGATTTGTGTAATATTTCGTGTAGTTGACCAAAAGTTTCATAATGTAACTTTTTCGACGACTAGGCAACTTTTAGGGTGACGCTGAGCATTTGGCGTAGAAAACAGTTCAGACAGGAAGGGCTTCAGCGATCACTTTTTCACGAAAAGAGTCTGGCAAAGCTTTTGGGGTTAACACATCGACCCTCACCCCTAAAAGAGATTCAAGTTCAATTTGAATTTTCGCAACATCCATACCCATGGCAAAACAGTGCTGGTGACGGGGGCGGGCGGCAGCATTGGCAGCGAGCTGTGCCGCCAAATCCTCAAAACCCAGCCGCAGCAGCTTCTGCTGGTAGAGATGAGCGAATTTGCCCTCTACCAAATTCACCAAGAGCTGGTGGAGCTGCTGGCCGAAGGCTTGGCCGATAGGCAGTCGATACAAGCCGCTGCTTCAGGTGAGCCTGCCGATGAGCTTGATTCCGCGCTTAAGGTGGCGGGCGTAGAGGTGGTGCCACTGCTGGCATCGGCCTGCGACGAGGTGCGCATGCACGAGATCATGGACACCTGGAAGCCGCACACCGTGTACCACGCGGCGGCCTACAAGCATGTGCCCTTGGTGGAGCACAACCCGGCCGAGGGCGTGCGCAACAACGTGTGGGGTACCCGCGTGTGCGCCGAAGCCGCTATGCGCCACAGCGTGCGCAACTTTGTGCTGGTGAGCACCGACAAAGCCGTGCGCCCCACCAATATCATGGGCGCCACCAAGCGCCTGGCCGAGATGGTGCTGCAAGCCCTGGCTGAGGTCAATGCCGCCGTAGCGGCCCAAGGGGGCAGGGCGCCCAGCACTCGCACCACGCTCAGCATAGTGCGCTTTGGCAATGTGCTGGGTTCCAGCGGCTCTGTGGTGCCACTGTTCCGCGAGCAGATCAAAAACGGTGGGCCCATCACCCTCACGCATGCCGACATCACTCGCTATTTCATGACCATCCCCGAGGCGGCGCAGCTGGTCGTCCAAGCTGGGGCCATGGGGCAGGGCGGCGATGTGTTTGTGCTGGACATGGGCCAGCCCGTCAAAATCATCGACCTAGCTCGCCGCATGGTGGAGCTCTCTGGCCTGACTGTACGCGACGAGCTGCACCCCGATGGCGACATCGAACTCACCGTGACCGGCTTGCGCCCCGGCGAAAAGCTCTATGAAGAGCTGCTGATAGGCGACAACCCCAAGCCCACCCAGCACCCGAGCATTATGAAAGCGCACGAGCAGTTTTTGCCCTGGCCTACCTTAGAGCAAAAGCTCAACGCCCTGAGCATCGCCATGAGCGCCAACGACGTGCCCGTGATCCGCGCCCTGCTCAAAGACCTGGTGAGCGGCTACCAACCCACCGGCGAGGTGGTGGACTGGGTGCATTTGGCGATGCAGCGCTATGCGGCGGCCAACGAATAGCGCTTGCGCGCTAATCTGGTCTTATCAAGCCAACTCCACCGCAGCCTTGAGCAAGTTAGGGCTGCTGTACAAATAAGCCGCGGTGGTTTGGATGCTGCGGTGCCCAGCCAAGCTTTTCAGCAAATGGATGGCAATGCCTTGGTTGGCCAAGTTGGTTAAAAACGTGCGGCGCCCACTGTGGCTGCTGGCACCATCCAGCCTAGCACCCGCATACAACTGGGCAAAGGTTTGCGACAGGCTATTGGCGCTAAAGCCCGCGCATACACTCGTTTGACTGGCAAACAGCGGGTATCGCTGGTCCACACAACTGGCCTGCGCCACGTAGGCCTTTAGCTCAGCTCAATCGCTTTATGGTCATCTTGCAAACTTTGTAGTTTGAGGACGCAAAAAAGCCCAGCGACTTTTTAGTAACTGGGCCTTTTGGCTTTAACAGTGGCTCCTCGAACTGGGCTCGAACCAGTGACCTACGGATTAACAGTCCGGCGCTCTACCAACTGAGCTATCGAGGAATATATTTGGTGTGTCTAGCAGGAAGTTTGACACGGCTGCCACCTGTACGGCGACATCTCGCGCAATTATTGAAGAGCATACGTACGCTGCTCTCAGTTATCTTGCTACCCTCACATTGTAGCAAAGAAAACAGGGCCGTTTAAAGATGCAGTGAACTTTTTTGACTTGGCTGCGCGGTTTTGATTGTTCAAGACATTAAGCAACGCGCAGGTGCGATGCTTGTAGGCGATACCGATGTGAGTCTGTCTAGTTCAGGGCACGCGGCCCTTTAGAATGACGACTACTTTTTACAATACCAACACTGCCATGAATGAAACCCCTAGGTCCGCTATGGACGACGAAATTGATTTGCTGGACCTCTTGGTAACAGTTGCTGAGTCTTGGAAGCTCTTGGTGATTGCGCCTGTGTTGATTGCCATTGCAGCTTTCACTGGTGCGACCTTTATCAAACCCAATTTGTACCAATCCACAGCCATTTTGCGTCTTGCTGAGAACGAGGCCGCGCTCTTGCATTCGGCCGCCATACTGGATCCCTTGGCCGAGTCATTCGGCTATTTGAGCGAAGCTGAGGGAGTCAGGGAAGACGCTAGAGAAGCCCTTAAAAACGATCTTGCCAGTTCGGTAGACAAACGAACCAAGCTGGTGACCATCACGGCAAAGTCCACCTCTGCAGAGCAGGCCCAAAAGCTCAACCAGCAAGCCATTGAACGGTTGCTGGCCGAGCTCACACCCAAAGGCCAGGACAAGGCCAACATCCTGCGACAAATAGAGATTAGAAAACAGGCTATCTCTGCAGCCGAGAACGCTTTTGAACAGATTGTCCAAGCCTCTCCTGAAGGCACCGCAGGTACATCCAACGCCGAGTCCAGCAATATCGTTTTATTGGTGACGGAAAACAAGCAAGCCATTCAGGCTTTGGAGGAGCGGTTGCTTGTTAAAGGCGCTGAAGTGTTTGTTCAAACCCCAACGCTTGCGCAAAAACCCTTGCCACGCAAGCGTGCCTTGATCGCCGTGATTGCAGCCTTGGCCAGTGGGTTTGCATTGCTGCTGTTTGTTTTTATTCGCAAAGCACTGATGAACGCAGGTGCAAACCCAGAGTCTGCCAAGAAGATTGCACAGATCAAACAATCGCTTGGTATGTCTTCAAAGGCGACTTGATGTCTTGATTCAAATGGTCAAGCGCCGTGTTGATTGATATGCGCTGATCGACATGGTGTTTATCGACTCAAAAATCCTGCAAGCCATCACACAGCTTTTGTAATAGCTTGCCTGCTTTCCAAAAGCGGTGATTGATGGCTTTAGTCAAACGTTGGCGTTTCCACACCCAGCACTTTGTGCAGCTTAGGGCTGGTGGTGGTGTATTGCAGCAGCACGCGCTTTTCGGGGTTGATGATGGGAGACGCGCCAAAGGCGGCCAGCGCGCACTCATGAAAGCCAGACAAGATGAGCTTCTTTTTGCCAGGGTAGGTGTTGATGTCTCCCACGGCAAAAATGCCGGGTATGTTGGTAGAAAACTTTTCAGTGTCTACCACCAGTTGCTTGCGCTCAATGTCTAGGCCCCAGTTGGCAATAGGGCCCAGCTTGGGGCTTAGGCCAAAGAACACCAGCATGGCGTCCATAGGTACCACGCGGGTTACGCCGTCTGAGCCGGTGACCTTAGCGCCCACCAGTTTGCCGTCGCGCTGGTCAATGCCTGTGACTTGGCCCACGATGAATTGCATCTCGTATTCGTCACACAGCTCGCGCATTTTGGCAACGCTTGCTGGCGCGGCCTTAAAGCCGTCGCGGCGGTGAATGAGGATGACGCTTTCAGCCTTGTTGGGGCCGTCTTTGACAAAGTTGAGCGTCCAGTCGAGCGCAGAGTCGCCGCCGCCCACAATGACCAAATTTTTGCCAGCAAACTCGGCTGGGTTTTTCACGCTGTAGTGCACTTGTGTGCCGTTGTAGGCGTCTAGGCCTTCAACCTTTAGCATGCGCGGCTGGAAGGCACCCACGCCCGCGGCAATAAAAATGGTTTTGGTTAAAAACTGCGTGCCCTTGGCAGTTTGAAGGTAGAAGCGGCCATCGGGCTGCTGCTCAACCACGCTGACCTCGTGGCCAAAGTGGAAGGTGGCACCAAAGGGCTCAATCTGTTTCATCAAAGAGTCAGTGAGCTCTTTGCCCGTGCAAACAGGCACAGCTGGAATGTCAAAAATGGGCTTGTCTGGGTACAGCTCCATGGGTTGGCCGCCGGGGTAGGCCAATGAGTCAATGACGTGGGCTTTGATTTCGAGCAAGCCCAGCTCAAACACTTGAAACAAGCCAACAGGGCCTGCGCCAATGATGACGGCGTCGGTTTCAATGCCGTCGGCAGCAAGGGTGCGCGCAACGGCTGCGGTGGTAACAGCGGTATCCATGTGGTGTACTTAAAGTTGGCGGTGGGGGGGCCGCATCAATTAAAAATGTATGTAGCTTTAGCGAACCAGCTCTGGCAGCTTGCCTGGCTTGTCAGCCCAGTTGTCGGCGTCAGCCAAAGGCTCTTTGCGTTTGGTGATGCTCTTCCATGTGGGTATGCGTGACAGCTCTTCGTTGAGCTTGATCATGTGCATTTGGTCTGCAGGCACGTCTTCTTCAGCATAGATGGCAGACACGGGGCACTCTGGGATGCACACGGCGCAGTCAATGCACTCGTCTGGGTCAATGGTGAGGAAGTTGGGGCCTTCGCGGAAGCAATCTACGGGACAAACGTCTACGCAATCGGTGTACTTACAACGGATACAGGCTTCGGTAACGACGTGTGTCATGGTGGTGGTATGTGGGTTGGTATGAGGTGGGGCGCGTCTATGGCCAAACCCTAGATTTTAATGGCTGGCGCAAACGCCCTTTGGGTGGTGGTGCTTTTGGGCTTGGTGGCCGCGTTTCTGGTGTTTTTCTGGGGCTTTATCTAACCGTCTATCAACACCGCGCCTGCGGTGGCGTGGCTTGCCGTGTTGACCAGAATAAGGCCGCCAAGCCCGCGGCTAAGCCGGTAGGGCTGCAAGGGCAGCTTGGCCTGAAACTGCAGCTGCACTTGGCCCATGCTATTGGCTTGCAGCTCGCAGGCTGGCTCGGTGGCCAGTGTGTCTATGTCAATGCGGTGATGAATGGCGCTGACTTTGGCCTTGACCCAGCGATGACCCAACAGCGCCCAGTACGTGCGACCAATGGCAAGTGGTTGCTTGTCCAGCCAGGCTACGGTGGCGGTGGCTTGCTGGGTGCCTGCTGGGGCGCTTTCGCTTAACAGCCAGTCACCACGTGAGATGTCAATTTCGCGGTCTAGTACAACGCCGTAGCTGGCGTTTATATGCTGCGCGCCGCTGGCCTGTGGCAAGGTTGGCGGGTGGTGCCAAGCAGGCGCGCCACCGCAGCGGTTTGGCCGTTGCACTGCAGCTTTTGGCCAACGCGCAGCTGGCCTGCGGCCAAGCGGCCCCAGTAAATGCGCCTGCCGTGGGGGGCGTTGGCTTGGTGCTTGTGGCTTTCCTCGCCATCTTGGCCGTGCTTCACATCGTGGTTGATTTCTACCCACTGCACAGCCAAGTGGGCTTGCAGGCTACTGTTTGCTTGATTGGTCGTCTCGGCTGCCTGTGCCGCATCAGCCTGGGCGACTGTAGGCAGTGTTTCAAGAAGCTTTAACAAGCTGGGGCCTTTGTAGCCAGCCCAGCCACTGTTGGTGTCTACCACGTTGTAGCCCAACAATGCCGACACCGGTACGGTCGCGGCGTGTTGTATGCCTGCTTGCGTGGCAAAGCGGTGCAGCGCGGCGCTGATGTTGGTCAAGGCAACAGCGGCATCGTCAACGGCGTCCAGCTTGTTGACGGCAAACACCACGCTGGGCACACGCAAGCGATGCACCAACAGGCTGTGGCGACGTGTTTGCGCCAGCAGTGCCACATTGGGGTTGCGCCAGTCCAGTTTGGTGGCGTCTACCAGCACCACGGCGGCATCGGCGTTGGTGGCGGCTGTGACCATGTTGCGCGTGTACTGTACGTGGCCAGGTGTATCGCCAATGATGAACTTGCGCGCAGGCGTTGCAAAGTAGCGCCACGCCACATCAATGGTGATGCCTTGCTCGCGCTCGGCTTGCAGGCCGTCTGTAAAGGCGGCCAGGTCTGGCTGCTGGTGGTTGCCGGTTTGAAGGTTTTTGCTTGAGGCGCTGGCCAGCTGGTCTGCGAGTACGGCCTTGCTGTCCATGAGCAAGCGGCCAATCAGCGTGCTTTTGCCGTCGTCAACCGAGCCGCAAGTAATGAATGTGAGCGCGTCCATCTTAAAAATAGCCTTCTGTTTTGCGTTGTTCCATGGACACCTCTGAGGTGTGGTCGTCTAAGCGGGTGGCACCGCGCTCGCTGACGGTGACGCCCAATGTTTCGGTCACTATGTCTGTGGCGTTGGCGGCGGTGCTGGCCACTGGGCAGGTGCAAGTGATGTCGCCCAGCGTGCGAAAGCGCACCTGCACTTGCTCAACGGTCTCGCCGCTGCGCGCTGGTGTTAGTGGCGTGACTGGCACCAGCAGGCCTTTACGCTGCACAATGTCGCGTTGGTGGGCGTAGTACAAGCTGGGCAGCTCGACGTGCTCGCGCTCAATGTATTGCCATACGTCCAGCTCGGTCCAGTTTGAGATGGGGAATACGCGAAAGTGCTCACCCGGCTGCAGCTTGGTGTTGAACAGCTGCCACAGCTCAGGGCGCTGAGCTTTGGGCTGCCATTGGCCAAAGCTGTCGCGGTGCGAAAAAATGCGTTCTTTGGCACGGGCCTTTTCTTCATCGCGTCTGGCGCCGCCTATCAGTGCATCAAACCGAAACTCGTCAATCGCCTCTAGCAAGGTGACCGATTGGTGCGCATTGCGCGGCTCATCCGCGTGGGCCAGGCGCACTGTGCCGCGCGCCATGGAGTCTTCAACGCTGCGCACTATGAGCTTGGCGCCCAGTTGCTGGGCGCGGTAGTCTCTAAAGGCTATGACTTCTGGGAAGTTGTGGCCGGTGTCTATCATCAGCAGCGGGAAGGGGATGTTGCCCGCACCAAAGGCCTTTTCGGCGCACTTGAGCATGACCAAGGAGTCTTTGCCACCTGAAAACAGCAGCGCGGGGCGCTCAAAGCTGGCTGCAACTTCGCGCAAGATGAAAATGGTCTGGGCCTCCAGCGCGTCTAGATGTGCATTGCTGAGCGTGGTGTGTGGCTGGGCTTGCACAGTGGCTGTCGTATCAGCTTGCAGGTTGGCTGCCAGATGGGTTTTTTCGGTTATGGCGTTCATGCGGTTGGCTCTGTGGTGGTTGCGTTACGTGTGCTTGGCTGCAGTGGCTGCACATGCAGGCCGCATTCTTTGGCGGGGGTTGCAGCGTTGCCAGCGCTGTCTATCTCCCACCACCAGCGTCCAGCGCGTTGGTCTTCGCCTAGGCTGATGGCGCGCGTGCATGGCTCGCAGCCAATGCTGGGGTAAAAGGCATCGTGTAGGGCGTTGTAAGGCAGTTGGTGCTGCGCAATAAAGTGCCATACATCGCCTTGCGTCCACTGCACAATGGGGTTGAGCTTTAAGCGTTGGCCTTGCGGGGCGGACTCGCGCTCAAGTGCGCTGATGTCTGCGCGGCTACCAGACTGCTCACGGCGCAGGCCTGTTATCCAACCCACTTGGCCCGCCAGTGCTTGGGCCAGTGGCTGCAGCTTGCGTACATTGCAACAGTCAAGGCGTTGCGGCTTGCTTTCATAAATACCCTGCTGGCCAATGCGTTGAACCAATGCCACGACATGCTCGGCCTGTGGCTTAAACACCCGCAGGCGTATGTTGTAGCGCGACTCAAGCTGGGGTATCAGGGCCAGTGTTTGCGTATGCAAGCACAGCGTGTCCAGCACAAATACGGTGGTGCTGGCTTGTTGTAGCAAGCCGGCCATGTGCAGCAAGTGCGTCACCACCACGTCCTCAGCGCCCAAGCTGCTGGCCTGTGTCCAAGCGCCGCGGTGCTGGCCCAGTGTGTCTTGCAGCAAGGCAAGGCTTGCGGCCAGTTTGGCGTCAAACTGCGCGCTGGGGCGGTTGTACAAGGCGATGGCGTTCATACGGGTGTTGGGTTTGCAAACAGCGGTTGTTGGTGTACCACGTCGCCCTGGTAGTAGCGGTTAAAGCGCGACAGTGCTTGCGTGGCGGCTGCCAGGCTTTGGTCGTCGCGCAATACCGCTTGGCTAAACCCAAGGCGTTGCATGTGGGGCAGCTGGTCTACCAACACGTCGCCGTGCGCCAGCAAGCTGCCCGCAAACTTCAAGCGTGTGCGCAGGTGTTGCGCTTGCGAGTAGGCACGCCCGTCACTGAACTTGGGAAAGTGCAGGGCAATGCGGCTAACGCCTGTCAGGTCTAGTTGTGCCACTTCAGTGTCGTTGGCAATGTGCAAGCATGCCGCTAATGCGTTGTGGCTGTCTTTGTGAAATGTGAGTTGCATGGTTTGTGAACGTGGGTTTAGGCCGCAGCGGCAGTAAGCCTGGCTGTGGCCACACGCACGGCGTTGGCTGCGGCTTTAAAAGGTTCAAGGCCTACGCGGCGCACGGTTTGTACAAAGCGCTCTCGGGCTGCGCGTTGGTCGCGGTAAGTGGCGAGTAAGGCTTCCACCACGTCTGGCACCTCTGCGGCTGCAAACGATGGGCCTATGACTGTGCCCGCCACTGCCTGGCCGCCCAGGTGCGCGCCGTCAGAGCCCCCCAGGGTGATTTGGTACCACTCTTGCCCATCTTTATCAACGCCCAATACGCCAATGTGGCCGCTGTGGTGGTGGCCGCAAGAGTTGATACAGCCGCTGATGTGCAAGTCCACCGGGCCAATGTCGTCTAGCTCGTCCATGTCTTGGTAGCGCGCCGTAATGGCCGAGGCCAATGGCAATGAGCGGGCATTGGCCAGGCTGCAAAAATCACCACCCGGGCAGGCAATCATGTCTGTGAGTAAGCCAATATTGGGTTTGGCCAAACCCAGTGCGTGGGCCGCACGCCACAGCTCTGGCAACTCATCGCAGCGAACCCAGGGCAATACCAAGTTTTGTTGGTGGGTGACGCGCACCTCGCCAGCGCTGAACAAATCAGCCAACTCGGCTGCGGCGTCTAGCTGCTTGGCGCTGGCGTCGCCTGGCGCAAAGCCTGGGCGCTTGAACGACAGCGTGACAGCGCGCATATCTGGGTGTTTGTGTGCGCCCACGTTTTGCTTGAGCCAGCGGCCAAAGGCCACGTCGTCTTGCGCAGCAGCGCGCAAAATGTTGGCGATTTTGGCGTCAGCGCTTGTGCGGTCGCAGCTGCGCTGGGGCGGGTTGAACATGGCGCTCACACGTGCCAGCTCGGCGGGCGTGATGGTGTGCTGCGCACCGTCTTTGTTGTTGATGATGTCGTCAAACTCGGCATTGACCTCGTCAACATAGGTTTGACCCAAAGCCTTTAGCAAAATCTTGATGCGCGCTTTATAGACATTGTCGCGACGGCCCCAGCGGTTGTACACGCGCACCACAGCTTCTAGGTAGTTCATGATGTGGTGGGCGGGCAAAAACTCACGCAACACAGTGCCTACAACGGGTGTGCGCCCCATGCCGCCGCCCACGCTCACCTGAAAACCTATTTCGCCGTCAGCGTTTCGCAGCAAGCGCAAGCCCACGTCGTGCCAAGCCGTTGCAGCACGGTCTTCGGTAGCGCCGGTGATGGCAATCTTGAACTTGCGTGGCAAAAACGCAAACTCAGGGTGCAAGGTACTCCACTGGCGAATGATTTCGCAATAGGGACGTGGGTCAGCCACTTCGTCTGGGGCAATGCCTGCAAACGCATCTGAGGTGATGTTGCGTATGCAGTTGCCACTGGTTTGTATGCCGTGCATATTCACGCTGGCAAGCAAGTCCATCACGTCTGCGCTTTTGCTAAGCGGTATCCAGTTGAACTGCAGGTTTTGGCGTGTGGTGAAGTGGGCGCAGTGGTCTGGCAGCATGGCCACGTCGCTCAAGCCAGCGTTGCTGGTGTCCAGTGCCCTGCAGTCCTTGTGGTCAAAGTCGCGGGCAATGGTGGCCAGCACACGCAGCTGCGCACTGGACAGCTCGCCATAAGGCACAGCCACTCGCAGCATGGGCGCAAAGCGCTGCACATACCAGCCGTTTTGCAAACGCAGCGGCTTGAACTCGTCCTCGGGCAACAAGCCTTTCTGCCAGCGGGTGAGTTGGTCGCGGTATTGCTCGGCGCGAATTTTTATAAATTGCTGGTCAAAGTCTGTGTATTGGTACATATGGTTTCTCTTGTCGTGTGTTGTCTTGGTTGGTCTTTTTTGGTCTTGTTTTTGTAGGGGGTTACCAAGCCAGCAGCTTGAAGCCAGCCGTGGCCAGCAACACAGACAGCCCGAGCGAATAACGCTTGGGTTGCTGTGGTTGAGCAAATGCGCGCCCAGCCAAATGCCAGGCAGAGAGCCGCACAGCAGCAGCGCGAGCAAGTGCCAGTCCACCGTGGCCAAGCTGGCATGGCCCAGGCCTGCCACCAGCGTTAGCGGCACGGCGTAGGCCAAGTCGGCTGCAACCACACGCGGTAACGCCAAGCTAGGAAACAGCAGCAGCAGAGCGGTCACGCCAATGGCACCGGCACCGACTGAGGTGAGCGTGACCAGTGCACCAATGACTGCGCCGAACAGCACAGGCCATGCCCAATGCGCGTCTGCGCGGGTAGGTGCTGTGCGCGCTGCCGGTTTGTGGGCGACAAACACCTTAATGAGTGTGGCCACAGCGGTTAGCAGCAGTGCAAAGCCCAGGCCTTGGCGAATGAGTTGTTCGGTTTGCGGGGTGGCTGCGCCAAATTTGTGCAACGCCACGATGGTGGCAAAAGCCGCCGGTATGCTGCCAGCGCTTAGCAATGCCACCTTGTTCCAAGGTACCAAGCGCTGTTGGGCGAGTTTGAGCGTGCCGCCAAACTTGGTTGCGGCAGCAAACAGCAAATCGGTGCCCACAGCCACGGCGGGGTTGATACCAAAGCCCATGATCAGCAGCGGCGTCATCAGCGAGCCGCCGCCCACACCGGTTAAGCCTATGATGCAGCCCACGAACACGCCGCTGACAATGAAGAAGATGTCTTGCATGGCCTGCACTGTAGGTGCGTAGGCTTATTTCCCAAACGACATTTATGTCATACGCTTATTCGCTGAGCCTATATAGGCGGCAAACCCAAGCGGGCTGGGCCTTGTGGCTTTGTGGTCTTGTCGCCTTGTGACCTTAGGGTACGGGTGCGGGCTGCGCGGCCTTGGCTTTGTGGGTTTGGCGACGCAGTTGGCGCATGACTTGCAGCGGCGCGCGCCTGGGGTCAATGGCGCGCAGCAAGTCCGCGGGCAGATGCTGGGGCGCGTCTTGTGGCTGCCCGGTTATTTGGCTGGCCAGCACGTCGCCTAGTAAAGCGGCCAAGCTCAGACCTCTTGAGCCCAAAGCCAGCAAGCCGTACAAACCCGGCTCGGTTTCCACCTCCAGCAGTTTGGTGCTGTGGTGTAGCTGCGCCATACCCGCAGCGGCTGGCAGCGCACCACACAGTGGCAAGCGGTCTGTTGAGGCGCAGCGCACGCCTACCCAGTTACGCAGCGTGCCAGCTGCCTGCTGTTCGTCAAACCGTGCCAGCGCACTGGCTGCCTGGCTGTTGGCTGCAGCCAACTTGGACAAGCTGCTGCGGTTGGCCAATTGGTCTTGTTCAAGCGTGCATGGTTGCGACTCACCACGCCTGTAGGTGGCACCCATGCTCCACACTGTCTCACCTGTGTGCGTCAAAAAACATGGCGCGTAAACACCTTTGTAGCGCAGCGTAGGCGCTGCTTGTGGGGTAGTCTTTGCAAGACCCCATGTCATTTGTCCGGCAACGGCGCGCAAGCCCAGCGCCACGTGTGGATTGAGTAGCTCGTTGGCAGCAAAGGCATTGCACACAACAGCCACAGGGGCTTTGGCAATGGTTTGCCCATCGGTGTCTATGGCTTGCCAGTGCTGTGTGTCTGGGCAGCGCTGCAGCTGGTGGACGCGCCTGTTACACAACACCTGTAACAGATCGGGGTAGGCGCCAAGCCAGGCGTGTACCAATGCAACAGGCGACACCAGGTGCGCGGCCTCTTCAAAGTGCGGAGTGATCGCCTCGCCACTGATGCTGGCTTTGTAGTTGCGCACTTGTGTGGGCTGCCAGCCATGTTGCGTGGGCAGCACACGCTGCAGCTGCGCCTGGGTGGCTTGCAGGCCCAATGCGCACAAGCGGCTCATGGGCGTTGGGCTTTGCGTGTGGTGTGGGCTGAGCATGCCCACTGGCAGTGCAGATGCGCCACGAGCTGGCGCGGCGTGTTGCTCAATGAGTGTGACGCGCCAGCCGCGCTTGGCTAACGCGTGGGCTGTCGCACTGCCAGCCAAGCCTGCACCAATGACGATGGCATGTTGGTGCACGCGGCAGTGCTACTAATTGCCTTGAGTGGCGCTTATGCAGTGGGTGGTGTGTAGCCTTGGGCGGCGTCAGCCCCGTCGCCAAAGAAATGGTTCTCCATTTGGCGGGCCAAGTATTGGCGGGCGCGGGCGTCGGCCAGGTTTAGGCGGTTTTCGTTGACCAGCATGGTTTGGTGTGTCATCCAATCAGCCCAGGCCTTTTTGCTAACTTGTTGCCATAGCTTTTTGCCCAACTCACCGGGGTAGGGTGGAAAGTCCAGGCCTTCGGCCTCTTGGCCTAGCTTGATACAGTGAACCATTCGTGTCATGTGGAAGCCTTTAGTCTCAATGTGTTGTCGTGGGCCGTACTGTAGCAAGCTTTGCAAGGCTTACGAGCAGTGGTGTTGTTCAATTGGTTACCATTGGCTCATACATCTGCCCTAAACACCTCAACGGGAGCACTAACTATGCAAGCCATGTTTACCACCACAACGCCGCAAGGGCGCGCGCAGCGGTTGTGGCTAGCCGTGGTTGCTGTTTGGTGTGCAGGCCTGCTGGCGTTTGGCTTGTATTTGCAGCATGTAGTGGGCCTGGAGCCTTGTCCTATGTGTATTGTGCAGCGCTATGCCCTGATTGGCGTGGTGGTGTTGGCGATGTTAGGTGCCTGGTTGGCCCATAAAAACGCGGCTTGGATATGGCCTCTGTTGTTGGCCCTCAAGGCCTTAGGCGGCGCATTTGTCGCCGCCAAGCAAAGCTGGCTGCAGTGGTACCCACCAGAGGTGTTCTCTTGCGGGCGAGACTTCTACGGCATGATAGAGGCGTTTCCCCTGCAAAAAGTCATACCCATGTTGCTCAAAGGCAGCGGCGACTGTTCAGCGGTTGACTGGTCTTTTTTAGGGCTGACCATAGCCAACTGGTCATTTTTAAACTTTATGGGCGTGGCCGCGCTGGGCTTTCTGGTGCTGGTGCACCGTTTGCGCAACCGTTGATCGCTTAGGCCTACAGCTGCTTTAAAAACACCTTGGAGCGCCTGTCCCAGTTGTATTTGCTCTTGCGCGCCTCGGGCAATGTATCTGGTGGCACTTCTTTAAAGCCGCGCTTGATAAACCAGTGCATGGTGCGGGTGGTGAGCACAAAAATACTTTTGAGGCCTTGGGCTTTGGCGCGTTGCTCTATGCGCTTTAGCAGCCGCTCGCCATCGCCTTGCGACTGGCTGTGTGGCGACACGGTCAAGGCGGCCATCTCGCCAGTGCGTACCTCTGGGTAGGGGTACAGCGCCGCGCAGCCAAATATCACGCCGTCGTGCTCAATGATGGTGTAGTTGCCCGCGTCGCGCTCAATTTCAGTGCGGTCGCGCTTGACCAGCACACCTTCTTTTTCTAGCGGCTCAATCAACGCGACGATGCCAGAGACATCGTCAATGCCGGCTTCGCGCAGGCTTTCCAGTTTTTCGTCAACAACCATGGTGCCAATGCCGTCGTGGGTGTAAATCTCCAACAGCGGGCTGCCGTCGACTGCAAATGGCAGTATGTGGCTGCGCTCCACACCGCCTTCGCAGGCCTTGATGCAGTGCTGCAAGTAAAACGCGGTGTCTGTGGGTTTGTCCGCTTTGGGCAACTTGGCTATCAAGGCCTTGGCCTGTGCCAAAGGCAGCTCGGTGTCGATGGGGGTGCTGGCATCAAGCGGGTCTTGATGTATGCCGTCTATCTCCGTTAAAAACATCAGCTTGTCGGCCTGCAAGGCAATGGCGGTGCTGGTGGCCACGTCTTCCATGCTCAAGTTAAATGCCTCGCCAGTGGGCGAAAATCCAAACGGTGACAGCAACACCAAAGCGCCCATATCAAGCGAGCGCGTGATGCCCACAGCGTCCACTTTGCGCACCAGGCCAGAGTGGATAAAGTCCACGCCGTCTACCAGTCCTATGGGTCGGGCCGTAATAAAGTTGCCTGACAACACGCGCACAGTCGCGCCTGCCATGGGGGTGTTGGGCAGGGCTTGGCTGAAAGCAGCTTCTATTTCGTAGCGCAACTGACCTGCCGCCTCTTGCGCGCAGTCCAGCGCCACAGGGTCTGTGATGCGAATGCCCTTGGAAAACTGCTCCTGGTGACCTTTGGCGGCCAGTTGCTCACTGACCTGCGGCCTAAAGCCGTGCACCAACACAATGCGCACGCCCATGCTTTGAATGAGCGCCAAGTCTTGGACCAGGTTGGGCAAGCGTCCGGCAGCTATGGCCTCGCCCGCAACCGCAATGACCACGGTTTTGCCGCGATGCATATGTATGTAGGGGGCTACAGAGCGAAACCACGGTACAAAAGTAAAGTTAAAAACGTTGGACATGGGCAGCTGGCGTGTGTTCTTGGCAATCCTTAAGGATAATCGCTTGTTGCCCCAAGAATTTGCCGAGAGTGTGCTGTTTTGAATTTGAGCCTGAATTTCCCAGACAACCTGCCTGTTAGCGCCAAGCGCGATGAGATTATGGCGCTGATGCGTGACCACCAAGTGGTGGTGGTGTGTGGCGAGACGGGCTCTGGAAAAACCACGCAATTACCCAAAATGGCATTGGCGCTGGGCAAGGGGCGCATCAACGGCGGCGGCTTGATTGGCCATACGCAGCCACGGCGTATTGCGGCGAGCAGCGTGGCCAAGCGCATTGCCGAAGAACTGCAAACCTCGCTAGGCGACGTGGTGGGCTACAAGGTGCGTTTTCAGGACCGCTTGAGTAAAGACGCCTCGGTCAAGCTCATGACAGACGGCATCTTGCTGGCCGAGACGCAAACCGACCCACTGCTCAAAGCCTACGACACCATCATCATTGACGAGGCGCATGAGCGCAGTCTGAACATTGACTTTTTGTTGGGCTACTTGCGCCAGCTGTTGCCGCGCCGTCCAGACCTGCAGGTGATAGTGACCTCGGCCACCATAGATGCCCAGCGCTTTGCCGAGTACTTTGCAGGGCGCAAAGGGCCTGCGCCTGTGATTCAAGTGTCTGGGCGCACCTTTCCGGTAGAGGTGCGTTGGCGGCCTTTTGAAGAGAGCAAAGAGACAGACCTGAATACGGCTATTGCAGAGGCCGTGGACGAGCTGTGGCGCGGGGGCCCTGGCAAGGGTGGCGATATTTTGGTGTTTTTGCCAGGCGAGCGTGAAATTCGGGAGGCTGCCGACCATTTACGCCAACATTTAAGCCACCAGCCCACGCTGCGTGATGCCCAGATATTGCCGCTTTTTGCACGTCTAAGCCAAGCTGAACAAGACCGCGTGTTTGAAACAGGCGGCGCGCGGCGCATTGTGCTGGCTACCAACGTGGCTGAGACCTCGCTCACAGTGCCAGGCATTCGCTACGTGATTGACGCAGGCAACGCGCGCGTGAAGCGCTACAGCTACAGGCAAAAGGTAGAGCAGCTGTTGGTAGAGCCCATCAGCCAAGCCGCGGCCAACCAACGCAGTGGTCGGTGTGGACGGGTGGCCGACGTATTGCCATACGCCTTTACGCGCAAGACGACTTCTTGGCCAGGCCTGCGTTTACGGACCCTGAAATTGTGCGCAGCTCGCTGGCCGCCGTTATTTTGCGCATGAAGGCGTTGCACCTTGGCGACATTGAGCAGTTCACCTTCATTGAGCCGCCGCCCAGGCGCGCCATTGTCGATGGCTACCAGTTGCTCAATGAGCTGGGCGCGGTAGATGACGACAACCAACTCACGCCCATTGGCAAAACCTTGTCACGCCTGCCAGTTGACCCACGCGTGGGTCGCATGCTGCTTGAGGCTAAAACCCGTGGCGCGCTCGCCGAAGTCATGGTGTTGGCCTCGGCCATGTCGCTGCAAGATGTGCGCGACAGGCCAATGGACAAACAAACACAGGCCGACCAGGCGCACAAGAAATTTGACGACGAGAAGAGCGAGTTTGTAGGCACGCTGCGCTTGTGGGCGTGGTTGGCGCGTTCGCGTGGTACGGCCAACGCAGATGCCTTGTTGGCAGCCTGGGCCAAAGGCGGTGCAGCTGACAAGCCGGCGCAACGCTTGCGCAGCGCGCATGCGCACTTGAGTGCAGACAAAAGAGCCACAGGCGCGATGGCGCCCGCCAAAGCTGGCGCACAGCAATACGCCAAAGGCGGGGCCCGCCCCAATGTGGCGGCGGCCAATGCAGAGCCTGCCGCGCACAAGTTGTCCAACCGCCAATATGAGCAGCTGTTACGCGACAACTACCTGCACGTGCGGCGCGTGCGCGAGTGGCGCGACATTTACAAGCAGCTGCACACAGTGGTGGCTGAGCATGGCTGGCAGCCCAATGAGCAGGCCGCATCCTATGAGGATTTGCACAAGTCCTTGTTGGCCGGTTTGTTGGGCAATATTGGCTTTAAAAACGACGCTGAAGATTGGTATTTGGGTGCGCGAGGTATCAAGTTTGTCAAACACCCCGGTGCCAACTTGAGTCAAAAACCGGGCAAGTGGGTGGTGTGTGCCGAGCTGGTGCAAACCACGCGGTTGTTCGGCAGGGGGGTGGCGTCTATTGAACCAAAATGGCTTGAAGAGGTGGGCGAACACCTTCTTAAAAAGCAACTGCTGGACCCGCATTGGGAGAAAAAATCTGCGCAGGTGATTGCACTTGAGCGCGCCACCTTGTACGGGCTGGTGGTGTACAACAACCGCCGTATCCGCTACGACCAGATTGACCCGCAGTTGTCGCGTACCCTGTTTATTCGCGAAGGTCTGGTAGCGGGCGAGTGGGATACCAAGCTGTCTTTCTTGCGCACCAACCAGCGCTTGGTTGCCGAGGTGCTTGAGCTTGAGCACAAGTCACGCCGCCAGGATGTGCTGGTGGACGACGCCTTGATTGAGGCTTACTACGACGAGCACCTGCCTGATACAGCTGTGAGTGGCGACGCGCTTGAGCGTTGGTACAAGCGCGAGTCTGTGCACAACAAGCAGTTGCTGGTGATGACGCGCGAGACGCTGATGCGCCACGAGGCCAGTGGTATTACCCACCAGGCGTTTCCCAAAATCGTGCGGCTTGGTGGTGTGGACTGCAAGGCCAGCTACCTGCACGAGCCGGGTGACGCCAAGGACGGTTTAACGGTAGACGTACCCATCTTCGCGCTCAATCAAGTGGATGGCAACCGCGTTGAGTGGTTGGTACCCGGCATGTTGAAAGACAAGTTGCAAGCGTTGTTGAAAAGCCTGCCGCAGCGTCCGCGTTCTCGCTTGGTGCCGTTGCCGCAAACGGCGCAACGCATGGCACAGGCTTTCAGCGAGCCGGTGGCGTTTGGGCGCGGCAGCCTGCTGGACGCCTGTTTGGAGTGGGTGCGCAAAGCCACCGAGCTGGATGTGAAGCGCGCGGACTTCAAGTTGGACATGGTGCCCGCGCAGTGGCTGATGAACATACGCGTGGTAGACGAGCACGGCAGACAACTGGGCATGGGCAGGCACTTGAGTGTGCTCAAGGCTGAGCTGGGTGGCAAGGCGCGCGGTGCTTCAGGCCTTGGCGCAACTCAAGCTGGGCGACCTGAAGAAAGCGCCGCAGGCTGCGGTGCAGGTCAGCGACAAGCCCGCGTCACCACAGCGGCAGGCCACGCCTGTGCAAGCCAACAATGCAACCAACAACGCAACCAACAACGCAACCAACAACGCAACAAATAGCGCAACCAATAACCCCGCCAAGGTCTCGCCAGACAACCGCGAAAGCTATACCGCGTGGACTTTTGGCGAGCTGCCCGAGCTTATGGAGCTGCGCCAGGGTGGGCAAACGCTGATCGGGTTTCCTGCGCTCATAGACGGGCAAAACTGCGTGCGCATTGAGGTGTTTGACGAGCCGCATGTTGCCGCCGTTCAGCACAAGACTGGTTTGACGCGCTTGTTTGCGCTGCAAATCAAAGACGCCATCAAGTACCTGGAAAAAAACATTCCAGACATGCAGCTGATGTCTGTGGCGTATATGCCGCTGGGCACGGCAGAGGAGTTGCGCGGACAAATTTTGAACGCGGCCATGCAGCGCGCCTTTTTGCAGGCGCCGCTGCCTGTAGATGCCGCCTCGTTTGATGCGCGCTTGAAAGAAGGGCGCACGCGCCTGAGCCTGATTGCCAATGAGTTGGCCAGGACTTGTTCTGAAGTGTTGGCTGCATTTGCCAAAGCCAGTCGCAAACTCAAAGACAGCAAACACCTGGGCGCAGCCCACGCAGATGCCACACAGCAGCTGGCCAAACTCATGCCCAAGCACTTTGTGTCGGCCACGCCACCAGCGTATTTGCCCCACTTGGTGCGCTACCTGAGCGCGGTGGTGATGCGCCTGGACAAAGCCCGCGCAGACGCCACGCGCGACGCAGCACACACCAAAGACATCAACAGGCTAGAGCAAGGTTATTGGAAGCTGGTCTCGGCCAGGCAAGGCCAACTGGACGAGGCGGCGACCAATGTGCGCTGGTTGCTGGAAGAGCTGCGCGTGGGTTTGTTTGCGCAAGAGTTGCGCACCAAGCAGCCTGTGAGTGTGAAGCGCCTGGAAAAAGCCTTGGCGCAGTTGCAAAGCTAGCCTAGAGCTTGGCCAGGCGCTGCAGTGCCAGGTCCAGAGTCGCGTCTTGTTTGGCAAAGCAAAAGCGTATGCGGCGTTGGTCAAAGTTGTTGCCGTAAAAAGCCGATAGCGGCACGGCTGCGACGCCAACCTCGGTGGTGAGCCACTTGCAAAAGTCGGCCTCGCTCAAACTGCGCTCTGGTACCTTGAGTTCGTCAATATCGGCGCACTGGAAATAGGTGCCGTTACAGGGCGCCAGTTTGAAGTTGGTTTGCGCCAGTCCCGCACGAAAACGGTCGCGCTTGGCCTGGTAAAAGGTGGGCAACTCCGTGTAGGCCTCGGTGTACTGCATGAAGTCAGCCAAACCGTGTTGCATGGGGGTGTTGACCGTGAACACGTTGAACTGGTGCACCTTGCGAAATTCAGCCATTAGCTCGGGCGGTGCCACCACATAGCCGATTTTCCAGCCGGTTACATGATAGGTCTTGCCAAAGCTGCTGACGACAATGGCGCGTGCGGCAAGCTCAGGGTAACGCAGTGCGCTTTGGTGTGTTGCGCCGTCAAACACCATGTGTTCGTACACTTCGTCACTGATGAGCACGATGTTGGTTGGGCGCAGCAAATCTTGCAGTGCCAGCATGTCGGCTTGGCTCCACACCGTGCCGCTTGGGTTGTGCGGGCTGTTGATGAGCAAGGCGGTGGTGCGAGGTGTGATCGCGGCTGCAATGGCTGCAAAATCTGGGCGCATGCTGCCAGGTGTCAAGGCCACGCGCACGGCAGTGGCGCCGCACAACTCGATGGCGGGTATGTAGCAGTCGTAGCAAGGCTCTAGCACTATGACTTCGTCGCCAGCTTTCACCACGGCCAGCATGGCCGTCAAGAGTGCCTGTGTGGCACCTGCGGTAACAGTGATGTCATCAGCGTTGGCTTTGCTGGCGTAGAGGGTTTGCACTTTGCCTGCAATGGCAGCGCGCAAGTTGGGCAGGCCAGCCATGGGTGGGTATTGGTTGTGCCCACCGAGCATGGCGTTGGCCACGGCCTGGTGTAGCCGGGCATCACCTTCAAAGTCTGGAAAGCCTTGGCCTAAGTTAACCGCTTGGTGCTCAGTGGCCAGTGCCGACATGACAGTAAAAATAGTGGTGCCAACGTTGGGCAGTTTGCTGCTGATGGCAGGGGTTTGAAAGTGCGTCATGTCCGTTGTGTCGTTTGTGTATGTATCGCGCTGTTGCTTTACTTAAAGCTGGTAATTGTCGCCGTCGCCGTCGCCGTCGCCAGCCATGGCACGGGTGATGAGATCGCGCTTTAAGCGCGGACTTAACAGCTCGGCCAGGCGCAGCACGTAGTGGCGCATGTAGGCGCCGCGCTTGAAGGCTACACGTGCCAGGTTGCTGCCAAACAAATGGCCAGCCGGGCGGCTTACCAAGTCAGGGCCAACGCCGTCTGCATCCACTGCCATTTGCGCCACAATGCCTACGCCCATGCCCAGTTGTACATAGGTTTTGATCACGTCCGAGTCAATCGCATCAAGCACCACGTTGGGTTTTAAGTTGCGTGCGGCAAACGCCAGGTCAATTCGGTTGCGCCCGGTGAATGTGGGGTGGTAGGTGACTATGGGGTGCTCGGTCAAGTCCTCCAGCCTGATACGCTCTAGCGCGGCCAGCGGGTGGTTGCTGGGCATGACCAATACGTGTTGCCACTCGTAGCACGGCAGCGTGATCAAGTCTTCAAATTGTGTGAGCGACTCGGTCGCAATGCCAATGTCGGCGACGTCGTCCAGAAGCATTTTGGCCACTTGCGCTGGCGAGCCCTGGTGCAAGCTGACATTGACCTTGGGAAACTCGTGACGCAGCTTGGCAACGGGTTGCGGCAACACGTAACGCGCTTGTGTGTGGGTGGTGGCAATGCTTAGCATGCCAGAGTCTTGTGTAGAGAATTGCTCGCCAATGCGCTTTAAGTTGCGCACCTCCCGCAAAATGATGTCAATGCTTTTCAGCACATGCGCACCTGGCTCGGTGATGCGCTTGATGCGTTTGCCGTGGCGGGCAAAGATGTCTACGCCCAGCTCGTCTTCCAGCTCAATGATGGCCTTGGATACACCGGGCTGCGAGGTGTGCAGTGCCTTGGCTGTCTCGGTGAGGTTGAGGTTGCGTCTGACAGCCTCTTGGACAAATTTGAACTGGTGCAGGTTCATGGCGAACAATCAGGTACCCGAGGTACTGCGAGTGGTTGTGGGGGCGCTGCAGTGCGCCCAATACGCCATTATCAGGTGAATCTGCCCGCCAGTTGGCGGCGCTTACGCGGTGGCAGCAATCGCGGCGATAGCTTGCTCCAGCGCTGGATGCTGGCCTACGGCCTGCTCACACACAAACTGCACGTTGGGGTGAGTGTCTTGCAGCTGCTGCATGAGCACAGGCAAGTCTTCGCGCGCGTGCTTGCCCACCCCAAAAAACATGGGCAACACGCGTATGTGTTTGGCACCATGGTTAATCATGTCCGCTGCCACAGCAGGCAAATCGGGCTCGCACAGTTCCAGGTAGGCACAGGCGACTTGGGTGTCTGGCGTTTGCTTGGCTATGTTGGTGGCCATGGCCTCCAGTGGGTCTCGCCACAGCGGGTCACGCGAGCCATGCGCAAACAGAATGAGGCCTTTGGATGCGGCGGATGCGCTTTGGTGGGCAATAGACATGGCGAGATTGTGGCAAATCGCGCTAACGCCTGAGCACCAGCCAGCCAAAAGCCCCTAGCGACATCGCGGTGTACATCAGGCTTGGCGCGGCGGCGGCCACCCATGGACGCCACTCGTTGAGGTTGCCGATATAGCCAAAGACGTTGTTGAGCAAAAAGAAGCTGATGCCCGCCAAAAAACCAATGAACACATAAGCTGCCACCCCGCCAGAGCGAAAGTGCAGATAGGCAAATGGCAATGCCAGCACCACCATGACCAAGCAACTCAATGGGTAAAACAACTTGCGCCAAAACTCAATCTCGTATTGCTGGGCGCTTTGTTGGTTGGCTTGCAGGTGGTTGATAAATTGAAACAAGTCGAATGTGCGCATGGTGCTGGGGTCTAGCACCGCCACAGACACCATTTCGGCGGTGATCTCGGTAGGCCACTGCATGGTGTCAAACGTGGTGCTGTCTATGTGCAAATCGCTTTGATTTTGCGGGCCTTGTGGTGTGGCCTGATCGTAGCGGGTGAGGGTGCCGTTTTGCAGCGTCCACGTGAGGTCTTCGCCTATCAATGCGCGGTTGGCTTGAATGGTTTGTATCAATTGTCCTTCGCGTGTGAACTCAAATACGCGCACGCGCTCAAGCGCTGAGTCTGGCCCAATGGCGCCTACGTTGACAGATGCGTTGCTATTGGCCCGCTTTTCTTTCAGCCAAGCGCCTGTGCGCCCCGAGCTGATGCTGCCGTCAAACCGCGCTTTCAGGGCGGTTTGGTATTTGCCAGATACCGGTGCGAGGTAGTCACCCGCCACAAACGTCAACACCACAAATACGGCACCCATGGCCAGCATCACACGTAGCGCCAGCCAAGGCCCTAGCCCACTGGTTCGCAAAATCGTGAACTCTGAGCTTTGCGCCAGACGCGTGAGCACCAACACCGTACCGATCAGCACGCAAATAGGCATGAGCTGGTACAAGCGCTCAGGCAGGCCCAAGCCTACAAACAGCAGCGCGTGCTCTAAACCAAAGGTGACATCTGGCTGGCCTGCGGCCTGGCGGCCAATGCCGCCCAGTTCGTCTACCAGGTCGAAAAATGAAAACAGCGCCAAGAAGCCCATCGCCGTGAACGCAACGGCGCGATAGACCTCCGCGTAAATGAGTGTTCTGAGTGTTTTCATGGTTTGACCGTGCTGCGCAACCAGTGCATCAGGCTAAATTGCACGTGGCTGGCGTATAGCCATAGCATGCACAGCGCGAATACGCTGCCATGCAAGCCTGCGGTAAGTGCCAGCGCACTGATTTTTTGGCTCACCACCCAACCTTGTCCAAGGCTTAGCAGGTTGAGGTAGACAAGCGATGTGAGCAACGCAAAGGCCAAGTTCCTGCCCCGGCTGGAGCGGTTGTTGACTTTTGCAGCGGCCAGCGCCAACAGCACAAAATTGACGCTGGCCAATGCCATGCCTATGCGCCATGTCAGCTCGCCTCTGGCGTGCGGTGTTGGTTTTTGTAGCAAGTCCCACGACGGTGTAGAGCGCGACGTTTGGGTGGCGCCTAGCTTTACCTCGTCGTCGGTGCGGGTGCCGTGGCGCTCAAAGTCAATCATGCGTGTGTTCTGGCCGTCTTTTGTCTTGGTGAGCTGTTGGCCCTGGATGAGCTCTACGTACTGACCGCCATCGCGGTTGACGATGACGGCGCTTTGCGCGGCAATCACGCTGCTGCCTTTGGCTGTGCTGCTGGATACAAAAATATTGTTGCCGTCAACGCCAACGGCTGCGTCCTTGTCCATGAAGAACACTTGCTCGCCGCTGGCAGACTCTTTGAATTGGCCAGGGGCCACGCGTTCAAGGTCGCCTCTTGACTCAAAGCGCACTTTCAACTCGTCAAGTTGCTGGTTGGACCAAGGCCACACAAACCATTGCAGGGCCGCCACGCTCAGTAGCACAGGCCACGCAAATCGAAATACGGGCGCAATAAACGACAACAAACCCACGCCACTGTTGTGCCAGATCACCATTTCACTGTCTTGGTACATGCGAGACATGGCTGAGATCACCGCAATAAACAGGGCAATCGCCAATATGGTGGGCATGCGACCCACAGCGCTGTAGCCCAGGGCCAGGTACAAAGACTCGGGGTCAAACTGGCCCTCAGAGGCCAAACCCAGGGTGCGTATCAGCATCAGCGTCATCACAATGGTGAATAACACCATCCAGCTCGTCCAAAAGCTGCGCGCCATATCCTTGCGAATTGAAGAATGGAATAACATAAGACCCAAGCGATTAACAAACCAACCCAACTACCAAGCCCGCATTATGAACGTTGAACTCAAAAACCTGTCTTTTGACGCTGCTTGCCAAGCCCGCACCGACGTGTTGGTGCTGCTGGTGGCCAACGACACCGCTACCGCTGCGGGCAAAACCAGCGCCGCCAATCCAGTGGCGCATTGGTTGGCGCAGGCCAGCAAGGCAGGGCATTTGGGAACAGGTACTCAAACGCAACTGAGTAGTTACGCTGACCCCCGTTTTGCCGCCAAGCAAGTCATTGCCCTGCATGTTGGCGCAGGTGATGCTGGCAGCGTACGGACAGCCCTGGCCAATTGTTTGCGTGGCCTAGCCAACGCTAGTGTGACAAGCGTGTTGGTCAGTGCACATGGCTTGCGCCTTGATGGCAAGGCTGACAACGGGCCAGACTGGGCTAATGCGCTGGTGGCTGCGGTCGAGCAAGGCACTTACCTGTACACCACCAGCAAGGCGGTTACAGCCAGCAAGCCTTTTGCTGCCACTATTACCATTTGCACCGACACCTCGGTCTTGTCTGGCGCGTTTGCTGTGGCCAAAGCGGTCGCAAATGGTGTGGGCGTGGCCAAAGAGTGGGCCAACCGCCCAGCCAACATGGCCACACCAACGCACCTAGGCGTCTTGGCCAAGGCCATGGGCAAGCTCAAAAACATGCAGGTACAAGTCATGGGCCCGCGTGAGGTGGCCAAGCTCAAGATGGGCTCATTCATGTCGGTGGCCCAAGGCTCCAAAGAGCCTTTGCGGTTCATTGTGATGCAGTACAAGGGCGCAGCTGCCTCTGGGGCACCTGTTGTGTTGGTGGGCAAGGGCATTACCTTTGACACCGGTGGCATTTCGCTAAAGCCTGGCGCCGAAATGGACGAGATGAAGTACGACATGGGCGGCGCGGCCAGCGTGCTGGGTGCCATGCAAGCCATAGGTGAGCTGCAGCCCAAGATCAACGTGGTGGCACTTATTCCAAGCTGTGAAAACATGCCAGACGCCGGCGCGGTAAAGCCGGGTGACGTGGTGACCAGCATGAGCGGCCAAACCATTGAGATTTTGAATACAGACGCCGAAGGCCGTCTTATTTTGTGTGACGCTCTGACCTATGCCACGCGCTACAAGCCAGACCACGTCATTGACATTGCCACCTTGACCGGTGCTTGTGTGATTGCTTTAGGCCATGTGCGCACGGGTATGTTTTGCCAAGACGACGACTTGGCCAACGCCTTGTCTGCGGCGGGTGAGGCCAGCGGTGACCTGTGCTGGCGCATGCCGCTAGACGCCGCCTATGGCGCAGCGCTCAAGTCCAACTTTGCCGACATACCCAATATTGGCGGCGGTCGTGCAGGTGGCTCTATCACGGCAGCCAAGTTTCTAGAAAAGTTCACTGCCGACTACAAATGGGCCCATTTGGACATTGCTGGCACGGCCTGGGTCAGCGGTGCCAGCAAAGGCGCTACCGGCAGGCCAGTGCCCTTGCTGGTCACCCATTTGTTGCGCCATGGCCAGAGCTTGGCAACTGGCAAAGCCACTGTGAAGCCTGTAGCCAAGCCTGCAGCCAAGCCCGTAGCCAAGAAAAAGCCCGCCAGCAAGCGCGCGGCCTAAGCCCACGCAAGCCCAGACTCAAACCATGGCGCTGCAAGAGGTGATGTTCCACACGGGCGTGGCTGACGTGCCCGCCCACGTCGCACGGCTTGCCGCCAAAGTGCTGCGCAGCGGGGAAACCATGGCTGTGTTGTGCGCCGCCCATGAGGTCGACGCGATAGACGCGGCCTTGTGGCAACTGGACAAAACCAGCTTTGTGCCGCACGCCCAACCCGGTGCCAGCGCGGCTGTGCAGGCGTGTAGCCCTATTGCCATAGTCACACAGCTAGACGGCTTGGGCCCCAACATGTCTAAGCGTTTGCTCAGCACCTTGCAGACATGGGTAGACGGCTGCGAGGCCTTTGACAAACTGATAGAGGTTGTCTCGCCGCAGGGCACTGTGGATGCGCGTCAGCGTTGGAAGCGCTATGCTAATGAATTTAAAGTTAAGCAACACCGCTGTGAACCAGTAGACGCGCTGGTCGTTTGCTGTCGTTTGCCCGGTAAAAATCTATAACAAGTCTCACAAAGCCCACTATTGCCCCCAAGGAGTCGCATGCAAAAAATCCTGAAACTCGTCGTTATCGCAACCGCTGTGGCGGCCCTTGCTGCGTGTGGCGACAGCGAAGGTGAGGCCGACGCGGTTGCGCCAGCCGAAGAGGCACCACTGGTCGTCAAAATTGGTCACGTAGGCCCTACCAGTGGCCCCATTGCCCGATTGGGTCAAGACAACGAAAACGGTGGCCGCATGGCGATTGAGGCCTTGAACGCGGCCAACATCACCCTAGGTGGCCGTGCAGCCACTTTTGAGTTGTTGGCCCAAGACGACGACGCCGACCCAGCAAAAGGCGCTGCTGCTGCAAGACAGCTGGTGGCCTCTGGTGTGAACGGCGTGGTAGGCCACCTCAATTCGGTCACCACGATTGAGGCATCTAAGATTTACAGTGATGCCGGTGTGCCGCAAATCTCGCCCTCGGCGACCAACCCCAAGTACACGCGTCAAGGGTTTGCCACCACATTTCGCTTGTTGGCCGACGATGCCCAGTTGGGCGACAGGCTAGGGCGCTACGCTGTTGAGACCTTAAGCGGTAAAGCCATTGCCGTGATAGACGACCGCACTGGCTACGGCCAAAGCGTGGCAGATGCATTTGAGCAAGGCGTCATCGCAGCTGGCGGCAGTGTGATTGCGCGCGAGTTCACCAGTGACCAGGCGACAGACTTTACTGTCATGTTGACAGCCCTTAAAGACAAAAGCCCCGATGTGGTGTTTTTCGGTGGCATGGACGCGGTTGCAGGCCGCATGCTGCAGCAAATGAAGCAGTTGGGCATTGAGGCCAAGTTGGTGGGCGGCGACGGTATTTGCTCGTCCCGCTTGCCATCGTTGGCGGGTGACGCCTTGCTGGACGACCACGTTTTTTGCGCAGAAGCAGGTGGTGTGGCCGATGCCGACAAGCCAGCTATGGACAAGTTCCGTGCTGATTTCCAAGCCAAATACGGCACGGCTGTTCAGGTCTACGCGCCTTATACCTATGATGCCGTGATGGTGATTGCGCAGGCCATGAAGCGTGCCGACTCAGCAGACCCGGCTGTGTACTTGCCTTTCCTGGCGCAAACAGACGGCTACCAGGGCTTAACCGGCACCATTTCATTCGACGAAAAAGGCGACCTCAAAAGCGGCGCGCTGACCTTGATGACTTACCGCGGCGGCGCGCGCACCGCTGTGGCTGTCATCCGTTAACCACGCCAAGCCAAGGGCACAAAGCCCTTTTGTGGGCGATTATTCGTTGGGCGCGTAAAATGGTCGGTTGCCAATAAACACCCGGCCTGGCGCCAGCCCCACATGAACATGCCCCTAGACGTTTCGCTGTTTGCGCGTAACGCCAAACCCATTACCAGCTACCGCAAATACTGGGCTCACCGCTTTGGTACGGCCAAGTTTTTGCCCACTAGCCGCGCGGAAATGGACGCTTTGGGCTGGGACAGCTGCGACATCATCATAGTTACCGGTGACGCCTATGTAGACCACCCCAGCTTTGGCATGGCCGTGATCGGGCGCACATTGGAAGCACAAGGTTTCAGGGTAGGCATTATTGACCAGCCTGATTGGCAAAGTGCCGAGCCTTACAAGGCGTTGGGAAAACCCAATTTGTTCTTCGGCGTGACCGCGGGCAATATGGATTCCATGATCAACCGCTACACGGCTGATCGCAAAATTCGCTCAGACGATGCCTATACCCCGGGTGGGCAGGGCGGCTCAAGGCCAGACCGTGCCGCCTTGGTCTATTCGCAGCGGTGTCGCGAAGCCTACAAAGACGTGCCTATCGTGTTGGGCGGCATTGAAGGCTCGTTGCGCCGCATTGCCCACTACGATTACTGGCAAGACAAAGTGCGCCGCTCGTTGGTGGTGGACTCCAAATGTGACTTGCTGTTGTACGGCAATGCCGAGCGCGCCATTGTGGAGATTGCCCACAGGTTGGGTAAAGGTGAGTCGGTTCAAAATATTGTGGACGTGCGCGGCACAGCTTTTGTGCGCCGGTCCACGCCAGAGGGTTGGTTTGAAATCGACTCAACTGAGGTGGACCAGCCCGGGCGCGTAGACGCCCATGTGAATCCTTACCTCATGGTGTCCGAGCAAGCTGCGGCGCAAGGTGAAACTTGTGCACGCGAAGACGAAGCCAAGGCCGTCGCCGATGCCAGCAACAACAATGTCAGCAAGACTGTAGTCAAGGCAACTGAAACAGCCGATAAAGCCGATGCAACCGATGCAACCGATGCAGCTGGTAAGGGCGACAAGGCTCAATGGACAGAAAAAGCCGACCAGGGAGGCGTAAAGCCCTTGCAGTTCATGGCCAACCCAAGCCTGGCCAGTCGCAAAGGCGGCGTGTGGACGCCACCACGCGATAGGACAGTGATTCGTATACCGTCTTATGAGCAAGTCAGGCGCGACCCTGTGTTGTATGCCCACGCCAACCGCGTGCTGCACCTTGAGACCAACCCAGGTAACGCTCGTGCCTTGGTGCAAGCCCATGGCGAGGGTCACACTGCGCGTGACGTATGGATGACGCCGCCGCCCATTCCGCTGACCACAGCCGAGATGGACCACGTGTTTGATCTGAACTACGCTAGAAGCCCACACCCCAAGTACGCCGACAAGAATGGTGGCTTTGATGGTGAAACCAAAATCCCCGCGTGGGAGATGATTCGCTTTTCCGTGAACATCATGCGCGGCTGTTTTGGTGGTTGTACTTTTTGCTCTATCACCGAGCACGAGGGGCGCTTGATTCAAAGCCGCTCTGAAGATTCTGTCATCAAAGAGGTTGAGGCCATACGCGACACCGTCAAAGGTTTTACCGGCGTCATTTCCGATTTGGGCGGACCCACTGCCAACATGTACCGCATTGGCTGTAAAAGCCCAGAGATTGAAGCGGCCTGCCGCAAGCCCAGCTGCGTATACCCGGGTATTTGTTCTAACCTCAATACTGACCACAGCCACCTCATCAAGATGTACCGCCGCGCGCGGGAGTTGAAGGGCGTCAAGAAGATATTGGTGAGCTCAGGCCTGCGTTACGACTTGGCGGTTGAGTCGCCAGAGTACGTGAAAGAGCTGGTGACCCACCACGTGGGCGGTTATCTCAAAATTGCGCCCGAGCACACCGAAGGGGACCCGCTTTCCAAGATGATGAAGCCTGGCATTGGCACTTATGACCGATTCAAGCAGATGTTTGAAAAGTTCAGCGAGCAGGCGGGCAAAAAGCAATACCTAATCCCTTACTTTATTGCAGCGCACCCCGGTACGCGCGATGAAGACATGATGAACTTGGCCGTTTGGCTAAAGGCCAATGGCTTCAAGGCTGACCAGGTTCAAACCTTTTACCCCAGCCCCATGGCCACCGCCACGGCGATGTACCACACGGGGAAAAACCCACTGCGCATTGGACGTGACTCTGAGACGGTGGACATTGTGCGTGGTGACAAGCGCCGGCGTTTGCACAAGGCGTTTTTGCGCTACCACGACTCCAATAACTGGCCGCTGCTGCGTGAGGCATTGAAGTCTATGGGTCGAGCCGACTTGATTGGCAATGGCAAGCACCATTTGATACCCAGCTACCAGCCTATGGCCACTACCGGTTACGCCAGCCCGCGCCGTAAAAACAGCACGCCGCTAAAGGCACGCCCTGGCCGCTTGCTCACGCAGCACACCGGTTTGCCGCCACGCGAAGGCATTAAAGCGGGCAAGCCTGGCACTGCGAAAAAGTCTTAGGCACAGGTCGCCACGGCGGCGGTTTGATGCTCACATGGTGTGCAGTGGCAAGTCGTTAGCAACTGCCAGCTTGTCGAGTTGGGCTTTGGTATGCCTCTTGAAAAAAGCAGCCAGTTGTATTTTGGTGCCAGCTGCAAACCAGTCCACCGCAGCAGCGCCCACGCCAGACTTTTTTGAAGGTTTGAGCGCGGCAGCCTGCGCCAGTGCCGCGGCAAAGTGTGGCTCCAATGCCGCTACCGCCACCCGACCATCGGCGCAGGCGTAGACGTTGTAGCCTGCATGGCCACCACCTACCGCACCGTCTGCCGTTGTCAGCCCCCAAGCTCTTGGCAAGCCCAGCCATTGCGCGGCGTTACTCAATGCCACTTCGCTGCGCGTGGCTTTGCCAGCGCGCGCTCTTGTGAGCAACGCAGCCATGGTGGCTTGCGTCGCCATCAGCGCGCCACCCATATCGGCAAACAAACTGGGCGGCAGGCTAAGGCCGTTGACCAAGTCTTGCGCTGCCATGTAGGTGAGGTCGTGCCCAGGCTTGTTGGCCAACTCGCCCGGCGCGCCCACTACGTCTATATGAATAAGGTTGGGAAACCGCTGGTGCAAGCTGCGCCAGCCCAGCCCCAACTTGCGCATGGCCGCAGGCCTGAAGGAGCTGAGCAGCACATCGGCTTTGGTGAGCTGCCTGGACAAAGCCGCTTGGCCCACATCGGTTTTGAGGTCAATGGTGTGCAGGCGAATGCCCTCGTGCAGCTGTGCGTAGGCTTTGGGCTTGTAATAGGCCATGGGGTCACCGCTGGGCGGCTCAACCTTGGCGCAAGTGGCCCCCAATGCGCGCAACTGCATGAGGCAGGCCGGACCTGGCAGGTTGAGGGCAAGGCTTACAACGCGTATGCCGCGAAGGGGTTTTGAGTTGGAGGGGGTGATCATGGCTGCAGTGTACAAACCTGGCCTTGGTGTTTGTGTCGCTACAGCGGCAAGCCTACGTAGTTTTCTGCCAAGCTGGTCGAGGCTGCTTGCGAGTGCACCAGATAGTCCAATTCGGCCTCTTGTATTTTTTGATTGAAGCTGCCCAACTCAGGAAACTGGTGCATCAACGAGGTAAACCACCAGGAAAAACGCTCGGCTTTCCAAACCCTGGCCAAGGCCTTTGCCGAATAGCCTTTGATGCCCCCTGTGTCGCGCTCATTAAAGAAGCGGTCGAAAGCTTGCGTCATGTACAACACATCCGACACCGCAAGATTGAGGCCTTTGGCCCCAGTGGGCGGCACGATGTGGGCGGCGTCGCCGGCCAGCAGCAGGCTGCCAAACTGCATGGGCTCTGTGACAAAGCTGCGCAGGGGCGCAATACTTTTTTCAATTGATGGGCCTGTTACCAATTCTTGTGCGGCTTGCGGGTCCAAGCGCAGGCGCAACGCTGCCCAAAAGGCGTCGTCGCTCCATTGCTCGACCTTGTCTGTCAATGGGCATTGCACGTAGTAGCGGCTTCGTGTTGGGCTGCGCATAGAGGCCAGCGCAAAGCCATGCTGTGTGTTGGCATATATCAACTCGTGGGCAACGGGCGGCACGTCGGCCAGCACGCCCAACCAGCCAAAGGGGTAAACCTTTTCAAAGGTTTGTAGGGCGCTGGCGGGTACGCTGGCGCGGCAAACGCCGTGAAAGCCGTCACAGCCCGCAATAAATCTGGCGCTTACCTCATGGCTTTGACCATTGTGTGTGTAGGTCACACGTGGCGCGTCACCTTCAAAGTCATTGATCGCCACGTCGCTGGCACTGTAGACCGTTTGCAAGTTGGCAGCGGCGCGCGCTTGCATCAGGTCTTTGGTGACTTCGGTTTGCCCGTACACCATGACTTGTTTGCCGCCGGTGAGTGCGGTCAAGTCTATGCGGTGGCGCTGGCCTTTAAACAACAAGTCAAAGCCGCTGTGCGGCAAACCCTCTTGATGCATGCGGGCGTCAACGCCCACACTAGTCAGCGCATCCACGGTGGTTTGTTCAAGTACGCCAGCTCTTATGCGACCCAGGACGTAGTCAGGGCTTTGGCGCTCAATGATGATGTTGTCAATGCCGGCCTTGGCCAGCAATTGCCCCAGTAGCAAACCAGATGGACCCGCACCAACGATGGCGACTTGTGTAGAGCGTGTAGACATATGGGGGGCGTTTTTTAAAGTTGTAATGCGCTTGAGCTTAGGTTGGCGTTTTGATGCGTGCAAACGCCTGATGCTGTCTTTGTGCGCTACATGGCTACTTTGCGCGATAATCGCGCATCATGCGTTCACCACCCACCAAATCACCACTAAGCCATGCAGCGCCCGCCAACATGCAGCAAGCAGACTTTATTGCTGGCCTTGCTAAAGGCTTGGGCGTGCTGCAGGCCTTTGATGTCAATCGCCAGCGCCTCAACGCCACGCAGGCCGCACAGCGCGTCGGTTTAACGCGGGCGGCGGCCAGGCGTTATTTGTTAACGCTGCAGGCTTTGGGCTACTTGGACTCTGACGGCACACAGTTTTGGCTGACTCCCAAGGTGTTGCAGTTCAGTGGTCATTACTTGGCGTCTGCGCAGTTGCCCCGTGTCGCGCAGCCCACGCTAGATGCCTTGAGCATGCATACCCATGGTGCTTTTTCTGTAGTGGTTGCCGACGGGGCTGAAGTGGTCATCGTGGCCAGAGGCCGCGACAGCTTGCGCGCTGCTGTGGCGCAGTTGCCACCAGGTGGCTCAAGCGCTGACAATCGCCTGCAAGATCGTGAGGCCTCTATTGCCCATGCGCGAAGCGTAATGGGCATGGCGCAAGGTTTGCACCTGGGGGCGCGCTTGCCCATGCACGCCACGTCTACAGGGCAGGTACTAATGGCGCACTGGAGCAACGAGCAGTTGGAAGCGTGGCTGAAATTACACGCTTTGCGCCCATTGACGCCGTACACCATCACCACCGCGACTGCATTGAAGAAACGCTTGCAGCACATTCGCAAGTGCGGCTGGTGTTGTGCCTCGCAAGAGCATGAGTTGGGCGTGCAAGGCTTAGCTGTGCCTGTGTACAGAGGTGACGGCCATGTTGTGGGCGCGCTGAATGTGGTCAATAGCGTGGCACTGGGTAAACCCACTGCTGCATCAGATCAGGACGCGGTGGCGCAGCAATGGCTGGCGTGGTTGCAAGAGGCCGCTCAGCGGCTGCGCACCTTGCTGTAAGGCTTGCTGCTATGACTGGCTCATGTCGCTGCAGCTTGCACCACGTGCTTGGCCCATTCAGTAGCCCACTGTGCTGCCGTTTCGTTGGCGTCGTCCAACCCGCTGGCATCGTGCTCAAACATCAGGCCCAGGCGCTGTGCGCCCAAGTCTTGCAGTTTTGCATCCAGTAATTTGGCGCCAGCGGCGTAGGTGGCACCGTAGCTGCTGTCGCCCAGCGCCATGAGTCCATAGCGCACGTGGCCTAAAAAAGTGGGCTCCAGGTCAAACGAGGCCAGAAAGGCTTGCGCGTTGTCTGGCACATCGCCGCTGCCATGGGTAGACGAGCACACTATGAACAGCTTGTTGGCACTGTCGTCGACTTGTCCGAAAACAGCTATACCGTCGTCGGGCGTTAGTTTGCTGACCTCTATGTGGGTAAATGTGGCGCTTAGTACCTGTGCGGCGGCTTTGGCGGCGTTGAGGGCCCTGTCACCAGTGGTGGCAACCAGTATGTGTAGGTGGGTAGGTGTGCTCATGGGGAAGAGGGGGTATTACAAAATTAAATTACACCACGCTTGAAAAACATCCAAACTTCGCGCTAGAATCTAGGGCTTGTCGGAGCGTAGCGCAGTCTGGTAGCGCACCTGGTTTGGGACCAGGGGGTCGTAGGTTCGAATCCTACCGTTCCGACCAGTTATCCATGGTGAACCCATGCCTAGGCCCATCTTGTTGGGCCTTTTTTTTGGGTGAATAATGTGGGTTGTACCCGATCTGGCCGTAGCTCATCTGGATAGAGCAATGTCCTTCTAAGACATGGGTAGGGGGTTCGAGTCCCTCCGGCCAGGCCAATGTTCTGTTGTGCGAGGGGTAGTGGTGTCTGTTTGGCCTTGATGGCCATTTTTTTCGTCCCACACTGAAACAAATGTATCAATAGTGAAAATAAAGATACAATTGTTTCTTATGCAACAAGAGTCACACACGCTGGCTGCTCGCATAGAGCGGCTGTTTGACACCCTAAGCCCTGAGCTGCAGTCGGCCGCGCGGTGGTTGCTTGCCAATCAACAACAGGCGGGTGTGGTGTCCATGCGGCGCTGCGCTGTGATGGCCGGGGTGTCGGCAGCCACCATGACGCGCTTGGCCAAGGCCCTTGGCGAGACGGGTTTTGCTGCCCTGCAAGCGCAACTCAGCGCTAACACTTTGGCGCTGGCCAAACAACAGCTTGGTCAGCCATGGTCAAGCCATGAGCCTCATGCCTATGAGAGCAATGCGCGCACGGCCAAAAGCAATGCGCAGTGGTTGCAAGACCTGCGCTCGTCACATATTGGCAACGTCGCATCGGTTGCACACGCGATAGACACAGCCGCTTGGCAGGCTCTGGGTGTGCGTTTGTTGCAGGCCAGGCGTTTGGTGTGCCTGGGTGTGCGTGCCAGTTTTTCGGTGGCGCAGCAGTTGCACTATGCCAGCAGCTTGCTGCGTCCCAATGTGGACTTGCTGCATACCAGCGGTGGTGAGGCAGATGTGTTGTGCGACTTGGATGAGCGTGATGTCTTGGTGGCTATCTCGCAAGCGCCTTATGCACAGTTGGCGCTTGAGTCTGCCCATCAAGCCAGGCGCCAAGGCCTTTATGTGGTGGCCGTGACAGACAGCAGCGTGAGCCCGTTTGCGCAAATGGCTGATCAAGCGGTGGTGTTTGAGGCGCAGTCTGTTTCATTTTTTCCGTCCATGCTGGGCAGCTTGAGTGCCATTGAGACCATGCTGGGTGCCATGGCGGTTGCCGCTGAACCGCATCACCTAGAACACCTTGCCAGACGAGAGCGCTATTTGCGCGAGCGCCAAGCCTATGTGCTGTCCGCCAAAGACAGCGCAGGCTTTTTGCAACTGACACCTAATCACGCCAATGACCAGCTCAATAGCGGTCGCAACGTTTAAACACCATGAACACCAAAGATCTGGCCTCTGCCATCATTCATCGCCACATGGCGTTTAAGCCTGCCACTGCCGTGTCGTCATCGGCGTATGTATGGATTGAGGACGCCCAGGGCAAGCAATACATGGATGCGTCAGGCGGCGCGGCGGTGTCTTGTTTGGGGCATGCACACCCTGAGGTGTTGGCCGCCATGCACCAGCAAATTGACAAGCTGGCGTATGCACACACCAGTTTTTTTACCACCGACGTGGCTGAAACCTTGGCCCAGCAGTTGGTACAACACGCACCTGCAGGCTTAGACCGTGCCTATTTTGTAAGCGGCGGCTCAGAGGCCGTGGAGGCAGCGCTGAAGATGGCGCGCCAGTACTTTGTGGAAATTGGTCAGCCCCAGCGTAAACACTTTATCGCTCGCAAGCAAAGCTACCACGGCAATACCCTGGGCGCCCTGGCCGTGGGGGGTAACGCCTGGCGTCGTGCGCAGTTTGAGCCTTTGCTGATTGACGTGACCCATGTCTCAGCTTGTTACGCCTACCGAGACCAAACGCCTGATGAAACACCTGCGGCCTACGGCCAGCGTTTGGTGCGTGAGTTGTCAGACGCCATTGACAACCTCGGCGGCGACAAGGTGATTGCCTTTGTGGCGGAAACCGTGGGGGCGCCACAGCAGGTGTGTTGCCGCCTGTTGAGGGTTACTTTAAAGGTGTGCGTGAGCTGTGCGACAAGCACGGCATTTTGCTTATCCTGGACGAGGTCATGTGCGGTATGGGCCGCACGGGTAGCTTGCACGCCTGTGAGCAAGAGGGTGTCGCACCTGACTTGCTAACCATTGCAAAAGGCTTGGGTGGTGGCTACCAACCCATTGGTGCTGTGCTGGCACACACACGTATTGCGCAAAGTTTTGCAAAGGGCACCGGGCTGTTTCAACATGGCCACACCTACATAGGTCACGCAGTGGCGTGTGCGGCGGCTTTGGCGGTGCAAACCATCATTCAACGTGACCAATTGGTCGCCCAGGTGTGTGAGCGCGGCGCCTGGTTTGGTGATGCGCTGCGCGCCAGGTTTGCGCAGCATCCGCATGTGGGTGATGTGCGGACGCGGTTTGTTCTGGGGTTTGGAGTTGGTGGCCGACAGGGCGACCAAGCAGTGGTTTGACCCACAGCACAAACTGCACGCGGCTGTCAAACGAGCGGCCATGCAAGAGGGCCTGATGGTCTACCCCATGGGTGGCACCGTTGATGGACGCTGCGGTGACCATGTGTTGCTGGCGCCACCGTTTATTGCCAGCCAAGATGAGTTGTCGCAAGTGATAGACAGAATGGCGCGGGCTATTGATGTGGGTCTTGCATCAGTATCTGCCTGATGTACAGGCCCAGCGTTTTTCTTGTCGTGCACAATACCGCCCTCACGGGTGGGAATGGTTTAGGTTGGCATGTATTCGTGCTAACCTGAAGTGTGAGAGTTGTTAGTGGTTTGGCTGTTGACACAGCTGATATGACAATTCATTGTTTTAAAAAGAGGAGTTCAGGTATATGAAATTAGTGATTCAAAAAAGTATGGCTCATTTGGCCATTGCCGCAGCCAGCATGGCTTTGCTGATCCCAGCTGCACAGGCGGCTGAGCAGCGCTTTATGACCATAGGCACAGGCGGCGTGACTGGCGTTTACTACGCAGCAGGTGGCGCGATTTGCCGTTTGGTCAATAAAGACCGCGCCACACACGGCCTGCGTTGCTCTGTGGAGTCAACCGGCGGCTCTGTGTTCAACATCAACACCATTCGCGCTGGCGAACTAGACTTTGGTGTGGCCCAGTCTGACTGGCAGTACCACGCAGCCAATGGCTCCAAGGTGTTTGAGAAAGACGGTGCTTTCAAGGAATTGCGCGCGGTGTTCTCTATTCACCCTGAGCCCTTCACCGTGTTGTCACGCAAGGAAGCCAACATCAGCAAGTTTGAAGACTTCAAAGGCAAGCGCTTCAACATTGGCAACCCAGGCTCAGGTACACGTGCTTCCATGGAGCAGTTGCTCAGCGCAATGGGTATGAGCAAGGACGACTTCTCGGTGGCGTCAGAGCTCAAGGCCGACGAACATGGCGCAGCTTTGTGCGACAACAAAATCGACGGCTTTTTCTACGGCGTGGGTCATCCTTCCGCCAACATCCAAGACCCCATCACCACTTGTGGTGCCAAATTGGTGCCTTTGACCGGTCCCGCTGTGGACAAATTGGCAGCCGAGAACAGCTTTTACGCCAAGGTTGAGATTCCAGGCGGCTTGTACGCAGGTCAGGACACACCCGTACCCACCTACGGTGTGTTGGCAACTTTCGTCACGTCAACAAAGGTGTCAGACGATGTGGTGTACGCCTTGGTCAAGGGCGTTTTTGACAACTTCGACGACTTCAAAAAGCTGCACCCTGCGTTTGCCAACTTGAAGCCAGAGAACATGATCAAGAACGGCTTGTCTGCACCATTGCACCCAGGTGCTGTGAAGTACTACAAGGAAAAAGGTTGGATGTAATCGCATAGGCGAACATAGACCTGATGTCGCAAAAAAGCTCCACCGCGTGGGGCTTTTTTGTCGATAGGGAGACGGCTTTTAACTCGGCACAACAGGATGACAGCAACAACTAAAAATCAACCCAACGCGTCTGAAGTGGACGTGAACCAGTTGGTGCGTGACAACGACACGGGCGGACGCAAACCCGGGCCGCGCGTTGCTGCGTTCTTGGCCGCTGTGGCCTTGGCATGGTCGCTATTCCAACTATGGATCGCGTCGCCACTGCCTTTTTCATTGGGTATTTTTGTATTCAATGACACAGAGTCCCGCGCCATTCATTTGGCGTTTGCCGTGTTTTTGTCGTTTATGGCCTATCCGGCCAGCAAGCGCTCATCGCGTGCGCTTGTGCCGCTGCTGGATTGGTTGCTGGCGCTGACCGCTGCATTTTGCGCGGCCTACCTGTTTTTGTTTTACAACGAGTTGTCGACTCGTCCTGGGCAACCCACAGACTTTGACGTCGCCGTTGGCGTGGTGGGTATGGCGTTGTTGCTGGAGGCCACGCGTCGGGTCTTGGGCATGCCCATGGTGATTGTGGCGGGTCTGTTTTTGCTGTACACATTCGCTGGGCGCTACATGCCAGGCCTCATAGCCCACCGTGGCTATTCTTTGTCGCGTGCCATGAGCCATCAGTGGCTGACCACCGAAGGTGTGTTTGGTGTGGCGCTGGGTGTGTCCAGTAGCTTTATCTTTTTGTTTGTCCTGTTTGGTTCGTTGCTGGACAAAGCTGGCGCGGGCAACTACTTCATCAAATCGGCCTTTGCGCTGTTGGGACATATGCGCGGCGGCCCAGCCAAGGCGGCCGTTCTGTCGTCTGCGGCGACTGGCATTATTTCTGGCTCATCCATTGCCAACGTGGTGACAACCGGCACGTTCACCATTCCACTCATGAAGCGTGTGGGCTATAGGCCAGACCAGGCAGGCGCAGTAGAGGTGTCCAGTTCGGTGAACGGGCAGCTTATGCCACCAGTCATGGGGGCCGCTGCGTTTTTGATGGTGGAGTACGTGGGTATTCCTTACACGCAAGTGATAAAGCACGCGTTTTTGCCGGCCATCATCTCTTATGTGGCGCTGTTGTACATCGTTCACTTGGAGGCTTTAAAGGCCGATATGCAAGGCTTGCCAAGACGTGGCAATACCCCTTGGCAGCAACGCATGTTGTCGTTTGGCTTAACCGTTGCTGGCTTTATTGTGTTGGCAGGCGTGGTGACGTGGGTCATTGGTTTTCTTAAGACTGTACTGGGCGCTGATGCCGTGTGGCCCATTGGTGTGGGCTTGTTGGCCACCTATGTGGGCTTGCTGTGGTTTGGTGCCCAGCAGCCACAGCTGGAGCTAGATGACCCCAATGCCCCGGTGTTTGAATTGCCTGAGACAGGACCTACGCTGAAATCAGGCTTGCACTATTTGTTGTCTGTTGTGGTGCTGATTTGGTGTTTGATGGTTGAGCAACTCTCTCCTGGTTTGTCAGCGTTTTGGGCCACCATGTTTATGGTGTTCATCATGCTGACCCAAAAGCCAATCATCGCGGCATTTAGGGGAGGCGGCGTGGGTATCGCAATTCAAAGCCGGCTGGGCAGACTTGGTAGACGGCCTGGTAGCCGGTGCGCGCAACATGATTGGTATTGGGGTGGCCACGGCTGCAGCCGGCATTATTGTGGGTACTGTGTCTCTAACTGGCGTGGGTCTGGTGATGACAGAGGTGGTTGAAATACTGTCTGGTGGCAACCTCATCGTGATGCTGGCGTTGGTAGCCGTTATCAGTCTCATTTTGGGGATGGGCCTGCCCACTACGGCCAACTACATTGTGGTGTCTACGCTCATGGCGCCCGTGGTGGTTGAGCTGGGCGCGCAAAGTGGGCTGATCGTGCCGCTGATTGCCGTGCACTTGTTTGTGTTCTACTTCGGCCTGATGGCGGACGTGACGCCGCCTGTGGGCTTGGCGTCTTTTGCTGCTGCCGCTATTGCGCGAACAGATCCACTCAAGACAGGTGTGACGGCGTTTGTTTACAGCATGCGCACGGCCATTTTGCCGTTCCTGTTCATCTTTAACACCCAGTTGTTGATGATTGGTATAGACGGGACTTGGCACTTGTTCTTAACCGTGTCCAGTGCGCTGGTGGCCATGTTGCTGTTTGCGGCAGCCACTCAAGGCTACTTTTTGGTGCGCTCCAAGTTGTGGGAGTCGGCCGCGTTGCTGCTGATCACCTTTACCCTGTTTCGTCCAGGCTTTTGGTGGGACATGGTGTACCCACCGTTTGCCGCTATCCCGGCCGCACAAATGGCGCCGCTGATTGAAGCTGCCCCGGCCAACACAGGCAAACGTGTGTGGGTAGAGGGCTTGAGCCTGGAAGGCAACGAAGTGCGCAAAGGCGTGCTGTTGCCGCTGGGGCCAGAGGGTAGCATGAAGCAGCGCCTTGCTCACTCAGGCCTGAGCGTCATGACCCAGGGTGACGGCTTGCTGGTCAGCATGGTGCGCTTTGGCAGCAAGGCTGAAAAGCTGGGGGTTGAGCAAGGCTTTGTCATCACGCAAGCCGAAGTATCCACAGACCGCCCCGACAAAGAGTGGATGTTTGTGCCGGCACTGGGCTTGTTGGCCCTGGTCTTGTTGTCGCAGCGCCGTCGTAAAGTCAAAAAGGCCTGACGTTTATGACGCGTATTGCACTCATACATGCTTTGGCGCATTCGGTTGCGCCTATCAACGAGGCCATGGCCGCGCAATGGCCGCAAGCCTCGCGCATGAACCTGCTAGACGACAGTTTGTCTGCTGATCTGGCTGCGAACAGCCGTGGCCTGGATGAGGCCATGACCCAGCGCTTCTTGCGCTTGGGTCAATACGCAGTCGATACAGGCGCGCAGGCCATGCTTTTTACGTGTTCGGCCTTCGGGCCTTGCATTGATGCGGTGGCCAAAGCCCACCCCAACATGCCTGTGTTAAAGCCCAACGAGGCCATGGTGGAGCAAGCGCTCGCATGGCAGCACAGCGCACAAAAGCCTATTGGTTTGATTGCTTCTTTTGCGCCCACATTGGCATCTATGCCGCCAGAGTTTGGCGCTGAGGCGGCCTTGCAAACAGCGCTGGTTGAGCCCGCCCTGTTGGCCTTGAATGCTGGCCGTATCGACGAGCACGATGCGGCCGTGTTGGCCGCCGCGCGGGCGCTGGTGGACAAGGGCTGCGGTGTGATTGCCCTGGCGCAATTCAGCATGGCCAGAGCCGCTGCCTTGTTGCGCCGTGAGTTGCAGGTGCCTGTGCTCACGACGCCAGACAGCGCTATTGACAAGCTCAAGACCAAGCTGCTGGTTTAACCTGCTTAACCTGCTTAACCTACTTAACCCGCTTGGTCGGTTAAGGTTTAAACCCGGCTGGCTTCTTTGGCCAGCTGGTAGCGCTGGTACAGCTCCTGGTAGATTGGGCCTGGTGTGCCACTGCCAACCGCTTGGCCGTCCAGTGTGGTGACAGGTAACACCTCTTTGGTGGCAGACGACAGCATCAGCTCGTCTGCATTCAACACCTCCGCCTTGGTGATGCTGCGCAACTCAAACCCTATACCTGCGTCTGCGCACAGCTGCTCTATGAGACCGTAGCGTATACCCTCCAAGACAAGGTTGTTTTTAGGCGGCCCCATGACCACACCGTCTTTTACCACCCACACATTGCTGGCGGCGGCCTCACTCAGGTGTTCGCCCCTGAACATGACGGTTTCAAGCGCACCTGCGTCGGCACTGATTTGGCGAGACAATACCGCGCCCAACAACGACGTGCTCTTGATGTGGGCTTTCTCCCACCTGAAGTCAGATGCGCTGACGCAGGCTACGCCTTGCGTGCGTTGGTCGTCTGTGGGCATGCTCATGGCGCCCACCATGACAAATACGGTGGGCGTGATGTCGTTGGGCATTACGTGGTCACGCATGGCCACACCCCGCGTGATTTGCAGGTAAATGAGGTGGTTGTCGCTGGCTGGCGCGTCAGCGTGCAGCACCAGACTGTGGGCAATGTCACGCCACTCGTCGCGTGTGTGCGGATTGTTGATGCGCATTTCAGCCAATGAGCGCTCCAGGCGCTGCATGTGCTGGTCAAAGCGGAACAGGTGCTGCCGGTACACAGACAATACTTCGTATACGCCGTCACCAAACACAAAGCCTCTGTCCATCACGCTGATGTTGGCTTTATTCAGTGGCAATACAGTGCCGTTCAGGTAGCAGGGCGTGGCAGCAATACGGCTTAGGTCTGAGGCGGTGGTCATGGTGTGTGGCTTACAAAACTATGGGGTTCATGTGGTGCGGCGTTGCTATCGAGTAGCGCACTCAACTGGCTGATATGCTGGGGCTCAAGTCGCTGTGACGCAGCCAATAAGTGTAGCTGGCGCTTGGCCACTTGTTGGTACAGCAAACTGGCGTCTGCCCCCACAGTGGCTAGTGCCTTCAAGTGCTGGCTGACCACGCCAGCGTCACCGCGCGCCACTGGCCCTGCCACTGCGCCTGCCAAGCCTTTGGCCTGTATGCTGGCGATGGCACCGGCACCAAGCGGCAGCAGCGCCTTTAATGCCTGGTCGATATCAATACCCGCTTCACGCCACAGCGTGGTGGCCTCAGCCAGCATGGACACCAAGGCGCTCGCTGCGTAGCCCGCGCCTGCGTGGTATAGCGCACGCTGGCCACTGGCGATGGGAAGCGGCTTCAACTGCAGGCTATGTGCCAGTGTGTTTGCCTGCGCCCATAGCGTGGCAGCGTGCTGGGCGTTGGCCTGTACCTCTATGCCTACACTGCTGCCGGGCAATTGTTGCAGCGCAACTTGTGGCTGCGAAAAGATTTGCAAAGGGTGAAAGCCAATAGCGCCGCTGCATGCGTCAGCGCCTAACGCCCCGAGCTCGGTGGCACCGCTGCAATGCAGCGCCACTTGGTGTGGCTGCCAATTGACTTGGCTGGCCGCGTGCGCAATGGCGTCGTCACCCACGGTAATCCACACCCAGTCGGCCAGCGCGATTGCATTGGTTGACAGCGGCCCCAGGCCTTGAAACCCCAACGATTGCTGCGCATCAAACATGCGCATTGATTGTGGGTTACCCACATAGCCCAATACGGTGTGGCCGGCTTGGCGCATGGCTGCCGCCAAGGTGTTGGCCAAGCGGCCAGGGCCTACAAAGGCATGTTTGATGTCTGACACGTTGGGCAATGACTTAACGCTTGGCGTACTGCATTGATCCAAATAACGCCTGGGTAGCCTTGGTGTCTGTCAGTGGTACGCGTGCGCTGGCCAGTACCTCGACGCCTCGCTTCACGGCGGGGCGCTCACCAACGCGGTCAAACCATTCTTTAAGGGCAGGGTAGTCGGCCCAGTCAATGCCCTGGTTTTTCCAGCTCCGAATCCAGGGAAATGTGGCTATGTCGGCAATGCTGTATTGGTTGCCTGCTATGAACTTGTTGCTTTGAAGCTGCTTGTTGAGTACGCCATAGATGCGCTTGGCCTCGTTGGTGTAGCGGTTGTATGCGTAGTCAATTTTCTCGGGTGCGTATATACGGAAGTGATGGGCCTGGCCAGCATGGGACCTACGCCGCCCATTTGAAACATCAACCATTGCAAGGTCTTGAACTTGGCAGCGTCGCTCTTGGGCATGAACTTGCCAAACTTGCTGGCCAGATACACCAAAATTGCGCCTGACTCAAACAATGAAAAAGGCTTGCCGTCTGGCCCCATGCTGTCCACCATGGCGGGTACTTTGTTGTTGGGGCTGATGTCCAGAAAGTCAGGCTGGAATTGGTCGCCGCTACCAATATTGACAGGGTGGGCTTGCCAGTCTTTGCCAAGGCGCTGACCGCATTCCTCCAGCATGATGTGTACTTTGTGGCCGTTGGGCGTGGCCCATGAATAGATATCGATCATTGGGTCTCCTTGCGATACAAATAACAATGCCAGCATTGTGCAACAACGCTGGCATGTTGGACGAGCGCAAGTTTGAATTCAGCTGCCGCGTGTCACCGGCATGTCAACCTCTTTGGGCACCAGCATGTGCTTGGCAAGCTCTAATTTGGCGACAGCTGCGCGGTGTACTTCGTCTGGCCCGTCAGCCAGGCGCAGCGTGCGCTGGTTGGCGTAAGCGTAAGCCAGTGGGAAGTCGTCGCTCACACCCGCGCCGCCGTGAGCCTGTATGGCCCAGTCAATGATTTGCAAAGCCATATTGGGTGCCACCACTTTGATCATGGCGATTTCAGATTTGGCCACCTTGTTACCAACGGTGTCCATCATGTAGGCGGCCTTGAGCGTGAGCAAGCGTGCTTGCTCAATCATGCAGCGCGCATCTGCAATGCGTTCGTGCCACACACCCTGGGCGGATACTGGCTTGCCAAACGCCACGCGGCTGTTGAGGCGTTTACACATCAGCTCCAGTGCGCGCTCGGCAATGCCAATGGTGCGCATGCAGTGATGAATGCGGCCTGGGCCAAGGCGTCCCTGGGCAATTTCAAAGCCACGGCCTTCGCCCAGGAGTAAGTTGTCTACCGGCACACGTACGTTGGTCAGTGTGACCTCCATGTGGCCGTGAGGTGCATCGTCGTAGCCAAAAACGGTGAGCGGACGTATCACCTTAATGCCGGGCGTATTGGATGGCACCACAATCATGGACTGCTGTTGGTGGCGTCCGGCCTCAGGGTCTGTCTTGCCCATTACGATGTAAACCGCGCAGCGTGGGTCACCTGCGCCCGAGCTCCACCACTTGCGACCGTTCAATACGTAGTGATCACCATCCCGCTCAATGCGGCATTCGATGTTGGTGGCGTCAGATGAGGCAACGTCAGGCTCAGTCATCAAAAACGCTGAGCGGATATCACCGCGCAGCAATGGCTCTAGCCACTTGTCTTTGATGGCTTCGCTGGCGTAGCGCTCCAGGGTTTCCATGTTGCCGGTGTCGGGTGCCGAGCAGTTGAACACTTCGGCGGCAAATGGTACGCGGCCCATGATTTCGCACAAAGGGGCGTACTCCAGGTTTGACAGGCCTTCAGGTGCGCGCTTGCTGTGCGGTAAAAACAGATTCCACAAACCTGCTTCACGCGCTTTGGGCTTGAGGTCTTCAACAATTTGGGTGGGTATCCACGCGTTGCCATTGGCGCGGTTGTTGGCAATCTCGGTGAAGAAGCGCTCTTCATTGGGGTAAACGTGCTCGTCCATGAAGGCCAGCAAGCGCTGGCGCATACCTTGTACTTTGTCTGTGTAATCGAATTGCATGGTGTTGTCCTTTTTTGACGGAGAGCGAATCAGTGGTTGTGATGTTGTTGGGCGAATTGCCACGCCATTTGGGCCAGTGGCTTTGCGCCAGCTGCAGATGATTGGGCTTGTGCGCTTGAGGCGGTGCCAGCCTCTACACGTTTGGCAATGCCTTGCAAGATGGCGGCCAGCCTGAACAGGTTGTACGCCAAATAAAACGGCCAGTCGGCATGCAGCTGCTCAGGTGTGACAAAGCCAGTGGCCTCACAGTATTTGGCAATGTAGTCGCGCTCTAGTGGTATTCCCAGCGCAGCGTGGTCTAGTCCGCCTATGCCTCTGAAGGCGCCGGGCGGAATATGCCATGACATGCAGTGGTAGCTGAAATCAGCCAGGGGGTGACCTATGGTGGACAGTTCCCAGTCAAGCACGGCAATGATGCGTGGCTGCTGGGCGTCAAACATGAGGTTGTCCAAGCGGTAGTCGCCGTGCACCACGCTGATCAGGCTGGCGTTGCGTGCAGTGTCTGGCAGTTGCTGCGGCAGCCACTGCATGAGCTTGTCCATTTCTGGAATATCCTGGGTGACAGATGCCTGATACTGCCTGGACCAACGGCCAATTTGGCGTTCAAAGTAGTTGCCAGGCTTGCCGTAGTCAGACAGGCCCACAGCGTTTACGTCGACGCTGTGCAGCTTGGCGAGCACATCGTTCATTGCCCAATAAATCGGTGCGCGTTGATCTTTGCTGAGGTCTGGCAGGCTTTGCTCCCACATCACACGGCCTGGCATAAAGTCCATGACGTAAAAAGCGCGGCCAATGACAGACTCGTCTTCACACAGTGCGCCCATTTGAGGCACTGGTACGTCGGTGTTGGCCAGCGCGCTCATCACGCGAAACTCGCGTTCAATGGCGTGGGCCGATGGCAGCAGCTTGGCCACAGGGCCTGGTTTGGCGCGCATGACGTAGGTGCGCGCAGGTGTGATGAGTTTGTAGGTGGGGTTGGACTGTCCGCCTTTGAACATTTCTATGTCTAAAGGGCCTGCAAAGCCGGGCAGGTTGGCATGCAGCCATTGCTCAAGTGCGTCGGTATTGATCTGGTGCGCAGCGGATACCGCGCGTGTGCCTGTGAAGGCTTCCTGTGCGGCGTCGCTCATGAAGCCTCCCTGGTTGCGGTGGTGCTCAGTCGTCGTCTGCTTCTATGAGTTGCATCAGCGCTGCGCGGTCGCGCACAATCAAGCCCGCTTGCTCCACGCGAATAATGCCCTCGCGCTCCATGGACTTGAGCTCCTGGTTCACACGCTGGCGAGACGCACCCAGCAGCTGCGCGAGTTCTTCTTGCGCCAGTTGCAGCCCAATACGCACTTCGCTGGGGTTGTTCAGGCAAGGCATGCCGTAGCTGCGGCTCAGGTGAATGAGCTGCTTGGCCAAGCGCGCGCGCAAGGGCAGGGTGTTGAGGTCTTCCACCAGACCAAACAACTGGCGAATGCGGCGTGCTTGCAAGCGCATCAGCGCTTCGTACAACTCGACATGCTGGGACAAAATCTTGAAGAAATCCGCGCGCGCCACGCACAGCAGGGTGGTAGGCCCGTGGGCATAAGCGTCGTGTGTGCGAGCGTCCCCATCGAACAGCGACACATCGCCAAACCAAATGCCTGGCTCCACATAGGTGTAGGTGATTTGCTTGCCCGTAATAGACGTTGAGCTCACCCGTGCCGCGCCCTTGGTCACGGCTATCCATTCGCTGGGCACATCGCCCCTGGCGCAAATCAAGTCGCCGTCTTTGTGTCGTTTGACGTAAGCGCATCGCAGTATGTCGTGTCGCAGTGATGGTGAAAGGCTAGAGAACCATCGTCCTGAGTTGATGGCCTCGCGTTCGTCCATGGTAAGAATAGGCTCGTCTATCATGTGTCTTATCTGTGACTAGTTGTGGTTAAAAGCCGCTTGTTTGCGGGTTTGTAAGGGTTTGTCTGGGCTTTGTCGCCAAGGCGATTGTGCGTTGTCGCATCTGTGCTTTTATTTGTAGTGGGGCGTGCGTTTTTCCAGAAATGCATCAATACCCTCGCCGCCATTGATGTGGTGCAGGTTGCGTACAAAGTGTTTCTTCTCGGCATTGAGGTGTGTGGTGAAGTTGGTGTCCGGTGCATCGTTCATCAGCTCTTTGATGCTGGCCATTACATTGGGCGCGCGCGCATTGAGCATGGCGGCGGCTGACAACGCTTGGCTGAGCGCCTGTCCTGGCTGCGTCAAATGCGACACCAGACCCCAGCTGTGCATTTGAGCGGCTTGTACGGGTGCGCCACTTAACAGCATGTGCATGGCTGCTGCGCGCGGCAGCGCACGCGCCAATACCCAGGCGCCGCCACCGTCAGGCGACAAGGCCACAGAACTGTAAGCCATCACAAACCTGGCGTCATCCGCCGCGACCACCATGTCACAAGCCAAGGCCAATGACACGCCGGCACCAGCCGCTGCGCCTTCAACGGCGGCCAATACGGGCTTGGGGAAGTTGCGAATGCACTCTATAAACGTGTGCAAGGCTTCAATGCTGTCCTCCTGCACTTTTGGCGCTTGCGCCCGATTGGCCTTTAAGCGGTTCAAGTTGCCACCGGCACAAAAATGCTCGCCTTCGCCTGTGATGATGACGGTGCGTATGTCGCGGTTGGCTTCGGCGGCATTGAGCGCCTCAATGCCAGCCGTATAAATCGCTGGACCCAAGGCGTTTCTGTACGGCGGATTTGAAATGGTGAGTACCAGCGTGGCGTCAATTTGCTCAGCCAGTAAGCGCGTGCTCATAAGCCTGACTCCACGTGCCTCAGGCTAAGCCCCAATGCACCACGACGGCGCAACCACGGGCTGGGGCGGTAGCGCGGGTCGCCGTACACAGTTTGCAGGTTGAACAAGATTTCAAGCATGTTGGTAGGCCCAATGGCGTCGCCCATAGCCAAGGGCCCCAGTGGGTAGCCAAGGCCTAATGTCACGGCCAAGTCCAGGTCTTGCGGTGTGCAAACACCTTGCTGGCACATGTCGGCCGCGATGTTCACGATGGTGGCAACCACGCGCTGGGTCACAAAGCCACCGCTGTCACGTATCACGCTGACCAGTTTACCGTCTGCCGCAAACAAGGCGTGTGCGGCATCGCGCATACCGTCGCGCGTGGCGGGGTTGGTCGCCAACACGCGGCGCTTGACGTTGGCGTCCGGCAGCATCATGTCTATGCCTATCACGCGCGTGGCGTCATGTTGCTCAACAGCGGCCAACGTGGTGACATCCATACCCAAGGGCGCGACCACAATCAAGGCCTGCTCGCTGGGGGCTTGGCCAGTTTCAATGTTGGCGCCCAGGTTTTTAAGCAGCTGGTACAGCTCTTGCCGGCGCGCCGCTTTGGGCGATACCCAAACAGGCGGCAGCTTGGCAACCACTGGCACAGGCGGCTCTGGTGGCGTGATGACTGTGCCGTTGGGCTGATTGTCCTGATAGGCGTAAAAGCCAGCACCTGCTTTTTTGCCCAATACACCGCCGGCCAGGCGCTGCGCCGTAATCACGCTGGGCCGGTAGCGTGGTTCCTGGTAGTACTGGTTGTACACAGACTCCATCACCGGGTGGGACACATCCAGCGCGGTCAAATCCATCAGCTCAAATGGGCCTAGGCGAAAGCCCATTTGGTCTCGCAAAATGCGGTCAATGGTGGCAAAGTCAGACACGCTTTCCGACACGATACGCAAGGCTTCTGTGCCATAGCCGCGCCCAGCATGGTTCACGATAAAGCCGGGTGTGTCTTGGGCTTGCACGGCGGTGTGGCCCATGGCTTTACTAAAGCTGTGCAAACGCTCGCAGGTTTGACTGCTTGTTTTGAGGCCGGCAATCACCTCTACGACGCGCATCAGCGGCACTGGGTTAAAAAAGTGGTAGCCCGCGAAGCGCTCGGGCTTTGATAAACCAGCGGCCACTGCAGTCACCGACAAGGATGAGGTGTTGGTAGCCAGCACGCACTGTGCATCGACAATGCTTTCCAGTTGGGCAAACAGTTGCTGTTTGACATCCAGGCGCTCAACAATGGCCTCAACAACCAGCTGACTGGGTGCCAGTGCGTCAATGCCATCTGCAATGCCGATGCGGCTGGCATATTGAGTGGCTTGTTCTGGTGACAGCTTGCCCTTGGCTTGCAGCTTGGCCCAGGTTGCAAGAAGCGCATCGTGCGCTTTGGCAGCCGCGCCTGCGCCCACGTCAAAAAGCAGGACTTGTGCGCCAGCTTGTGCTGCCATTTGCGCAATACCTTGTCCCATGGCACCTGTGCCAACAATGCCTACGGTAAAAAAGCCGTGGTCTTGCGCCGCAGCCCCTGATGTGCTGGCAGTGGTTTGATGGGCGTTGGCTGGTGATGTCATGGGTTTGTGCGGTCGCTAAAGGTAATGAGGCATTGACGTGAACGTAAGCGTCAGTATCAACGCGTCATATTACAGCCTACTGCCAGTGCAGCTGTGTGCCGTGATCAGAAAATGTGGTTGGCGTGCCAGCAGCGCCGCGTGTTAGCGGCGTAGGGACAGCGCTTGCGGGTTCAGCGGTGTAATGGCTTGCCCGGATGCAAAGGCATTAACCGTGTTGAATGCGGCTTGATAGTCGGCTTGCATGGTGTCAATTTCCACATTGCTGATGTGCGGGGTGCAAATGCAGTTCTCCAGGCGCAACAAGGTTTGCCCCGGCGCGGGTGGCTCGCTGTCAAACACGTCAATAGCGGCCAAGCCCGGACGGCCTCTGTTGAGCGCGGCGACCAGGGCATCTGGTTCTATGAGCGACGCTTTGGCCGTGTTGACCAATAGTGCAGTGGGCTTCATGCGGCTTAAGTCTGCCAAGCTCAGCACACTGGGCGAACTGTCGCTACAGCTGGGGTGCAAACTGAGTACGTCGCAGGTATCCAAAAAATGTTCTTTGGTGTTGGCAACCTCAAAACCCTGTTGAGCCGCAAAGCTGCGTGCTTCTGTGTTACCCCAGATCAGCACATGCATACCAAAAGCGCGACCGTAGCCGGCAACCAGATAGCCCACGCTGTTGTGTAGCTGCGCCATATCGTCTGTCCACACGCCCAGTACTTTGCCGCGCAGTGAACTGCCTATGCAAAAGTTATCCGGCATGGCGCGGGCCTTCATGCCCGACTGCTGCCACGCGCCGTGCTTGAGGTGAGACACATAGTGGGGAATCCGGCGCACGCTGGTCATGATCAGCCCCCAAGCGAGTTCAGCGCTAGCGTGTGGTGCGTCTGTACCCGCACACACCAAAATGCCGCGCTCGGTGCAGGCGTCTATGTTGATGTTGTCTGTAGCTGCGCCGGTTTGCACCACCAGGCGAAGCTTTGGCAGTTTGTCGACTAGGGCCTTGGTGATGTTGGTACGCTGGTGGGTGAGGACAACCACTTCGGCGTCGCGCATACGAACGGCCAATTGACCCACGCCCTTGACGTTGTTGGTGTAGACCTTGGTAAGGTGCTCGTCGAGCAAGGTGGCACAGGGGAGTTTTCGGATGGTGTCTTGGAAGTCATCAAGAATGGCAATATTCATACGCGACATTGTGCCCGCTGCGGTGCATCAATGTGCCGACTACTGAGTTGTAGGGGACGGTTTTTTGCGCTCAGGCACAGGCCTCTAGCGCGGCCATTCGGCTTAATTCTGCGCATACATCTGCGAAGCGACCCGTGAGCACCATGCGCCCGGCCACTGGCCTGTGGCCACCCACGCTGCGCATACGTACATTGCCAGGCAACTCAATGCCTGGGCCTACGGGGCTGTTGGCTGCGTGCAGTGCGTGTGTGCCCACGTGTGCCATGGTGACGGTGTTGGTGTTGGTGTTGTGTTGTTGGTGTTGTCGCGGATGCGCTGCGGGAAAACAATGATGTTGGAGCTCATGGTGGTAGTCCTGGACGAATGGGGTGGGGTGAAACAGTGGTTTATTGGCTTTTTTTGTAGAGGCTATGGGTCGCTGTGGCCAACAGGTGCAACGTTTGGTGGCAATGTGGCGTTTAGTTCAGTACCGTGTTGCGTATCAGGCCAACGGCCAAGCCTTCTATGTCAAACAATTCATCTGGCTGCACCACAATGGTTGAAAAGTCGGGGTTTTCAGCGCGCAGTTCAATATGGCTTGCGTGTTTGTAAAAGCGCTTGACGGTGACCTCGTCGCCCAAGCGGGCCACGATAATCTGGCCGTTGCGTGCATCGCGTGCGGTTTGCACCGCCAGCAAGTCGCCGTCCAGGATGCCGGCGTCTCGCATGGACATGCCTCTGACTTTCAGCAAGTAGTCGGGCTGCTTTTGAAACAGGCTTGTTTCCAGCTGGTAGCTTTGCTCCACGTGCTCTTGCGCCAAAATAGGTGAGCCTGCAGCCACGCGGCCAACAAGTGGGAGCATGAGCTGGTTAAAGCCCGTCATGGGCAGCATCATTTGGCGTTGTGGGCTGTCGTTCATGTTGCGCAGCGCGTCGCCTCTGAGGCGAATGCCGCGTGACGTGCCACTAACCAGTTCGATAACGCCCTTACGGGCCAAGGCTTGCAGGTGTTCTTCGGCGGCGTTGGCAGACTTGAAGCCCAGCTCAGTGGCAATTTCTGCACGTGTGGGTGGCGCGCCGGTTTGTGCAATGGCGCGCTGAATGATGTTCAAAATCTGTTGTTGTCTGTCGGTAAGCTTGGCCATGATTGAGACGCTTTCTGAGCTGGTAGGTGGTAACAAGTGTTTTAACCGAGTAGGTGGTGATGTACTGGTTGTTTAAACACCTGTTTATTCAAACAGTGACTGTATTTTTAAACAGGAAAATAAATAATGCAAGCGTTTTTTTCAAGTGCAGCCCAAGCTGTTGATTGTTCTGGCTATATTGCCGTTCTTGGCACTGGCGGCACCATCGCAGGCTCGGCGAGCAATGGCGCAGACCATGTGGGCTATACCGCTGGCACGGTGTCTGTAACTGAGCTGGTTGGCGACTTGGCCGGTACTGTTCAAACGGCAATGGGCGCAGGCGTACGCGTACAGTTTGAGCAAGTGGCACAAATTGACAGCAAAGACGCCGATTGGCCGTTTTTGTGGAAGGTGGCGGCTGCCACAGCAAGGGCTTTGGCGCAAGCTGATTGCCAAGGGGTGGTGATCACTCACGGCACCGATACCCTGGAAGAGACGGCTTGGTTTTTAGCCTGTGTATTGGGTCAGCAAGTGGCACAAAAGCCCGTGGTGCTGACATGTGCCATGCGCCCCGCCAGTGCCTTGGTACCCGATGGGCCCCAAAACCTGGTCGATGCCTTGACACTGGCCACATACCCCGGCGCGTGCGGTGTGCAAGTGTGTGTGGCGGGTGCCAGTTGGTCTGCGCAAAGCGTGCAAAAAGTCCACCCTTACCGCTTAAACGCTTTTGACGGCGCAGACGTGGGGCCTGTGGCCTATATAGAGGCTGGCACAGTGCGTCCAGTGACCGCGCTGACAGCCTTGCCGCATGACTATGACTACAGCCAAGCCAAAGCCTGTTTGGCCCAGGTCGTTGCTGGCCATGCCGTGCCGGCGCAACCGTGGGTGGAGTTGTTGGTGCACACCAGCGCAGCCAATGAGCAGCTCGTCGGCGTGCTGCGTCAGGCGGGTGTGGCGGGTCTGGTGGTGCAGGCCACAGGCAACGCTACGCTCAATGCGCATTGGTTGCAGTCGCTGCAGGCTTGCATACAGGCGGGCGTGCCCGTATGGTGTGCCACGCGCTGTCAGTCTGGGCAATTGGTAGCATCTGCATTGCCAAGCAGCACTGATGGCGCCCAAAAGAAAGCCCGGCTGACACCGGCAACCCTTTCAACGCTTGCAGGTTTGCCGTTTGTACCGGGCTTGTCTGCGGTCAAGGCCCGCATCAGCCAGATGCTGTACCTGCTTACGCCAAGGCAGCAAACGCGCGCTGGGTAATTTCGTCAACACCGCCTGTGCCGCTGATGGCGCGGTAGGCTGGCGCGTTGCTGGGATCTTGCTTGGCCCAGTCTGCGTAGTAGTTTACCAATGGGCGGGTCTGCTCGTTGTACACCTCCAGGCGCTTGCGTACGGTGGCTTCTTTATCGTCTTCACGCTGTATCAATGGCTCGCCGGTCACGTCGTCAATGCCGGCAACTTGGGGCGGGTTGAACTTCACATGGTAGGTGCGCCCGCTGGCCACGTGGGCACGGCGTCCGCTCATGCGCTCAATGATGGCGTCGAACGGCACGTCAATTTCCAGCACAAAGTCCAGCTTTACGCCAGCGTCTTTCATGGCCTGTGCCTGAGGAATGGTGCGCGGGAAGCCGTCAAACAAAAAGCCATTGGCGCAGTCGTCTTGTGTGATGCGCTCTTTAACCAATCCAATGATGATGTCGTCGCTGACCAAGCCGCCAGAGTCCATGACCTGCTTGGCCGCAACACCCAGGGGGCTGCCCGCTTTGACGGCGGCACGCAGCATGTCGCCGGTGGAAATTTGGGGAATGCCGAACTTCTCGCAAATGAAGGTGGCTTGTGTACCTTTACCCGCGCCTGGGGCGCCCAACAAAATCAGTCTCATGGTGTTCTCGCTTAATTGTCAATTGGGGGGCGCTCATCCGTTTTGCTGTGAGTCACCGTTTTAAGTATGTTGCGCCTAGGCAGGACCTACGGGCTTATTCGCGTGAAGCATAGCATGCAAGCCCTTGCGTAGGCTTACTGGCCATGAAAATGCTTATTTGTCATTTGAAAACATGGTGTTATAGCGCTTTCCACAACTCCCTGACAGCCAGTAAATCCGTGGGCGTATCCACGCCAGGACTGGGTGGGCCTTGGGTAATGTGCACCGCGATTTTGTAGCCATGCCACAGCACACGCAGTTGCTCCAAAGACTCACACACCTCAACCGGGGCCATGGCCAGCTTGGGGAACTGGCGCAAAAAACCGGCGCGGTAGGCGTAAATGCCCACATGGCGCAAAGGCTTGGCCATATCTACAGCCTGGGCTTGGAAGTCTTTGGCGTCGCGCGGCCAGGCAATGGGCGCGCGGCTGAAGTACATGGCTGTTTGAGCGCGGTCTAACACCACTTTCACGATGTTGGGGTTTGAAAACTCAGCTGCGGAGTGAATGCTGTGGGCGGCGGTGCTCATGACACAGTCTGGGCGCTCTATCAGTGTGTGCGCTACCGCATCAATCAGTGCGGGGGCAACCAGTGGCTCATCACCTTGCACGTTGACCACGATGGCGTCATGGGCCAAGCCCAACAAGTCGCAGGCCTGCGCCAGTCTGTCGCTGCCGCTGGGGTGGTTGACGGCGGTGAGCACGCTGGCCACTGCGTGTTGCTCGCATGCAGCCACAATGCTGACGTCGTCTGCGGCCACCACCACTTGGGTGGCTGTGCTTAAAGCTGCGCGCTGCGCCACACGCACCACCATGGGCGCGCCGTGAATATCAGCCAGGGGTTTGTTGGGCAAGCGGCTGGAGGCCAGCCGTGCAGGTATCAGTACGCAAAAGGCCGTCTGTGCCTTGGCGGTTGCGCTTGCAGTGGTGTCTTGCGCGGCCATCTTCAGTGCGCAGGCAGTGCATCAATCTCGTCGTCGCTCAGTGTGCGGGCCTGGTCTTCCAGCATGATGGGAATGCCATCGCGTATGGGGTAGGCCAAGCGCGCGCTGCGAGAGACCAGCTCAGTTTTGTCTGCATTCATGCGCAGCGGACCTTTGGTCACTGGGCACACCAACATATCGAGTAATTTGCTATCCATGGCGCAATGATAGTGGGGAAGTGGGAGTAGCGTTTTCAGCCTGGCGTGTTGGGGTGTGCAAGCTGGGACATGCACTGGTCAAAGGTGGTCCAAAACGCGGTGGGCAGCTGTACGGACAAAGGCGCGACCCACATATTGAGTTGCGCGGCATCGGGGCGCGCACGCAATTTGACCGCGTCTTTCGCCGTGCAAATAGTGGGCAAGTCCGGGTTTAGGCCAAAGCTGTAGGGCCAGGCGCCGTCAAGTGCATCGTGGTCTGCCACCAGGGCTGTATGCGCCACGATGAAGCCTTGGCTGCGCAGCATGGCTGCAAACGCTTGGGGCTTGGCAATGCCGGCCAGTATTTGCACCGTGTCACCAGCAACAGGTACTGCACAGGACGCCTTGTTGGGCAGCAGCGGGTGCAGCTCACCCAGCACGCGCAGGCTTGCAAACACTGGATCGCCGGGGTTGAGGGCGTCTACCGTTGGTGCGCTCACGCCGTTTTGCACCACCAGGCAGTGCGCTGCGGCTTGCTGCTCAGCGCGGCGTGGCCAAGGCTCTCGCAGCAAGCCAGCGGGCAAGAGCTGACCGTTGCCAGTGGCGCGCTCGTCAAACACCACAATCTCTATGCTTCTGGGCAGGGCGGCGTGTTGTAGTCCGTCGTCACTCACAATGACGTTGACTTCAGGGTGTTGTGCCAGCAGATGTTGCGCGGCCAACAGACGTTGGCTGTGTACGCAAACCGGTACTTGCGTGAGCTCAAACAACAGTTTGGGCTCGTCACCACAGCTTTGGGCCGAACTGCCGGCGTTTACCAGCGTGGGTGTTGAGGCCAGGCCACGCTGGGCGTGTGCCGGGGATGTCGCCTTGTAGCCTCTGGCCACAATGCCTGGGCGCATGCCTGTGGCTTGCAAGTGTGCCACTACCGCTGCGACCACCGGCGTTTTGCCAGTGCCGCCTACCAGCACATTACCGACTACGACAACCGGAACCAGCAGCGCTTGGCGCTTGGCCAAGCTGTTGCTGTGGGCGCGTTGCGCCAGCCATGCGTAAAGCCAAGCCACTGGTCTTGTCATGACTGACCACCAGCCGCGTCGACTGGCTTGCGCCAGCCACCAATGGACCAGCCTGGTCTGCAACTGCTTACTCACTATTCACCGCGCACAGTGCGGGTTGCAAACTGCAGCTGGTTGAGGCCAGCCAAACGCGCGCCTGACATCACGTCTACCACCGCTTGATGGGGCGCGTTGCCGTCTGCAGCTATCACCACGCGCACATCGGCCTGGTTGCCCGCCGCCCTGAGTAAGGCAGCGCCCATGGCGGCAGTGCCACCCTCAAAGCGCTGGCCATTGATGGCGCTGGCGCCTGCGGCGTCAATGCGCACCACGATGGTGGTGATGGCCTGTGCAGGTGAATTGGCCTTGGCCGTGGGCAATACCACGGTCAAGCCGGCCTTGTCGGCGTAAACAGTGGTGAGCATCAAAAACATCACCAACACCAACAACACGTCAATAAACGCAATGAGGTTGATCTCTGGCGCGTCGTGAGCGCTGCCCCCTGCCTGAAAGCCTTGGGGGTTGCCGCTACTAAACGAGGCACCTGGCAAACTATTGGGCTTGGCATTCGACATGGGCTGACTTACTTGCTGGTTGCAGCCTGGGCTGTTTTGCCGGCTGCGCCAGTGCTTTTGCGCACCTGAGTGGCGCGCACTTGCAGCAGTTGCTCAGCGCCCATTTCCAGTTGCATGACAAAAGAATCCACTTTGGCGCGCAAAAAACGCCAGGCCAACAGGGCTGGCACAGCCACCATGAGGCCAAAGGCCGTGTTGTACAAAGCCACTGAAATACCAGCCGCCATGGCAGACGGGTCGGCTTGGCCGCCCACGCCTGCGGCCTGCGCGTTGAACATGTCAATCATGCCTATCACGGTGCCCAGCAAGCCCAAAAAAGGGGCAACGCTTGCAATCGTGGCAATGGCGGTCAGGTGTTTGTTGAGCAAGGCGCTTTGTACGCGGCCCGTTTGCAAGGTGGCGTAGCGCATGGCTTGTTCGTCAGCACCTGCGGCAATGCCGGATGCAAAGATGCGGCCCATCACCGAGTTGTCGCAGACCTCAAGCGCTGGTGCCGCGCCGCCGCTGACCCACGCCTTGATGACGCGCTCTGGCAAACCGGCTGGGGTGATCAGTTCAACCCTAAGCGCCCACAGTCGCTCGCCTATCAGAGCCAAGCCCACAACTGAGCACATGATGAGTGGCCAAATTGGCCAGCCGGCGGCTTGTATGATGCTGATCACGCTGTTCTCTCAGGTTAATGTTGAGACCACTTCACGTTGCATTATCCACGCGCAGGCCAAGGTAACACTTTGGAATTCTCTAATGCTCAGCTTGGCTTTAATTGCACACAATTTCTGTGGATAACTTTGTTGATAAGCCTGCAGCCTGAGTGCTTATGCAGCCTGTTTCTCGCTGTTTGATTAACTTGCACAAAAATTAAGCAACAATTTATTCTTATAAATCAATGATCTCTACGTACTCATGCATTTCTCGAGCTGGTAACAATGGTCTGGCCACGCCATGCCGCCATCTGTGGATGAAAAGCCTGTGAGTGCGGCGGGTTCAGCGCAGTCACCCGTGTGGTCTGTGGGCCATTTGGTGTCTGCCATAGGGCACAGTTTGGCTCAAAGCTTCAACCCCGTGCGGGTTAAAGGCGAAGTGTCTGGTTTCATGCGCGCGGCCAGCGGTCACTGTTACTTCACCCTGAAAGACGGTACAGGTCAGCTGCGCTGCGCCATGTTCAAGCGAGCCGCTTCGTTGTTGGCCCAGTTACCAAAAGACGGCGACACCCTGGAAGTGCTTGGCAAACTGGATTTATACCCGGCCAGAGGCGACTTGCAGCTGATCGTGGAGTCTGTGCGCATGGACGGGCAGGGCGCGCTGTATGAGCGGTTTGTAGCGCTAAAAGCCAAGCTGGAGGCCCAAGGCTTGTTTGACCTTGCGCGCAAAAGAGACTTGCCCGATTGCCCCCGCCATGTTGGCGTGGTGACCTCATTGGGCGCAGCTGCGCTGCGAGACGTGGTCACCACGCTTGAGCGGCGCTCAGCCCATGTGGCGGTGACCATTTTTCCGGCAAGCGTTCAAGGCCAGGGTGCTGCGGCTGAGCTGGTGTCTGCCTTGGCCAAGGCCAGCAATTACATAGACCCGCAATTTGGTGCTTGCGACCTGGTGCTGTTGGTGCGTGGTGGTGGCTCTATTGAAGACTTATGGTCTTTTAACGACGAGCAGCTCGCGCATGCCGTAGCGGCCATGCCCATGCCTGTGGTCAGCGGCGTGGGGCATGAGACTGATTTTTCAATTACCGATTTTGTGGCCGATTTGCGCGCCCCCACACCCACGGCAGCGGCCGAGATGGCTGTGCCACAAACGGCAGCGCTGCTGGCGCAGGTGACGCAGCTAGCCCATGAGTTGCGCTCGGCCGTGGCACTGCAGTTGGACAGACGCTGGCAGCGCTTGGACCGCATGGGTGCGCGCTTAACAAAGCCGGTGCAAACCTTGGGCCTGCAACGTGAGCGCTTGCAATCTCTTGGTTTTGCCTTGCAGCGCGGCTTGGGCCGAGGTGTGGATGTACATAGGCGCAGTCAGGAGATGGCCGCCCACCGGTTGCAGCAAGCTGTCAAGCACCATTTAGACAAAAAAGTGAACTGGTTCAACCAAACCGGTGCACAACTGCAAGGTCTCAACCCGCAAGCTGCGCTGGAGCGTGGCTACGCGTGGGTGCGCCGAAGCGACGGGCAAGCGCTGGCCAGCGCCAAAGATGTGCAAACTGGCGACGCGCTCACCTTGTTTGTGCGCGATGGCGAGCTGGACGTGCAAGTGCAGCGCGCCGGCTATTGACGCCCAGGTGTGTAGCAACAGCCTTGCCGTTTAGGGAAATGGCGCGGGCTGCAGCGCCGCAGCCGTCAAGCATCTAGAATAGGCATTGACGCGTTGAAAAGTGTCACTTTTAGAGCGCTTGACTGGCGATATGCGCCAGCTTTTTACAACTTTATTTCAGGACAAGCATCATGGAACATACACTGCCAGCACTGCCTTACGCCATAGACGCATTGGCGCCTCACTACAGCCAGGAGGCTTTTGAATACCACCACGGCAACACCACAACGCCTATGTTGTGAACCTGAACAACCTGCAAAAGGGCACAGAATTTGAGTCTATGGACTTGGAGTCCATCGTGAAGAAGTCTTCCGGTGGTGTGTACAACAACGCTGCCCAGATTTGGAACCACACCTTCTTCTGGAACTGCATGAAGCCCAACGGTGGTGGCGCACCAACAGGTGCTTTGGCCGATGCCATCAACGCCAAGTTTGGCAGTTTTGATGCCTTCAAGGAAGCTTTTACCAAGTCTGCTGTTGGCAACTTTGGTTCTGGCTGGACCTGGTTGGTGAAAAAGGCCGACGGCTCTGTTGACATCGTCAACACAGGCCCAGCGGGCACACCGCTGACCACGGACGACAAGGCGTTGTTGACGGTTGACGTGTGGGAGCATGCCTACTACATAGACTACCGCAATGCACGTCCCAAGTTTGTGGAAACTTTCCTCAACAGTTTGGTCAACTGGGAATTTGCGCAAAGCAACTTCGCATAACAGCGATAGCCCTGGCAAACAGGCCAGGTAGCGTCATCACAACCCGCTCGGCCTTGGCTGGTGCGGGTTTTTTTATGACAAATACGGCCAGGCCGTGTGTCAGCAGGTGGTTGTTGGCCCGGCCTTGACGGGGGCGCTATGCCTGACTAGGTCAACCTGGCCCGCACGGGGGCGTCGTCACCAAAGGCCGCGGCGGGTATGTCTTCTTGTTCGCCATTGTCTGCACGCAATGTGCCAGTGTGGCGTGGTGTTGCGCCGCGCGCAGCGTGTTTGCTGTGGCGGCCTGTGACGCGGGCGCGCCAGTTCCTGAACGACTTGGCCTTTAGCTCGCGGCGCATCAACTCAATGACTTGCGACTCAGCCAGGCCAAACTGGGCCTCAATGGCGTTGAATGACACCTCATCAGCCCAGGCCAGTTCTATGACTTGCGAAATCTCGTCTGCTGTTAGCGGTTGTTGAGTTGTGTTGTGCATGTCATGTCGCGCGGGTTAAAAGCCAAAGCTTTGTTGTGTGTCTTGGACGCTGTTAACAGGTTTGCGCCGCTGGCCTGTCGCACTGGCCTGTGCGTGATCGCCACTTTGTGACGCGTGTCGTTTCACAATAGCGGCTTTGCCAGCGCGCACGTGGTCTTGTTGACGGTAACTGTACAGGCGTTGCTTGGCCAGTCGTGTGGCCATGTCCAACTCGACAATGGGCGTGGCAATGTCTGCGCCAACGCGCACGCCGCACTGTTGCTGCACTGAAGGCGGCATGCGCCACGGTTCAAAAAGCCATGTGTCTGGTACGCGGCGCATGGCTGGTAGCCAGCGCCGCACAAAAACGCCTTTGGGGTCGTGGTCTTGTGCCTGCTTGATGGGGTTGTACACGCGCGTGGTGTTGATGCCGGTGGTTCCCGATTGCATTTGCAGTTGGCTCCAGTGAATGCCTGGCTCGTAGTCTAAAAACTGGGTGGCCAGCCATGTGCCCACATCACGCCAGTGCAGCCACAAGGGGTAAGCTGCCACCGAGACCAGCATGGCACGCATGCGAAAGTTGATCCACCCAGTGGCTTTGAGCATGGCGACACTGGCGTCCACCATAGGCCAGCCCGTTTGGCCGTTGACCAAGGCTTCAAAGTGGCTTTTGTTCCAGTCGTTTTCGCGCAGACCGTTGTAGCCCTGGTGCATATTGCGCCATTCAATTTCGGGCTCGGACTCCAGTTTTTGAATGAAATGACAATGCCATTGCAAGCGGCTTAGCATGGCATTAAGCCCCAAGCGTTGGTAGGCCGGTATGTCTGCGGCCAGGCCAGACATGCGCACCGCTTGCACCACTTCGCGCATGCTCAGGCAGCCCAGGGCCAAATATGGCGACAGCCTGGAGCATGCCGTAGTGGCCTTGAGCGGTGAGGAAATGCCACCCCGGTAGTGTGCGCTACGCTCACTTAAAAAAGAGCGCAATACAGATAACCCACGTGCGCGGCCACCGCGCTGGCGAAACTGTGGCTCATGTGCCGCCAAGCCTAAATCGTCGGCTCTGGGCAGGGCAGGCAAAGGGGGTAGTGCTGGGCTGGCGACAGCGTCTGGTGCGGGGCCTATCGCTTGCGCCATATGTTGCTGCCACTGCGAAGCCCAACGGCTGCGCACTTGCAAACCTCTCTTGACGCCAAACTGCGGCGTCTCCAGCCATTTGACGCCGGCTGACTGACACCAGGCCCCAACCGCCTTATCGCGCTCAAAGCTGGCGTGGTTGCCGGTTTCCTCGTGGCTTAGCAACGTGCTGATGGCTTGTTGACTGTGCAGCAAGGCCAGCTGTTGCGGTGCGTCACCCACTGCAACATGCAACTGCAAACCGCTTTGAGCCAACTGTTGGCGCAAGTCCGCCAGGCACTCCAGTACAAAGTGGTAGTGCTGGCGCGCCGCATCGGGCTGCGCCCACAGCGTAGGCTCAATGCAGTAAAGGCACAGCACGTGGCCGTGGGTTTGTACTTGTGCCAGGGCCTGCTGTAGCGGCGCATGGTCGGTTGTGCGTAGGTCTCTCTTGAACCAGACCACTTGCCTGGCGCTCATGCGTTGTCCTGCCGTGGGCTTGCTGGCACATTCATGCACCTAAAGCCTATGTAAACAGCGTAAAAGTCTTTGGACTTGAAGGCCTCAATACCGTCTCGCATTTGGCTGGCTGGGTACCACCAGGAGCCGCCCGCTGTTTGGCGGGCCTCATCTCTGGCAGTGGTCGTCCATTCCCATACGTTTGCACCCATGTCGTACAAGCCGTTGACGCCTCTCTTGGTGTGGCCAACAGGTGCCGCCGTGGGCCAGGCGTCTGGCCCAGAGGTGTTGGCACCCAGGCCGCTATGGCCTGTGGGGTAGGTGTAGGTGGTACCTGTTACAAAACCATCGCTGGGCTGCGCGCGTTGCTCTGTGTAGGCCGCTGCTGCCCATTGCGGGTAGGTTGGTAGCTGGCCACCAGCCCAGTGGCAATAGGCTTGTGCCTCATCAAATGTGAGGTGTACGGCAGGCAGTTGTGGGTTGGCATGGGCTTGGCCGTTGGGCGAGCGCCACGTCCAGCCCTTGCGGCGTTGCCAGCCCCCCAGGTATTCAAACCCGCCGCCTTGTTGTTCTGCCAAGCTTACAAAGCCTGTAGCTTCAGCAAATTTGGCAAATGCCGCTATGCTCACCTCCGTGGCGTCCATGCGCGGCGCGGCTGCACTGGCGTGCGTCGCCAACGCGCACAGAAAGGCGCCAAGCAATGGTTTAAGGAATTGAGTGAGCTGCATACCGCCTGCATCATCTCAAGTTGCCCAAAACCTTGCGCCAGGCTGGGTCACCAGCAGCGCGAGGTGGGTATGTCAAAGTGCCGGACAATAAGCGACTTATTTACAGACAGTTGGCAGCAGCGTACTTATGGCGATTCAATGGTTTCCCGGGCACATGCATCTCACGCGCAAAGCGATTGAGGAGCGTATCAAGTCAATCGATGTGGTGATTGAAATGCTGGACGCACGTTTGCCCGGATCAAGCGCCAACCCCATGCTTGCCGAGCTCATCGGTGGCAAGCCCGCCTTGAAGGTGCTGAGCAAACAGGATATGGCCGACCCAGTCCAAACCACCGCATGGCTGGCCCACTACAACGCCATGCAGGGTGTCAGCGCGCTGGCCATAGACACCAGTATGGTCTCACCCGCCAAGGCGCTGATGGAGGCTTGCAAGCTGTTGGCGCCCAATCGCGGTGGCATGGCCAAGCCCATGCGTGTGTTGATGTGCGGTATTCCCAATGTTGGTAAATCAACGCTGATCAACACGCTCAAAGGCAAGCGCGCCGCCAAAACGGGAGACGAGGCGGGCGTCACAAAGCTGGAGCAGCGCATTGTGTTGGCGGATGACTTCTACATGTTTGATACGCCTGGGGTGCTGTGGCCGCGCATTATTGTTGAGCAAAGCGGCTACAACCTGGCTGCAAGCGGTGCCATTGGCGTGAACGCGTTTGACGAGGTAGAGGTGGCGCTTGAGTTGCTGCATTACCTCATACCCCACTACCCACAGGCTTTGCACGCACGCTATTTGATTGACGATGTGCCTGGCCATTGCGACGAAACCTTGCTGGAGGCCATTGGGCGTAAACGCGGTGCTGTGCAAAGCGGCGGGCGCATAGACATGGTCAAAGCGGCCAAACTGGTCATTCACGACTTCAGGGCTGCGGCGCTTGGCCCCATCACCATAGAGACGCCAGAGCAATTTGCACAGTGGCTGGCCAGTGGCAAACAAGCAGACGCTGAGCGGGCCGCCAAAAAACCCCAAAAAGCGGCCAAGCGCAGGACTTCGAAAAAGTCTCGCTGACAGCTGGGGTGAAAGGCTGTCACATGCGCTTGGACGGCGGCGTTTACAAGCTGATGGTTTGTCGCCAGTCCAGTTCTGGTCTGGCAACGTAGTCGGCGATTACCCAAGCGCGCTGGGTACTCAATGCGCCGTCTTGAAATACGTCTAACAATACGTTGATAGAGGGCAAGTCCAGTGCGGCAAAGGGCTTTTTTATACAGGTAATCGTCGCACCAGCGCTGAGCGCGCATACCAAACCAACTTTGCGCCTAGAGCCTGTAGACAGCATGTGCAAAGGCTTGTTGGTGTGAGCATCCAGGTCTAAGGCGCTAGCCAGCGCTTGCGACAGATCGGCCTGCCAGCGCGGGTACAGCACAGCGTGGTGGGCCCAAATGGCATTGGGCGTGTGGTCTAGTGTGTGCTGGGAGGCGTGTGCCCATGAATGGTCCAGGTAGCACACGTCGTGATGAGACGCCGCGATGGCACTTAGAAGTGCCGTTTTGCCCGTGCCCTCATCGCCCACCACAGCCGTTAAACCGGGATAGATGTCTACATCGCGTGTGGGCTGACTGGTAGGCTTAAAGCCCTTAACAGAGGTGAGGATCATCATGCTCTGTATCCTAGCGACTTGGTCGAGGTTAAGTATCAGCCGTGCTGGTCCTTGTTGTTTAGAAAGAGTGCCCAATGCCCTTTATTGCTTTTGCGCACAAGCGCCTAAATGGTTGGCGGTGGTGGTCCGCCTGTGCCTTGTGGGTGGCTGCTGTGTGTAGTGCCAGTTACACATCCGCCAGCGCAGCGCAGACCAATACGGAGAAAACCAGTACAGAGCAAGCTGCCGTTGAGGTCTACATCATGCGTCACGCATTGGCGCCGGGCTTTGGGGACCCCTACAACATCAAGTTGGGAGACTGCAGCACGCAACGCAACTTGAGTGATGCCGGACGGGCACAGGCCACTGCAGCGGGGGAGTGGTTGCGAAGCCAAGGCCTTAGTGCTGCCAATGCGCTGGTGTTGTCCAGCCCTTGGTGTCGCACGCTGGAGACGGCTGAGCTGCTGCAGCTGGGCAGCGTGCGCAGCACCACGGCCTTGTCGTCGTTTTTTCAGAAAGGCTCACAGTCCAGCACCATGGCCGCGTTGTCTGGCCTGTTGGCCAACATCGCTTCAAAACAACCTTCCAACACAAAGGCGGTATTGGTGACCCACCAAGTCGTGATTGCTGCACTGACTGGGCGGGGCGTTAGCAGCGGCGAAATCATGCGCATAGGCTTGGCCCGCGACGGCTCGTTTGAGCGCATTATTGAGCGCCATGTGCCTTGAGCTTGGACGTTTATTGCGCTTCTGAAGCGGCCTGCAGTTGCGCGGCCAGGTCTAAAAAGTCAGTGGCATGGTAGGTGTTACGGCAAGCGCGCGCAGTTTCCTTGAGTATGGCTTGGCCGTACTCTAGAGGGCGCTCAATGTAGGCAGTTTGCAAGCCACAGGCCGCAGCCGCATCCAGGTCGTCCTGATGGGTGGCGACCAGCATCACGTCGCTGGGCTGCACATCAAATGTGGTGGCAACGCCCAGGTAGGTCGCTGGGTCTGGCTTGTAGGCCTTGAACACCTCAGCCGACAAAATACAGTCCCAAGGCAGGCCAGCGTGCTTGGCCATGTTGGTCAACAAGCCCATGTTGCCGTTGCTCAGTGTGCAGATGGTGTGCCGGGTTTTAAGCTGGGTAAGACCCGCTACCGCGTCTGGCCAGGGGCTAAGCCTATGCCACGCGTGGTTGAGGTGCACGCGTTGCGCCTCGTCCAAGTGTTCAAGGCCAAATGCTGGCAACAAGTCGTTGAGTATGAGTCGGTGCAAATCGTCAATGCGCGTCCAGCCCAGCTCGCCCTTGCGTACCCGCTGCATTGCGGGTTGGTAGCCCCCACGCCAGGCCAGCGCAAATGCGCCGGCATCGACCTGTGGGTACAAGGCATTGACTTCGCGGGCAATACTGCCGTGCCAGTCAACAACAGTGCCAAAGACATCGAAAGCCAATATATGCGGTTTGGTCATGGCTGGATTGTGCAACGGTTGAGACAAGCTGTGTGCGGTTAATGGGCTATAAACACTGCTCGCTCACATCGCAACACCCCCAAGGACTTTCCATGCTGAAGTTTTATTACAACGCCGCCCCCAACCCCATGAAAGTGGCTTTGCTGCTGGAAGAGCTGGGCTTGCCTTACGATGCGGTGCCTGTGGATACCCGAAAGGGAGAGCAGTTTGCGCCCGAGTTTTTGGCGGTAAACCCCAACGCCAAGCTGCCAGCCATCACGGATGGTGACGTCACCGTGTTTGACAGCAACGCGTGTTTGCTGTTTTTGGCTGAGCGGGCAGGGCAGTTTGTGCCTGCCGCCTCTGACGGCAAAGCGCGCGCAGACATGCTGTCCTGGTTGATGTTTATTGCCTCTGGCATTGGGCCGTTTTCTGGTCAGTCTGTGCACTTCAGGCATGCTGCACCCGAGCCCAAAACATACGCACTAAACCGCTACGACTTTGAAGCGCACCGCCATTGGGCGCTGATAGATCAGCGCTTGAGCACACACACCTACATGCTGGGCGAGACTTACAGCATCGTAGACATTGCCCTGTGGGGCTGGGCACGCATGCTGCCCTATGTGTTGGGCACTGGTGAGGCGGCGTGGACGCAATACCCCAACGTGAAGCGCTTGTTGGATACCGTAAACGCAAGACCCGCCGCCCAGCGTGCTGAGGCACTGAAAACGCGCCATGCTTTCAAGGCCGAGATGGACGACGAAGCTAAAAAATTCATGTTCCCGCAAAACCAGCGCTTGTCATCATGAGTGACAGCTTGCTATTTACACCTTACGAGCTGTCAAGTCCCAGCGGTGGGTTGCGCTTGGCCAATCGCATTGTGATTGCGCCCATGTGCCAATATGCCGCCGTTAGCGGCGCAGCCAATGACTGGCACCTGACCCATTGGACCAGTTTGCTCAACAGCGGTGCGGCCTTGGTCACGCTTGAGGCGACGGCCGTGACTGAAGACGGTCGTATCAGCCCAGGCTGCCTGGGCTTGTGGAACGATGCTACCCATGCCGCTTTAGAGCAGCACCTGAAGCGTGCCAGAGCCCTGGCGCCAGCCACGCCAGTATGCATTCAGCTAAGCCACGCCGGGCGCAAAGCCAGCAGCGCCAAGCCCTGGGATGGCGGTGCGCTGCTAGACCTGGACAACGGTGGCTGGATCACCAAGGGCCCTAGCGCTGCGCCGCACCTGCCCACAGAGCGCGCGCCCCAGGCGATGAGCCTGCAAGACATTGCCGAGGTGCAACAAGCCTTTGTCGCAGCAGCCAAACGCGCGCAAGACATAGGCATTGAAGCGGTAGAGCTACACGCCGCACACGGCTACTTGCTACACCAGTTTTTGTCGCCACTGGCCAACCTGCGAGACGACTCTTACGGCGGCGATTTTGCTGGTAGAACCCGCATGGTGCTTGAGGTGTTCAAGGCGGTTCGTGCCGAATTTAAAGGTGCTTTGGGTGTACGCATTTCAGCTAGTGACTGGGTAGACGGTGGTTGGACGCCTGAAGAAACCGCACAGCTGTGTGTGTTACTCAAGGCGGCGGGTTGCGACTTTGCGCATATCTCAAGTGCTGGTGTGTCGCCATTGCAAAAAATTGCCATTGGCCCTGGTTACCAGTTGCCTTTTGCACGCACCGTCAAAGCGCACACGGGCATGACCACCACGGCTGTTGGGTTGATCACCGAGGCGCAGCAGGCCGAAGACGCCCTGCAACGCGGCGACGCCGACTTGATCGCGATTGCGCGTGCGGTGTTGTTCAACCCCGTTGGCCTTGGATGGCGGCCGCCCAGCTGGGTGGCCAGGTGGTGGCAACCACCAGCTACTTGCGTTGCCAGCCCCTGCAAGCCCGCCATATTTTTAGCAACCAGGGTGGTGGTCAGCGCTGAGGCGCTGCGCAGACGCCCTAGGTGGCGCTGCGCTCGCGAATGAGGCCAATGAGGTCGGTAAACCGCTGGCCTTGCACCATCACGTGGCAGCGCGCTGCCTGAGCAGCGCGCTTAGCGTCTGCTGTGGTGATGGCCTCGAACAAGTCTCTATGCTCCGACAGCGATTGCTCAATGCGCTTGCTGATTTGTAGCTGCATGCGCCTGTAAGGCTTTAGCCGGTTTTTGAGTTGCAGCGTTTGCTGCTGCAAATACTGGTTGCCGCTGGCCTGGTAAATGAGGTGGTGAAACACCTCGTTGGCACGGTAGTAACTGTTGGCATCACCTTGCCTGGCTTCGTGCTCACACATGGCAACGGCCTGCGCAAATTCGGCGTGCATGGCCGCTGTACTGCGCTTGGCCGCCAGGCTGGCGCACATGGCTTCCAGTTCGGCCATCACCTCAAACATTTCCATCATGGTGCTCACACCCAGTGTTGCGACATAGGTGCCGCGCTTGGGCAATACCTCTACCAAGCCGCTGGCCTCTAGCTGCTGCAAGGCTTCACGCACGGGCGTGCGCGACATGTCAAACAAGCTGGCTATCTCTTCCACATGCAACTGTGAGCCGGGCAGGCGTCTGCCTTCCACGATGTCGTCTTCCAGCTGTTCGCGCACGCGCGTGACCAGTGAGTTTTTAACAGTGCTTGTGGCAGGGCGGTAGGGGGTAATTGCGGTGTCGTCATGGGGACTGTGGGGAGTGGCGTCCAAGGGAAAACGATAGGGTTTTATGGCTCTGTTACATATATCATGGCTGCTCTTTTATACAACATCGATTGGAGACAACATGACATTCACAATCAAGTCATTGGTGCTGGCCGTAGTAGGTGCAACCATTATGACCGCCGCGCATGCTGACGTGGTGCTCAAGGCATCGCATCAGTTTCCGGGTGGTAAAGGCGACGTGCGCGACGAGATGATACAAATGATCGCGCGCGATGTGGCTGCGGCCAATGTGGGTCTGACCATCAACGTATTCCCTGGCGCCAGTTTGGTCAAGCCCAAAGAGCAGTGGAAGGCCATGTTGACCGGCCAGATTGACATGACGTCTTTGCCACTGGACTACGCTTCTGGCTTCCACCCCGAGTTTGGCGCCACGCTGATGCCTGGCCTGGTTAAAAATCATGCCCATGCACGTCGTATCAACGACTCTGCATTCATGAAGGACATACACGCCATCATCAACAAAGGCGGCGTCGATGTGTTGGCCAACGCTTGGTTGGCAGGCGCCTTTGGCGGCAAGGACAAATGCATTATCGAGCCCAAGGACGTAAAGGGCATGAAGGTGCGCTCAGCGGGTTCAACCTTTGCTGAAATGTGGGCAGGCGCTGGCGCGTCTATTGTGTCCATCCCGTCTCCCGAGGTGTACAACGCCTTGCAACAAGGCGTGGCCCAGGGCACAGACACCTCTGCGGGTAGTTTTGTATCGTTTCGCTTGTACGAGCAGCTCAAGTGTTTAACAGCGCCTGGCGACGAGGCACTGTGGTTTATGTACGAGCCTGTGCTCATTTCCAAGAAGGCCATGGCCAAATTGAACGACGCACAAAAGAAGGCGTTGATGGTTGCATCTGCCAAGGCAGAAGCTTACTTTGAGGCCGAGTCCAAAAAGCTTGATGAAAAATTGGTGGATTCATTTACCAAGGCTGGCATTGATGTGAAGTACATGACAGCGGCACAAGCTGATGCCTGGCGCGCAGTGGCCGCCAAGACGTCTTACAAGAACTTTGGCGACAAAGTGGCCGGTGGCCAGGCATTGATAGACAAGGCACTGGCAGTCAAGTAAGCCGCACGGCTAACAACAGCCAAAGAAATCAGCAGGAGTAGGGTTTGAACCAGGTTTACAAATGGGTTTGCAAGGCATCGACGGCGTTGGGCATTTTGCCGCTGGCCTGATGCTGTTGTCGGTATTGGTGGTGTGCCACATGGTGTTTGTCAGGGCGGTGCTCAACGAGTCATCCGTATGGCAAACCGAGTTTGTGACCTTTGCCCTCATTGCCGCGACCTTTCTTGGTTCGCCCTACATATTGCTGACCAAAGGCCATGTCAACGTGGACTTGCTCCCTTTGATGCTGGGCGACGTGGGCCGCAGGCGTTTGGCTTGGCTGGCGTCCAGTCTGGGTTTTGGCTTTTGTTTGTTGTTGTTCTACAGCAGCTTGCACTGGTGGTGGGAGGCGTGGGTGCTGGAACTCACCACACCCACTATTTGGCGTGCACGCTTGTGGATTCCCTACCTCAGCTTCCCTATAGGCTTGGGTCTTCTGTGCTTGCAGTACATGGTTGATATCTGGGCGTTGGCCAAAGGCCTGTCCTCTCCGTTTGCCGCAATGGCCACACAAGAAGAAGGTGCGGTATGAATCCGTTGGTAACAGGCGCGCTTATTTTTGGCGTAACGCTTTTATTGTTGGCCACAGGCATGCCTATTGCGTTTGCACTGGGCGCCACGGCTTTGTTTTTCATGTGGCTTAACGACGGTTGGGCGGCACTCACTTTTTTGCCCGAAACCTTGTTTGCGGGCCTTGACGACTTCACTTTGGCATCTATTCCCATGTTCGTCATCATGGGTGCGGCGGTGGCCTCATCGCGTGCGGGCAGTGACTTGTACGAAGCCCTGTCGCGCTGGCTGTACAAGGTGCCAGGCTCCCTGGTTATCTCAAACATTGGCGCGTGTGCCTTGTTTTCTGCGTTGACAGGTTCGTCTCCAGCGACTTGCGCGGCCATAGGCAAGATGGGTATTCCAGAAATGCGCCGCCGTGGTTATGACGCCGATTTGGCCACTGGCGCCATTGCGGCCGGCGGCACACTGGGCATTTTGATTCCGCCCAGCGTGACCATGATTTTGTATGGCATTGCCAGCGAAACGTCTATTGGTGCCTTGTTCATCGCGGGCATTGTGCCGGGTTTGCTGCTGACCGGTTTGTTTATTGCGTGGGCCTTGTTGTTGAGCTGGAAACGGGGCAATGTTGCCGTGTTTGCAGGCCAAAGCTATACCCTGTTGCAACGCTTGGAGCTCATGCCCAAGCTGCTGCCCTTGTTGCTGGTGATTGTGGGTGTTGTGTACTCACTGTACGGCGGTATTGCCACGCCATCCGAGGCGGCGGGCGTAGGTGCTGCGCTGTGCCTGGTGATGGTGATTGTGATTTACCGCATGTGGACAGTGAAAGACTTGTGGCACATCATGCGAGACGCACTGCGCGAATCAGGCATGTTGCTCATGATCATTGGCATGTCGGTGTTGTTTGGCTACGCCATGTCGTCTTCGTTGGTGACCCAAAGCGTTGCCACCGCTATTGCCGAGTTAGACGTTAACCGCTGGGTATTGTTGGGCTTTGTAAACGTGTTTTTGCTGGTGCTGGGCTGCTTTTTGCCACCAGCGGCCATTATTCTCATGACCACGCCCATCATCTTGCCGGTCATCACCGCCGCTGGCTTTGATCCCGTGTGGTTTGGCGTGATGCTCACCATCAACATGGAGCTTGGCTTGATCACGCCGCCGGTTGGATTAAACCTGTTCGTCATCAATGGCATCACGCCTGACGTGAAGCTCACCACCATTTTGCGCGGCGCATTTCCCTTCATGATGTGCATGGTTGTGGCCATGGTGTTGTTGTGCCTTTTCCCTGGCATTGCCACCTGGCTGCCAAGTGTGTTGATGGGCTACGGAGGCTAGGCATGTTTGAAAAGCTGTGGGCCTTGGCCAAACAAGCGCAAGAGGACAGAGGCTTCAAGCAATTGGTACTGGCTTGCAAAGGTCTGCTGTCTGAGCGTGGCCAAGCCAATATGTATGCCTTGGCTGACGAAGTGGTGGCCGGTTGGGCAGCATTGCCCGCCAGCCGCTACGAGGCCTTTTTTGCGGTTTTGGCCACCGAGTTTGCGCCAGACGAGAAGCGGGTGGCCAAGGCCATTCAGGCCTATCTGGACAAGCCCAACCCAGACACGTTGGCACAACTGTCGAGCGCCAGTGAAGCGCCACGCCAAGAGCTGTTGCGTCGCATCAATAGAACAGGGCGGGGGACCGCCACGCTATTGGCCATGCGCGTAGCCTTGTTGAACTGCATGCGTACACGCCAAGGCCTAAACGTGGTGGACGCAGACTTTTTGCATTTGTTGTCGTCCTGGTTTAACCCGGGTTTTTTGCGCTTCGAGCCCGTCAGCTGGGACTCCAGCGCGGCTTTGCTTGAGAAAATCATTCACCACGAGGCAGTGCATGCCATAGACAGCTGGACGCATTTGCGCCGGCGTCTGCAAAGCGACAGGCGTTGCTATGCCTTTTTTCATCCACAGCTTGAGGGCGAGCCCCTGATATTTGTGGAAGTGGCGCTGACACACGAGATACCACCTGCCATTGCGCCGCTGATTGACATCAAGGGTGAGCCAGACACCAGCGCCAAGCCCAAGGTAGCGGTGTTTTACTCCATTAGCAACTGCCAGCCCGGCTTGCGCGGTGTGTCTTTGGGTAACTTTTTAATCAAGCGCGTGGCTGAGCACTTGGCCGCCGAGCTGCCCAGTCTCAAGACCTATTGCACCCTGTCCCCTGTGCCAGGTTTTGGCAAGTGGCTGGAACAAGCCGATGCCGACAGCCTGGCCGCACCGATTGCCGCGCAACTGCAACTGGTGCGTAAGTGGCAGTCTGAGCACACACCGCTCACGCAAAGTGACATAGGCCTGATGCCGCAAGCGGCGCAAACTGCCTTGCAAAACCTGTGCGCGCACTGGCTTGTCAACGGCTCTCACCAGCATTTGAGTGATCCTGTTGCGCGCTTTCACCTGGACAACGGTGCACGCCTTGAGCAGGTGAATATTGCGGCCGACTTGTCTAAAAAAGGCATCAAGCAGTCTTTGTCTGTGATGGTGAACTATGTATACGATTTAGACAAAGTAGAGGCCAGACACGAGTCATTTATGCAAGGTGTGGTGTCGCACTCGTCACACGTTAGTAAATACCTTAAAGCCTAAGCCTATTGTTATGAGCAACTCCAATCACAATTTTTACACCCTGCTACGCCAGCAATTCCCCAAAGACCTGACAAAGCCCGCCATTTACGACGAGGCCGGCATTTACTCATGGGCAGATTTGGAGCAGGGTTCGGCCATGATGGCCAACCTGTTAGAGGGCTTGAATTTGCCAGCCGCAAGCCGCATTGCCGTGCAAGTGGACAAGTCGGTAGAGGCCGTCATGTTGTACCTGGCCACATTGCGCACAGGCCATGTGTTTTTGCCACTCAATACCGCCTACCAAAGCGCCGAGGTGGGGTACTTTTTAGACAACGCCAAGCCCGCAGTGGTGGTGTGTAGCCCTGCCAATTTTGGCTGGGTGAGCAAGCTGGCGTTTCAAAATGGCGTCGCGACTGTGTTTACCCTTAGCGACCAGCGCAGTGGCAGTCTGCTTGAGCGTGCTGCCCACTGTGACAGCAAACACACACCGGTTGGCGTTGCGGGCAATGACCTGGCCGTCATCATTTACACCAGTGGCACCACAGGGCGCAGCAAAGGCGCCATGCTCAGTCATGCCAATATTGCCAGCAACGCACAAACCCTCAAAACCTACTGGAACTGGCAGCCCAATGATGTGTTGCTGCACGCCTTGCCCATATTCCACGTACACGGTTTGTTCGTCGCGATTCATGGCGCCTTGCTCAACGGCAGCCCCATGATTTGGATGAAAAAGTTTGACCCGCAAGCCGCGCTGGCCCACATGCAGCAAGCCACTGTATTTATGGGCGTGCCCACGCTTTATGTGCGCATGCTTGGCCTGCCCGGGCTGAGCGCCAAGGCAGTTGCCAATATGCGCTTGTTTGTGTCTGGCTCAGCGCCCTTGTTGACGGACACATTTGAGGCGTGGCAACAGCGCACAGGCCACACTATTCTTGAGCGCTATGGCATGAGTGAAACCGTTATGCTCACCTCCAATCCGTGCACACCAGACCAACGCCACAACGGCGCGTCCAAACGACTGGGCGGTACCGTGGGTTTTGCGTTGCCTGGCGTGGACTTGCGCGTGGTAGACGATCAAGGCCAACTTCTTGGCGCCGGCGAGGTGGGCCACATACAAGTCAAAGGCCCCAGTGTGTTTGCAGGCTACTGGCAAATGCCCGAAAAAACTGCCGAAGAATTCACTGCCGACGGCTACTTTAAAACGGGCGACGTGGGCCTAGTCAGTGCCCAAGGCTACGTCACCATCGTAGGGCGCAATAAAGACTTGATCATCAGTGGCGGCTACAACGTGTACCCCGCTGAAATTGAGTCTGTCATCAACAACCTGCCTGGTGTGGCTGAAAGTGCCGTGGTGGGTGTGCCCCATCCAGACTTTGGCGAGGTGGGCGTTGCAGTCGTGGTGGCGGCTGGTGCGGCCAACGTAAACGGCACTGACTTGCTGGCCACACTAAAGCCCATGCTGGCCAACTTCAAGTTGCCCAAACACTGCGTCGTGGTGAATGAACTACCACGCAACACCATGGGTAAAGTGCAAAAGGCCTTGCTGCGCGAGCAATACGCCACGCAATTTGCCTGAGTAAGAGGCTCCTGTATCGCGCTGACGTGTGCAGGCATTGGCCCACGCGGGGCGATGCTGAGCTGCCAGCCACGTTGCGCCCAGCAAATAAGCGTGAGGGTCAAAGGGGCGGCTTACCGTATCATGACTGCAACCTGCGACCACACAACGCCCGGATTGCTTTATGCCCCACGCCCATATCCCTTTGGCCTCGGTAGACCAGATGCGCCAGCGCATTCGTCGCAGCAGCCAGCTTAAAGGCAGGCAAGCCTGCGACCACGACTTGGCACAAGTGCTGGCCTTGATTGGTGAGGGGCCTTACAGGCGTGACTTGCTGATTGAGTACCTGCACCAGTTGAACGACGCGCACCTGGGCCTTCGTGACACGCATCTGGTGGCTTTGGCCAAGCTCATGCGCTTGCCCATGGCCGAGGTGTACGAGGTGGCCAGCTTCTACCACCACTTTGACGTGTTGCGCGACGATGCACAGCCAGCGGCCATCACCGTGCGCGTCTGCAATGGCTTGAGCTGTAACTTGCAAGGTGCGCGAGACTTGTTGGACAAGTTGCCCACACTGTTGGGCCACGCGCATGCCCGTGTGGTGCAGGTGCCATGCGTAGGTCGTTGTGAACAAGCACCAGTGGCCGTCGTACACCAGAACCCCGTGGTGTTGGCAACCACCGACTCTGTGGTGCAAGCTGTGAACAGCGGCGCATTACACCACCGCATAAGTGCGGGTGGCGCGCGCTTTGAGCCAGCCGATTTAACGTTGCAAAGCGTGAGCAAATCCACCGCGGACATAGCGCCCGCTTATGTAGACATGGCCACCTATGTTGCGCAAGGCGGCTACGCTTTGGCCGCATCACTTGACAATGCCGCAGCCGGGACGGGGGAGACCGCCTTGTCAGCCATGGAAAACGCTGGCCTGCGTGGTTTGGGCGGCGCTGGCTTTCCGGCAGGGCGCAAGTGGCGCATTGTGCGTGAGCAGGCCGCGCCCAAGCTGATGGCGGTCAACATCGACGAAGGCGAGCCAGGCACCTTTAAAGACCGCACCTACCTGGAGCGTGACCCGCATCGGTTTCTAGAGGGTATGTTGGTCGCTGCCAAAGTGGTAGGCGTAGACGCTTGCTACTTGTACATACGAGACGAATACCACGGCGCGCGCGCGTTGTTGCAAGCCGAGTTGGCCAAGCTACAAGCCAACCCGCCGTGCGCCTTGCCGCACATAGAGTTGCGCCGAGGCGCTGGCGCCTATATTTGCGGCGAAGAGTCCGCCATGATTGAAAGCATAGAAGGCAAGCGCGGTGAGCCTCGCATGCGCCCGCCCTACATTGCGCAAGTGGGGCTGTTTGGTCGGCCCACTTTGGAACACAACTTTGAGACGCTTTACTGGGTGCGCGACATCGTGCAGCGTGGCGCACAGTGGTTTAGCGGCTTTGGCCTCAATGGTCGTTCGGGCTTGCGCTCATTCAGCGTGAGCGGGCGCGTCAAACAGCCAGGTGTGAAGTTGGCGCCTGCTGGCATCAGCGTGCGCCAACTCATCAACGAGTATTGCGCCGGTATGCAAGACGGCCACCAGCTGTATGCCTACTTACCCGGCGGCGCGTCTGGCGGCATATTGCCAGAGCGCTTGGCCGACGTGCCACTGGACTTTGACACCTTGCAACCCTATGGCTGCTTTATTGGCTCAGCCGCCGTCATTGTGCTGAGCCAGCAGGACTGCGCCAGAGACGCTGCACTCAACATGATGCAGTTTTTTGAGCATGAGAGTTGCGGTCAATGCACACCTTGCCGCGTGGGTACAAAAAAGGCCGCCACGCTGATGCAAGCGCAGGTGTGGGACAACGACACCTTGAACGATTTGGGCCAGGTCATGGTGGATGCGTCTATCTGTGGCCTTGGCCAAGCCGCGCCCAACCCCATGCGTTGTGTGCAGCAGTACTTTGCCCACGAGGTGTCTTGAATGAACGCGCCCCTAAAACTATCAGATTTGTCGCCCCAGGAAATTCACTTCACGCTGGATGGGCAACAGATCACGGCATTCGACGGCGAGAGTATTTTCAGCGCAGCCAGGCGCAACGGCATAGACATACCGCACCTGTGCTTTAAAGAGGGATACCGCGCAGACGGCAATTGCCGCGCTTGCGTGGTGGAAATTGACGGCGAGCGCACACTGGCGCCCAGTTGCTGCCGCACTGTAAGCGCAGGCATGCACGTGCAAGCCCACAGCGAACGCGCCCTTAAAAGCCAGCGCATGGTCCTGGAAATGCTCATGGCTGACATGCCAGAGCAGGGCTTTAAGTGGAACGACAAGCTGCCGGCCGCAGCAAACATACAGCAAGACAGCAGTCAACACGGTGAGCATGGTGAGCTAAGCCTGTGGGCCAACCGCTTGGGCGTTGACGTGCGCCCGGCTTTGCGCGCCACACAACGCGAAGCCATTGCGCCAGATCTGTCCCACCCAGCCATGGCGGTGAACCTGGATGCCTGTATTCAGTGCAACCGCTGCGTGCGCGCCTGCCGTGAAGAGCAGGTCAATGATGTTATTGGCATGGCCTACCGAGGCGCACAAGCGCAAATCGTGTTTGACCTGGGCGACGACCTGGGCGCCAGCTCTTGCGTGGCTTGCGGCGAGTGCGTGCAAGCTTGTCCTACTGGCGCCTTGATGCCCCAAACCCAAGTCGGCAGCCAAGCGGTAGACAGCCGGGTGGACTCGGTCTGCCCGTTTTGTGGTGTGGGCTGCCTGCTGACCTACAACGTCAAGGACAACCGCATCGTAAGTGTTGACGGGCGAGACGGCCCGGCCAACAAAAGCCGCTTGTGTGTAAAAGGGCGCTTTGGTTTTGACTACGCCCACAGCCCCCAACGCCTGACGGTGCCGCTGATTCGCAAACCCGGTGTGGCCAAAGACACCAACTTCGCGACCAGCCCAGCGCACTGGCAACAGGTGTTTAGAGAAGCCACCTGGGAGGAAGCCTTGGCCTTGGCTGGCACGCAGCTGTCAAACTTGCGCGATACCTATGGCCCCAAGTCTCTGGCTGGTTTTGGCTCTGCCAAAGGCAGCAACGAAGAGGCGTATTTGTTTCAAAAACTCATACGCACGGGTTTTGGCTCCAACAACGTAGACCATTGCACCCGCTTGTGTCATGCCTCCAGTGTGGCCGCCTTGTTAGAGGGTGTGGGCAGTGGCGCCGTGAGTAACCAGGTGAACGACGTAGAGCACGCCGAGCTGATACTGGTGATTGGCTCTAATCCAACTGCCAACCACCCTGTGGCGGCCACCTGGATGAAAAACGCGGCCAGGCGCGGCGCCAAGATTGTGTTGGCAGACCCGCGCATCACCGACATGGGCAAGCACGCTTGGCGCACCATGCAGTTCAAGCCAGACACCGATGTGGCCATGCTCAATGCGCTGATTCATGTGGTGATAGAAGAGGGCTTGGTAGACCAGACCTTTGTGCGCGAGCGCACTGATAATTTTGAGGCGTTGCGTGACAACGTGGCTGGCTACAGCCCTGAGGCTATGGCGGCTGTTTGCGGTGTGTCTGCCCAGACCTTGCGCGAGGTGGCGCGCGCATTTGCCGCAGCCAAAAGCGCCATGATTTTGTGGGGCATGGGTGTTAGCCAGCACGTGCACGGCACCGACAACGCGCGCTGTTTGATTGCGCTGGCCAGCGTGACCGGGCAAGTCGGCAAGCCTGGCTCTGGTCTGCATCCGCTGCGCGGCCAAAACAATGTGCAAGGCGCCAGCGACGCAGGCCTGATCCCCATGATGTTTCCCAACTACCAGCGCGTAGACAACGCCAGTGCCCACGCGTGGTTTGAGCAGTTTTGGGATCACAAATTAGACGACACGCCTGGCTACACCGTGGTGGAAATCATGCAAAAGGCCTTGGCCGATGACAGCGACCCACACAAAGTGCGCGGCATGTACATCATGGGTGAGAACCCGGCCATGAGTGACCCCGACCTCAACCATGCCAGACAGGCGTTGGCCAGCATGTCGCATGTGGTGGTGCAGGATATTTTCATGACAGAAACGGCTTGGCTGGCAGACGTGGTGTTGCCTGCTACCGCCTGGCCCGAAAAAACAGGCACAGTCAGCAACACCGACCGCATGGTGCAGCTGGGCCAGCAGGCGGTCAGTCCGCCAGGCCAGGCCAGACCAGATTTGTGGATCATCCAGCAAATGGCCAAAGGCATGGGCCTGCAGTGGGACTATGCGGGCGAGCATTGCGGCGTGGCCGCGGTTTACGAAGAAATGCGCCAGGCCATGCACACGGCTATTGCGGGCATTACCTGGGACAGGTTGCAACGTGAGTCCAGCGTGACCTACCCATGCTTGAGCGAGTCAGACCCCGGTACGCCTACGGTGTTTATCGATACATTTGCCACCGCCAATGGACGCGTGCAGCTGGTACCGGCAGACATCATTCCGGCCAACGAGCGCCCTGATGGCGACTACCCCTTTGTACTGATCACGGGACGTCAGCTTGAGCATTGGCATACAGGCAGCATGACGCGCAGGTCCTATGTATTGGACGCCATTGAGCCCGTGGCCACGGCCAGCATGTGCGGCGCGGATTTGCAGCGCTTGGGCGTGCAAGCCGGCGACGTGGTGACGGTGCGCTCACGCCGAGGTGCAGTGGTGTTGCAGGTGCGGCTAGACGACGGCACGCCCAGCGGCGCGGTGTTCATACCCTTTGCCTACGCAGAGGCGGCGGCCAACCTGCTGACCAATGCCGCGCTGGATCCATTTGGAAAAATACCGGAGTTCAAGTACTGCGCCGTTGCTGTTTACGCAGGTGGTGATTTGTCGCCTAAAAACGGCTACAGCAAAGGCGTTTGATAACTAGCCTTGGGTTGCAAAGCCTATTGCGGGGCTATTGAGGGACTATCTTGAGGGGCTGTTGCGTGACTATTGGGCCAGCAGCTCGCGCAAACGCTTGGTCACTTCTTGCGCTGTATGCGCAGACATGCGCTCACGCAGTTGGGCGGCGGCGGCTTTGGTGCGTTCCTGGCGCTGTATGTCATGTAGCTGTGCATACAGTTCACGTTTGGTCTGTGTCAGATGCGCATCTGTTTGGGCCAACTGGACCAGTAAACGCTCACGTGCTTGCATGGTCTCTTGCAAGTCGGCTATCCGGTTTGCCACGTCGTCCCAAGACAACTCACCCGCCTCCTCGGCGTATTGGTCAAGTGGGGCAAATAGTTCAGGCAAGCGCTGGCTTAGTGTTTCCAGACTGGCGTGTGCCATGTCATGCACGCCAAAGTGGTCGGGCGAGCGTGCAGCCTGTTCTAACCAACTGTCCAGCTGCGCTCGCTCTGCACTGTTAGCACTGCCAGCACTGTTTGCAATGTTGTCAGCAGTGTCGCTGTCATCGACGGATGCAGGCGATGCAGCGGCTTGTACCGGCATGGGTATCACTTTGGCCGCTGTTGGCTGCTGTGTAACGGCTGCGGTGTCGTCGTCTGTGCTGGTGTAGTCAATGGGGCTCCAGCCCTTGCCTGGGTTGTACTTGAGCAGCGTGCTGGCGTAGTCGGTTTGTATTTTTTCTTTTGACATGCAACATCCTAATTTGATTGCTAGGGGTGATATCGAATCTAATTATTTAATTGTTGATTGTATGTGCTTGTTTTATCGCGTGTCTAGTGCCTGTTGTTATGTGCATCAAAGATGACAGCGCGGGTGTTTGAATGCAGGTAACATAGCATTAACCAACCGCTTGGTCGGTTAATTGTTTCAACATATTCAAACGCCAAAGAGACAACATGAAAACCTATGCGCAGCACTACATTGACGGGCAATGGGTCAACGCCAGTGGCAACACCACGCTGAACGTGACCGACTCCAATACTGAAGAGGTTATTGCCACCGTGCCCGCGGGCAGTGCAGCAGACGCACAGAGCGCGGTATTGGCCGCACGCAGGGCTTTTCCAGCATGGTCTGCATTAAGCGTGGAACAGCGCGCTGGCTACCTGGACAAAGTAGCCGCTGGCTTAAAGGCGCGCGCCGACGACCTGACTGCAACCATTGCCAGTGAGGTGGGTATGCCACTCAAGATGGCTGGCATGGTGCAAGTGGGCATGCCTATATTCAACTGGGGCAACTTTGCCAAAGTCGCACGCGCCTTTGAGTTTGAAAGCGAAATCAAACACTCGTTGATCGTGCGCGAGGCGATTGGCGTCGTGGGGTGTATTACGCCCTGGAATTTTCCGCTGAACCAAATCGCACTCAAAGTGGCGCCCGCGCTGGTGGCAGGCTGCACCGTCGTGCTAAAGCCGTCAGAGATCGCGCCCATCAACGCCATTATCTTGACCGAGGTGATACACGAGGCGGGCGTGCCTGCGGGCGTGTTCAACCTGGTGAATGGCTTGGGCCCGGAAGTGGGTGAGGTGCTGGCCAGCCATCCTGAAGTGGACATGGTGAGCTTTACGGGTTCTACCCGCGCGGGCAAGCGTGTAGGTGAGCTGGCATCACAAAGCATCAAACGTGTGGCGTTGGAGCTTGGCGGTAAATCTGCCAGCGTGGTGTTGGACGATGCCGATTTTGCCGCAGCCATCAAGGGCTCTGTAGGCGCTTGTTTGCTCAACAGCGGTCAAACCTGCTCGGCGCACACACGTTTGCTGGTGCCCGCGTCGCGCTACGACGAGGCCAAAGCCCTGGCCAAAGCGGTCATTGAGCGCTTCACCATTGGCAACGCCTTTGACGAGGGCAGCAAATTAGGTCCCCTGGTAAGCGCAGCGCAGCGTGACCGTGTGCTCAGTCTCATACAACTTGGCCTGGACGAAGGTGCAGAGCTCATTGCTGGTGGCGCAGACAAGCCCGCATTTGACAAGGGCTACTTTGTACAGCCAACTATTTTGGGTGTGCAACGTCACCACACACTGGCACGGGAAGAAATTTTCGGCCCAGTCCTGGTGATGCTGACTTACAAAGACGAAGACGAGGCTGTGGCCATTGCCAACGAGACGGTTTACGGCTTGGGTGGCGGCGTATGGGCTGGCACAGATGAGCGCGCCATTGCTGTGGCCAGGCGCCTTCGCACAGGTCAAGTGGACATCAACGGTGCACCATTCAATGCCAATGCGCCATTTGGCGGCTACAAACAGTCGGGAAACGGCCGCGAAAACGGCGTGTTTGGTTTGGAGGAGTTCCTGGAGGTCAAAGCCATTCAAAGGCCTGTGCCCAAACAAACCTAGTGCCAGGCCACTGGTGACTTGCTTTGGCATGCGCCCAGAGAAGCTCTGGGTGCGCACGATATAGTGGTGACCAGTCACTGTTTTAGGACACCGCTATGAAACGCTCATTCGCTCGTTTGGCACTGCATGCTGTGTGGATGCTGCCTCTGGTTGGCGCCATAGGCTTGGGTGCGGCGGTGCTGGTGTACGCACTCAACAGCCAAACACCCTTGGACGGCACGTTCACAGCGCCTGGTTTGCGCCAACCTGTGAGCGTGACCCGCAATGCCAGCGACGTCACGACCATTCAAGCCCAGTCTGCCACCGATGCGTGGTACACCATGGGCTGGGTACACGCCAGTGAGCGAGCGTGGCAGCTTGAGTTCAATCGTCGCGTGGTACGTGGCACTTTGTCCGAAGTGCTGGGTGAGGCCACGCTGGATACAGACAAGCTGCTGCGTACCCTGGGCATTTACAAAGTGGCGCAGCAGCAGCTGGCCGCATTGCCCGCCAAGGCACAACAAGCCTTGCAGGCATACAGCAACGGCATCAACGACTCACTGGCTGGGCAAACCCAGTGGCTGACACCCGAGTTCACTTTATTGGGTGTGAACGCCAAGGCGCGGGCGCAGAAAGGGCAGTTCTGGACACCTGCTGACTCTGTGGGCTGGTCCTTGATGATGGCGCTGGACCTTGGCGGCAACTGGAGTCACGAGTTTGCGCGGTTTAGCTTGTTGCAAACGCTAGACACCCAAGCGCTGTGGCAAATCATGCCGCCTTATGCGCGACAACAAATACCTGAAGCGCCCGCAACCAGCCTGGACTTGGGCCAGTTGTACCAGTCGCTAGGCGCTTACAGTACGGACGGTGTGGCCCCAAGCCGTGCGCGTGCCGATGTCAACGGCTTGAGAGAGCAGGTGGGCGCAGCTGCCAACGCATGGGTGGCGCAGTTGGGCAGCCTGGACGGCAAAGGCTCGAACAACTGGGTCGTGGCTGGCCAGAACACGCGCAGCGGTCAGCCCATGTTGGCCAATGACCCGCACCTGGGTCTCAGTGCGCCGGCGCTATGGTATGTGGCCCATTTAAAAGCGCCTGCAAGTGACGAATGGCCAGCCATGGACGTGCGCGGCGCGACGCTGCCGGGTTTACCCGTGGTGGTGTTGGGACATACCGCTGGTGTGGCATGGGGCTTTACCAATGTGGGGCCAGACGTACAAGACTTGTACCTGGAGCAGCTCAAGCCAGATGCACCCGATTTGTACCGTGTGCCGTCGCCAGCAGGGGCAGGGGAGTTTCAAACGTTTGCCACACGGGCTGAAACCATCAAGATCAAGGGCGATGACGACTACACCTTCACCGTGCGTAGCAGCCGCCATGGCCCAGTTGTCAGCGACGTGCAGCCTGCCTACGACAGCGTTCTGGACAAAACGCGCTACGCGATTGCGTTGCGCTGGAGTGCTTTAGAGCCAAACAACAAGACTGTGTTGGCTGGCCTCAATGCCAACTTTGCCACCGATGTGGCCAGCTTGGAACAGGCTTACGCCGACCACCATTCGCCCATGCAAAACGTAGTCATGGCGGACACCAACGGGCGCATTCGTTACAAAGCCATTGGCACCACACCTGTACGCAACCGTGCCAACGACATCATGGGTGTGGCCCCTAACCCGGGCTGGGACGCCAAATACGACTGGGCAGGGTGGCTGCCTTACGCCGACACGCCTGAGGATGATGGCGCTGCTGGCTGGATAGCCACAGCCAATCAGCGCATACACGACACCAAGTACCCGCACTTTATAACCAGTGACTGGGCCACCAGCCACCGCATGCGCCGAATCAGCAAGTTGATGGCGCAAAGCCCGCTGCACGATGCACAGTCTTTTGCGACCATGCAAATGGATCAGGTGTCGCTATCTGCGCTGTCGTTGTTGCCTTACTTGCAGCGCAGCACCAGCGACCATGTACTGGCACCCGCTGCAGCCAAGGCGCTGGCCGGTTTTGATGGCGACATGCGGGTGAACTCACCGGCGGCGTTGATGGTCTCGGTGTGGGCGCATGAGTTGACACAACTGGTGATAAGGCCGCGACTAGGCCAAGACAAGTTTGACAAGCTATACGGCAAGCGCCAGTTTAGGGAGGGGCTGTTGGGCATACTGGCCAGCGACAACACCGACTGGTGTGGCCAAGCCGGCTGCAAGCCCCTCATGAATCAAGCGCTTACGCTCACACTAAACCAGTTAAGTGCCGATATGGGGCCAGACCTCAGCAAGTGGCAGTGGGGAAATGCCCACACAGCCATCAGCAGCCACAAACCATTTGGCAATGTTGGGGTGTTGGCCAAGTTGTTCAACGTACAAGTGCCAGTGGGTGGTGATGGCTATACCGTTAACGTGGGGCGTTATCACGCCAGCGGCGAGCGGCCCTTTGCGGTGGTACACGCCGCATCATTGCGCGCGATTTATGACTTGTCCGATTTGTCAAAGTCGCAGTTCATGTACCAAACCGGCCAAAGCGGCAATGTGCTGTCCAACCGTTACGGCGACATGAGCGCTGAATGGGCCAATGGACGGTATCGCTTGCTGGGTGTGCAGGGCGAAGTACCGCAGCACACCATGCAGCTGCTGCCCACAGTACGCTGATGCAGGTGGCAGGCTAGTTGCTGCGGTGTGGCAGCTGGCTAACTAACTGACTGACTTCTACCTTCGCTACTTATGTTAGTTAACATAATATACATTGTGGAATGTTTAATATAAAGCACCATTAACGTAAGTGTGTCCAGTCACCAGGTTCCCTTGGGCAAGGCTGCGTTGTCCAGTGCAACCTGATCCAGTAGTCTGATTGAATCTGGCTTGGCGCCTGCCTTGGCGAAATCCAATGCGCTAAGACCTTTGGCGTTGATCAGGTTGACGTCTGCGCCCAGTTCCACCAGCAGCTTCACGCTGTCTGGCCGACCGTAGCGCGCGGCCATCATCAGAGGCGTCGTGCCATTGGGCGATTCGGCGTCTATATAGGCGTAGTTGTCCAGCAGCAAACTGATCATGGCGGGCGCTTGTTCGTAAGTGGCGGCTGCGGCGTAATGCAGCGGTGTCCAGCCCGGGTGGTTGATGGCGGCTTTGGCTGCAATCAAGGATTGCGCCAGTGCCACCTGGCCACGCAGCACGGCCAGCATCAGCGGGGTTTCGCCCGCCTTGTTGCGCGCATCAAGATCAACGCCGGGCTGGCGCAACAGGACCTGGGCAATGCGTGGCGCTGGAAGGCTTACTGCTTCATGTAAGGCTGTGTTGCCGTTTGCAAGGCGCAAGTTGGGGTCGGCGCCAGCAAATACCGCATTGCTAAACGCCCATTCATCGTCTTTTTGAAGGGCGTCCCAAAACCTCTGTTCGCGCGCCGCCTGTTGCTGCTCAGCGGTTGGGGCTGGCTTGGGTGATGACTTTGGAGCGGATTGAATCAGTGGCACGTCATCGGTGTCCTGGTGGCTGGGAAACACGGTTTGCGCCTGTGATGGCAAGCCTGGGCTTAACGCCCAGCACACCATTAACAAAGGCCAAGTAAATCTATACTAAATAGATATTTATCATAGTATTGCAGGTATTTATTCATGTAGTTTGTCATGCAACATGAAGTTGCAAACCCTCCCCCAAATCACGCGCTGATGGCTCAGGGCTGGGCTTGCGCCTTTGAAAACAGCCTGTAAAAGTTCTCTGTGCTCAAGCGCCCTACTTCTTCAACGGCAATGCCCTTTGTTTGCGCCACTTGTTGCGCCACCAAGGGCACAAAGGCTGGGCTGTTGGTTTTACCTCTGTGTGGCGTGGGTGCCAAATAAGGGCTGTCGGTCTCAATCAGCAGCCTGTCCAGCGGCACATAAGCCACTACATCTCTGATATCCGCCGCATTTTTAAAAGTAATAATGCCCGAGAAGGAGATGTAGTAGCCAATATCCAAGGCTGCCTTGGCCACCTCCAAGCTTTCAGTAAAGCAGTGCAACACGCCTCTGGACTGTGGGCCATCGCCCGCACTGGCGCTGCCAAAGCCGCCTATATCCCGCAACATGGCCATGGTGTCTGCGCTGGCGCTGCGCGTGTGCACCACCAACGGTAAATCAGTGGCCCTGCCCGCACGTATGTGTGTGGCAAAGCGGTCTCTTTGCCATTGCATATCGTCTATGGTGCGCCCGTTTAAGCGGTAGTAGTCCAGTCCTGTCTCGCCAATGCCCACTATGCGTGGGTTGGCCGCACGCTGTACCAGCCAGTCAAAGCTGGGCTCAGCCACCCCCTCGTTGTCTGGGTGTACGCCCACGGTAGCCCATAGGTTGGCGTGCTGTTGGGCCAAGTGTAAAACGTCGTCGGCCTCCTCTACCGTGGTACAGATGCACACCGCCTGGTCCACATGTGCCTCAGCCATGCGCTGCAATATGCTGTCCAGGTTGCCCTTGAGCTCAGGGAAGTTCAGGTGGCAGTGAGAGTCAATAAACATGAAAACCGATGCGTTGTTAAGAGTAAATGCGTGTGGGGGTTAGGCGTGGGCACCCGTGGGCAAAGGCCGCGTGGGCTTGGCCGCAGGCAAACACCATGGCTGCGTCTGCCATCCAGGCCTCGGTTTGAAGGCCTGCGTTGTAGGGGTGTTCTACCGTGCGCCGCCAGCCTGCCAAGCGCTGGGCCCATTGTTCCAGGCTGCGCAGGTGCGGCAAGGCAGGCAAATCGGTCGCCTCAAAAAACCTGGGCGCCGCACCTACCCAGACCGCCTGTGCATCGTGGGCAATTTTTTGAAGTGTGTCCAGCACAACGACAGCGTCCCAGTCTTGCATGCCTGCCAGTTGGCCGGCGGCCACGGCCTTGGGCAAAGCACTCCACTGCGCCGCGCTAAGGCCCAACTCGGCCCAGGCCAAGGCGTCCATGGGCCGTCCGCCAGCGGCGCGCAGCCAGGTGGTCGCAGCTTGTGCGCTGGGTGCCGGCTCAACGGTGGTGCCAAGCCAGTCGGTGCAAGTGGCGGCATCTGGCCAGGCCATGGTGTGGGTGAGGCAGCGGCTGCGTATGGTGGGCAGCAACATGTGCGCAGCCTCGGTGGCCAGCACAAAGCGCACGTCGCCGGGCGGCTCTTCCAGGGTTTTCAGCAGGGTGTTGGCCGATTCCACATTGAGCCGCTGCGCCGGGTAAACAAGCACCACTTGGTAGCGTGCCCGTGCACGTGTCATCTGGGTAAATGCCACGGCTGAACGCGCCGCATCCACCCGAATCCATCGGCTTGGTTTGCGCTCTTTTTTGTCTATGGCGTCTTGTGCTGCGGCTGGCAGCGGCCAGTCCAGGCCGGGGGCAACCGTCTCGGGCATCAACACGTGCAAGTCGGGGTGGGTGCGCACCTCGACGCTGTGGCAAGCACCGCATTGGCCGCAGGCACCAGCATCTGTGGGTGCGTCACAAAGCCACGTTTTGGCCAAGGCATAAGCCAACTCGTACTGGCCAAGGCCAGGCGGGCCGCTTAGCAGTAGTGCATGTCCGCGCTGCTGCATCAAGGCCTTTAACTGGTCTTGCAGCCAGGGTGCCAAGGCGGTTGGGGGCCTTAAGTCGCTCACGCCACGTTGCCTTTGAATGCGGCACTATTGACCATAATGGCCAGCCAGCCGCGTTGCACCACCTGATGGGTGATGTGCTGCCACACCAAGTGCTTGCTCTGGTCTGCGTTGATACGCACCATACGCCCGGCTGAGGTCTCAAAACGGGCTTGGTAGCCACTGCGCACACGCTCGAAAAAGTCCAGGGATTGTGCTTCAAAGCGGTCGGCTTCACGCGCTTGCGCCAGCCGCTCAGCCGCCACCGCTGGGGGCAAGTCAAACCACAGACTCAGGTCGGGTTGACGCAGACCGGATTGATCCGCCTTGGTTTGCACCCACTGCTCCAAGGTGGTGAGTGTGGCCAAGTCAAAGCCGCGCCCTGCCCCTTGGTAGGCAAAAGTGGCGTCTGTGAAGCGGTCGCAAATCACAACGCTGCCCTTGGCCAGCGCGGGCTCAATTACGGTGACCAAATGGTCCCGTCTGGCGGCAAACACCAGCAAGGCTTCAGTGAGTGGGTCCATGGCTTCGTGCAAGACCAGTTCGCGCAAGCGCTCGGCCAATGGCGTGCCGCCAGGCTCACGGGTCAGCACCACATCGCGCCCTTGCTCTCTGAATAAATGCGCCAAGCCCTCGATGTGCGTGGACTTGCCAGCGCCATCGATGCCTTCAAAGCTGATAAATAAACCGCGTTTGAGCTGACTCATAGTGATGGGGATGTCAATGTAAACAAGTGTCTAGCTTAACGCCCAAATCAGCGGCCAAAAATATAGCGTTGTACGGCCATGTTGTGCTCGGCCAGGTTGTTGCTAAAGGCGCTTTGGCCGTTACCCTTGGCAACAAAGTAAAACGCCTTGGTGGGCGCAGGTGACACAGCAGCCGCCAACGATGCCGCGCCAGGCATAGCAATGGGCGTAGGGGGTAGACCCGCCCGGGTATAGCTGTTGTAAGGCGTATCCGTGCGCAGGTGTATGCGGCGCAGGTTGCCGTCAAAGGCGTCGCCCAAGCCATAAATGACGGTGGGGTCTGTTTGCAGGCGCATGCCAATGGCCAAGCGGTTGGCAAACACGCTGGCAACCAATGGGCGGTCTGGGTCGTGGTTGGTTTCTTTTTCAATAATGCTGGCCAGTATCAACAGTTCATCAGGGGTGTTAACAGGTGTTTGTTCGCTGCGCTTGGCCCAGGCTTTCGCCAACTCGGTGTCCATGAGCTTGGCCGCCTGGCGCAGCACATCCAAATCATCGGCGTGCTTGGGAAACACATAGGTGTCAGGGAAAAACCGCCCTTCCGGGTGCTGGCCGTTGCGCCCCAGCGCCGCCATGATGCGGCTGTCTGTCCAGTCGCTTGTAACCGGTTCAAGGTCAGGGGCGTCAGCAAGCGCTTGGCGCACTTGTTTAAAAGTCCAGCCCTCAATGAGGGTGACTTTGCGCAACGCCTGTTTGCCCTGCACCAACACGTCAATCAGCTGTGTAGGCGTAATGCCAGGGGCCAGCTCATAACTACCGGCCTTTATCACGCGCTTGGCCTGACCAGCGAAACCACTCAAACAGCAAGCGCGTGGGCGTGGCCACGCCCGCCTTGTTCAGTGCCCTGGCAACGTCCATCGCGTTTGCACTGGGCGGTACACGCAAGTCCAGCACGTCTTGATTGGCCTCAAGTGTGATGGGCAGCGGCTTTTGGCTCCACCAGGCCACGCCCGCCACCGCACCCAGCACGGCAAGCACAGCGGCAATGAATAGAAATTTGAGCGTCTTTAGCATGGGGTTGACTAGGTATACAACTGGGCCGGCAAGGTTGATGACAGCACAGCATAATCATCGCATTATTTCTGTTTGATTCGACTCTTAAACCTCACAAGGCCGCGCGCGACATGTCCCATTCAGCCACGCTCACTCCTCACGATGAACAAACCCTCACCTTGCTGCCCGACTGGGGGGTGATGCTGGCAACGGGCGAGGATGTAGCCGACTTTTTGCACAAGCAGCTGTCCAATGACATGTTGTCGCTAGACCAGGCCTCTGCGCGCTTGGCAGCTTTTTGCAACGTGAAAGGCCGTGTACAGGCCAGTATGGTGGCATTGCGCCTGGATGCACACACCATTGCACTGTTAATGCCCCGCGATTTACTGGAGACCACGCGCAAGCGTTTGTCCATGTTTGTCATGCGCGCCAAGTGCGTTTTGACAGACGCATCCGAGCATTACGCGGTAATGGGTTTTGTGCGTCCCTGTCTGGCGTCGCCGGTGCAGCCCGCCTGGCAACGAATCACTGTGCAACTGCCCTGGGGCCAAGCCGACAGCCTTGCATGGCCAGCAGCCCAAGGCGCACAAGCCTGGCTGGTATTGGCACCGGCTACGGGCGCGCCCACCGAGGCCCAGGAAGATGCGCTAGCCAGTTGGCAATTTGCGTTTGTGGCCAGCGGCGTGGCCATGGTGAGCCAGCCCACATTTGAGGCCTTTGTGCCACAAATGATCAACTACGAGTCTGTTGGCGGCGTGAGCTTTAAAAAAGGCTGTTACCCAGGCCAGGAAGTGGTGGCGCGCAGCCAGTTCAGGGGTGCGATCAAGCGGCGCACCATGTTGGCCCAGCTGTCGCCTGACGTTGCGCTACCAGCCTTGGGCGCTGAGGTGTTTGCCAACCGAGCTGATCAGCCCGACAGTTTTGAGGCCTGTGGCGTGGTGGTTGGTGCTGCCAGCTTTGAGGGGCAGCAAGTGGTGTCGTTCAGCACACAACTGGCTATTGCACAAGAGGCCACTGCGTTGCGGCTGGTTGACGCCAACGGCCCCGCGCTGCAGTTGTTAAACCTGCCCTACGCGCTTCTTGCTGATATCTAGGCGTTTGTACAGGTGTGTTGATAGAAAGCGCTTATGTGCCTTATTGCATTCGCCATAGGTGCTGCACCCCACTTGCCGCTGCTGGTGGCGGCCAACCGTGATGAGGCGTTTGGGCGGCCAACGCAAGGCTTGGCGAGTTGGCCCTTAACGTCAGACATCACGGTGCTGTCTGGGCGCGACATGGTGGCTGGAGGCACCTGGATGGGTGCGGGCAGTAACGGGCGTGTGGCGTTTTTAACCAATATCAGACCCACTTTGCCAGCCGCAACACCAGTTGCACCGACGGCCAGCAGCCGTGGCAGCTTGTGCACCCAATGGCTTGGTGGCATCAGCTTTGAGCGGTGGCTGATCAACAACCCTGCGAGCAGCTTTGAAGGCTGCAACGTGGTGTTGGGTGATGTGCTCACGCAAACATGGCATGTCGCGCGCAACAAAGCCAGCGCGCAACACACCGCAAGCGCTGGCGGCTGGTACACAAGCGCACTTGCGCCTGGCGTATACGCCTTGTCAAACGCAGACCTAGATACACCCTGGCCCAAACTGCTGCGGCTGAGACAGGCGTTGTCGGGTGTACTGGGTATGTCGCAGGCCGAGCGCCATGCATTGCTGCTGGCGGCCTTGCAAGACGATGAGCGCCTGACGCCCGATGCCTTGTCCAGCGTATTTGTGCGCTGGCCCCAGCAGCACTACGGCACGCGCAGCAGCACCTTGATGTGGCAAGGTGTTGGCCCAACTGGCTTCAACCAGGACTTTTATATGCAAGAGTGGCGCTATGACCAGCTGGGTCAGGTACTGGCCACGTCTGAAGCACAGCACCTGGCCGTCACACCAAAGGCTTGCTCATGGTGACGTGGTCTATGCCGGCCTCTACGAATAAATCGCCCTGTTGGGTAAAGCCCAGCTTGTCATAAAAGCGTTTGGCGCTGGTTTGGGCGTGTAGCAAAACAGTCTTGTCTCCACGGGCTTTGGCGTGCTCGCACAGCGCATGGAGAATGTGAGCGCCCTGCCCTGTGCCACGCAGCACCCGTGTCACCGCCATGCGGCCAATTTTGGACTGGCCTTGTACGCTGGGCAATAGTCGTCCTGTGGCCAATGCCTGACCCAAGCCATTGAACAACACCGCGTGCAAGCACTGGGCATCCATGTCGTCCCACTCGTCGTCCTGGCTAATGCCTTGTTCTTGTACAAACACCTCAGTGCGCACCTGTGAAGCCTGCGGCCCCAACGCTTGCCAGGTACCCACTTGTAGCTTTGTCACTGGCTGGCCTGACTCGTATTGCTCTATCACGCTGCGCAGCGCTGCGGGTATAGGCTTGCTGGTTTGGGTGCTGGGGTCGGCAAACACGTACACCAGCTCGGCACTGGTGAGCAAGGTGTCGCCGCGCGCAATGGTGGCGCTAAACGTCATGCTGGAGCGGCCCAGGCGTGTGCAGGACAAGCCTACGCTTAACAAGTCTTCATACACGGCTGAAGCGTGGTACTCCACCGTGGTTTTTTTGAGGTAGATATCTCCCTCAAGAAGGGCCATGGCCGCATGGTAGGGCAAGCCCAATGCGCGCCAGTAGCCTGCAATAGCTGTGTCTATGTAAGTGAGGTAGTGGGCGTTAAAGACAATGTGCTGGGCGTCTATTTCAGACCAGCGTACGCGCAAACGCTCCTGGTAGCGGTGGTTTATTGTGGTGGTGCTCATGTGTTGGCCAACAGTTAGGGGTTAGGCAAATGCTGCTTTGAGGGCCGCGCCTGCGTCTGCGTGCGCTTGACGGGCCTCTGGTATCGCGCGTTCCCAGTTTACAAAGCCGTGTACCACGCCCTTGTACACCTCCAAGTCTACGGTCACGCCTGCGGCGCGCAACACATCGCCATAGGCAATACCTTCGTCAAACAGCGGGTCACACTCGGCCAGACCTATCCAGGCCGGGGCAACACCTGCGTGATCTGCTGCGTACAAAGGTGCAAAGCGCCAGTCGTCACGTTGGTCCTTGTTGGGAATGTAGTGGTTGAAAAAGTAGGCAATGTCTGCGGCTGACAGCACAAAGCCGTCGGCGTACCTGGCATGTGAGTCGGTGTTGGCGTGCGCACCCACGCCGGGGTATATCAGCAGCTGCAACGCCAGGTCAATGTGGTGATCACGCGCCTGCAAGGCGCTTACAGCAGCCAATGTGCCGCCGGCACTGTCTCCGCTACAGCAATGGCATGGTGACAAATATGACGCGGCGCGAGTGCATCCACGTGTTGGTGTAACCACTTGAGGCTGTCAAAGGCGTCGTGCACGGCTGTTGGAAACTGGTGGTCTGGCGCCAGACGGTAGTCAACAGACACCACGGCGCAGCCCGCCGCTATTGCCATGTGCTGGCACAGCGCCTTGTGGGTGGCCGACGAGCCAATGGTGAAGCCACCTCCATGAAAATACAGCAGCACGCCACGCGCTTGCGTGTGTGGCACCCACAGCTTGGCATGCAGCCGCTGGGCGTCACGCGTAGGTATGGACAAGCTTTCGTCCACCAACATTGGCGCTGGGTCAATGCTAAGCACGCCAGCAGCTGCGGCATAAAACGCCCTGGCCGCCTGAACCGGCAACAAGTGCATGGGGGGTCTGGCAGCCTGGGCGATGCGTGCAAGCAAGTCTTTGATCTGGGGTGTGAGCATAGGGTCATCCTGGCGACGCACCAAACAGGCGCCTGGCAGCTAGCATACGGTAAGTTGTTGGCGTCAAGCGTCGCCCGCGTCTATGGACTATTGAGGAGTTGCACACCATGGGTTTGATCAAGTACATCACCGACATTGAATTTGACTGTGGCGCAGTGGCCAAACTAGGCGCCAGCTGTGTCGCCCATGGCATCAGCAAACCACTGTTGGTTACCGACGCCGGTATCAAGGCAGCAGGCCTGCTGGACCAAGTGATGGCACAGCTCAATGACCTGCCCGTAACAATATTCGACCAAACACCCAGTAACCCCACCGAGGCAGCCGTGCGCGCCGCAAGTGACTTGTACCTGGCCCATGGATGCGACGGCATTATTGCCCTGGGCGGTGGCTCCAGTATTGATTGCGCCAAAGGCGTAGCCATACTCGCTACCCATGGCGGCAGCCTTAAAACCTACGCCACCATTGAAGGCGGCTCTTCCAAGATCACCGAAGCCGTGGCGCCATTGATAGCCATACCCACCACAGCAGGCACGGGTAGCGAAGTGGCACGCGGCGCTATTGTCATCGTGAATGACGGACGCAAGCTGGGCTTTCACAGCTGGCATTTGGTGCCCAAAGTGGCCATTTGTGATCCTGAGCTAACGCTAGGCTTGCCACCCATGCTCACCGCCGCTACTGGCATGGACGCTGTTGCGCACTGCATGGAAACCTTTATGGCCGCGCCCTTTAACCCGCCCGCAGATGGCATTGCCCTGGACGGCTTGGCTCGTGCCTGGGCACACATTGAACAGGCCACCAATGACGGCAGCAACCTGGAGGCGCGCCGCCACATGATGAGCGCGTCCATGCAAGGCGCCATGGCGTTTCAAAAAGGCTTGGGGTGTGTGCACTCTTTAAGCCACAGCTTGGGCGGCGTGTCCCCGCACTTGCACCACGGCACACTCAATGCGATGTTTTTACCAGCGGTTATTGCGTTCAACGCCCACAGCGAGTCGGTACAACAAGAGCGCCGCCTAGAACGCATGGCCCAAGCCATGGGGCTGGACAACGCCGGTCAATTAGGTGATGCCATCAAGGACATGAACCTGCGCCTGAGGCTACCCACAGGGCTGCAAGCCATGGGCGTGCAAAGCAGTCAATTCGACACGGTGATCAAAGGCGCTTTAGCCGACCACTGCCATGCCACAAACCCTCGTATTGCCTCCGCGCAAGACTATGAATCGATGTTGGCGCAGAGTATGTAGCGCCGACCATACACTGTCTTTTATCGCCTTGCCTTGCAATGCCGCCCTGCGCCCAATTGAGACAGCTGGGTTGGGCTACAAGGCTTGCACCTGGCTCATATCAGGCTTGGCCAGCCAGTCTTGAAACTCATGGACCAAGCGTTGGCTTTCGTCCACAGCGGTTTGCCACACTTTTACGCGCCCAGCAAAGTCGTTGTTGTAATGCACGAAGTCGTGCCGGTCTGGCAGCTTGGCATTGGGCAGTGTGGCTACCCACTGCGGGTTAGGCGCTATGACCACCATGTGGTCTAACGCAGCGGTTGCAGCGTGTCTGTGCTTTAGCGTTTTGTCCAGCCAGCCCGGCACCACTGCTTTCTGAAAATGCGGGTACAGCACCACATGCTGAGGGTCTGTGCGGTAGCGCAAGTGCATGTGGTAGTCGGTAATGCCACCGTCCCAATAGGCGCCGGTGGGCGCACCAGGAATGTCGTGCACGGCGTCCAAGGCAAACGGAATCGAACAACTGGCGCGCAACGCCTGGTAGAAATTACCGTTGGTAAGCGCGCATTGCAGCGTTTTGATGTCAGAGGTGTCAAACGGCAAGGCCGCTGGCGCTGCGGGCGGCTCGCTCTGCTGGCCAGCCGCAGAAAACACCACGCGCTCAAGCCAATTGCCCAAGGCTTTGCGAGACAAGGCGTTGGCTACAAACGCACCGGCGTAGCCCAGTGGCGTAGTGATCCGCCCTTGCCTGTGCAACACGTGTTTGCCATGGCTTGTAACAACGTGTAGCTTGTAGCGCTCGTGGCCTAGTACTTGCGACACATGGTCATCGTAAAAGCTGTGCAAACTGTGGGCAAACGCGGCGCTAACGCTGGCTGAGCTGGGCATGCGCTTGCCTGGTGGGATGACAAACTCCTGACGAATGTAGTCGTGCTCCAGGCGTTGAAAGCCTGCCACGCTATCGGCCATACAAGCCGTGGCCATGCGCCAGGCACCAATGGATGCACCGACCAGGTCTATGGGCTGCGCGCTGTTACCAAGCCAGTCACCAAATAAAAACTGGTCCAGCCTGCAAAGCATCAAACCCTTTGGGCCGCCAGCTGCCGCGGGTATTGCGGCAACATGCTCTGGGCGCAAGCCCTCACGCTGCAACAAGGCACGGGCGCCAGGACCTGCATAAATGGCCAGTGCCTTGTTGCCGGCGCTCATGGGCGTTGGTCGGTGGAGGGTTTTTGCCACAAGTTGATACCGCCTTCAACCGCATGCTGGTCAATGGCAGCAAGCGTTTGTTCGCTGAACGCAAGTTGCTTGAGCGCACTCACCAGCTCTGTGATTTGTTCGGGCCGGCTGGCACCAATGAGTGCGGACGAGACTTGTGGGTTGCGCAACACCCAAGCCACGGCCATTTGCGCCAGGCTTTGACCGCGCGCTTGCGCGATACCGTTAAGCGCCTGGATACGAGCCAAGTTGGCTTCACTCAAATGCTCTTGCTTGAAGGAAGCACCGCCTGGTCGGTTGATGCGGGCGTCTGCTGGAACCCCGTTTAAATACTTGTTGGTGAGCAGGCCCTGCGCCAGTGGGCTGAACGCAATGCAGCCCATACCCTGCTCGCTCAGGGTACGCAACAAGTCTTGCTCTACCCAGCGGTTGAGCATGCTGTAAGACGGCTGGTGAATCAATGGTGTGATGCCCATGCCTTTTAGCAGCGCTGCAGCCTCAGCGGTTTTGCCCGCCGAGTAGCTGGAGATGCCCACGTACAAGGCTTTGCCTTGTTTGACAGCGCTGGCCAGGGCGCCCATGGTTTCCTCTAAGGCGTGTCGGGGTCAAAACGATGCGAGTAAAAAATATCGACGTAATCTAGCCCCATGCGTTGCAGGCTCTGGTCAAGGCTGGCCAGCACGTATTTGCGTGAGCCACCGCCCTGGCCATAAGGCCCTGGCCACATGTCCCAGCCGGCTTTGCTGGAGATGATCAACTCATCGCGGTAAGGCATGAAGTCTCGGCGCAAGTGCTGACCAAAGTTGATTTCGGCGCTGCCTGCGGGCGGGCCGTAGTTGTTGGCCAGGTCAAAGTGGGTAATGCCCAGGTCGAAAGCGGTGCGCAGCATATCGCGCTGCGTTTGCATGGGCGTGGCATCGCCAAAGTTGTGCCAGAGACCCAGGGTAATGGCGGGCAATTGCAGGCCACTGTTGCCGCACCGGCGGTAAATCATGCGCCCGTCGTAGCGGTCTGCCTGGGCGTTGTAGCGGTCTGTTGTTGTCATGGTGTGCTTGATACGTGGTGTTATTGGGCTTTGAGCTTGGCAAAGGCTTGGGCCATGGCCGAGTTGCCTTGAGCATGGCTGGCAGCGTGCCCCCTTGAGGGCGCACTGCGTTGCGTGCGGCATGCTCGAACTTGTTGTCGCGCGGCGCATCCTTGCGGGCCGCCACGGGTGCGTCCAGCTTCATGGTCAGGCTGATGCGCTTGCGTGTGGCATCCACTTCAACCACGCGCACCTTGACGATGTCACCGGTTTTCACAACCTCGTGGGCGTGGGTCACAAACTTGTTGCTGAGCTGGCTCACGTGAACCAAACCATCCTGGTGTACGCCTATGTCCACAAATGCACCAAAAGCGGCCACGTTGCTGACAGTGCCCTCCAGTACCATGCCTTCGCGCAAATCACGTATGTCCTCCACGCCGTCGTTAAAGCGCGCCACGGCAAAATCAGGACGAGGGTCTCGGCCTGGCTTTTCCAGCTCACTCAAAATGTCAGATACGGTGAGTTCGCCAAACTGCGGTGTGACAAAAGACTTGGCCGATAAGGTCTTCAGTACATCAGGCTTGCCCATGATGGCCTCGATGGGCTTGGCGGCCTGCGCCATGATGCGCTGCACCAGGTCATATGTCTCTGGGTGTACACCTGTCATATCCAGTGGGTTGTCTCCACCGCGAATGCGCAAAAAGCCTGCACTTTGCTCAAAGGTTTTGGCCCCCAAACCACTCACGTCCATCAGCTGCTGGCGGTTGCGAAACGCGCCGTTGCTGTCACGCCAGCGCACCACCGCCTTGGCAACAGTGGACGACAAGCCGGATACCCGCGACAGAAGCGGCACGCTGGCCGTGTTGAGGTCTACACCGACGGCGTTCACACAGTCCTCCACCACGGCGTCCAGTTGTTTGGCCAGGTCGCTCTGGTTGACGTCGTGCTGGTATTGACCCACACCAATGGACTTGGGGTCAATCTTGACCAATTCAGCCAATGGGTCTTGCACGCGCCGCGCAATACTGGCCGCACCGCGCAAGCTCACGTCTACGTCTGGCATTTCCTGGCTGGCAAACTCACTGGCGCTGTAAACAGACGCGCCAGACTCACTCACCACCAGCTTTTGCGGCACGGTTGCGCCATCGTGTTTGCTCATTAGTTTGATGAGGTCGGCTGCGAGTTTGTCAGTCTCGCGGCTGGCGGTGCCGTTGCCAATCGCGATGAGCGCCACCTGGTGCTTGGCACACAGTTGCGTCAATATATGCAAGGCACCATCCCAATCTTTGCGGGGCTCGTGTGGGTATACCGTGGCGGTATCGACCAGCTTGCCAGTGCTGTCCACCACCGCCACTTTGACGCCGGTGCGAATGCCAGGGTCAAGGCCCATGACAGGTTTGTTGCCAGCTGGTGCGGCCAGCAACAGATCGCGCATGTTGTCGCCAAACACTTTAATGGCCACTTGTTCAGCCGACTCGCGCAAACGGGTGAACAAGTCCCGCTCAACCGACAGGCTGAGCTTGACCCGCCAAGTCCAAGTCACGCATTTGCGCAGCAAGTCGTCGCTGGCGCGGCCCTGGTGGCTCCAACCCGCGGCCTGGGCAATCATGCCCTCGGCGAGACTGGGCGACTTTGCAGCGCTGGTGCTGTCTTGGTCAACACTGTCGGGCAACACCAGCTTGGCATCCAGCAAATTGAGGCCACGGCCTCGCAGCACTGCCAGCGCGCGGTGAGACGGCACGCGACCAATGGGCTCGGCGTAGTCAAAATAGTCTCTGAATTTAGCGGCATCTGCGTTGTGTTCGTCAACGCCGCTGGCCAGCTTGCTTTGAAAAAGGCCCTCACGCCACAACCACTCACGCACGCGCTGCACCAAGCCAGCATCTTCAGCCCAGCGCTCACTCAAAATATCGCGCACACCGTCCAATACGGCCGTTATGGTGGTGAAGTCTTCGCCGGCCTCGCCTTTTTCTGTGCGTACATAGGCCGCTGCCTGATCTTGCGGGTCCAGGGCGGGGTTTGCCAGCAATGCATCGGCCAGGGGTTCAATGCCAAACTCTTTGGCAATTTGCCCTTTGGTGCGGCGCTTTGGCTTGTAGGGCAAATAAAGGTCTTCCAGTTGTTGCTTGGTGGCGGCCGCAGCTATCGCGGCTGCAAGCGCTGCAGTGAGCTTGCCCTGCTCATCAATACTTTTGAGCACCACAGCCCTGCGGTCAATCAATTCCCTGAGGTAGGCCAAGCGCGCATCCAGTTCACGCAGTTGTACATCGTCCAGGCCACCTGTGGCTTCCTTGCGGTAGCGAGCAATAAAAGGAACTGTCGCGCCGCCGTCCAGTAAATCGATAGCAGCCTTGGCTTGCTCTGGGCGAATACGTATCTCTTGCGCGAGTTGCGCGGCAATGTCTGTCATGTGATGGGGTGTTAGGTGTTTGTAAGGCGCCTGATGGCGCGTCAATACGCCAGTTTGCCATAGCTGAGCGCACCTCCAACCCGCAGCCAAGTGCACAAGACCGGATCAATGCATGACACCCAAGCCATATGCTTAAGCGCTCAGTGGGCGCGCTGGCCTACAAGGCCAGCCAGTGCCTGCCTAGCGATCAGCGCTGCGCAGTGACTCGCGCAGCTGCTCGCCAACTTGCGGGCGCAACGCAAATGGGTCAGGCGGCTGCTCACCCGCGACCAGGGCCTTGAACCTCGCCTCTACAGTGGCCAGGGCTTGCGGGTGGCTGTAAATGTAAAACTGGTCGTCGCGAACGGCATCAAATACTTTTTGTGCGACTTCAGCCGCAGTCACCTTGCCGGCGTTGACCGCCTTGTCAGACATGGCCTGCCCAATGAGTTGACTGGGCGTGGGCTTGGCCGCTTTGAGGTCGGCAGGCCTGTTACGGTGGCTTTGGCTGATGCCAGTAGGCACAAAATAAGGACACAACACACTGGCACTGACCTGATCTGTGACCAAACGCAAATCCTGGTACAAGGTCTCGGTCAGCGCCACCACCGCGTGTTTGGAGACGTTGTAAATACCCATATTGGGAGCAGTCAGCAAACCAGCCATTGAGGCGGTGTTCACAATATGACCTTTGTAGTTTGGGTCTGCCTTTGCGGCCGCCAGCATCATGGGCGTGAACAAGCGCACGCCGTGAACAACCCCCCACAAGTTCACATTGAGCACCCACTCCCAATCGGCAACCGTGTTTTCCCATACCAAGCCGCCAGCGCCCACCCCAGCATTGTTGAAGACAAAGTGCGGCGCACCAAAACGCTGCTGCACATCCGCGGCCAGTTGGTTCATGGCCGCCTCGTTTGAAACATCAATGACGCGGCTCATCACCTGTGCGCCAGTGGCTTCAATCTCAGTTGCTGCAGCGCTTAGTGCATCGGCTTGCACGTCGAGTAGCACCAGGCGCATGCCGTTCGCAGCCCCTATGCGGGCGCACTCCAGGCCAAACCCCGACCCAGCGCCAGTCAGTACGGCGGTTTTGCCTTTAAAGCTATGCATTGTGTGTCTCCAGGTGATTCAGTAAGCCCATGCTCGCCAGCACAGCCGGTTTATCAATATCAGTCGCTGATTTTTACCAATTGCTTGCCAAAGTTTTTACCCTTTAGCAAGCCCAGGAAAGCCTCAGGCGCGGCGGCCAGGCCGTCGGCAATTGTCTCGCGGTACTTGAGTTTGCCGGTCGCAACCATGGTGCCCAGCTCCTGCAGCGCCTGTGGCCACAGCGACATATGCTCGCTCACAATAAAGCCCTGAATCTTGATGCGGTTCACCAAAATCAAAGATGGGTTTTGCATGGGCAGTGGCTCACCGTTGTAGCCGGCAATCATGCCGCACACCGCAATGCGCGCGAAGGCGTTTGTACGCAGCAGCACGGTGTCCATAATGGTGCCCCCAACGTTTTCAAAGTAGCAGTCCACACCGTTTGGCGTGGCTTCCTTGAGGGCTTTGTACAAAGACTTGGCGTCTGCATGCGCCTTGTAGTCGATACAGGCATCAAAGCCAGCTTCGTTGACGACAAAATTGCACTTGTCAGGGCCGCCGGCAATACCGACCACGCGGCAGCCGCGTGCTTTGGCCAACTGGCCCACCGCCGTGCCGACTGCGCCGCTGGCCGCACTGACCACCACGGTCTCGCCCGCCTTGGGCTCGCAAATTTGCGTCAGACCCACCCACGCTGTCACACCCGGCATACCCACGGCGCCCAGGTAGGCGCTAAGCGCAATGTGCTCGGTGCTGACCTTGCGCAGCATGCCAGGCTCGTTGCCGTCCACCACGCTGTAGGTTTGCCACCCGCCCATACCGACCACGCTGTCCCCTACCGCAAACTTGGGGTGGGCGCTGGCCTCCACCACGCCGACGGTGCCGCCGATCATGACCTGGTCCAGCGCTTGCGCTTGCGCGTAGCTTTTACCTTCATTCATGCGCCCACGCATGTAGGGGTCCAGGCTCAGAAACTGGTGCCTAACCAGCACCTCACCGTCTTTCAGCTCTGGCGTGTCACTGGTTCTAAGCTCAAAGTTGTCAACAGTGGGTTCACCTTGTGGGCGGCTTTTTAAAACGATATGTGGATTGCTTGGCATGAGTGCCTCCTTGAAAACGGGCAATGGGTCGTGGTTGAAACATAGGCGTGAGGCTATACGCCGCAGAACTTATGTTGCTTTGTTGAGTGGCTTGACCTGGCCTTTGCCAGCGGCCAGCCTGGGAATAAATTTAAAAGTGCCGCTGGCATGCACACACAAACGCCCCTTTGCGTCAAACACCTTGGCCTCGGTAAAGGCCATGGTTGCGGTGCGGTGCAGCATGGTTGCTACAGCCTCCAGGCGGCCAACAGCGGGTTGCATAAAGCTGGTTTTCATCTCAATGGTGACGCAGCCCATATCAGGCTCAACGCTGCGTGCCGCGTGAGCCATGGCCACGTCCATCAGCGTCATGCTGGCGCCGCCGTGCGTCACGTCAAAGGAGTTGAGGTGTTCAGGTGCAGGCGTATAGGCAATGCGGGCCTGGCCGTCGGCCATGCTCAGCAATTCAAAGCCCAGCAGCTCTACAAAAGGAATGCGTACTGAAAAGTCCATGCTGGGTTATCCGCCGCAAATGGCACTAACCCCGCCGTCCACAGCCAGCCACTGGCCAGTGATGTGCTTGCCGGCGTCGCTGGCGTACAGCAGGCACAGGCCTTTGAGGTCTTCGTCGTCCCCCAGTCGTCGCAATGGCGCGCCTGCCTTCAAGCGGTCTTCGCCCAGGTGCTCCAGGGTACCCTTGGTCATCTTGCTTGGGAAAAACCCCGGGCAAATGGCGTTGACCGTAATGCCGTAGTGGCCCCACTCGCCTGCCAGTGCACGGGTGAAGTTCACCACCGCGCCCTTGGAGGTGTTGTAGGCAATGGTCTTCATCTCTGCGGGGTTGCCGCCCAGGCCTGCAATAGAGGCCACGTTGATGATGCGCCCAGACCTGCGCTCAATCATGCTGCGCTTGGCCACCATTTGGCTGAGCAAAAAATAGCCGCGAACGTTGAGGTTCATGACCTTGTCCCAGGCCTCAATGGGGTGGTCTTCAGCCGGTGCACCCCAGGCCGCCCCCGCGTTGTTCACCAAAATATCAATGTTGCCCATTTGCTGCAGGGTTTCATCCACCACATGTTTGATGCCGGCCTCGTCGGCGCAATCTGCAGCAACCCAGCGCGCGTCAATGCCGCGAGACTGCAGATGAGCTACGGCCTCTTCAAGCTCGGCAGACTTGCGCGCAGTGATCATCACCTTGGCACCGGCCTCGCCCAATGACTCGGCCATTTGCAAGCCAAGTCCACGAGAGCCGCCGGTGATGAGTGCGTTTTTGCCGTCTAGGTTTAACAGTTGTTGAATGCTGCGTGTCATGGTGTTGTCTCCTGTTGGTGTTGGCGTGCTGCGTGTCTCAAACGGTGTAGTCCATACAGTGGCGTGAAGCCACCGCTTGCTTCATGAATGTTTTAACGGGTGCGTGCTGTGGATGCTCCTGGTAAGCGTCCAGTGCAGCTTGTGACGTAAAGGCGCTGTACAACACCAGGTCGGCGGTGCAGGCTGGGTTGTCTGCCCCAAGGCCACTTCAAATGCCTCTATGCCGTCTACCAGTTGTGCACAAGACTGCAGCAACGTGACGGCTTGCACCAAGTTGTCGGCCTTGCTGCCCGTAGGGGTCTGGTCTTGAAAATTCCAAAAAACGATATGTTTGATCATGCTGTGCGTCATTCCCTGCGGCTAAGCCGTTAAAAGGCCTCCACCGCCACGTTGGCACAGGTTTGGTCGCGCGACTGCGCCACACCAAGCCATGCGCCCACTTTGGGCAATTCATAGTTAAAGAAGTAGGTGCAACAGGCCAGCCGGCCCGCGTTGGCAGTTGTTGTTGTCTGGGTGGTGGCCGTTATGGCAACATCCAGCCAAATCCACGCCAGCACCACATGGCCAAAGGCTTGCATATAGGGCACTGCGTTTGCCAGCGCTTGGCGTGCGTTGGGCGACCCGTCAAACGTCCAGATGGTTTGCGTTGCCACCGCCAGCGCATTGATCTGTGTCTGCAACTGCGCGGCAAAGTGGGCCAGTGTGTCATGCGCCGCGCCGCGGTGAGCCGTAGCTTGCATGCGCTCTACCAGCAGGCCAAACGCCTTGCCTTTGTTCATGATGACTTTGCGCCCCAGCAAGTCCATGGCCTGCACGCCGTGCGTGCCCTCATGAATCATGTTCAAGCGGTTGTCCCGCCAGTACTGCTCTACCGGAAAATCCCGGGTGTAGCCGTAGCCGCCGTGAATTTGAATGGCCAACGAGTTGGCCTCCAGGCACCACTCGCTGGGCCAGCTTTTTACGATAGGCGTGAGCACCTCTAGCAAGTCGTGCGCTTGCTCAGATTGCATGCCATCACTGGTTTTGAGTGTGTCTACCAGGCGTGCGCAATACAGCGCCAAAGCCAGTGCACCTTCGCTATAACTTTTTTGTGCCAGCAACATGCGCTTGACATCTGCGTGCTCAATGATGGCCACAGGCGGCGCACTGGGGTCTTTGGCCGCGCCGTCAATATGCCTGCCCTGCGGGCGGTTTTTGGCATACGCCAGACTGGCCTCAAAGCCTGCGTAGCCCAACATGGTGGCAGCCATACCAATGCCAATACGGGCCTCGTTCATCATGTGCATCATGCACTTGAGCCCTTCGCCTGGCTTGCCCACCAGATACCCCACCGCGCCCGCCTGGCCATTCACAGGGTATTTGCCTTCGCCGAAATTGAGCAATGTATTGGTGGTGCCGCGCCAGCCGCATTTGTGATTCAGCCCAGCCAGTGCAACGTCGTTGCGCACGCCCGTTAACTCGCCATCCGCGCCCACCAAGTGTTTGGGCACTACAAACAATGAAATACCGCGCGTACCAGCGACCAACTGGCCGCTTTGGTCTGGAATTTTGGCCAGTACCAAATGGATGATGTTGTCGGTGAGCTCGTGTTCACCGCTGGAAATCCACATCTTGTTGCCATGCAGCCTGAAGCGGGGACCCAATGCATCGGCCTCGTAGTCGGGACCGTCGGGTGTGGCACGCGTCACAATGTCGCTAAGACTTGAGCCTGCTTGCGGCTCAGACAAACACATGGTGCCGCTAAAGCGCCCACTGAACGCTTGGGCTGCAAACACTTGTTTTTGCCTGGGCGTGCCATGCGCCATCAGCAAATTGGCGTTACCCACTGTCAGCAGGCCGCTGCCTATGCTCACCGATGCTGCGGCAAAAAACGAATTGGCTGCAGACTCAACGGTTTGGGGCAGTTGCATGCCACCCCAGTCGTAGTCTTGACCAGCGGCCAGCATGCCTGACTCGGCGTAGGCCTTATTGGCGTCATGTGTGGCTTGGGGCAAGTGCACGCGTTCGCCATCAAAGTGTGGCTCCTGCGTGTCTACCAGACGGTTGAACGGCGCGAACTTGTCACGCGCAATACGCTCGCAGGTGTCAAGCACTGCGTCAAAGGTCTCACGGCTGTGGTCTTCAAACCTGGGCACCTTGTTGAGCTGCTCGGCTTGAAGCCAGTCGTACAACAGGAAATTGAGCGTCTCGCGCAAAGCCATGGCCGCCCCGCCCCTACAAGACTTCAAACACGCCAGCTGCACCCATGCCACCACCAATACACATGGTGACGCACACGCGCTTGGCGCCACGACGCCTTCCTTCGATGAGTGCATGGCCGGTCAAGCGTTGACCGCTTACGCCGTAGGGGTGGCCCAATGCAATCGCACCGCCGTTGACGTTGAGCCTGTCGGCCGGAATACCCAGCTTGTCGCGGCAGTACAAGACTTGCACGGCAAAGGCTTCGTTGAGTTCCCACAAGTCAATGTCGGCTACGGTCAGCCCCAGCTTTTTAAGCACCTTGGGCACGGCAAACACAGGGCCAATACCCATTTCGTCGGGCTCACAACCGGCGACGGCAAAGCCCAAAAAGCGGCCCAGTGGCTTTAAGCCCTTTTGACTGACCAGCTTCTCGTTCATCACCACGCAGGCACCCGCACCGTCAGAAAACTGGCTGGCGTTGCCTGCCGAGACAACACCACCTGGCAGGGCTGAGCGAATGCCAGAGATGCCTTCTTTGGTGGTGCCATCACGAATGCCTTCATCGTGCTCGACGGTGACTTGTCTGGTCATGAGTCCCAGCTTTTTGTCAGCCACGCCAGCGGTTACGGTAATAGGCGCAATTTCGTCGGCAAACAAGCCGCCATCGCGTGCGGCACAAGCGCGTTGCTGGCTGGTCGCGCCGTACTCGTCCATGGCATCACGGCTGATGTTGTAGCGCTTGGCCACTTGCTCTGCCGTTTGCAGCATGCTCCAGTACACCTCAGGCTTTTGCTTGAGCAGGCTCATGTCCTGAATCATGTGCAGGTTCATTTCCTGTTGCACACAAGAAATGCTCTCCACGCCACCAGCCACATAGGTGTCGGCTTCGCCCGCAATGACGCGCTGCGCCGCCAATGCAATGGTTTGCAGGCCAGACGAGCAAAAGCGGTTCACCGTCATGCCGGACACGTCAACTGGGCAGCCCGCTTTCAGCGCGATTTGTCGTGCAATGTTGGCGCCCGTTGCGCCCTCTGGGTTGGCACAACCCATGATGACGTCTTCAACCTCACCGGCTTCAATGCCTGCGCGCGCTATGGCTTGCGCCACGGCGTGGCCACCCAGGGTGGCGCCATGTGTCATGTTGAAAGAACCCTTCCAGCTTTTGGCCAAAGGGGTACGGGCAGTTGAAACAATCAATGCGAATGTCATGAAGCTAATCCTTTTAGAGGCAGCGCCAGCACTTGGGGTGGCGCTGACATACAGAAGTTAATGCAGTGCGAACAGGTGGCCGCGCGTCAGCCTGTGAAGGTTTTGCCTTCAGCAACCAGGCGTTTGAGTAAAGGCGCGGGCTGCCAGAATGAGGCGTCGTCCTGCGGGTTGGCGGCAAACTGCTTCATGCGCTGCAACACGTTGAACAATCCGTACTCGTCGGCGTAGCACATGGGGCCGCCGCGCCACAGCGGGAAGCCATAGCCCGTGAGGTACACCATATCGATGTCGCTGGCCTTGCTGGCAATGCCCTCTTCCACGATGTGCGCAGCCTCGTTGACCAACGAGAACACCAAACGGTGCACGATTTCGTCATCGCTGATGGTGCGCACAGGCTTGCCCTGCTTGGCGCGGTAGTCGGTGAGCATGTCTTCGACCAACTTGCTGGGAATAGCCTTGCGCTGGCCTGGTGCGTAGTCGTACCAACCTGCACCGGTTTTTTGGCCAAAGCGGCCCAGCTCGCACAGCAAGTCGGCGGTTTTGCTGTAGGTCAGGTTGGGCTTTTCGACGGCACGACGCTTGCGAATGGCCCAACCAATGTCGTTACCCGCCAAGTCACCCATGCGGAAGGGTCCCATGGCAAAGCCAAACTTCTCAACAGCCTTGTCAACCTGTTGGGGTGTGCAACCCTCGTCTAGCAAGAAGCCTGCTTGACGGCTGTACTGCTCAATCATGCGGTTGCCAATAAAGCCGTCGCACACGCCAGACACAACAGACGTTTTCTTGATGGCTTTGCCCAGAGCCATCACAGTGGCCAATACGTCTTTGGCGGTTTCTTTGCCGCGCACCACTTCAAGCAGCTTCATCACGTTGGCGGGACTGAAGAAGTGCGTGCCAATCACGTCTTGCGGGCGCTTGGTAAACGCGGCAATGGCGTCTACGTCCAGTGTTGACGTATTGGTCGCCAAAATGGCACCGGGCTTCATCACCGCATCCAGCTGCTTGAACACAGCTTCTTTGACGCTCATTTCTTCAAACACAGCCTCTATCACCATGTCCGCATCTTTAAGGTCTGCGTAGTCCAGTGTGGTGGTGAGCAGGCCCATGCGCTGGTCCAGTTTCTCTTGCGTGAGCTTGCCCTTCTTCACTTGGGCTTGGTAGTTGTTGCGAATGGTGGCCACACCACGGTCTAAGGCTTCCTGCTTGGTCTCCAGCATGACAACCGGCATGCCTGCGTTCAAGAAGTTCATGGAAATGCCGCCGCCCATGGTGCCCGCACCAATGACGGCCATTTTTTGAACATTGCGCTTGGGCGTATCAGCTGGCACATCTGGAATTTTGCTGGCAGCACGGTCAGCCATAAAAATATGGCGCAACGCACGGCTTTCAGCAGTCCACATGAGGTTGATGAACAGCTCGCGCTCAAAGGCCATGCCATCGTCAAACTTGCGTTTGGTAGCAGCTTGTACAGCGTCCAGACACTTTTCGGGTGCTGGAAAGTTCTTGGCCATACCCCGCACCATGTTGCGGGCAAACTGAAAGTAAGCGTCGCCCTCTGGGTGCTTGCACTTGAGGTCACGCACCAGTGGCAATGGCCTGTTATCCGCGATGCTGGCGGCAAAGGCCTTGGCCTCCTCCAGCAAGCTGTCTGCACTGGCAGCAAGTTTGTCAAACAGCTTTTGACCAGGAATGGCGGCCAACATTTCGCTGTTAACAGGCTCGCCGCTCACAATCATATTGAGCGCCGCCTCAACACCAATCACGCGTGGCAGGCGTTGGGTGCCGCCCGCACCCGGCAACAAACCCAACCTGACTTCGGGCAGCGCCACTTTGCAGCCAGGCGCAGCCACACGGTAGTGGCAGCCCAATGACAACTCAAGACCGCCGCCCATGCACACAGAATGAATGGCCGCCACAACGGGCTTGGCCGACTGCTCTATCAGCTTGATCACGCTCAGCAAATTTGGCTCGGCCATGGCTTTAGCCGTGCCAAACTCGCGTATGTCCGCACCACCTGAAAACGCTTTGCCAGCGCCCGTGATCACAATGGCCTTGATGGCCGCATCAGCGTTGGCCTGCTCCATGGCGGCCGCTATGCCCTGACGAGTGGACAAACCCAATCCGTTAACCGGTGGATTGTCTAGGGTGATCACGGCAATATTGCCGCTGGCAAGGTAGTGCGCTGTCATGAAGCCTCCAATAGTGTTTATCTCAACGAAGTCGATGGGTGGACCAGCAAAAAACGAACGACCGTTCGCTTTTGTGAAATGGTATCCGAAAAAAGTAAGCTGCTTGTCTCTGTTGGGACAAAGTAGCGCCCGTGCAAACCACACCCCAGACTGCTCACCATGACCCGCACCAGATCTTTTAGCTTTACGCTGTCATTGCGTTTTACGAGCCTGCCACGCCACATATACCGCCAGCGCTGGCACCAGCCAAAGCGCTGCGCGCAATGAACTGGCGTGCGCCACCCAGCCCAATAGCGGCGGTGCTACCAACATACCCATGGCACCCATAAATGCAACAGTGGCCAGGGCCTGGCCGCCGTTGTTGCCGTCTATGTGCCCTGCGCAGCGCATTAGTACCGGCACGGCCAAGGACATGCCCAAGCCTATAACGAAGTAAGCCGGCACAACAACCCATGGTGTGGGCCACATCAAACTCAAAGCCATGCCCGCCGCAGCCAAGCCACCACTGGCTTGTAATACGCGCACATTGCCCACCCACTCAATGATCTGATCGCCCAATAGGCGCCCGCCCACCATCGCAAACGAAAAGGCCGCGAATGCTGTGGGTGCCTGCGCCAAGCTACGCCAACAACGTCGCGCATGTACAAGCCACTCCAGTCCCCTACGGCGCCCTCCACCACATAGGCACACACCACCATGGAGCCCACCATCATCACAGGCCCTTGCCACTGCATGCGTGGCGCACGTCTTGGGCTATGGGCATGGTGCGGCTCAGGCACAAGTGCGTGGCCGTTGAACAGCAGCAAGGCTGCCCACACAGCACACACTGCCAACATGTAAAGCCACGGTGGCATGTGCCAGCTCAGGGCAAAGCCAACACCCAAGGCACCACCCAACGCCCCCAGACTCCAACACGCGTGAAAGCGCGACATCAGAGCGCGTGACGCGGCGCGCTCTTGTACAACGGCTTGGGCGTTAATGGCCACATCCATGGCCGCCGCCGGCATGCCCACAACAAACAGACACGCGCACAACCACCACAGGTTTGGCGCCAATGCAATAAACGGCACAAAGCACGCCATAGCAACAGCACTGGCCACGGTTAGACGCGCACTGCCGTAGCGCGCTAGCAAATGCCTCACCAGCGGAAACGTCACCAAACCGCCTATGCCAGCGCACAAAAGTGCAAAACCGACTTGCTCATGACTGAACGCGCGCGCATCGCGCACCCACGGAATCAAGCCCAGCCACGTGCCAAACATCATTCCAAGCGCGGCAAATGCGCCGCGCAGCGTCCAAATAGCGTGTGTCATATCAACCAACAAAAAAGGCGCTGTGCCCATGCGGCAAGCGCCTTGATGATAGTGGCTGACCAGGCACTAAAGCTAGCCGCTGACCTCGAGCCATTCCTGGCGTATGTCGCTGCGCTGTTTGAGCTCGGCGGGCGTGCCCTCAAACGCAATGCGGCCATGTCCCATCACCGCCACACGGTCCGATATGTCCATGGCAATGGTGAGTTTTTGCTCGATCAACAACACACTGACGCCTTTACTTTTGAGCATTTTTAAGTAGCCCGCTACTTGCTCAACCACCATGGGCGCCAGGCCTTCAGTGGGCTCGTCGATGATGATGAGGTCAGGGTCTCCCATGAGGCTGCGGCACAGCGTAAGCATTTGCTGCTCACCGCCAGACAAAACGCCTGCTTCGGTGTTGGCGCGCTCTCGCAAGCGTGGAAACAACGCGTACATATCGTCAAATGACCAACGTGGGTTGGTGTTTTTACGCTGTTGGCCCAGTAATAAATTTTGAGCCACCGTGAGCTTGGGAAAAATATCGCGCGACTCCGGCACATAGGCCACGCCAGCTTGGGCCATTTTGAACGGTGGTGCGCCCAGCATGTTGGTACCGCCCCAGTGCACCTCACCCGTGGCATGCACCAAACCCATGATGGCTTTGGCCAATGTGGATCGCCCTGAGCCGTTACGCCCAAGCAAGGCAACAATTTCGCCTTGGCCAATGCTCAGGTCGACACCATGCAAGATATGGCTTTTATCGTAAAAAGCGTTTAGGTTCGAGATGTTCATGCGTTGTCTTGCGCCTCAAGCACTGCGCCCAGATAGGCCTCTTGCACCCGTGGGTTGTTTTTGACCATGGCTGGTGTGTCAAAGGCAATCACCTCCCCGTACACCACCACCGCAATACGGTCAGCCAACTCAAACACCACGCCCATATCGTGCTCAACGGTGAGCAGGGTTTTACCTTCGGTTACCTTGCGGATCATGTGAATAAAACTGGTGGTCTCGTCCACGCTCATGCCAGCGGTGGGCTCGTCCAGCAAAATCACGTCAGCGCCGCCACCAATGGTGATGCCCACCTCCAGCGAACGCTGCTCAGCGTAGGTCAGGTTCATGGCCAACACGTCCCGCCTGGCCTGCAAGCCCAGCATGTCAAGCAACTGGTCTGTGCGCTGGTTGGCATCTGTCAGGCCAGACAGGGCGCGCCAAAAGTTGTAGCGGTAGCCCAATGACCACAACACGCTGCAGCGCAGGTTTTCAAACACGCTCAGCTTGGGAAAAATATTGGTGATTTGGAAGCTGCGCGACAAACCAAGTCGGTTGATCAAAGGGGCGCAAGCCCAATATAGATTGCCCATGTAGCGCAATGTCACCGGCGCTTACGCCAAAGCGCCCGCTGATCAGGTTGAACAGGGTGGACTTACCTGCCCCGTTGGGGCCAATAACGGCCACACGCTCACCCACTTCAACACTCAGGTCAATGCCTCGAATAATTTCGGTGGCACCAAAATTTTTGCGCACACCGCGCAGTTGCAATGCCGGCGTACTCATACGCTACCTTCTAAAGCTGTCGCAGCAGCTGGACCAGGGCCACTGGCGCGCTTGCTGTGCAAGGCCTCCAGCTGCGCCATGCGCTGACGCTGGCGCTGCTCTATGGCCGCTTGTACGTCAGACCAGCTGCGCGCAAATTTGCGTCTGGCCCACTCGAACAAAGCAGCGCCCACCAACGCCAGCAAACTGGCTTGCACCCATGGCATAACCACGGCGGTATCCCAAGACATGCCGTACATCTGCAGCACAGGGTCAATGCCAGCGTTGAGTTGGCGGTGGTACAGCATTTCAACCAGCACGGTCACGCCCACAAAGCCCGGCACTGATGCCCCCGCCAGCACGGCATAAGGCTTGAACAAGGCCCCCATAAAGCCTTCTTTCCACACACGCACGTTGTGCAACAAAATGCCAGCAAAGCCACCCGGTGCGTACATCACCATGAATACAAAGATAAGACCCAAATACAACAACCACGCGTTGGTGAACTCGGAGAACAAGACCAAGGCCAACACCATCAAAATGGCACCTAATATGGGGCCAAAAAACACGGTGGCGCCGCCCAAGAAGGTAAACAGCAAATAGGCACCAGAGCGCTGCAAGCCGACCACTTCGGCCGTGACAATTTCAAAATTGAGCGCCGACAGGCCACCTGCGATACCTGCAAAAAAACCTGCAAACACAAAGGTGATGTAGCGAACCATTTGGGTGTTAAACCCGACAAACTCAACACGCTCAGGGTTGTCGCGGGTGGCGTTGAGCATGCGCCCCAGTGGTGTGCACGTAAACGCATACATCAGTGCCGTACACACAAAGGTGTACGCCGCAATCAGGTAGTACAGCTGGACTTGCGGGCCGTAGGTGATGCCAAAAGGCGTGGCGCCGGTGACGCGGTCACCGCTGATGCCGCCCTCACCGCCAAAAAACTCTGGAAACATCAGCGACATAGCCCACACCAGCTCACCCACACCCAGCGTAATCATGGCGAATGGCGTGGCTGCTTTTTTGGTGGTCACCCACCCCAGCACCACGGCCACCAAAGCAGCGCCTATGCCGCCAGCAATTGGAATGGCGCTCACTGGCAGCCACCATTGACCGTCGCTGACCAGGTTCAACGTGTGAATGGCTAAAAAACCACCCATGCCAGAGTAGACCGCATGCCCAAAGCTGAGCATGCCGCCCTGGCCCAGCAGCATGTTGTAGCTCAGACAAACGATGATGCCTATACCCATTTGTGACAACAAGGTGCGTGACAAGGAGCTGTCAAACAGTATGGGCGACACCGTCAGGACAAAGGCGAAAGCCCACCAAATTGCATAGCGTTTCATGGTGTTCATCCTTCGCGTGTGCCCATCAAGCCGCGTGGCCTGAAGACCAGCATCAAGACCAGTAGCAAGTAGGGCAATATGGGCGCGATCTCACTGATTTTTAATCGCCACAGCACGTAGCCAAACGAGTCTGGTGTTAGTGGCTGGCCAATGCTTGCAAACAGGCTCACCACAGACCAGTCCATGGCCACGGCAAATGTCTGCACCACGCCAATCAGGATGGACGCGATGAAAGCCCCAGCCAATGAGCCCATACCCCCCACCACAACAACAACAAACACAATACTGCCCACAGTGATCGCCATGCCAGGCTCTGTCACAAAGGCATTGCCACCAATCACCCCAGCCAACCCAGCCAGTGCAGCACCACCGCCAAACACGCCCATGAACACGCGCGGCACGTTATGGCCAAGCGACTGCACCATGTCTGGGTGCGTAAGCGCGGCCTGAATCACCAAGCCGATTCGGGTTTTGGTAAGCAACTGCCAAATGGCAAACAGCATCACAATGGCAACGCCCATCATGAAGCCGCGGTATAGCGGAAATTGTGTGCCGTACAACGTGAACAATGGCCCATCTAGAAATTCAGGCACACGGTAGTCCACTGAACTGCGGCCCCACACCAATTGCACCAGCTCCAAAATGATGTAACTCAAGCCAAACGTCACCAGCAACTCTGGCACATGGCCCAAGTGATGCACACGGCGCAAAGCCCATTTCTCAAATAAAGCCCCTGCAATACCAACACCGATAGGCGCTAACACCAATGCCGGCACATAGCCCACCACCTCGGAGATGCTGTAGGCAAAGTAGGCGCCCATCATGTAAAAACTGGCGTGGGCAAAGTTCAGTACGCCCATCATGCTGAATATCAGCGTCAATCCGGAGCTGAGCATGAACAACAGCAAGCCATAGCTCAGGCCGTTGAGCAATGAGATGACTAAGAATTCCATGTGTGACCCACAAACAGATAGTTAGGGTGCAGGCCAAGCTTGCGGGTTTGGCCCAGCGTTGAACAAAGCAGGCAGCACGGCTGCCTGCTATGCCTCACAAGTGAGTGACTGACGCGCTTTCAGGGGCGCTTCATGTCACAAGTGGTGGCGGTACTGGACGTCTGCAAGTCCAGGTACTTGACGGGTGCAAAGGTGTAGCCCGTGTTCTCAACACTGTAGGCGTACTTGCCATCTGTCTTTTGCCACTTGGATATCCACATCCCTTGTTGCAGCTGGTGGTCATCAGCGCGCATGGTGGAGTCACCGTTGAATCCTTTGATGGTGAGGTTCTCCATGGCTTTGGCCACCTTTACCGGGTCGGTGGACTTCACCTTGGCCATGGCATCACCCAATAGCGTGACGCCATTAAAAGTAGCGTAGGTGTAGTAGTCGTCGTTGAATCGCTTTTTAAATTCAGCGCTCAGCTCGCCCAACTCACCCGTGTGATTGGAGTGCGCGTAAGACACCACATACACCTGTCCAGATCCACCGGCCAACGCTGTAGGCGTTCCGGTCACCGGTGCGTAGTAGGTGTACAACGGTGTGGTCATACCTGCGTCATTGAGGGCTTTGACAAGCAAGGTCAGGTCGGTGCCCCAGTTGCCCGTAACAATCGCGTTGGCGCCAGACTGCTTGATCTTGGCCACGTAGGGCGCGAAGTCCTTGACTTGAGCAATGGGGTGTAACTCGTCGCCTACGATTTCAATATCTGGGCGTTTCCGCGAAATGCCTTTTTTGAAATACTCTGAAACCTGTTTGCCGTGCGAGTAGTTTTGACCAATCACGTAGACCTTGGTGATGGCCTTCTCGTCAGCCATAAACGAGGTCAGCGCTTGCATTTTCATGCTGGTATCGGCGTCCAGGCGGAAGTGCCAGTAGTTGCAAGCCTCATTGGTGAGTGAGGGGTCGACTGCGGCATAGTTCAAAAAGACAACCTCCTTACCGGGGTTGCGCGAGTTGTGCTTGGCCACGGCTTGAGAGATGGCCGCTGCCGCACCTGAACCGTTGCCCTGGGCCACGTACTGGATGCCTTGGTCAATGGCGGCCTTCAACGCGGTTAAGGATTCTTGTGGTGAGCCCTTGTTGTCAAAGGCCACCATCTCGAAATTCACGCCGGCAGCATTGTTTGCACCGCTTTTCTTCTCGGCAATAAAACGCCAGCTTTGCAGTTGGTTTTGCCCTACGTTGGCAAACGGGCCGGACAAGGGGTCAATAAAGGCGATTTTGACGGTCTCGCCCGATTGCGCAAAAGCGCTGCACATACCAGCGATAGCCAAAGAGGCGGTGAGGGTTTTGATTCCAAAGCGCATGCGTTGTCTCCTAAACGTTTTTTCAAACAAGTTAAATCAACCGAACCAAGTTGCAGCTTGCAAGCACCGGTGCCCCCAAGCTATCACATGTGTGACTACCTCTGGTTAACCCAATTGTCTGCGCTACTGCGGTAATTGGTAGTCTGCCAACTGCTCACGCAATGCCATCTTTTGCATCTTGCCCGTGGCACCCAAGGGTATGGCGTCGACAAACACCACATCGTCGGGTATCTGCCACTTGGCTATCTGGCCTTCAAAGTGGGCCAACACATCCTCTTTGCTCACCGAGGCGTCTGGCTTTTTCACCACCACCACAATGGGGCGTTCGTCCCACTTGGGGTGAGCCATGCCAATACAAGCAGCCATGGCAACGCCTGGGTGCGACATGGCAATGTTTTCCACGTCGATAGAGCTGATCCACTCGCCACCGGACTTGATCACGTCTTTGGACCGGTCTGTGATTTGCATAAAGCCCTGAGCGTCAATGGTGGCCACGTCGCCCGTTGGAAACCAGCCATCAACCAACGGCGCTGGCTTGTCGGACTTGTAGTAGTTGTCAATCACCCATGGACCTTTCACCAACAAATCACCGTAGCTCTTGCCGTCCCATGGTTGCTCTTGGCCTTGCTCATTCACAATTTTCATGTCCACGCCAAACACAGCGCGACCTTGTTTGAGCAAAGTCGCACGGTTGGCCGCCTTGTCACCAGCGTCTTTCTTCAGCACACCCACGGTGCCCAGGGGCGACATTTCCGTCATGCCCCAGGCATGCAGCACTTGCACGCCATAGTCGGTTTCAAAGGTGTCAAACATGGCAGGCGGGCACGCAGAGCCGCCAATGACGGTGCGCTGCAAACTTGAAAACTTGAGCTTGTGCTGCTGCATGTAGCCCAGCATCATTTGCCACACTGTGGGCACACCGGCGGCCATGGTGACCTGTTCGGCCTCCACCAGCTTGTACACAGACTCACCGTCCATGGCTGGGCCCGGAAACACCAGCTTGGTGCCGGTAGCCGCAGCAGAGTACGGAATACCCCACGCGTTCACGTGAAACATGGGAACAACCGGCAAGATGGCGTCATTTGCGCTGATACCCAAGGCATCAGGCAGCGCCGCTGCAAACGCGTGCAGCAAGGTGGATCGGTGGCTGTACAGCGCAGCTTTGGGGTTGCCAGTGGTACCGCTGGTGTAACACATGCTGGAGGCCGTGTTTTCATCAAATTGCTGCCAAGCATAGTGTTTGGAGTGGCCGGCAATCCAGGCTTCGTAGGCGCGTAATTGGGGTATGCCCTCTATGGCGCTCGCAGTGGTCTCGTCGCTCAGCGCGATCCAGTGCTTTACCGTGGGGCACTGAGCCTGCACGGCCTTGATCAACGGGGCAAATGTGGTGTCAAAACACACCACCGTATCTTCAGCGTGATTGATGATCCAAGCCAACTGCGCCGGGACCAGACGCGGGTTTAGTGTGTGCAACACGCGTTGGCTGCCGCTGACGCCGAAGTACAGCTCTAAATGGCGGTAGCCGTTCCAGGCCAGTGTGGCCACGCGCGCACCCGCTGGAATGCCGTCCGCATCCAGCGCATGTGCAATTTGTTGCGCACGCTGTGCAACCTCACCCCAGCTGGTCCGGTGAATGTCACCCTCTACGCGGCGCGAAACGATTTCGGTGCTGGCATGATGACGCTGCGCGTGCTCTAGCAACATGTGAATCAACAAACCCTGTGACTGCATCAAACCTAACATGCCGCATCTCCTAAAGCGTAAATGTGAATATCCAACAAACGCTGATCATGCTAAGCCACACAAGGCCTGTAAATAGGCGAAAACGCCAAAGCCTGTCACACGCCAGACACCCCTACACCCGCTAAGCACGCCTACGAACAAAAGACCAACAAGACCATGACCTCGAAAGCCCATTTGGCACACGCCGCCTGGGGCATTTGGTTGGCACCGCACAATAGCGCCATGGCTCAACTACTCAGCTCGCCCACACAGGCAGACTTTTTAAGCACTCTAAACCGTGCTGACTACGCCGGCGATGCAGGTGATGACGCAATGCGTTTTACGGTGGACTGCCCTGCCACACCCTTGGCCCAGCCTACGCTGGCCGCCAGCAATGCCCCGCTTCTTGCGGCCTGGGGCTATGAGCCACCCAAGGACCAAGCCTTGTGGGCCAACGTACTGAGCGGCAATGCCAGGTGGCCCAACGCGGCAAACAGCACATCGGCAAGCGTCTACAGCGGCCACCAATTTGGCGTGTGGGCAGGCCAATTGGGCGATGGTCGCGCCTTGATGCTGGGGCAAGTAGACACCGCGCAAGGCAGCATGGAGTTGCAACTCAAAGGCGCTGGTCCTACGCCCTTCTCACGCCGAGGTGATGGCAGAGCGGTGCTGCGCAGCAGCATCAGAGAGTATGTCTGCAGCGAGGCCATGCACGGCTTGGGCATACCCACTACGCGCGCGCTGGCCATGGTGGCATCAAGTACGCAGGTCAGGCGAGAGAGCATTGAAACCACAGCGGTGGTCACGCGTGCAGCGCCCAGTTTTTTGCGCTTTGGCCACTTGGAGCACTTTGCTCATCATGGGCAGCACGCTGCGCTGCGTGTGTTGTTTGAGGCTCTTGTCACGCGCTATTTTCCAGCGTTAGGCGAGCTCACTGGCGACGAGCACGTAGCCGCTTTGCTGCGCGAGGTGTCCGGCCGTACCGCCAAACTCATGGCGCAGTGGCAGTCGGTTGGTTTTTGCCATGGCGTGATGAACACCGACAACATGAGCCTGCTGGGCCTCACACTGGACTATGGCCCCTTCCAGTTTTTAGACGCCTACCAACCAACGCACATTTGCAACCATTCGGACCAGGCTGGTCGCTACGCGTTTAATCAACAGCCGCAAATTGGCTTCTGGAACTTGCACGCCCTGGCCCAAGCCCTGGTGCCGCTCATGAGCAGCACCAACGCCGCTACCGAACACCTGCAAGCGGCACTAAAGCCCTACCCAGACGAGTTTGCAGCCCACTACACGCAGCTGCTGAGCGCCAAGCTTGGGCTAGACCAGCGCCAGGACACGGACCCAGACCTCATTAACGACTGGATGAGCCTGCTGGCCAGCCAAAGCGTTGACCACACACTGGCTTGGCGCAACCTGAGCCCAGTGCAGTACGCACAGGCGCCAGCGCTCAACGCTGAGCCACCGCGTGAGCTGTCTGACCTGTTCAAAGATGGCCAAGCCTTGGCGCAATGGTGGCGTGGCTATGTCGCCAGACTAAGCCACATGCACCCAGACCAGCAGGCAAGCTGGGGCCAGCGCATGCGCGCGACAAACCCCAAATACGTATTGCGCAACCATTTAGCCCAGCTGGCGATAGAGGCCGCCATGCAAGGGAACTGGCAAGTGATGAACGATCTCAAAGCCGTTCTGGACGCTCCCTTTGATGAGCACCCTGCCCACAACGAGTGGGCGCGCCTGCCACCAGCCTGGGCGGCTGATTTGTCGTTAAGCTGCTCTTCTTGAATGAAAAGACCCCAACCACCGCGCTACCAACCGCGCCAGTAACCGCCCCGGCAACGCCCACCACCCGTTCCGCTTTTCCAGCATCAACACCAGTAGATAATGCACCAATGCGCTTACTTTTAGATTTTTTCCCCATCGCCATATTTGTAGTGGCCTACAAAATGGGTGACATTTACACGGCTACGGCCGCGCTTATGGTCGCCACGGTGGTGCAAACCGGCTTGTTGTACAAGTTGGACGGCAAGCTGGCCACCGTACAAAAAGCCACACTGGGCTTGATTTTGGTCTTTGGCGCGCTCACGCTGGTGTTGCACGATCAGCGTTTTATTCAGTGGAAGCCAACGGTTTTGTATGGTACGTTGGCCGCCATTTTGAGCATTGCGTTGCTGGTGTTCAAACGCAACTTGTTGCACCTGATGCTTGGTGCGCAGCTGCAGTTACCAACCAGGGTCTGGCACAACTTGGCGCTTGTTTGGGCTGTTTATTTTGCAGCCATGGGCGCACTCAATGCGTTTGTAGCCATTTACTTCACCCTGGATCAGTGGGTGGACTTCAAGCTGTGGGGCTACATATTCCCTATTGTTTTTATAGTGGGCCAAGGCTTTTACATCGCCAAATACTTGCGTGATGACGCACCACCCCCAAAGGACGAACACGCATGAGCGACTCAACACCCATTACCGCGCAAGCCATAGAAGCCCGCCTGCGCGACTTACTCAGCCCAGCGCCCCTGGAAGTCATTGACGAAAGTGCTGCGCACGCTGGACATGCGGGGTCAAATGGCTTGGGCTGGGGCACGCATTTTAGGGTGCGCATGCACTGTGCGGCTTTTGTGGGCAAGTCCCGTGTGGCTCAGCACCGCGTTGTGTATGATGCCCTGCAACCGTTTATTGACGCTGGTTTGCATGCGCTTGCCATTGAGGTTGCAGCGCCACAGTAACGGTGTGTGCCACGCCATACCCTTTCAACAACCCCAACTTCTTCTGATTATTTATGACCCAATTTGTGTTGTCTCGTCCCGTTGCACGTGCACTCGTTGCCGCTGGTTTGCTCAGCGTTGCAAGCCTGTCCAGCGCTTGGGCGCAAAACCTGGCCATCGTCAATGGCAAACCAGTGCCCAGCGCGCGTGTTGCCATCATGGAACGTCAAATGGCAGCTGCCGGCCAGCCTGTTACCGATGATGTACGCGCACAAATTCGCGACGAAGTCATCAACCGTGAAGTATTGGTGCAAGCCGCCACAGCACGCGGCCTCAACACCACGCAGGCTTATCAAGACCAGATGAGCCTGGCGCGTGAGAGCATACTGGTGCGTGCCTTGCTGGCCGACTTTGAAGCCAGCAACCCCATTACAGAAGAGCAGATTGCCGCTGAGTACAAGCGCGTGGCCGACAGCGACATGGCCAAGGAATTTCGTGCAAGCCACATTTTGGTTGCCACAGAGGCCGAGGCCAATGATGTACTGGCCAAACTAAACGGTGGTGCAGACTTTGCCACTCTGGCCAAGCAATTGTCCAAAGACCCAGGCTCAGGTGCACAAGGCGGTGATTTGGGCTGGGCCAATGCAGGTGGTTTTGTGCCAGAGTTTGGCGCGGCCATGGTGGCCTTGAAGCCAGGCGAGACCACAGCAAAGCCGGTACAAACCCAGTTTGGCTTTCACATCATTCGTCTTAGCGACTCACGCCAAATGGCCTTACCCCCACTTGAGCAAGTACGCGACCAGGTTGTGGAGCAACTAAAAACCACCCGCTTGAACGCGTTTCAAGACGGTTTGCGCGCCAAGGCCACCATCCAGTAATCAGCTGCGCAGTAGCAACGCACTGAGCGCTTGCGGCTGATCGACCATGGGGTCGTGACCGCAAGCCAGCTCAAAGTAGCGCCACGACTTGTCGAAGTCGGTGGCGCTTTTTGTTGCTTGCGCGGCAATGGCTGCATGCACGCGCTCACGGCTTCGCTGCACAGCAGGCAGCGCTGGCTTGGTGCAATCTATGTAGGTTTTGGGCACGCTTGACATGGCCTCATCGTCTATGTCCAGCTTGTCAAAGTACACGCCAAAGGGCTGCGGTGTTTGCCTGCGGTTAACCCAATCACGGTCTTCACCTACAAGGCCAAACACGCTGGCATCAGGCGCTGGCAAAAACACGCCACCACCCAGGGTATGTGCCTCTTTGGCGCGCTGAGCTTGTGCTTCTGGTGCCTGCAAGCTGGCCCAACTCTCGCCACTGCGCGGCACGTGAGCATCCACGTACACCATACGCTGCAACACGCCGGGCAGGTATTGCTGCAACTCGTGGGCCGCCTGCGTAATCACCAAGCCGCCGTAGCTGTGCCCCACCAGCACCACGCGTTGCCACTCGCTGGCCACCACGGTTTGCACCACATCGGCCACATGGGTTGCCAAACGGATATTGGCTGCCAGCGCATGCGCACGCTCACCCACACCCGTTAAGGTCACAGCATGACTTTGCACGCCAGCTGCCTGAAGCAATGGCTGCACACGCTGCCAGCACCACGCGCCGTGCCAAGACCCATGCACCAGCAGGAAAACAGTTGAGGCAGACGTTTTGTGTGTCATGGTGTTCAATGGTTAACAAAGCCCTTGTTGTGTGCTCGCCTGAATCAGCCCAACCATTCACGCGCATTGCGCCACAGGTCGGCCCAAGGGCTTAAGGCGTTGATATCCCCGCTGGTCCAACTCATTTGAGCGTTTCTAAAGACGCGCTCTGGGTGCGGCATCATGGCGGTGAACCGGCCATCAGAGGTGGTGACTGCTGTCAGGCCGCCTGCGCTGCCATTGGGGTTGGCGGGGTATTGCTCAGTGGGCAAGCCAGTGTTGTCTACAAAGCGCATCGCAGCAACAACATCAGAGGCGTTGCCGCGCGACTCGAAGTTGGCAAAGCCCTCGCCGTGCGCCACGGCAATCGGTAAGCGCGCACCTTGCAGGCTGCTTAAAAACACGCTGGGAGACGCCAACACCTCAACCATGCTCAAACGCGCCTCAAAGCGCTGGCTGTGGTTGGTGGTGAAACGTGGCCAGGCCTGTGCGCCAGGTATCAAAGGCGCCAGCTCGGCAAACATTTGACAGCCGTTGCAAACACCCAAGCCAAAACTGTTGTCACGCGCAAAAAATGCTTTGAACTGCTCTGCCAAGGCCTCATTAAACACAATGCTTCTGGCCCAGCCTACGCCAGCGCCCAGGGTGTCGCCGTAGCTAAAGCCACCACACGCCACCAAGCCCTGGAAGTCGCGCAAGTTTGCGCGACCACTTTGCAGATCACTCATGTGCACATCCACCGCGTCAAAGCCGCCCAAGTCCACGCTGTAGGCCATCTCAACGTGCGAGTTGACGCCCTGCTCTCTGAGCACGGCCACCTTGGGCCTTGTCGTTGACACACTTGGTGCTTGCGCCTTTGCGCTGTAGCCCTGAGGCAAGTGCACGTGCAAGCCAGGGTCAGACGCTTGGCCCACGCTGGCGTGCTCAGCGTCCGCACCTTGCGGGTTATCACGCAACTTGCACATTTGCCAACTCACGCTGTCCCACACGGCGTGTAAGTCTGTTAGAGCCGCATCAAAGATATTGCTGGTATCGCGCCACACTTGCACGCGACCTTTGCCAATGTCCATGGTCGCACTGTCAGGACGAGTTTTGCCCACCACATGGCTGACCGCAGACAAGCCGTGCGCGCGCAGTATGGCAAACACGGCGTCGCGTTGCGCCGTATCAACCTGCAACACCACGCCCAGCTCTTCATTGAACAGCGCCTTGAGCGTGCGCTCAGCACGGCGTGCACCCACTTGTTGAGCCCAGTTTTTACTGTCACCCACGTCCATCAGGCTGTTGCTGATACCGTCGCCTTCCACCAGCAGCATGTCTATGTTGAGCGACACACCTACATTGCCCGCAAACGCCATTTCGCATACACAGGCCAGCAGACCACCGTCGCTGCGATCGTGGTAGGCCATTAGCAGACCTTTGGCTCGCAGCTCGTTCACAGCATTGACCAAGGCCACCAAGTCTTGGGCGTTGTCCAGGTCCGGCGCAGCACCTGCGCTTTGGTTGAGCACCTGGGCCAGCATGCTGGCGCCCATGCGCATCTGGCCGTGGCCCAGGTCCACCAGTATCAGGCTGGTATCTGCTGCGTCGCGATTGAGCTGCGGTGTGAGCGTGGGGCGTATATCGCCAACTGTTGCAAAGGCACTCACGATGAGGCTAACCGGCGATACCGACTTGTGCGCAAGGCCTTGTGCATCTGTCCACTGCGTGCGCATAGACAAGCTGTCTTTGCCCACTGGTATGGACACCTTTAGGCTGGGACACAAGGCCATGCCAACGGCTTGAACGGTTTGGTACAGCGCTGCATCTTCGTAGGGCTCACCGCAAGCGGCCATCCAGTTGGCTGACAGCTTGATGGTGTCCAGCTCAATGGGCGCGCTCAAGGCGTTCAGCACGGCCTCGGCCACTGCCATGCGTGCGCTGGCTGGTGCGTTGATAGATGCAATAGGACTGCGCTCACCCATGGCCATCACTTCACCAGCAAAGCCTTTGAAGTCTGCCAAAGTCACTGCGCAATCGGCCACAGGCACCTGCCATGGGCCTACCATTTGATCCCGGTGCGTCAGACCTCCCACGGAGCGGTCGCCAATGGTGATGAGAAAGCGCTTGGACGCCACAGTGGGCGCACCCAGCACGGCAATAACGGCTTGCTCAAGTGTCACGTCATCCAGCGATATATCGGCAAAGCTGCGCTGCAGGCTGTGCACATCTCGCGTCAGCGGCGGCATGCGGCCCAGCAACACGTCCATGGGCATGTCAACAGCGCGCTGACTCGGCGCTTGCGTGGCAACGCTGGCGTCTTGCGGCAGCCGCTCGTCGGCCACCACCAACTGTCGCTGTTCGGTGGCAACACCCACCACGGCAACAGGGCAGCGTTCGCGCTGCGCCATGGTTTGCAGGGTGTCCCAGGACGCTGGAGCAATGGCCAATACGTAGCGCTCTTGACTTTCGTTACACCACACCTCTTTGGCTGCCATACCGCTTTCTTCCAGCGGAATTGCAGACAAGTCAAAAAACGCACCCCGCCCTGCATCGTTGGTGAGCTCTGGAAATGCGTTGGACAAGCCACCTGCACCCACGTCGTGAATCGCCAATATGGGGTTGGCAGCGCCCATGCGCCAGCAATGATTGATCACCTCTTGCGCACGGCGCTCTATTTCGGGGTTGCCGCGCTGTACAGAGTCAAAGTCAAGCTCGGCGTTGTTGGCACCACTGGCCATGGAGCTGGCCGCACCGCCACCCATGCCAATGCGCATGCCAGGCCCACCCAGCTGCACCAGCAAAGTGCCTGCTGGAAACTCAACCTTGTGGGTCAGGGCCTCGTCAATGACACCCAAGCCACCCGCAATCATGATGGGCTTGTGATAGCCGCGCAACACTTGGTCTTGCTCGCTCACTACCAGCTGTTCGTAGCTTCGGAAGTAGCCCGACAAGTTGGGGCGACCAAACTCGTTGTTAAACGCCGCACCGCCCAAGGGGCCTTGCAGCATGATGTCCAGTGCGCTGGCCATGTGCGCAGGTGGCGCGGGCAAGTCGGCCAACCCCATGGGCGATGACGCAGCTGTGCCAGCTGGCCAGCGCAGCCTGAAACCGTAAAACCTGTTAATCCGGCCTTGGGGGCGGAGCCGCGCCCGGTTGCGCCTTCATCGCGAATTTCACCGCCCACGCCTGTAGCCGCACCTTCAAAAGGGCTTATAGCGGTTGGGTGGTTGTGGGTTTCCACCTTCATCAACACATGGCGCACGGCCTGCGTGTGTTGGTAGCTACTGGCCTGTGTGGGCTGGGCTGGCACAAACGCGCTAACCCGGTGGCCAGTCATCACGGCGGCGTTGTCCGAGTAGGCCACCACCGTGTGTTGCGGGCGCAGCTTGTGGGTGTTGCGTATCATGGCAAACAAGCTCAGGTCTTGCGCTTGGCCGTCAATGATGAATTGGGAATTGAATATCTTGTGGCGACAGTGTTCGCTATTGGCCTGGGCGAACATCATCAGCTCTACATCTGTGGGGTTGCGGCCCAAACCCCTGAAGGCTTGTTCCAGGTAGTCGATTTCCGCGCCAGACAAGGCCCAACCAAACTCGGCGTTGGCCCGCTGTAACGCTGGTGCACCTTGACCCAACACATCCACCACAACAGTGGGCGCGCTAATTTTGGCGGCAAACAGTTGGCTTGCCTGGTCTTGCTGCGTGAGCACGGTTTGTGTCATGCGGTCAAACAGCGGTGCAAGCAGCGCGGCCGTTTGCTCGGCGCTTAGCGCAGGCGCGCGCTTAAAGCTCAGGCGCATGTGGGTTAGCCGCTCTAGGCGTTGCACATCCAGGCCACAATTGCGCGCAATGTCGGTGGCTTTTGAAGCCCATGCAGACAAGGTACCCAAACGCGGACTAATCCACAGGTCCAGGCTGTGTCTGGCTTGGGGCAACTCGTATACAGCACCGTTTGCGGGCAGCAGCAAGGCTTGCAGCTTGTCCACCGCGCTGTCTGGCGCGCCGCTGGCCACAAACTGGTGTGCGGCCTGCAGATCCTGTACGTCTGGCTGTATGGTCTGGAGTTGGGCAAGCAGCCGGCGCTGCAAGAAGTGGCTCAAGGCATTGGAGCCCTGAAAGTAGCGCAATGGCGTTGTCACTGTTTGGCCTAGAAATGGTGCCGCGCAGCGCGGCTGGTAGCAGAAGCCGTTATTTTAAGGCCGCGCACGCTCAGGCGCGTATACAAACGGCAAGGGCGTGCCGCTTCAAGCTTGGGCGCCGTTATTGCAATGCTTTGTTATTTACAAACGGAACATGGCGTTTTTGCCCGCCATGGCGTTGCGCATGTACAGCTGCAGCAACAAGGCCTGGAAGGTTGGCGTGACCAGCCCTGACTCTTGGGCCAACATGAGCTTGAGGACTTCAGCCGTGATCTCAATGCAGGTGACATCGCCCTTTGCAATCGCGGATGCACTGCGCACACCGCCAGACAGTATGGCCTGCTCACCAAATGAGTTTCCGGTTTTGAGCTCAGCAATGACGGTGGCCGAGTCAGGATCCACCATAAGTACTACGCCAGCTTGAATCATGTAAAACCGCTCGGCGTTATCGCCTTTGTTAAACATGACTTGCCCGTCGGTGTAATGGCCTTGGGGAAACTTGACATCGCTCATTTGAGTGCCGCCGGAAATAAATCAATGTGCATGATGCGCGCAATGGTGCACCGGAAAATGCCTTTCAAGCCCGTATTGGTCTTGGCCACACTGCGCAGCGCGCCCTCCATGGGAATCATGCGGGTGTTGACAAGGCTTCTGGCCGTTGCGTGGCAGCGTGCCTTCACGCCCAGCAAGCCCTCTGACAAGCCAACAACCGCGCCCGGGCCCACCACAAAGTTGCCGTCGGGGTGCACGATATCAACCTCTCCAGACACGATGACGTGCGCGGTAGCGACCAACTCGTCCTTGCCCATTAAAACCTTACCCGTATCGAACAGACCGGTTGTCAGGTTGGGGTTGGCCATGATCTGAAACAGCAATCGCTCATCACTGCTCAGGTGCAAGTTGTCGTAGTACTCAGGCGTGTGCTGGCGCCCGCTATCGCTGAAGGAGATAGAACTGAATCGGTTCGTATCAATTGAAAAGACAGGTTCTGTCAAAACGAATACCCCTAAATGAACGATCAACCCTGCGATGCTGCGGCTGGTATGGCCTCAGCGAGCGCGACTGCCTGGCTGTGACTCATTGCGCAACCAGCTCAAGGGCTCTATGGGCTGAACAGCATAGGCCGTCAGCTTGAGCTCTGAGGACATGCGGTCTGCCAGGCTTTGCGCCATTTCAAAGGCCTCTTTGCCAGAAACACGCTTGTTCTGGTACTGCACCCCCAGCGAAAAGAATGCCTCAGCGTACTTGAACGGAACGTAACCCAGCACCAAACCCTCAGGGGTTCGAATTTTTTTGTAACAAGTCTCTGGCGTGGCTTTGGGAAAATTTGGTGGGTCCTCGCCGCCAGCTACGGCAATCATGACTGTCTCGTCGAAGTTCAACAAGCTGCGCATGCCATCGTCAAATATCTCGTCAAGAACGTGTGAGGCGCGCACTGCAACGCGCACCTTGACCGCGCGCACGGCTTTGGAGTCGCCAGACAAGCGCACGGCATTCTCATAGGCTTTCTTGGCCTGGGCTTTAGGCCCTTCCTTTTTTCTGAAAATATCAAACAACCCCACAACCACCTCCTCGCGTTGTGGTCGCACCACAACAACAAATCACTAATAATTAACGATGTACTGCATCACAGTGCTGGCCTTGAGCTCAGGCACGTTAACCCAAGTCGCACCCGGCACCTCGTGCTTTATCAGAGCCCCCACAGAGGGCCTGTTACCAATCCACTTGACCGTTGCTGGGTGAATGTTTTGCCGAATGAGGCCCAAAACAGCCGGCTTGACCATATCTATATCCATGGCCAACATCCACAGCTTTTTGGGATTGATGCCTGTCAGCGACACCATTGGCTTGGGTTTGGCCAGGTAGTAGCCCAAGCGAATCACGCGCAGGCCGTTGGCAATGAGCTTTTTGGCCAAGGTGCCCGCTGAGCCAGACGCTTCCAGCACCAAAAACAGCTCTTTTCCACCTCTTGTTTCACCAACCTCGACACCAGCTCGTCCATGTCGCCGGCCAGTTTGGGCCTGGCAACCGTCTTGTAGTGAAACTTTGAAATATCCTTGATGTAGCAAACTTCGGAGATGGCTGACGCAGTCTCCAAGTCAAGGGCGGCGAATTTGACGCGGTCTTCTCTCAGCTTGAGCGCCAAGCACAAGGGGTCAAAAAACTCCAGCGCATCGGGCGCATCCTGGGTCTCAAACGCCACCGTGAGTGGTGTTTTGTCCTTCACGGCGTCCCAATCGGCCAACTCACGCAATACGCGGCGCAATATGGCGTCGTTAGCCATCTCCAGCTGAAAAAGAGGCGACTCCACCAGGTCAAGCTTGTAATCGGCGTTGACGCGCTTGAAGTCTGTTGCCAGTACGCTGGCACGCGTGCCCCAGGCCGAGGTGGTCAGCACCAATGTGTCGTTAGAGGCCGTCATGATCGCATCTGCAGTTGTATCCCTTGTAGCGCCCACACGGGCAGACTATGGCTCGTGGCGGCCGCTTCATTTTAGGGGATCACCTGTACACCGCTGGATCAGCATCAACATGTACATGGCCTGTCAGTGGCTATGGACAACTAATGCATTACACCAGTCAACATATCGCGGCTTGCTGGCCCGTGGTTCAAGATGTTGAGCCAGCAGCCGATACTGCCAATACGCGCTATCCGCGTTTAATCAACAAGTCGCCAGCTCATTACTTTTCGCCTGTGTACACAAAACACCGTGACAACCGCCAACCCCACACTGCTGCAAAGCCTCAACCAATTCGGCGTTGACCTCGCGTTTTGGGACTTGACCAACGCTCAAGACATCAACGAGATTGAGGCCAATTTGCGCGCATTGGCGGCGACGCCCCAACTGCCCCCGGCAGTGGCGCAGGCGCTAGAGCTGGCACTGGTGCAATTGCCGACCTGGAGCACAACGGCCCAATCTGACCCCAGCGCGGCCATGGATTCTGTGTGTCAGTGGTACAGCCAAACAGAGCTGCTGTGTGCCCAAGGCATAGAGCCAGTTGTGGCCGAGGTGGCGCAGGCGGCTGACACAGAAGTGGCCGAACAAGACAACACCCGTATTGAACTGCATGTCGCGCGTGATGGCGACTTGCTGCGCGAGTTTTGCAACGAGGCCAACGAGTTGCTGGCAGACATTGAACAAGGCCTGCTAACGCTTGAAAGTACGCCAGACGACCATGACGTATTGAACGCCATTTTCAGAGCGTTTCACACCTTCAAGGGCGGTGCTGGCATGCTTAAGTTGCTGCCCATACAGCACTTGGCACACCAACTTGAATCCATACTGGACAAGGCGCGCAAAGGCTTGCTAACCGTTGACTCCAATGTGGTCAGCCTGGTGTTGCAGGCTTCCGACGGCGTGGATCAGGCGGTACGCGACATTCTGCAGGCTTTGGACAGTGGCGAACAACAATCTTTTATTGCATTCGACGCTCACGCGGTATTGGACAACGTGGCACGCGTGCTGCGTGGGGACAACGTGGTTGTGACAGCCGCGGCACAAGTCACCCAGCCAGATCACGACGCGCCCAGCGCCGAGCCCGTCGTGACGGTGGACAAACCCAGCCAATCTGGCGGCACTGCGGCCGCAGACGTCAGCATCAAAGTGGGTGCACGCAAGTTGGACGAACTCATTGACCTGGTGGGCGAGCTGATGATTGCTCAATCCATGGTCACACAACACCCACTTGCCGCCAAGGTGGCCGACGACGCGTGGAACAGGTCTGTACGCCAGCTGTCGCGCATCACAAAGGATTTACAGCGCACGACCATGGCGGTGCGCATGGTACCGGTGGCCAACACCTTCAAGAAAATGACGCGAGTCGTCAGGGACTTGAGCGCAGCCCAAGGCAAGCAAATTGACTTGGTGCTCAAGGGTGAATACACCGAGCTGGACCGCTCGATTGTGGACGCCCTGGCCGACCCGTTGGCGCACATGGTTCGCAACGCCGTAGACCACGGCATAGAGCCGCCAGATGAGCGCCAGGCCAGTGGCAAAGACGCACGCGGGCGCATCGAACTGGCAGCGTTTCAGCGCGGGGGCGCATTTTGGGTGCAAATCACCGACGACGGACGGGGCTTGTCGCGTGAGCGCATACGCAACAAAGCGTTGGCAAACGGCCTGATCACCCCAGACCAGGAGCTGGCCGATGCCGACTTGTTCAACCTCATCTTTGCGGCCGGTTTTTCTACAGCGACCAACGTGACCAACGTATCTGGGCGCGGGGTGGGCATGGATGTTGTACGCCAGAGCATTGCGGCTTTGCGCGGCAAAGTGGATATCAGCTCCGAACTTGGTCAAGGCACGCAAATGACCATCACCCTGCCCTTGACGCTGGCCATTATTGACGGCTTGTTGGTGGTGGTAGGCCAGCAGCGCTATATCGTGCCTGCCCTGTCGGTCATAGAGTGTTTGCGCCCCCAAGCCGACATGCTGGGCCTGACCTCAACGCAAGGCGAAGTGGTACGCATACGCGACCAGCTCATTCCCATAGTGCGGCTCGGCAAGTTGCTGGACGCCCCCCACGTCAGGACTGACCCGACACAGGGTATTGTGGTCGTGGTACAGACCGGTCGCCAGCGTATTGCCATACTGGTAGACCAGCTGCTGGACAAGCAAGAATTGGTCATCAAGTCACTGGGCAGCAGCTTTCAGCACCAGCATTTGTTCTCAGGTGCCGCCGTCATGGGTGACGGTTTGGTCTCTTGCATTTTGAACATCGACGCGTTGTCAGAGCAAGTCACCAAGAGGCCAGCGAGCAGCGCCCATGCACACCAGCACAAACTGGACTGGCAGTCTGAAGCACTTTTAAGTTGAACGCCGTATGAACAACATTGCAGCCACGCACAAATACCTTGCCTTTAGCCTGGGCGATGAACACTTTGGTACCCCGGTGCTTCAGGTGCTGGAAATCGTGAGGCTCATGCCAGTAACGCCAGTGCCCCCAATGCCTGCCTACGTCAAAGGCGTGATCAACTTGCGCGGGCGCATTGTCACAGTGGTGGACATGCACGTGCGTTTGGGTATTGCTGTGCCTGCAGACACAGAACGCAACTGCATCGTGGTGTGCCAGGTTGATGGTGGCAACAAGGCCGCCGACTGTATAGGCATCATTGTCGACAGCGTTGACGAGGTCATGTCCATCAAGCCAGACGACATACAAGAGCGTTTGTCCATCAACGCCAGCAGCGATTCGGACTACGTGCTGGGAATGACGCATGTTGGCGGCAAGATCCGAACCATCATGGATATGCAACTGTTTTTGCAAGCCATTACCGCCCTTACCCAGGCAACAAGTCAAGACCCAGCCGCATCAACAGACAAAAACGGATAAGACATGCTGACAAACTTTAGTAAATGGACGCTCAGTGGACGCCTGCGCATGCTGGCCAACATCACCTTCACATTGGTGCTTTTGGGCAGTATTGGCGGGTATATGACCTTGAACAGTGCCCATAAGACACTGCACAGCGTTGCGTCGTTGCACGTACCTAAAAGTGTGTTGCTAGGTGATATGTTCGAGTCGTTGGCGCTGGATTGGCTGGACGTGGAGGCATACAGCCAAGCCAGCACAGCCCAACGCAAGGCCTTGCAGCAAACGCACACCATGCTCGTTACCCAAAACCTGGACCGCACGCAGCAGCTCAAATCCTTCAACCTCAGCGCTGAGGCCAGACAGGCCATTGACAACATAGCCATACAGCTCAACTTGCTGAATGCGGCCACAGACACCTACTGGCGCGTTGCCAATTCCGTGATGCCCAGCGCAGATGCGATGGCTGGTGTGACCAAGGCTTACAACGAGCAGCGCAAGGAAGCCATGCGGGCTACCCAGGTCATGTTGAATATCGCGCAGGCTGGCGCCCTTAGCGAGACAGAGAACCTAACCAATGCATTGGAGTTGGTTGGCAGAAACTTGTTGATCACAGTCTTGGTGTTTCTGTTGGTTGGTGGTGTCCTCACGACTACTGTTGGTCGCAAAACCTCGCGTCACCTGCTGCGTGTGGGCTACGAGCTGCAAAACGGTGCAGAAGCCACCTCTCAAGTGGCCAGAGACATCTCCACCATGAGCAAAGACTTGGCCGAAGGTGCCAGCGAGCAAGCGGCTGCCGTAGAGGAGATCATGGCCTCTCTTGAAGAGCTCTCCAACATGACCCAGTCCACATCGGTCAACGCGTTAAAAGCGTCCACCTACACCAAGGAAAGCCGCAAATCGGCAGACTTGGGCGCTCAAACCATGATCAAGATGAGCGCTGCCATGCACGCTATCGAGACCTCAAGTGCTGAAGTGGCCAAGATTGTGAGGGGTATTGATGAAATAGCCTTTCAGACCAACTTGCTGGCGCTCAACGCCGCAGTCGAGGCCGCCAGGGCTGGCGAGGCAGGCGCAGGTTTTGCGGTGGTGGCGGACGAGGTGCGATCCTTGGCGCAGCGCAGCGCAGCAGCGGCGCGCGAAACGGCTCAAAAATCGAGGCCGCCATAGACAACAGCCGGCGTGGCACCGTCAGCTGTGACGAGCTCAGCCAGGTATTGGCCACCGTGGTCGACAACACGCGTATTGCAGACGGCTTGGCCGACGAGATAGCAGTCGCCGCGCAAGAGCAATCAACAGGCATTGCACAGATTACAACCGCAGTGACACAGATGGACGTTGTAACCCAAGCCACCGCCGCCAGCTCAAAGAGCCTGCTGAAAACTGCGCAGGACATGCGCGAGCAGGCCGTGAACACGGCAAGCCTGGTCAACAACACCATTCGCCTGGTTAAGAAACCTGCGAAACATGCCTGACGACGGCTTTGCCAAGCTGTGCGTCAACATCCAGCAACGCATGGGTGTACGCATGGACGAAAGCAAGCGCATGTTTGCGCAAACGCGCTTGCGTAAACGTTTGGCCGCGCTACAGCTGCCTGACATAGACGCCTACAGTGCTTATGCACTGTCCAATGAACAAGAGTTCCAAGCGTGTAGAGTGTTTGCTCACACACCACACACAATTCTTTAGAGAAGCGTCACATTACCCTGCACTCACCAAGGTGTTGGACAAAACGACCAGGCATGCCAATGTTTGGTGTGCGGCCTGCTCCAGTGGTGAAGAGGCTTACACCTTGAGTATGGTGTTGCAGGAGTGGGCGCATGCCCAGCCCAGCCGCACCTTCAAACTGCACGCCTCTGACGTGAGCAACAAGGTGTTGGAAACGGCGCAAAAGGGCTTGTACACCCTAAACGACACAAACCTGCCCAACAAAAACATGTTGGCCAGCTACTTTCAAACAGACCCGCATGTACAAACAGGCCAATGCCGCATAAAGGCTGATTTGAAACGGACCGTGTCTTTTTACCAGCACAACCTGTTAGACGCACCCACAGCCGACCTGGCACGGGCTGCGCCGTTTGATGTGGTGTTTTGCCGCAACGTATTGATTTACTTTGACACGCCCACACAGCGCCGCGTGATAGACCATTTACTGGCCACACTGCTACCGGGGGGACACTTATTTGTTGGACACTCAGAGCACGTTAACAGCCAACATCACAAGGTAGCTGCCCTGGGCGGTGGCGTGTACAAAAAACAGTAAGCCTATGCAAGACCCGCTATGAGTTCAACATCTAAAATAAAAGTCTTAATCGTTGACGACTCGGCGTTGGTCAGGCGTGCCATTTCAGACGCACTGGCGCTTGACGCAGACATTGAGGTGGTAGGCGTTGCCCACGACCCCTTTATTGCGCGCGAAAAAATACTAACGCTCAAACCAGACGTGCTCACGCTAGACATCGAGATGCCGCGTATGGACGGCCTCACCTTTCTGAAAGTCCTGGCAAAACACCACCCCATGCCAGTATTGGTCATCAGCTCGCTGACAGAGGCTGGCTCTGAAATGGCCATGGAGTGCATAGAGGCCGGTGCAACAGAGGTTTTGAGCAAGCCAGACGGCAGCATGTCCATTGGCGCGCTGGGCGCACAGTTGGCGTCGCGCGTCAAGGCGGTCTACCAGGCGGGCGTTGGGCGCAAGCGCATTGCCGCGCGAACCAGTGCTGCTGGCGCACATGCGCGGCCTGACGCTGTGCATGCACCAGTCACACAAAAGGCCCTGCACATAGCGCCACGCACCAATGACCAACGCTTGGTGGTGATAGGCTCGTCCACGGGTGGTATTGAGGCCTTGCGCACCATCATTCCAGCGTTGCCCGCCGATTGCCCGCCTACGGTCATCGTGCAGCACATACCGGCACATTTCTCAACCGTGTTGGCCCAACGACTCAACACCTTGTCAAAAGTTGAGGTGCGCGAGGCTGTTGAGGGCGATGTGCTGCGGGCAGGCCTTTGCCTGGTCGCACCTGGCGGTCATCACGCACTGGTGAGCAACACGCCAAAGGGCTATCAAATACGCCTCACGCAAACGCCTCCCGTACACTTTTTCCGCCCCGCCGTGGACGTGTTGTTCAAGTCGGCCTCGCGTGCGGCGGGGGCCAACACCACCGCCGTGCTGCTAACAGGTATGGGCAGCGACGGCGCGCAGGGCATGCTGGATGTACTGAACGCGGGCGGCGACACGATTGCAGAAGACGAGAGCACTTGCATTGTGTTCGGCATGCCACGCGCAGCGGGTTTACTCAATGCAGTGAATGCCAAAGTGCCTTTACCCAACGTAGCGCACAGCATTGCCGCATCGCTGAACAGGCGCCCAGGCTAAGGCTTATGGCAGACAACACAATCATCACGCCAGGTGTTCACATCAACACCATAGACTTCGACAGCTTTTGGCTGCATGGCGTTGCAAGTCCCGATCAGATACCGGCACAAACAGCCAGTGATCAATCAAGCTCGGCCCATATCCTGGTGGTAGACGACAGCCGCATGATGCGCGCGGCCTTGGTGCGCGAGCTGAATGACTTGGGCTACAACCGCATTACCCAAGCCGAAGATGGCCAAAGCGCCCTCAGCTTGCTCGAACAACACGATGTGGACCTGGTCTTGCTGGACATAGAAATGCCCGGCATCTCTGGCATAGACGTGCTGACCACGCTCAAGACCGGTGCTGTGCCCTCACCTGTACCGGTCATTGTGATCTCAGGCGCGCAAGACGAAGAAAAGGCCGTGCAGTGTATTGAGTTGGGCGCTGAAGACTTTCTTCCCAAGCCGTTCAACAAAACCTTGCTAAAGGCCCGCGTTTCCTCTGGCATTGAGAAGAAGCTGTTGCGCGACCTGGAGCTGGAGCGCCTGGAAGAGTTGCGCAAGGACAAAGAGCAGATGGCGCTTGAAAAGGACAAGTCTGACTACCTGCTGCTCAACATCCTGCCCGCCCCCATTGCACAGGAGCTCAAGGCGGGTGCCAGCGACATTGCGCAAGCGCACCCGCAAGTCACCGTGCTGTTTTCTGACCTGGTGGGCTTCACCTCTTTTTCTCGCACGGTCAGCGCATCGGAGTTGGTACACCTTCTCAACAAGGTGTTCAGCGCCTTTGACGACCTCGCCCATGAGCTGAAACTGGAAAAAATCAAAACCATTGGCGACGCCTACATGCTGGTAGGCGGCTTGCCGACTGCCAGAGCAGACCACGCCCAGGCCTGTATCCGCATGGGCTTAGGCATGGTCAAGGCCTTGAATGAGGTCAACCAGCAAATCGGCTCCAGCCTTCAAATGCGCATTGGCATGCACACTGGCTCTGTGGTCGCAGGTGTTATTGGCAAGCGCAAGTTTGCTTACGACATTTGGGGCGACACCGTCAACACGGCCAGCCGCATGGAGTCCACCGGGCAAGCCGGACGCATACAAGTGTCCAACACAACCTTTGCATTGGCCCAGCATGACTTTGCCTTTGAGGCCACTGGCGGTGTTGAATGCAAGGGCATTGGCCTCATGCCCAGCTACTTGGTCGCATGACGCGGCACAAAGGCTGGCGTGTGCACCAAACTCGCGTATGACCCTCATCATGGCGGTGATACAGTCAGTCCCGTAAGTCAGCGCACGCTTTAACCTGTGGACTTCAACACTCAAGAACTTCAAGGCGCAGCCATGGCCAAGCCCTACACCCTGTCAATGCCCCAACTGTGGCAAGCCCTACGCGAACTGCAAGCCTCCTGGAACAGCGGCGATTGGGCGGGTTTGCCCACAGTCGTGAGCGGATGCCTGCGCACCATGGGGTACACGCCCGCGTGGACAGCCCAACAGCGCGGTGTGCTGCGCCAATTCATGAAGGCCATAGACGTGCTGGCGCACGATGTTGAGCGCGTGGGCCACGCCATGCAGCAAGCCAACACTGAGCCGGCCTATCACAACCGCAAGCACATGGGGCAAGTGGTGGCCAGCATGGCTGCCTTGCTGCTGGCCAGACGCGCCAGCAACACCATGTCCACCACAGAAGCCTGCCAGGAGCTGACCTTGGTGGCCGCCGCACTTGGCCACGACGTGTTGCACGACGGACGGCGCAATGTCAGCTTGCGCCAGGCTGAGCTGCTGTCAGCCAGGTACGTCAAAGCCATATTGAAGAAAAGTGGCCTTGGCGCCCACTGGTGCGCACGCGTGGCCAGCATCATTGAGCTGACAGACCCCATAGACGCTATCAACAACCACGCCTTTCTGCTGGACAAGCATGGCTTGGACGACCTGGTGTTGTGCTGTGTACTCACCAACGAGGCCGACATTGTCGCCAGCAGCTTGCCCGACATTGGCGCAGACCTCACCGAAGATCTGGCCACAGAGTGGGACCAGCGCTACCCCACAGACGCGCAAGGCCTGCGCACCCCTGGCGGGCGTATTTTCTTCTTGAAACAACTGGCCCTGTTTTCCAGTGAGTCGTCCAAACGCCTGGGCCTGCCCGGCATTCGCCAAGCCCAACTTGAGGCTTTGGGCGCCGTCTAGACAGCCACAAGCCATTTGCACAGCGCTGGCTGCAGTCAATGCGATAATTTCGCATGGCTATTACATACAAAACAGAACAAGACGCAGCAGGCATGCGCATCGCTGGCCGCCTGGCTTCAGAGGTGCTTGACTACCTGACGCCCCACGTACAGGTGGGCGTGACCACAGAGCAATTGGACAAGCTGGCACACGACTACATCGTGAACGTGCAGCAAGCCATTCCAGCGCCGCTGAACTACGCACCGGGTGGTTACACACCCTACCCCAAGTCTATTTGCACGTCGGTCAACCACACCATTTGCCACGGCATTCCCAATGAAAAAGCCCTCAAAAAAGGCGACATCATCAACATTGACATCACGGTCATAAAAGATGGCTGGCATGGCGATACCAGTCGCATGTTTACCGTGGGAGAAGCCTCTATCGCCGCCAAACGCTTATGCGCTGTCACCTACGACGCCATGTGGAAAGGTATTGCCATGGTCAAACCCGGCATACGCTTGGGTGACATTGGCCATGCCATTCAAACCTTTGCTCAAGGCCAAGGGTTTAGTGTGGTGCGCGAGTTTTGTGGCCACGGCATAGGCAGAGGTTTTCATGAAGACCCCCAAATATTGCACTACGGCACGCCCGGCACAGGCGAGGAAATCAAGGCCGGTATGGTCTTCACCATTGAACCCATGATCAACGCCGGCAAACGCGACATCAAGGAAATGGGCGATGGCTGGACCATAGTCACCAAAGACCGCTCGCTGTCGGCGCAGTGGGAGCACACCGTGTTGGTCACACCCACAGGCTACGAGGTGTTAACCGTGTCTGCTGGCACGCCTGCCACACCCGCGTTTGTGCCAGCCTAAGCCGTACAAAGCCTACCCATGAGCAGCGCCGCACCAAGCCTTGCCATGCAGCATTTGGGCGTGCTGCGTGAGCAACATGCTGCGGGCAAGCTGGCGTTGCAGGCGGCACTGCTAAACCCCGCCATGCAGCCACGCAGCGTCAAAGGCGTGTTGCGCGGCCTGGCCAGGCACACAGACACAACACTGCGTGCCGTTTGGAAGCTGGCCAATATGCCTGCCTCTGCAAGCCTCATCGCCGTAGGCGGCTATGGGCGTAACGAGTTATTCCCAGGCTCGGATGTGGATGTGCTGGTATTGCTAACAGGCGGCAAGCCGCCAGAAGCTGACCCACAACTGCGCCAGTGCATAGAGCAATTCATCAGCAACTGCTGGGACGTGGGCCTGGAGATCGGTGCCAGCGTACGCCAGCCCAGTGACTGCCTCAACGAGGCGGCCAATGACGTCACCGTGCAAACCTCGCTGCTTGAGTCGCGCTGGTTGGCAGGCTCAAAAATGGCGCTACCCGCACTGATGCAGTCCGTGTTGGCAGCCCTCAGTCCCCTGGACTTTTTTACCGCCAAAACGCTTGAGATGCGCCAGCGTCACCAGCGGTTTGACAGTACGCCCTACTCCCTGGAGCCCAACTGTAAAGAGTCGCCCGGCGGTCTGCGTGACTTGCAAGTGGTGGGCTGGGTCGCCCGAGCCGCTGGCTTTGGCAACAGTTGGGATGACATGGCGGCCAAAGGCCTCATCACCGACCTGGAACTGGGGCAACTCAAAACCAATGAAGCCTTGCTAAGCCTGATTCGGGCGCGCTTGCACGTGTTGTCCAAGCGGCGCGAAGACAGGCTGATTTTTGATTTGCAAAACGCCGTGGCTGAGACGTTTGGCTACAAGGCCAGCGCCCCGGCAGACGGCCACAGCCGCTCGGCAAGACGCGCCAGCGAGGCGCTGATGAAGCGCTACTACTGGGCCGCCAAGGCGGTCACACAGCTCAATCAAATTGTGCTGCTCAACATTGAAGAGGCGCTTCGCGCCTGCGAGGTAGAGGCGCCTGTGGCCATGCGCGCCATCAACCCACGGTTCTTTGACAGAGGCGGTCTGATTGAAGTGGCCTCAGACGACTTGTATGTGCGCGAGCCACAGGCCATTCTGGAGACGTTTTTGCTGTATCAAAATACGGTCAGCATTACCGGCTTGTCTGCCCGAACCCTGCGTGCGCTGTACAGTGCACGCCCCATCATGAACGCCAAGTTCAGGGCAGATCCAGTCAACCACGCCACCTTCATGGCCATATTGCGACACCCGGAAGGCATCACGCACGCACTGCGCCTGATGAACCAAACATCTGTGCTGGGTCGCTACCTGTGGGTATTCAGAAACATCGTGGGGCAAATGCAGCACGACTTGTTTCATGTGTATACCGTAGACACGCACACACTGATGGTGTTGCGCAATGTGCGCCGCTTTTTCATTGCCGACCACTCACACGAATACCCCTTTTGCTCGCAACTGGCTGCCGGTTGGGACAAGCCGTGGATTTTTTATGTCGCGGCCATCTTTCACGACATTGCCAAAGGCCGGGGCGGCGATCACTCGGTACTGGGCGCCAAAGACGTCAAAGTGTTTTGCAAACAACACGGCATTGTTGGCGAAGACGCCAGACTCATAGAGTTTATTGTGGCCAACCATTTGCTCATGAGTCATGTGGCTCAAAAGCAGGACACCTCTGACCCCGAGGTGGTGGCCAACTTTGTAAAACGTGTGGGCAACGAGCGCAATCTGAGCGCGCTGTACCTGTTTACAGTGGCCGACATAAGAGGCACATCGCCCAAAGTCTGGAACGGCTGGAAAGCCAAGCTGCTAGAAGACTTGTTCAGGGCAGGCATGCGCATACTGGGTGGCCAAGAGGTTCGCCCAGACGCCATTGTTGACGCGCGCAAGCGTGAGGCGCTGGCTATCTTGGCCCTGCATGCCACGCCCTACATGGCGCACAAAACCCTTTGGGACCAGCTGGACCTTAGCTACTTTATGCGCCACGACAGCGACGACATTGCATGGCATACACGCCATTTGTCCAAAGTGTTTGCAAACAGCCTGGGCACAAGCCAAGACACGACAAGCAACAGCCCGGCGCTTGGCCGCCAAAGCTGCGTGGTCAGGGCCAGGCGTTCGCACTTAAGCGATGGCCTGCAAGTGATGGTGTTCGCGCCAGACCAGCCAGACCTGTTCGCGCGTATTTGTGGCTACTTTGACCGGGCTGGCTTCAGCATATTGGACGCGCGCATTCACAACACCAAACTGGGTAACGCACTTGATACGTTTCAGGTGAGCAACCCACACATTGCCGAGCAGCAACGCGAGTACGTGGGCATGGTTGAAGCCAACCTGGCTGCGCTGATTGACCAGGCAGCCCCGTTGCCACAAGCTCAGATGGGGCGTTTGTCTCGCCGCGTCAAAAGCTTTCCCATGCCTGCGCGGGTGGATTTGCGCCCAGACGAAAAGGCGCAGCACTGGCTGCTGACCATCTCGGCCAGCGATCGCACGGGGTTGCTCTACGGCGTCGCACGCACACTTGCATTGCACGGGGTGAGCGTTGAATTGTCCAAAATCACCACGTTGGGCGAACGGGTTGAAGACACATTTTTGGTCAGTGGCGAGGCGCTAGGCAGCCAAAAGGCGCGCATCGCGCTAGAGACCGAGTTGCTAAGCGTCTTGAACGACTGACTGGGCTTTGCCGACCCACTAGGCAGTCTTTCCCTCAAGCGCTGCCAACTCCGGGAATAACGCCTCTACATACCCAAACTGGCTGAAGTCTCTCACGCGGCTGGGGTACAGCACACCAAACAAGTGATCACATTCATGTTGCGCCACACGCGCATGAAAGCCTGAGGCCGTTCGGTCAATGGCATTGCCCATCACATCAAAGCCGGTGTAGCGAATGTGCATCCAGCGTGGCACTTGCGCGCGCATGCCTGGCACAGACAGGCAACCTTCCCAGCCCAGCTGCTCTTCATCGCCTATGGGTGTGATCACGGGGTTGATCAATGTGGTCGCCGGTATGGGCGCTTCCAGCGGATAACGAGGGTTGACTTGGCCAGAGCCAAACATGACCACTTGCAAGTCCACGCCAATTTGGGGTGCAGCCAGGCCAGCACCGTTGGCGTGGGCCATGGTCTCTGTCATGTCGGCAATCAGCTGGTGCAGCTCAGGTGTGTCAAATTGCTGCACGGGTTGTGCAGTGCGGTTCAGGCGGGCATCGCCCATTTTTAGTATGCTGTGAATCGTCATAGCGGTAGTTTAGATCGAATAAGCAAAAGGAGACCCGACATGCATAACCCCCTCGTATCACCCGTTGCCTCAGTACTGTTGATGGGCGCGGCGCTTGCCGCGCACGCTGACACGCCTGCCATTTACAAAGGTGCTGACCTGGCACTGGGTCAGGAGCTCATTGCGCAAAACAACTGCACCAGCTGCCACATCGAAAAAGTTGGTGGTAACGGCAGCGGCATTTACAGGCCTCTTGGGCGCATCAATACCGCTGGTTTGCTACGCGGCATGGTGGAACAATGCAACACATCGCTGAATCTGTCGTTGTTTCCTGAAGAGGTCACGGCTGTGGCCGCCGTGCTCAACCGCGACCACTACAAATTCAAAAACTAAACGGGTGGCAACTTGCCCGCCAACAAGCTGGCCAAGCCTTCTTCGTCTAAAACAGGCACACCCAACGCCTGCGCTTTGTCCAACTTGCTGCCCGCGGCCTCGCCTGCCACCACGTAGCTGGTTTTTTTGCTCACGGAGCCTGATACTTTTGCGCCAAGGGCTTCCAACGCCGCTTTGGCCTCGTCCCGCCCGTATTGGGTCAGCGTGCCAGTGAGCACCACAGTCATGCCAAACAGGGCCAGGTCTTGCGCGTTTTGTGGCGCCACGTCGTCCCAATGCACACCCAATGCAATCAATTGCGCAATCATGTCGCGCTGGGGTTGTTGTGCAAAAAATGTATGCGCGCTCAAGGCCACCACCGGACCTACGTCGGGCACTTGAGCCAAGGCGTCGGTGCTGGCGTTCATGATGGCGTCTAAATTGCCAAAGTGCTTGACTAAGGCCTTGGCGGTGGCCTCACCGACATGGCGAATGCCCAAACCAAACAAAAAGCGCGGCAATTGCGCAGCCTTGGACGCATTGAGTGCATCCACCAGATTTTGAGCGGACTTGGCCGCCATGCGCGGCAAGCCAGACAAGGTGTCCACGTCAAGGCGGTACAAATCCGCCAAGTTGTGCACCAGGTTGGCGTCTACCAGCTGCTCTATCAGCTTGTCGCCCAAACCGTCTATGTCCATGGCTTTGCGCGAGGCGAAATGCGCCATGGCCTCTTTGCGTTGCGCGGCGCACACCAGACCACCGCTACAGCGGTAGTCGGCCTCACCGTCCAGGCGAATGGCCTCACTGCCGCACACTGGACATGCTCTGGGCATGACAAATTGCAGCGGTGCGCCCTGGCGTTTATCCAGGGCCACGCTCACCACCTCAGGTATCACGTCACCGGCGCGGCGCACCACCACGGTATCGCCTACGCGCACGTCTTTGCGCCTGGCTTCGTCTTCGTTGTGCAGTGTGGCATTGGTCACGGTCACACCACCTACAAACACCGGTGCCAGTTTGGCCACTGGCGTGAGCTTGCCAGTGCGCCCCACCTGAATGTCAATGGCCTGCACAGTGGTGAATTGTTCCTGGGCGGGGTATTTGTGCGCCACAGCCCAGCGGGGCCACGGCTGACAAAGCCTAAGCGCCGCTGAAGAGCGAGATCGTTGACTTTGTAAACAACGCCGTCTATGTCAAAAGCCAAGGCGTCACGCTGCTGCGCGATGTGTTGGTGAAAGGCCACCAACCCTGCACCACCTGATACCACTTGGGTCTGCTGGCTAACCGGAAAGCCCCAAGCCTTGAGTTGCTGCAACCATGCAAAGTGCGTGTTGGGCACAACACCAGCGAAGCCTTGCACCGTGGCCAAAGCGTAGGCAAAAAAGCTCAGAGGCCTTGACGCTGCAACGCTGGAGTCCAACTGGCGCACGGCACCAGCGGCTGCGTTGCGTGGGTTGACAAATGTTTTGTCACCCTGGTCCCGTTGACGCGCGTTGAGCGCCTCAAAGTCGGTGCGTGCCATGTAGACCTCGCCGCGTACCTCCAGCACCTTGGGCGCACTTGGTGGCAAGCGCAGTGGAATCTGGCCAATGGTGCGCACGTTGTGCGTGACGTCTTCACCACAGCGCCATCACCACGCGTTGCGGCGCGCACCAGCACACCGCCTTCATAGCGCACACTCATGGCCAGGCCGTCAAACTTCAGCTCAGCCACGTAGTCAACAGGCGGCGCGTCCTCGCTCAGGTCCAGCTCTTTGCGCATGCGCGCATCAAAAGCCAGCGCGCCTTGCTCAGTGGTATCTGTCTCAGTGCGAATACTGAGCATGGGCACGTCATGCGTGACGGTTTGAAATTGCGGCAATACCGCACCACCCACGCGCAAAATGGGTGAATCAGGCGTTTGCAGCTCTGGGTACTGTGTCTCAAGCGCTTGCAGCTGGACAAACAAGCGGTCGTACTCGGCATCTGGCACCGTAGGCGCATCCAGCACGTAGTAGGCGTGTTGGTGGGCCAGCAGTTGGGCGCGCAACGTGGCTGCACGCTCCAAAGTGTCAGGGCCTGGCGGCTGGTCGCCAAATAAATCGGCCATTAGCTGAATCGGCTACTCGCGCGTGTTAGGAGAACAAGCGCTTGGCCAAAGCCGAGCCTGCGGGCAAGTCACGCCCCATCAACTCGCCGTACAGCGCCAGTACGTCCTGGCCAATCTGGTCAAGCGTGGCCGCGCCAAGACGCACCCCCGAGTCGTCGGTCAACACACCATCCATCTCTCGGCACAAGGTCTCGCCGACATCGCGCATGCGGGTGTAAGGCGTTTGTGCAGCGCTGACGTGGCCCACATCCAGCTCTAGTCGAATCTCGCGTACGGCTGACTGCTCAGGATCGTCGGCCATGGCGGCTTGCGAATCAATGCGCAAACTCAGCAGTGCGCTGTCACCTGTCTTGGTGCTGGGCAATATCATTTTGCCCGGCAACGAGCCCGCTACAAAACCCAGCTTTGAGGCCTGCAACTGCACATAGCCCACGCTCCAGGCGGCCTTGACCGCACGAATCGTGAAACTCAATTGCGCGTCACGTGCGCTGGCAAACTGGTCTAGATCGCGCGCACGGGCCACTTCATCCATCATGTCTGGAAAGTCTGGCTGCGCTGTGATGACATCGCAAAAGTGCTGTGTCTTGACCACGTACTCTGAAAACTCTATGTCGTTGATGGGGCCACTGCGGTTGGCAAGCTGCAAACCCGCCTGGAGTTGGCTGTAGGTTTGCGATGGCTGAATAGGCTCCCAAGCCTCGTGCAGCACGTTGAGACCTTCGATGGCGAAGGGTTTGGTGCCCACACGCCGGCTGGGTGGCATGGCAGCCAATACAAAGTCGCCCTTGATGGGCGTATCCAGTTGCAGCGACGTGATGACGTCAATCAGCGCATCCAGTTTGCCCTTGTAGTCAATAGACGAGGCAGACGCGCTGAGTCCATGCTCAGGCAAGTCCCAGCGCGCGCTGGTTTTGGCCTCATCGCTTTGGGTGCTGTCTTGCCCGTCGTCAAGAATGGCCTCAATGCTGGGGTCTACCGCCAGGCTGGGGCTTGCACGTTTTTTGCCGTGCTTGGGCTCGCTGCGCCTTGTTACCCACGCGTTGTAGGCCACGACGCCCGCCATGATGAGTGCGCCCAAGATTGTTAGTGACAGTTGTAATGAGCTCATGTGTCGTCCCCCTAGGCTACCAAATTCGCCGCAGACTCCATATCTACCGCAACAATACGCGACACGCCCTGCTCTTGCATGGTCACGCCAATGAGTTGCTTGGCCATTTCCATGGCAATCTTGTTGTGACTGATGAATAGGAATTGCGTACTGGCGCTCATGGCGCTCACCAGCTTGGCATAGCGCTCCGTGTTGGCGTCGTCCAGCGGCGCATCTACCTCGTCGAGCAAACAAAAAGGCGCCGGGTTGAGCTGGAAAATGGCAAAGACCAGTGCAATGGCAGTCAAGGCTTTTTCGCCGCCAGACAACAAGTGAATGGTCTGGTTCTTTTTGCCCGGCGGCTGCGCCATGACCTGCACACCAGCGTCCAAAATCTCGTCGCCAGTCATCACCAACTTGGCATGACCTCCACCAAACAGCTCTGGGAACATCTTGCCAAAGTGGCCGTTGACGGTCTCAAAGGTGCTGCCCAACAAGTCGCGCGTCTCGGCGTCGATTTTGGCAATGGCGTCTTCCAGCGTTTGTATCGCCTCAAGCAAGTCGGCCATTTGCGTATCTAAAAACGCTTTGCGCTGGCGAGAGGCTGTGAGCTCTTCTAGCGCGGCCAGGTTCACCGCGCCCAAGGCGGTAATGTCTCTGTGCAAACGCTCAATTTCAGACTGCAAGCCGTTCAGACGCACATTGCCCTCAGTCACGCTTTGCGACACCGCCGCCAGATCGGCCTGGGCTTCTTCCAGCTGCTGCGTGTATTGCGCAACGCCCAAACGGGCAGCCTGCTCTTTGAGCTGCATCTCGGTGATGCGCGCGCGTATGGGGTCCAGTGCACGCTCGATTTGCAAGCGGCGCTCGTCGCTGGCGCGCAGCTTGTTGGTGAGATCGTCGTACTCGCTGCGCTTGGCACCTAAAGCCTCTTCGCGCTGCAACTTAAGCGCCAACGCATCTTGCAAACCGCCTTGCGCCGCCGCATCGCTAAGCCTTGCCAGCTCACTTTGAGCGCGTTCACGCTCTGCGTCCACACCTGCGAGCTGATCGCCAGCGGTCTTTAGCATGCGCTGCAACTCGTCACGCCTCGCGCCCAAGCTGCGTTGCGAAAAGCTGGCCTCTTGCATCTGGCGCTCAAGGCTGCGCTGTTGCTCACGCGCGGCATCCAGCTGGCGTTGTTGCTGAATCACGGTGTCGTCTAACTGCGCGTGACGCTCTTGCGTATCAGCCAGCTGCATGTCCAGCTCTTCAAAACGCTGCTGCGAGGCCGCTTTGCGTGCTTGAATGTCTTCAAGTGAGGCATCCAGCTCTTGCAAGTCCCCTTCAATTTGGCGGCTGCGCGCAGCTGCTTGCTCGCTGGCCTGGGTCAGACGCAGCAACTCCACTTGCAATTCGTGGCTACGCGTTTGCGACTCATTGCTGCGTGCACGCAGTTGCGTCAGTTGCTGGGCCGCATTGGCATAGTCGGCCTCAGCGCGCACCAATGCAGCACGTGCCTCGTCGCTGATCAGTGACTGCGCACGCACTTGCTTGTCCAGATTTTCGATTTCCTGGCTGCGCGCCAGCATACCCGCCTGTTCGCTATCGGCGGCGTAAAAACTCACGCTATTGGGGCCCACTACATGACCATCGGTGGCCACCAGGTACTGGCCAATACCCAGCTTGGTGCGCTCAAGCAGCGCATGGCCAAGGCTGTCTGCCACAAAGCAGCCGTTTAGCCAGTGGGCCAACACGGCACGCACGCCGGCGTCACGGGTAGACACTTTGTCCAGCAATGGCTTGAAACCAGCAGGTGCGGCAGGCGCAGCGGTTTGTGCGCCATTGGTATCCAAGAAGGTGAGCTTTATGGCGGGCGCATCCGCTGCAAAGCCTTTGACCATATCAAGTTGGCCTACAGGCAAAGCAGCCAAGCGCTCACGCAATATGGCCTCAACGGCGGTTTCCCAGCCGTTTTCCACCTGCAACTGCTGCCACAGCGGCTGCAAGTGGCCTAAGCCATGCTTGTCCACCCAGGGTTGCAGCTTGTCGTTGGTTTGCAATTTATCTTGCAGCGCTTTGAGCGCTTGCAGCTTGGCGGACAGTTGGGCCAGACTGGAACCTTGCTGGCTAAGATTGCTTTGGGCCGCCGCTCTGGCCTCGTCCAGCTCTGGCACAGACGTTTGCAAGGCGTCCAACGCGCCCATGTTCCAGGTGTGCTGCTCCAGCGCTTGGGCATGTTGTTCGCGCAAGTTGTTCAGGCGCGTGGCATCAGGGGCTTGTACAGCATTGCGCTCAGCTGCGAGGCGCTCGCGCCTGGTCTCGCTTGAGCGCGCCTGGTCTTCCAGGCCGCGCTGTTCAGCGGCCAACACCTGTATTTGCTGCTGAATCTGGGTCACCGCGCCGCGCTGCTCATTGGCTTTGCCTTGTGCGGCGCGCAGTTGCTCTTCCAGGCCTGGCAAGACCTGCGCCTGCTCTTCAACCTGGGCCTCCAAGATAGCCGCTTGTTCTTGCGCTGACTCGGCGTTGGCCTCTAAATTTTCCAGTTCGTCGGTGGCTGTGGTTTGCTGGGTGAGCCACTGCTGGTGCTGTTCTACCAGTTGCTCAAGGCGCTGCTGTGCTCGGGCGCGCCCTTCCACCACAAAGCGAATTTCCGCCTCCAGCTTGCCTACCTCTGCAGAAGCCTCATACAACTGGCCTTGCGCCTGGTTGACCTGGTCGCCAGCGGCGTAGTGCGCTTGGCGCACCACTTCAATATCGGCCTCCAAGCGGCGCAAGTCAGCCATGCTGGACTCTAGTTCAGTGGCGTTGGTCTGCGCCTGTTCGGCCAAGCGCGCCTGCTCGGCTTGCGCGTCTGCGCGCTTCAAGAACCAAAGCTGCTGCTGCTTGAGTGTGGCGCTGGCCTGCAAACTTTGAAACTGCGCGGCCACTTCGGCTTGGCGCTCCAGCTTGTCAAGATTGGCGTTTAACTCGCGCAATATGTCCTCGACACGGGTGAGATTTTCACGCGTATCGTTCAAGCGGTTCGCGGTTTCACGGCGACGCTCCTTGTATTTGGACACCCCCGCGGCCTCTTCCAAAAACAGGCGCAATTCTTCAGGCTTGCTCTCAATAATGCGGCTGATGGTGCCTTGGCCAATGATGGCGTAGGCACGCGGACCCAAGCCAGTGCCCAAAAACACGTCTTGTACGTCCCGGCGGCGAACCAGCTGGTTGTTGATAAAGTAGCTGCTATTGCCTTCGCGCGTGAGCACACGCCTGACGGCAATCTCAGAAAACTGGCTCCACTGGCCACCGGCGCGGTGGTCGGCGTTGTCAAACACCAGCTCGACACTGGCGCGGCTGGCTGGCTTGCGGTTGTTGGTGCCGTTAAAAATAACGTCCTGCATGGACTCACCGCGCAACTCGGACGCTTTGGACTCGCCCAGCACCCAGCGCACGGCGTCCATGATGTTGGACTTGCCGCACCCGTTGGGACCCACCACGCCAACCAGTTGGCCAGGCAGTACAAAGTTGGTGGGCTCTACAAAAGACTTGAAGCCCGCTAGCTTGATAGATTGAAGACGCACGCTGTTTTGTTTGCCAAAGTGTTCATTTTTGGCTGTTATGAGAAGCAATAGACCGCTGACTATAACGCGTGCGCGACGCCAGCTCCTGTTAGACCTTTGGTCAGGGTGTGTATGGCTGGCCCAAGCGATAATAGCGTGCTATGAACCCGCTGCTGTCCAAACTCCAACCCTACCCTTTTGAGCGACTGCGAGGCTTGTTTGATGGCGTGGTGCCCAACCCCAGCTACAGCGCCATCAGCCTGGGTATAGGTGAGCCCAAGCACCCCACGCCGGCACTCATAGGGCAAGCCATGGCACAAGCCGACAACAGCCTGGCCACCTACCCCGCGACCAGTGGCTTGCCCGCCTTGCGTCAGGCCTGCGCGGACTGGGTACAGCGCCGCTATGGGGTAGACATCAATGCCACCAGCCAGATATTGCCAGTCAACGGCACGCGTGAGGCTTTGTTTGCCCTGTGCCAAACCGTGGTGGACGCCAGCCAGCCCAAGCCGCTGGTGGTATGCCCCAACCCCTTCTACCAAATATACGAGGGCGCGGCGCTTTTGGCGGGTGCCACACCAGTATTTGCCCCCAGTGACCCGGCACGCAACTTCGCCATTGACTGGAGCCAGATCACCCAGGCGCAATGGGCCAACACCCAGCTGCTGTACGTGTGCTCGCCTGGCAACCCCACAGGCGCAGTGATGCCGCTTGAGGAATGGCAAACATTGTTTGAGCTCAGTGACCAGCATGGTTTTGTCATCGCCTCGGACGAGTGCTACAGCGAAATCTACTTTAGAGATGAGCCGCCACTGGGCAGCTTGCAAGCCGCCAACGCCCTGGGTAAAGCCGACTTTAAAAACCTGATCGCCTTTACCAGCCTGTCCAAGCGCAGCAACGCACCGGGTTTGCGCAGCGGCTTTGTGGCAGGTGACGCCGCGCTCATCAAGGCGTTTTTGTTGTACCGCACCTACCACGGCGGCGCCATGAGCCCCCTGGTGCAAGCTGGCAGTGCAGCGGCGTGGAACGACGAGGCCCACGTGCAGGCCAACCGGCAAGCCTATCGCGCCAAATTTGCCGAAGTCACACCGGTTATTGCCGAAGTCATGGACGTGCAGCTGCCAGACGCGGGCTTTTATTTGTGGGCCAGCGTGCCTGCAGCATTCCAAGGTGATGACCAGCGCTTCGCACGTGAATTGCTGGCTCAATACAATGTCACGGTTCTACCTGGCAGCTACCTGGCACGCGAGGTCAACGGGCTGAACCCCGGCGCTGGGCGCATTCGCATGGCCCTGGTTGCACAAACCGCAGAGTGTCTAGAGGCCGCCCAGCGCATTAACGCGTTTGTCAAGGCACAGGGCTGACACGCGGCCACAAACACCTACCCTACTCACACCAAACCAACTTTACTTTTCTGGAGAAGCCCACATGACACAACAACTGCAACAAATCATTGATACCGCCTGGGAAGACCGCGCCAACTTGTCACCCAAAACAGCGCCCAAAGAAGTGGTAGACGCCGTTGAGCACGCCATTGCCGGCCTGAACAATGGCAGCTTGCGCGTGGCTACCCGCGACGGTGTTGGCCAGTGGACGACGCATCAGTGGCTTAAAAAGGCCGTGTTGCTGTCGTTTCGCTTAAACGACAACAAGCCAATCGCCGCCGGCGACTTGGGCTTTTACGACAAGGTACAAACCAAGTTTGCCCACCTCAGCGACGCTGAGATGGCCGCCAGCGGCGTGCGCGTGGTGCCACCTGCTGTGGCGCGCCGTGGCAGCTTTATCGCCAAAGGCGCGGTGCTGATGCCCTCTTACGTCAACATTGGCGCCTATGTCGGCGAGGGCACCATGGTAGATACATGGGCCACTGTTGGATCTTGCGCGCAAATCGGTGCCAACGTGCACTTGTCTGGCGGCGTAGGCATGGCGGCGTACTGGAGCCACTGCAAGCCAACCCCACCATCATCGAAGACAACTGTTTCATCGGTGCGCGCTCTGAGGTGGTTGAAGGCGTCATTGTTGAAGAAAATTCCGTCATCTCCATGGGCGTTTACATTGGTCAAAGCACCAAAATCTACGACCGCGCAACCGGCGAAGTGACCTACGGCCGCATTCCTGCAGGCTCAGTCGTGGTAAGCGGCAACCTGCCATCAGACGACGGCAAATACAGCCTGTACTGCGCAGTGATCGTCAAGCGTGTAGACGCCAAGACACGCGCCAAAACCAGCCTCAACGAGCTGCTGCGCGACTAAATCCACCCAAGCCAAGCATGTACGACGCACTCACACTCACAGAGGCCTTGTTGGCCAAAGCTTCGGTGACACCGCAAGACTGCGGCTGCCAGGATCTGATAGCCAGCCAGCTGGAGCCGCTGGGCTTTGTGTGTGAGCGTATGCCGTTTGGCGAAGGTGACGCGCGTACAGAGAACCTGTGGGCCAAGTACACCGCACAGCCACTGCCCAATGGGCAAGCCGCACCCTTGCTGGTGCTGGCCGGTCATACCGACGTGGTACCAACTGGCCCACTAGAGGCGTGGGACAGCAACCCCTTTGTGCCCACGCACAGAGAGGGCAAGCTGTTTGGCCGAGGCGCCAGCGACATGAAAGCCTCATTGGCCGCCATGGTGGTAGCGGTGCGCGACTTCAGGTTGTCCACGCCTGACGCGCCGCTGTCCATTGCGTTTTTAATCACCAGTGACGAAGAAGGCCCTGCCAAACACGGCACAGTGGAGGTTTGCAAAGCCCTCACAGCGCGGGGCGAACACCTGGATTTCTGCATAGTGGGCGAGCCCACCTCGGTAGAGCGCACGGGCGACATGATTAAAAACGGCAGACGCGGCAGCATGAGCGGGCGCCTTACTGTAAAAGGCATACAAGGCCACATTGCCTACCCACACATGGCGCGCAACCCCATTCATCAAGCGGCACCAGCACTGGCCGCGTTGGCGGCCACGCAATGGGATGCGGGCAACGCGTTTTTTCCGCCCACCAGTTGGCAAATCAGCAACATACACGGCGGCACGGGTGCCAGCAACGTCATACCGGGCGAGGTGGTGGTGGACTTCAACTTCAGGTTTTGTACCGAAAACACGCCTGAACAGCTGCAGGCACAAGTGCACGCCATACTGGACCAGCACGGTCTTGAATACGACTTGGCCTGGTCAATCAGCGGCATGCCGTTTTTAACCACGCCAGGCCCTTTGGTGCACGCCGTGCAAAGCGCCATACGCAAGGTTGCAGGCATTGACACGCAGCTATCCACCACTGGCGGCACCAGTGACGGGCGCTTTATTGCGCAAGTGTGCCCACAAGTCATAGAGCTGGGCCCACCCAACGCCACCATTCACAAAGTCAACGAATACGTGGCCGTGGCTGATATTGAACCGCTCAAAGACATCTACCGCGAGGTGCTGGTGGCCTTGAGCAGCCGCTAGGCCAGTGCAGCCGCCACGCCTGGATAGCTTTGATTTGCTATAATTAGAGGCTTTGCCGATTGCCCCAACGCGGGCCATGGCACTACACATTGGCCTCAACCCACGCGTTTGGTTTGGGGCACACATTCGGTATTTAAGGAAATTACATGGCAAAAGACGACCTGATTGAGATGATGGGCATCGTCAACGAGGTGTTACCAGACTCACGCTACCGCGTGACGCTAGACAACGGACACCAGCTCATTGCTTACTCAGCAGGCAAAATGCGCAAAAACCACATTCGTATTTTGGCGGGCGACCGCGTCACGCTAGAAATTTCGCCCTACGACTTGACCAAGGGCCGCATCAGCTTCCGTCACATTGAGGGCCGTGGCCCCATGACACCGCGTCGCCGCTAAGCGACTATCTAAACGGTTTGGCGCACCCCGCTGCCGCCAAACCCCTCAGCACGTGTGACTGCCATTGGTTGCTGCGTCACCGCCGCCACTGTCTACAGGTGCCAACCGCTTAACCACAGCTACAGCACCATGCAACTACACCAACTCATTGGCGAAAGCCAGTCTCTGTTAGAAGCCGCCGAACTCAGCTTTGGTCACGGCACCACCAACGCACGCGACGAAGCCATCTGGCTGGTGCTTTGGAGCCTGGGCATGGCGCTGGACACAGACATTGACGACAAGACCGTGGCCAACCGTGCGTGCACCCCCGATGAGGTCGCCAAGGTTCAAGCCCTGATTGCCAAGCGCATCGCCACACGCAAGCCTGCGGCATACCTCACGCAGCAAGCGTGGCTTCAAGGTGTACCGTTTTTTGTAGACGAGCGCGTGATTGTGCCGCGCAGTCTCATTGCCGAGTCATTGGCTTACGGCCACATAGACGACTGGCTGCCCGCCAACACCAGCCGCGTTTTAGACCTTTGCACGGGCAACGCCAGCCTGGCTGTCTTGGCGGCCATGGCCTACCCCACTGCCCTTGTTGACGCTGCAGACTTGTCTGAAGCCGCTTTGGAAGTAGCCGCTATCAACGTGGCGCAACACGATTTGACATCGCGCATCAGGCTCATACAGTCTGACGGACTGGCCCAAGTGCACCAGCGCTATGACCTGGTGCTGTGCAACCCGCCCTACGTCAACCAAACCAGCATGGACGAGCTGCCCCCTGAGTACCTGGCCGAGCCCAACATGGCCCTGGCTGGCGGCACAGACGGCATGGACTTTATCCGCCCCATGATGGCCGACCTGCAACGCGTGTTAACCGATGAAGGCGTGTTGGTGCTGGAAATTGGCTTTGAACGCGACCACTTCGAGCGTGCATTCCCCACGCTCAACCCCATTTGGCTGCCCACCAGTGCTGGCGATGACCACGTGCTGCTGCTCACCAGAAACATGCTCAACACCGTTGAGCTCACGCAAACAACATGATTACGCTCACCGACATAACCGTCAGACGCGGCACAAAAGTGCTGCTGGACAAAGCCAACCTCACCATACACCCCGGCGAAAAGGCCTCGCTCATTGGCCGCAACGGCGCCGGTAAGTCAACGCTTTTTGCATTGCTCACAGGCGGGCTCACTGAAGACGGCGGCGAGTGGTACATGCCCAAGACGTGGCGCTTGGGCCAGGTGGCACAAGACATGCCAGAGACCGACGACTCTGCCACCGACTTTGTGATGGCGGGCGACACCGTGCTGGCAGAGGCCAACGCCATGCTTGCAAAAGCCGATGCCAGTGGAGACGGCGAAGCCATAGGCGAGGCCTATGCGGCCTTGGCGGATGCCGGCGCCTACGACGCTGAATCACGTGCACAAACATTGCTGATGGGCTTGGGCTTTACCGTGCCCGAACTCAACAACCCCGTCAACAGCTTCTCAGGTGGCTGGCGCATGCGCTTGCAGCTGGCACGCGCACTCATGTGCCCGGCCGACCTCATGCTGCTGGACGAGCCCACCAACCACCTGGACTTGGACGCCCTGGTGTGGCTGGAGGCCTTAAGCGCTATGAAGGCACCCTGCTGATCATCAGCCACGACCGCGAGTTTTTGGATGCCGTCACAAAGGTCACTGTCAGTCTGGACAACGCGCAGCTCACGCGCTTTGGTGGCAACTACTCCACGTTTGAAGACGTGCGTGCCCAGCAACTGACCTTGCAACAAGCCGCGTTCTCAAAGCAGCAAGACAAAATTGCCCACCTGCAAAGCTTCATCACACGCTTCAAGGCCAAGGCATCAAAAGCCAAACAGGCCCAAAGTCGCGTCAAGGCACTAGAGCGCATGGAGCGTGTGGCACAGGTGATCACTGCCGCCGACTTTACGTTTGAGTTTAAAGAGCCCGCCTCACTGCCCAACCCCATGATCACCATACGCGATGCGGTGGTGGGTTACACGGCTGAAGACGGTCACACCACAGCAATTGTCAAAGGTATTACGCGCTCAGTTGTGGCGGGCCAGCGCATTGGTTTGCTGGGAGCCAACGGCCAAGGCAAGTCGACACTGGTCAAAACCATTGCCGGCGCCTTGCAGTCATTGGGCGGCGAGTTTGCCTTTGGCAAAGGTCTGTCTGTAGGCTACTTTGCGCAGCAAGAGCTGGATGTGCTGCACGTCCAAGACTCACCGCTGGAGCACATGGTGGCCCTGGCGAAAACACTGGGTATTAATGCGCGCGAGCAAGAGCTGCGTGATTTCCTGGGAAGTTTCAGGTTTATTGGCGACATGGTGGGCCAGGCCGTAGGCACCATGAGCGGCGGCGAAAAAGCCCGCCTGGTACTGGCCATGGTGGTGTACCAACGCCCCAACCTGCTGCTGCTGGACGAGCCAACAAACCACCTAGACCTCACCACGCGCGAGGCCCTGGCCATGGCGCTGAACGCGTTCAGCGGCACCGTCATGCTGGTCAGCCACGACCGTGCATTGCTGCGCAGCGTGTGTGATGACTTCTGGATGATAGGCAAAGGCGCCGTGACAGACTTTGATGGTGACCTTGACGACTACCAGGTCTACTTGCTGGAAGAAGCCAAACGCAAGCGCGAAGAAGCCAACGCCAAACCCACACAAGCCGCACCCGTGACAGCAACACCGAGCCCTGCGGTGGTCGTTGAAAAACAACCAGAAGCGATAGTGCCCCAGCCACCATTTGAGGACAGAGCCAACCAGGCTGAAAAGCGCCGCGAACAAGCTGCCAGGCGCCAAGCCCTGGCCACACAAACAAAGCCACTGCAAAAAGCCATGACCGCCGCTGAGGCCCTAATGGCCAAGCTGGAGACCGAGCGCGAGCAACTCAATAACGAGCTGATGGCCATGCCCGCAGCCGCCAAAATTGCCGACATAGGTAAACGCCTCAAAGCCATTGACGACGAAGTGGCCGCCGCTGAGGGCAAGTGGCTGGAGGCTTCAGAGGCCATTGAGCGCTTAAGCGCTGAGCTTGAAGGCCAAGCGCGCTAGTTTTTCTTGCGCTTGCGCATGCGCGCTTGCAAGCGCTCAAACTCGTCATCGCTCACACCCATGTCGTCCTTGAGTGTGGCGAGAAACTCCATTTCAGCATCGGTCAGTACGCCGTCGCTCATGGCCTCGTGCAAGTGATCTTCAAACTCGCGCTTGCGCCGCTCCATTTGCACAGCAAATGACGACGCCAAAATACCGGTGAGCAACGCAACCGTACAGACACCCAAAAAAGCGACCACGCCGCCAAACAACTTGCCCAGCGGGGTAATGGGTGACACATCGCCATAGCCCACAGTGGTCAGCGTGATAACACCCCACCACATGGCATCAGGAATAGAGCCAAAGTGCTCGGGCTGGGCCTTGTGCTCGACCAAATACATCAGGGTAGAGGCCAACAGCAACACCATGCCCAACACGTAGAAAGACGCAGTAAACGCGCGGCGCTCCTCAAAAATGGCTCGCCCCAAGTCTTGCAACGCGTAGGAGTAGTGGCTGAACTTCAAGACGCGCAACAGGCGCACAGCGCGCAGACTGCGCAAGTCCATGCCCGGCATGAAGAACGCCAAAATCGAGGGCATGATGGCCAATAAATCAATAACGCCATAAAAGCTGAAGATATAGCCCCGTCTGCACAGCCAAGTGCTTTCACCGTCTTGCGCACGCTCACCAATAGACCACACGCGCAGCGCGTATTCCACGGCAAACACAGCAACAGAGCACAACTCGAAGGCATCAAAATACACCTTGTACTGCGCATAGATGTGGTGCACAGACTCTGCAATAACCGCTGCAATATTGAGCGCCACCAGGCCCATTAACAAGCCATTAACCCAGGTGCTCAGTTTGTCGTCGGGGCGCGAGCGCTCCAGTACCTCATAGACACGCGCGCGAGACAAGTGCATACCAACCAGTGCCACGGGTCAGGCTCCTGCGTGGTCGTGTGACCAAAACACCAGCGCCTCTTTACCCTGCACCATCACGTCTACACGCTTGCCCACAGGCAACATCACCTTGGTGGGTACATGTCCAAATGGCAGCTGCGTGAGCACGCGCGCTTTGGTGTTGGCACGCAGCCATGCCACCACAGACTTCATGCCAAAGCCTTTGTCTTGGGCGCTGGCGCTAAATCGGTTGAACGCACCCAGCACAATGACTTTTTGCTGCGCCAGCACACCCGCATGCAACAACTGCGTGAGCATGCGCTCTATGCGGTAAGGCGGCTCTGCCACATCCTCTAAAAACAAAGCGCCGTTGGTCACCATGGGCAGGTAGGGCGTGCCCACCAGGGAACACACCAACGACAGGTTACCGCCCCACAGCATGAGGTCTTGATAGCCAAACTCGGTAGGGTCGTCTTTGGCAATGCGCCAACCCGTGCCCTCACCCATGCCGCTTAGCACGTCGTCGAAACAGGCTTGGGTGATCTCATCCATGCCACCATCCGCATCGGCTGCACCAAAGTCGTCCATCACTGCTGGACCGGCCCAGGTGCTGCGCTCAGTCTTGGCCATCACGGCCAAGCTCAAGCCCGTAAAGTCACTAAAACCCACCCAATGCGTGCCCTTGTCTATGGACTTGGCGATGGCCTTGTAGGGCAACTTGGGCAGCAAGCGGCTGATGCCGTAGCCGCCGCGCGTGGTCATCACCACATCCGCCCCGCTGGCAGCAGCGCGCGCAATGGCGGCCAGTCGTTGCTCGTCGTCGCCTGCAAAACGGGTGCTGCGGCTGAGCGCACCATCGTCAATTTCAAGCGTATGGCCTTGGGCCATGAGGCGCTTTATGCCGCGCTTGTAGGCAGCCTTGTCCAGGACGCAAGAGCTGGGGGAAATAATATAAATGTGACTCATAGGCCCGTAGTTTGGCACAAAGCAGACACGGCCCACGCCACCAGGCCACCGCTCATGGGTGGCGGTAAACCCTGGGCCTTGGGGTGAGCCCATTCTTGCAAAAAGTGTCCGCCATTCTCGATAGTCACAGGCGGTGCGCAGTTGCGAATAGTGGCATGCAAGGCTTGCATGCTGGGTGTGCCCAACACCGGATCGGCCGCGCCTATGGCCATGGCTGCGGGCCCTGCCCACTCGTGCTGCCAAAAGTGCAAGGCGTCGCGGGAGGTTTGTGCACCTTGAGCATCTGCACTGCTCATCACCATCTCAGGAAAACGGCGTAGCACCGCCCTGTGCCCTGCATCTGGAAACGGTGCACTGTAAGCCTGCGCCTCCTCGGCGCTTAAGTGTGGGCATGAGCGTTGCATCAAACCAGCAATCGAGAAACCGGGTTTGTCTGCACAAAATTGCCGCCACGCCTCAAAGCCCTTGCCCATTGGCTTGTCGCCAGTGGCCAAAGCCGTGTTCATGGCCAGCAAGCCGCCAAAACGCGCAGGCTCGGCCATGGGTAGCGTCAAGCCCAATAGCCCGCCCCAGTCTTGCACAGCCAATTGAATGTTGCGCAAGTCCAGCCTGTTGATGAGCTCTAACAACACATTGCGGTGAAAGTCAAAGTGATGGGCCTGCTCTTTTTTGGGCTTGTCACTCTTGCCAAAGCCAATGAGATCTGGCGCAACCACGCGGTGGCCTTTGGCCACCAGTTGTGGCACCCAGTGCCGCCACACATAACTCCAAGTGGGGTTGCCGTGCAGCAGCAGCCAGGTCACCGCAGCATCACGCGGCCCCTCATCCAGGTAATGCATGCGCCAGCCGCCCAGGCTGGGCAAGTCGCTCACATAGTGGGGCTTGAAAGCATAGTCGGGCAAGTTCTCAAAGGCATACCCGGGCGTGCGCAATGCGTCGTCTTTCAGCGGTTGTGCCATGGCTTTTTGCATGTCGCGCCGCTCCTTGAAAAACTGCGACATCAACGCCGCACACTCTGAGGCCAACACCTGTGAGTCAACGCTTGTGTGGTGGTTTAGCTCGGTGTTGGCCAATACATTGGTCACAGACCCGCATGCGCCCGTTCTGGGCTCTGAAGCACCAAAGACCAAGCGGGCCAGGCGCGCATTGATGATGGCGCCGCTGCACATGGTGCAAGGCTCCAACGTGACATACAAGGTGCAACCCTCTAGCCTGTAGTTGCCCAACGCTGCTGCAGCCTGACGTATGGCTTGAATCTCTGCATGGGCGCTGGGGTCTAGTGTGGTGAGTGGCGTGTTGTAGCCCGAGCCAATGACTTGCCCATCTTTCACCACCACGGCCCCCACAGGCACCTCGCCCAGCTCAAACGCCAGACGCGCTTGCGCCAAGGCCAAGCGCATAAAAGCGTGGTCGTCTGTCATACCTTGTGCGCGTCCCGGCTGGCGTGCCAGCGCTGCGTCCACACCGCCAGCGCCTTCTCGTCGGGCGAGCCAACAGCCGCTTGCAACGCGAGTTGCCCAGCCGCCTCAGGCCGGTGCTGGTTAACCTTCACCTTCAGCTGCCACGACAACACCTCAAGCTCAAAGCCCGTAATGGCACGCAACATGGCCTGCGTGTACTGCCCGGGAAGATCGCGCCACTGCTGCGCATAGCTGGGCTCGTGGTCTGCAATCAGTTGCTTTAGCAACACGTCTTTGTGCTCGGCATCGGTTAACAGGCGCACGCTGACCTGCGCGTGCAACGCCACGTAGTTCCAAGTTGGCACACGCTGCACATCGGGGTAAACAGCCGGCGACATATAGGCCTGCGGCCCCAGGACCGTGACCACAGCGTGCGCGTTGTCGTGCAACAGCGCGCGATGCGGGTTGGCATTGGCCAAATGCCCCAACAATCGCCAGTCTTTTGCCGTTGAGGTGGATGTGGTGTGCAAGGGCACATGCGTAATAAGCGGCAGGCCGTCGTCCGCCACACTCACCAAACTGGCCAGGGCATGCTCTTGCAGCAAGGTACAAGCCAGCGACCAATCGGCGCAGGCGAACTGCGCGGGGTTGTACAGGCTTTGGTGCGGCTGCGTCATGGCGCAAAGTCTACCTGTTTTACCACCGCAACTTGTCATAGCCGCTGTTATGTAACAAGCAGCGTGCAAAGCACTGCTTTAAGAGTGTCGTTTCAGTCCTTTAACTAGACGCTCTTTAAAAAGCACGCCTCACAGACGCTCGGTGCCAGACCACATCGCACTCAAAGCCTCTGCCTGCTGCAAAACCATTTGCACTGCCGTGTCTTGAAGGTCGGGTGGGTAGCCGTACTTTCTTAAGATGCGCTTAACCAGCACCCTTAGTCTGGCTCTTGCGTTTTCTCTGTGCGCCCAGTCCACGGACACGTTGGCCTTGAGACTCTCCAAGAGTTCGTGGGCAATCAACTTGAGTTGGTCGTTGCCCATTATTTCGACTGCGCTGCTGTTCTCAGCCAGGGCGTCGTAGAAAGCAATCTCGTCGTCACTCAACCCGCTGTCTTCACCACGTGCCCTTGCTGCACGTATATCCTTGGCCAGTTCAATAAGCTCTTGCAGCACCTCGGCTGTGGTGATGGCGTTGGCGTGGTACCTAGCCACTGCACGTTCAAGACGCTCGGTAAAGCCCTTGGTTTCCACCACGTTGGCCTTGCTGCGTGAGCGAATGCCGTCATTCAACAGCTTTTTGAGCGCCTCCAAGGCAAGGTTTTGGCGTTTCATCTGCTGCAACTCTGCCAAAAAGTCCTCAGACAAAATCGAAATATCTGGCGACTTCAAGCCTGTGGCCGCCAGTATGTCCACGATTTCGGTGGAAATCACCGCACGACTGACGATTTGCTGAATCGCCATGTCTTTGTCATGCTGCGTTGTTGTTGAACCAATGGCGCTTTTGACCAAGGCTGCGCGAATGGCTTGAAAAAAACCAACTTCCTCACGTATGCAACGCGCCTCGTCGCTTGCACTGGCAAGACTAAAAGCCTTGCTCAAAGCCAGCACCGCGTCTTGGTAGCGTCTGTGTGCTTGCTTTTTCTTGGCCTCGGTCTTTTCCTGTTCGGCCAGCTTCTGCTGCATGCCCAAAACCCAGTCAATGGCACCGGCCATTGCCAACATGCGCGCTTGGGGTGTGCCACCAAGTGCGGTGCGGTAGTCGTGGCCGTGGAACATGTCACACACCACTTCGTACTTTTCCAGCATCACGGCCACGGCTTGGCGCTCGTCTATGCCGGTTTTGTCTCGGTCGCCAGAACTGTACATTTGCAGGGCTGACTTGAGGTTTTGCGCGATGCCGATGTAGTCAACAATCAAGCCACCTTGCTTGTCTTTGAACACGCGGTTTACACGGGCAATGGCCTGCATCAAGCCGTGACCGCGCATGGGCTTGTCTATATACATGGTGTGCATACAGGGCGCATCAAAGCCGGTCAGCCACATGTCTCTAACGATAACGATTTGCAAATCATCCTCAGGGTCACGTGCACGTACCGCCAAGGCATCTCTGCGCTGCTTGTTGCCAATATGCTCTTGCCACTCCACGGGGTCACTGGCCGCGCCAGTCATTACAACCTTAACCACACCTTGGGTGTCATCTTTGCGGTACCACTGCGGCCTAAGCTTGACAATGGCATCGTGCAGCTTGATGCATATGCTGCGGCTCATGCAGACCACCATGGCTTTGCCAGGCATGGCAGATGTGCGAGCCTCGAAGTGATCGACCAAATCCTTGGCAACCAGCTCAATGCGCTTGTGGCTACCCACCAATGCTTTAATGGTGGACCATTTTTTCTTGAAGCGGTCTTGCTCAATCGGGTCATCTTCTTCGGTTAGGGCCTCAATCGCAGCATCAATGTTGGGCTTTTCGTCTTCGTCCAGTTCGATACGCGCAAGTCGCGATTCGTAATAAATAGGCACCGTTGCGCCGTCTTCTACCGCGCGGCTGATGTCATAAACGTCGATGTAATTGCCAAAGACGGCGGGGGTGTTGACGTCATCGGCCTCAATGGGTGTGCCTGTAAACCCAATTAATGAGGCATTTGGCAGCGCATCGCGCAGGTACTTGGCAAAACCGTAGCCAATCTCGCCGGTCTTGCTGTCTATCTTGGCCTTGAAGCCGTATTGACTGCGGTGGGCTTCATCTACGATGACGACAACGTTACGGCGGTTGGTGAGTACCGGGTATGTGCTGCTGCCTGCATCTGGGCTGAATTTTTGTATGGTCGTAAACACCACGCCACCCGATGAGCGACTGAGAATCTGTTGCAGGTCTTCTCGGCTGTTGGCCTGCTCTGGGCGTTGACGGATTAGGTCTTGGCACATAGAGAACGTGCCAAAAAGCTGATCGTCTAGGTCGTTGCGGTCTGTGAGTACAACCAGCGTTGGGTTGGCCATTAATGGGTGTTTAACCAGCTGCCCCGCGTAAAAAGCCATCAGCAGGCTTTTGCCTGAACCTTGGGTGTGCCAGATCACCCCGACACGCTTATCGCCCTGTGCTTGTATTTTGACAGACGCAAGGCCGTAATCTGCCGGGTCTTCACGCACCTCATGGCATTGCGAGGCGGCACGAATGGTAGATGCCACCGCCCTGCGCACCGCATGAAACTGGTGGTAACCGGCGATGATCTTGAGCAGCCCAGCGCCGGCATTGCCAAACACCGTAAAGTCACGCAGCAGTTGCAGCAAGCGGCCACGCTCCAACACGCCCTCAATCAATGTCTGCTGCTCGGGTGTTCCTTGGGTGGCCACATGCTGGCCGTTGGTGGTGCGCCACGGCATAAAACGCTCAATGGCCGCGCTTAACGAACCAATACGCGCGGTTAACCCGTCGCTGGTAATTAGCACCGCGTTGGTTGTAAACAGCGCCGGGATTTGGGACTTGTAGGTTTGCAGTTGGTTAAAGGCACTGACCACGGTGGCGTTGTTGTTGCCAGGTGCTTTGAGCTCAATGACCGCCAAAGGCATGCCGTTAACAAAAACCACCACGTCAGGCCGGCGCCGGTGGGTGCCTGCAATTACCACGAACTGATTAACGGCCAGCCAATCGTTGTTGTCCACATTTTCAAAGTCGATCAGGTTGACCTTGCCAGCCTTTATCGTTGCGTCTTGTTCGTGGTACTCGACATCCACCCCCTCAGTCAGCAGCTTGTGGATGCGGCGGTTTTCTTCGAGCAGCGTAGGAAACTCTGTCTGCGTCAGCCTGCGAACTGCATCTACCCTTGCCTCTGCAGGAACGCTGGGGTTGATGCGGGCAACGGCACTGGCGAGCCTGCGGGTGAGGATGACTTGATCGTGACTGTCACGCTCTGGCTGCGAACCATCAGGCCCAATGACATCCTCTGTTGCAATGCTGTAGCCCAGTGCGTTGAGTTGATCAATAAGCATCTGCTCCAGCGCGGCTTCGCTCATAAAGGCCATGGTCGTATCGCTTCTTGTTCTTCTCTCAGATCAATCGTCGGCGTTCGCTACAAGCCAAATGCGTTTTAAGGGGATTTCTGCTCGAATGTTTTGATCTAGCTTGTCGTAGTTCGCCAGCAACTGATCGATCAGGTCGTTCTGGGTCCATAGACGTACCTTGAAGAACTTGGCGGCTTCTTCCTTGTTCACTGATTGCTTGAAGTCAGACCAAGAGACGAACAGGCCATATTCAGCTTGCACACTCTGCATGGCACCAATCAGGTGTGTGAACTCAGGATGATCTGCAGGTGTGTCACCCGATTTAACTTGCACACAGATCTTCGGATCGTTGAAGCCAAATGCACCACTGCCAGCCAGTATGTCGATGCCTTTGTCGGGGCCTTCTGGGCTAAGGCAGGTTGTAAAGCCCTGTGCTCGAAGAATCGCGTCAACCAGTCGGGCCATTCCGTGGCCCTTGAACTTCTGGATGATGAGCTTGGCTATAGCATCTTTTGCAAGCTGCTCCAAATCAACGCCAACATCGTCACTAGCCGCAGCCGTTGCAGTGTTACCGTCAGAAGGAACTTCGACCTTGGCTTTGGTGGTGCCAACAGACGGAACATGCCAGCCGTTCTGCGCCATCGCACGAACACGGGCTTCGGCGTCGTTACGCTTGATCTCACAGATAGTCAGGAACGCACCAAGCGAATACAGCAAGTCCTGGTCAAAGTTGCTGCGCGGGATTTCGGTGTCTAGCCACTTGATTTCCCGGTAGTGTCTGTAGTCATTGGCAGCACTGGCATCGAACTTGCACTTGCTTTTGATTTCACCAATCGCAATGGTTGCCTTATTTTTGCGGGGCATAACCACCCAATCACCCTCTTTCATCGCAAGGATAAATGCCCCTACTTGCGCCGACCAGTTGGCTAGCTTGTGGATTGACTCATTGGGGAAAAACTGCGTGAAACGCTGCTTGATCCTGTCGTTATCCGGCATACGCGTTAAATCAGAGGCCACGAATTCTGCCCAGGTTAAGCAGACCTTGTTTTCGTCTATGAATTTTGATTCGTGTTCTCCGTAGCTTCCGCCACGTACAAGCCAAAGTGCCATGTGTTGTTCCTCTCCTATGCTTTTATTGGGTGTTCGCCATCTCGCAGGCTATTAATTTTTTGCCGCATCATGCGTTGCCACTAGCCGGTTTTAGAACCATCCCAACTCTGGCACCCAGTCTGTAAGGGCATTGACTGCCGCGATGCATTCCTTCGCCGAATGGCCGAAGATCCCGCTTCTAACGTAGGGTGAGTTGTCTCCAAGGCTTTCGATTGAGGATTTCATTTCCTTAACGATGCGATCCAGACTATCCCTCCGATAGCCATAGCATCCTGGCGGCACCAAATATGGATGTCCTTCAGGTCGTTTGGCGTGATGGGCAAAGCCCAGCGCCATCAGTACTTCCAGTTTGTCAAAGGCATCGGTCAATTTGAACTCTGAAGGAATTAGGCTTCGGAATCGCGGTTGCAGAAGCGCATGTATCCAGTCATTAAGCGGTGCGCGCCGACGATCCATACCTTCGAGAAGCTTCCCGAGTTCATTGACATGCCTGAAGAGCCAAAATGGCGGTAGCAATTCGATAGCAGTTTGCTCTTCCCGATATTCCCGATGGACAATGATGCCGAACAGTTTCCCTAGAAACAGCAATCCCCTCTCACCAGCCTCAACCGCGCCCAGCCCTAATGCGTAAAGAAGCAAGGTAGCGGGATAACGCCGCGACTCACCCCAAAGGTCTAAGCCTGGCTCCCCACGCCGGGTGGCCAACTTTGTTAACGCCGTTTGCCACGCGGTGTAATGCCAATCCTCCACCCAATACCCGCCCACAGCGGCCATCGCTACCAGCGTTTCGCAAGTGGCCTCATACGCGCGCACCCGCGCCGTAAAAGTCTTGGCATCTGGCGCAGGCCCACCGCGAAGAGCAAATGCAGGGGTGGCCATGGCGTCGAGCACTCGGTCTACCTCACCACTGACAAGATCAGCAAGACGGATGCGATGCTTTGGATCGGCGAGATAACCCTTGAGGCTGGCAACTGCCGCCTCGGTCGAGAGGGGATGTGGTCGTGAGAACTGCTCGAGCGCCTCAACTAGACGCCCGAGCTCCGAAAAGAAGCTGTCCGCATCTTCAATCAGTAGTTTCTGCCCCTGTCGGTGCTCAATCAGCTGCTTGGCAGCGTTGCCCGGCTCACCGCGCACGGCCCAGAAGTGAGAGAAGCGGCGGGACGCTGCCCGTTCGACAGCGGCACGCAAAGCGGTATCCCATTCCGCCGACCAGCCGCAAACGATCAGCCCAAACTCGTCGAGTATGCGATCCAGCAGATCGTTAAGTTCCTCGGGGTAACTCCCCAGTTCGGCGGTCGTGTTGCGAATACGAGGGTCGAGGTAATCGCCATGGACTTTGAACACACAGCAGCGGGTGTGAATCAAGGGCATCGCACCGCGCACCTGATCCGGCGAACTGAGCACGGTCGGCACCACATCAACATCTGCCAGTGCCGCTTCCATCAGACGGTCGAAATTGGTGGTGATGATGATGCGGATGTAGCCCTTTGCAGCCAGGCTGGCAATGCTGCGGTGCGCGGCAGTGGGGGCCTTAAGACCATCGGCCCGCTCCGTTTCGGAAGGTTCCAAGTAGGTACGGAGCAACTGCTGCCGCTCCGCCGGAGTCTTGGCCAATGCGTTCAGCAAATCGGAATAGTTGGGTTCTTCTCCGTTGCGCGTGCGATACCAAAGAGCAGGATCGGAGCCGCAATTTTCGTTCTCCATTTCGGCTAATTTACGCACGAAATCGAGTGTGATCTCCCAGCCTGTGGGAATCTGGGCGGAGCGCGAAACGCCCGAGCCAATCAATACGGCATAGACACCAGGATTCGCCTGGATCGAGAATGCAAGCGAGTGCAGCGGTTCAATCATGCCTTCTCCGTCTCACTAAGAATCTGCTCGGCATCCGAAACACGCATCTCGCCAGAGATGAGCTTGGGCAGCAATGTGTCACGTAGATTTGCAAGAGTTTGAATTTGCTGTTTATTTTTTACAAAACGGTCGTAAATTGGATTGGCAATAGTGCTGAATCGTTTTAAAACTTCACTAGGGGGCATAGTAATTTTGAAACGATCAATGTCATTTTTCCCAAGGTGAATAACAGTTGTTGCCGTCTCAGAAGCTTCTACCGCTGCAAGAAGCGTTCCAGGGGGCTTTGCTTTAAATAACTTTGAAGCAAATGGAGCGCCATACGTTACTGTAGCGATACTGTAAACAGGAGCAATCTGCCACCCCTTTGGCACCATCCCTAACTCTGTCTCTTCAAACGCATCAGGAAACAGCGCCGCAGTTGCTGCATCTAATCCTGCGGGCGCGCGGCCTTCCATCTTTGCGCGCACTGGATCAAAGTCGATGAACCATGACTTAAATAGCGCGCGGGCCATTGCCTCTAGTGTTTCGTTTTGTTTGCGGTTGAGTTCGATTTTGTCGTCTAGCGTGCCTAGGATATGGGCGATGGCGCGTTGTTCCTTTATTGATGGCAACAGCAAATCGATGCTTTTAAAAGTGTCTCGAGTAATGGTGTCGAAAACACCTCCATGTGCTAGCTGCTTCAAGCTCTTAACAGCAAGCTTCAATGCATAAAATATGAAATTAGTGTCGGCGACTCCCGAAATTCCACGGACGCCATAACACGACTGATTGAATGCCATAGGACGGCCAAGCTGAGCCAGCGCGCCAACAGTACCTCGGGCTGAAATAATAATATCGCCCGCATTTAGCAATTTAGTAGAACTCTGTGCCAAACCAAGCTCAGTTATGCTTTTTTCTGCCCCAGAAACCCACCTTGGCACACTATTAAAGTCTGCTACTGATAACCATGGAATTACTCCATTCCAAAAACTGCTTTCGGTCGTCTTTGGAGTTCCTCCGCCAACCAGTTCTATTACATTGTGAAATTTGACCAGAGGCCATTCTGAACTCATAGCGCCCCCGTCAGCTTCTCGGTTTGTTGCACGTGGCACAGCGCTTGATCGTGGCTTTGGCGCTTGCTGATGATGGCGAGGTTGTGACCCCAGGGTATGGCGGTTAATTGGGCAACAGCCTGTTGCCCAATTGGGCTTGCAGTCCAAAAGATGGTGTGCCATTGCTGTATGCATTTAAGGTCGCGCAGCCACTGGCGGTAACCGCTGGCGTTGCGTGCATTCAGATCATTCGCCATACCCTAGCCCCTTTAGGTTGGCTTCAATTGCCGCGTCCAGCTTGGCTGCCTCGGCGCACTGCTGGCGCCACTGTGCCGATAGGCGCAGCATCTTTTCTTCAAACGCCTCGTCATCCTCCTGCACCTCTACCGCCCCTACGTAGCGCCCCGGCGTTAGCACGTGACCGTGCTTTGCAATTTCAGCCACAGGCACGCTGCGGCAAAAGCCCGCCACATCGGTGTACTCACCGCAATCTGGCTCACCGCGCCAGGCGTGGTAGGTGTCAGCGATCTTCTGAATTTCTTCATCAGTAAGCTCTCGCCGGGTGCGGTCCACCAATGTGCCCATCTTGCGGGCGTCAATAAACAAAACACGGCCACGGCGGTCACGCAGCCGCTTGCCCGGGTTCTTGTTACGTGCCAAAAACCACAAGCAAGCCGGGATTTGTGTTGAATAAAACAACTGCCCTGGCAGCGCAACCATGCAGTTCACCACGTCTTGCTCAACCATCTCGCGGCGGATCACGTCTTCGCCAGACTGCGCGGAAGTCATGGAGCCGTTGGCCAGCACCACGCCCGCCGTGCCGTTGGGGCTTAGGTGGTGGATGATGTGTTGCAGCCAAGCAAAGTTGGCATTGCCCACAGGCGGCGCGCCGTATTTCCAGCGCACATCGTCTCGCAAGCGCTCACCGCCCCAGTCGCTGATGTTGAACGGGGGGTTGGCCAGAATGAAGTCTGCTTTTAGGTCTCGCAGTTCGTCTTTGTGAAAGCTGCCCTCGTTGTTCCACCGAATGTCGCTGTCAATGCCACGTACCGCCAAGTTCATCTTGGCCAGTCGCCACGTGACGTAGTTGGATTCCTGCCCATACACCGCAATGTCGCCAATGCGCCCGCCGTGCTCGCGCACAAAGTTTTCGCTTTGCACAAACATGCCGCCTGAGCCGCAGCAGGGGTCATAAATGCGGCCCGAATAAGGTTCTAGCATTTCAACCAATGTACGAACCACTGAGCGCGGTGTGTAAAACTCGCCGCCGCCTTTGCCCTCAGCACCCGCAAAGCGGCCCAAAAAATATTCGTAAACACGGCCCAAGACGTCTTTGCTCTTGTGGTCGCCACCGGCCATCAAGTCGATCTTGCCCACCAAGTCGATCAACTCGCCCAACATCATCTTGTTCAGCGCAGGCCGTGCGTAGTCCTTGGGCAACACACCCTTGAGGCTTTCGTTGTCTTTTTCAATGGCACGCATGGCGTCGTCGATCAACGTGCCAATGGTTGGCTGCTTGGCGTTGGCCTGTAGCTGCGCCCAACGAGCGTCTTTGGGCACCCAGAACACGTTGTCTGCGGCGTACTCGTCACGGTCTTCGGCTGCACTGGCACCTTCTGCCATCAACTGCTTGTGCTTGTCGTCAAAAGCATCCGAGATGTACTTAAGAAAGATCAGGCCCAGCACCACGTGCTTGTAGTCGCTGGGCTCCATGTTGCCGCGCAGCTTGTCGGCGGTTTTGAACAACTCTGCCTCAAAGCCGAGGTCACCGCCGTTGTTTTTGTTGGTTTTTGTTGCCCTTGTGGCCATGAGCCTATGGATATTTAATGGTTAATAAAAATAATTTTTAACCGTTAATGATATCACCTAAGTACTCATTTAGTTGATAAGCAAGGCGTACGCGCACAGTGGCCCAGCAGGCATCGCATACGCCGCACCACGCCCCTTGGTTGGCGCGTCTACCTGCCTACCAACAACACAAACAACGCATGCGTTAGGGGGCAGCGCACAACAAAAAGCCCGCAGTTACGCAGGCTGTTTGGTAGGGTTTACGTCGGCTTACAGTTGCGTGTTTTGCGTTTTCACAATTGCCACACCAATTAAAAATAAATCAGCACGGCATGCGGCGCAACACATTACGCAATGCGCAATACGTCGTGTCTAAAACGTTGCCGGCCAATGGCTTAGCGCCTCACCACAAAGAAGCATCTGACAAAGGTTGAATACAGGTAAAAGAATGCTTGGCATGGCCAGCGTCCGCGTTACCAAGCTTTAGTGCTTGCCAACCGAAATCGTACTCAAGCTCATACGGTGGAACGAAACACTTACCCAACTCAACACTAAAACCAAACCTGCCGTAAAACGCTGGATCACCATAAACAAACAGAAAATCAATACCACGTGCGGCAAGCGTTTCTTTACCGCTTTCGATCAATTGACGGGCAATGCCCTTGTTGTGGTACTCGCTATGAACTGCAAGAGGCGCCAAAATGAAAGCGCCAGGACTGGATGCGTCCTTCATAACAACCGGACTGAACGCAACACCCGCCACCAACGCCCCATTTACTTCATAGCCCAATACAAGCGAATCGGTTGTACTGCCAGCTTCTATGATCTCGCTTATCAACTTAAATGTTATGGGCGCTTCGTCCGCTGGAAACGAATTGAAGTAAACATTCTCAAGAGCATCATGATGATTTGAATTGAGCGAAATAATCATAAAAGCCTCTGACAGACAACCATATTGTTATCAAGCTATCAACACTACCGCAAGTATGGAACACTGCTTGTGGCGAAGAGGTATCACCCCCTGAAACCAAAGGGTTTAGAAACAAAGCTGTTTCTCTACAGGGAAGCATGCATTAACACTATGGCCTTTAACAAGGGGCACGCCACACATGGCGGCATGGACGTGTCGCTGATGGTGTGGATGAGTGTGTTGGACCCACCGACGAGCTTAAGCGATTAATTTCAAGCGTTTGAGCTCGACAAAGCACCGTGAAGTGGCACGAACATCTTCCATTGCATTGTGTCCTCCACTGAAATGACGCCCAAACAAGTGAAGATGCAACTCCTGTAGTGACGGCCATTTATAACCTCCACCACGCTTGGGGAGCTTACAAATTTCGACAGCATTTAACATTGTGCAGAAGTGTGGGCGACTACTAATTTTTGAAGATAAATTTAGATTTTCAAGCTCTGCATGTATTATTCTCAAATCAAAATTAATGTTGTGAGCAATAAGTGTTCTTCCATCAATATCAGTATCAAGTAAAAAGCTTTTTATTACATGGCGCAGGGGTAGGCCAAATTTTTCGCATAGTTATCAGTAATTCCATGTACTTGTGTAGATGATTTTGGAATAGAGTAACCATCAGGCTTGACGACATAATTTTCCTCTTTAATGACTTCGCCCGAAGACTCAATAACAGACCAGGCCAACTGAACAAGGTGAGGGTTGCTTTTACTGCTTGGTAAACCAGTTGTTTCACAATCAAAAACAACGTACTTGAATGGTGAAATGAGCTTGGATAAACATATGGAACATTGGTAAACAACCAATGTTTTTTGTTTTTTAACCCTATTCTTAACCCCACACTTCTCACACTTAATAATGAAATTTTCTGAATTATATGATGCCACATCAATCTTGAATGGCGAAACAAGTTCAGACGAACATTTGGCGCATTGATAAATAACTGGAGATTTTTGTTTTTTAACTCTATTCTTGGTTCCACACTTGCTACATTTAACAATGAAACTCTCTGATTCAGATAACATATTATCAACACCGAAGCTAGGCGGCCTTCACGCTATATACCAGTACTGTTGAAATTCAACAAAGATACACTTAATTCCATCCATATCACTCACCCGCCCCTTCGTACACACTACCATAATTGAACAAGGTCTTTACTACCCACTCTTTAAAGCCTTCACCCGCTTTCTAAACACAGCGTCAAGCCGCTCAAGCTGCTCAGCAAGCCAAGTAAATTGACTGGCCCAGTCGCTTTCATCCCTAAAGTCAGTCTCCTTTCTCGTCACAGACAAATAAGACTCCTTACCTTCGGGTAATTCAAACCAATCAAGTGCGCCGCCGAATTCGCTCTCAATAGCATCCTTGTCAGAATAAAACTGATGGAATAACGTTTTAGAGGAAGGTGTCTTAAAGTGAAAGTCAGCGGAAATAGTTGACTTTTGGCTATGCACGCGAGCCGTTAACCAGAATCCTCTTTTGCCGATACCCATATTCACCCAGTGTTGTGCTGAACCGTTTTGGCAACGCACGGAACTCTTGCGAGCGTCCATAAACTCTTTGAAAGCAGTCCAGTAAGCAAGCTGTTGGCGCTTAACTTCAGTCAACTCACCATGTTGTTGGTTGCTTTCCCTGATACTCTTTGTCCAAGTATTAGGGCGTGAAACAATGTTGAACTTAGGTGCCGGAACACTGTTACCTATCTTCCATAACTCTATCTCAAGGCCAAAGAAGCTGTAGCCTTCTTCCGTAATCTCATTGAGGTAGTCCAGTGCGGCTCTATGCTCATCAGTGAAACGTGAGGCAATCCAAACTACAGTCTTTACATCAAGCCCTGCCGAATAGGTAAGAATTTGTCCTAAATGATTGTGATTTGTTTTCTCTAACTGGTTCTCAATAAGTACCTTAGCGCCGCTAAATGCGTCCGTACACAGTAGATCCGCGCGATAGGGCCCTACACTTTGTTCAGTGCCAGCAGTCTCCAAATCCATAACCAACGCTTTACTAAGACGCTCCAAATTCTCAGCCTTGGCAAGCCACGGTGTGAAATCTGTTGCTTCATTATTCCAAATGGTTCGCAAATCGACTGACTCAAATTCACCTAGCATATCGCTACCTCAAGCTATCTTTACTTTGTACAAGTGCTGTCAAAATTCAGCGGCGAAACGCTAAATCTCAACCGCATCACCGGGTTTTTTCTGTGATTCATAGGGTTAATTTTCAATAGCAACAACTGTATTGAAGAGCCCATAGCGGGATAGACCTTCGTGACTGTCGATTCCTGTGTACCGTAACGATGCATCTTCATAACGCCTAAATGCAAAAACGGCTTGGTTCATATGCTCGGTATTGAATACCCTAAGCTGAACAAGGAGGTGAAAGTCTTTTACCGTTAAGCCTGTAACCGTATGGAATAAATCAGGCTCTATCTTTGTAATAACGTCTTGTAAAGTGTTCTCTCTAAAATCGGTCAGATACATGAAAGCAGGAATACGCGTAGCGAATTTAATTAATTTTTCTTGTACAAGCTTTCTCTTAGACTTGTATTCTCTTTCTTCCTCAGTAAGTTCTTTCTTTTCCTTGTCAGTCAAGTCTCGACTCTTACCTTTATTCTTAATTTCCTTTATCTTGTCGATCTTGTTGATGATAGTATCAATGATGTTGTCGCCTAGGGCACGCCAACCTTCAATACGCTCAACAGCAGCCATCGCCTCTGGATTATTCAATACCCGCCGCAATGTTGCGTTGTCAACATTGACCAGCAAAGCGCTTTCCCATTTGCGAGCTAATAGCGTAGCGGAAGTGCCAGCCATAGCTATATCAAGCACACCTCCAGCATCAATCTGTGTCATGTTTGCACCGTCATAAGCTAGTACGGGCAAGAATGACACAAGTTCTTCTACAGCTTTTTCGGGATTAGGCTCATTAGGTGACAAACCAATCCCATACTCTGATACCTTTCTAAGAGCACGAGTTGGTGCGAAGTCAAAGACAAAACAGACTGGCTTGAGTATTTCCTCTTCATTAGGATTGTCACCATTAGGGTTCTTAACAGACCACGGTGATTGCACTCGAAAAGCCGATTGAAAGTACGTTTCTGGTGACTTGAGATTTCTTAACATCAAGATGGAAGACCACTGTGGAACCGTTACACCAGTGGTTAACTTACCGCATGAGAGGGTAATAGTCTTTATATTAAAGTCATTACCAATTGCATCTCGTACAGGTGGAAGTGCCTCTAAACCAATGCCAGCGGATGTGCCAGCCGCTACAACTACTTTGTAGTCCTGCCAGAAAACATTGTGTTCTTCTTCAAGCAAGTTCTTCATGGCATGACAGGAGCTTACACTGTGCATGAACCAGAATGAATGCTGAAGGTGCGGCAATAATCTAACGTCAGAATATGGAAATGGAGGACGTGTGCCAATCTTTAACATCTCAGCAGATTGGGGTAAGTAACCACCACGAATAATATCCAACCACTTCTGAACATCTTGCTTATGCTTAAACTGCGCTGAGTTTTCCTCACCAGTCGCTTCGAAGAAAGAATTAAGGTCAAACTCATCAAACTCACCACCGCTTGCTATAGCCAGCAATTCATCTGGCATTTGATACGTCAGCAGACGCATTTGCGGTAGTGCCGCGTAGGGGTTAGTCTCTTTAGGTTTCTCAACAGCGAACTTTTCTTTTGCTTTTTGTTCGTCGGTATAAGTCCAGTTGAAGATCTGCTCTTCAATAAATTCACCTGAAGACAAAGCCTTAAAAGGTGTACCAGAAAGATAGAGATATGCTCTGGAGGTTATAGGCAAAAAGTCGCCTTCGCTATCTAGAGGCTCTCTTAAGTCTGCAATTATCTGATCATGCTCCTTTGAATATTCGTCGATATTTTCTAGCTCAAATAACTTATCCCCATCTGATGCGAACAAATATTTTGTTGTTTCACGCCATGCTCCAAAGTGATACTCATCAAAGATTACCAAGTCCCAATTGATGGTGTGTAGCCACTCATTCTTTGATTTAATCTTTCCATTACTATCTTTGCCAAGCAAGTCTTGTAACGAACCGAAATAAACAAGTGGAGTGAAGCTCTTTACCGCAGATGGATCACCGCCAGAGGCTTTAGACATGTATTGCCAACCTTCAAAGTCCACATGGCTTTCCAAATCTGTTTGCCAAGCATCTTCAACCGCAGGTTTAAAGGTAACAACAAGGACTCTTCTCGCTTTGAGTTTCTTTGCCAATTGGTAAGACGCAAACGTCTTACCAAATCTCATCTTGGCGTTCCATAAGAACCTAGGTGTAGAGTTCTTATCTTCCTTCCATATTGAATGAAAGTATTCGAAAGTTTTCTTTACTGCACTGGCTTGCTCATCACGCATGCTAAACGTCTGGTATCTGTCGCCGCTTAGTCGTTGCCCCGTCTGTAACTCAGTGATGACTGTTTTTACATCATTAACAGAGCATCGCATCCACTCTAGTTCAGATTTCTGAAACCTCTTCTGGACAAGCCTAGCTCGCACTTCATGGTCACTAAAGAACGAGCCATCATTCCTAAGTGCATCATTTATAAGCACTATTTCATAGTTTTTAATAGCCGCGGTCTTGAGCTGTTCCGCAACTCGTAACTTAACATCCCGTGTTGTTTGTCCAACCTTAAGAAGTCCAGAGTGAGCCTCATCGTCGATACTGTAAGCATAGATTTGAGGCCGTACTTGGGGCTTAGGTGAAAGTATTTCCTCAATCGTTTTATTCATCATCAGTCTCTCTTACAGCAAGCGATATAGGTTTTATGATTGACTCTATGTATTCGATGTCCTCAACGCTTAAATTGTATTTTTCGTACAGTTCACTATCGGTCCAACTTTTATCCCATTTTTGCAATGGAACCCACTGATAAGAATGTCGTGCCGCATCTTGATTAATCTTTCGAAGATGCAGAAGAAAACGAAAAAATTTAGTCTCATAGTAGCTCTTCGCGTTGATAGCCTCAGCCTCAGAAAAAAACGGACCAGCAACTAAAAATGAGCCTGTACAAATCTCGTTAGGCGGCAATACTGTTGGGGAACCAACAATACGATGAGGATAAGATTCAGCGACGTTATATACACGATTAAGCATTAACTTCCACGTGTCAATCATAGAAACATTTCGTGTAACCATATCCCTTGATACGTATCCAACGGCACGAACAGCCCCTCTACCTCCAGAGTTATAGTGAAGCTTAACGTCACCCTTATTAGGTTTAACCTTATGATCTTCAAAGTTTGTTCTGAAACCAAAAGGGTCAGGACCACTAATTAAGGATGAAAAATTTTCACCTGATGGATTAACTAGAACCTTGTTAAGAATTGATAGAGCCTCATTACTACGAACAAAAATTTCGTGCTGATCGAGGTCCCTTTGTGTAGTAGATTTAATTCCGTTGCGAACAATTGTTACTGAACATTTCCCTTTGTAACTTGAGTCCCAAAGAAAATATGAAACTCCACCACCAATCAAAACACCTGGGAAGACCTCATCGGCTTTAGGATAGTCGACAATGTATCTAAGTCTCTTATCTCGAAGCATTTCTTCCCGATAAGTGTCTAAACCTCTCCCACCAGCAAACCAACGTGAAGGAGTAACCATACTCAAAAATTTCGGATCTAGAGACTTAGCACTTTGAACAAATTTTTGATATAGAGGCATAGCACCACCAACCCCTCCATCATCTAATTGATAGGGTGGATTTCCGATGATCACATCAAATCGCATACCTTCTCCAAATATTTTTTCAATCAAATCATTGACATTTTCAGAATGAATAAAGGCGTATGCATGAGTATCTAGACCCTTCGCACGACCAAATACAGACTTTGAAGCACCACAAAACACACACCTATCGTTCACCCAAGAGTGTTCAATATTTTCAAACCAGATGTTTCCATCTTTACTTTTCAAGCTCTTGGCAATGGAGTGCTCACTGTCAGCATTCCTTGAGCAATACACACTTCTACGGGCTAACAAGCTGGTCAATTTAGTGATGCCAATGCCGTAGACTTGTTTGCTTAATATATGGTCGACTCGTTTTTCAAGATTGGGAATTGTTTTTTCAAGCCCTTTCGTGAGTCGTGATGTAATTTCTCTTAAAAATATTCCAGATTTTGTACAAGGGTCAAGAAACTTGACATCCTTGTTCTCCCAAATATTTTGACGGTTGTGATCTTTGGCCCATGCTTCAGCAAGCATGTCTAACATCTGATTCGCCAATTGTGGTAGTGTAAAAACCTCGTCATTCGACAGATTGGCGATGCAAGTTAGAACATCTGGGTTGCGATGGCGGAGCGTGAAACTGGCTTTTTCATTCATCATCGTCTCCTTAATTCGATTGCAGTTGTGCGGCTATCTCAACTGCTGTCATTGGCTTGGATGTCTTAATAGGAGTGAAAATCGCGTGTTGATCTAGGTCAGCGAACAAGGAGCCTTCAGCACTAAATGCAGATGAACCTATCAGCACATCAAACTTAAAGTCACGACGCTGAAACTTTCCTTTTCCTAGGTAACCCCACTCTGCGAAAGTAATTGGGCTACCCTTTATGTCTTTCATTGTTAGCGCGTTACCGTGTACGATATTTTGGGTAAGTACATATTCACCGCAGGCATACAAAGCATCTTCCTGGCTGAGGTTTAGGTACTCAGCATAAATTTTTAAAAGGTTCGCTTTACACTCAGCAATGTTGTCTTCTAGTAGCTCAATTCCGTAGATGCACATCACGCTTAAAGCGGCATAGTGTTTACGAGCAAATTCCGATTTTGCGTACTTCATTTCTACTGTGGCCAGCTTTCGCATTAGGATTCTTTTTAGAAAATTCCCACTTCCACAAGCTGGCTCCAAGAAGCGAGCGTCCAGTCGCTCTGACTCATCTTTGACTAAGTCAAGCATTGCATCCACTAGCCACTCTGGCGTAAACACTTCGCCATGTTCTGAAACACGTTGTTTGGATTTGATTAAGTTCATAGGTTGGTACAGCCACTTGTGTAACGACAAAACCTATAAAACAACGACTTGTCTAAAGAAAGCTACTTCCGCTCAATGCGGCAGGTGGCTTGCTGTTGGCCGGTGTGATGGTCTGATGGGCGGCTGCGGCCCACAGTGGTGGTTGGATCAGGCCTAACATGTAGCTCATGGATATTTAAAGGTTAATACAAGGTATGTAAAACCGTGAATAATATCACCTAAGTACTCATTTAGTTGATAAGCAAGGCGTACCCGCACAGTGGCCCAGCAGGCATCGCATACGGCGTGCCGCGCCCCTTGGCTGGCGCGTCTACCTGCTTACCAACAACGCAAACAACGCAGGCGTTAGAGTGCAGCGCACAACAAAAAGCCCGCAGTTACGCGGGCTTTTTTGTTGTGCGGCCTAGGCCAGCTAGAAAGTTACTCCCACTCAATAGTGGCAGGCGGCTTGCTGGACACGTCGTAGGTCACGCGGTTGATGCCGCGTACTTCGTTGATGATGCGACCAGATACCTTCTTGAGCAACGCGTAGGGCAGCTCGGCCCAGTCTGCTGTCATGAAGTCTGAGGTTTGCACGGCGCGCAAGGCCACCACGTATTCGTAGGTGCGGCCATCGCCCATGACGCCTACGCTTTTTACCGGTAAAAACACAGCAAAGGCTTGGCTGGTGAGGTCGTACCAGGTGGCGCCGGTTTCGGCGTCGGTGTGGTTGCGCAGCTCTTCGATGAAGATGGCGTCGGCTTGGCGCAGCAAGTCGGCGTATTCTTTTTTCACTTCGCCCAAAATACGCACACCCAAGCCTGGGCCTGGGAAGGGGTGGCGGTACACCATGGCGTGCGGCAGGCCCAGGGCCACGCCCAGTTCACGCACTTCGTCTTTAAACAATTCGCGCAGCGGCTCTAGCAGCTTAAGGCCCAGTTGCTCTGGCAAGCCGCCCACGTTGTGGTGGCTTTTGATGGTGACGGCTTTTTTGCTGTTGGCACCGCCAGACTCGATCACGTCGGGGTAAATGGTGCCTTGCGCCAAAAACGTCGCGCCCTTGTGGCCGCCGTCGCCTGCTTTGAGTATGGCGGCCTGCTCTTTGAACACGTCTACAAACAAGCCACCAATGATTTTGCGCTTGGCCTCTGGCTCAGACACGCCTGCGAGCTTGCCCAAAAACAAGTCGGCAGCGTCTACGCGAATCACGCGCGCGTTGAGCTTGCCCTCAAACATTTCCATGACCATGTCGCCCTCGTTCAGGCGCAACAAACCGTGGTCAACAAACACACAGGTGAGCTGGTCACCAATGGCGCGGTGTATGAGCGCAGCTGCGACAGACGAGTCCACGCCACCGGACAAGCCCAAAATAACTTCTTCGTCGCCCACTTGTTCGCGGATGCGAGCCACGGCTTCTTCAACGTAGTCGCCCATGATCCAGTCGGGCTGGGCCTTGCAAACGTCTAGTACAAAGCGCTCCAACATGGCTTTGCCCTGCACGGTGTGTGTCACCTCTGGGTGAAACTGCACGGCGTAGTAGCCGCGCGCTTCGTCCGCCATGCCTGCTATGGGGCAGCTTGGCGTTGATGCCATGAGCTTGAAGCCCTCAGGCATGCCTGTGACCTTGTCACCGTGACTCATCCACACTTTGAGCATGCCGTGGCCTTCGGCGGTGGTGAAGTCGGCAATGCCGTCCAACAATTTGGTGTGGCCGTGTGCGCGTACTTCGGCGTAGCCAAACTCACGCGTATGACCGCCCTCCACCTTGCCGCCCAACTGCTGCGCCATGGTTTGCATGCCGTAGCAAATACCCAGCACGGGTACGCCCAGCTCAAAGACGGCGTCAGGAGCGGCGTCGGTGGACTCTTCGTACACGCTGGCGTGGCTGCCAGACAGAATCACGCCTTTCAGGTTGCCGTCTGCGGCGTAGTCACGCACCCAGTCGCTTGTTACGTCACAGGGGTGTACTTCACAAAACACATGGGCCTCTCGCACGCGACGCGCTATGAGTTGGGTGACTTGTGAGCCGAAATCAAGAATGAGGATTTTTTCGTGTGACATCAATGCAAACGGGCCTGTGGTGAAACAGGCCCGGTGTGGTTGGTTAACTGTTAGTGACTGTGGCTATTTTAAGCGCTGGCCAAGGCGACTAGTTGCCCCGGTAGTTGGGCGCCTCTTTGGTAATGCGCACGTCGTGTACATGGCTCTCACGCACACCTGCCGTGGTAATTTGCACAAACTCGGCCTTGTTTTGCATGTCGTCAATGCTGGCGCAACCGCAATAGCCCATGGACGCACGCACGCCACCGGCGAGCTGGTACAAAATGGCCACCACAGAGCCTTTGTAGGGCACTTGGCCCTCAATGCCCTCAGGTACCAGTTTGTCTGCATTGGGGTTGCCGGTGCTGGACTCTTGGAAGTAACGGTCTGCACTGCCCTGTTGCATGGCGCCAATGCTGCCCATGCCGCGGTAGCTTTTGTATGAGCGGCCCTGGTACAAAATCACCTCGCCCGGCGCCTCTTCTGTGCCGGCAAACATGCCGCCCATCATGACCGTGCTGGCGCCTGCGGCAATGGCTTTGGCCACGTCACCGCTGTAGCGCACGCCGCCGTCTGCGATGAGTGGCACGCCAGTGCCTTTTAGCGCAGTGGCCACGTTGTCAATGGCTGTGACTTGTGGCACACCAACACCGGCCACAATGCGGGTGGTGCAAATGCTGCCTGGGCCAATGCCAACCTTCACGGCGTCTGCACCGGCTTCTACCAGCGCAAGTGCTGCCGCTCCAGTGGCAATGTTGCCGCCAATCACCTGAATGTGTGGGAAGTGTTTCTTCACCCAGCGCACGCGGTCCAGCACGCCTTGGCTGTGGCCGTGTGCTGTGTCAACCACTATGGCGTCAACACCAGCGGCTGCCAGCGCTTCAACGCGCTCTTCTGTGCCTGCGCCTACGCCTACTGCGGCGCCCACCAGCAAGCGGCCCGCATCGTCGCGCGCCGCATTGGGGAAGTTGAGCTGTTTGGTGATGTCTTTAACGGTGATCAGGCCGCGCAGCTCAAAGTCGGCTGTAATAACCAGCAAGCGCTCCAGCTTGTGTTTGTTCAGCAGCGCTTTGGCTTGCTCTGGTGTGGTGCCTTCTGGCACGGTTATCAAACGCTCACGCGGCGTCATGATCTCGGCCACGGTTTGGTCAAAGCGTGTTTCAAAGCGCAAGTCACGCCCCGTCACAATGCCCACTACTTTGCCGGCGTCTACCACCGGAAAGCCAGACACGCCAAGGTCTTCAGACATTTGCATGACTTGGCGAACGGTGTGGCCAGGAGTGATGACAACGGGGTCTCGCACCACGCCGCTCTCGTAGCGCTTGACCTTGGCCACTTGCGCGGCCTGCTCTGACGCGGTGAGGTTTTTGTGCACGATGCCAATGCCGCCTTCTTGCGCCAAGGCAATGGCCAAGCGGGCTTCGGTCACGGTGTCCATGGCTGCTGAGACCAATGGCAAATTCAAGCGCAACTGGCGCGTAAATTGGGTGGTGAGGTGGGTGTCCTTGGGCAGGACTTGCGAAAACGCAGGTACCAACAACACGTCGTCGAAAGTAAGCGCTTGACCTAGCAGCCGCATGTAAAAGCTCCAAAGAACGCAATTTTAACGTTACGTCTGGGCGGCGCTGTATACACAGCGAGCGGTTTGGCCTAATAGCCCGCTTTTGCCCCTGCCCGGCGCTTTGAAAACAAGCCGGCGCCCCGCGCGCCCTGGGTGGCAAAACGCTCGCGCCTGGCCACCATGGGGTCTACCAGCAAGGGGCGGCACAACTCCAGGCGGTCGCCATGACGCAGCACTTCAGTTAGGCCAATTTTTCGTCCCCACAAGGCGCTTGTCCATTCGCCTGCCAGCGCGCTGTTGGCTGCAACTTGCCAGTCTGCGTGCGTGGCAATGTGCTGCAAGGCCTGTTGCGTGGTGGTGCCCACGTCCAGGTCTAGCGTCAGCGTTTGCAGCTGCCGGGGCTTTGTTGAGGCCATCACCTGTATTTGCATGCGCTTGGTGTCTTGCTTCATGGCTGATGAGCAGTCGCGTCTGCGCGCGCCACAAAGGCCTCCACCATGGTGGCGGCAATCTTGTCAAACACAGGGCCTACCAGCATCGCCAGTGTTTTGCTGGCAAAGGCATAGGTTAGCGTGAAGTTCACTTTGCACGCTTGTACATGGCCCTGCTGGTCTGGCTGGCCCAGTGGCGTAATAGTCCATTCACCCTCAAGGTGAGAAAACGGGCCGTCAACCAGCTGCATGTGCACCAGGGTGGACTCATCTGGCCTTTGGGCCACGGTGTGGGTGTTGCGCGTGGTAAAGCTTTGGTGCAAGCCACCCAATGCAATGCCCACTTGCGCCGTCATGCCAGCGCCGTCTTGCGACAGCACTTGGGCCTTGTCACACCAGGGTAAAAACTGGGGGTATTGGTCAACGCCTGTCACCAAATCAAACATGCGTTGGGGGCTGTGGTGAAGTAAAACAGACTTGCGAACGGTTTTCATACAATAGTGGGCTTTGCGCAATGCATACCTTGCATTGTAGGCAAAGCGCTGCACTTAACTTCTATGGCCACATCTAACGCATCAGGCAAGCCCAAAAAGCCATTGCCCGCCAAAATTGCGGACAACAAGCGCGCGCGTTTCGACTACGCCATTGAGGACACTTTTGAAGCCGGTATGGTTCTGGAGGGCTGGGAGGTCAAGGCGTTGCGCCAGGGCAAGGTCCAGCTGACAGACGGCTATGTGGTCATTCGCAACCAGGAGCTGTTCATCATTGGCTGCCAGATCAACGCGCTGATCAGCGCGTCTACCCACGTGCGAGCGGACGCGGTGCGCACCAAGAAGCTGCTACTCAAAAAGGACGAGATCCGCCGCCTGGTGGGCAAGGTGGAACAACGCGGCTACACACTGGTGCCACTCAACCTGCACTGGAAAAACGGCCGTGTGAAATGCGACATAGGCCTGGCCAAAGGCAAGGCCGAATACGACAAACGCGCCACCATCAAGGAACGCGAGGGCAAACGCGAGGTTGAGCGCGCCATGAAAGAGCGGCACAAATAACGCGTCACCGCGGTAGCGGCTGGGTCAGCGGGCTTGTGCCTCAGCTCAGATGCGCCAGCGGATGCTCATGCTCGCCCCAGGGCGACTTGAAAAACACCTGCACCATGTCCTCACCGACACCGGCGATGCTGGGCGGGTTCCATTGGGGCGCATGGTCTTTGTCCACCGCCAAGGCCCTAATGCCCTCAACCGTTTCACTGGCAGCCCCTGCGCGCCAGTTAAAGCATTGGTAGACCATGTCGCGCTCCATGCGCAGGTCTTCGGCCAGGGTCATACCACGGGCCTTGCGCACTTGTTCCAGCACCACGTGCAGCATCAGCGGTGAGCGGGCTCTGAGCACTTGCAGCGTGTGGCTAGCCCATTCGCCCTCCATGCCTGCGAGCATGGCTTCCATTTCGCTGACCGTATCAAGGCCAAACACGGCGTCAATATGCGTGCGGTCTTTAAAGACTTCAGGCAGCGGTGCGGGGCTGGCTTTGCCTTGCACCCAACGCTCTACCGCCTCGGCGCTTTCAAAGGGCGTATCTTGCAACTCTTGCCACAAGGTGGCCAAGCGGCCTCTTTCCACGCATATGTCGGCCAAGCCCGATGCAATGGCGTCCCCTGCGTGTATGACCTCGCCAGTAAGGCCCAAGTACTCGCCTATGCGACCCGGTGCGCGACTCAGGAAAAAGCCGCCGCCTACATCTGGAAACAAGCCAATATTGGTCTCTGGCATGGCCAGCTTGCTGTGCGGTGTGACCACGCGCAGGCTGGCGCCCTGCGCAATGCCCATGCCGCCGCCCATTACCACCCCGTCCATCAAGGCGATGTAGGGCTTGGGGTATTTGTGTATGAGGTGGTTTAGCGCGTACTCTTGCGTAAAGAAGTCGTCCAGCGCTGTGTCACCTGCCAGTGCAGCTTGGTGAAAAAACCGAATGTCGCCCCCAGCACAAAAATGGCCGAATGGGCCGTTTTTGTCACTGCCGCGAATAACCACGGCCAACACCGCATCGTCGTCTTGCCAGGCCTCAAGACACTGCGTAATGCTTTGCACCATGCCTAGGTCTAGCGCGTTCAGCGCCTTGGGGCGCGTGAGGCTGATCAGGCCAACGCGACCGCCCACGTAGGCGTTCACAAACTCGGTATCCAGTTGAAATGAAGGTGATGGTGTGAGGGACTTGGTCATTTGTATCCTTGCGGCCTGTGGTGCACCGCTTGCATCAGTGGCCAACAGCACACAGTGGCTGCTGGCCAGCAGAACGTACATAGCAAAAAGGACGCCTAGGCGCCCTTTTTAGCGGGAATTAACCCATGCTGGTGTCGCGACCCGCGCGCTTGCGGTCTGACTCTTTCAAGTGACGCTTGCGCAAACGAACGCTCTTTGGTGTGATTTCAACCAGCTCGTCATCTTCAATAAATTCAACACCGTACTCCAGTGTCAAGTCGATTGGAGGCGTGATCTTGACCGCATCTTCTTTGCCGCTGACGCGGAAGTTGGTGAGCTGCTTGGTACGGGTGGCGTTAACAACCAAGTCGTTGTCACGGCTGTGGATGCCCACAATCATGCCTTCGTATACAGGATCGTTGGCCTTGACCATCATGCGGCCACGGTCGTCAAGCTTGCCCAGGGCGTAGGTGAAAATTTCACCGTCGTCCATGGAGATGAGCACGCCATTCTTGCGGCCACCGATATCGCCTTTATGAGGCTCGTAACCATCAAAGATGTTGGAGATCAGGCCAGAGCCACGGGTCAAGTTCAAGAACTCGTTGGTAAAACCAATCAGGCCACGCGCTGGAATGCGGTACTCCAGGCGCACGCGACCACGGCCATCGGGCTCCATGTTCACCAGCTCGCCTTTACGCTCGCCCAGTGCCTGCATAACGCCACCTTGGTGCGATTCTTCGATGTCTGCTGTGACCAGCTCGATTGGCTCGCAACGCTGTCCGTCTATTTCACGGAACACCACGCGTGGCTTGGACACAGCCAGTTCGTAGCCTTCGCGGCGCATGTTTTCCAGCAAAATGGTCAGGTGTAATTCACCACGGCCACGTACTTCAAAAATACCTTCTTCGTCGGTTTCGTCAACACGCAACGCGACGTTGTGTTGCAGCTCTTTTTGCAGGCGGTCCCACAGCTGACGGCTGGTCACAAACTTGCCTTCACGACCGGCCAGTGGGCTGGTGTTCACACAGAAGTTCATGGTGAGCGTTGGCTCGTCCACGGTCAACATGGGCAGTGGTGCGGGCTTTAGCGGGTCTGTAATGGTTACGCCAATACCGATGTCTGCAATACCGTTAACCAGCACAATGTCGCCCGGGCCGGCTTCTGTAACCTGTACGCGCTCCAGGCCCTGGAATTTCAACACCTGGTTGATACGGCCTTTGTAAGACTTGCCGTCAGGGCCTTCCATAACCACCACGTCCATTTGTGGCTTGATGGTGCCTTGCTTGACGCGGCCCACGCCAATGCGGCCCACGAATGTAGAGAAGTCCAGTGCCGAGACTTGCAACTGCAATGGCGCTTGCGCGTCACCGCTTTGTGCTGGCACGTGGCTCAAAATGGTGTTGAACAAGGCAGCCATGTCTGGGCCCCACTGCTCACCGGGTGCGCCCTCGTCCATGGACGTCCAGCCATTGATGCCTGAGGCGTACACCACCGGAAAATCCAACTGCTCGTCGGTAGCACCCAACTTGTCAAACAAGTCAAACGCAGCGTTGACAACAAAGTCGGGGCGCGCGCCTGGCTTGTCAACTTTGTTCACCACCAAAATGGGGCGTAGGCCCAAGGCCAAGGCTTTCTTGGTCACAAAGCGCGTTTGTGGCATGGGGCCTTCTTGCGCATCAATGAGCAATACAACGCCGTCAACCATGGACAAGGCGCGCTCAACTTCACCACCAAAGTCCGCGTGTCCTGGAGTATCAACGATGTTGATGTGTGTACCTTCCCAGCTCACGGCACAGTTTTTGGCAAGAATGGTAATGCCGCGCTCACGCTCGATGGCGTTGTTGTCCATCACGGTGTCCACGACTTTTTCGTGGTCTGCAAACGTGCCGGACTGGCGCAGCAATTGGTCAACCATGGTTGTTTTGCCGTGGTCAACGTGGGCAATGATGGCAATGTTACGAATAGGCGTTGTCATGAAAAATCCTCAAACCCTTAAAAAACCTAGAAACTCAAAAACCTAAAACTCAAAATCTTAGAACTTGCTAAAACCGCTGCGCGCACCGCTTGGCTAATGCACTTGCGCCACACACTGAGACACTTCCACAGGGCTTAACAACCTGGTGGGAATCAACTCGCCACCGGCGGTGTGCGCAGAGCCCAAAAAGGCTTGCGGCGCGTCACCCCAAACGGCAACCAGTGGCTGGGCTTTGCCGTATTGCTCACCACGCAAGCGCACGCCGCTTAAAAAGCGTCCTGCATCATGACTGGCCAATGTGACGGCTGGCACATCGGGCAGCAGGCTGTGCACAGGCAGCAAAGTCTGCAAGCGGATATCGTCGGCCATGGCCTCCAGCTCGGTGAGTGACACCGTGCCATGCTGGGCGCAACCATCATCCAGCGTAAAGCCGCCCGTTTGGGTACGGCGCAAACTGGCCAAATGCGCACCACAACCTATGGCCGCGCCAATGTCTTCACCCAAGGTGCGTATGTAGGTGCCCTTTGAGCAGGACACTCGCAAGCTGATCACGCCTGGATCAGCCGTTGGTGTCAATTGCAAGTCAAATATATGTACCGCCCTGGCCTCACGCTCAAGCGTGACACCTTCGCGCGCGTATTCGTAAAGGGCTTTGCCATCCTTTTTAAGCGCTGAATACATGGGCGGCACTTGCTGTATGTCGCCCACAAACCGAGCAGCTACCGCATCCAGAGCGGCTTGGTCCAGGGCTGGTACCGGCCTGGTCTCAAGCACGTCGCCCTCGGCGTCAGCGGTAGTCGTGGTCACACCAAGCCTCACATGGGCTATGTAGGCCTTGTTGGCGTCCAGGTGCAACTGGCTGAATTTGGTGGCGGCGCCAAAGCACAGCGGCAGCATGCCTGTAGCCAGCGGGTCAAGCGTGCCTGTGTGGCCGGCTTTTTCGGCGCGCAACAACCACTTGGCCTTTTGCAAGGCTTGGTTGCTTGAGAGTCCTATGGGCTTGTCCAGCAGCAACACCCCGTGCACGGGGCGACGCGTCACCGAACTCCGCCGCTGCTGTTGCGGTGAGTTCATGGAATCAGTCGTCCTTGGCCCTGGATGAAACGGCCTTGGCGATCAAGGCGTTCATGTCCGCGGCGTGTTCTGCCGTGCGGTCAAAGTGAAAGTGCAGTGTCGGCACGGTGTGGATGTGCAAGCGCTTGAACAAGCCATTGCGCAAGAAGCCTGCACCCTGGTTCAGTGCTTCTTCAGTCTTGATGGGGTCGCCCACCAACAAGCTGAAAAACACCTTGGCATGCGCATAGTCTGGTGTGACTTCAACGCTTTGAATCGTGACCATACCCACGCGCGGGTCTTTCAACTCGCGCGCGATCAACTCCGACAAATCGCGCTGGATCTGATCGGCCACCCGGTAGCCCCGGTTGGGTGTTGATGATTTTTTGATGGCCATATGGTTGCTGTGCCCTGCTCTGCCTTACGACAGGCGACGCGCCACTTCCTTGACTTCAAAGAACTCGAGCTGGTCGCCCTCTTTGATGTCGTTGTAGTTTTTCAGCTTGATACCACACTCAAAGCCTTCCTTGACATCGCGCACGTCGTCCTTGAGGCGCTTGAGGGTGTCGATCTCGCCGGTGTAAATGACCACGTTTTCGCGCAGCAAGCGGAAGTGCGCCGAACGGGTAACTTGACCGCTGGTAACCATACAGCCTGCAACCGTACCAATCTTGGAAGCCACAAACACGGTGCGAATTTCTGCACCGCCTATGACTTCTTCTCGGCGCTCTGGTGCCAGCATGCCGGAAATGGCAGCCTTAACTTCATCTACGGCGTCGTAAATGATGTTGTAGTAACGCACGTCAATTTCGTTGTTGTCAGCCGCCTTGCGCGCGCCTGCGTCGGCTCGCACGTTAAAGCCAATCACCACAGACTTGGAGGCAATGGCCAGGTTGATATCAGACTCGCTGATACCGCCCACGCCTGCCATCACGATTTGCACCTTGACTTCGTCGTTGGACAACTTGAGCAACGAGGCTGCCAGCGCCTCTTGCGAGCCCTGCACGTCTGCCTTGATGATCAGCGGCAGTGTTTGCACCTCACCCGCACCCAAGTGGCTGAACATGTTCTCAAGCTTTGACGCTTGCTGCTTGGCCAACTTGGTAGAGCGGAACTTGCCTTGACGGTAGGTTGCAATTTCGCGGGCACGACGCTCGTCCAGCATGACCATAAAGTCATCACCAGCGGCTGGTACTTCTTGCAAACCCTGGATCTCAACCGGAATAGACGGGCCAGCTGTTTTGGCAGGCATGCCGTTCTCGTCCAGCATGGCGCGCACGCGACCATGGCTGTGACCAGCCAGCACCACGTCGCCAGCCTTCAAGGTGCCAGACTGCACCAGCACGGTGGCCACTGGGCCACGGCCTTTGTCCAGGCGGGCTTCAATCACGATACCCTTGGCCATTGCGTCAACAGGCGCCTTTAATTCAAGCACTTCGGCTTGCAATAACACTTGCTCCAGCAAGTTGTCAATACCGGCGCCTGTTTTGGCAGACACCTCAACAAACGGTGAGTCGCCGCCGTATTCTTCTGGCACCACTTCTTCGCTCACCAGCTCGCCTTTGACGCGCTCTGGGTTGGCATCGGGCTTGTCCATTTTGTTGATGGCCACCACCAAGGGCACGCCAGCTGCTTTCGCATGCTTGATCGCTTCCTTGGTTTGCGGCATCACGCCGTCATCAGCAGCCACCACCAAAATGACAATATCGGTGGCTTGAGCACCACGGGCACGCATGGCGGTAAACGCCTCGTGTCCAGGTGTGTCAAGGAAAGACACCATGCCGCGCTCGGTTTGAACGTGGTAAGCGCCAATGTGCTGCGTGATACCACCAGCCTCACCGCCAGCCACCTTGGCTCGGCGGATGTAGTCCAGCAGCGATGTTTTACCGTGGTCAACGTGGCCCATGACGGTAACCACTGGTGCACGCGGCAGCAGCTCGGAGTCGTGCGCTGACGCCTCTTCTTCTGTAAATGCCTCTGGGTCGTCAAGCGCAGCCTGCACGGCTGTGTGGCCCAACTCTTCCACCACAATCATGGCGGTGTCCTGGTCCAAAGGCTGGTTGATGGTGGCCATTTGGCCCATCTTCATCAGCTCTTTGATGACCTCAGACGCCTTGATGGCCATCTTGTGCGCCAGCTCGGCCACAGTAATGGTTTCTGGCACGTGGATTTCCAGGGCCTTGAACTCGGTAGGCACAACAAATGTTGACTCTTCGCCGCGTCCGCGCTTGTCGCCACGGCGTGAACCGCCTTTGGGACCACCGCGCCAATTGCCACGACCGGCTGTGGTGTCGCCACGGGTTTTGATTTCTTTTTTCTTGCCAGCTTCGTCTTTCCAGGTGGACGACAAATTCTCTGACTTGATTTCCTTGCGTGCGCCGGCTGCAGGCTTGGCCGCTTCCGTTTTTGTTTCTTCGGGCTTTTTGGCCACCAACACCTTTTTCTGAGGTGTGGCCATCATTTCGCGAATGGCTGCAGCCTCCGCCTCAGCCTTGCGACGGCGAATCTCCAAGGCCTTTGTACGCTCTACCTCAGCCTGTGTGGCGGCAGCGGCGTCTACCTTGGCTTTGTCATCGGCAGCTTTGCTGGCGGCAGCTTTGTCAGACGCGGCCTGCACCTTGGCAGCTGCTGCTTTTTCGTCAGCGCTCACTACAGGCACAGCTTTTTTGGCGGCAAATTGGTTGGCTGCTGCCGCTTCAGCGTCAGCGACAGCACGCGCTGCGGCACGTGTGGCCTTGGCTTTGGCTTCACCGCTGTCTGCAGCATCGACTGCAGGCTCGGCGCTTTCAGCAGCGCTTGCCTGGGCCAGTTGGGCCGCTTGCTCAGCAGCGGCTTGCGCCTCTTCAGCTTCGCGGGCAGCGCGCTGTGCGGCAAGGGCTTGCTCTTCTTGACGAATTGCCTCGGCCTCAACTTGGGCAGCGGCTTCGCGACGGGCCAGCTCCAGGTCTTGCTCGCTTGGCACGTCTGGCTTGGCGGTTACGGCTTCATCGTCACGCCTGATAAAGGTGCGCTTTTTTCGCACTTCAACCTGAATGGTGCGGGCACCGCCACGCGCGTCAGCCTGCTTGATTTCGGACGTCGATTTTTTAACCAGTGTGATTTTTTTGCGCGCAGGTGCAGCAGTGCCATGAGCACTTTGCAAGTGCGCCAGCAATTGTTGCTTGTCCGCATCGGACACGGTATCTGTAGAACCTTTTTTGGTCACGCCCGCGCTGGCGAGTTGCTCCAATAGGGTTTCAGTTGGCTTGTGCAGCTCAGCTGCTAATTCTGCGACGGTTGTACTGGTCATAAAACTTCTTTCCTGTGGGCCTCCGTGATCAAGACTGCTCTTGAGCGTCGTCTGCCGCAAACCAATGCTCGCGGGCTTTTGTGATCAGGGCTTGCGCCTCTTCTTCTGACTGTCCGGTGATCTCTTGCAACTCATCTGTAGCCAAGTCAGCCAAATCGTCGCGTGAATGCACGCCCGCATCTGCCAGCTTGGAGATCAACTCAACCGTCAAACCTTCAAGGTCACGCAAATCTTGCGAGACGTCTTCAACGTTTTCTTCATGCGCCAACTCAAGGGTTAGCAGCACGTCTTTGGCACGTGTGCGCAACTCGTTGACAGTGTCTTCGTCAAAGGCTTCGATTTCCAGCATTTCCTGCAGCGGCACGTAGGCCACTTCTTCCAGGCTGGTAAAGCCTTCTTCGATCAGGATGTCAGCGATTTCTTCGTCAACATCGAGCTTTTCCATGAACAAACCACGCACGCTTTGCGCTTCTTCGGCCTGCTTTTGCGCCGACTCGTCGGCCGTCATGATGTTGATGCGCCAGCCTGTAAGCTCAGAGGCCAGACGCACGTTTTGACCGCCACGGCCAATGGCGATGGCCAGGTTTTCCTCGTCAACCACCACGTCCATGGCACCGCGCTCTTCGTCAACCACGATGGATGTGACGTTGGCGGGTGCAAGCGCACCAATGACGAACTGCGCTGGGTCTTCGCTCCACAACACAATGTCAACGCGCTCGCCTGCAAGCTCGTTGGTAACGCCGTTGACGCGTGAGCCGCGAACACCCACACAAGTACCGATGGGGTCTACGCGTGCGTCGTGGGACACCACAGCGATTTTGGCGCGTGAGCCTGCGTCACGGGCGCATGATTTGATTTCCAGCGTGCCTTGCTCGATTTCAGGCACCTCTTGGCGGAACAACTCCACCATAAAACCAGGCGCTGAGCGTGACAGCAAAATAGGGGCACCGCGCAAAGTGGTGTCCACTTCCATGATCATGGCGCGCACACGGTCGCCAGGGCGGAAGTTCTCTTTGGGGATCATCTCGGTGCGACGCAAACGGCCTTCAACACGGCCGCTTTCAACAATGATGTCGCCCTTGTCCAGGCGCTTGACGGCACCTACCAGAATTTTCTCGCCTCTGGCCATGAAGTCGGCCAGAATCATTTCGCGCTCGGCTTCACGGATTTTCTGCAAAATCACCTGTTTGGCCGCCATTGCGCCAATGCGGCCAATCGGCATGGTCTCAATGGCTTCTTCAATGTAGTCACCCACCTGAATTTCAGGGTCTTCCTCGCGGGCGTCAGACAAGATTTCTTCAGCATCTGGCACTTGCAAGCCAGCCTCGTCGGGCACAACCAACCAGCGGCGGAAGGTCTCAGCCTCGCCAGTGTCTTTATCAATAGACACGCGAATGTCTACATCGTCTGGGTACAGCTTTTTAGTGGCTGAGGCCAAGGCCAATTCAACGGCGGCGTACACCACGTCGCGCTCTACGCTTTTCTCGCGTGAGATCGCATCTACCAACATCAACAGTTCGCGATTCATGTCAACTCGCCTGCCTTTCAAAACTCAAAACGATATTCAAAACTTAACAACTTGCTTCAGGTCGCCGCGCTGGGCGCGGGTGCGACCTTGGGCTTGCGCCCACGAAAATCAACAATAGGTGCCAAACGCGCTTCGCGCACATCGGCAAACTCGAACTGCATGGCCTGAAGCGGTGCTTCCTGGCGCTTTTTACTCACGCGCACGCCTGGCTTCACTGGTGGCGCATCGCTCCACACCAGTTGCCACTGTTTGCCTTGTCCCTCTGGGGCTTGCACACCTGGGTCTTCCAGGGTGCCGCGAAATTTTTCCGGTTCGCTGACACGCTGGAATCGGTAGAGCCAATGGGCTCTTTCAAGGTGATGTCAATCACCTCACCGACGAAGCGGGCGAAATCCGCGTCGCCGCGCAGCAAACGGTCAATACCGGGCGAGCCGACTTCAAGACGGTTGTAGTCCACGTTTTCAACTTCCAGCAAAAAACGCAACTGCTTGGTCACAGACTCACAGTCTTCGACGGTAATGAGCTGCTCGGGCTGATCCGCAACAAAGGGCATATCAATGGTGATGCGCAGCAGGCCTCCGGCGGAACGTTCAATTTCCACCAAATCAAAACCCAAACCAGTCACACTGGTGGTTACTGCTTCTTGCCAAGACATGCGCCCGAATCAACCCTTCAATTCACAACAACTATAAAAACCAACGACACAAACAAAACAACGCCCTAACACACGACGCCGCACCAACAGCCGCTTGCACACACCTAGACCGAGCCCAGACACAGACAAGACAACATCAGCACAAGCACACCGTACGTTGGGCGAAGCCAAAAAAATGGGCGGTGTAAACCCGCCCATTTGGTCGTGAAGCTAGCATTTTAACCCGATTTTTGAACTAATTCAATGCGTTGCAGCCTACATTCCCAAAAACCACTTGATAAATTGCTTGGCAACAAAACCCAACATGCCAAAGCTGAGCACCAAAAACAATATAAAGGTGCCGAACTTGCCCGCTTTTGATTCTTTAGCCAGCGAAAACACGATAAACAACATATAGGCAATAAACGCCCCTACACCGACAGTCAAGCCAAATTGCGCAATGTCGCCCTCAGAAAACCCCCATAAACTGGCTTGCATCATGCAGTCCTGTCTTGGCGGCCTGCACGACGGTCTTGGTCATTCAACCAGGCTTGGGCATCAGCGTAGGCATGCCAACTGGCATGCGCCAACCACGGCACAACGTACACCAGGCCAAACAAGGCCGTGAGCATGCCTATGCCCACCAGACTGAACAGCGTGGCGGCCCAGGCGGCCATCAGAACGGGGTGCGCACCGCAAATGCGCCAGCTGGCCAGCACCGCCTGCCACACCGAAGCGCGGCTGGACACCAGCATGGGCAGCGCCACCACGCTTGAGGCAAACATGGGTGCGGCCAACAGGCCGCCCAGCAGCAGCCACCACTCAAACAAATAGCCCTCGGGTGCCAGCACCACAAAATGCAAGAAATCAAGGGGCTTTTTGATGGCGATATCAGAAAACGCGGTGATCAAGCCCGCTGAGCTCAATACCCAGCCCGTACCCGCCAAGCCCAGCAGCAAGCCAAACCCAATCAGGCGCTTGTCAAACGACAACCACACAAACAAGACATCCCACAAGTCCACCTTGTAACCAAAGTATTGCCCACGACTGACCTCATACAACGCCGTGACCAATACCGGCCCAACAATCAAAAAGCCCGAGTAGACGCCGGCCAACAACCAAAACTCATCTCGCGCAAGCCACATCAGCAGCCAACCCACCACCACCAGGGCCAGGCCGTGCAAGACGCCTGGCCATGGGTTGCGTCGCATATCTTGCGCACCCAGGCGCAACCAGCGCCCAACAGCCGTAAAGTCCATAACAGGCGGCTGGCCGGGTGCAGGTGTGTGGCTGGTGTGAACAAGGGGCATGGTTGGATGTGGCAAAGCGGTCTCACAGTAGGGAGTAGCCCACAATATATGCCAGCCAGCCCTGAGGGCTTGATATTTCTCAACCCAATGCGCCGCGCCCCCCAAGGGTGGCATGCGACAATTCACCCACATTTAACTGGCACAAAATAAGCTTGCACAAAAGCCAACCATATGTTTTGGAGATATCAATGAGTGAACGCACTGGGTTCTTAGTCGGCAAAAAATTACTGATTACCGGCGTACTGTCTAACCGCTCAATTGCCTATGGCATTGCAAAAGCCTGTCATGCACAAGGCGCAGAGCTTGCTTTCAGCTACGTGGGTGAGCGCTTCAAAGACCGCATTACCGAGTTTGCGGCCGATTTTGATTCCACACTCATTTTTGACTGCGACGTGGGTGACGATGCACAAATTGACGCCTTGTTTAAAGATCTGTCTGCTACTTGGCCCACATTTGACGGCTTTGTGCACGCCATAGGCTTTGCACCCAAAGAGGCCATTGGTGGCGACTTCCTGGAAGGCTTGAGCCGCGAGGCATTTCGCATTGCACATGACATCAGCGCCTACAGCTTCCCGGCCATGGCCAAGGCTGCAAAGCCCTACCTCAATCCCAAGTCAGCGCTGCTGACGTTGAGCTACCTGGGTGCTGAGCGTGCGCTGCCCAACTACAACACCATGGGCTTGGCCAAGGCCTCGCTAGAGGCATCGGTGCGTTACACCGCAGAATCCCTGGGCCCCAAGGACGTTCGCGTTAACGGCATCAGCGCTGGCCCCATCAAAACCCTGGCTGCCAGCGGTATCAAGGGCTTTGGCAAAATTTTGAGCCAAGTTGCGCAAACAGCGCCTATGCGACGCAATGTCACCATTGAAGACGTGGGCAACGTCGCCGCCTTCCTGCTCAGCGACCTGGCCAATGGCGTAACGGCAGAGATCACTTACGTAGATGGTGGTTTTAGCAATGTGGTCGGCGGCATGTCCGAGGCCGAATAACACCACCAACCACGCCAACAACCACTACAAAAGAGCTACCTATGACCATTGCTTTTTGGTGCGTACTGGCATCAGCCCTGATGCCATATGTATGGACGGGTGCAGCCAAGTTTGGCAAACCAGACCCCGCACATGCCAAGCCAGCGCGCTATGACAACCACGCACCGCGCGCCTACCTGGACCAATTGAGCGGTCGCAAGCGGCGCGCGCATTGGGCGCAACTCAACTCATTCGAGGCATTCCCCGCCTTCGCCGCAGGCGTTGTCATTGCCCACATGGCAGGTGGTGACGAGCAGGTGATAGACGCACTGGCCATGTTGTTTGTGGTGTTTCGCCTGGCCTATGGTTACTGCTATATCGCAGACAAACCCAGCGCACGCAGCCTCACTTGGCTGGGCGGCATTGTGTGCGTGGTGGGCTTGTTTGTTGCAGGTGCTCTTTAGCGTTGTCTTCGCCCTTTAAGGCGTGTCGCGCTTGACATTGAACCAAGCCGCGTAAATGGCGGGCAATGCCAGTAGCGTCAGCACCGTGGCCACAATCAAGCCACCCATGATGGCAATGGCCATGGGCCCCCAGAACACGCTGCGCGACAGCGGAATCATGGCCAACACAGCGGCGGCTGCGGTGAGTGCGATAGGACGCAAGCGGCGCACGGTGGACTCAATAATGGCGTCCCAAGCGGCTATGCCTTTGGCGCGGTCTTGTTCAATTTGGTCTATCAAGATAACCGAGTTGCGCTGAATCATGCCCATCAGGGCAATCACACCCAGCAACGCTACAAAGCCAAATGGCTTGTCAAACAACAGCAATGCACCGGCCACACCGGCAATGCCCAGAGGGCCTGTCAAAAACACCAGCAAGGCGCGGCTAAAGCTTTGCAATTGCAGCATCAGCAGGGTAAACACCACAAACAGCATGATGGGCACACCTGCCTGAATGGATGATGTGCCCTTGGCACTTTCTTCAACCGCACCGGCTACGCTGATGCTGTAACCACTACGCCCTGTTGCGGCCCAGCCCGCTTCTATCTCGCGCAACACGGGTAACAGCTGCGCGGTCACGGTGGCGCCTTGCAAGCCGTCAATGATGTCACCTTGAACGGTAATGGCGTATTGGCGACCTTCGCGCCACAGCACGCCTGGCTCCCAGTCGAACACAGGCTTGGCAACTTGCACCAGCGGCACCATGCGCCCGCTGGATGTGGGGATGTAAGCGTTTTGCAACGCGGCCAGGCCATCGCGCTCGTTGACGGGTTGGCGCAACACAATGTCTATCAGCTTGTCACCGTCACGGAACTGCCCAACGGTGCTGCCAGACAGCAAGGTGCGTGTGGCTTGTGCAATGCTTTGTGCACTTACGCCCAACTCGCGTGCGCGGGTCTGGTCTACCTCAAGGCGCAGCACTTTGATGGACTCGTTCCAGTTGTCGTTCACGCCGCGCATGCTGGTGTTGGCGCGCATGGCGGCCTTTACCTCTGTGGCCAGCTCTCGCAGCACCACCGGGTCAGCGCCCGACACCCGGAACTGCACGGGGTAAGGCACTGGCGGGCCGCTTGGCAGCAACTTCACACGCGCACGAACTTGCGGAAACTTGTCGGCCAACAAGGCGGGCAACTCAGCACGCAAACGCTCACGCGCTTTGATATCTTTGGGCACCAGGATAAATTGGCTCACATTGTTTTGCGGAAACACCAAGTCAAGCGGCAGGTAAAAGCGCGGTGCCCCAGAGCCCACCCACACACTGACTGATCCCGCATCAGCTTGCTGCAGCAGTGTGGCCTCGACCTCTTTGGTCAGCGCCTCGTTGGCCTCAAATGATGTGCCCTCTGGGAACCACAAGTCCACCAACACCTCTGTGCGGCTGGAGTCAGGGAAAAATTGCTGCTGCACTTGCCCCATACCCACCAGGCCGGCGACAAACAACGCCAGTGTGGCGGCAATGGTCTTCCAGCGGTTACCCACGCACCATTGCACAGTCGCGCGAAAGCGGTTGTAAAAAGGCGAGTCAAACACCTCGGCTTCTTCAGGGTCTGTGTCCAGATCCACGTCTGGTGCGGCGTGGTGATGCTGCTTGACCTTGAGCAAACGCGTACCCAAATAAGGCACAAAGTAAACAGACACCAGCCAGCTCACCACCAACGCCACAGACGTCACAGCAAAAATAGCAAAGGTGTACTCACCCACGGTGGACTGCGCCATGCCAATGGGCAAAAAGCCTGCTGCCGTAATCAGGGTGCCGGTCAGCATAGGCATGGCAGTGACTTCGTAGGCGTAAACGGCCGCACGCATTTTGTCTGCGCCCTGCTCCATTTTGCGCACCATCATCTCTACCGCAATGATGGCGTCGTCTACCAATAAACCCAATGCAATGATCAGCGAGCCCAGCGAAATTTTGTGCAGGCCAATGCCCCAATACTTCATGCACAAAAAAGTCACGGCCAACACCAGCGGAATGGTAATGCCCACCACCAGGCCGGGGCGCACATCCACATACCAGCCAAAGCGCCCGCCCTTGTGCAAGCCCAACGCCAAAAAGCTCACGCCCAGCACAATCACCACGGCTTCAATCAGTACCTTGATGAACTCAAACACGGACTCAGACACCGTTTTAGGCTGATCTTGCAATTGCACCAAGCGCACGCCCACCGGCAGTGTTTGCTCTATACCGGGCACAGCTTCTTGCAGGGCTTTGCCCAAAGCAATGATGTCGCCGCCTTTGGCCATGGACACACCCAAACCTATGACTGGCTCACCTTGATGGCGCACCTTGACGTTGGGCGGATCTGCGTAGCCACTGGTCACCGTTGCGATGTCACCTAGCACTATGGTTTGCCCAGACGCGCCGCGTATAGGCGTTTGACGCAACGCCTCTATGCTGGTGAATGCGCCGTCCACGCGCACTTCAAACATATCGGACGCATTGGTGGTGGCACGCGCACGCCCTGCACTTTCGACGGCGTTTTGTTGGTTGATTTGAGCCAACACCTGGCCAAAGTCCAAGCGCAACTGGGCCAGCTGGGCTTGTGCAATGTCTATAAAAACCTTTTCGTCTTGCACGCCAAACAAGGCCACTTTGGCGACGTCTGGCACGCGTAGCAATTGTTCGCGCACGTCGTCAGCAAAGGCTTTGGTTTGCGCGGGTGTGAAGCCTGGCGCTTCCACGGCATAAATCACACCGTAAACATCGCCAAAATCATCGTTGAAAAACGGCCCAATGACGCCCTGCGGCAAAGCGCTTTTGGTGTCGGCGATTTTCTTGCGCACGGTGTACCACACGTTGGACACCTCAGCGCCTGGTGAGGCGTCTTGAAGCTGGAAAATAACTTGTGATTCGCCGGGCTTGGAGTAGCTGCGTATTTTGTCGGCGTAAGGCACCTCTTGCAGCGTGCGCTCAATGCGGTCTGTCACCTGCTCTGCCACTTGCTGCGCGTTGGCGCCAGGCCAGTAGGTCTTCACCACCATGGCTCTGAACGTAAAGGGTGGGTCTTCGTCTTGACCCAGCTGGAAGTAGGCTGCGACACCCAGCAACATCAACACCACCATCAGGTAGCGTGTGAGTGGCGCGTGATTCAAGGCCCATTCCGATAGGTTGAAGCGTTTTATATTGGTTGATGTGGACGACATAAAAAATCAGACCCTTTTGAGTCAGTTGGGTGGTGGTGGCGGCTTGGTCAGGTGGTATTAATTGATAAAACGCTTCACCACTTGGCCAGGCGTTAACGCATGCGCGCCAGCGCTCACCACTTCATCACCTTGTTGCAGTCCACTCACCAACAAGCCATCGTCCAGCACTTGCACCACCTGCACAGGCTTGGCAAGAACAGTCATGGCCTGTGGCTCTAGTACCCACACAGCACTGGTCGCACCGTCAAGCCACACCGCCGTACTGGGCAACTTGGTGGTGGCCAACTCAGCCTCACCACCCGACGTATCAGCATCTTTCGTCGCCACATGGACTTGCGCCGTGCTGCCCAAAGGCCACTGCGCATCAGCTGCCAGGCGCACGCGCACCAAGTAACTGCGTGTCACTGGGTCGGCGCTGGCTGCCACGTCTACCACGTTGCCGCTGCTGGTGGCACTTGAAGCCAGGCTGGTCACCTGTACGGTTTGCCCAGGCGCGACAGAGGTCAAGCGCTGTTGGGGTACGGCAAACTGCACTTCACGCGGACCACTGTGCGCCAGGCGAACCACTACAGCACCCGCACCAACCACTTGGCCCAACTCGCCCTCGGCACCCGTAATGACGCCTGCGCTGGGCGCACGCAATTGGGTGTAAGCCAGCTGATTGCCTTGAACAGACGCGCCCGCTGCAGCGCTGCTCAGCTGCGCAACAGCAGCGTTGTAGCTGGCCTGGTAGCGTTGCAGTTGCGCCTCGCCCACAAAGCCTTTTGCAGCCAGATCTTTGTAACGTGCCAAGTCGGCAGTGGCCAGCGCCAGCTGGCTTTGCGCCGCATCCCGCTGGGCTTTGGCAGAGGCTGCAGACAGCTGATAGTCACTGCTGTCCAAGCTGGCAAGCAAGTCACCCGCTTGAACGCGCTGGCCAATATCAACGGGGCGGCTTTTCAGCTTGCCACCCACTTGAAAGCCCAGCAAGCTTTCAGACTGGGCACGCACCTCACCCGAATAAGTAAAGCCATTTTCAGCCGCAGCAGAACTGCCGATGGTGATCAGCTGCACGGCCCGCACAGGGGCTTGCCTGACCTCTTGCTGACCGCAGGCGGCAACGGCAAAGGCAACAACGCCAAGTGCAAACAAGCGAGAAGCAAATAAACAGGACATGGCGCAACAACAAAACTAAGGGGTGAAACAGATGGCGTAGCGCACGGTGAAAACCACCTGAGAATGCCGCTATTGACCGATTGGTCAACAAATTGTAACTGAAAGGCAGGCCATACCGGCGGGACTCACACAATAAGCTCAGCGAACAAATCGACAGCTTGGTAGCATGACGCCATGTCGCACGCCACAGAACTTGACCTGCCATGGTTGGAGCCGCACCAGCCGCTGCCCCCAGCGCGCCAAGCGTGGCCCAGCGGCACAGCCTATCCGGGTTTGCTGGCGGCTGGCGGCGACCTGAGCGTAGACAGACTTTTAGACGCCTACAGCCGAGGCATATTTCCCTGGTTTAGCGACGGCGAGCCAATTTTGTGGTGGTCTACCAGCCCTCGCATGGTGCTCGTGCCTGCGCATTTCAAATTGCACAAAAGCCTTCGCAAACAGCTGCGTGGCTTTCTTAACAATCATCAGCTGCGCATTGCTGTTGACACCCACTTCAAGCACGTCATCGCCCAATGCGCCACCGTTGCAAGAGACGGCCAGGCGGGCACATGGATAGGCCCTCAAATGCGCCAGGCCTATACCGCGCTGTTTGAAGCTGGCTACGCACACTGCATCACCGCCTGGATAGACGACGTGTGCGTGGGCGGCCTGTACGGCGTAGCCATAGGGCGCATGGTCTATGGCGAGTCCATGTTTAGCCTGCAAAGCAATGGCTCCAAGTTGGCATTGGCAGCACTGGTAGCCATTTGCAGGCGCGAGCAGGTAGCCCTGATTGACTGTCAGCAGGTCACGTCTCACTTGGCGTCGTTGGGAGCCGCGCCCATATCGCAAGACGCCTTTTTACAAACGCTTGAGCTGGCATGCACTAATCCCATGATCAATTGGGCGTTTGACCAAGCCGACTGGGCCTGGCTGGACGAAAGACTGGCATGACACACCCGCAAGAGCTCCCCATCAACACGGTACAGCTGTACGCCACAGCGCCCTACCCGTGCAGTTACTTGCCCAACTTGCAAGCACGCTCACAAGTGGCCACACCCAGTCACCTGGTACACGACGATGTATACGCAAGCCTGGTCGCCACAGGCTTTAGACGCAGCGGCTTGTTCACCTACCGCCCACACTGTGACGGCTGCAGTGCGTGTGTACCGGTGCGGGTACTGACCCAGCAGTTCAAACCCAACCGCAGTCAGCAGCGCAACTACAAGGCCCACCAACACTTGCACGTACGCGTGCTGCCAGTCGCATTTGACCCCACCCACTACGCCCTGTATCAGGCCTACCAACACAGCAGGCATGCTGGTGGCGGCATGGACAACGACAGTGTTGAACAGTACAAACAGTTTTTGCTGCAAAGCCGCGTGAACACACGCTTGGTCGAGTTTTGGCAGCCCGCCACCCCAAACCAGGCCGCCAAACTCGTGATGGTGTGCATCATGGACGTTCTTGATAACGGCTTGTCAGCGGTGTACACGTTTTTTGATGCAAGTATCAAGTCGGGCTTGGGCACCTACGCCGTGTTGTGGCAAATAGAGCAAGCGCGCCAAGCCGACATTGCGTATTTGTACCTGGGCTACTGGATAGCACAAAGCGACAAAATGAACTACAAGCGCCTCTTTATGCCGCAAGAGCATTACCTGCAAGAGCGCTGGGAGGCTGTGGCCGTTGTGACGGCTTGAGCCCACTGCACTAAACGTTCACAGTGGCATAGCGTTTCACGCTATAAAATGGGCTTGCACCATGTCGTTGCTTGTTACGGCATCAACCCGCAGCCAATAAAGTCATGTCCGAGCCAGAACACGCCAAGCCAGCCGTCCAAGTCATAGAGCGCATTTTCGTACTCTTGGAGGTATTGGCGCAGCAGCGTGAGCCTATGGCGCTGAAGGACATCAGCGAAGGCGCAGGCCTGCACCCCTCCACCACACACCGCATATTGAACGACCTTGCGATTGGGCGCTTTGTAGACAGGCCAGAAGCTGGCAGCTACCGCCTGGGCATGAGGTTGCTGGAGCTGGGCAATATTGTGAAAGAGCGCCTAAGCGTGCGAGACGCCGCCATAGGCCCTATGCGCGAGCTGCACCGCCATATTCAACAGCCTGTCAACTTGAGCGTGCGACAAGGCGATGAGATCGTATACGTGGAACGTGCTTACAGCGAGCGCTCTGGCATGCAGGTAGTCAGAGCCATTGGCGGGCGGGCGCCGCTGCACCTCACCTCTGTGGGCAAGCTGTTTTTGGCAAGCGAAGACATGCCGCGCCTGCGCAGCTATGCCACACGTACAGGCCTGGCAGGCCAAACGCGTAACAGCCTCACCCAGCTACCCATGCTTCAGCGCGAGCTGCTTGAGGCACAGCGCACCGGTATTGCGCGCGACAACGAAGAGCTGGAACTGGGCGTGCGCTGTATGGCAGCCGGTATTCGTGACGACCAAGGTCGGCTTGTGGCAGGTCTTTCCATATCAGCGCCAGCCAGCCGCCTGGACGACGCGTGGCTGCCCAAGCTGGTGAACACTGCGCGGACCATCTCGGCGGCACTGGGCTACCACGACAACCTGTAACAGACCAGACAACTTGAAGCCACAAAAAAGCCACCCAAGGGTGGCTTTGTCACGTGTCAACGGGCTGCGCCTTTGTTGCTATGAACGGTTGCTGTTGGCGATGGTCGCGGCATGCTCGCCGATGGGGTTGGTGGTCTCCACCCACTTGCGTACGCGACGCGCATCAGCCAAGCGCGTGTACTTGCCCTTGGAGTCCAAAAACACCATGATCAAATTGCGCCCCGCAACTGCTGTTTGCATCACCAGGCAGCGACCTGCTTCGCGTATGTAGCCTGTTTTTTGCAAGCCAATATCCCAATCGTCCGAGCGCACCAGGCCGTTGCTGTTCACGTATTTCAAACGGCTGCGACCAGATCGTACCGACGTGGACTCAGCGGTAGACAACTCGCGCAACAGCGGCCTGTCGTGCGCTACAGAGACCAAAATGGCCAAGTCGCGCGCGCTTGACTTGTTTTTGCTGGATAAGCCTGTGGGCTCTACGTAGCTTGTGTCTGTCATACCCAGCAAGCTGGCTTTGGCGTTCATGTTGGCAACAAACGCCGCCTCACCGCCTGGAAAGGTACGGGCCAAGGCATGTGCTGCACGGTTTTCACTGGACATCAAAGCCAGATGCAATGCCTGTCCACGTGTGAGCTTGGTGCCCAAGCGCAAACGTGACGAGCTTTTCTTGATACGGTCCACGTCATCGCGCGTGATGACGATTTTCTCGTCCATATCCAAATTGGCGTCGTTGATGATGAGGCCAGTCATCAGTTTTGTGAGTGATGCAATGGGCAGCACCGCTTCGTCGTTTTTGCTAAACAACACCTCGTGCGTGTCCTGGTCAATCACCAGGGCCACGCTGGACTTGAGGTTCAGCGGATCAGCCGTCTGGTTCAAGCCCAGTTGGCTTGCGGCAGATACAGATGACGAACGGCTACGGCTGCTGACCTTGCGCTTGCTGGTGGTGCTTCGCGCACTGGTCTTGACAACTTTGGTGGCGTAATTCTTGGCAACCACACGCGGCTCTTTTGCCTGAGCCTCACGCACAGTGGCCGCGCCAAACAGCAGTGTGACTCCTACAAAGGCAGCACTCAACAGTGTTAGACGTGATTTCAAAATACCTTGTCCCCGGGTTTGGTCTTTATCGCTTCGAATCATTTTAAGGGGAAAAATGAAAATGTCCAGTAATTTCAAGCATTTAAGCAATATAGCTAGACTGGGTCTAGCTTCAAAAATGAAGCCATAAGAAAACACTTGACACGGTTTTTCAACTGGTATATCGCTTTGTTGAGGACTGAAGCATTAAAAAATTAATTAGTTACGCAAATGCAACAGACAAAAAAATACCGCTGACAGGCATTGGCCTGTCAGCGGTATTTCACTAGAGCGGATTAAACCAACGGTCGGCGCCTATAGCGCAGGCTGCTACAAAAGCGATCAGCCTTGTGCAGACACCCTCTCAGCCGTGCTGTGCAACTTGTTTAAAGCGCTGAGGTAAGCCTTGGCAGACGCGACCACGATATCTGGGTCAGCACCCACGCCGTTGACCACGCGTCCAGAGTGCTGCAGGCGCACTGTGACTTCACCCTGGCTTTCAGTAGAACCAGAGGTGATGGCGTTTACGGAATACAACACCAACTCTGCGCCACTGTTGACATGGCTCTCAATAGCCTTCAAGGACGCATCTACGGGGCCGTTGCCGGTTGCGGTGCCCGCAAGCTCGGCACCTTTGGCATTGAACACCACGCTGGCAGTGGGCTTCTCGCCTGTCTCGCTGCTTTGCGACAAGGACACCAGGCTGTACAGCTCGGCAGCGCTACCCGCTTGCTCCTCACTGACCAAGGCCAAAATATCTTCGTCAAAAATGTCGGCCTTACGGTCTGCCAGCTCTTTGAACTTGGCAAATGCGGTGTTGATGTCGGCCTCAGACTCCATGGCGATGCCAAGCTCTTGCAAGCGCTGCTTGAACGCGTTGCGCCCGCTGAGCTTGCCCAACACAATTTTGTTGGCACTCCAACCCACGTCTTCGGCGCGCATGATTTCATAGGTATCGCGGGCCTTGAGTACGCCGTCTTGGTGAATACCAGACGCATGGGCAAACGCATTGGCACCCACCACCGCCTTGTTGGGCTGCACCACGAAACCAGTGGTTTGACTCACCATGCGAGAAGCAGGCACGATTTGACTGATGTCTATGCCCACGTCCAGGCCAAAGTAGTCTTTGCGTGTGCGCACCGCCATCACCACCTCTTCAAGTGAGCAGTTGCCAGCACGTTCACCCAAACCGTTGATGGTGCACTCGACCTGACGCGCGCCACCTATTTGCACACCTGCCAATGAGTTGGCCACGGCCATACCCAAATCGTTGTGGCAATGCACAGACCAAATCGCCTTGTCTGAGTTGGGAATACGCTCACGCAAGTTTTTAATGAAGTTGCCATACAACTCGGGCACGGCGTAGCCCACTGTGTCCGGGATGTTGATGGTGGTCGCACCTTCGTTGATCACAGCTTCAATCACCCGGCACAGGAAGTCGGGGTCTGAGCGGTAGCCATCTTCCGGACTGAACTCCACATCACCCACACGGCTGCGCGCATAACGCACAGCCAGCTTGGCTTGCTCAAACACCTCGTCGGGTGTCATGCGCAACTTCTTCTCCATGTGCAAGGCACTGGTGGCAATAAACGTGTGTATGCGCGCAGAGGCAGCACCGGCCAAAGCGTCGGCTGCTCGGCCAATGTCCTTGTCATTGGCCCTGGCCAGCGAGCAAATGGTGGAGTCTTTCACCGCGTCGGCAATCGCCTTCACCGCCTCAAAGTCACCGTTTGAGCTGGCGGCAAAGCCCGCCTCGATCACGTCCACCTTCAGCCGCTCCAACTGGCGCGCAATGCGCAGCTTCTCGTCACGCGTCATGGAAGCGCCGGGCGACTGCTCACCGTCGCGCAAAGTGGTGTCAAAAATTACAAGCTTATCCGTCATGACTTACTCCGAGAGGTTTTTACAACTTAGCACAGGTACAAATAAAAACGGCCCGCTGCGCTGGCAAACGGGCCGTTGGTTCAGAAGCGCACGCGCGTCAACCAACCGACCCTTTGGTCAGTAGGCTTAGCAGGTGTAGGCTGCTGGCGCAGGTGCGTGCTGAAAAATTCATAGCGAGAATGTATCACAAAGTGTCAAACCCATTGTCACCCTTGTTAATCTGGGTTGACTGCGCCTGAGCAGGCTTCACCACGCTTGATCGCGCTTAATCGTGCAATCCGCGCTCATCCGGCTCGTCTGTTGAAGTGCTGATCATGCTAGTGGGCTGGCCCTTGAATTTGCGCCAGCCATACAAGGCATAGCCAGACAGGCCATAAGCCATGAACAACGCAAACAGCACGGTTGGCGGATGAATGTTGACAACAGCAATGCCCAAAGCAATCGCCACAATCGCGGCAAACGGCACGCTTTTCTTGAGGTGCATGTCTTTGAAGCTGTAAAACGGCACATTGGTAACCATTGTCAAACCCACATACAAGGTGAGTGCAAACATAGGCCAGGCCAACTGGGTTGGATCCAGCTCAATCTCGCCAGACAACCAAATGGCACCCGCCACCAAGGCTGCCGCAGCCGGTGACGGCAGGCCCTGGAAATAACGCTTGTCAACAACACCTGTGTTGACGTTGAAGCGCGCCAGGCGCAGGGCCGCGCAAGATACGTACACAAACGCTGCAATCCACCCCCAGCGCCCCAAGTCACGCAGCGTCCACTCATAGGCAATAAGCGCAGGCGCGGCGCCAAATGACACCATGTCGCTCAAGGAGTCCATTTGCTCACCAAACGCGCTTTGGGTGTTGGTCATGCGGGCGACACGTCCGTCAAGGCTGTCCAAAATCATGGCCACAAAAATGCCCAGCGTGGCCAGGTCAAAGCGGCCATTCATGGACATAACCACCGCATAAAAGCCACCAAACAAAGCGGCCAAGGTGATCATGTTGGGCAACATGTAAATACCTTTTTTACGCAACGGCATGGCTGACGCTGAAGATGCACCGGTGCTGGATTCGCTGCTTGGTTCGTTTTTGTTAACGGTCATATGGTCGTTCAATTCGGCAAGAGCTACAGTTTAAAGCACCCTCACCCGCTGCTGTGCGCGCAGCCCACAAAGAAAAAGGCCACCGATGTGGCCTTTTCAATACAACAGGCTTGGCCCCATTGGGTCCAAGCGACTTGTATCAGTTGCGGGTTTGGTCTACCAGCTTGTTCTTGGCAATCCAGGGCATCATGGCGCGCAGCTTTTCGCCCACGACTTCGATCTGGTGATCAGCCGTGTTGCGACGACGTGCAGTCATTGACGGGTAGTTCAGGCGACCTTCCTGAATGAACATCTTGGCGTAGTCACCGTTTTGGATACGCTTCAAGGCGTTGCGCATGGCTTCGCGCGACTCGGCATTGATAACCTCTGGGCCGGTCACGTACTCACCAAACTCTGCGTTGTTGGAGATGGAGTAGTTCATGTTGGCAATGCCGCCTTCGTAGATCAGGTCCACGATGAGCTTGAGCTCGTGCAAGCACTCAAAGTAAGCCATCTCGGGTGCGTAACCCGCTTCAACCAGGGTCTCGAAGCCCATTTTCACCAGCTCAACCGCACCACCGCACAACACGGCTTGCTCGCCGAACAAGTCGGTTTCGGTTTCTTCTTTGAAGTTGGTCTCAATGATGCCGGCCTTGCCGCCGCCGTTGGCCATTGCGTAGCTCATGGCCAGTTCACGCGCTTTGCCTGACTTGTCCTGGTGTACCGCTACCAGGTGTGGCACGCCGCCACCTTGCGTGTAGGTATTACGAACGGTGTGACCAGGGGCCTTGGGCGCCACCATCCACACGTCCAGGTCAGCACGTGGAACCACTTGGTTGTAGTGCACGTTGAAACCGTGGGCAAACGCCAAGGAAGCGCCTTGCTTGAGGTGTGGCTCAATGCTGCGGTAGACGTCAGCAATGTTCTCGTCTGGCAACAAAATCATTACAACGTCAGCGGCTGCAACTGCATCGTTGACTTCGGCAACGTTCAAGCCAGCTTTGCCAACCTTGTCCCATGAGGCGCCGCCCTTGCGCAAGCCCACTACGACCTTGACGCCAGACTCGTTCAGGTTTTGTGCGTGTGCGTGGCCTTGGCTACCGTAGCCAATGATGGCAACTGTCTTGCCTTTGATCAGGCTCAAATCGCAATCTTTGTCGTAAAAAACTTTCATGGTGGTCCTCGTTATAAAAATGGATTGAAAAACAAACTAAACAAATGAAATGTGTGTGCGGGCAAAGCCGTTATACGCGCAGTATTCTCTCACCCCGGCCAATGCCACAGGTGCCAGTGCGCACGGTTTCCAAAATGGCGCTGGTGTCAATGGCCTGCAAAAACGCATCGTTTTTGCTTTGATCACCCGTTAGCTCAACGGTGTAAGAGCGGTCGGTCACGTCAATGATGCGGCCACGGAAGATGTCGGCCATGCGCTTCATCTCTTCGCGCTCTTTGCCTACGGCGCGCACTTTAACCAGCATCAGCTCGCGCTCGGTGTAAGCGCCTTCTGTGAGGTCTACCACTTTCACAACCTCAATGAGGCGGTTTAAGTGCTTGGTGATTTGCTCGATGACGTCTTCAGAGCCAACCGTTTGTATGGTCATGCGCGACAAGCTGGGGTCTTCTGTAGGTGCAACAGACAAGGACTCAATGTTGTAGCCACGGGCTGAGAACAAACCTACCACGCGCGACAGCGCGCCGGGTTCGTTCTCTAGCAAAACTGCAATGATGTGTTTCATGGTGTGGGTGCTTCTTTTCGCCGCCCTCCCCAGCGCACGGTAATACGCTGGCTTGGCAGGCAATAGACTCAAAAAAGAGCCAAGGCGTTGGCAGCGCGCTAAGGCGCTGCGAGTGCCAAGGCTGGTGTGATGTGCTGCTGGGTGTGCCTTACAAGTCTTCAGAGCCCAACAGCATTTCCGTAATGCCCTTGCCGGCTTGCACCATGGGGAATACGTTTTCTGTAGGGTCTGTTCTAAAGTCGACAAACACGGTGCGGTCTTTCAGGCGGCGCGCCTCACGCAACGCAGGTTCCACGTCTTTGGCGTGCTCAACCAGAATACCCACGTGACCGTAGGCCTCAGCCAGCTTCACAAAGTTGGGCAGTGCGTCCATGTAGCTGCTGGCGTAACGGCCTGCGTACTCCACCTCTTGCCACTGGCGCACCATACCAAGGTAACGGTTGTTCAGCGACAACACCTTGATGGGCGTGTTGTATTGCAAGCAGGTCGACAGCTCCTGGATACACATTTGCACCGAGCCCTCACCTGTTACGCAAAACACCTCGGCGTCTGGCTTGGCCAGCTTAATGCCCATGGCGTAAGGAATACCCACGCCCATGGTGCCCAAGCCACCTGAGTTGATCCAGCGGCGTGGCTTGTCAAAACCATAGTACTGCGCCGCCCACATTTGGTGTTGGCCAACGTCTGACGTGATGTACGCGTCGGCATCTTTGGTCATGTCCCAAAGGGTTTCAATGACTTTTTGCGGCTTGATCACGTCCGTGTTGTCGCGGTCGTACTTCAAGCAGTCGCGTGAGCGCCATTCTTCAATGGTGTGCCACCATGCGGCCAAATCGGCGGGGTCCACACGCTGCTGCGTCTCTTTGATCATGTTGATCAACTCGCGCAACACGTCTTTACAGTCGCCCACAATTGGCACGTCAACCTTTACACGCTTGGAGATGCTGCTAGGGTCTACGTCTATGTGAATGATCTTGCGCTCGTTTTGCGCAAAGTGCTTGGGGTTGCCAATCACGCGGTCATCAAAGCGCGCGCCCACAGCCAACAGCACATCGCTGTTTTGCATGGCGTTGTTGGCCTCAATGGTGCCGTGCATGCCCAGCATGCCCAGGAAGCGCTTGTCACTGGCCGGGAACGCGCCCAAGCCCATCAGCGTGTTGGTAACGGGGTAGCCCAGCAAGTCCACCAACTCGCGCAACTCAGCTACGGCCTCACCCAACAGCACACCGCCGCCGGTGTAGATGTAGGGGCGCTTGGCCGTTAGCAGCAGCTGCAACGCCTTGCGAATTTGTCCGCCGTGGCCTTTGCGCACGGGGTTGTAAGAGCGCATTTCCACCGTTTCTGGGTAACCAGCGTAGGGCGTCTTTTGAAATGACACGTCTTTGGGCACATCCACCACCACCGGACCAGGACGGCCAGAGCGGGCAATGTGGAAGGCTTTCTTCATGGTCTCGGCCAGGTCAGCCGGGTGCTTGACCAGGAAGTTGTGTTTCACGATGGGGCGCGTAATGCCCACGGTGTCGCATTCCTGGAAGGCGTCTAGGCCAATGGCTGCCGTCGGCACCTGGCCGCTGATGATCACCATGGGAATGCTGTCCATGTACGCCGTGGCAATACCAGTGACAGCATTGGTCAGACCTGGGCCAGACGTTACAAGTGCTACGCCCACTTCGCCCGTGGCGCGCGCAAAACCGTCGGCAGCATGCACAGCGGCTTGTTCGTGGCGCACCAATACGTGCTGAATGGTGTCCTGCTTGTACAGTGCGTCGTAGATGTAGAGCACAGCGCCACCGGGGTAACCCCAGATTTGCTGGACACCTTCGGCTTGCAAGGACTTGACGAGGATTTCCGAGCCCATCAGCTCAGGTGCTTGCCCAGCAGCGTCGGCGTGGGCGGCGGAGTTGATTTCCGCAGAATTGATTTTCATGATGAACCTTTGAGATTTTCTCTAACGAAAAACCGTGGGTGCCTCTCGCGAAACCCTTTTGAGGCAGGCTTGAGACTTAAGACAACAGACATTGGCGGGCCTCAATGTATGCATCCCGCGCGACTGTTATCCGTTTGCAAGTAAGTTGTGCAGCTAGCATTATGGCATGTATTTTCAACAGCTTACCCCTTTGCGACATCGCGCACATGACTCAAGCGACAATACATGCCTGACCAATCACCACATCAGCCATGACCGACAACGACCACACCACAACAGCAGCACCAACAGACATACCCAGCCTCAAACGCCGCATGGCCGCCTGGTTGTACGAGGGTATGCTGCTGTTTGGGGTGACGTTTGCCACCGACTATGTCTTTAGCGTGCTCACCAACACACGCAGCGGTCTGGACAACCGAACAGCGCAGCAAGCTGTGCTGTTTATCGTGCTGGGCGCCTACTTTTGCTGGCAGTGGACGCGCAGCGGTCAAACCCTGGCCATGAAAACCTGGCACTTGCGCTTGGTTGACGCCCACGATGGCAGCAAGCTGCCAACCTGGCGTCAGGCCGTTGTGCGTTATGTGTTGTGCTGGGTATGGCTGCTGCCGCCATTGCTGTTTGGCAAACTGATGGGCTCTGGTGCGGGTGCGATTACAGCTTGGGTGTTGTTGTGGGCGTTTATCTGGGCCAACACGGCGCGACTCAATGCCAAGCGTCAGTTCTTGCACGATGTGTGGGCTGGCACGCAGGTCACCTCCTACGTAAAGCCCCGCTTGCTCACTGGCCAGGCCAAGACTTAATGCCAGCCTCAACGCGTCCTGTATTTGAAAACACTCTGCCATGAACAACCCCAATCAAGAACCCAGCGGCAAGCCCACCACCAAACGCAAAGGCTTTGCCCGCGTGCCTTACGCCTTCAAGTACTCTTTAGCTGGCCTGAAAAGTGGCTGGCTGGAGCCTGCATTTGCATTTGAGGCCAAGTTGGCCGTGCCAATGCTCCCCCTGGCCTTTGTCATTGGCCGCCATTGGCTGGAGGTGGCGATGCTGCTGGCCACAGTGGTCTTGGTGCTGATCACAGAGCTGCTCAACACAGCGGTTGAGAGCGCCATTGACCGCATCAGCGAAGACCACCACGAACTGTCCAAGCGCGCCAAAGACTTGGGCAGCGCCGCCGTGTTACTGGCCTTGTTGTTGTGCGCAGGCGTGTGGCTGGCCGCTATTGCTGAGCGGGTATTGGACTTATGAAGCCCGTCAACTTTTCAGTGGCTGTGTACTGCGGCTCCAGGCCAGGCACAGACCAGGCTCATGTGGCAGCGGCTACAGCTGTAGGCCACTGGATTGGCACACACGGCGGCCAACTGGTGTACGGCGGCGGCAATACCGGCCTCATGGGCACGGTGGCCAAGGCTTGCGCAGCGGCCGGCGGACGTGTGCTGGGCGTCATGCCTCAGGCCCTGGTAGAACGCGAGGTGGCCAACACCGACTGCGACGAGTGGGTGGTGGTGCAAACAATGCACGAACGCAAAGCCATCATGGCACAGCGTGCAGATGCGTTTGTCGCCATGGCTGGCGGCATTGGTACGTTTGAAGAGTTGTTTGAGATTTGGACGTGGCGTCAGCTGGGCTATCACAACAAGCCTGTTGGCTTGCTCAACATCAACGGCTACTACGACGGCTTGAACGCGTTTATCAACACCGCTCGCCAAGCCGAATTCATGGATGACAGGCAGCTGGCCCTGATGGAAGTCGGCACACAACCGGCTGCTCTGCTGCAAACGCTGGTGCAGCAGGCTGGATTCAATGCGGCCTTGAAGACAACTGCGATATAGCCGGATTTTTGGCTTTCGCAGGCTGGCTTTAGATCGCGGTTTCGTCCTGCTCGCCTGTGCGTATGCGCACCACGCGCTCAACAGGCGTTACAAATATCTTGCCATCGCCAATTTTGCCCGTGCGTGCGGCGGTCACAATGGCGTCCACGCAGCGCTCTACGTCGTCTGAAGCCACGACCACCTCAATCTTGACCTTGGGCAAAAAGTCCACCACATACTCGGCACCACGGTACAACTCGGTGTGACCTTTTTGTCGGCCAAAGCCCTTTACCTCGGTCACTGTCAAGCCGGTCACGCCTTGCTCGGCCAGCGCTTCGCGCACTTCTTCCAACTTGAACGGCTTGATTACGGCGGTAATTTGCTTCACGAGGCAACTCCTTAGTGGGGGCTAACAATAGACGTTGGTGCGGCTGCAGGCGTGAGCCATAAGCGCTAAGCATGACATTATGCCCAAGCCTTGAAGCCCTGGCGCGCAAGAGTGCTGTGGTAGCCCATAATCTCAGTCTGTTCACGCTTTACGCGCTTGAGGTCGCACCACAACTTTGTCCATGTCTACGCTACCCAAACACATGCCAACCGTTGTCACATTTCGGGGCAACCACCCTGAAAATATCTACTACGGCTCTATTGCTGTGGTTGACAAGCGCGGCAAACTCGTTGCCCATGCCGGAGACATGCAAACGCCCATGTTCACACGCTCAGCGCTAAAGCCCTTTCAGGCCATGCCGCTGATTGCGCAGTTTGCCGACAACTTTGACTTGAGCGACGCCGATGTCGCCTTGCTATGCGCCAGCCACAACGGCGAAGCCGCCCACGCCAGCCGCGCCGCATCAATGTTGAGTCGCGCAGGCCGCTCTGAGGCCGACTTGCTGTGTGGCACTCACCTGCCCTATTACTACACCACCAACAAAATCACCCCGCCAGAGCCACCTACCTACAACCGCTTACACCACAACTGTTCGGGCAAGCACGCCGGCATGTTGATGTTGGCCTGTGCTTTGGGCGTGTCTCACCAGCAATACACCAGCCTGGAACACCCTGTGCAGCAAGCCATTGTGGCTAGCGTGTGCCACTTTTGCGGCATGCAACCCAGCCAACTGGTGGTGGGCATAGACGGCTGCAGCGTGCCCAACTTCGCAGTGCCTCTGCCCAACCTGGCGCGCGCTTTTGCCCAACTCACCAAAACCGAAGCAGGTGGGCCCTACGGCCGCGGCCCACAGCGCGTGTTTCAAGCCATGAGCGAACACCCCGCCATGGTTAGTGGCATGGGCAGAAACGACCTTGCCATCACCCGCGCTGGCGGTGGCGACTGGATATCCAAGGTTGGGGCAGACGGCGTACAAACCATCACCAGCCGCTCACGCGGCGAAGCCATTGTTGGCAAAATTGCAGACGGCAACCTGGACATGCTCATGGTCATGATGATGGCCGCACTGGAGCAACTGGGCTGGATGACAGACAGCGCCCGCAATGCCTTGCGCACCTACGTGCCAGGCCCGCTCAAAAACGCGGCCAAGCTGGATGTGGGGCACACAAAAGCGGTATTCCAGCTGGCTTGATGCCTGCCAAGTGCCTGCTGGGGTGATCAACCCGCTGCAAAAAACCGGTTTGTAATCGGATAGCGCCAGTCTTTGCCAAAGGCCCTGTGACTCACGCGCACGCCAGGGGGCGACTGGCGGCGCTTGTATTCGTTGATGCGAATCAGGCGCACCACTTTGGCCACATCTGCCTCGGCGTAACCGCTGGCCACAATGTCAGCAGGGGCGACGTCTTGCTCCATATAAGCCGCAATGATGGCGTCTAACACCGCGTATTCGGGCAAGCTGTCCTGGTCTGTTTGGTCCGCGCGCAGCTCGGCACTGGGCGGGCGCGTGATGATGCGCTCGGGTATGGGGTCGTCGCAGGTCGCAAAGGGGTTGTTGGCGTTGCGCCAGTTGCACAGCGCAAACACCCTTGTTTTAAGAACGTCTTTAATGACGGCAAAGCCGCCAGCCATGTCGCCATAAAGCGTGCAGTAGCCGGTTGCCATTTCGCTCTTGTTACCTGTGGTGAGCACCATGCTGCCCCACTTATTGCTCAGCGCCATCAGCAAGGTGCCCCTGATACGCGCTTGCAGGTTTTCTTCAGTGGTGTCTTCTGGTATGCCATCAAACTCCCGCGCCAGTGACTGCTTGAACACCTCAAAGTGCGGCGTAATATCCAGCTCTGTGTAGCGCACATTCATGCGCTTGGCCATTTCAGCGGCGTCCAACAAGGAAATATCAGCGGTATACGGTGACGGCATCATCACGGCGCGCACGCGCTGTGCGCCTAAGGCGTCTACGGCTATGGCCAACACCAAAGCCGAGTCCACGCCGCCAGACAAGCCCAACACCACACCAGGAAATTTGTTTTTGCCCACATAGTCGCGAACGCCCATTACCAGCGCTTGCCACAAGTCGCTCAGCTCGCCTTGCTCAACGGCCACGTCATTCGCCCCGGCCAAGGTCCACGTGATGAGCGTCTCAACAAAACTGGGCGCTCTGGCAACCACCTGCGCGCGCGCATCCAGCATAAAACTACGCCCGTCGAACACCAGCTCATCTTGCCCGCCCACCATGTGGGCATACACCAGAGGCAGCGGCACACGCTGCACCAGTTGGGCCATGGCCGCCTCGCGTTGCGCGCCTTTACCCATGTGAAATGGCGAGGCATTGATCACAACCAGTACTTGCGCACCGGCGGCTTGGGCATCCAGAGCAGGCTGCTCAAACCAGGCGTCTGCACAAATCAACAAGCCGACTTTGGTACCCGCCACGTCAAACACACAAACATCTTGCCCAGGCTCAAAGTAGCGGCGCTCATCAAACACCTGGTAGTTGGGCAACTCACGCTTGGCGTAGCTGGCCACCACCTCGCCTGCATGCAATACCGTAGCCATATTGAGGCAAGGCGGTGTCGATATGGCTTCTGTGCGAACCGTTTGCTCGCGCCGCGCCGCGGCGTGTCCCACCACAATATGCAGGCCTTCCAGGTGTGCTGTGCGCGCAGCAATGGTTTTCAGGGCATCATCAACAGCTTGCAAAAACTGCTCGCGCAAGTACAGGTCTTCAGCGGCATAACCCGACAACGCCAGCTCTGGGGTTAGCAACAGCTGGGCACCGGCTGCGTGCGCATCGGTGGCGGCTTGTACGATGCGCTGGGCATTGCCAACCAAATCGCCAACAACAAAATTGAACTGAGCAACAGAAATGCGCATAGGTAATAAAACGTGGACAGCAAAGCAATGAGCGTTGGCAATTATGTCACCCGCATCATCCAGGACCCCGCCAGCATTGCGCAAGACCAGTGGGATGGCTTGCTTTTGGCGTGTGCCGGCAACGCATCGCTAAACCCCTTCGTGCGCCACGCATACATAGCAGCCATGCACAGCAGCGCCAGCGCCGTGGCCGATACAGGCTGGCAGCCCTATTTTGTAAGCCTGTGGCACGCTGACGAACAACGCTTGGTGGGCGTGTGCCCCATGTACGTGAAGTCACACTCTTACGGCGAATACGTGTTTGATTTTGCCTGGGCACGCGCCTACCAGGAGCATGGCCTGACTTACTACCCCAAGGCCGTGATTGCGCCACCGTTTACACCCGTGCCAGGGCCGCGCTTGATCGCGGCAACAGCAGCAGACCAATCGGCATTGCTGGCTGCCACCGTGCAAACCTGTACTGATATTGGCGTGTCGTCCCTACACGCCTTGTTTATCAGCGAGTCAGACCGCGCTGCGTGCGAAGCGCAAGGTCTGTTGATGCGCCAGACCGTACAGTTTCATTGGCACAACACGCAACCAGGCTACGACAGCTTTGATGCGTTTTTAGCCACGTTGGCACAAGACAAGCGCAAGAAAATCAGGCAAGAGCGGCGCAAAGTGTCAGACGCAGGCGTACGCTTTGAAACCAGACGCGGTACTGACATCACAGCAGATGACTGGCAATTGTTCTACCGCTGCTACCAGCAAACCTATCTGGAACACGGCAACGCGCCCTACCTCACGCCCGCGTTTTTTCAAGCCATGCGCGAGCACATGCCGCACAACTGGTTGATGTGCGTGGCCTACTCACCGTCTGACCAAGCCTTTGCCTGTAGCCTGATTGGCCTGGAGCTGGACAGCGACGGCCGGGCCATTGCCGCCTTTGGCCGCTACTGGGGAGCCTTGGCGCGTTTGGACTGCCTGCACTTTGAAGCCTGTTACTACCAACCACTGGCCTGGTGCATAGACAACGGCGTGGCCCGCTTCGAGGGCGGCGCCCAAGGCGAGCACAAAATGGCCAGAGCCCTCATGCCCCAAACCACCTACAGCGCCCACTGGCTAGCCCACCCAGCTTTCGCCGACGCCGTAGACCGCTACCTGGAGCGTGAAACGCAAGGTATGCAAGCCTATGTTCAGGATTTGCAAGCCCACAGCCCGTTTAAAACACGCGCAGATTGACGCGCAGCCGTATCACGTTGGGCCTGCCCAACCCCGCTGGGGCTGAACCGGGTTTAGGGTGCAGGCACCCCAATTAATTTACTTGGCGGCGTAATTGGCGATACCGTCTGTAATTTCTTTATGGGCGGCGGCTTTACCCTCCCAGCCCACAACCTTGACCCACTTGCCTTTTTCCAGGTCTTTGTAGTGCTCGAAAAAGTGGGCGATTTGGGCCTTGGTGGCTTCTGCCACGTCGCCAATGTCTTGCACGTTGGCATTGGTTGGCAATAGCTTGTCTGTGGGCACTGCCAGTACCTTGCCGTCCATGCCGCCTTCGTCTTCCATGTTCAAGATGCCTACGGCACGGCAAGGAATCACCACGCCTGGGGGCAATGGGAAGGGGGTCATTACCAATACGTCTACCGGATCACCGTCACCCGCGATGGTTTGTGGCACATAGCCATAGTTTGTGGGGTAGTGCATGGCGGTGCCCACAAAGCGGTCTACGAAAATCGCACCGGTATCTTTGTCAACTTCGTACTTCACGGGGTCTGCGTTGGCAGAAATCTCGATGATGACGTTGAATGCGTCTGGAACGTTTTTACCGGGCGTGACGTTGTTTAAGGACATAAGTTCTCTCTAGGGTCTAAAAATGGGGCTGGCACCATGCAGCATGGGTGGGCCAATTGGGGCTGATTTTACTGAACTGTAGCTGACACAAGACCAATGGTATTCGCGCTGCAACATGCAAGGCGGCATGCTTGCAGCACAATATAGCCATGGCTACTTCCAATACACGCGTCATCCCTGTTGTAAAAGCTCAACCCGCCGCCCTCGCCTGGCCAGATGTTGGCAACGTGTCGGCCGGCCCCAACACCGCTGACCAGCTGGGTAGGCACTTGCGCGACCTGCGCATCAGCGTGACGGACAAATGTAATTTCAGGTGCAGCTACTGCATGCCCAAGAGTGTGTTCAACCGCGACCATGTGTATTTGGCCCAAAGCGAATTGCTGAGTTTTGAGGAAATCACCGCTGTGGCACAAGCCGCAACCCAGCTGGGCGTTCGCAAACTGCGCATTACCGGCGGTGAGCCACTGCTGCGCAAGCACCTGCATGTGCTCATAGCCCAACTCAGCGCCCTGCGCACAACAGACGGCAAGCCGCTAGACCTTACGCTCACCACCAACGCCAGCTTGTTGGCGCGCCAAGCCCAAGCGCTGAAAGACGCGGGCCTGAACCGCCTGACCATCAGCCTGGACGCTTTGGACGACCTGGTATTTCGGCAAATGAACGACATGGACTTTCCGGTAGCCGACGTGCTCAAAGGCATAGAAGCAGCGCAAACGGCGGGCTTTGACAACATCAAAGTGAATATGGTGGTCAAGCGCGGCACCAACGAAGACCAGATTGTGCCCATGGCCAGGCACTTCAGAGGCACAGGCGTGGCACTTCGCTTTATCGAGTACATGGACGTAGGAGCCAGCAACGGCTGGCGCATGGACGAGGTGCTGCCCAGCGCCGATGTACTGGCCTTGCTGCAAACCCACTGGCCCATGCAGGCCTTGAAGGCCAACAGCAGCGGCGAGACCGCCAAACGGTTTGGCTACGTGGGCGCACATGGACAGGTAGACCCAGGCCTGGGCGAGGTAGGCTTTATCTCCAGTGTGACCCAGGCCTTTTGCCATGAGTGCAACCGTGCACGCCTGTCAACAGACGGCAAGCTGTTCAACTGCTTGTTTGCAAGCGCAGGCTTTGACATGAAAGGCCTGATACGCAACGCCAAGGTCACCACGCCAGACGCCATAGCGAACTATTTGGCCGCGGCTTGGGGCGCACGCGCAGACCAGTACTCAGCGCTCAGGCAAGCTGGTGTGCTGCCGGCTGGCAATGCCGAACAACGCATTGAGATGAGTTACATAGGCGGTTAAGCCAGCGGCTTGTCACAAGGCCGCCAATAACCAAAGCCACAGCCAAACCCACAGTCATCAGCAGCCGGCTTAAAGGCTGTCTACACCTTTGTTGGCCAGCATGTCGGCGCGCTCGTTGCCAGGGTCACCAGCATGGCCTTTGACCCAGCGCCACGTTAGTTCATGCTCGGTATTGGCCACCAGATCATCAAGGGTTTGCCACAAGTCAACGTTTTTAACGGGCTGCTTGGCCGCTGTTTTCCAGCCTCGCGCTTTCCAGCCCTTGACCCACTCTGTAATGCCCTTGCGCACGTACTCGCTATCCAGGTACAGCGTAACCTTGCATGGGCGCTTCAAGGCTTGCAAGGCCTTGATAACGGCCATCATTTCCATGCGGTTGTTGGTGGTGTTGGCTTCGCCGCCAAACAACTCTTTTTCGGTGCCTGCGCTTTTTAAAAATACGCCCCAACCGCCAGGGCCTGGGTTACCTTTGCAAGCGCCGTCTGTGTAAATGATGACTTCGTTCATGGGGAGGGATTGTCGTTCATAACGCGCGCGGGTTGCTTGGCTGCCACTCTGGCCCGGCCACGCACACGTTTGCGACTCCAGCTGGGGCCCATCACGCGCATGCCGCGTACTTTTTTTACGGCCACCAGCATGTATACGCCACCGGCAAACGGCCACAGCCTGGCGCCCCACCGCTCCAGCCAAGCCCAACGCTGAGCCCACTTGGACGAGGCAACACCCGGGCGGTACATACCGGTTTTAACCAATTGCACCTCAAAGCCCAGCAGCTTTAACCAGTCGCGCAAGCGCCACAAACCAATCCAGTGCCTGGCTGCCACATCAAACGGCGCGAACTGCGCCCCGCCCTTCAAGCCAAAGCGCTGCGACCAATCAAACCGGCTCTGGCGCACAGACCACAGGCTGAATGGGTTTAGCCCCGCAATCACCACATGCCCCTCAGGCATCAGCACTCTGGCCACCTCGCGCAGCGTCGCGTGCGGGTCAGCCGCGCGCTCCAAGGTATGGGGTATGACCACCAGGTCCAGGCTGGAAGACTCAAATGGCAAGGCGTGGCTGTCGCAATCAAGGTCTACCTCTGCGCCTGGGGCAGTGCCCAAAGCGCGGCAGTCTGGCCCGTAGCTGTCCACTTGCGCCAACCACTGGTGCGGCATGCGATTGGCGCTCAGACCGTCTAGCTCCGGCAAACCCAGCTGGATGGCATGGTAGCCAAACAGGTCGCGCACAACCTCATCTGTGTTGGCTTGCAGCCAATCTAGCCAGCATTGCCGCAAAAAGTCATGGGAATTGGTAAGCAAACTTAGAATATCCGGGTAGCAAATAACGACACGCCACGTGACAATCCCCTATTGTCGTGTGTCACATCGGCGCAGGCCACGAGAAACCCCATGCATTTATTGCCCATTCCCGCTTTTGACGACAACTACCTGTGGCTGCTGCACGACGGCCAACAAGCCTTGGTGGTTGACCCTGGCGACGCCGCCCCTGTGCAGGCCACGCTGGCGCAGCTGGACTTGGATCTGGTGGCTATTTTGGTCACGCACCACCACGGTGACCACACCGGCGGCGTATTGGCGCTGCAACAGCAATATGCCTGCGATGTGTATTACCCAGCCAACGAGCAGCTCGGTTTCGTAAATCAGCTGGACAGCGCCAAGGGCCACGCTGTGCGCGGCTCAGACACATTGAACGTGCTGGGCACCACGTTTACCACGCTGGATGTACCTGGCCACACGCTGGGGCATGTGGCGTTTCATGCCGCAGACGTTGCAGACTTGGGTAGCGTCTTGTTTTGTGGTGACACCTTGTTTTCTGGGGGCTGCGGCCGGTTGTTTGAGGGCACGCCTGCGCAAATGCGCGCCTCGCTGGCGCAGCTGGCTGCGCTACCCCCACAGACTTGGGTGTGCTGTGCACACGAGTACACCTTATCAAATTTAAAATTTGCCCGCGCTGTCGATCCGCAAAACCAAGCCTTACTGGGTTACAGTTCTACAGTCGAATCATTGCGCGCTAAAGGCTTGCCCACGCTGCCTGTGCGCCTTGGTACCGAGTGTGAGATCAACCCCTTTTTGCGTGTCAACCATGTTGACATTGCAACCAGTGTGTTGAGCCAATTTCCCCAAACACCTGCGCAACCTGATGCCATTTTTGGTGCCTTGCGCGCGTGGAAAAATAATTTCTAAATTGCCAATGCTGTTTATTGTTTACCGCCGCGCTGTGTTGGCGCTGCTGGGTGTGACCGCCGTTGTGTTGTCTGGTTGTGCAAGCCTGGCTGTGCCAGGCAGTGCAAGCCAACCTGCAAGAGCCTCTACCGCTGACTATTCAGGCCCTGCCGTCATACCAGAAGGGCCTCTAAGCCAGCTGGACGCAGCCACGGCCACCAACCTCGGCGGTGTGGCTGCAACCGCCCCACCACAAGACATGTGGGAGCGTATACGTCGCGGCTTTGCCATGCCCGATATTGACGGCAAGTTGGTGGACTCACGTGTGCAGTGGTACGCCTCTCGCCCTGACTACATAGACCGCATGTCTGAGCGCTCCAGCCGCTATATTTTTTATATTGTGGACGAGCTGGAGCGCAGAAGAATGCCCAGCGAACTGGCCCTGCTTCCCTACATTGAAAGCGCCTTCAACCCGCAGGCAGTCTCTCATGCCAAAGCCGCTGGCATGTGGCAATTCATGCCAGCTACCGGTCGCTCTTTTGACCTGCGCCAAAACTCTTTTCGTGACGACAGACGCGATGTCATTGCCTCAACCAACGCTGCGCTCGATTACTTGGAGAGCCTGCACAAACAGTTTGGTGACTGGCATCTGGCGCTGGCGGCCTACAACTGGGGGCAAGGCAATGTGCGCCGCGCCATCGCCCGCAACAAAGCCGCAGGCAAAGGTACGGGCTACCTGGACTTGCGCATGCCAGCAGAAACGCGTAATTACGTGCCCAAGCTGCAGGCCGTTAAAAATATTGTTAGCAACCCAAGTGCCTACTCGGTAGACCTGCCCTCCATCCCCAACCACCCGTTTTTTGATGTGGTCACCATTGAGCGCGACATAGACGTGAGCTTGGCCGCTGAATTCGCAGGCGTCTCTGTAGACGCCTTTAGAACGCTTAACCCGTCGTTAAAACACCCGGTTATTTTGGCCAACGGCACACCCTCCATCTTGCTGCCGTGGGACAACGCCGCGGACTTCAAGATACGACTCAAGGCACACAGCGGACCTCTGGCCTCCTGGACTGCATTTGTGGTGAAGCGCAACATGAAGCCGCGTGACCTGGCCAAGCAAGTTGGCATGTCAGAGTCAGAGCTGCGCCAGGTCAACAACATCCCACCTCGCATGCTGGTGCGCAAAGGCTCTACCGTGCTGATCAAGCGAAGCGCCAACAAAACTGCCAACGTAACCGAATACGTTGCCGACAACGCCCAGCTGGCATTGGCGCCAGAGTTCAGCAAGCTGCGCGTGAAGGTGCGCAAGGGTGACACCTTGTCAGGAATAGCGCGCAAATACGGCGTGTCGGTAAGCGCCATCACCAAGTGGAACAACTTGAAATCGCGCAGCTACATTCGCATAGGCCAGACACTGATCGTGCAGGTGCGCTAACGCTTTCTACAGTATTTCTAGTTGCTGGTTGCTAGCGCCTGGCCAGCAAGGAGTGCGCGATAGTGCCCAGGTCAACGTACTCCAGTTCGCTGCCCACCGGCACACCTCGCGACAGGCGCGTGACGCGCAGCGGTAAATCTTTCATGGCCTGCGCAATCACGTGGGCTGTGGCCTCACCTTCTGCCGTGAAATTGGTGGCCAAAATAACCTCTGCAACCGGCACTTGCGCGTGCTCAGGGATTTGAGCCGCCAGCTCAGCATCTTCCCCTTGCTGGGCCAGCTCTGGATTGATGCGGTCAAACAATCGGCGCAAGCCAATCTCTTTGGGCCCTACACCGTCCAAAGGGCTTAGGCGCCCCATGAGCACAAAGTACAAGCCCTGAAAGGCACCCGTGCGCTCAAGCGCGGCTTGGTCGGCGGGCGTCTCCACCACACACAATTGCGTGGCGTCTCTTGTGGCGTCTGAGCAAGTGGCGCACACCACCGCTTCAGTCAATGTGTAGCAACAGGCGCAGTGACGAATGCGCGCCGCGGCTTCATCAAGCGCGCGGGCAATGTGACGTGCGCCCTCTACGTCTTGCTGCATGAGGTGAAACGCCATGCGCGCAGCCGACTTCGCCCCGACGCCTGGCAAGCGTTGCAGGGCAAGCGTTAGCTGGTCTAAAGCACCACCGGGTTGAGCCATACAGATAGGCTTAGAAAGGCAACTTCATGCCGCCCATGCCAGGCATACCCGCGGTAATTTTGCCCAGCTTGGCCTCTGACGTGGCTTCTGCGTTACGCACTGCATCGTTAAACGCCGCAGCCACCAAGTCTTCCAGCATATCTTTGTCGTCACCCATTAGTGAGGGGTCAATCTCCACGCGACGCACATCGTTTTTGCAGGTCATGGTGACCTTTACCAAGCCTGAGCCGGACTGGCCCTGCACCTCGATATTGGCCAACTCGGCCTGCGCTTTTTTGAGGTTGTCTTGCATGGCCTGCGCTTGCTTCATCAAGCCTGCCATTTGTCCCTTGTTAAACATGTTGTGTCCTTTCAATAAACCAAGTGGGTAACAATTTTTTTACATCAGACTGCACTGCCCCTTACGCGGCAGGTACAGACCGGAGTGTGCCCGGCACAATGACCGCGCCAAACTCTTGCATCATTTGCTGGGCAAACGGGTCATTCAAAATAATCTGCTCGGCCTCGTGCAAGGCTTGCGCAGCCGCTGCTGCCATGCGTTTGGCTGGCGTGTCTTGCACCAAACCCAGCTCTACGCCCAGTTGCACCTCGCAGCCCGCTTGCGCAAGCGCTGTTTGCAAGCGTTCCTTGTTTGAGCCCTGGTTAAGCGACTCGCGCTCAATGCGCAGCAGCCAATGTGCAGGCGTTGACGACTCGTCGGTAGCCACCAACTGCGACTGCAAAGCCAACTCTCGCACCAATGCACTGACGCGCTCTTGCTCAATCAGGGTCTTGACGGTATCTAACCACATATCGCCTTCAGGCGTGCACACCAGCTGCACGTCGCTGCCGCGTGCTGCGCAGCTGCGGGCGGCTGGACCCGGTCAACTGTTGCCGTGCGTGCAACAGGCTGCTCGTCTCTGGACTCGCGCACAGGCATGCGGGTAATGGGTACTGGCAGCTCTTGCTCAGGTGCTTGTGCCGGCGCCGGGGCCGCAATGCTGGCCGGTTTTGGTTGGGATGCTTGCTGGGCGACTGCCGCAGGGGCAACAGGTTGAGCTTGCGCAATTGGTGTTGCAGGCGCTATTTGAGGAGCAGGAGCAGGAGCAGGTGCCGGTGCAGGTTTAGCAACTACCAGCGCTTGGCCATTATTCAGGCTTTTTTTTCAGCCGACGCTTGCACAGCGCCCGGCTTGAACGCCAACAGCCTCAGCAACACCATGGTGAGTGCCGCGTACTCGTCTGGTGCCAAGCCAAGCTCGCCACGGCCATGCAAACACAAGCTGTACAGCAGCTGGGTCTCGTCTGCGGGCATGGCATCTGCCAGCGCTTTGAGTTGCTCAAAATCTGGATCTGTCTCGTCACCCTTGCCTGTGGCTTGCAACACTGCCATGCGCTGCAAAGCACCAGCCATTTCCTCCAGCGTGGTCGCCGCACTAAGGCCTTGCAGTCTGGCCGCATCAATCATGGCCACCACATCGGCGCCACGGTTGTGAGCCAGCGCCTCAATCAGCTCAAACACATGGCTGGCATCTACAGCGCCTAGCATTTGGCGCACAGGCTCTTCCTGAAGCACGCCATTGCCAAAGGCAATAGCCTGGTCTGTCAGGCTAAGCGCATCACGCATAGAGCCGTGCGCCGACTTGCCAATAAAACGCAACGCGCCCAGGTCAAACTCAACGCCTTCGTCGCCCAATACGGTTTGCAAGTGCTCCACCACCGTTTGCGCGGGCATAGGACGCAAGTTGAACTGCAAACACCGCGACAACACCGTTACCGGCACTTTTTGTGGGTCTGTGGTGGCCAGCACAAATTTAAGGTATTCGGGGGGCTCTTCAAGCGTTTTCAACATGGCGTTAAACGCCGTGTTGGTCAGCATGTGCACCTCGTCGATCATGAACACCTTGAAGCGCCCCTGCACAGGCTTGTAAACCGCTTGCTCCAACAGGCTTTGCACCTCGTCCACACCACGGTTGGACGCGGCGTCCAGCTCGGTGTAATCGACAAAGCGGCCTTGATCAATGTCGGTACAGGCCTGGCACACGCCACACGGCTCAGCCGTGATGTCGCCCTGGCCATCAGCGCCCACACAGTTGAGCGACTTGGCCAAAATTCGGGACACTGTGGTTTTACCCACGCCACGCGTACCGGTAAACAAATAGGCATGATGCAAGCGCTGCGTGCGCAAAGCATTGCCCAAAGCCTGCACCACGTGCTCTTGCCCCACCAACTCGGAAAAGTTGCGCGGTCTGTATTTGCGAGCAAGAACGGTATAAGCCATAGCCCTAGATTCTATGTGCAATAGATCGCCGCCTGGCATTCGCTCAATCTGACAAGACATGGTGAAAGGTCATTCGCACGCCGTTACAATAACCCTCGACGGGCCTTCCCGCATGGTGAAGCGGCCAACCGGGTCAGATGGGGAACCAAGCAGCCCTAACTGTGAATCCAGTGCCGGGGTCAAGGCTCGTCACCCTTCTTTCTTTTGCCAATCAGTACAACAAACTGAACTCCATCCGGACCTAAGTTGCCTTCGTTGTGGCAGTTGGCTGTATCACTTCCTCCCCAACTAGGTCGATGAAATCGACACGACACAGGTCGAAGGTCTGAACCTTCGAGGCGCACGTTAATGCGTCCGCGTCTTGATTCCAAATGATCTCTGGGGTGCCTACGGCAAGATTTGTCGTCATCAGTGGTGGGCTGCACGCTACCCCCTGTGTTGGGAATCCTCAACTCTCACACAAAACCACTGTATTTGATAACTTAAGATGGCTATTTTGGCCTATTAAGTTATTGATATGAATTCTTTAGAATCACTTTTATCGCGCAAGGTTAGGCTGCTTCTAACCATGGTGCCAGCGGTGCCACTCGCGCTTACCTCCGCTGCATTCATCGATGAATACATGAGTAGCTACCACCGCCTAGACGAACTCATCCCGGCGTCTATTTCCATATTTACGCTTGTGCTGGTGACTGCACTTGGTCTGCGGAGGAGTCGCGCGACACGCCCGCTCGCGGTGTTTACCTGGCTCAAATCGGTCATCAAGCAACTCCTGATAGTCCTGGTGGGAACCATTCTCATCATCACCATCATCATTATGGTGGCCGGCCTTGATGTCGTACTGCGGCTGGCACAGTCACCGTTGGCTATTTTGCTGGGGGCTGCGCTTATTCTTTGGCAGGGACGTTCGAAACGGCTGCGGGATGAGTTTGATTGGCTATTGGTCATCAAGAAAATCCTGATAGTCCCTGCGGCAGCCATTTCATTGGCCATCCTCATCCTCATCCTCCTCATGACAGCGCTCGTCGAGGATCTGCATCTGTTACGGTCGCCGTACGCGGTTTATATGGTGGCTGCGCTTGGTCTGCGGTGGTTTCGCACGACGTACCCTCTCGAGGATTTTGGTTGGCAATTGGCCATCGAGCGAATCCTAATGGTTCTAGCCGGGACCATTTACACCATCCTCACGATGCTTGTCATTACCGGAATCCGGCCGGCACAGTTGCCATCGGCTCTTTTGCTTATGGCCGCACTTGTTTATTGTCGGGCTCGCGCAACGCGGAAGCTGGAGGAATTTGATTGGCGATCGGTTACCAGGCAAATCCTAATGACGCTTGCCGCATTCCTTTTCATCAGCGACACGCTGAATGTAATTGCGGCAATGTAGCTGACACCCAGGGACCAATGCCATCAATTCTTTTTCATACCAAACAGCACCGCTGGGGGACTGCCCTACACAAGTGGGCTCATGACTAAGCGTTATACGGGCCGTAAAGGCAATGCGGCAAATCCAGGCCAGCTGTAACGCAGCGTCGCTAGCCCTAAAGACTCAGAGTTCGACCAACTTGCAAGGCTGGCACCAAGCGGTAGTATCTGTTCACTTGTAAGCAGGTTAAGGTTACGCCAATGGACCCACTAGATACTTCCGCCATCACTACACGACGTATAGATGCACTCTTGAGCGAGTACGGCGAGAGCCACCTCAATGTGACCAACAAGCGTATTCACTGGCTTTGTGTGCCAGCGATTACGTGGTGCGTTTTTGCGGGTTTTTACTTGTTGCCTTACCCCTATGCCTTGGGTGCGGCGTTGGGTTTGAACTGGATGTGGCTGGCCATAGTGGCCAGCATTGCCTACTACTTGCTGTTGTCTGCCAAACTGGCTGCTGGGCTGGTCTTGGTGAGTGCGGCGTGCGCAGCAAGCATTTACTGGTTTGAGGCCACGCGCACTATCAGCCTGGGGTGGTTTGCTGCCGTCGTATTTGTATTGGCATGGGTAGGCCAATTTATCGGGCACAAGATTGAGGGCAAAAAGCCTTCGTTTTTTAAAGACATACAGTTTTTGCTGATAGGCCCGGCTTGGCTGATGTCATTTGTGTACCGCAAGCTAGGCTTGCCGTACTGAGCTAAGCCTCTTGCGCTGGGTGCGCTGGTTCCACTGGCTGCGCCAGCGCGTGCTCCATGGCCTCTAGCAAGCCGGCTGGCGGCTGCGCGCCAGACACGGCCCACTTGTTTTGAAACACAAACAGCGGCACGCCCTGCACCTCCATGCTGCGCCATTGTTGAGCTGCTTGCAGCGCCGCTTGCTGAGCTGGCCCGCCTTTTACCAAACATTGAGCAACCACCTCTGCAGTCAGACCGGTGGGCTGCATCACTTGCTGAACCACTGCATCGTTGGTCAGGTCCAGGCCCTTCAAAAAGTAGGCGTCAAACAGGGCCTGTACCACCATGTCCTGTTGCTGCGCAGTGGTGGCCGAGGCAATCAAGGCCTGCATGCCCAGCGTGTTGGGTTGGCGGGTGATCTGGTCAAAGGCAAATTCAATGTTGGCGTTGCGCCCGGCATCTGCCATGCGCTGCAGGACCTCATCCGCGCGGTCTCCAAACTTGTTGCGCACATAGGCCGCTCTATGCATGCCGTCCAGTGGCATGTCGGGGTTGAGCTGAAACGCAGACCACTGCACCTGGGGCTTGGCCCGCTCGGGGTATTTGCTGGCATACAAGGCCAAAGCTTGCTCAAGGTGGCGTTTACCAATAAAGCACCACGGGCACACCACGTCAGACACAACGGTGATGTGAAGTGTGGTGCTGCTTGCGCCAAGGCTGGTTGCAGAGTCGGCTGGGTTCAAAACAAGTCCTCAAAAAGTAGTGCTGCCGTGTGATGTGGGCTGTTAGACCCATGGCCTCATTGTGCGGGCTCTATCAGCGCCCCGCTGGCGGTGAGGAAAGCGCTGCGCACCTCCTGACTGTGGTAGATGGCCGCCACTGCAGCCCTATAAGTGTCAAGCTGACGCAGCAAGGTCTGGTCTAGCTGCGGCTGGCGGCTGGACTTGAAGTCAAGCACCCACCACTCCTTGGTGTCGCGGCGTTGTACCAATCTATCCAGGCGCATCAACGTGCCGTCAACCATGATGTCGACTTCGTTGCCAGCAAAACCAACAATGCTGTCCTGCCACGCCCAGGCACCCTCACCTCGCACAATATTGCAAGCCCATTGATGCGCCAGCTCAAGCGCTTCGCCGCTGAGCTGCCAATTGCGTTGTACGCGCTGTAGTTGCTCTGGGTGCCATGGGTCTGCAGCGGCATCCAACTTGGCCGGCAGCCACTCAAGCAACTGGTGCATGGCCTGCCCCAGGCGTGCGCTTTCTTCTTGCTCAGCAACAGGCTTTGCGGGGGGTGCGCCATCTGCAAACACTGGGCGCGCATGCCATTTGGGTAGCCGCTTGATGGCCACTGGCGCGTTGTGTGCTTGCGCAGTCGCGTCGTTTGGGTCATCGGTTTGCGCAACGGTCACGGTTTGCGCGTGTGTTACCAAACGCGACCACCAGCTGTCATCTTTGTTGCCAGCGCGACTGTGCGCAGACAGCACCAGCTCGTCGGCCGCGCGGGTCATAGCCACGTACAAGGCATTGTTTTCTTCTACAGCTCTGGCCTGTTGGTCGCTCGCCAGCAGGCCTTGAGCGCAAATGGGGGGCTGCTTTTCCCGGGCAACAAACACCACGCGCTTGGGTGCGGCTGCGTCACTGGGCCAGTCCACCAGCATGGACATGGTCTGGGCTTTTTTGGCAGGAGCGTGTGTGTCTAGCAACAGCACGCAAGACGCCTCAAGGCCTTTGGCGCCGTGCACGGTGAGCAGCTGCACTGCATTGGGTGGTGTTGGCCAAGCGCGCTTGCTGGTGGCGGCTTTGACAGCGCGCACAAACTGGTAAGGCGTCACAAAGCGGCCCTGATTTAACGCCAGACTCTCATCCAGTAATGCCAGAAGCTGGGCATGCGTGGCGCCCACCATGGCAGGCGGAACCGCCGCTGCATAGGCTGCCAATACGTCACAGTGCTCATAAATGGTTGTTAGCAGTTGTACCAACGTCAACTCACGCAGCCAAGTGCTCATGTGGTCTAGCGTGCTTGCCCACTGCTGCGCCTGATCAGGCGCGTCAGTGTTGCCGCATGCGCTGTGCAAAGCGGCACGCCAACTCATGGATGAACCGCTTGGTGCATCGCCCTTGGCAACCACAGACAACCACAGCAAATCCTGATCAGTCGCACCAAACAAGGGCGAGCGCAGTGCGCGGGCCAACGCCAAATCACTGTTTGGTGAAATGAGGGCGTCCAGCAACGCCACCACATCGGCCACCGCCGGGCTGTCAATCAGGGTGGACTTCTCTGGTTGTGCGCACGCAATACCCAAGGCAGACAGCGACGACTGCATCATGCCCAAGCGGGCATTGGTGCGCGCTATCACCATGATGTTCTGCGCCGCCTCACCGCTGGATACCTTGTGGGCTACCCACTGCGCGGCTTGCTGTATTTCAAGCGCGACGCGCTTCTCCTCTGCCACCACTTTGGGCGACAACAAACTGTCGCGCCACTCGTGCACCTCGCCAGCTGCATCCACTTCGTCCGCCGCATCGTCAAGCTCTGGATCAATCAACGGCAAGGCCAGTACCGCGCCTACCGTCTTTTTATCGGTGGTATGCGTGCGAAACAATGGCGCTTGCGCAGCAGCTGCTGCGACCTCCGCCTCATCCTCTTCATCCGCTTGATCGCATACATCGGCTTGGGGCAACATCACCGCGTTCAGCGCTTGCACCACGCTGGTGGCATTGCGCCTTGTGTGGTCACAAGCCAGCACATCGCCACCCAGCGCCAGCGCAACAAACTCAGTCGCAGCCCGAAAAACGCGCGGCTCAGCGCGGCGGAATCTGTAAATAGACTGTTTGGGGTCACCCACAATAAAGACGTAGGGCACGTTACCGCCACCTGCGCCCACATAGCCTTCCAGCCACGACAGCAAAGCACGCCACTGCATGGGGTTGGTGTCTTGAAACTCATCAATCAGCAGCTGCGACACGCTGGCATCCAGGCGCTGCTGCACCCAGGCGCTGAGCTCAGAATCAGCCAACAGCTTGCTAGCGGCCATCTCGATGTCGTTCATGTCGACCCAGCCGCGCTGGCGTTTGAGCGCGGTGAAGCAGTCAATAAGGCACAAAGACAAACGGGCCATGCGCTGCTGATGTTCTATACAAGCAGCTTGGTGCAACGCCTGCTGCCAGTGCTGCGCCCACTCTTGCGCGGCTTGCACCAGCTCTGGGTTCGGCGCTTTAAGGCCACTCTTCCTGGGCTTGCCGTCGCTGGTCAGCAGCACTTTGGCTGCAGCGTGCATATCCGCGTTGTCCAGCGCCGCACCCAGGGCAGTCGCTGCCTTGGTGGCGGCAGCGTTACCGCTGCGCCCCATGGACATGGCCGCATCACGAATTGCTTGGGCCATGCCAGGCATGTGCTCCAAGGGCTTTTGCAAGTTGGTGCAGTTGGCAAACGCTGGCACGGTTTCGCCCAGGCTGGCGACACCGTGCAACAAGGCATCAGGTGAGGCCAAACCAATTTCAACGCGTTTGCCCAGTGCGTTGACCAACGCCTCGTTGAGGTTGCTGCGCCCGCTGGTCGCCAGTGCATGGCGAAAGTCAGCCAGCAGCTGCTCATCGGCATGAACGGCCCTGTAAAAGTGCGGCCACACCAAGGCCATGGCCTCGGCGTCGTCTTGCAACAGCTCGTAAGGAGACGGCAGCCCCAGGCTTTGCATCAGCGACAGCGGCGCCATGCGCAGCAAGCTGGCAAACCAGCCGTGAAAGGTACGAATACCCACGCCGCGCCCCGCCAATATTTCAGCGTGCAAGCCGCTGGCGCGGCGTAGCAGCTCTGGGGTCAGCTCTGCCTCAGACAGGCCTCTGGCCAACAGCTCGCTACGCAGCGTTGCCTCGTCGTGCTGGGCCCATTCTTGAAGCAACGCCACCACGCGTCCACGCATTTCTGCGGCGGCCTTGTTTGTAAAGGTTATGGCCAGTATGTTTTGCGGCTCTGTGCCGTTGAGCAGCGCGCGCGCAATGCGCGCCACCAACATCCACGTTTTGCCCGCGCCGGCACAAGCTTCTACCACTACGTGGCGCTGGGGGTGGCAGGCTATGCGGTAAAAGGCGGCAGGCGCAACGGGCACGCTGTTTACGGTGTAGCTAAGGGGTTGATGGGCTGGTGTATTCATGACGCTTGCGCCCAAAAATCTTTGCGACATAAACCACGCGCAGCGCAGTATTCACACACCACGCCATCGCCCAAAGCGTTCAGCGCCTGGCCACTTTGCAAACGCCGGATATCCACAACAACGCCTTGCAGCATGGTTTCCATGAGTTCTGTCGATGCAGTTTGTGCCACCAGCTGCGTAGCCCCTGCACCCTTGCTGTCCTGGCCTGAAATGTTGAGGTAGCCGGTTTGCAAGTCCACACCATCGCTCAGGTTTGGCTGCATAAGCGCGGCATAAAAAGCCAGCTGCGTGTCCTCCAGTGGCGTTTTGACACGTTTCCTGGTTTTGTCCAAACGCTCGGTTTTGTAGTCCAACACAGCACATGCACCGCTGTCTGAATGGTGGTCTATGCGGTCAATGGTGCCCGTGATGGTGACGGCCTCGCCCTGTTCGTCAGACAGCATGCGTTGCATGTGGCGCTCTGCCTGATCAAACACAAACCCCTGCGCCTCATGGCTTTGCAGCCAGCTCAAGTAGCCGTCACGCAATTGCTCCCAATTGCCATCAAACGGCAAAAACTGTGCTGCCTCAAACCCCATGTCACTGCGCACTTGCGCAGCCAAGGTGTCCAGTGTGGCTGCATCTGTTTGGGCGTTGGCCTTGCTGGCGGTACGGCCCTCGTGAAACAACTGCAAGACCTTGTGCAGCCAGTTGCCCAAGTCTTTGGCGCCCACATTCTCATCCAGCTCGGCGCTCTCCCACAAGCGCAAACCTTGCATGGCAAAAAACCTATAGGGACAGTCGCGCAACGCCTGATAGGCACTGGCAGACAAACGCTTGGGCGTGTGGTGGGCCAACACGGGTGCTGGTTGCTTGGTACCAAGGCTGGTCTGCATATCAATAGCGCGAGCATCCTGGCCCGCCTCCCAGCCTCTGCGTATCAGCCAAGGGCTTGGCAGATCTGTGTGGTCAACGCCAGCTGACTGCGACAACGCCAACCACGGTGCGGCCAGTTGGGCCTGGTCGCCGTCTGTGCATCGCCACAACACATCCAACACGGGCGCGGTGGTGGCCATACACCAGGCGTCCAGCGCGGCCTGGGTTTGCGCACTGGCTTGCGGCAAGCCCAATATGGCCTGTTGCTCTGGTGTCCACAAATTGATAGCACTGACATAGGCGGGCATGTGCTTGGCATCACAGCCAGCAATCACCACAGCGCCCACTTCCCGGCCCAGCAACTGCGCCATGGGCAAGGCAGACACCTCAATACGCCCCACGTAAGGCGGCTTGTAGCTGCCTCCCTCCAAGGCACTGCGCAACCATGCTGTAAAAGTATGCACAGACATGCGCTGCCACAGTGGCGCCAAAGCCACCGACCATGGCAGCACCGCGTCGGATAAGTCACTGGGCAGCGCATCTACAGCCAGCAGGGTTTCATCCAAGCGCAGCATACGCAACACTTGCTGTGTGGCGTCATCGTCTGGCCAATGCTGCAACCACGCGCTGCCAACCAACAACGTCAGCACGGCTTCACGCCATTGGTCTGGCGTTTGCTGGCGCGCCAGCGATAGCCAGCCACGCAGCACTTGCGCCCCCGGCTTGACCTCCCCACGCTCAGACCATGAGTCCAGCAGTAACAGCGCTTTGTCAGCGCTGCGCACCTGCAGCTTGCGCAGCTGCGCCTCCCACTCATCCAGTTGCGCCGAATAAGAAGGCGTGGCAAACAGCGGAGCGGCTTTGACAACATCCAACAACTGGTTGCTCGTGGCGCTGGCATGACTGGCTTGCAGCCAAGCCATTAAAAACGCAGCAATAGGCGTGGTGGACAGCATCCAACCTGTCTCATCACGCCAGTCAACACCGGCTGTTTGCAGTTGCGCGTGTATGCGTTTGGTCAGCAAGCGGTCTTGCGCCACGATAGCCACCGGCACACGCCCGGCCTCCAGGTGCGCCAGCACGCAAGCGGCGGCGAGGCTGGCTTCGTCTTGTGCGTCCAGTGCCTCATAGACTTTTGCAGCTGGCCTGTCACCCAAGGCGGGCTGCAGCGTTGGCAACACAGTGGTGGCCTGCTCTCCCAACTGGTGCTGCCAATGGCTTAGCAGTGCCTCGCTGAGCGCATCGACTTGCAAACCCGGCAGCACAGCCAGCGCCTTGCAACTGCTGGCAGCCACCGGTTGCCACAACACATCGGTGGCATAGCCGCTGCTGGCGGCCCAGTTGAGTGCCAAGGTCGCCAACAGCGACTCCCATTTGTTGAAACCATCACCGGCTCCCAATGCCAATTCAGCTTGCTTGCTGTGCAACCAAGCCTGTCGCTGCTGCGGCGCAACGGCGCACACAACACTGGCCAGGGATTGCGCCGCGCTGAACAACTGCGGGGCCAAGGTTTGCCGCCACGCATGATCCAAGCCCGGCAACGCAATGCTCGCCAACATGGCCGCGCTCACTGCAGCGTCGTGGGCGGCGTCCAGGCTCAAGTCTTCTGGCCCTGGGGTAAAGGCTTCAAGCCTGTTGGCCCAATTGCGCGTGGTTTCAAACCTGGGCACAAAACTGGTCGGAAAGGCCTGCGCCCAAGCCTGCCTGGCAGCCCCCATCATTTGTGCAAACGGTACCAGCACCACCACTTCACTGGGCTGCCATTGCCCATGGCGTATCCAACTGTCTAATGCCAGCATGCAAGGCTGCCATTGCCATGCAGGCCTCGCTGTGTTGCTTGTGGGTTCATTCATGGTTGGTACGCTAAAAGGCTATTTGGCTGTGCATGGTGGCTTCGGCGGCTTGTTGATGACACAAAACTGGCGCGACACTTGAATGGGCTGTTTCTGTCACAATTATGTTGCGTGTGCAGCCTGCACCTGATTACTTAACCAAAGAGGATATACACAATGGCCAGCGAACTCATCAAGCACGTCTCGGATGCCACTTTTGAGCAAGACGTGTTGAAATCTACCAAACCCGTTTTGGTTGACTTTTGGGCCGAGTGGTGTGGTCCTTGCAAGATGATTGCCCCCATTCTGGACGAGGTAGCCACCAGCTACGAGGGCAAGCTAGACATTGCAAAGCTCAATGTCGACGATAACCGCGGTGTGCCAGCCCAGTTTGGCATTCGTGGCATTCCCACCCTGATGGTATTCAAGGACGGCCAGTTGGCAGCCACCAAAGTCGGCGCCCTGAGCAAAGCACAATTGGTTGAATTTGTTGACGAGCAACTGGCCTGATTACCAATCAACCGGTTTCCTGCTCACCAAAGCCCCACGCCTCCAAACGGCTGGGGCTTTTTTGTTGTGCGGCACACATTCATGAGTGACGGGGCTATTTGCTGCTATCATTAGCGCTGTTCCACGGCTTGGCCTGACACGGCCCGGTAGCAGTGAACACTGTCAAGCAACAATCTTGGCAAGCTAAGCCCACCATCAGGCTAGCCTCACCCCAACACTTACAGGCGCTTTTCTAGCCCTTGCCCCCACACCGACCGACCGATACCAACCTGCAACAGGTTTGACCCAACATGCATTTATCTGAACTCAAAGCCCTGCACATTTCTGAAGTCCTCAAACAAGCGGACGAACTGGAAATTGAAAACACCGGGCGCATGCGCAAACAAGAGCTGATGTTTGCCATCATCAAAAAGCGTGCACGCGGCGGTGAACAAGTGTTCGCTGACGGTGTACTGGAAGTACTGCCCGACGGCTTTGGCTTTCTGCGCGCGCCCGACACCAGCTTTACGGCCAGCACAGACGACATTTACATCTCGCCCAGCCAAATTCGCCGCTTCAACCTGCACACAGGCGACATGATCGAGGGCGAAGTGCGCACCCCCAAAGACGGCGAGCGCTACTTTGCACTCACCAAGCTGGACAAGATCAACGGCTTGCCCCCAGAGGACAACAAGCACAAGATCATGTTTGAGAACTTGACGCCGTTGTTCCCCAAAGAGCACATGCGCTTAGAGCGCGACACCAAGTCTGAAGACAACATCACAGGCCGCATCATTGACATCATCGCGCCCATTGGCAAAGGCCAGCGCGCCTTGCTGGTAGCACCGCCCAAGAGCGGCAAAACCGTGATGATGCAGCACATGGCTCACGCCATCACGGCCAACAACCCGGACGTGACACTGATCGTGTTGCTGGTTGACGAGCGCCCTGAAGAAGTCACAGAGATGCAACGCACCGTGCGCGGCGAAGTCATTGCATCCACCTTTGACGAACCGGCAGCGCGCCACGTACACGTGGCCGAAATGGTGATTGAGCGCGCCAAACGCCTGGTTGAGCTCAAAAAAGACGTGGTGATCCTGCTGGACTCGATTACCCGCTTGGCCCGCGCTTACAACAACGTACTGCCCTCTTCTGGCAAAGTACTCACCGGCGGTGTTGACGCCAATGCCTTGCAGCGCCCCAAGCGCTTTTTTGGTGCAGCACGCAACGTCGAAGAAGGTGGCTCGCTCACCATCATCGCTACAGCCCTGATTGACACCGGCAGCCGCATGGACGAGGTGATTTTTGAAGAATTCAAGGGCACAGGCAACTCCGAAATTCACCTGGACCGCCGCTTGTACGAAAAGCGTGTATTCCCGTCTATCCAGCTCAACCGCAGCAGCACACGCCGCGAAGAGCTGCTGCTGCCACCAGAAATCCTGCAGAAAACGCGCATTTTGCGCCAGTTCATGTACAACATGGACGAGATCGAGTCCATGGAAATGGTGCTCAAGAGCATGAAAGCCACCAAGAACAACTCAGAGTTCTTTGACATGATGCGTCGCGGTGGCTAAGACACCTGATTTCATGCGATAATTGCAGGCTATTTGGAACAAACCCCGTTTAATGGGCTTTGTCACCCACATACGATTTACTTTTTCGCGAAAAGTGTGATTGGCAATGTCGCTGGTCAAGGCTGTCGCAACTGAACCTTTGAAAAGAGATACGACATGAGAGAAGGCATTCACCCCGAATACCGCGAAGTTTGCTTCTTGGACCAGTCCAATGGCTTCCAGATCATCACACGCTCAACAGCGTCCACCAAAGAGACCATCAAGCTGGACGATGGCCGCGAAATGCCTTTGTTCAAGCTGGAAACCTCTAGCGAGTCACACCCCTTCTACACGGGTACACAAAAGAGCGTGGACAGCATGGGTGGTCGCGTGGAGCGCTTCCGCAACCGCTACGCAAACCGCACAGCCAAGTAATTGGCCCACCCTGTGGTTTAGCCGGGCTAGTCCCATTGAGCAGCCTGCCAGTTTGTGTCAGACTGCTCTTCAAAAAACAGCCGGTAAACCCGGCTGTTTTTGTTTGTGCACACTAAGATGGCACACACGATAACAGTGCCACCTGCAACACATGAACATACCCTCGCCAGCACTCGTCACACAATCAGCCGTCAGGCGTCTACCCCGTTGGGCCCTGGTGCTGTTTTCACTGCTGTATGTGTTGCCTGGCTTTATTGGGCGTGAATCCTGGAAGGTTCAGGACGGTGCCAGTTTTGGCGTCATGCTGTCGCTGGCCAAGGGCGACAGCAACTGGTGGACACCCACCGTGTTTAGCCAACTGCCAGACACGCTGGCGCTGCTACCCTACTGGCTGGGCGCGCTGAGTATCAAGTTTTTCGGTATTGTTGACGCCGAGTTTGCTGCGCGCATACCCTTTGCCATGCTGCTTGGCCTGACCATGGCCAGCGTTTGGTACAGCGTCTACCAGCTGGCCCATCTACCCATGGCCCAGCCAGTGGTGTTTGCATTTGGCGGGCAAGCCAAACGCTCTGACTACGCACGCGCCATGGCTGACGCAGGCTTGCTGATGCTACTGGCCTGCCTGGGCTTGGCCCGCATGGGGCACGAAACCACGGCGGATCTGGCCAGCCTTGGTTTTGTCGCGCTCATGCTGTGGAGCGCCAGCGCATGGATAGCGCCCAGACATCCCAATCGCTGGCGCGCCGTTATAGCTTGGCCAATCGCCGTTGTGGGCCTGGCGCTGAGCGGGCAAAGCCTACTGGCCAGTGTCATGGCAACAAGCGTTGGCCTGTGCCTGTTGTTCAACAGCCAGTTGGCGCTGCAGCGCCGTACAGAGCCAGACTTTGGCACCTACAACCCCGCAAGCACCACACCAGCGTACGGCACTTGGCTAGCTGTTGTATCGATATTGGTGGCATTGTCCACGGCTGCAGTCGCCATTGCCTTGCACTTGCAGCTGCCCATTTACGGCAACGCCTACCAGTACCTGTGGCTGGTTGAGCCGTCGCTGGGCTGGTTTCGTTGGCTCAAGCTGCTGTCCTGGTTTGTGTGGCCCGCAGGCCCCCTGGCTTTGTGGGCGCTATGGCGTTGGCGCGCGCATTGGCGTTCTGCACACGTATGGTTACCACTGTGGTTCAGCATGGTCACCGTGATGGTGGCTATGGCTTCCAGTCGTCCAGAGCGCTCCATTGTGCTGGCGCTGCCAAGCCTGGCGGTATTGGCCAGCTTTGCATTACCCACATTAAAGCGCCGAGCCAATGCGCTGATTGACTGGTTTGCGTTGCTGTTTTTTACGGGCGCGGCCATTATTGTGTGGGTGGTGTGGTTGGCGATGCACACAGGCTTTCCGGCGCAGCCAGCCACCAACGTGATGCGGTTGGCGCCTGGTTTTGAGCCTCAGTTTTCAGCGATTCCCACCTTAATCGCCTTGCTGGCAACTGGCATTTGGTTTCAACTCATACGCTGGCGCACCCGCTCAGTGGTACCCGCCTTGTGGAAAAGCCTGGTACTGTCTGCCGGTGGCACGACCATGTGCTGGCTGTTGCTGATGACGCTGTGGATGCCACTACTGGACCACGGCTTGAGTTACGGCAACGTATCCAGAGCTATTGCCTCCGTACTGGATAACAAGTCTTGCGTACGCACCATTGGTCTGTCCCAGGATCAACTGAGCTCACTGCGCTACCACGGTCGCCTGGAGGTTAAGCCCGGCAACTCAGGCGAGAACTGTTCGGTGCTGCTGGTCAGCAGCGACGCGGTCAGCCGCATAGGCGCCATAGTTGATCTACCCCAATGGGCCTTGCGCCAACAGGTGTGGCAGCTGAACAACCGATCGGAAAAGATTTACATCTACCAGCGTATTGGCAACTGACAGTGTTACTGCTCAGCGCTGCGGTAGCGCTTTAGGGGCAAGCTGATTGAAAACGTGGAGCCCTGCCCCACCACACTGGCAACGTGTAACTCACCGCCGTGACGCTGTGCCACATGCTTCACAATTGCCAGTCCCAAACCTGTGCCACCGGTCTCGCGAGAGCGGCTGCGGTCTACGCGGTAAAAGCGCTCTGTCAGGCGCGGCAAGTGTTCTGGAGCAATACCAGGCCCTGTGTCTCGCACCACAAAGCGGATCACGTCGCTACCAATTTCCCAGCCCGCACTGATTACGCCGCCGTCTGGCGTGTAGCGCACCGCATTGCCCACCAAGTTGCTCAGTGCACTGGTCAGCTCATTCAAATTGCCCGACAAGCTCACGCCTGACAAACCCAGGCGCTGAATCACCTGCCCCGTTTTGCTGGTCACAGATGACAAGGCTTTCGCATCCGTCAACGTGCGCTCCAACAAAGCGTCTGCGTCAAACCACTCGTGCCAGCCAGGTACAGGGCTTCCCTCCAGACGTGACAGCGTGAGCAAATCAGCCACCAGTGAGTCCATGCGCCCAGCTTGCTGCCCCATCAAATCAAGGTAATGGCGCTGCTCTGCAGGCGATAGCTCAAGTGACTGCAAGGTTTCAACAAAGCCTCGAATAACGGTTAGTGGCGTGCGAATCTCGTGCGACACATTGGCCACAAAGTCACGCCGCATGGACTCTGCGCGCTTCAACGCTGTCACATCGTTGGTGAGCATCAGCATGCGGTCTTGGCCATAGGGGAATATGCGCACGGATATCTCGGCCAGGGTATCACCGTTGATAACCGGACCCGGCAGCAATACAGGCTTGTCATACTGCTGACGCTGCAAATAGTTGGCAAAGTTGGGGTTGCGCACCAAATTGCGTATGTATTGACGCACATCACGTTGAGCGTCTATGTCCAAGTGATCGCTGGCAGACTGGTTGGCCCACTCAATACGGCCCAACTCGTCTAGCAAAATAACGCCATTGGGAGAGGCCTGAATAGCCGACAAGAACTCGTCAAGCCGTCGTTGACTGTCTTGAGATTTACGCTGCAGCCGCTTGAAGGCCTTGCGCGAGCGCTCGATAAAGTCGCCCCACACACCAGACAGCGTGGGCGGGGCGTTGTAGCGTCGAGACTGCAACCAGCGCGCCACGCGTGCAGCGCGTACGCCGTCCCACACAGCCCAGGCGGTAACGCCTGCGACAGGCCCCAGCAATGCTGCGGTGTCACCCAAGCCCAACAAGCGGGTCAGTATCCAACCAACAATAACGGCAACAAGCAACTCAATCAAACGCAACAGCATGAGCCGGATTATGCCCTGTACATCGCGCTAATCAGCACTTGCCGCCACTGATTCGATACACAATTTAAGCCGTCTTTTTAGCCAGCGTGGCTTGTGCCGTAAGCCTGTAGCCAGCACCTCTGACGGTTTCTACGGCCACACCCCAGTCACCAAGCGCTTCGCGCAAGCGTTTGACGTGCACATCCACAGTGCGCTCCTCAATAGCCACATCATCGCCCCACACCTGGTCTAACAGTTGCACCCTGGAGTGCACGCGTTCCGAGTGTTTCATCAAATGAGCCAGCAACTTGAACTCAGTTGGGCCGACTTTGACAGCTTCACCATCCACACTGACACGGTGGCTGGAGACATCCAGGCTGATATGCCCCACACGCAGCAACTCGGCAGGCGCACTGGGTGCGCGCCTTCGCAGTACGGCTTTAACACGCGCAATCAACTCTTGGGTAGAAAACGGCTTGGTCACATAGTCGTCAGCGCCAGCGTTCAGGCCTTGCACCTTGTCCATCTCATCGCCCTTGGCGGTGAGCAGCACAATGGGCATATCACGCGTGCGCTCGGCTGCGCGCCATTTGCGAGTCAGGCTCTCGCCACTTTGGCCTGGCAGCATCCAGTCCAGTAACACCACGTCGGGCAGCTGCTCATCAATTTCGCGCTGAGCGGCCACGCCCTCAAACGCGATCACAGGCTCAAAGCCGTTGTGGCGTAAATTTACCGCTATCAGTTCCGCAATAGAGGGCTCATCTTCCACCACCAACACTCTAGGCGTTGCATTCAAAGACAGATTCATAAGGCAGTTCGCACGCAGCCCTGCCTGCCCGTTGGGGCATGCAAGCTGCTTGTTATGAAAAACAGAGCATGGCAAGCGGCTTGGACTGCGCTTGCCACAGCGGTCACTTGACCAACGACTCCACGCTCTCGACAGAGGCGTGTCTGACGTCTTCGCCCTTGACCACGTAAATAGTGGACTCGGCAATGTTTTTGGCATGGTCACCCACACGCTCCACTGCCTTGGCCAAAAACAGCAAATTCAGCGACGGCGAAATCGTGCGCGCATCTTCCATGATGTAGGTCATGAGCTTGCGCAAAAAGCCGTTGTACTCACGGTCAATGAGGTCGTCCTCTTTGATGATGGTCAACGCCATATGAATGTCCAAACGGGCAATGGCATCCAGAGACTTGCGCAACAACTGCGACGCCAACTCACTGGCTGTGCGCAACTCTGAAATGGGTAAAGACCGCGCATCGCCACTGGCAATAATGGACTTCACCATACGGGCCATTTTTGCAACCTCGTCGCCAGCGCGCTCAAGGTTGCCAGTGGTGCGGGACAAGGCCATGAGCAAGCGCAAATCGCGAGCTGTAGGCTGGCGCCTTCCAATAATGGAAGAGATATCGCGGTCCAGTTCAATCTCGAAGTCATTGACTTCCGCTTCGCGCTCAATCACTGACTGGGCCACCTCGCTGTCCATGTCAGCCAACGCAGTGATGGCGTCGCGCAACTGCACCTCGACCAGGCCACCCATTTCCATCACACGGGTCGAAATGGCGTTGAGTTCGGTGTCGAACTGGGATGAAATGTGTTTACCGCTCATGATCAACCAAACCTTCCTGTGATGTAGTCTTCCGTCTCTGTGCGCTTGGGCTTGAAGAACAACTGCTCGGTGTCTCCAAACTCGATGAGCTCACCCAAATACATGTATGCCGTGTAATCAGATACGCGCGCAGCTTGCTGCATGTTATGCGTCACGATGGCAATGGTGTAGTCTTGCTTGAGCTCGTGCACCAGCTCTTCCACCTTGGCGGTAGAGATAGGGTCCAGTGCAGAGGTAGGCTCGTCAAGCAGCAAAATGGACGGCTTGATGGCGACGCTGCGCGCAATACACAAACGCTGCTGCTGGCCACCTGACAATGACAAGCCGCTTTGGCTCAGTTTGTCTTTGGCCTCATCCCAAATGGCAGCCTTGCGCAACGACCACTCCACACGGTCGTCCATCTCGCTGGACGACAAGTTCTCGTAAAGGCGCACGCCAAACGCAATATTGTCGTAAATGGACATTGGAAATGGCGTTGGCTTTTGGAACACCATGCCAATGCGTGAGCGCAACAGGTTCAAGTCCTGCTTGGCATCCAAAATGTTCTGGCCGTAAAAATTGATCTCGCCTTCTGCGCGCTGACCGGGGTACAACGAGTACATGCGGTTCAACGTCCGCAGCAGCGTAGACTTTCCGCAACCGGACGGGCCGATAAACGCTGTCACCTTCTTTTCGGCAATACCCAGATTTATGTTTTTTAGGCCCTGAAAGTTGCCGTAAAAAAAGTTTAAATTCTTGATCTCAAGCGCCATTTTTTCTGGTGCCTGTGTTGCAGTTTGATTATTCGTCATGGTAGTTGCTTCAGTTGGGTCAGTATGGGGGCTGTGGGCATTGGATGTATCCGTAAACATCAGCCATTGCCTTTGTCTCTAAACAACACGCGGGCCACGATATTGATGGCCAGTACAGCAAACGTGATGAGCAGCGCCCCACCCCATGCCATTGATACCCAGTCGTCGTAAGGGCTTAGGGCAAATTGGTAAATCACCACTGGCAGGCTTGCCACTGGCGTGGACATGTCGGTGCTCATAAACTGGTTGCTTAGGGCTGTAAACAACAGCGGCGCTGTCTCTCCACTAACGCGCGCAATGGCCAGCAAAATACCGGTCACAACGCCTGAGCTCGACGCACGCAGGACCACAGAGGTAGACACCTTCCACTTGGGCGCACCCAAAGCAGCCGCAGCCTCGCGCAACGGCGCGGGGACCAAACGCAACATGTTTTCAGTGGTGCGCACCACCACTGGCAAGGCAATCAGACCCAGCGCAACAGAGCCCGCCCAGCCAGAGAAGTTACCCATGGGGGCCACGACAAGGGCGTATACAAACAAGCCAATCACGATACTGGGCGCTGACAACATGATGTCTGTGACAAACCGTGTGACAGACGCGGCTTTGCTGGTGCTGCCGTATTCACTAAGGTAGATACCCGCCAAGATACCAATGGGCGTAGCGACCAAAGTACAAACGGCCACCATTAATAAACTGCCAACAATGGCGTTGGCCAAGCCGCCAGGGCTGCCCGGCGCTGGCGTTGTCTGTGTGAACAAGTCCAGGTTGATAGCGCCCGCACCTTTGTACACCAACACGCTCAGTATCCAGAGCAACGCTACCAAGCCAATCACCATGGCCAGCATGGACAGCGCAAGGCCTAGTGTGTTGGCGCGACGGCGTTTGGCGTAGACGCCGGGGTTTTGCGCAATCATGCTCATGTCTTGCTCCCTTGGGCTTTTTCCAGATTCGACAGCATGTATTTGGCAGCGGCCAACACCGCGAATGTGATGATGAACAACAACAAACCAAGCGCAAACAGAGAGGATATGTGCAGCTCGCTATCGGCTTCGGCAAATTCGTTGGCCAGCGTGGAAGCAATGGAGTTGCCCAAGCCAAACAACGAACCGGTCAACTTGTGGGCGTTGCCAATCACAAAGGTCACGGCCATGGTCTCGCCGAGTGCACGGCCCAGGCCCAGCATGATGCCGCCAATCACACCTGCACGCGTGTAAGGCAAGACAATGCGCGTTACAACCTCCCAGGTGGTGCAGCCTATGCCATAGGCTGACTCTTTGAGTACCGGGGGCACGATGGCAAATACGTCTCGCATGACAGACGCGATAAATGGCAATACCATGACGGCCAGAATCAGTCCCGCCGTCAAAATGCCAAGGCCAATTTGAGCACCAGAGAACAGGTGACCAAATACAGGAATGGCGCCCAATGTATCGGCCAACAGCGGCTGGCCGTAGTCCGCAAACATGGGAGCAAAAATAAACAGGCCAAACATGCCGTAAATGATGGACGGCACACCTGCGAGCAACTCGACGGCAACACCTAGCGGGCGGCGCAGCCAGACAGGACAGGTTTCAGTGAGAAACAGTGCAATACCAAAACTCAGTGGCACGGCTATGACCAGGGCAATCAGGGCTGAGACAATGGTGCCGAAAATGGCAATCGCAGCGCCAAAGTCGTCATTGACAATGTCCCATTCAACCTTGGTTAGAAAACCAAAACCAAAAGCATTGAATGCGGGCCAAGCCTCTATGGTGAGCGAGACAATAATGCCAACCAACACCACCAGCACCATCAGTGCAAACAACATGGTGATTTTATGGAAGAAGAAGTCTTGCCAGCGCTGACGCTTGACAATGGCCATGCGGGCGTCTTCCGTCAATGACGACGAAGAGTTCATGGCATCCATAGCACTAGAGGGCATTTGTGTCATTCAGACCAACTTGCAAATATGGCGGTCAAGACACCCTGACCGCACTCTTGTTCAAAAACAAAACTGAGTGCACATGCACCCAGCTTTGCTACAAAAACCGATTAGTTCTTGATTTCTGTCCACACTGACTTGCGGATGTAGTCGGTAGCCTTGGCAGGCATTGCAACGTAGTCCAAGTCATCGGCCATTTTGCCACCGTCCTTGAATGCCCAGTCAAAGAAAGCCAGGGCTTCTTTTGACTTGCCAGCATCTGTAGGCTTTTTGTACATCAAGATGAACGAAGCTGTCGTGATAGGCCAGCTGTTGGCGCCTGGCTGATTGTTCAGTGACAAAGCCATTCCTGGAGCGGCGGCCCAGTTCGCACCTGCAGCGGCAGCGGCAAAGTTGTCACCACTTGGCGCAACGTAATTGCCATCCAGGTTCTTCAACAAAGCGACTGGCAGGCTGTTTTGCTTGGCGTAAGCGTACTCAACATAGCCAATAGCGCCTTTTATCTTGCCCACATTGGCAGCAACACCAGCGTTGCCCTTGCCACCCACAGAGGCGTCAGCAGGCCACTTGACAGCCTTGCCGGCACCGACTTTGTCAGCAAACTCTTTAGACACCATCGCCAGGTACTCGGTAAACACTGAGGTTGTACCTGAACCATCGGCACGGTGTGACACTGTGATGGACTGGTTAGGCAACTTCAAACCGGGGTTCAGCGCGGCAATTTTGGCATCGTTCCACTTGGTGATATTGCCCATAAAAATGTCGGCCAACATTTGACCGTCCAGCTTGAGCGTGCCTGATGCAACACCTTCAACGTTGTAGATTGCAACCACACCACCAATGATGGCGGGGAACTGGACCATGCCTTGTTTGGCAACTTCGTCACCAGACATGGGCGCATCGGTAGCACCGAAGTCAACCGTTTTAGCCTTGATTTGCTTGATACCACCCGAGGAACCAATTGACTGGTAGTTCACGGCCTTGCCGGTGGCCGCCTTGTAGGCCTCTGCCCACTTGGCGTAAATAGGTGCCGGGAACGACGCGCCAGCGCCAGTAACATCTTGTGCGAAGGCGGATACGGCTACAACTGAGCCAATCAACGCGGCCAGCAGGGACTTGGAAAACGTCTTTGTCATGTGAATCACCTCAAAAAAATACGTGTTAGAACCAAACACAAGGCGAACTGTAAAAGCGGTATGTGACGGTTTTATGACAAATTACGAACAAGCTGCAAATGAGCCCCGATCGGTAAGCGCCCAGGGCCTCTCCGTACCCACTAGGTCCAGGCAACAGTATAAAGTCACAAAATTGTCATACTCAAACCCTACCGTCTTCCCCTTTTGCGTCGTCAATGCGCAGCACCACAGCACAACAATCACATGAACAACGGCGACCTAATCGCAGCCATAGACATTGGCTCCAACAGTTTCAGGCTTGAAGTGGCACGCTTCACCAACGGCCACATCGAACGCGTGGACTACCTCAAAGAGACGGTAAGACTGGGCGCAGACCTCAACGAAGACAAGGAACTCAGCCCGCAGGCGATGTCCAGAGGCTGGGATTGCTTGGCCAGGTTCGGCGAGCGCATTAGAGATTTCCCCGCCGAAAACGTCACCGCGGTGGCAACCCAAACGCTCAGAGAAGCCAGCAATAGAGGCGTATTTGTTGCAAAAGGCCAAGCATTACTGGGTTTCGAAATAGACGTTATCGCCGGCCACGAAGAAGCCAGGCTCATTTATCAAGGTGTCGCACACAACTTACCAGACGACCCAAGCCCGCGATTGGTGGTGGACATTGGTGGGCGCTCCACAGAGTTCATGCTGGGCGTAGGCCTTGAATCCAGCGCACTGGCCTCCTACCGCGTGGGCAGTGTGTCTTGGTCACAACGCTACTTTCCTCAAGGCCAGCTCAACCCTGAAGCCTTTAACAACGCAATCATTGCGGCCAAAGCCCTGCTGGACGAGGCGCTAACAACGTTTAAGCGCGCAAACTGGCAACTGGCTTTTGGCTCGTCGGGCACAGTAGGCGCTGTGGCTGAGGTACTCAAAGCCAACGGTCGCGGTGAAGGGGGTATCACCCACGCCGATCTCAATTGGTTGATAGCCAGACTGTGCAAGTGCAAAACCACAGAAGACATTGACCTCGCTGGTGTTAAACCTGATCGCAAGCCTGTTATTGGCGGTGGGGTGAGCGTACTAAAGGCCATTTTCGAATTGTTCGACATTGACGCCATGCAGGTGGCCAAAGGCGCTTTGCGCCACGGCGCACTGCAAGACCTGGTGCAGCGCGATGGCGGCGTGGGTCAACTGCGCGACCATACCGTGCAGTACCTGATGCAACGCTTTAATGTGGATGCGGCACATGCCGCGCTTGTACAACAGACCGCCCTGCACTTTTTTGACCAAATCCATGGCAAGGAGGACGCCAACCTGCCAGCCCGTAAACGTCTTGCATGGGCAGCCAGTTTGCATGAAATTGGCGCCATCGTGTCGCACAACGAGGCACCCACGCACGGCGCCTATGTACTAAGCCACGCAGACGCGCCCGGCTTTTCTATTGATGAGCTGCACACACTGGGCCAACTGGTACTGGGCCAACGAGGCAAGTTGCGCAAAGTAGAACCACAGCTGGACGATGCCAGCTTTCGCGTCAAACTCATTTGTCTTCGCTTGGCGTGTTTGTTGTGCCATGCACGAAAGCCTCCAGAACTCAAACACTTGAGGCTGCAGATTGCAAACGACACATTCAACCTCAAGCTCAACGCCACATGGGCGCAACACTACCCGCAGTCGATGTGGCTACTCAATGAAGAATCGAAATATTGGGAACGCACAGACTGCTCTCTTCACATAGACGGCATGTGACACAAAACATGGCCAAGAGGTTAAACCGTATAAATGGTATAAATGGTTTATACTTTATACATGTAAACCCTCTTGGAGAAAACCATGGCCAAAACCAGCAAAAAAGACGACAAAAAGAACAGCAAACTCATTCGCGACAGCTTCACCATGCCGCGTGACGAGCATGCGCAAATTGAACAACTCAAACTCACCGCACGCAAGCTCGGGCTAGAGGCGAAAAAAAGTGAGTTGTTGCGCGCGGGCATCGCCTGCCTGGCTGGCATGAGCCCCGCTGGACTGCAGGTCGCACTGGCTAAGCTGGTGACTTTAAAAACAGGCCGCCCAGCCAAAGCTGCCGCCCAACCAGTGGCCAAAACAGTCACCAAAACAGCAACGGCTAAAACCAGCAAAGCTGACTCGCCCATTGCCAAAAGCGTGGCCAAAACACCTGCAAAGCGAGCAACCCCAGTACGTAATAAAGCCAGCGCTAAAGCCGCCAAACCGCAGGTCGCAACGCCAGTAGCGAAAACAGCCGCAAAAACGGCAGCCAAAACACCCGTAAAGACACCGGTCAAAACGTCAGCGCCAACGACGGCAAAACGGGTATCGACCACCCGTCGCGCTGCGGTCAAACGCACGACGGCGCGTGCAGCTCAGCCCGCAACGTCTGTAGCCGCCAGCAGCAGCAGCGGCAAGACAGCTTAAGCCAAGCGCCCGTATTTTTGCATCAGTGTCTGGTGGACATCGACGGGCGCGGCATGTTCTGCGCCCTTCGCAACCAGCTCGTATTCAGCATGGCTGTTCATCACCCACGTGTTGGCCGTGTCGCTAAGGTATAGGCCCAGACACTCGTCAAGCACACGCGCTCTAAGGTGCTCATCGTCCACTGGCCAGGCGATTTCGACACGCCTAAGCATGTTGCGGCTCATAAAATCGGCACTAGACAGCCACACTGTTTGCGCTTGGTCGGCCTGAAAGTAATAAACGCGGGTGTGCTCTAAAAAGCGCCCGATGACGCTGCGCAAGCGAATGTTTTGACATGCCCCCCTGCCTGGGCAGGCACAATACAAGCGCCTCGCACAATGAGGTCGATTTTTGCGCCCTTTTGAGCTGCCGCCATCAGCGACTTGGCCAAACGCTCGTCGGTAAGTGAGTTCATTTTGGCCACAATGTGCGCAGGCTTGCCAGCCTGCGCAGCAGCGCCAACCTCTTCAATTTTTTGCAGCAAGCCGTTTTGCAAATGAAACGGTGCCATTTGAATTTTGGCCAACTGCGGCAAACGGCGCTGGCCAAATGCAAAAACACCTGGTCAACATCGTGCGTCAGCGCTGGATCTGCGGTCATCATGGCCAAATCGGTGTAAAGCTTGGCCGTAGATGCGTTGTAGTTGCCCGTTGATAAATGTGCATACCGCTTGAGTGCCTTGCCTTCACGCCGGGTAATAAGCAGCATCTTGGCGTGTGTCTTTAAACCCACCACGCCGTACACCACCTGAGCCCCCACCTCTTCCAGGTACTCGCTGTAGTTGATGTTGGCCTCTTCGTCAAAGCGCGCTTTGAGTTCAACAACAGCCGTTACCTCTTTGCCCCTGCGTACGGCTTCACGCAACAACTTCATGAGTTCTGAGTGTTTACCTGCGCGGTAAATGGTCTGCTTGATAGCCAACACGTCGGGGTCATACACCGCTTCGCGCAACAACTCAATCACAGCGTCAAAGCTTTCAAACGGCTGGTGCAGCAACACATCACCCTTGGTGATGCGATCAAACAAGGGTTGCCCAAGTGTGAGCTGTTTGGGCCAGCCTGGGGTGAACTTGGGAAACATCCACGTAGGTTCGTCCAGCATGTCTATGAGCTGGTTCAATCGCACCAGGTTCACAGGGCCATGCACCCTGAACAGCGCTTGCCTGGGAATACTGAATTGCTGTTGTAGCAAGTCGGATAAAAACTCCGAGCAACCGGCAGACACCTCCAGGCGCGTAGCCAGGCCATAGTGGCGGTGTTGCAGCCCTTGTCGCAGCGCCGTTCTGAGGTTTTTGACCTCTTCTTCGTCCACCGCCAAGTCTGAGTGGCGGGTAACGCGAAACTGCGAAAACTCAGTGACCTGGCGCCCCGGAAACAAGTCAGACAAGTGCGCTCGAATCACACTGGAAATAGATACAAACAGGCGTGCTTTGCGCCCTTTTACCCCGGGCATCGCGATAAAACGCGGCAATGAGCGTGGCACTTTTACGATGGCAACCTCGTTTTCACGGCCAAAAGCATCTGCACCTTTGAGACGGACAACAAAGTTCAGCGTTTTACTAGCCACCTGCGGAAACGGATGAGACGGATCAAGCCCCACCGGTATCAGCAGTGGCTGTACTTCAGCCTCGAAGTACTGCTTAACCCATTTTCGCTGCGCTACAGTGCGCTGGCCATGGGCGATCACTTTGACACCGCGTGCGGCCAGCTCTGCCATCAGCACGTTGTTGTATGCCGCATATTGACGCTGGACCAGCGCATGTATACGCGTCGTCAACGACTCAAAACTGGCAGTGCGTGCCGATGATTTTTTGACATCACCTACGAAGCTGGCCAGGTGTGGCGCCATGCGCACTTCAAACAGCTCATCCAAGTTGGACGACACAATGCACAAAAACCGCAGCCGCTCCAGCAGCGGTATATCAGCGCGTGTTGCCCAGTGAAACACCCGTTCGTTAAACGCCACCAAGCTGGCGTCTCTGTCCAATAGAGGTGCAGTTTTTAGATGGGCAGTTTTTTTTGTTGCCATTGAATTCACTCAGTCAGTCCAACCATTGATCAAGACTGGTCATGCTGGCGTGGCCATATGACAAAACTGTGACAACAGCTCACAAACCGGCCAGGGCCCTATAGAAAAAAGTGCTTTCGGTACCTCGGCGGCATGTCATCTAGGCACAAGATCATGGGTAAATCCGCCGCGTTAAAGTCAGGATCCCAGGCTGGTGCACCCATAATTTTAGTACCCAAACGCAGATAACCGCGTATCAAAGCCGGGGGTTCAACCACCAAGCTGGTGTCCAAACGCTCAACAGGCAGTGCCAAACGCGGCGTGACGCGGTATTGAATGGGCGCCATATGCGTGGCCTGAAGCTGATGCCACAAACTGGCTGCGCCATGGCCGCCATGCACCACGCCGTGTGCGCAGTTCATGCTCATGGGCACCGTTGCGCAACCCACCATGATGTCCAGTTTGTTGCGCTTCATGAATTCAAACAATGCGCTCCATAACGCCATGATGACGCCGCCATGCCTGTGGCTGGGTGGACACAGCTGCGCCCCAACTCAACCATGCGTGTGCGTATGTCACGCAGGCGGGTCAAGTCAAACTCTGTATCGCTGTATGTGCTGCCTATGCGCTTGGCCTGGGCCGGCGTCAATACACGGTAGGTGCCAATGACTTGGTTGCTACCCCGCTCACGTACCAGCAAGTGCTCACAAAAGTCATCAAATAAATCGACGTCATGGCCAGGCAAACGCGTAACCAACTGCGCACCCAACTCTGCGGCAAATACCTGATAGCGCAACCGCTGCGCGGCACGCACGTCATCTTGCGTTCTAGCCCATTGCACGCTGATACCAGCGGGCTTTTTGTCGCTTGTTGCTGGCGACTGCGCACGCTCAAATGCTATGTCTGTGTGTGTTGCCTGCCCTGTTGCATGCGATAAGCCGGTCATCAAACGCTCTCCCGTAAAAGCCAGTCCAACAACGGCTGGCCATGGGTGCAAGTTTGTATAGCCTTGATGACAGGCTTGTGTCACTTTAATGAATAATGTGTGACACGCGTCGGTTGTTGTGTGAGCGACGCACGCTTAGGCGGCGCAGCGTTACAAGGCCATCTGCATAAACTGCGCCTTGCCCATGGCAGGGTCTAGCTCGTAGCCCTTAAAGCCCAAGTCTGTGTAAACCTTCAACGCGGGCGCGTTGCCACTCAGCACCTCAAGCGTCAGCTTGACGGCGCCGCGCTTGCGGGCAATGTCTGCCACACGGGCCAGCATTTGCCTGGCAATGCCTTTGCCGCGGTGCGAAGCCAGTACCGTGACGTCGTGTACGTTGACCAATGGCTTGCAGGCGAAGGTTGAAAAACCCTCTATGGCGTTGACCAGGCCAACAGGCTGCTCACCGTCATAAGCCAATACGCTGAACATGCTGTCGCGTGACTTCATGGCTGAAATGAGATTGGACTTGGCGTAGTCGCTAAGCCCTTGTCCGCCCCCGGCTGGGTCACGCGCGTAATCGTCTAACAGCATCAGCACGGCTTGCGCATGACTGGCCAAAGTCATGTCAGCAGAGACAACTTGTATTGGTTTTTCAGACATATGAGCCATTAAAAAATTAAATGAGTTCAGCAAGCCGCGTTGCCAGCGCTTTGGCCTGCGCAGCGTCTGCTGCCTCAACCATCACCCTCAGCAAAGGCTCTGTGCCACTGGCACGTATCAGGACACGCCCAGTCTCACCCAACTCTTGCTCGGCACCAGCGATGGCTTCCTTAAGGGCAATATTGCTTTGCCACCCTTGTTGACCAGGCTTAAGCCTCACATTAAGCAAGGTCTGTGGAAACAGCTGCACATCCGCCAGCATGTCAGCCAGCGTCACGTTGGCACGCACACAAGCTTGTAGCACCTGCAACGCACTGATGAGGCCGTCGCCAGTGGTGTGTTTGTCCAGCGCCAGCAGGTGACCAGACCCTTCGCCACCCAGCAGCCAGTTGTTGCTTTCAAGCTGTTCCAGCACGTAGCGATCGCCCACGTTGGCGCGCACCATGGCCACACCCTTGCGCTTAAAGGCCAGCTCCACGGCCATGTTGGTCATAAGCGTGCCGACCACGCCTGCCACCGTCTGGCCCTGGTTCATGCGGTCTTGTGCCAGCACATACAGCAACTCATCGCCGTTGTACAAGCGCCCTGCCGCATCCACCACTTGCAGCCTATCGGCATCGCCATCGAGTGCAATGCCAATATCGGCTTGATTGGCCAGCACAGCAGCCACCAGCGCTTGTGGGTGCGTGGCGCCTACGTCCTTGTTGATGTTGAGCCCGTCTGGCGTGCAACCTATGGCTATGACCTCAGCCCCCAATTCGTGAAATACCTTGGGCGCTATGTGGTAGGCCGCGCCATTGGCGCCGTCCACAACAATCTTCATGCCCTTCAGGCTTAACGACTTGTCGAACGTGCTTTTGCAAAACTCGATGTAGCGGCCTGCCGCGTCGTCTAGACGCTTGCTCTTGCCCAGGTCTGCCGAGCTGGCCCAGCTGGGCTCTTCCTTGAGGGCCGCCTCAACAGCCCGCTCCCATGCGTCTGGCAGCTTGGCACCCAAGGCACTAAAAAACTTGATGCCATTGTCTTCAAATGGATTGTGGCTGGCACTGATCACCACACCAAGCGCAGCACGCTGGGCACGCGTGAGGTAGGCCACTGCAGGCGTTGGGATTGGGCCCAACAGCACCACGTCTACACCGGCCGAGTTGAAACCCGACTCCATCGCACTTTCCAGCATGTAGCCAGAAATGCGCGTGTCTTTGCCTATCAGCACTTTGGGGTTGGGCGCGCCTGCAGGCAGTTGGGTCTTCAGTACACGGCCTACCGCATGCGCCAAGCGCATGACGAAATCGGGTGTGATGGGCGACTCGCCAACGCGACCGCGTATGCCATCTGTACCAAAGTAAGTGCGACTCATGTGTTGTTTTACAGTAATGTTTTGCGCCACGGCTTTGCCCACATTGGGGCAGCCAAGCCTTTGATTATCTCTTACGCGGTGCGACCGACTGGGGCTGCAGCCTGGGCCGCGGCCACAACAGCCAAGGCGTCTTTGGTAGCGGCAACATCATGCACACGCACAAGGCTGGCACCATGGCAAACCGCGAGCACTGCAGCCGCCACGCTGGCAGAAACGCGCTGACCAACATCACGCCCGGTAACAGCACCTAATGATGACTTGCGCGACCAGCCCGCCAGCACGGCAAAGCCCAAGTCCAGCAAGGCACGTTGCCCGTCAAGCAGTGAAAAGTTTTGCGCCACTGTCTTGCCAAACCCAATACCGGGGTCCAACACAATGCGAGGGCGCTCAACGCCAAGGTGCATCAAAGCTTGTGCGCGTTGGTGCAAAAACTCGGCCACGGCATGCACCAAGTCGCCCTCGACAGGATTGACTTGCATGGTGGCAGGCTCGCCATTCATGTGCATCAGGCACACGCCACAGCTGTTGTGCGCGCCAATGACTTGCTCGGCGGACAGGCCGTCACTTGCATGCCAGCGCAGCGCACACGTCGTTGATGATGTCTGCGCCCATGTCCAGGGCACGCTGCATCACGGCTGGCTTGTAGGTATCCACTGACACCGGCACACCCCACCGCAACACCTCTTGCAGCACTGGCTGCAAGCGCGCCCACTCCATTTCCTGACCCAAAGGGCTTGCGCCTGGCCTGGTGGACTCAGCACCAATGTCCAATATATGGGCACCGGCCTCTACCGCAGCCCTTGCCCGCGCAATGCCGCTTGCATGAGACATGTCGGTGCTGCCGTCAGAAAAAGAGTCTGGCGTGACATTGACAATGCCCATGATCTTTGGCGCGGAGAGGTCAATCACGTGGCGTGTGGTCTGCCACGTCGTGGGTACCGCTACTAGAGGCGCTTGATGTAACAGGGTTGACATTGAAAAGTTGGGCGTGAGACGCAACAGGATTTTGAACGACAAACAGAAACGGGGCTATCTAGCCCCGCATTCATTAGCTGCAACCCAGCAGCTTAGGCCGTGGTCGGCGATGGGTCTGCAGGCGGCTCTTTGGCTGACACCTCTGCAACTGGTGTTTCAGTTGCAACCGCACCGTTACCACCACTGCCGCCATGACCGGCGTCTGCGGCTGGCTTGGACCAGTCTTTAGGTGGACGCGGCACTTTGCCGGCCATGATATCGGCGATTTGCTCAGCGTCAATGGTTTCCCACTCCAGCAGTGCTTTGGCCATGGCGTGCATTTCGTTGCTGTGCTTCTCAATGAGGTCACGTGCCAACTTGTATTGCTCGTCAATGATGCGGCGTACCTCAGCGTCTACTGTTTGCATGGTCTGCTCGCTGATGCTGGTGGTCTTGGTCACAGAGCGGCCCAAAAACACCTCACCCTCGTTTTCAGCGTACACCATGGGGCCCAATGCGTCGGTCATACCGTAGCGCATCACCATATCGCGGGCGATTTGCGTGGCACGCTCAAAGTCGTTGCTGGCACCCGTGGTCATTTGATTCATGAACACTTCTTCAGCAATGCGACCACCGAACAACATGCTGATCTGGTTGAGCATGTATTCACGGTCATAGCTGTAGCGATCGGCCTCAGGCAAGCTCATGGTCACGCCCAACGCACGACCACGCGGAATGATGGTGACTTTGTGTACGGGGTCACACTTGGGCAGCAAATGGCCAATCAGAGCGTGGCCAGACTCGTGGTAAGCCGTGTTTTTGCGCTCTTCTTCGGGCATCACCATGCTCTTGCGCTCTGGGCCCATAAAGATCTTGTCTTTGGCGCGCTCAAAGTCTTGCATCTCAACCGTGCGGCCATTGCGTCTTGCAGCCATCAAAGCCGCTTCATTACACAAGTTGGCCAGGTCAGCGCCTGACATACCAGGTGTGCCACGGGCAATGATGGACGCGTTCACGTCAGCTGCAACAGGCACCTTGCGCATGTGCACATTCAGGATCTGCTCACGACCACGAATGTCAGGCAGCGTGACGTAAACTTGTCTGTCAAAACGACCTGGGCGCAGCAAAGCGGCGTCCAAAATGTCTGGGCGGTTGGTGGCAGCCACCACAATCACGCCGAGATTGGTCTCGAAACCGTCCATCTCAACCAGCATTTGGTTGAGCGTTTGCTCACGCTCGTCATTACCGCCGCCCAGGCCTGCGCCACGCTGGCGGCCAACCGCGTCAATTTCATCCACAAAAATGATGCAAGGCGCGTTCTTTTTGGCATTTTCAAACATGTCGCGAACGCGGGCCGCGCCCACACCCACGAACATCTCGACGAAGTCTGAACCTGAGATACTGAAAAAAGGCACCTTGGCTTCACCGGCAATGCTCTTTGCCAGCAATGTTTTACCCGTGCCAGGAGGGCCCACCAGCAACAAGCCGCGTGGAATACGCCCGCCCAGTTGCTGGAAGCGCTGTGGATCTTTTAAAAAGTCCACCACCTCTTTCACTTCTTCCTTGGCTTCGTCACAACCGGCCACATCAGCAAAGGTGACCACGTTGTTGTTCTCGTCCATCATGCGGGCCTTGCTTTTGCCAAAGCTGAACGCACCACCTTTGCCACCGCCTTGCATTTGGCGCATGAAGTACACCCACACACCAATCAGCAGCAGCATGGGGCCCCAGCTCACCAGCAGTGTCATGAGGAATGAGCCTTCTTCACGCGGCTTCACGTCAAACTGCACGTTGTTCGCCAACAAGTCCCCAACCAGACCGCGGTCCAGGTAAGTGGCGGTAGTGCGCAAACGACGCTCATCAGTGGTGATGGCTACTATTTCGGTGCCATTGCTATTTTCCGAAATGGTGGCGCTTCTGATGCGCCCACTTTGCACTTCGTTGATGAACTCAGAATAGCCCACGGTACCAGCGTTGCTGGTGCTGCGACCTTCGAACTGCTTGAACACGGTGAATAGCACCATGGCTATCACCATCCAAACAGCAACTTTTGAAAACCATTGATTGTTCAAGGGGAAGGCTCCGCAATAAAGAAAAAACCCGAGGTGGGCACTGCACTATGTGAGACTTATTCTAGAGGTTTCAAGACCACGCACCTTGATACAGCGCATGGCAACCACCACAAACCGTGTGGATTTAGCTGAAAATCAGCCTGAAACACCCTTCAAGCCACGACCCAGCAAAAAAGTCTCGGACGAATCGCTGCGTGAGCTTTTAGGCTTGATAGGCTTGACCAGCAAAAAATGGGCCCTGAATAACTCAACCAGCTGGCTGTAGCCGCCGCCATGGAACAGCTTTACAACCAGACTGCCATCCGGCTTGAGGTGCGCGCAAGCAAAGTCGACGGCCAGTTCAATCAAATGCGTGACTCGCGCGGTATCCGATGCGGCAATGCCAGACAGGTTGGGCGCCATATCAGACACCACCACATCCACCAGTCGCCCCGGCTGCACATCGTCCAGCTTGGCCTTCAACTGTGCCAATACACTGTCTTCGCGAAAATCGCCCTTGATGAAGTGCACGCTGTCTATGGGCTCCATGTCCAGCAGGTCCAGCGCCACGATATGGCCGTCTAGTGCACCTGTGGCTGCCCCCTGGGGCGATAAGCGCCTGCGCAGGTATTGGCTCCAGGCCCCCGGCGTGCTTCCCAGGTCCACCACAAAGTCACCGGGGTGTATGAGCTTGTAGGTTTCATCGATTTCTTTGAGCTTGTAAGCCGCACGCGCTCTGAAGCCATCGCGCTTGGCCGCCTTGACATAGGGGTCGTTGACTTGCTGGTTTAGCCACGCTTTGTTAACTTTTTTGCTTTGCGTTTTAACTTTCATACCCACACCCTGTTGTACGCATGCCAAAGACAGGCTGCGATAGCCGATAATTGTCCCATGTCTCAAATCAAACTCACACCCGTTCAGCGCAAAGCCCACAGAGCCGATGCCCACCACCTCGATGCCGTGGTGCACATCGGCAACGACGGCCTAAGCGCCGCTGTCATCAAGGAGGTGGACGCCGCGCTCAATGCGCACGGCCTCATCAAAGTGCGCGCCATGAACGACGAGCGCACCACTCGCGCCGAATGGCTGGAGACCCTGGCCGAGCAACTCAGCGCAGCACCAATCCAGCACATTGGCAAGTTGCTGGTGCTGTGGCGCCCCATGCCAGAAAAAGAACGCGAGGTCGACGAAGACCGCAGGCCAGGCCCGCGCACAGTCAAGGTCTTGAAGTACAGCACACGCGGTGGCCAGCGCCCAGAGGTCAAGCAAATACGCTTGCTCGGCAACGAGCGACTGACCAAAGGCGGCACGGTCAAGCGTGTCAAGCCCAAAACCAAAAGCCTCAAACGTGGGCCTGGTATCTGAGTGGTTTAAAAGCCCGCTTCAAACAAGAGGCAAGGCCTCCAACTAAACTGCTGACCGCGCTGATGCGTTAGCACCTTGTTAGCCCTAGCGCTTCGCAGCTTGCTGCCGGAAGCGCTTTTTTATTGCCCCGTTATGACCACCACTGCAACGCCCCACTCACTCAACAACAACCCACTGCTTCAGCGCACAGACGACGGCTTACCGCGGTTTGACGTCATTGAGGCCCAACACGTTGAGACCGCTATAAACGAACTATTGGTTCAAGCCAAAGCGGCACTGGATACCGTAGTCGCGCCAGCCTTTGAGGCTGATTGGAGTGCCTTGGCTGCCACGCTTGACGTGGCCACCGAACGCCTGGGACTGGCGTGGGGCGCTGTCAGCCACCTCAAAAGCGTGGCCGAGACGCCTGAGCTGCGTGCGGCCTACAACGCGGTATTGCCAGCGGTGACAGAATTTTGGACGCAGCTGGGTGCCAACGAAGACTTGTACGCCAAATACAAAGCCATCAATGCAAACGACCTCAACAGCGAGCAACAGCAAGCACTGCGCAACACCTTGCGCAGCTTTGTGCTGGGCGGCGCAGACCTGCGCGGTGAGGCCAAAGCGCGGTTTGCCGCCATTCAAGAGCGCATGGCCGGGTTGGGCCAACAGTTCAGCGAGCACAGCCTGGACGCAACAGAGGCTTTCAACCTGGTCGTACCCACCGCGCAGCTGGACGGTGTGCCCGCTGACGTGCTGCAGGCTACTGCACATGCTGCCAAACAGGCTGGGCATGCCCAGGGCATGCACCAGTTGAGCTTGAAAATGCCGGTGTACTTGCCTGTGATGCAATACGCCAAGCACAGCGGCGTGCGCGAGACGCTCTACAAAGCCTACGTGACCCGCGCCAGTGACCAAGCTGACCTAGCCAACAACCCAGACCTGGCCAAGTTGGACAACACCGCCGTCATGCAAGAACTCGTGGCGCTGCGCCAAGAAGAGGCCCAGCTGCTGGGCTTTGACAACTACGCAGAACTATCCGTATGCCCCAAAATGGCTGCCAATGCCGCTGAGGTGATTGGCTTTTTGCGCGACCTCGCGGCCAAGGCCAAACCCTTTGGCGAGCAAGACTTGGCCGACTTGCGCGCCTTTGCCAAAGAGCAACTGGGCATGGACGACCCCCAACCTTGGGACTGGCCTTTTATCAGCGAGCGTCTCAAAGAGCAACGCTACGCTTTTAGTGAGTCTGAAGTTAAAAACTACCTGCCCGCAAACAAGGTGCTTGAAGGCTTGTTTCAAGTGGTGCAAAGCTTGTTTGGCGTGCGCATCACTGCTGACCAGGCGCCGGTTTGGAACCCTGCTGTCCAGTTTTTCCGCATAGAGCGCGATGCAGGCGCCGGCCAAGCGGCGCAACTGGTAGGCCAGTTTTACCTGGACACACCTGCCAGAGACGGCAAGCGCGGTGGCGCGTGGATGGACGACGTGCGCGCGCGCTGGCTGCGCCCAGATACCCGGCAACTACAAACACCCGTGGCACACATGGTGTGCAACTTCAGTGATGGCCTAGACGGCAAACCCGCCCTGCTTACCCATGATGACGTGATCACGCTATTCCATGAATTTGGCCACGGCCTGCACCACATGCTGACGCAAGTCAACGAGCACGACGTCTCTGGCATCAGTGGTGTGGAGTGGGATGCGGTAGAGCTACCCAGCCAGTTTATGGAAAACTTCTGCTGGGAATGGGATGTATTGCGCAGCATGACGGCGCACGTGGACACTGGTGAGCCCATGCCGCGTGAGCTGTTTGACAAAATGCTGGCCGCCAAAAACTTCCAAAGCGGCATGCAAACGCTACGCCAGGTAGAGTTTTCGCTGTTTGACATGCTGCTGCATATGAACAAAGCGCCACGCACCAGTGGCCAACCTGACCTGCAAGCGCTGGCGCAGTCTGTACGCGACGAGGTAGCCGTGATGCATGCGCCTGCCTACAACCGGTTTGCCAACACCTTTGGCCATATTTTTGCCGGCGGCTACTCGGCTGGTTACTACAGCTACAAATGGGCAGAAGTGCTGTCAGCAGACGCCTACGGCGCGTTCGAAGAAGCCGCAAAAGCCAGCGGCAACATACTGGATGCAGCCACTGGCAAACGCTTTTTGAACGAAATATTGGAGATGGGCGGCTCACGCCCAGCCATGGCATCGTTCATAGCCTTTAGGGGCCGGGAGCCAGCTGGACGCCCTGCTGCGCCACCAGGGCATGACGCCCGCCTAAGTGCAAACCTATCGCCAGGCGTTAAAACGTCAGTGTTTTAACGCCCTCGCTAGTGGCCAGCAAACACACGTTGGCGCGCTGGTGGGCAAACACGCCAACTGTGACCACACCAGGCCACTGGTTCACCATGGACTCAAAAGCCAATGGGTCGGCAATGCTTAAGCCGCGCGCATCAACAATGTGTTGCCCATTGTCTGTCACCAATGGCGCGCCATCTGCTTGACGCACAGTGGCCTGGCCTCCCATGGCCATAAACTGCGCGCAAATGCGCTGTGTGGCCATGGGAATCACCTCCACGGGCAAGGGGAACTGGCCTAGGGTCCTTACCAACTTGGAATCGTCGGCAATACACACAAACTGCTTGGCCAAGGCCGCAACAATCTTCTCGCGCGTGAGCGCCGCACCGCCGCCCTTCACCATATAGCCCGCGCCATCTATCTCGTCTGCGCCGTCTATGTACACGTCCAGGCTGTCGACCTCGTTGCTATCAAACACAGTAATGCCGCCAGCCAACAAACGCTGCGTCGACGCGGTCGAGCTGGACACCGCGCCCTTGATCTGGTCTTTCATGCCTAGCAAGGCGTCAATAAATTTGTTAACCGTTGAGCCCGTGCCCACGCCCACTATGGTGTTGGGCTGCACATAAGCCAAAGCCGCTTGGCCTACCAGTGTTTTGAGTTCGTCTTGTGTCATGTTGGGTGCTTTGATCTGGGACAATGCCACCTGGCCTGTCGTTTTTGCTGAACTCCTGATTATCCAATGTCTTTACTGCCCTACCCACTCGCTCGCGCCGCCTTGTTTTGCCTGGACGCTGAAACTGCTCATGACATCACGCTATCAAGCCTGGCTGCCACCCAACACACGCCGCTGTCCAGGCTGTACGAGCAGCCACGCATTGACGACGCGTTTGAACTGGCCGGCCTCCCGTTGCCCAATCGTGTGGGCTTGGCTGCAGGCCTGGACAAAAACGCCCGCTGCATAGATGCGTTTACACAAATGGGCTTTGGTTTTGTAGAGGTAGGCACGGTCACGCCCAAAGCGCAGCCCGGCAACGACAAGCCACGCATGTTTCGTTTGCCCAAAGCGAATGCGCTCATCAACCGACTGGGCTTTAACAACCACGGGCTTGACGCATTTTTAACCAACGTGAAAAAAGCTCGCCTGCGCGAGCGCATGGTGCTGGGCCTGAACATTGGCAAAAATGCCATCACGCCCATTGAAGACGCCACCAATGACTACGTGCTGGGTTTGGCGGGCGTGTACGCGCAAGCAGACTACATCACCGTCAACATCTCTAGCCCCAACACCAAAAACCTGCGTGAACTGCAAAGCGACGCCGCGCTGGACGCGTTGCTAGACGCCTTGTCCCATGCGCGCGACCAATTGGCTGCGCAACACGGTAAACGCAAGCCTATATTCGTCAAAATTGCGCCCGACCTGGACGAGGCGCAAATCAGCGTCATTGCGCAAGTGCTCAAGCGCTACGGCTGCGATGCCACTGGCCAAGCCAACAACGACTGGGGCCTTATTGCAACCAACACCACGCTGAACCGCGAGGCCGTAGACGGCATGCCACACGCCAGTGAAGCGGGTGGCTTGAGCGGTGCGCCTGTTTATGACTTCAGCAACCACGTCATCAGCAGCATGCGCCAGCTGTTGGGCAAAAGCTTTCCCATCATTGGCGTGGGCGGCATAGACAGCGCTGCCAAAGCGGTGGGCAAAATTGCCGCTGGTGCCGACGTTGTGCAGCTGTACACAGGCTTTATCTACAAAGGCCCAGCGCTGGTAAGAGACTGTGCATTCGCGCTCAAAAACCGCGGCCGGTAGTCTGATGCACTCTCTCAATCTCTCATTCTATTAATCGAGCAAGCCCGCCACATGCTGGGCCAAGGCCATGGCGCTGGTCAAGCCGGGTGACTCTACGCCGAAAGCGTTGACCCAGTTGGCCACGCCATGCTGGGCTGGGCCATCTATTCGAAAGTCCGGCGCAGCTTGTCCTGGGCCATAAATGCGCGGACGAATACCACAATAGGACGCCTGCAGGCTATCGGCTGGCAAGCCTGGCCAATAGCGACGCACCGCGTCTTCAAATGCCTTTGCGACACCCTCGGTCGTGCGGTAATCCAAGGCATTCGCGTCCTGCGTGTCCAGCCAATGCTGATCAGGCCCAAAGCGCGCGCGCCCTGCCAAATCAAGTGTGAGGTGAATGCCCAACCACGCGTCTTGCGGCGCGGGGTAAATCAGGTGCCTAAAGGGCGCTACGCCGCTCAAGTCGCAGTAGTTGCCCTTGGCAAAACGCGGTGTTGGCAACAGCTCGGGGTCAAAACCATCTATGTTGGCAGCCACTTGCACCGCATGCAAAGAAGCGCAATTCACCACGGCATCAAACGCCCACTCGGTGGTACTCAGCGCGCAGCCTGGCTCATCGCTTCGGCTGCTGATGAGCAGCTTGTGCCCCGCCTGCCGCGTCGCCCACAGCCCCACCAACCTGGCCGCCCACAACGCTGGATTCAAACGCCACCAGCCCGCCATGGGCTTCCAGGTCAGCTTGCAAGGCCAGCATCAGCGCATGCGAGTCCACAATGCCAGTGTCTGGCGAATACAAGGCCTCGACACAGTCCAGGGCGGGCTCAAGCGTCCTGACCTGGCTCGCACTGAGGCGCTCTACACGCACGCCATTGGCTTGCGCCTTGTCGTAAAGGCCGTCCAGGCCTGCAACCTGATCCTGGTGCGTCGCCACAATGAGCTTGCCACACAGCCGGTATGGCACGTGGCGGCTATTGCAAAAATCCACCAGCTGCGCCCGCCCCTGCACACAGGCTCGCGCCTTGAGCGAGCCGGGCTGGTAATAAAGCCCGGCATGCAGCACTTCAGAGTTGCGAGAGCTCACGCCCGCGCCAATATGCCCGGCACGCTCAGCCACCACCACATGGTCACCGCGCATAGCCATTTCCCTGGCGACAGCCAAGCCCACTACACCTGCACCAATAACCAGCACATCACGCATGTCGTTTCTTTCAAAATCCTCACAAATGAGGTTATTTGTTGACCCAGCACAAACACCAATGCTGCCCCGGGCTGCACGACTGAGGCACAATACCGGGTTGTTGATAACGCAAGCATTGTTGAACTATGACTACCAAAAAGCCCCCTCGTGACCGTGGCAACCCCAAGTACTCTTTGTTGCAAGTGATGGGCTCACTGGCCGGCGCAGGCGTTGCCGCTTGGGCCATTTTGCATTACGCACTCGCACCCGAAGCACCACCCCGCCCCATGGTGGTAGAAGTGCGTCTGAACAACCAATGCGGCCTGGTAGAAAACGCCTTTATGGCAGCTGCCACTGACGGCGCCACCGCCTCGTTTCAAAAGGGCGTTGCCGTGCTGAAAACACGCTCAACCGCCAAGGTATGGGTGCGCAACAGCGAACAGTTTCCTATGTTTGGCTTTGAAACCGACAAAGTCAAAGCCGAGCCCGTATTGGACATCACCGCCAAATGCGCAGCCGGCACCAGTATTGACACCACCCTGGATGCCATGCGCGGCCAGTTCAAGTCCAACTAAGCGCCTCAATACATAGCCCCACGCATACGCCGGCTAACCCAGCCGGCGGTGCGGCAACTGTTGCAAGGCTTTGCGCAGTATCTTGTAGGTATCCGCGTCAAAGCTGGGCTTGGCGCACTCCAGCAGCTGGGCACACGCGTCGTCGGTCTGGGCCGTACCAAGGTAACACCATGCATCAACCACGTGCACATCGGTTTGTTCGCCGTCTGCGCTGCGCTCAATGAGGCCTATAGGCCCTGCAAAAGGCCAACTGGCCAGCTGTTTGGGCATCATGGCCGTTTGTACGCGTACATCGTGCAACGCACCAGGCTCCGCTCCGGTGCAGGCGCCCTTGCACTGTCCTATTTGACTGCCAAAGCACGCCGCACCAGCGCGTACTTTTTCCAGGCCCAACAAGGCCTTGCACAAGCGGTGCTCTTGCGCCAAATCTGTCAACCACTGTACCGCTTGGCGTTGACTTGGAAACAAACCAAACAAATGCGGCTGCGTGCCCATGTCCAGGTCTTGCGTCCACACCAGCTCTGGTGCTTGTCCCGCATGCAAGCGCCACGAGCACAAGGACTTGGTCCGGCGCAGGCGCACATTGTGGCTGGGCATCAGCTGCTTGACCATATGGGACTCCAGCAACAAGGCGCCAACCTCACCAGCGGTGCAATGCCACTGCACATCGCGCGTTTGTAACGACAAACTCAGTTCCTTGCCACGGGCGTGGTCACCCGCGAAGTGCGACATCACGCGCTGGCGCAAGTGTTTGCTTTTGCCAACGTACAAGACAAAGCGCTTCTCACCGTAAAACACATAAACGCCGGGCGTGTCTGGCATATCGTCCAGAGCGTCTCCATCCAAATGAGACGGCCAGCTGGACTGCCCCAATAGCTTGCCCGCTTGCTGCATCAAGCCGTCGTCACCCAAACGCTGGCGCAAGCACTGCCAAAACTGGTACAACAAATCGGCATCGGCCAACGCGCGGTGGCGCGTATCGCTCACAAGCTGGTAGCGGGCAGACACCGCGTCCAGGTTGTGTTTTTTCTCCAACGGGTCAATCAGGCGCGACAGCTTGACGGTACACATGACCGGCGCCCTAAAGCTCAGGCCAATGCGCTTGAACTCGTTTTTGATGAAGCCGTGATCAAAGCGCGCGTTGTGCGCCACAAACACCGAGTCTTTGAGGGCAGCCTCCAACTCGGGCGCGATTTCACCAAAATCAGGCGCATCAGAAACCATCTCGTTGGTGATGCCTGTAAGGCTTTGTATAAAAGCGGGGATGGCGGTATGCGGATTCACGAGGTAGCTCTCGCGGCTGACCTCATCGCCATCCAGCAGCACCCACGCAACTTCTGTCACGCGGTCGCGCGTGGCGTTACCGCCAGTGGTTTCAACATCCAAAAACAACCACCGCTGGTTTGCCGCGCGCAGACTTGCCATATGGGTGCGCGTGCTTGTTGCAGCCTATGCCTGGCTTAGCGCGCCAAGCGGCGCGCCGAAACGGCTTTGGCCAAGCCCGCCAGCACGGGCTGGGTTTGGGCCAGGCTGATACACGCATCCGTGATGGACACACCGCGTTTCAAAGCGCCGCCGTCCACCAAGTCTTGCCGGCCTTCCTCAAGGTGGCTTTCAATCATCATGCCCATCACGCCGTGCTCGCCCGCTGCAATACGCGCAGCCACATCCGCCGAAACGTCTATTTGCTTGGCGTGCTGTTTTTGACTGTTGGCGTGCGAGGCGTCCACCATCACGCGCGGTGTGCAGTTGACCTTGGTCAGCGCCGCAACGGCAGCGGCTACGCTGGCCGCGTCAAAGTTGGGGGCTTTGCCGCCACGCAGAATCACGTGGCAATCCTCGTTGCCGCGTGTCTCAAAAATGGCGGCTTGCCCCATGTTGGTCAAGCCCATAAAGGCATGGCCATTGCGCGCAGCCACCATGGCATCAACCGCCACTTGAATACCGCCATCGGTACCATTTTTAAAGCCTACTGGACAACTCAAGCCAGAGGCGAGTTGTCGGTGGCTTTGGCTCTCGGTAGTGCGCGCACCAATAGCTCCCCATGCAATCAGGTCCACCACAAACTGTGGGCTTAATAAATCTAAAAACTCAGTACCCGCGGGCAAGCCCTCACCCACCACGTCCAGCAACAAACGGCGCGCCTTGTGCAAACCTTCGTTGATGGCGTAGGTACCGTCCAGGTGCGGGTCGTTGATGTAACCCTTCCAGCCCACTGTGGTGCGCGGCTTTTCAAAGTAGGTGCGCATCACCACCATGAGCTCGCCACTCATGGACGCCGTCATGGCCTTGAGCGCGCGTGCGTAGTCCATAGCCTGGTCATGGTCGTGCACAGAGCAAGGCCCCACCACCACCAACAAACGGTCGTCGCGCCCGGCAACAATGTCGGCAATTTCGCTGCGATGGCGGGCTACTTGCGCAACCATGGCCGGCGTCTCTGGCAGCGCTTCTTGCAGCAGTGCTGGCGTCATTAAAGGCCTGACGGACTTGATGCGCACATCGTCCACACTGGTTTTATCGTGGGTTGACAGCGCTTCAGGCGAAGTGGCAGCGGTGCTTTTATGTTGTGTCATGGTGTTTATTTACTTCCAAAGAATAGGCTCAATGGTGACCAAGCCCTGGTCACTGCTCAAGGTGAGCGTGCTTTCCTGAATAGTGGCTTGCAGCTGCATGCTGCGCTGGGCCAAACTCACCAGGGCTTGACTTTGCTCCGTGGGCAGGCGCCACACTTGCAGCTTGTCCAACCGTGAGAGCTTGTTTTTAATGCCGTTCCACCAGATATCTGCAGACGAGCTAAAGGCATACAGCAGCACGGAGTCGGCCTTGCTACAGGCTTTTGACAATGGTTTGTCCTCTGGCTGACCGACTTCCATCCACAGCCGCTTGCGTCCGGTGAAGTCCACCAGCTGCACATCTGGCTCCTCTGGGTCAGACAAGCCTGCGCCAAAGCCCAGCGTGGCGTCGCCGTTGCAGGTGTCTTTGAGCTGGTGTGCATTGAGCGCCAACGCCACCAGGCGCACCATCATGCGCTCATCGTTTTCACTGGGGTGGCGCGCCAAAGTCAGCGCATGGTCGGCGTAATAGCCGTGGTCAACGTCCGCGATTTGAACGTTGGCCTTGAAGATCGTAGATTTAATAGCCATAGCCCGCCATTATGCGCAGGTATCAGACCCGTTTGCGTGTACGACAGGCCTGACGTCACGACTGCACTACAGTCATGCCATGTCTCAAGGTACACAAGTCGCCACACACACCCCCCGCTTGGCCGCGCTCACCGCCCTGGCCTTATGCGCCTTTGCCGGCAACTCGCTGCTGTGCCGCGCCGCCTTGGCGCATACCAGCATAGATGCCAACACCTTTACGTGGCTGCGCCTGTTCAGCGGCGCGGTTTTTAACGCTGCTCAGCTTGGTGAGCGCCAAGCGATCAGCTGCGCCAAACAGCAAGCCTGCGCTGCTCAACGCCACCACGCCTACCCATTGGAAAAGCGCGGCCGCGTTGTGGGTCTACGCCGCTGGTTTCTCCTTGGCATACATCCATATGCCGGCCGCCACAGGCGCACTGGTGTTGTTTGGTAGCGTACAAATCACCATGACCAGCTGGGGGTTGCTGCGTGGTGAGCGCTTTGCCGTCGTTCAATGGGTGGGTTACCTGTTGGCCATAGCAGGCTTGTTGTGGCTGCTGTTGCCCGGTGCCAGCGCACCACCATTGGGCAGCGCCATGCTCATGGCCACGGCGGGTGTGGCTTGGGGTGCATATTCGGTATTTGGCCAGCGCGCCACGCAACCCGTCAAGGCAAGCGCCATCAACTTTCGCTTAAGCGTGTTACCAGCTACTGCTTTGCTTTTATTGGCTTTACTGGCAGACAGCGCCCGCATAGACGCTGCCGGCAGCGCTTACGCGCTGGCATCTGGCGCACTGGCATCTGGCGCGGGCTACGCCATTTGGTACAAGGTACTGCCCAGTTTGGGCGCCACTCAGGCCGCCTCGCTGCAATTGAGTGTGCCCATCATCACAGCCGCTGCTGCTGTGCTGCTGCTAGGCGAAGCGGTCTCAGCCACTTTGGTCATGAGCTCTATAGCCGTGCTGGGGGTATTGCGTTGGTCATCAAGGGCCGCTCCAGGCTTTCTTAGAACCAACAATTTGCAGCGTCTCGTGCCGCCTTGCTGCACAAACAAAAACGCCCGCATCAATTGATGCAGGCGTTTTGTAAAAGTGGTGGGTCGTGTAGGATTCGAACCTACGACAAACGGATTAAAAGACCGAGGGCAATTTGTGTGAAATCAAACACATTTGGCGAAAAACGTTCCGCAACCCATGGCCTTGAAACCCGCGAAAACAAAGGACATGGGGAAAGAGTTGCGGAACGCTTTTTTGGGTGCAGTCTGGCGGTTGACTTCGCCTCCTCTGAGAGACGATTTGCGCCCAGGAAAAACTGTGGCACAATGCACTTGTTTTGTTGGTTAGAGGCATATAACGTCTAACCAGTTATGGGGAACCCGGCCTTGTGCCGGGTTTTCTTTTTGGTGCTTGAGCCGCCTCGGTGTGTCGTAAAAAAAATTTTGTAGCACTTTCAAAAATGCAAACTTTTACGCCATAAACTCCACCTTGTGATTCGGCACGTTGGTTCTTCTTTCCCCGCTCATGCGGGGATGTCTCGACAGAGCCATGCGCTCTGATCCTTCGAAGGCCGCGTGCTGAATCACACCAATCGCCCAAAGAGGCGGGTTGGGAAAGAAACTAAGGGGGAAACGCTCGCAGAATGCAAAGGCCACCCATGCGGTGGCTTTTTCTTTGGCCGCGCGATAACCCACAAGCGTTACATTTTCGCAACACATTTAATTTAACGTAACCTTTACGCATTACCATTTCTCCCGGCGTCCAAACTTAGGACGTAACCTTTTGGGAGATTCTCATGAAACTTAAGCAAATCGCGCTCGCAGCGGCCATGGTGGCCGCGACCGGTAGCGCCATGGCAGACGTGTCGGTCTACGGCATCGTGGACGCCAACGTCAACAACAGCAAGGCCGAGGCCGGCAGCAAGCCGTTGGGGCAATTGGGGGCTACGCTTGGCGCAATGAAAACCCGCGATTACGTAAGCGTACATACACATACGCTTGTAAAGCACACAACAGACCACTTTAGCAAAAGGACCGCATCATGAAAGCAGTTGCTCTTATTCGATATTTACCCATTGAAGATCCAAGCGCCTTTATCGACGCAACATTGGAAGAGCCCGGACCTGGCGACCCACATGGTCATGATTTGTTGGTGGAAGTAAAGGCCGTCGCAGTAAATCCAGTCGACACCAAAATCCGGTCCCCCCACGGCAAAGAGGACACGACAGAAAACCCCCCGCGGGTTTTGGGTTATGACGCTGCAGGAATTGTCAAATCCGTTGGGCCACATGTGAAGTTCTTTAAGCCCGGCGATGAGGTTTATTACGCAGGCGATATTACGCGCCCTGGCACCAATCAACAGTTCCATCTCGTGGACGAACGCATTGTTGGGAGAAAACCAAAGACGCTTTCTTTTGCCGAGGCCGCCGCGCTCCCGCTGACATCAATTACAGCCTACGAGGCCTTTTTCGCGCGCCTCAGAATCGATAGAAACGGCGGGAACAGTGGAGAAACAATTCTCATAATTGGAGCAAGTGGCGGGGTTGGATCAATCGGAATCCAGCTGGCAAAAGCCGCTGGATTGACGGTGATCGCCACCGCCTCTCGGCCGGAAACTCAGCAGTGGGTGAGGGATCTTGGCGCCGACCATGTCGTAAACCACCATGGCGATATCGTGTCTCAAATACACACAATGGGGCTGAAGTACGTTGATCATGTCGCTATTTTTAACGACATGAACCACTGGGGGGCCGCCGTGGAAATTCTGCGCCCGCAAGGCGGGATCGTGTGTATTGACGACACCCACCTTCCTATGCCGATGGATCTCTTGAAAACAAAAGCGGCCAGTCTCCACTGGGAGCTGATGTTCACGCGCTCCATGTACAAGACAGACGATATGAGCGAGCAACACATCCTTTTGAGCTATATCGCGCAAGAAATCGACGCAGGCCGTATCAAAACAACGGTCACAAAGGTGCTGTCCCCCATCAACGCAAGGAATATGCGCGAAGCGCATAGGCTGGTTGAGACACGACAAGCCAAAGGGAAAGTTGTTGTTGAAGGATGGTAATTAGTCCCCGCAGCCTCGCCCTGTAGGGCGGGGCCCCGCGCAACAAGGCGAACTTGCCAAGTCGCTGCGCGCCAAAGCCAAAGCCAACCGTTACCAGCTTGGTGTGTCGCCCCCCATGGGCGCGTCTAACCTGTACTTTGGCCACGCCAGCAGACGACGAGTAGGCGACGGCACGACCACCAAGGCCCACCCATTCGGTGGGCTTTTTGGGCGCCAATGGGCCCATGGCGAGTCTGCGGGCCGTAGTTCAAAGGGATTAAGGGCCGTTGATGTATGTATACTTCCTTGTACGTTGTTGAAGGGGGCATATGAACGTGAATCAGCAAAACACAAACGACGCCACGACGGCGCAGCGGTGCAACACGTGCAATGGCATTTTTGATACGGAATGCAGCCGGCAGCCGTTTGCGAATCGCGCCTGGTTGGCCACGGTTGACGAAAAATGCGCGGTGCTGGCCGAATGTTGCCAAAGCTGCGCCGACGAGGCGGGAGATGAGTAAGCGCGCGGCCAAACACACAGCTGCGGCCATCGCCGCAGCCGTGGCGTTCATCGCCCCTAGCACCCACGCCCATACCGTGGGCTGCAACTGGGATCGAATCGAGCCCGCCGGGATGCGTTTCGACGGCCTCAACAACACCACCCACCGCTACACAGGCGTCACCACCTACGGACAGAAAACCCCACACCCCTTACTGCGCGTAACGCCGGCGGCGATGTACGCAGGCGCACGGTCACCGCGCGTATTCGGGTGGTCAACCTGCGCGGACGCATCGGCTCACTTATGCGCTCGGGCACCGCGCCAGCGCTTGCCTTCAAAGGTTATGGATACGCCCACACCTGGAGCGGCGCACCCGGCCACTGGCAACATGCAGGCAACGCCAGCATCAGCTGGGACGGCGCCGACTTACTGTGGGAGTGGGTGTTTACCGGAGGGCCAACCGCCACGGCGGGTGACCACGGCTTCACCCTAGACACCTGGTGGCTGATTGATTTTGGCAACGCGCAGGGCTTTGACTTGGCCCCATCGGCCTACAACAAAACCCATACCTGGGCCAACACCATCAAGTACACCTGCTCGGTCAACTAGGCCGGGTATTTCATCTTTTTTTACTTCGCTTTTAACCTAAGGGAGCTTAACCATGAAACACACCGTAACCCTCACCACCCTGGCCGCCGCTATGCTGGCCGCAGCCGTGCCATTGGCTGCGCAGGCGCAAACCTCGCAACTCACCATCTCGGTTGGACCCGAGCCGGCGATTGAACCTACCCTCACCTGCGGCACCCCCACTAACGGCACCTTGGTGCCGGTGGTCAAGAAAGGAACCGCCGATGGAGCGCAGGACGGTGAACTTATCCGGTTCACCACCGACAACGAGATTGGTGCTAACGAAGCTCTGCAAAGTGCCGTCGAGGGCAACACCACCGCTGGCACCAGGACGGCCCCATCCCAACCACAACTCACCGTCTCATGGACGCGTGGATCGTCCACAGCAACCAACAAATACATTCAAATCAAAGCCACGCTGCCTACAGACTTGCAGACTAAGTTAAACAGCACCATGTTAAGCGATGGGACGACTTTTACCTATGGCGCGATACCAACTGCCACTTCAAATGCACCGAGCACCGCCAACACCACAAGCCATGCGGTACTCACCGACCCAACCCAGAATTCAGCCAAGATGACTGTCCAACAGAAATACGAGAACGGCGTCATCACCCTATCCATTGCACCATCAGGCACCGGCGACAACGCTTTTTTGCCTGCGTTGGCTGCCACCCCTCTGAGCCTTGATTTGACGCTGGTGGCAACAGATGGCCCTTACCGGTTAAAACCGCTTGCCGACGGGACCACTGCGAATATTTCATGGACATGCAGCACGGTTAACAAAACCACATACAACGCAGGCATCTAACCCTTGGCGCGGTGTATGAGCATGGTGCGGCACGCGGGTTGGCTGGTTGCGCTTGGCATGGCATGTACGACGGCCCAGGCACAGCTCTCGGTCACGCCCGGCCAGCTACGCAGCAAACCGCCCGGCTTTCCGCTTACGGTTGAGGTGCAGCTGGTGCACACCAGCACCACGCCCACGCTTTACACCGTGTACGCCACCGAAGACGGCGAGCAAATCCCCATCCGCGTCACGCGGCTGCGCCAGTTTGTGATGAGCCGCAACGGCCAACGCCTACACCAAGCGGTGCAGTTCTTGGCCAACCACCAGCGCCAGCGCACGGTACAGGTGTGCGCCAAGGCACAAGAAAAAGGCAACCCGTTATCGGTAACGTTTTGCAGCGACGTGGTGGTGAAGTAGCACCGTTGTTTAAACCAAAAAAAAATTTTTTCATTCACGCAGGAACTTTAGCCATGCAATTTATCCAATTTCGGCCAGCGGCCAGCGGCCAGCGGCCAGCGGCCAGCGGCCAGCGGCCAGCGGGAGTCCAGCCATGCGTAAGTGGTTGATGGCCGTCGGCCTAACCCTAGGCACCGCCTCGGCGCACGCCCAGCTTAGCCTAAGTATGCCCTACGGCTCAGCCGGCTACGGCACCGACAGCATCAGCGCCAACGGCGTGAACTGCTCCAACGCCATCAACGGCTCGGCGCAGTTTGAAACCGGTGTGCTCGCTACCCAGGCGCAGCCAACCAACACCAACGTGGGTAACACCAACAACGACACCCGCGCCGGCATTTACGCCCGCATCGTGGTGCCCATTAACCCACCCAAAACGCGCATTGACTGTAGCCGCTTGTATGAAATCACCCTACAGCGCCAGCAGCTTGAGCTGCAAGCCCTGCGCCAGCAGCTCGAAGACGAGCGCAAGCAACGCAACCCCGACTTGTCGGAGTTCAGCTTGTCACAACTTGAAAAGCCAAGTAAGGAGGTTGAGTGAGTTACCCAAACAGAAGAGCGAATCTAAAACATTTGCTGATTCATCGCTTTGATGGAACGCAGCGCAGTTTGGCTGATGCCTCCGGTGTTTCGGCAAGCCAAATCAGCGCATGGCTTAGCGGGCGCACAAAAATCAGCTACGCATCGGCGTGACGCATGGAAAGCGCATTGAACCTAGATAAAGGTTACTTTGACTCAGACAGAAAGAAAAAAATACCACTGGATTGGAATTGCATGCAAACTTTGATCTATCTGATTTGGTCGACGCATTAGCCAGCGGCTCGCCACCACAAAGAAAGGCAGTTCTTGCCGTGCTTGAGGCAATTGCGTACACAGAAGACCAGAAAGAATTGATGCCTGCCCTACGCAGCATTATTTTCTTTATACAACGCACGCGGGAATTTGAAAACACCTAATGAATAATCAAGCAACCAACCCATTGCGGTAAACCGTTCTACCGTTATCCCTCATGGCCGTGAGCTTTTGGCACTTGAGGTTGTCCGGATCAAAAGACACATGCACCCAGCCCGAATCGGGCACGCCTGGCGTGTAAAACTCCAAAATCAACTGGGTGAATTTCAAGTGTTCAGCAATCCACTCAGCCAGTTCATGGTTCGGCAGGCCTGGAATTTCAATGTCAGCCGCCATGCCCTTGCAATGCTCGCTGGTGGGTGAGCCGCCCACTTTGGCGTTCACCTCAACGCTTCGGTAACCAGAATTCACGTGCACGGCCATTCCAAAGTGATCGCGCACGGGTTGCAGCACCTTTCCTGCAAGCTCGGTCATGCACGCCACAATCTCTGGGCTTGGCGTGTTGTCCAGCCCATGCCGCAGCGCGGTCTCGCTCTTGGTCATTTCCTCTAACGAAAAATTGCGTGTCAGCTTTGTCATTTGATCAACCCATGAAGTTTGGAATCCTTGGCGGCAGACCCGCTGCTGCTTCCGAAGTAATAAGACAGAATGATGGTCATCGCGCTGGACAGTGCGCCAAGCAAGTAAATCAAAATGTCCTTTTGCCCGGGCTGGACGTCAACGAACACCAGCACAGCAAACATGATGAACGTCATCACCACCGTGCCCATTGCCAGCACCGGCGCCACAATCTTGCTGATGAGCGGGGCATCGGCTGACGTGGCAACCTTGAACTCGCGCTCTCTCGCGCTGCCCCTGTCAGCCACCTCTGCCTCAAACAGTTTGGTCTCGTTGGCCATGGCCGCCAGCTCACCCTCACGCGCCATGCGCTCAAGTTGAATCTTGGCTTGGTCTTTGGCCTTCGGGTCTGGGATCAGCTTGTCAATCAGCTTGCCGCCCACGCTCAACAGTTCGTCGAGAATCATTTGGAACGCTCATTCATGATGCCAATCAACTCGAACAGCTGCTCGCTGATTTTGTCCAGCCGCTCCTCGATGCTAAGGCCCGTGTGCTTGATCTCTGCAATGGCACGTGAATTCTCATCAACGCGTTCGTTCAAAACGCCGTAGCCAAACAAGCCGCTTCCAATCGTCACAACAAGCGTGATGATGATGCTTAAGTTAACGCGCCGGTCAAGGTGCCATTTGCCGTCTTCCATTTCAAACTCCCTTTAAAAAATCATTCGGTCAAAGTGATGTCAATCTTCAGCATGTCCAAGCCCTGTTCGGCTTGAATGAACGCATGGTCTGCGCCGTCGCTGAGCGCAAAAAACCCAATCTTCTCCCCGGCGGTGGCGCGGAATGTGAACGAGCGCAAAGGTTCAGTCTTCAAGCCGTCGCCATGGTGCACGCTGATGTAGGTGACCGAGTTGTCAATCTTCTTGAACGTCCCGTCATCTTGCAGCGCACCGAACCAAAACAAAACCGGGGCAGACTTGCCAGCCGCCAGGTTTTCACCGGGGGACACGCGCACGCTGCCAGTGATGCTCACCGTGCCGGGCGTGTTGAACACAATCACGCCCTCGGCTTGGCTGTCTGCACTACCTGAAACAAGGTTCACGCTTCGGTCAACCGTCACGTCGCCCGTGCCACGCACCAATTCGCCAATCGGCATCGGTAGCCCCGTGCCGGGAGTCGCGTTGATGGTGTAGCGCATGGCGCCAGCCCCCTCGCTTGTCGCCCGAAGATGCATGTTGGCAATGATCAGTGAATAAAGTAATTTTGGTGGGCAACTGCGGGCGCGACCCTGAGGTGCGTTACCTGCCCTCGGGGCAGGCCGTGGCCAACGTCAGCGTGGCCACCAGCAGCCGCCGCAAAGACCGCACCAGCGGCGAGATGGTTGAGGAAACGCAGTGGCACCGCATCACGTTTTACGACCGGCTGGCTGAAATCGCGGGCGAGTACATCAAAAAAGGCCGCCCCATTTACGTTGAGGGCCGTCTGAAGTACGGCAGCTACACCGACAAAACCACCGGCCAAGAACGCCACACGGTGGACATCATCGCAAGCGAACTGCAACTGCTGGGCGGGCGCGAAGGTGGGCAGCAAGCCGCCCAAGCCGCCCCGAGGGCAGCGCAACCGGCAGCGGCCAAACCGGCGGCCGGGAGCGGGTTTGAAGACTTGGACGACGACATCCCGTTTTGATTGAGGGCCGGTCATGGCAGAAGAAGAATTCATGCACCACGAGGAAATCGAGCAACTGTGCGGCTTTGTGCGCGCAAGCAAGCAAATTGCATGGCTTGCCGCAAATGGTTACCCCTACGTCTTGAACGCGTCTGGCCGCCCCATTGTGTCACGCATGTTCGTGCGACAACGGCTTGGCGTTGACATCGGGCGTGGGGCAGAATCAGATGAGCCCAACTTCGATTGTGTGAGATGAAACCCAAGTCACCAGCGAACAAAGACCTGCCGCCCAACATGCTGCGCCGTGTTCGCGAAAGAAAAAACCAAACCGCAACCTATTTTTTTTACGTTGCGCGCGACGCATCAGGGCGCCGGCACGAGGTTTCGCTTGGAAAAGACTTGGCCGAAGCCAAGGTGAAGTGGGCCGAGCTTGAGCGACGTGCGCCGCCACGAGACGCACGCACGATCGGAGCCGCGATGGACCGCTATGAGCGCGAGGTGATGCCGACCAAAGCACCAAGGACGCAGCGCGACAACCGGCTTGAAATGCGAGAGATTCGTCGTGCCTTTGGCCACATGGCGCTCGAGGCCATCAAGCCAAAACACATAGCCCAATACCGCGATAGGCGCTCGGCGAAAATCCGCGCCAACCGAGAGCTTGCGCTGCTGAGCCACGTGTTCAACATGGCACGCGAGTGGGGGTTGACCGACGCTGAAAACCCATGCCGAGGCGTCAAGCGCAACAAGCCAGGCGTGCGAGATTTTTACGCCAGCGACCAGGTGTGGGAAGCCGTCATGTCGTGCGCGCCGCAAGACCTGCGGTTTGCAATGGAACTTGCCCACCTGACCGGGCAGCGACCGGCTGATGTGCTGGCGATGCGATGGGCCGATGTGAGAGACGGCATGATTGACGTGCGCCAGGGCAAGACAAACAAACGTCTGCGCATCGTCATTGAAGGGAGGCTTGAGGCCCTGCTTGGCGAGATTCGGGCCACCATCCCAAGCCGACGCAATCAGCTTGCGCCGTGGGTGCTGACGTCAAGCAGCGGCAACAAGCTGACATCAACCATGATTCACTCGCGCATGAAAAAGGCCCGGGAGGCCGCAGCGTCCATGCACCCCGATTTGGCCGAGGACATCGCCCAGGTGCAATTCCGAGACGCCCGCCCCAAGGCAGCATCAGAACTCGACTTGGGCAGCGCACAAGCACTGCTGGGGCACGCCAATCCCGAGCTCACCAAGCGTGTCTACCAGCGGGCCGGGCAGGTCGTCAAACCTGCAAAATGAGGCCAAGTTGCGGAACGGGTTGCGGAACAGTTGCGGAACAAAACGGCTAAGTTAGTAAGCACTCTCGCTGCACCCCTTGTGAAAATGGTGGGTCGTGTAGGATTCGAACCTACGACAAACGGATTAAAAGTCCGCTGCTCTACCAACTGAGCTAACGACCCACGCTTAATGGGTTGGTTGCAGTGCGGTTACCGGGTAACCATTGCTGCGTCCTAAGCCTACTAGTATAGCGCGTTTTTGGCGATTTTTAAAGCTGCGCTCAAAAAAGTGAACTGATGTGCACACCTGTCGCTAGTGCTTTGTTGCGTCTGCTATGGCCTGCATGCACCAACCCGCAGCGGCCATGCCAAATGCCGCTGTGACGGCTACACTGGAACCGTAGCCATGGCAATTGAGCGAGCCGTCGCGGGCACTACCCTCGCCCGCATCAGCACCCACGTCACACAATGCTTGCGCGGGCTGCAGCACAGGCTCACGGCTGAAGACACACGCAATTATACGTCCTGCTCTGGGCGCGTTGTGTTGCTTGCGCAAGCGGTAGCGCAACTGCGCCAACAAAGGGTCATGGGTGACTTGCGCCAAGTCGTCAATTTGCATCAGGTGCGACTGGCGCTTGCCGCCAGCTGCACCCACACTGACAAACGTGCAGGTGTGTTGCAGGCTCCAAGCCGCCATGGCCGTTTTGGCACGCACTTGATCGCAGGCGTCTACCAGTGCTACTGGCGCATGCGAGTCGTGTAAGCCCAACTGTTGGGCGATGTCGCGCCAGTTGTCGGCATCTACGAAATCGTCCACCAAATCCACACGGCAAGCTGGGTTGATGGTGGCTATACGCTCTCGCATGGCCACAATTTTCGATTGACCCAGTGTGTTGACGGTAGCGTGTAGCTGGCGGTTGATGTTGGACTCGGAAATGTGGTCCAAGTCAACCAGGCTGATGCGCTGCACACCACTGCGTGCAAAGGCCTCAGCCACCCAGGAGCCTACCCCGCCTATGCCAACGACCACCGCATGCGCATCAAACACACGCTGCGCGCCGCTGTGGCCATACAAACGCCTCAGCCCCCCAAAACTCCGCTCAAAGTCAAGCGTGGCCTGTGCGGTATCAGTCACGCATCAACAACCAGATTTGAAACTTGAAACCGCCCATAGCGCCCAGCACAATGCCGGTAACCGCAAACAGGCTGGTAAGGCTCAGCGTAGACAAGCCCGACAGGCCTTGGCCTATGGTGCAGCCCATGGCCATCACGCCGCCTATACCCATGAGCGCGCCGCCCAGCATGTGCAACGCCGTATCTTGCGTGCTGCCAAAGCCTTCCCACCTAAAGCTGCCGCTGCGCCACGCTTGCAAGCCACCACCGACAATCACTCCACATACCGATGCAATGCTCAGCGTGATCACATTGCTGGCGTCGCTGAAATAAATCAACCAGTCAAGCACATAGGCGCTGGGCGCCGTAAACGTGAGCGACTCCATACGCGTGCTGTTGGTGGCCAGGTAAGAGGCCTCCAAGGTGTTGGGGTGCTCAGGGACAAAACCCAAGTAACCAGACACCCACCACATGGCAACCACACATGCGCCAATACCCAAACCGCCAACCAGTGACTCGGAGCGTATAAAGCCCTCTCCTTTGAGCGCCCACGCCACCAAACCGCCACCCACCAGCAGCGCAGCAAACATGCCAACACTGGCCACATCCTGGCCCAACACAGTGGCCAGCCAATGCGGCAGCAAGGCAGTGTCCATTTCAAAGTTCACCCGGTCCACCGTGTAAGTGCGCGCCACAGCGGTAATACCGCGCAGGGTCATAAAGGCAAACAAGCCCATGAACACAAACACCAGCAAGCCCTTGAGGCTACCTGCGCCAATGCGCAGCAGTGTCTTGCTGCCGCAGCCAGACGCCAGCACCATGCCAAAACCAAACATGGTGCCGCCCAGCAAGGCCGACAACCACATGACACGCCCACTGGCATAAATGCTGTCGGTAGGTGTGATCAGACCAGCATAGGCCAAGGCGTAAAACCCCAGCATGGCCACACCAACGGCCAAGGCCCACATGCGCATGCGTGTCCAGTCGCCCATGTTGACGATGTCGCTAATAGCACCCATGGTGCAAAAGTGGCTGCGCTGAGACACCCAGCCAAATACAACAGACACGGCAAAGCCGGCCCACAACACCTGGGCCTGCATGAGGTTTAGGTCGACAGAGTCCATAAGAGGCGTTACTTCAGAGCGTCCAAGCGTTGCTTGGCGGCCTGCGCTGCCTCGCTGCTGGGGAATTGGCGAATCAAGGCCTCAAGATTGGTCTTGGCACCGCGCTTGTCACGCAGCTCAACCTGGCAGTTGGCTTTGGCCAACATGGCCTCGGGCACACGCGCATGCTGGGCAAACTTGGTGGTCAACTCGTTGAATGTTTTGAGCGCCGCGCTGTACTGACCAGTGGCGTAATAGGCATTACCAAGCCAAAACAACGCGCTTGGCACGTAACCCGACTCAGGAAACTCTTGCAACAAAGTGGTTAACACACCACCTGCGACTTCAAAATTACCACCGCGCAAGGCTGTCATGGCGGTTTCGTAGTCGGCTTTCTCTTTCGGTCCTACGCTGAAGTTCTCGTTGTCCACCGTGACCGTAGCCGGCTCAAGTTGGCTCAGGCGGCTGTCAACGCTATCAACCAACGCACGCAATTCATCTACGGCGCGAGCGAGTTGCTCGTTTTGACCCCGCAGCTGTGCAAGCTCACTGCGCAACTGCTCGTTTTGGTTGGCCAACTCCAAAATACTTTCGCTGGTGGCTATCTTGGACAGCTGATCCTGGGTCACCTGCATGCGCTGGCGCAAGTCAATGATGGCGCGGCGCGCCTCTTCGTCCTCAAACAGGGCTGCGTGGCTCAGCTGTGTCGCCATGGTCAGTGCGACCACGGCGCTACATCGAACCAAATGGCTGCTAACAAGCTGTATTTTTTTAAACATAATCATCCATCAGTGTTCTATTTTGCGTACGCAAAGGCTCAAGGCAGGAGCAGGCGCAAACACAAAAAAAGCCTGGCCACCGAAGTGGGCAAGCTTTCATTATCGCAAACCCCGCAGGCAGCCGGGCCGCCTGGGTGTTTGAACCGCAGCGACTAGCGGTAATTGATCAAGGCGCGGCGGTTTAAGCTCATGGAGGCCTCGTCGCCACCGAGCTCGGCGGGCTTTTCCTCGCCAAAGCTGACCGCTTCCATTTGGGCCTCTTGCACACCCAGCAAGGACAATGCGCGGCGTACGGCTTCAGCACGTTGCTGGCCCAATGCCAGGTTGTATTCGCGTCCGCCGCGCTCGTCGGTGTGGCCTTCTACCGTGACACGGCGGCTGCGATCGCTGTTCAGGAAACGCGCGTGCGCGGCCAACAATGGTGTGAACTCATCACCAATGGCGAAGCTGTCAAAGCCAAAGTACACCACACGAGACAAAGACTGCGGGGGCTCTTGTGCACCATCGTTGTTGGCATTCAGCTCTACCCCGGCTACACCGTTGGCGTTAACGCCTGAAGCGTTGGCACCAGCGCCTGCTGCGTTGGCAGTGTTGGACTCGTCAAGCGAGATACCGCTGGCACAACCGCCAAGGATTAGGCTTAGACACAACGCAGCCATGACGGCAAACGCAGATTTCTTCTTCAACATGAGGGCTCCAGTTCAGTGGGGGTCAAAATACAATGGGTGTCCATCTACGGTAGACGACGGCTACCACCATACCAAAAAAGTGTGTCAAGCCAAATGGGTGAAACCCGCCTATAGGCGGTAAGGGCCCCAATCCGGCTCCCGGATGTCACCCGTGGCGCCTGCCAGCCTGGTACGCACACGCCCGTCAACAGACACTGTGACCAGCGCCTCACGCCCGTCAACGCGTGTGGCGTAAATCACCATACGGCTGTTGGCTGAAAAGCTGGGACTCTCGTCGGCATTGGTATCCGTCAGACCTATGACTTCGTTGGTCTCAAGGTTTAGCACTTGCAGGCGGAAACGCCCGTCAATGCGCCCTACAAACGCCAGCCACTTGCCGTCTGGGCTGGGCGCTGGCGAAATGTTGTAGCTGCCCTGAAAGGTGATGCGTGTTGCTTCACCACCACTGGCGGGCATGCGGTAAATCTGTGGCGAGCCGCCACGGTTGCTGACAAAGTACACCGATGCGCCATCTGGCGAGAATGCAGGCTCAGTGTCTATGCTGCTGGTCCGTGTGAGGCGCGTGGGCGCACCACCGTCTTTGGCCAGCGCATAAATTTGTGAGTTGCCTGACAGCGTCAGTGTGGCCAACAGCGTCTGTCCGTCGGGTGACCATGTTGGGGCTGAGTTAGAGCCCTTGAAGTTGGCCATCAAGCGCCGCTTGCCCGTGGCAATGGTGTGCACGTAAATAACCGGCTTGCGGGCCTCAAACGACACATAGGCCAACTGGGTGCCGTCTGGCGACCAGGCGGGTGAAATAACGGGCTGTGGGCTGCTCAGCGCGACTTGTGCGTTTTCGCCATCAGCATCAGCCACCCACAGCTGGTGGCGTGTAGCCGACTTGGTGACATAGGCCACACGCGTGGAGAACACACCGCGCTCACCCGTGAGCTTTTCATACACGGCATCCGCCACACGGTGGGCAGCCAATCGACCCAAGTTGCCCTCGACCGGAAAACTCACGCCGCCCAGGTCTTCAGCGCGCACAACGTCCCACAGGCGAAAGCGCACATCCCATCGGCCTTCATCCAGCTTGTTGACGCTGCCTGTTATCAGTGCGTCCACACCGCGACCGCGCCAAGGGCCCAGGTCTGGACGCGACGATTCGTCCAGCTGCTCGCTGTCCATGGGGACTACGCGAAACAAGCCACTGCGCTCCAAGTCAGCCGTCACAATGTCGTCCACTTTGCTGGACAACAAATCGCGCCCCTTGAATGGCGCAATGGCAAACGGGCGCTGGGTCAGGCCCACGCCGGCCACGTCTACCCTGAACTGAGCGTTGGCCACCATGGCACGCCCAGCACAGCAAAGCCACCGGCGGAGCAGGCCACTGCCAATGCTGTGCGTCTGCTCAGGCAAGGCTTATCGACGAGGCTGGAGAGTTGATCGGCAGATGTGCTGAAATCAGGCATGCTAAGGGGCACTCTTGTTGGTCTACGACCCGTAGATAATAACGGACGCACCGAGCTGGTGGAGCTGATACCCCCGCAAGGCTTAGCGGTAACCATACACAACGCCCAGACACTTTGACGCCAACAGACACAAACACCACTGCCCAGCAAGCCCATCAGGCCACACCCAAGACCATGCGTGAGCGCTTGGCCAGGCTTTGGCCCTACTTCAAGAGTGGGCGCACCGCCATGTTGTGGATTGTGGTGGCCAGCCTGGTGGGGGCCTCTACCGAGCCCATGATTCCCGCCTTGCTGCAAGGCTTGCTGGATGAGGGCTTTGCAGCGCAGTCTGTGCCGCTGTGGATGATTCCTGTGGCGCTACTGGGTGTATTTGGCCTTCGCGGCGCGGCAGGTTTTGCCGCCCAATACCTGCTGTCCTATGTGTCCAATGGCGCCATGCTGCAGCTGCGCCAGGCCATGTTCAAGCGCTTGAGCGTGGCTGAACTCAGCATCTTCCAGTCGCAGTCTGCCAGCAGCTTGTCCAACACCCTGGTCTACGAGGTGCAAAACGGTACCAACATGCTGGTGGGCGCTTTGCTGGTGCTCACCAAGGACAGCCTCACCTTGGTGGCTTTACTGAGCTATTTGTTATACCTCAACTGGCAGCTCACACTGATTGTGTTGCTGGTGTTTCCAGCGCTGGTGCTGGTCATGCGCGTGCTGTCCAGGCGCTTGTATGGCCTCACCCGGCGCAGCCAATTGGCCACCGATGAGCTGGCTTATGTGGTGGAAGAAAATGTATTGGCCCACCGCATGATTCGCCTGCATGCCGCGCAATCGTCACAAGAGGCCCGATTTGCCAAGCTCAGCATGCAGTTGCGCGGCCTGGCACTGCGATCTACCGTGGCGTCCGCAGCCATGACACCGCTGACCCAAATGCTGGCGGCAATGGCCTTGTCAGCCGTGGTGTCTGCCGCACTGTGGCAAGCCAACGCACAAGGCACTTCAGTGGGCAGCTTTGTGTCTTTTGTAACGGCCATGCTGATGCTGGTCGCACCCATCAAACATTTGGCCGATGTGGCCAACCCGATTACGCGCGGGCTGGCCGCACTTGAGCGTGGCCTAGAGCTTATTGAAAACGTGGCCCAGCAGTCCAGCGGTTCACACAAGGCCAACAAGGCCCAGGGGCACTTGACCCTGAACAAGGTGTGCGTGCGCTACGACACCAAGGAAGGCCTCGCGCTAGACGACGTCAGCGTCAGCATTGCACCTGGCGAAGTCGTGGCCTTGGTGGGTCCGTCAGGCGCTGGCAAAACAACCCTGGCCAACTTGTTGCCGCGCTTTGTAGAGGTCAGTGGCGGTGTCATTGAACTAGACGGCGTCGCGCTGCCAGACTGGTGCGTTCACTGCGCGAGCAGTTTGCCTTGGTCAGCCAAGACGTGGTCATGCTCAACGACAGCCTGGCCGCCAATATTGCGCTGGGTCAAACCATAGACCGCGAACGCGTAAACGCGGCGATTCGTGCAGCCAACCTCAGCGATGTCGTCAACGCCCTGCCCGGCGGCATGGATCAAACGGTTGGCCACAACGCCACGCAGCTGTCAGGTGGGCAGCGCCAACGCCTGGCCATAGCCAGGGCGGTGTACAAAGACGCTCCCATTCTGATTTTGGACGAGGCCACCTCTGCGCTGGACAACGAGTCCGAGCGCTTGGTGCAAGAGGCCTTGCAAACGCTGATGGTGGGACGCACCACCGTGGTGATTGCCCACCGGTTGTCAACCATAGAGCACGCCGATCGGGTGCTGGTCATGACCAATGGGCGTATTGCCGAGCAAGGCACACACAAGCAGCTACTGGCCATGAACGGGCTTTATGCCAAGCTGCACGCACAAGGCGCCGTTAACGACTGAAGCGGCAAAGGCTTAGCTCAAGACAATGTTGTACACCTCGGGGTTGAGGCTTGTGTCGGCTTGCAAGTGTATGGGCTTGCCAATAAACGCACTCAAGTCGGCCAGGTGCGCGCTTTCCTCGTCTTGCAGCATGTCGACCACGCTGGTGTGCGCCACCACTCTAAACATCGCAGGGTTGAAGTTGCGCGCCTCTGTGAGCAACTCGCGCAATATCTCGTAGCACACGGTGCGCGCTGTCTTTACCGCGCCACGTCCATGGCACACCGGACACTCGGCGCTGAGTATGTGCGCCAATGACTCGCGCGTGCGTTTACGCGTGAGCTCTAAAAGCCCCAGCGACGAAAAGCCACCAAGCTTGGTCTTGGTGCGGTCTCGGCTTAAGTGCTTTTGCAGTTCAGCCACTACCGCTTCGCGGTGCTGGTCTGTTTGCATGTCAATAAAGTCGGCAATCACAATGCCGCCCAGGTTGCGCAAACGCAGCTGGCGTGCAATGGTTTGTGCGGCCTCCAGGTTGGTTTTGAAGATGGTTTCTTCGAAGTTTTTGGCGCCCACATAACCGCCAGTGTTGACGTCTATGGTGGTAAGCGCCTCGGTTTGGTCCACCACCAAATACCCGCCTGAGCGCAGGTCAACCCGGCGCTGTAAAGCCGTGGCAATCTCGCCGTCTACGTTGTACAAGTCAAACACCGTGCGCTCGCCTTGGTGCAAGCTGAGCTTGTCCAGCGTGTCTGGCATAAAGGTGGTCGCAAAGCTTTGCATCGCTTGCAGTTGCTCACGTGAGTCCACGCGAATGCTGCGCGTTTTGGGCTCCACAATGTCTCGCAACACGCGTTGCACCAAGCTCAAGTCCTGATGCAGCAACGACGGTGCAGGCTGCGTGGTGCTTGCGGCCTTGATGCGTTGCCACGTGGTGGTGAGGTAGGCCATGTCTTGGGCCAATTCATGGTCTGTCGCGTCTTCTGCATTGGTGCGTAATATGTAGCCGCCCAGCGCAGTGCTTTGACCCAGCGCTGCATTGCTGCTGTCGCGCAAATCCACCAGTCTACGGCGCAGCGCTTCACGTTGTTCTGTGGGTATTTTTTGCGACACACCCACATGGTCGTCTTGAGGCAGAAACACCAACAACCGCCCGGCTACGCTGATTTGAGCACTCAAACGCGCGCCTTTGCTGCCTATGGGATCTTTGAGCACTTGCACCAGCAAGGACTGCCCGACAAACACCTGGCGCTCTATGGGGGGTACAGCTTGCGCCTCATCACCGTCTTTATTGTGCTTGGCCGCCAGGTTGGGAATGAGGTCAGCCACATGCAGGAAAGCCGCGCGCTCCAGGCCAATGTCAATAAAGGCCGACTGCATACCAGGCAGTACGCGGGTGACTTTGCCCATGTACACATTGCCCACCAAGCCACGCTCCAGTGAGCGCTCAATGAACACGTCTTGCACCGCACCGTACTCAACCACGGCAACACGGGTTTCCTGAGGCGACCAATTGATGAGTATTTCGTGGTTCATGGTGACTAATGTGGGCTAAACCGCCAGCTGCACGCCAGCGCTGCGCAACAACTGACAAGTCTCAAACGCGGGCAGGCCCATGATGCCCGAATAGCTGCCGCCAATGTGCGGCACAAACACAGCTGCAAGCCCTTGTATGCCGTAGCCACCCGCTTTACCCATGGGCTCGCCAGAGGCCACGTAGGCATTGATTTGTGCGCGCGACAGCTGCGCAAAGGTCACGGTGGAGCGCGACACAGCCAGGTCCACCGACAGCTTGCCCTGTTTGCTCAGGCGCCCCACAGCCACTGCGGTAAACACCTGGTGTGTATTGCCACTAAGCCCACCCAACATGCGCTTGGCATGCGCTGCGCTGGTGGGTTTGCCCAAAATTTGTCCATTGAGTGCCACCGTGGTGTCGGCGCACAACACCACTTTGGGTGGTAACTTGCGCGCTTGCATGCGCTCAATAGCGGCGTGCAGTTTGAGTTTTGTGACCCGTTTGACATAGGCCAATGCGCGCTCATCGTGCAGCTCGGCTTCTAAAGCTTCGGCGGCATCCGCCTCATCGGCGCTGGGCACCAGCAACTCAGCGTCCACACCCCACAGCTTCAGCAACTCCGCGCGCCGTGGGCTTTGCGAGGCCAGGTAAATGGTTTGACGCGCCTTGGCGCCTGGGGCTTTGGTAGACATAGAAAGAGCCCAGCCTTACTCGCGGTGATAGGGGTGGTTGGCGTTGACAGACCAGGCCCGGTACAGCTGCTCAATCAGCAGCACGCGCGCCATGGCGTGGGGTAATGTGAGGTCAGACAAGCGAATGCGTTGGTGCGCGCTGCTGCGCAAATCGGGATCTAGCCCATCTGGCCCACCAATGAGCAACACAACATCGGTGCCGCCCAATTGCCACTGGGTCAGTTGCTCGGCCAGCTGCTTGGTGGTGAGGTTGGCACCTCGCTCATCAAGCGCCACAACACGCGCGCCCTTGGGAATGTGGGCCTCCATGCGCGTGCGCTCTGCAGCCATGATGCCGGCAATATCACTGGAGTGACGTGGCTGGGTTTTAACCAGACGCACGTCAACCTTGAGCTCAGGCGGGAAACGTTTGGCGTAGTCGTCAAACGCAGTTTGCGCCCAGTCGGGCATGCGTTGACCGACCGCAATCAGGATCAACCGCATGTCAGCGCGCCTGGGTTACTTGGCCTTTTTGGCAGTGGCTTTTTTGGCAACCGGCCTGGCCGCCACCTTTGCAGCCGGTTTGACGCGCGGTTTCACCGCAGCCTTGGCTGGGACCTTTTTAGCCAGTACTTTTTTGGCAGCTGGCTTGGGCTTGTTCACGGTTACGGTTTTGGGCTTGCTGGCTGGTGAAGCTGTGGCTTTTTTAGCCACCGCTTTTTTGGCCACTGCAGACTTGGCAGCAGCATTGACCGTTGACGTCTTGGGTGCGGCTTTTTTGGCGGCGGTTTTTTTGGCAGGCGTCGCTTTAACGCTTGCTTTTGCCACAGCCTTTACGCCGGCCTTGGTGCCCGGCGTGGCGGCTGGTTTGGAAGCGGGCTTGGCCGCTGACTTGACCGGCGTCTTGACAGCAGGCTTTGCCTTACCTGGTTTGCGTGCCACCTGGCTTTTTGCAGCCGGCTTGTCGGCTGGCATAGGCTCTGATGCTTTCACCAAACCACGCGCTTTGGCTTGCTTGAGTTTGACGGGCTTGTCACCCCAGATTTCTTCCAGGCGGTAGTACTCGCGAATGATGGGTTGCATCACGTGCACCACGGCTGCGCCGCAGTCCACAATAATCCATTCGCCATTGTCTTCGCCCTCCACGCGGGGCTTGGGCAAACCTGCGTCGCGCACTTCGTCGCGAACGTGTGAGGCCAATGCCTTTGTTTGGCGGTTGCTGGAGCCGCTCACAATAATCACTCGCTCAAACAGCGCAGACAAATGCTCGGTGTCAAACACAGAGATGTCTTTGCCTTTGACGTCCTCTAGCGCACCCACGATCAGGTTTTGCAGGGATTGGATATCGGTTTTGGTGCTCATGGGCGGCTTTTCACAGAAAAATACAAACGTTAAAAAAACTAACTCAGGCCACTGTAGGCGCACGGTATAAACCGTTGCGCTCAATGTAGTGGGCCACTTCAGGTGCTACTTGCTCACGCCATCCGTTGGCACTGGGCTGTTGACCGACCTGCGCTCGGATCGCGGTGGAACTCATGGTGACGGGAGCGACTGGCAGCAGCTGCACTTGCAAGCCCAAAGCCTGCCACTGCCCCAAGTCATCGGGTGCAGGCGCATCGCTGGCGGATTCGGCCCTGTGGGCCACAGCCAGCAATACACGACTGGCTATATTTTGCCACTGATGCCAGCTGGTAAACCGCATGAGTTGGTCCCACCCCACAACCAACACCAATTCTGGCGCGATTGCGCCACGTGTATACCTTTGTTGCAAGGCGTTTAGCGTATCAATGGTGTAGCTGGCACCTTCACGCGTTATCTCGCACGTATCAATGATCGCGCCGGCTATACCCCCAAATGCCAACTCGGCCATCGCCACGCGGTGAGCCGCCGCAGTGAGCTCTCGCGCCTTGTGCCAGGCGTAGCCGGTGGGCACCATGTGCAAGGCATGCAAGCCCAAAGACTGAACGGCAGACAAGGCCACGTTGTAGTGCGCTTTATGTGGCGGATCAAAAGAGCCGCCCATCATGCCAATGCGTAAAGGGGTGGCGTCTGTCACTCGTTAGACGTTGTGGCGTTGGTGCTTGTAGCGTCCAACCAGTCGCGGCGCACCAGAAAGTCGCTCAACAGCTTGGCCTCTGGCGACTGTGGCTGCGGCGTATTGGCATAAGACCACGACACCATAGGCGGCATGGACAGCAAAATGGATTCTGTACGCCCACCAGACTGCAGGCCAAAGTGTGTACCCCTGTCCCACACCAGGTTGAACTCTACGTAGCGGCCACGGCGGTACAGCTGGTGGTCACGATTGGCATCGGTGTAGGGGGTGTCCTTGCGGGCCTGTGCAATAGGCATGTACGCACCGAGAAAGGCGTCGCCTACAGCTTGCATCATCTCAAAACTGCGCTGTGGGCCCAGCTCGGAGAAATCGTCAAAAAACACCCCGCCTACGCCACGCTGCTCTTGTCTGTGCGCCAAATAAAAATACTCGTCGCACCACGTTTTGAAGCGCGGGTATTTGTCACTGCCAAAGGGCTGCAAAGCATCTGCACAGTTTTGGTGAAAGTGCCTGGCATCGTCTTCAAACCCGTAATAAGGTGTTAAATCCATACCACCGCCAAACCAGCATACGGGCTCACCGCCATCTTTTGGCGTGGCGGCAATCATGCGCACGTTCATATGCACCGTGGGCACAAAGGGGTTGCGCGGGTGAAACACCAGGGACACGCCCATGGCCTCAAAGGGCGCACCGGCCAACTCGGGCCGGTGTTGCGTAGCAGATGGCGGCAAGGCCGGGCCCGACACATCAGAAAAGCCGCAGCCCGCGCGCTCAAAAACAGGGCCACCTTCAAGTATCTGTGTAATGCCCTGTCCTTGTAGCTTCTCGCCAGAAGGCTTGCGCCATGAATCGACGGTCACGGTACTGCCATCCAAGACCACCACGGCATCCATGATGCGTTGCTGCAGGCCTTTGAGATAGGCACGAACGGCGTCTGGAGAAACAGTGTTTGAAAGCGACATGGTTTATAACTTGACGTAAGGCTTGACAGGGCTTTGCAATTGCGGGCGACAGCCTTGGGCATTGGCCAACACCGCTTCAATGCGGGCAAACTCGGCAAGTGGGTCATCGCCAAGGGGGCGATCCAAGCAGCCACGCACACCCACTTCCTTGGTGTTGTAGTCAATCACCGCAACAACCAGGGGCACTTTAGTCTCTTGCCACAAGTGGTAAAAGCCCATGCGCCAGCCATTGACATAACTGCGCGTGCCCTCAGGTGCCAGCACCAGCCAAAAGTCGTCGCTGGCCATCATGTCAGCAGCGGTGTTGTTAACCATGCCATTGGCGCTGCCTCGGTTCACAGCAATGCCACCTAGCCAGCGTATCCAGCCGCCAAGCACAGGCGCGAGTACCAGGCTGTCTTTGGCCCAGAAACGCACCTGCCAGCCCATGGCCCACTTGAAACAGATGCCAACTATGAAATCCCAGTTGCTGGTGTGCGGGTACACCACCACAATACCGCGCGGCCCTGGCAGGTCGGCGTCCAGCAACTTCCAGCCAAACAAAGTGAGCAGCCAGCGCGCCAGCGCACTGCCCTGGCCTTGTGAGGCCGGCTTGCTCAAGCCTGCAATGAGTGGCTTGCTGCTCATGACAGCGCCCTGGCACCAATGTCGGTGCGGTATTGGGAGCCAACCAGCTCTATGGAGCGCATGGCCTGGTAAGCCACATCTTGGGCTTGCGCCACGTTGTCAGCCAACGCACTCACACACAATACGCGTCCACCACTGCTTAGCAGCTGCGTGTCAACGAGGGCCGTACCCGCATGAAACACCATGCACTGCGCACTGTTTGTGGGCAAGCCGCTGATCACGTCGCCCTTGCGGGGCTTTAGCGGGTAGCCGTTCGCGGCCAACACCACACCAAGTGCCACGCGCTCGTCCCAATCGAGTACCAGGTCGTTGAACTCACCCTTGGCGCCTGCCAGCAGCACCTGGCCCAGGTCTGATTGCAAGCGCATCAAAATTGGCTGCGTTTCTGGGTCGCCCATACGGCAGTTGAACTCTAGTGTCTTGATATCGCCATCAGGCGCAATCATCAAACCGGCGTATAAAAACCCGGTAAAGGTGATGCCATCTTTAGCCATGCCGCGCACCGTAGGCCAAATGACCTGATCCATGGCCTTGTCGAACACCGCTTGCGTCACCACAGGCGCTGGCGAATACGCGCCCATACCGCCTGTGTTGGGGCCTTGATCGTTGTCCAGCAAACGCTTGTGGTCTTGGCTGGTGGCCATGGGCACCACTTGCGTACCGTCCACCATCACAATGAAACTTGCCTCTTCACCCAGCAGACATTCCTCAATGACCACGCGTGCGCCATCGGCGTTGTGCGCCACACCCAGGCTGTTGTCGCCAAGCATGTCGTCCACCGCGGCGTGACCTTGCTCTGGCGTGGCAGCAACCACCACGCCCTTGCCGGCGGCCAAGCCATCGGCTTTCACCACGATAGGTGCACCCATGGTGTCTATGTAGGCATGTGCCTGCGCAGCGTCTGTAAAGGTCTCAAACGCCGCGGTTGGAATACCGTGACGCTGCATAAACGCCTTGGAAAACGCCTTGGAACTCTCCAGCTGAGCCGCCGCCTTCGTAGGGCCAAAAATGGCCAAGCCATTGGCACGAAACAAATCAACGACACCGCTGGCCAAAGGCGCCTCTGGCCCCACGACTGTCAGGTCAATCTGGTTGGCTTTGGCCCATGCACACAACTGGTCGTTGTCGGCTATGGCAATGTTGGTGAGCTTGGGGTCAAGTGCGGTGCCGCCATTGCCAGGAGCCACAAACACTTGCGCCACGCTGGCACTGTTGGCCAGCTTCCAGGCCAAGGCGTGCTCTCGCCCGCCGCCGCCAATAACCAATACCTTTAGTTCTTGCATGCTGTTGTCAGTCAACGTTATAAACTGGCTTTATTCGCCCAAATCCAAAGCGGCATTGTGGAAAACGTCTTGCACATCGTCCAAGTCTTCCAGCATGTCTAGCAGCTTTTGCATGCGCTGCGCATCCTCGCCAGCTATCTCTATGGTGTTTTCGGCGCGCATGGTGACTTCAGCCACTTCGGGCTCGCAACCTGCATCGACCAAAGCGGCTTTCACCGCCTCAAAGTCGCTGGGTGCGCACAGCACCTCAATCGCGCCATCATCATCAGACAGCACGTCTTGCGCGCCGGCTTCCAGCGCCAACTCCATCACCTTGTCTTCGTCTGTGCCCGGCGCAAACACCAGCTGGCCCACATGCTTGAACTGAAACGCCACTGAGCCTTCAGTGCCCAGGTTGCCGCCATGCTTGCTCAGCGCGTGGCGCACCGCCGCAACCGTGCGCACCTTGTTGTCTGTCATGGTGTCGATGATGACGGCAGCGCCTGCAATACCGTAGCCCTCGTAGCGAATCTCTTCGTAGTTCACGCCTTCGAGGTTGCCCGTGGCCTTATCTATGTTGCGCTTGATGGTGTCAGCCGGCATGTTGGCGGCCTTGGCCTTGTCAATGGCCAGTCGCAATCTAGGGTTGGCGTCCAGGTCCGCACCACCGTGGCGCGCTGCCACCATGATTTCGCGAATCACGCGTGTCCACACTTTGCCGCGCTTTTCGTCTTGGCGGCCTTTTCTGTGCTGAATATTGGCCCATTTGCTATGACCTGCCATGAAAAATCCTCTTAATTGCAGTAGTTGTAATGCATTCACCAAAGCCGCAACAACCATCCCGGTTGCACGTGCTGTTAACACGCCATTGTACTTTCGAGGTTGACCTGACCATGTTGGCCAGGATGCACGCCTACGCCCTCATCGTCGCCCAAGCCAGCAACATGAAAACCACACGGGCGCAACCCCAACAGGAAAAAGGCAACATAGGGGCTGGCTTGCTGCGCAGGCACAACGCTGATTATTTAAAATCGTCAAACGCCAACCATTTATGAAACAACTTGTGCAACTACTCATCATCATGCTCATCGCCATTCCTATCCTGCTGGTAGTTGCCGGTCAGCTCGGCATGCTCAGCGGCTCAATGCCCAACAATTTGGGCGTGAACGACGGCAAACTGAAAGGCTTATCGGCTACGCGCAACAGCGTGAGCTCACAAGCCAATCTATACCCTGACCACCCCATGCGCAGCTACGCAGACCTGGAGCCGTTGCCGCTTGTGGGCGATGCAAAAGCGTCTATGGCCAAGCTGGTCACCACGCTAAAGGCCACCGCAGGCGTGAGCATAGAGGAGCAGCGCGACGACTACATACGCGCGCAAGCCCGCACCAAACTACTGGGCTTTGTCGATGACCTGGAGTTTTGGCTCAACAAGGACGCCGGCTACATCGACGTGCGCAGTGCATCCCGTTTGGGCCGCGAAGACTTTGGCGTCAACCGCAAACGCCTGGAAACCCTGCGCGCCGCATACCTGCAATAGCCCAGGGCTGTGGTCCTGTGGCATGCCCCGGGATACACCCCACTAAGCCACACAAGCCCTGTCAAATAAAAAAGCCGCTGGCAACACACCAGCGGCTTTGGGATCAGGCTACCAAGCCAGCTGATCAATCAGCCGTAGACTCCTCAGCCTTGGGCGCTTTGCCCTTCTTCTCTGCTGGCGTAATGTCCAGCAAAACCGCATCCTTGTCGTCAAGGTCCACGCTCAAGCGGCCACCATCCACCAAACGGCCAAACAGCAACTCGTCTGCCAAGGCCTTGCGAATCATGTCCTGAATGAGGCGCTGCATGGGGCGAGCGCCCATGAGTGGGTCAAAGCCCTTCTTGGCCAGGTGCTTGCGCACCGTATCGGTGAAGGTGACCTCCACTTTCTTTTCACCCAACTGCGTTTCGAGTTCAAGCAAGAACTTGTCGACCACGCGCAGGATAATGTTTTCGTCAAGCGCCTTGAAGCTCACGATGGCGTCCAAGCGGTTGCGGAACTCTGGCGTGAACAAGCGCTTGATATCCCCCATTTCGTCGCCAGACTGGCGCGCAGTGGTAAAGCCAATGGTGGACTTGCTCATGGTTTCAGCGCCCGCATTGGTGGTCATGATGATGATCACGTTACGGAAGTCTGCCTTGCGCCCGTTGTTGTCTGTGAGTGTGCCGTGGTCCATCACTTGCAACAACACGTTGAACACGTCTGGGTGTGCTTTTTCGATTTCGTCCAGCAACAACACGCAATGCGGCTTTTTGGTGACGGCTTCGGTCAGCAAGCCACCCTGATCAAAACCCACATAGCCTGGGGGCGCGCCAATAAGGCGGCTCACCGCGTGGCGCTCCATGTACTCGCTCATGTCAAAGCGAATGAGCTCAATGCCCATGATGTAGGCCAACTGCTTGGCTGCTTCGGTTTTGCCCACACCCGTAGGGCCACTGAACAAAAAGGAACCAATGGGTTTATCGGTTTTACCCAGTCCGGAGCGTGCCATTTTCACGCTGGAGGCCAAGGCTTCAAGCGCATTGTCTTGACCAAACACAACGCTCTTGAGGTCGCGCTCAAGGGTCTTGAGTTTGCCTTTGTCGTCGTTGGACACGTTGGCTGGCGGAATACGCGCAATCTTGGCCACAATGTCTTCGATTTCAGCTTTGCTAATGGTCTTCTTGCGCTTGCTAGGTACCAAAATACGCTGGGCCGCACCCGCCTCGTCTATCACGTCAATCGCCTTGTCAGGCAACTGGCGGTCGTTGATGTACTTGGCGCTGAGCTCTGCGGCGGCTTGCAAGGCAGCAACGGCGTACTTCACGTTGTGGTGCTCTTCAAAGCGCGACTTCAAACCCTTGAGAATATCGACTGTTTCAGACACGGTGGGCTCAACAACGTCTACCTTCTGGAATCGACGAGACAACGCCGCGTCTTTCTCGAAAATACCGCGGTACTCGGTGAAGGTGGTTGCGCCTATGCACTTGAGCTGGCCGCTGGACAGCGCGGGCTTGAGCAGGTTGGACGCGTCCATGGTGCCGCCAGAGGCCGCACCCGCGCCAATCAGCGTGTGAATTTCATCGATAAACAACACCGCATTGGGCTTGTCCTTGAGGGATTTGAGCACGCCCTTTAAGCGTTGCTCAAAGTCACCGCGGTACTTGGTGCCGGCCAGCAATGCCCCCATGTCCAGTGAATACACATTGGCCTCAGCCAATACTTCGGGCACCAAGCCCTCTGTGATACGCCATGCCAGGCCCTCTGCAATGGCCGTCTTGCCCACGCCAGCCTCACCCACCAGCAGCGGATTGTTTTTGCGGCGGCGGCACAGGATTTGTATGGTGCGCTCCACCTCGTACTCGCGGCCAATAAGCGGATCAATCTTGCCCTCTTTGGCTTGTTGGTTCAGGTTGACAGTGAACTGCTCAAGCGCAGACTGCTTTTCCGAGCGTTCGCCACCGGGCGCTGCTGCGGTCTCTTCGCCTGCAGCCTCTTCAGCCTTGCCCGCTTCGGGCGGGTCACTCTTGCGAATGCCGTGGGCAATAAAGTTCACCACGTCTAAACGTGTCACACCTTGCTGGTGCAAGTAGTACACAGCGTGCGAGTCTTTTTCACCAAATATGGCGACCAGCACATTGGCACCCGTGACCTCTTTTTTGCCACTGCCAGTGCTTTGCACATGCATGATGGCGCGCTGGATCACACGCTGGAAACCCAGCGTGGGCTGGGTGTCTACGTCGTCAGTGCCTGCAACTTGCGGCGTGTTGTCCTTGATGAATTTCGTCAGCGATTTACGCAAATCATCCACGTTTGCGGAACAGGCCTTTAACACCTCGGACGCGCTGGGGTTGTCTAGCAAAGCCAGCAACAGGTGCTCCACGGTGATGAATTCATGGCGTTGCTGTCTGGCCTCAACAAAGGCCATGTGCAAACTGACTTCAAGTTCTTGGGCGATCATTTGAATTCCTCACGGCTGCGTTTAGTTCTGAAATTGACTGTACGCGAGATTGATAGACACAGTATGCCCATAGGTACTAGGTGGGGTGCGAAGCTGTGAATTCAACCGCACAGCACCTATTGGCAATGGCACACAAAAGCCTTGTTGACATCTTAGACCCAACCGCTTTGGGCCTCAGGTCTGTGGTGCAGGTTCAGCCACGCATTGCAAGGGATGGCCTGCCTCTCTGGACTGCGCGGCCACCTGCTCTACCTTGGTGTTGGCAATATCCCTAGGGAAAACCCCACAAATACCTTTGCCCTCCAGGTGGATTTTGAGCATGATTTGTGTGGCAGTTTCGCGGTCTTTGTTGAAAAACTCCTGAATCACAAACACCACAAACTCCATGGGCGTAAAGTCATCATTCAGCAGCACCACCTGGTACATGCTGGGCGGCTTTATTTGCTGCGCCACGCGGTCTAGCACCAACGCGTCATCACCACCTGTGTGGGGCGGCTGCGCGGGGACAATGGGTTGATTTTGTTTTGGCATTGGTCCAATTTTAGCTGGGCTGTGCCGATGTTGCTGCGCGCAGGGGCAATTGCGCTGGCGGCAACAAACAGCGCCACATACCTGGGGCGAAAAGCCCATAAAAAAAGCCCAACACCGACAGTGTTGGGCTTATTGCAAGGCCAAAGCCTTTGCCTGCAATCAATGGCTTACATGTTTTTAATCATGACTTCGCCAAAGCCTGAGCATGACACTTGTGTGGCGCCATCCATCAAACGTGCAAAGTCGTAAGTCACTTGCTTGGAGTCAATCGACTTGCCCATTGAAGCGATGATGAGGTCAGCAGCCTCCACCCAGCCCATGTGACGCAGCATCATTTCGGCAGACAAGATCTCAGAGCCGGGGTTGACGTAGTCTTTGCCAGCATACTTGGGCGCTGTGCCGTGTGTGGCTTCAAACATGGCAATGGTGTCAGACAAGTTGGCACCCGGGGCAATACCGATACCACCAACCTGTGCGGCCAAGGCATCCGACACATAGTCACCGTTGAGGTTCAATGTGGCAATCACGCTGTACTCGGCAGGACGCAACAAGATTTGCTGCAAGAAGGCATCAGCGATGCTGTCTTTCACAATGATGTCGTTGCCAGTCTTTGGGTTTTTAAACTTGCACCAGGGGCCGCCGTCGATCAACTCGGCGCCAAACTCTTTTTGTGCCAGACCATAAGCCCAGTCACGGAAGCCACCTTCGGTGAACTTCATGATGTTGCCTTTGTGCACAATGGTCACGCTGGGCTTGTCGTTGTCAATAGCGTACTGAATGGCTTTGCGCACCAAACGCTCTGTACCCTCACGCGACACGGGCTTGATGCCAATACCGGATGTGTTGGGGAAACGAATCTTGGTCACGCCAAATTCGTCCTGCAAAATCTTGATGAGCTTCTTGGCTTTATCGCTTTCGGCTTCAAACTCAACGCCTGCGTAAATATCTTCTGAGTTTTCACGGAAGATCACCATGTCTGTTTTCTCAGGGTTCTTCAACGGGCTGGGCACGCCGTCAAAGTAACGCACTGGGCGCAAACAAACGTACAAATCCAGCTCCTGGCGCAAAGCCACGTTCAATGAGCGAATACCGCCGCCAACTGGCGTGGTCAGTGGGCCCTTGATAGACACCACGTAGTCGCGTACAGCAGACAGCGTCTCTTCTGGCAACCACACGTCTGGTCCGTAAATATTGGTGGACTTTTCGCCTGCGTAGACTTCCATCCAGTGGATTTGGCGCTTGCCGCCGTAGGCCTTGGCCACAGCTGCATCAACCACCTTCAACATCACGGGTGTGATGTCCATACCAGTGCCGTCACCTTCAATAAAAGGGATGATGGGCTGGTCTGGCACGTTCAAAGACATGTCGGCGTTGACGGTGATTTTTTGGCCTTGGCTAGGCACCTTGATGTGCTGGTACATGCGCGATAAGTCTCCGGTAAGAGCGGTTGCGGTAAATTCGTGCGAGCCGAGTTGCTCGCAGCCCGCTATTTTATCCTTAATTCTTGTATAAGACTGACGCCAGGTGCACTCAATCGCCTCTGGGCGCCTGGCTCATTTATGATGCCCACATGACCACCAACATGCACAAATCGCTTTGTCGTCTTCGCCTGTGGCTATGCAGCGCAGTGCTGGCTTGTTATGGGCCGGCATGGGCGGACACGGCGCAATTGGACTTGCCCAGGGTTGAGCTGCGCGCGGGCATGCACCGCATCGACGCCCAGGTAGCGCAAACACCGCAGACACGTGCAACAGGCCTTATGCACCGCCAAAGCATGCCAGACCAGGAAGGCATGCTGTTTGTGTTTGAGCGCCCGGACATGGTGTGCTTTTGGATGAAAAACACCCTTATTGCCCTGTCTGCCGCTTTCATTGCAGACGACGGACGCATTGTGAACATTGCCGACATGGCACCCCAAACCACAGAGCCCCACTGCACCAAAGAGCCCGTGCGCTTTGTGCTTGAGATGAATAAAGGCTGGTTTGCCAAGCGCGGCCTGGGCGCCGGTAGCCGCATTGGTGGTTTGAACTGACACCCCACCGCGCGGCCTCACACCATCTCGTCCAAACGCGCCAACTGATAGCCTGCGGCCTGCAGCGCACGGCCTACAGCAGCGGCGCTCGCCACGGCCTGAGGGTTATCGCCGTGCACACAAATACTGTGTATGGCTGTGGGTAGGCATTTGCCGCTATGGGCCACAATGCCGCCCGCCTCCAACATGCGAAGAACGTGTGCAACCGTCTCTTGCTCGCCATGCACCATGGCGTGCCCCATTGCCCTGGGCGTGAGTTGGCCGTCGTCTTGATAGCTTCTATCTGCAAACACCTCAATGGCGTGTCTGGCCTGTTGCAACTGGGCGGCTTGCAGCAGGGCCGAACACGCGGGTGCCAGCACAATGAGTTGGGGTCTATTTGTTGCACCGCCGACACGATCACTGTGGCCATATTGAGGTCGGCGCAAGCCATGTTGTTCATGGCGCCATGTGGCTTGACATGGCTTAGCGTCTTGCCAGCTGCTTTGGCAAATGCCTGCAAAGCACCCACTTGATAGGTCACAACGGCACTCAACTCCGCATTGCCAAGCGTCATGGGCCGTCGCCCAAACCCTTGCAAATCGGCAAACGAAGGGTGCGCGCCAATACTGACGTCGTTTTTCACAGCATGCGCCACGGTGTTGGCCATATGCAGCGGGTCACCCGCATGAAAGCCGCAGGCAATATTGGCGCTGCGCACTATTTGCAGCAATGCGGCGTCATCACCCATGCGCCACGCGCCATAGCTCTCGCCCAGGTCGGCGTTGAGGTTGATCAGTTGTTGGGCCACGCTTATTCCTCGTCAAAGTGGGTGTCTTGCGCTCGCACCACACCGCTTATTAAATTGGCACTGGCCAATGCAGCTTCGTCCAGCCAGCCTGGCGGCACATAGGGCACCACACCGCTACACCACTGTTGCCACTGGTCACTGCAGACGCGCAAAGCCGCATGGGCTTGCTCGGCACACACACGTTCAAAGCGCAATGCAGTCCCCGCAGGCATGTGCGCCATTTTGGCCAAATCAGCCGAAATAACGGTAGCAACCTTGGCATAACCCCCCATGGTTTGGCAGTCTGCCAGCAGCACAATGGGCTCACCACTGGCGGGCACCTGTATGGCTCCGGGCGCAATGCCATCCGACACCACATCGGCAGCGCCACGGTGTTGCAAGGTATGCCCTACCAAACGCACACCCATACGGTCTTGCGCGGCGCTGGTACGCCAGGTGTTGTGAAACAAATCGTGCAGCGCCTGCTCGGTAAAGTAATCGTCTTGTGGCCCCAACATCACGCGCACAGTGGCAGCCTCGCCGACATCCCGCGGCCAAGGTTGCCACAATTGGCCGGCCTTGAGGTTGCGAACCACGCGATCATCAAGGGGGTGGGTATATAGTTGGTCACCCATGCTCAGCGCACGCCCGTTAACACCGCCCAGGCCAATGCTGGCGTAAGTCGAGCGACTGCCCATATCAGCGGGCACATCCACACCGCCGCCAATCGCCAAATAAGCGCACGCATCCTGGGCCACACCCACTTGCAAGCTATCGCCCTCACTGGCAATCACACTTTGCCACGCTGGCACTTGCTCTTGAAGGCCACTCGCTCTGACAAGCATGGCGTCTATGTTGCCAGCCAAAGCAAACCATACTGGGCCTTGCAACACACGCAGCTTGGGCCCGGCTGAGCGCACCTCAATACAAACCTCATGGACAGGATTGCCTACCAAGGTATTGGCCGCATGGGCCAAAGGCGCATCCAAAAAGCCAGACCATGGCACACCCGCTCGGCGTTGGCCCCAACGCCCCTGATCTTGCAAGGTATTGCCCAGGCCAGCAGCCACGACTTCAAAGCAGGCCTTCATACGCTCAAAGCGCGTCGCGCGTATTGGGCACGTGCATCAGCCACGCTGAGCTTGGCGCGTCGCAGCGCTTGCAGCTCTTGGCTGTCAACCGCCATAAAGCCCACGGCGTCACCGGCGCTCAGCAGCGCTGCATGGTTGCCGCCGTGTTTGTCAAACAATGGCAGCGGCATACAGCCAATGAGGTTCCATCCACCCGGACTATCCCAGGGGTAAATACACGCCATGTCATCAGCAATGGCCAGGGACTGCGCCGGCACACGCTTGCGAGGCACGGCCAACCGTGATGTCTTGAGCGTGTGCGCGAGCTGGGCCAGATACGCAAAGCCCGGCAAAAAACCCATGGCGTAAACCCTCAACGACTGCGCCAGCACAGCATCCACCAGCGCTTGCGGGCTCATGCCCAGCAGCTGCGCCGTGTTGATCAGGTCTGGCGCGTACTCCTCGTCAAAGCACACAGGCAAACGCCACACCAGACCACTGGCAGGTGCAACATTGGGCGTGGTGGCCAGTTGCAACAAGGTGTTGCCCAAGGCCTGCGCATCTGCCTGCAGGGGGTCAAACAATACCGTCACAGATCGGAAAGTAGGCACTATGTCGCGCACACCTTGAAGCGTACCCGCACGCTGGCGTTGCTCCAAGGCTTGGGCAATAGCGGCGCACTGCGCATTCACGTCGGCATCAACCTGCGCACCCAGTTCAAGCGTCCAGGCGGCGTCACCCATAGGCAACAACCTAGGTGTTGGGTAAGCACGCATTACATGAGACTGGGCAGCCACAGCACAATGCCGGGAAAGTAGTAAATCAACACAATCGCCAACATCATGAGTCCAAACATGGGCACGACGGTTCTGGCAATGTAGCCAATGTCACGCTTGGTCAGACCTTGCAGTACAAACAGATTAAGGCCAACAGGCGGCGTAATCTGAGCCACCTCTACCACCAGCACCACAAACACACCAAACCACACCAAATCGAGACCAGCTTGCTGAATAGTAGGCAACAACACGCCAATGGTGAGCACCACCATGGATATACCGTCCAGAAAGCAACCCAGCACCAGAAAGAACACGGTCAAGGCCATTACCAATGCCAGCGGCGACAAACCCAAAGCGCCAATGAACTCTGCCAAATGGCGTGGCAAGCCAACAAAGCCCATGGCCAGTGTGAGAAAGGCTGCGCCCGCCAAAATGAGGCCAATCATGCAGTAGACCTTGCATGCGCTGGTGAGGCCCTCGGTAAAAGACGACCAGGACAAACTGCCCTCAAGCGTGGACAGCAGCAACGCGCCCAAAACACCAATGGCAGCGGCCTCTGTGGCGGTGGCAATGCCGGTATATATGGAGCCCAATACGGCCAGGATAAGCCCCACCACTGGCAGCAATTTGCTGGACGCTTTGAGTTTTTCAACAAAGCCCATGTCCTGGTCAGCAGCGGGTATGGCTGAGGGGTTACGCCAAGCCCACAAGGCAATGTAGCCCATGAACAGCGCCGCCAACATCAGCCCTGGCAAAGCACCCGCCACAAACAACCTCGAGATGGACACATCGGCAGCCACACCATACACAATCATGATGATGGACGGTGGAATCAACAGGCCCAAGGTGGCAGCACCAGCCAGCGAGCCAATCGCCATGGCAGGCGGGTAGCCGCGCCGGTCAAGCTCAGACAGGGATATCTTGCCAATGGTGGCGCAGGTGGCTGCGGACGAGCCGGATACCGCTGCAAAAATGGCGCTGCCAATCACGTTAACGTGCAGCAACCGCCCTGGCACGCGGTTGAACCAGGGCGACAAGCCTTTGAACATGTTGTCGGACAGGTTGGTTCTAAAGAGTATTTCCCCCATCCACAAAAACAAGGGCAACGCGGTCAGCGTCCAACTGGAGCTGGAACCCCATATGGTGAGCACCATGCTGTCGCCAACGGGGCGCGGACTGACAAACAGCATAGTGACCAAGCCCACTGCCAGCAGCGCCATGCCAATCCAAAAGCCGCTGGCCAATATGACCACCAGCAACACAATGAGGCCTATGGCCAATACAACGTCCATGTGAAGCCTTATTGGAAGTCAGCTTGGCCAGCCGAAGGCGCAGTGCGCTCATCTAGGAAATGGCCCAGCGTGTATTTGTTGTAAAGAGCATGGCAGGCTGCAACAGCCAGGCCAATACAGCCAAGCGCCATGCTCAGCTGTGGAATCCACATGGGCGTTGCATCACCTGTGGGCGCAACGTCATGAAACAAATGAGACTGCCACACTAAACGACAGGCAAACCAGGCCACATAAGTGGACAACAGCACACCGCCACACAAGACCACATAGTCCAGCACGTTGCGCCATACGTCTTGGGCTTTATTGGTCAGTATGGTGACGCGCACATGATCGCCACCCAGAAAAGCACTAGGCAAGGCCAAAAACAAAGCGGCGGCAATGGCGTAGCCCGCGTAGCCATCAAGCCCGGTAATAGACCAGCCGTCAACAAGGCGCGTAGCAATATTTAGCGTGATGGCAAGCAAGGCACACACCATGGAGATGCAGGCCAGCACCAACAGCAACTTGTAAAAATACAGCAAGTAAACACGCATAGCGCTAGTTCCTAAGTAAGGCTTGGATCATGGTAAAAGTGCCATAACCCAAGCCCTTGGCTCATAAAAAGAAGAGCCTATTGGAGTTTACTGACCGTAGGCAGACAAGATAGCCGCGCCATCCGCACCAGCAGCCTTGGCCCAGTCGGCAGTCATTTCCTTGCCAATACCACCCAGCGCCGCCTTGACACTGTCAGACGGCTCAGCAATCGTCATGCCGTTGGCACGCAACACGTTGATGGAGTCGGTGTTGACCTGTTCGCTCTTGGCCCAGCCGCGCGCCTCAGCCATGGCGGCCGCTTTGAGGACTGCGTCTTGCGTGGCCTTGTCGAGTGCGTCAAAGGCTTTTTGGCTCACGGCTGTCACGTTGCATGGCAACCAGCCGTTGACTGGGTAGAAGAACTTGGTTTGCTCATACAGCTTGCCGTCAGCGCCGCTGGCGCTTGAGGTCAGGAAGTTTTGCGCAGCACCGGTGGCCAAGGCTTGGCCCAACTCGGGCAACTGTATGGTCACTGGTGACGCGCCCAGCATTTGCGCAATTTTGGTCGTGGCAGGGTTGTAGGCACGCATCTTGGTGCCCTTGAAATCTTCCGCACTGTTAATGGCTTTAACAGAGTACAAAGACTGGCCAGGCCATGGCACCGAGAACAGCATCTTCACACCCTGGCTCGCCAACACCTTGCTTTGCACAGGCTTGCTCGCGTCCAGCAAACGCTTGGCGTCCGGGTAGCTGGTCGCCAAAAACGGAATGGAGTCCACGCCAAACACAGGGTTCTCGTTACTCAAACCCGAGATGATGAATTCACCTGCAGGCACTAGGCCGGCCTGGATTGAGCGCTTGATCTCTGGCTGCTTGAACAAGGAGCCACCAGCATGCAAGGTGATCTTGAGTTTGCCGCCAGACAGTTTTTCCACGTCATCGGCAAACTGCTGCACGTTTTGCGTCTGGAAGGTATTGACGCCGTAGCCCGTGGGCAAATCCCAGGTTGTTTGGGCGCTGGCCATGCTGACAAAACCAGCGGCCGCAAGTGCAGTGATGAGTTGTTTTTTCATAAATGTCTCCTAGTGATGGATATGAACGAGAACGGGGAACGGAAAACTCAGAAACTCGCCAGCTGGCTATTTTTTAAATCCGTGATCAGCATGCAGCCAGGCGCGTGGGTGATGCAAAAGTCTGGTTTGGCGTGTAGCAGCGCAGACTGTGGCGTGACACCGCATGCCCAAAACACCGGTATTTCGCCCTCATACAAGTCCACCGCATCGCCGTAGTCGGGCTTGCTCAAGTCTGCAATACCAATGCGTGCGGGGTCTCCAAGGTGAATAGGTGCGCCGTGCACCTCGGGGTAGCGCGACGTGATTTGTACCGCCTTGATCGCATCCTTGGCCAGCATGGGGCGCATGGACACCACCATGGGCCCCGCAAAAGGGCCTGCCGCCACCGTTTGAATATTGCTGCGGTACATGGGTACGTTTCGGCCCTGCTCTATGTGACGAACAGGCACGTTGGCCTCAAGCAAGGCTTCTTCAAATGAGAACGAGCAACCAATAATGAATGTCACCAAATCATCACGCCACAGTGAGGAGATATCGCTGGGCGTGGCCACAATCTCACCATGACGCCAAACGCGGTATTGCGGCACGTCTGTGCGAATATCAATGTCAGCACCCAGCAGCGGCAGATGCGGATCACCGGGCTCGCTCAAACCAATGATGGGGCAAGGCCTGCGGTTGTTTTGGCAAAAGCGCAAAAAATCGGACGCACTGTCTTGCGGCAGTATCACCACATTGCCCTGCAACTGGCTACCCGCTATGCCGCTGGTGTTGCCGCTGAATGAGCCACTGCGAATGGATTGGCGCAAAGCCGCGATATCCGTTGGCGCTGTTAATGCTGACCCCATGAATGACTTCCAATCAATGAAACGTTGCAATCGAAATTCATTATTGGTACAAGCCACGCATCACACAAGCGGAAAAAATTTTTGAGGTCTCATCAAATTTTTCTATGATTGGTAATTACCCCAATCTGCAAAAACTAGCCTTTTAACGCTGCTCCCGGCTACTTGAACTGCGCCACAAAAGCCGCAGCAGATGCAACAAGCATCTCAACCTCACGTGACGTTGGATCAACCCTGTAACTGGCATGTATGGGCAGTGGGTGCAGCTGAACCTCAGACTTCAACGGCTTGAGGTTTGGGAAACTCATGGGGTTGCGCACCGCCTGCAAAGGCAGCGTGGCAATACCAAAACCGCCCTGCACCAACTGCGCCATGGCGGAAATAGACGAGATGGTGTGAATGCGCTTGGGCGACTTGTTGGCCTCATTGAACAAATCCACCAAGTGCACATGGGGCTGCGAGCCGCGCTGGAAGGTCAACAGCTCGTAGTCACACAAGTTGTCTAATGAGTATTGACGCTTGCGATGCGCGGTTTTGTTACCAATGAGAGCCATCTCCATAGCGGGAAATGGCTTGGTAAAAATAGTCTCGCCTGAGGCCGGCAATGCGGCAAACACCAAATCTTGCACACCACGACTGACCTGGTCCAGCAAGGTGGGCGTGGTATCTACCGACAACTCTAGCGACAGCCCCGGGTGCTCTGCGCGCAACTGCTCAAGCCAGGGCACCAGCCAAGAGTGCAGCACGGACTCAATGGCACCAATGCGCACGGTCACCGCCAAACGCTCGCTTTGCCCCATTTCGGCTTTCACCTCGCGTTGCAACTCCAGCAAGCGTTCGGCATGCCTGAAAAACCGCGTACCCGCCAGCGTGAGACGAAACTGCTTGTCGCGCCTGTCCAGCAACAGCACGCCCAACTCGTCTTCCAAAGCGGAAATTCGACTAGACACCGCAGACTGCGTCAAAAACATTTTGTCGGCTGCGCGCGTCACGCTTTTAAGCATGACCACCCAGTAGAACGACTCAACAAATCGCAAGTTCATGCGTGTACACCTGGTTTAAACAAGCGCTTATTGTGCCGTTCGCACGCCATGCACCGCATTGACCACGCCTGCACCGCTGTGTGTGCGATCAAGTCCCCATGCTTGCAAGTGCGTGGCGCATGATAGACCTGTGAGTCAGTTGTGTAAGCCACACCACCCGTGCATAGCAGCCATGCCCCAACTGCGCCGCCCCCAGCTACTCGCGGTACAACACCACCTCGGCTTGCTCTACCTCATAGCCTGTCACGCTCTCGCCGTTGGTTGACCGGTGCGCCTTGATGATGCCTTGCACCCACACCGTCTCCATGGTGGGAAAGTCAACCGGCTTGCCAGGGCGCACAAGAATGATTTGGTTGGCCGGCGGCGGCGGCGTGTGCACGCAGGCACCGAAATAAGGCACCAGCAAAAAGGACTGTTTGCTGCCCACATCGGTGTCAATGGCCACCACAAAGCCAGGTATTTTGATGCGCTTGCCGTCCAGGTCCGTGCGCGTGGGCGCGTTGTCCCATTCCTTGCGCAGCGCTGCCATGTAGCTGTTGGCAGCCGGTGAGTCGTCTATCAGTGACGATATCTTGTTGGCCAACATTTGCAGGTGCGGACTGGGCTTCCAGCCTGTGGGCACCAACTCGTCCCAGCTCAGCTCCTGCACGGCTTGGGCCTGCGCTGCCAGCGGCAAGACGGCGCAGGCAGATGCCGTCAGATAGGCTGCAAGAACACCCGCGCCCAGGCGCAACGTTATCCGGCGGTTATTCATCATCCACTACTCCTTGGATTAAGCGCCTCGCCCAGCGAGCTGCGCGTGCTTAGCCATGCTGGCAGCAACGCACTCGCCACAGCAATCACCAGCAAGCCTGCCAACACAAAAACCGTTTGGGCACTGACCCAGCTGTGCGTCAACACCACACCCGTGGCCGTTCCCAGCCACTCACTGCCCACAGCAATGCAAACGTGCAGCAGCGCAATGCCGGCGGCCGTACCCAGCACAAAGGTTAGCAAGGCCTCAGCCAGCACCATCACCATAAGACCGCCAGACGATGCGCCTGTGGCGCGAAGCACCGCTATTTCACGCTTGCGCGTTTGTAAGGACATCAACAGCGTAGCCGCCAGCGCAAGCCCTGCACCCACCGCCACCAGCCAAGCCACTGCGCGCAGGGTCGACTCGACAATGCCAAGCGTTTGCCACAACTCATCCAGGGCCACGCCTGGCATCACGGCGCTCAGCGCTGGTGAGTCAATGCCCTGCACCGTGCGGCGCACCGCAAATACTTTGGCAGGGCTTGTCAGCCCCAGTAGCCATGCATTCACTTGCATGCCCTGACGCTGCGTGGCCTGCTGCATCAGCCCCTCAAAGCTATTGGCCGCGCCGCCCGTGTGTGCTGCCTGAAACCCTGCCAGCGACACCCACACCGCCTGGTCAATAGGCGCGCCAGTTGGCGCCAGAATGCCGCTGACCTTAAAGCTGACGTGATCGTGGCGCTTGGCCAAGCCGCCAAAAGTACCGTGCGAAAACATCACCGCACTGCCAACGCCCAGGCCCAGTTTGTGTGCAGCCGCAGCACCCAGCACCACATCGGTAGGCACGTTAAACAGCACACCGTGAGCCAGTGACAGGGCTTGACCCGCTGCACGCACGTGCTCAAAGTAGGCCGGCGTGGTGGCCACCACAGGCTGGCGGCGCACAAAGTCACCCATGGCAACAGGCACAACCCAGTCCACACCATCTATGGCACGCAAGCGCTCACCCGTTTGCTCGGGCAACACCGCCGTGCCCCGTCCAATTTGAAACACGGTATTGAGCAACAGCTCAATAGGGCTGGCTTTGGCCCCTACGATCAAGTCAACCCCAGACACTGCCCTGGAGAAACTACTGCGCGCATCGGCCCCCACCTGGTGAATGGCCAATACAAGCGTGGTCGCCAATGCAATGGACGCGGCCACCAAACCCATAGAAACGCGCCTAGACCACGCGCTGTGCATCGCAAGTTGCAGCCACAAACCAAGTTTGCTCATGCTGTTACCCCCTGCTTTGTGGTCGCACGCACATGCGCATTAAAGTCAATGCATTGGTCAAACAAAGGCAGCAGTGCGGCGTCGTGGCTGACCACCAGCAAGGCCGAGCCGCTGTCTTTGGCTTGCTGCACCAGCACCTGCATCAGGGCGCGGCTGTTGGCCGCATCAAGCGCCGAGGTGGGCTCATCTGCCACCAGCAAAGCGGGCTGCAACAGCAACGCCCGAATGGCTGCCACGCGCTGCTGCTGGCCCACAGACAGGTTGCCCGCAGGCTGCGCCCATAAAGACTGCGACAAGGCAAATGCGTCGCACAAACGACGCATGCGCTCGCCCACTTGTTCATGGCGCCGTCCTTGCGCGTCCCGCATACGCCACGGCAGCAGCATATTGTCTTGGGCACTGAGATAAGGCAGCAAGTTGAACTGCTGAAACACATAGCCCACATGCCTGCGCCTTAGTGCATCAGCCGCCGCAGGTTTGAGGCCATGCAAGGCCTCTTGGGCAATCCAGACTTCACCGCGCTGCAGGGGCAGCACGCCTGTCAACAGCGACAGCAACGTGCTCTTGCCGCAGCCGCTGGGCCCGTGCACCACAGCGGTGTCGCCCGCACCCAGGTGCAGCGACTGCACATGAATAATAGGTTCATCAGCCGTCCAGCCAAACAGCAGGTCATGCACGGCCAGTTTGGGTGTGGCGGTCATGGCAAGGCAAGCAGTCTTGCAGGTGCGCGCACATCACGCGCAAATTGCCTGCCGTTAACCACACCTTGCACCAACACAGTCTGCATGCCAGGCCACTGCTTCATGGCCAGCAGCTCAACGCTTTGCAGCGCTTGAGGCTTGGCGCAGCGCCAAGAAACCAGCCACTGCGCATCAGCATGCATGGCTTGGCCGTCATGGTCTGCATGGTCTGCATGCGCTTCATGCTCATGGACCTCAACCCCTGGCACATCAACGTCTACCGACGCCACCACACATTGCGCCGCAGGCGTGGGCTTAAGCCACTGCCCAGCCTTTGTCAACTGCGCTTGCGCATTGGCCAGCGCCTCACGCTGCGCCTTGTTTTCAGCTTGATGCTCAAAGCCCACCAGGGTATCCAGAGGCATGTCCCAGCGCAGCGACAGGTTGGCGCCAGATACCACCAACTCAATGTTTGACTGGCCATGTACATGGCGCTCACTGGCAAGGCTTGTCAGCGGAAAGGCGCACACCAAAGCACACGCCACAAATTGTTTCGTCATCAACACAGCAATTACTCCTTAACAGTCCATCCAGACGTTGACTCGCACAAAGGCACAGAGTCCAACGCCGCAGCAGATTTAGGCTAAGCGTGCAGGCGGTGCGCGGGCGCAGTACAGCGCAAATGACGTTTGAATGCGCCAGGCTGTGCCGCCCGCCAGTGGGTAGGCAAACAACGCAACACATGCTGCGGCGGCAACCACAGCAGCGAGCAAGGCAAATGCACCAGCAGCCACGTCAATCAGCTGGCACGTAAAGCTGCCTTGGTCGTGGTCCAGTACGTCACCATGAGCATGAGCATGGGCATACTCGCCGTGCAAATGGTGTACCGCATGGTCAGTGGCCACCTGTTCAAAGGCCACTAACAAGGCAGGCTTGGCAGCAAACTGGGTTGCGCTAGCGGTAGCCCTTTGAGGGACATGCTGGGTTTGGTGAATCAGCCCCAGCAACTGAACCAGCACCAAACACGCCAGCGCAAGCGCACACCAGACCAAGGGGCTGCGCTTGTAGAGCTGATGCGCGTGGCGACGGTATGCGTGCATGCAAATAGTTTAGCCCACGCTTAAAAGGCGGGCTTGTTCTTGGCTTTGCCTTTGGGCGCTACAGACGTGGTGATGGGTGCACGCATGGGCTCTGATGACGTGCCGAGGCTCAACGCCTTGTCAGCACCCGCTGACTTCTTGGGCTTCTTGGCTTCCTTGTTGGTTTTTTGCTGACCTTTGGCCATGGCGGGCTCCGAAAATTAGTGGAACGCCATTATTGCTGTGCGCGCTGCGTTTTTGATGCCGCCACCACTGCGCCACACAAATAAAACCCGTTTGCCCCACGCGGCGGCGCAATGCGGTTAATCGGTGTGCAAATGGCCCGTTTTCACAAAAATGGTGCAACCCTCTTTGCTAAAAGGCTGGTGCATGCTCATGTGCGGGCCTCTTATCCAGGTGCCTTGGGGGTAGCGGCCATGCTCGTCTTCAAACACGCCACGCACCACAAAAATCTCCTCGCCGCCAAAGTGCCTATGCGGGTTGAAATAAGTTTGCGGCGCCCAGCGCACAAGCGTTGAGCCCAGGCCTTGCGTCATCAGCGGCATCACGTGCAAGCCCTCCACCATACCCTGCAACCACTGGGCCGCGTTGGTGTGCACCACTTCGCGCTGCTGTTGGTCCGGGCCCAAGTGGCGCAGCTTGACAAACAGCTCACAGCCCTGCTCAGTACGCGGCGCATGTGACGAACCGGGCGGGTTCATGATGTAAGTGCCCTCTGGGTAGTCGCCGTACTCGTCACTGAGCACACCGCTTAGCACCAGTATTTCTTCGCCCAAGTCATGGGTGTGGGCCTCAAACGACGCGCCAGGCGCATAGCGAACAATAGAAGTGGCCTTGGCCACCTCACCTCCTATGCGCTCAAGCATGCGCCGCTCAACACCGGCGTGCGGGCTGGCCACCCACTCCAGCGCGTGGCTGTTCAGCACCACGCGCTGTGTGTAGTCGTCGTTCAGCAGCATGCGCTGTTAGCCCTGTACCGCCAACAACTCGACGTCAAACTTCAGTGTGGCGTTGGGCGGAATAACACCACCGGCACCACGCGCGCCGTAGCCCAACTCTGGCGGAATGATGAGGGTGCGCGCACCGCCCACTTGCATACCGGCCACGCCCTCATCCCAACCTTTGATCACCATGCCAGCGCCCAGCGCAAATACAAAGGGGTCACCACGGTCTTTGCTTGAGTCAAACTTGGCGCCTTGCTCGCCGCCCTCGTAAAGCCAGCCCGTGTAGTGCACCACCACGTCTTGGCCTAATGCTGCGGTGTCGCCTGTGCCCACCGTGGTGTCTTTGTATTGCAAGCCGGTAGAAGTCGTGTTCATGGTTGTCCTTTGTCAGTCACTACATTCAATAAGCTGCAAATTATCACCCAACGCCAATAACCTGCTGGGCCAGTCACGCCTGCGGATCAATCAGACTGGGCCAAATCCCGCGCGGATTGCTCAATCAGCAATTTGTCCAGCTTCGAAGCTGGCAAATTCACCAACAAATCCATGCGTCTCTTGATGGCATGCAGCGTTTGTTTGAAAGCCTCTGCCTTTGCCTCATCCGAGCCCTGCACCTCAGACGGATCTGCATAGCCCCAATGTGCAGTAGCAGGCTGGCCTGGCCAAAACGGGCAAACCTCACCGGCGGCGTTGTCGCACACCGTAATCACCAAGTCCATGACAGGCGCACCTGCCTGCGCAAACACGTCCCAGCTTTTGCTGGCCAAACCGTCCACCGACATACCAGCCTTGCGCAAAGCCTCCAAGGCCATGGGATTGGGCTGCTGGTTGGCACGTGGGCTGCTGCCCGCAGAAAACGCTTTAAACCGCCCCGTCCCCATGCTGTTCAAACAGGCTTCCGCCAATATGCTGCGTGCGGAATTGTGCGTGCATAAAAACAAAACGTTGATGGGCTTGCTCTCGTTCACATTGATCTCCTGGGGAAAAATGACGTTTAAAAAATATGAAACATGTCCGGCCACACGCAAGACGGCAACCGGTTAATTTCAATAATACAATGAATATCGAATTATTGATCACACACCCAAGAAAAAACAAACCATGACCGACCTACCCCAGCTTGTGGCGCAGTGCTTTGACATACCCACACCAGACAAACTCGCCAGCCCTGGCAACGTCCACCATGCGCCGCGCATTTTGCTCATGTACGGCTCGCTGCGCGAGCGCTCTTTCAGCAAATTGCTAACCTACGAGGCGGCGCGCTTGCTAGAAGCCATGGGTGCGCAAACAAAGGTGTTTGACCCCACTGGCTTGCCACAACCAGACGGTGCGCCAGACACCCACCCCAAAGTCCAAGAGCTGCGATCACTGGCCACGTGGTGTGAAGGCATGGTGTGGTGCTCACCCGAGCGTCACGGCGCCATGACTGGCATCATGAAAAGCCAGATTGACTGGATACCGCTGTCTGTTGGCGCCGTGCGCCCCACTCAAGGCAAAACACTGGCGGTAATGCAAGTCAGCGGCGGCTCACAGTCGTTTAACGCCGTCAACCAGTTGCGCATATTGGGCCGCTGGATGCGCATGATCACCATCCCCAACCAAAGCTCTGTGGCTAAGGCGTTTTTGGAGTTTGACGACAACAACCGCATGAAGCCGTCCAGCTACTTTGACCGCGTGGTAGATGTTATGGAAGAGCTGATGAAGTTCACCCTGCTCACCCGCCATGCGTCGCCCTACCTGGTAGACCGCTACAGCGAGCGCAAAGAGACCGCGGCTGAATTATCGGCACGCGTTAACAAAGCCTAAGCTGCGTTGCCGCACAGCAGCCCACGGTGCAAAAACCATGGCCTGCTCAGAAACACGCCTCTACTGACCGTGTTGGTGTGAGTGGTCATTGCCCAAGCGCTCATGCACGGCGCGCATGCCTCTTGCGGCCATATCGCTCACCTCTGCCGCATGCGTTTGCAGCAGCTTGACAACCGCGTCATCTGCTGAAGTTTGGGTAACAGCAATGCCCGTGGGCGTCATGGCAATTGTGGTTTCAATAGCGTCGGCATACTCAAACAAGGCGGTCAGTGTAGGGCTTTGTATGCGCACTTCCGGATCACGCTTGGTCTGCAGGCGCGCCAACATCTGCACCACGTGATTAACCAGCGGCGTACGCAGGCTGTCGTCGTCGGTCTCGGTGACCGTGCGTATGCCGTTTGGCAAATGCTCCACCGTTCGACGCAAAGATTGGTGGCGCTGGAACATGGCGGCCATATCAGCCACTTCCCCCGCTGTGGTGTCTTTGCCATGCAAACCCGGCATGTTCACCTCATCGTGCATGGCCGCACCACCGGCGTGGCCCTCACCACCCATGTGGTGTTGGCCATGCATGTGCTGGTATTTCATTTGACTCCACGCAAAAGCCGCAGCAACAAAAGCGCCCACAACCACAACCACCCATAACAACCGCCGCATACACGCACTCCCACCATACAAACAACGCACAACGCACACCACTCAAAACTGCACAGTGCGCCCACCGGCAATGACCTTGGCGTTAACGCAGCACAACAGCACCAGTGTATGCGCCAACAACCCCGCTCTTGAGGCAACAACCACTGTGACAGCACTTTTTTAAGCGCTGGGCGACAATCAGCCCCCTGTCAACCACGCTTTGGAGAACCGCTTGTCTAACCCAGCCACCGCCGCGCTATTCACCCCGTTCACCATTGGCGACACGCCACTGCAGCACCGTATTGTGATGGCGCCACTCACCCGCATGCGCGCCAGCCGCCCCGGCAATGAGGCCAACGCGCTCAATGCGCTGTACTACACGCAGCGCGCCAGTGAAGGCGGACTCATCATTGCAGAAGCCTCGCAGGTCATGCCTGAGGGGCAAGGCATGCCCGCCACACCCGGCATACACACAGACGCGCAGCAGGCGGGTTGGCAGCTGGTAACAGACGGCGTGCACGCGCGCGGTGGGCGTATCTTTTTGCAGTTGTGGCATGTGGGGCGTATTTCTCACTCGTCACACCAGCCGGGTGCACAGGCACCGGTTGCGCCCTCAGCCATCGCCGCCCAGGGCAACGCCTTGACCGCAGACTTCACACCCGCACCCTTTGAAGTGCCACGCGCACTCACTCTTGACGACATTGCGCAAGTCAAGCTGGCCTATGTAGCCGCTGCCAGGCGGGCCATGGCCGCAGGCTTTGATGGCGTGGAAATTCACAGCGCCAACGGCTACTTGCTAGAGCAGTTCATGATTGAGCGCAGCAACCAACGCCAGGACCGCTACGGCGGCAGCTTGGCCAACCGCATACGTCTGCCACTGGAAATTGCCGAGTTGCTCGCCGCCGAGTTGGGCCCAAACAAGGTGGGCATTCGCCTATCGCCATTTGGCGTAGCCAATGACTCTGGTGAAACCCAGCCACTGGCTCTGTACCAAACCATCACCACCGAACTGAACAAGCTCAAACTGGCCTACTTGCACCTGATTGAGCCACGCGCCTCTGGTGCTGGCCAGCGCGACGTTGACCACCAAAACATGCCCTCGGGCTGCGCCACCTTGCGCCCCTTGTGGGACCAGGCGCTGATCACCGCAGGCAACTTCACGCCGGACAGCGCAGCGCAAACCGTGGCCAAAGGTGACGCCGACGCCATCGCCTTTGGCCGCTTCTTCATCTCCAACCCCGACTTGCCCCGCCGCATACAACGCGGCCAAGCGCTCACGCCCTACAACAGGCCAACGTTTTATGGCGGCGACAGCAACGGGTACACCAACTACCACGCGTTCACTGGCTGAGCTTGCACCGCCAGCGCCGGGTAGCCTGCGGGCTCACACAAGCGACACCCAACCTGTCAAACCCGCCACCCAAAACGCCACTGTGGCCAGCACCATCAGCGTCGCCACCCAAAAGGCGTTGCGCTTGATCAGGTCTGGGCCGTTACCAGCCACCCGCCCGTGCCACATGCGCATGGGCCAGGCAGCGCCTCGGTACAAGGCAAGCACCAACACGCCGCCCAGGTGCACACACAGCGCAACCACACAGACTGTCGAGAATAATTCGTGCACCTCGGACAGCCCATCCTCCAGCCCGCCCATTCCCCAGTCAAGGCCCATGGCATAGCCACTGATGGACGTAGCAAGCAAGGCAATCAACAGCAACACAACAGACAAGTTGACCAAGTGCTGAGCGACCTTCTCCAGGCTACCCCCTGCGTGGGCGCCTTCAGCAAACTGATCGCCGCCCCTTTCAGCGCCGTTGCACTGGCGTATGCGCGAGAAGTCCACACACCAGGCTTTTCGCTACGCTCCGCAAATAGGCCCCACAGCAGCCGCATCGCCACCACGCCCAACACCGTGTAGCCCATCACCACATGCTCGGTCTGCCAAAAGTCAGAGTCACCGGTCAGATAAGCCACAGCAAAAGCCACCGCCAATAGCGTATGGCTGGCCCGCACGGGCGCACTGACAACACGCCTTTGCTTAGGCTTTGAAGATACATCAGTCATGATCACCCTCCCCGCGCCACCAGCTGTTGCGCCCCACACCCACTGGCAGGCGCACATTGTCGTCGTCAAAGCCATAACGGTCCGCACCTTGATGGCAGGCCATGCAGTTGCTGGCACCGCCCACACTGGGGTGGGCCCAGTCTTGCTGCGTAAATTGGCGATGTTCGTGCACAAACCACTCACTGGTGGTGATGCGATCCTCAGGCGGGTTTTGCATATCGCGGCGGCGGCTGGCGTTGGCCTCTAACCACATGCTGAGCTTGCGCACCGTATCGGCATCCAGCGAGGCATCGCTGCCATAGTGCTTGTCCAAGCCGCCCATGATGCGGCCCCATGCCGGCGCACCCAGCAAACCAGGTGGGTAGGCCATATGGCAGGCCGCACACTCATTGGCGTACTCCTTGGGCATGGGCACGTTGCGCACATCCGGGCCAGACCAGGCAGGCGCGCTGACCACAGTGGCGCAGGCCACCACACTGGCAACAGCCAAAGGGCGCAATCGGCGTGTCGCCTCTCGCATACAAGTTGGTAAATGCATCGCAGTTCTCCTTTAAAAAATACAGTTATTCGACGGACAGCAAATAGGCGATGACGTCGGCTTTTTCCTGAGCGCTGCACTCGCGCCCCACCACGTCGTTGCAGTTGCGGCGAAACCATTTATCGGCTTTGCTCTGCTGCGTGAGCGAACGGTCATTGAAGGCAGGCGCCAACGGCCTGAGCGTCTTTTTGGTTTTGATGTGCTCACCCGCACGGTTGGGCGGCGCGTTATGGCAGGTGGCGCACGACCAGTCGTGTAGACGCTTGGTCGTAAAAAACACCTCGCCTCGCACCGCACTGGCGGATGCACCCGCTTGCGTTTCCCAGCGCTGCAGCTGCTGTTGCGGCGTGGTGTCGCCCGCAGCGCTACAAAGGCTCACACCAGACAAGGCCAGCGCCATCACCTTCTGTTTGATTGAATACATGCTCTTACACTCCCTTTATTGGGCAGGCCAAGGCCTGCGTTATTGCGCGCCGGCAGCCCACAACAGTGCCGCATGCCAACGTGGGCCAATACTGCCTGCAAGACACTGAACGCAACTTGAACAAGGCATTCATCTACCGTTCAGACAGCGTGGCGATAATAGGGCGATGTCCCGCTTTTGCAACGTGTCACCCGCATGGAAACTGTGCTTAGCCTTGGTCTTGGGCGCATGCCTTGGCTTACCCGCACTTGCTGACGATGACGACGACCACTACCAAGCAAGAGCCGCGTTATTGGCTGGCGACATTCACCCCTTGAGTGACGTACTCAACATGGTCGCGCAGCGATACCCAGGGCGCGTGATTAAAGTTGAACTGGAGCGTGAGCACGCGCAATGGGTTTACGAAATCAAAATGGTCAGCCCAAGAGGCGCGCTGATCAAACTCGAAGTCAACGCAACTGATTTGAGCGTACGGTCCAAAGGCAAACGACCATGAAATTGCTACTAGCCGAAGATGACACCTACTTGCGCCAAGGCCTGAGCCAAACCCTGGTGAAGGCAGGCTTTACCGTAGACGCCGTCGACAATGGTGTAGACGCCCACCACCAAGGGCTGCACGCACACTACCAAGCTGCAATCGTGGACCTGGGCTTGCCCCAGCTTGATGGCTTGAGCGTGCTCAAGCAATGGCGCTCAGCGGGCATACATTTGCCCGTGCTGCTGCTCACAGCCCGTGACCACTGGAGCGAAAAAGTAGCCGGCATTGACGCCGGCGCCGACGACTACCTCACCAAACCCTTTCACAGCGAAGAACTGGTGGCTCGCTTACACGCGCTGATTAGGCGCAGCCAAGGCATTGCTACGCCAACGCTAAGCTGCGGCGACACACAACTAGACCCCCGCACAGGAAGCGTTCAACATGCAGGCGCAAGCATTAACCTGACAGCGCAAGAGTTCAAACTGCTGCACCACCTCATGCTGCACGCCAACCAGATGGTCACGCGTGCCGAGCTGGTCGAGCACTTGTATGCCTATGACTTTGACCGCGACTCCAACACCATTGAAGTGTTCGTCGCGCGACTCAGAAAAAAGCTAAAACACCACAACATTGAAACCGTCAGAGGCATGGGCTACCGCATGACCTGCCCTGCCACTGCAACCACCTGCGAGGGCACACCCTGAACCACCCCATGCGCCCCACGCCACCATGGGCCCTGCGGCAACGCTTGATGGCAGTCATGGCTATAGGGCTGTTGGTGGCCCTTGGCGCCACCGGTTGGACGCTATCGCGCTTGTTTGAACAAGAAGTCGAGCAGCAAATACGCACAGAACTGCTTCGCCACCTAGACTACGTCACCGCGCAGGTCACGCTCACCCCCAACGCCACGGCCACGCTGGACGACCTGCAACTCACTGACCCACGCTGGACGCAACCCTACTCGGGCTTGTATTGGCAGCTCACACAGGCCAACGGCGAACACACCTTGCGCTCCAGGTCGTTATGGGACGCGCAACTGCCAGTAAGCGCGCCAGCGTATGGTGAGACTGGCGTCTGGCTCGCTCAAAGTGAAGGGCCAAAGAAACAAACACTGCTGGTGCTAACGCGCAGCATCCACCCCATAGACGCGGTTAACGACATTTGGTACATCAGCGTCGCGGTAGACCACGCCAGCGTACACAGTGCCATGCAGTCGTTTGACACCGCACTGACCGTGGCCATGGCGCTGCTGCTGCTGTTGATGCTGGCGCTGAGCTGGTTCCAGCTGCGCTTGGGCTTGGCACCGCTTAACAGTTTGCAAGCAGGCCTGGACCGGCTCAAGCGGGGAGATAGCAACGCATTGGAAGGGTATTACCCCACTGAACTTCAGCCCCTGGTAGACGACTTTAATCTTGCGCTGCAACACCAGCACACATCGGCCCTGCTGGCGCGCGAACAGGCTGGCAATTTGGCACACGGCGTCAAAACACCACTAAGCGTCATGCAACAGGCAGCACAGCTTTATGGTGACCACCCTTTGGCACAAACCGTACGCGAACATGTCACCCAAGCAAAGCGACAAATTGACTGGCACCTCGCCAAGTCACGAGCCGCCGCAGCACACCAGCAAATACACGAAGCCATCGCCGCGACACCCATGGTTGATAGCCTGGTACGCGCCATGCGCGTGGTACACGCCAACAAGCAACTCAACATTCAGTGGGTCAGACCCACACAACAAATTGACTTTCTTGGAGCAGCACCAGACTTTCAAGAAATGCTGGGCAATGTGTTGGACAACGCCTGTATGTGGGCCACACACACGGTGCACATCAGTGTTACGTACCAACACGCCAACCAACTGCAAATCACCATCCAGGACGATGGCCCAGGTCTCAGCGCCGCACACATACAGCACGTGATGCAACGCGGCGTACGACTGGACGAGCAACAATCTGGCAGCGGCCTGGGCTTGACCATCACACAAGACTTGGCCGCCACTTACGGCGGAAAGTTGCAACTAGGCCCAAGTACCCTGGGCGGCCTGCAAGCAACGCTAACGCTGCCCGCTCGCCTGCGCAGCACCACCAGCTAGCGCGCCTGCCGCGCTGGCTGCCCACCCAGCACCACTACGGCAAAACAACCAAACGTCAAAAAAGTAATAATTTATTTTATTTTTATGGATTTTGTGTAAACTTTAAGGCTATTTTAAACATGCCTCCTACGACGCCGTGAACAAGCGCCAGCTAGACCGCGTAGACCAGCGCCTAAGCCAAGGCATTGCCAATGTGGCAGCCATGGCCAGCATGCCAGCATGCCAGCCTGCCGGCATTGCCAGCAGGCGCGGACAGCGGCTTTACTGCAGGTGTAGGAGCCTACAGCGGCAAGAACGCGCTAGCCATTGGCTTCCAGCACAGGCTCAGTGCCAATACCACCTTCAAGGCGGCAGCGGCCACTGGCAGCAATGGCAAGGCCACAGTGGGCGTAGGTTTCAGCTACTCATGGGGCGGCTCTAACCGAAGCACACCAGCCCAAGGCCAGCAAGTGGTGGCGTTGCAGGATCAGCTCAGTGTGCAAGCAGTAGAAAACGCCAAGCTCAAGCAGCAGTGATTGACGAACTCAAGCGGCAGCAGGCGGCAGAAAAAGCAGCGCAAGCCGCCCGCATGGCAGCGCTCATGGCCCAGGTAGAAAAACTGGCCAGCAAGTAAGCGCCTGGCAAGGGTGTGATTGGCATGCACGCCCTACCCGCGCGGTAGATCAGGCCATGCCTCTACTAAAACAACGGCATCAAACCGCACCAAGCCGCGCCCAGTTACCAGGCGCGGCTTGCGGTTAGCGCTTTTTAGTGGGAGGCAAGTCTGTGCAAGAGCCGTGTGCCACTTCAGCGGCCATACCAATACTCTCGCCCAGAGTTGGGTGGGGGTGAATGGTTTTGCCAATGTCGGTAGCGTCTGCGCCCATCTCTATGGCCAAGGCCACTTCGCCAATCATGTCGCCAGCGTGTGTGCCCACCATGCCGCCGCCAAGGACGCGATGCGTGTCTGCGCAAAATAGCAGTTTGGTAAAGCCTTCGTCACGACCGTTTGCAATGGCGCGCCCTGAAGCTGACCAGGGGAACATGCCTTTGGTGACTTTTATGCCGTCTGCTTTGGCCTGGTCTTCGGTAAGGCCCACCCATGCCACTTCGGGGTCTGTGTAAGCCACGCTTGGGATCACGCGCGCATTAAACGCCGAGCTGGCCAGGGTTTTGTCACCCAGCAGCTCACCCGCAATCACCTCTGCGGCTACGTGAGCCTCGTGCACCGCCTTGTGCGCCAGCATGGGCTGCCCCACAATGTCGCCAATGGCAAAGATGTGGCCCACGTTGGTGCGCATTTGAATGTTGACGTTGATAAAACCACGGTCTGTAACGTCAACGCCTGCAGCCTCAGCAGCAATTTTTTTGCCATTGGGTGTACGGCCCACGGCTTGCAGCACCAAGTCGTAGGTTTGTGGCGCGGGTGCGCCCTCGCCTTCAAAAGTCACCTCGATACCAGCCTTGGTGGCTTTGGCGCCCACGGTTTTGGTCTTGAGCATGATGTTGTCAAAGCGCGGCGCATTCATTTTTTGCCACACCTTGACCAGGTCACGGTCTGCGCCTTGCATCAAGCCGTCCATCATTTCCACCACGTCCAGGCGCGCGCCCAGCGTGCTGTAAACCGTGCCCATTTCCAGGCCGATAATGCCGCCGCCCACAATCAACATGCGCTTGGGCACACGCGTGAGGTTGAGTGCGCCGGTGCTGTCCACCACACGCGGGTCGTCTGGCAAAAACGGCAAATGCACCGCTTGCGAGCCCGCTGCAATAATCGCGCGCTTGAACTTGAGTGTGCGCTTCTCGCCAGTAACGGCTTGTTTGGGGCCACTGGTCAGCGCAACGTCCAGGCTGTGCGTACCCGTAAAGCTGCCCACGCCGCGCACCACTTCTACCTTGCGCATTTTGGCCATGGCAGCCAGGCCGCCCGTGAGCTTGCCAATGACTTTTTCCTTGTGCCCGCGCAACTTGTCAATGTCTACTTTAGGTGCGGCGTAAGTCACGCCCAACTCTTCAAAGTGTTTGACCTCGTCCATCACCGCTGCCACGTGCAACAAGGCCTTGGATGGAATGCAACCCACGTTTAAACACACGCCGCCAATGGTGGCGTAGCGCTCAACCAGAATGACTTTCAAGCCCAGGTCAGCGGCGCGAAACGCTGCCGAGTAGCCACCTGGGCCGCCGCCCAGCACCAACAAGTCGCAGTCTGTATCTGCTGGCGCATCGGCTACCACCACAGGAGCCACGTCGGTTTTGGCGGGTGCGGGCACGGCAGCAAATTCTGGAGCCGCAGGGGCCGGTGCAGGCTCTGCAGCGCCTGCGGCTGCTTCGACCTGAAGCAACACCACGCCTTGCTTGACCTTGTCGCCAAGCTTGACGCTCAGTGACTTGACCACACCAGCGTGACTGGATGGAATTTCCATAGAGGCTTTGTCAGACTCTACGGTGATTAAAGACTGGTCAACCGCAACCGTGTCGCCCACGGCTACCAGCAATTCAATCACGGCGACTTCATCAAAGTCGCCTATATCTGGAACTTGTACGTCAATCAATGCCATAACATCGCCCCTTACAGCAAGATGCGACGGAAGTCCGCCATGAGTTGGCCCAGGTAGGCGTTAAAGCGCGCAGCCGATGCACCGTCAATGACGCGGTGGTCCCACGACAACGACAGCGGCAACATCAAGCGCGGCACAAACTCTTTGCCGTTCCACACCGGCTCCATGTTGGAGCGGCATACGCCCAAAATAGCCACCTCTGGCGCGTTGATGATGGGCGTGAAGTAACGCCCACCAATACCGCCCAAGCTGGAAATGGTGAAGCAAGCGCCACTCATGTCTGCGGGGCCCAACTTGCCGTCTCGGGCTTTCTTGGCCAGCTCGGCCATCTCGGCGCTGATTTGCATCACGCCTTTCTGGTCGGCGTCTTTGATCACAGGCACAACCAAGCCGTTGGGCGTATCGGCCGCAAAGCCAATGTGGAAGTACTGCTTCATGACCAACTGGTCGCCGTCCAGCGAGCTGTTGAACTCTGGGAACTTCTTCAGCGCGGCAACACTGGCCTTGATGAGGAAGGCCAACATGGTGACTTTGGCACCAGACTTTTCGTTCTCTTTGTTGGTAGAAACGCGGAAAGCCTCTAGTTCTGTGATGTCTGCATCGTCGTGGTTGGTGACGTGCGGAATCATGACCCAGTTGCGATGCAAGTTGGCACCACTGATCTTTTTGATGCGCGACATGTCGCGACGCTCAACGGGCCCAAACTTGGCAAAGTCAACTTTAGGCCAAGGCAGCAAGCCCAGCCCCGCACCGTCTGCTGCACCGCTGCCGCCTTTAGCAGCCTGAGCTGCCGTTTGCGCCACACCGGCCATCACGGCTTTGGTGAAGTTGTGTACGTCGTCAGTAGTGATGCGACCTTTATGGCCAGTGCCTTTGAGCTCTTCAAGTGGCACACCCAACTGGCGCGCAATCTTGCGCACTGAAGGCGATGCATAGGGTTGTTTGCCACTTGGCGCAACCGTTGGGTTGTGTGAGGGCGTTGCCGCCACAACGGCAGCAGTCGCAGCAACAGCGGTGGATGAAGCAGGTGCTGCGGCAGGCACCGCGGCAGGCGCGGCAACAGTTGCAGAGGCCGCAGCCGCACCAGCTGGCGCACTGGCCAGTACCATGCCTATGAGGTCACCGATGTTGACCACGTCACCCAGCTTCACATTAAGGCTTTGCAACACACCCGCATGGCTGGCTGGAATTTCCATGGATGCTTTGTCAGACTCTACTGTGATCAGCGACTGCTCAGCAGCCACGGTATCACCCACGGCAACCAACAGCTCAATCACGGCTACATCTTTAAAGTCGCCGATATCTGGCACACGCAGCTCTACCGGGGTGTTGCTGGCTGACGCTGGCGCCGCAGCGGGCGCTGCAGTTGGAGCGGCTACAGGTGCAGCGACTGGAGCGGCCACTGGTGCAGCAGGGGCAGCAACCGGTGCCGCGCCCTCGCCCTCCAGCTCAAGCAGCACAACGCCTTGCTTGACCTTGTCGCCCAGCTTTACGCTGATGGACTTGACCACACCGGCGTGGCTGGACGGAATTTCCATTGAGGCTTTATCAGACTCTACGGTGATCAAAGACTGGTCTTTGTCTACCGTATCGCCCACAGCCACCAGCAGCTCAATCACAGCGACTTCGTCGAAGTCGCCAATATCGGGAACGCTTACTTGAATCAATGACATCGTGATAGCTCCCGGGTTAGGCGTTCAAAGGGTTAACTTTGTCGGCGTCAATGCCGTACTTCTTGATCGCCTCGGCAACCTTCTCTGCCTTGATGACGCCGTCTTCTGACAACGCTTTCAGTGCAGCCACCACGATGTAGTGGCGGTTGACCTCAAAGTGCTCGCGCAACTTGCCACGGAAGTCACTGCGGCCAAAGCCGTCTGTGCCCAACACCTTGTAAGTGCGGTCTTTGGGGATGTAAGAGCGTATTTGCTCGGCAAACGCCTTGATGTAGTCGGTAGACGCCACCACAGGACCTGTGCTGCTGCCCAGTTGCTGGGCCACAAATGACACGCGCGGCGTCTCTGTGGGGTGCAGCAAGTTCCAGCGCTCTACGTCCTGGCCGTCTCTGGCCAGTTCGTTAAAGCTGGGGCAGCTCCATACGTCGGCAGATACGCCCCAGTCGGCTTCCAGCAATTCCTGGGCAAACAGGCTCTCTCGCAAAATGGTGCCGCTGCCAAGCAGTTGCACGCTGCTTCTTCTTGCCGCCAGCTTTGAGCTGGTACATGCCTTTGATGATTTGCTCTTCAGTGCCTTCGATCAAGCCGGGCATGGCGTAGTTTTCGTTGAGCAGCGTGATGTAGTAGAAAACGTTTTCCTGGTCTTGCACCATGCGCTTCATACCGCGCTGCATGATGACGGCCACTTCGTGCGCGAAGGTGGGGTCATAAGTCACACAGTTGGGAATGGTGCCCGCCAAAATGTGGCTGTGGCCGTCTTCGTGCTGCAAGCCTTCGCCGTTGAGTGTGGTGCGTCCGGAGGTACCGCCCAGCAGGAAGCCGCGCGCTTGCATGTCACCTGCAGCCCATGCCAGGTCGCCAATACGCTGGAAACCAAACATGGAGTAGTACACGTAAAACGGAACCATGACCCGGTTGTTGGTGCTGTAAGACGTGGCCGCAGCAATCCAGGAGCTCATGCCGCCGGCTTCGTTGATGCCCTCTTGCAAAATCTGACCAGCCTTGTCTTCCTTGTAGTAAGAGACCTGGTCGCGGTCTTGCGGTGTGTACAGCTGGCCGTGCGGGTTGTAAATACCAATTTGGCGGAACATGCCTTCCATACCAAATGTACGGGCCTCGTCTACCAGAATAGGCACCACGCGTGGGCCAATGGCTTTGTCGCGCAGCAGCTGCGTCAGGAAGCGCACATAGGCTTGCGTTGTAGAGATTTCACGGCCTTCAACAGTAGGCTCAAGAATGTTCTTGAACACCGCCAAGTCTGGCACCGTGAACTGCTCGTCAGACTTGGCCAAGCGCTTGGGCAAGTAGCCGCCCAGCTTTTCACGGCGCTCGTGCAAGTAACGCATCTCTGGCGTGTCGTCGGCTGGCTTGTAAAACGGCAGGTTGGCCAATTCGCTGTCTGGAATTGGAATGTTGAAGCGGTCACGGAAGGCGCGTACGTCTTCATCAGACAACTTCTTGGCTTGGTGAGCGGTATTTTTGCCCTCGCCTGCCTTGCCCATGCCGTAACCTTAACGGTCTTGATCAGCAACACCGTGGGCTGGCCTTTGGTGTTCACGGCCTTGTGGTAGGCGGCGTAGACTTTTTGCGCATCGTGGCCACCACGGCGCAGCTTGAAGATTTCGTCGTCTGTCATGTGCGCCACCATTTCCAGTGTGCGCGGGTCACGACCAAAGAAGTGCTTGCGCACAAATGCGCCGTCGTTGGCCTTAAAGCCCTGGTAGTCGCCGTCCAGGGTCTCCATCATGATCTTGCGCAGTGCGCCGTCTTTGTCTTTGGCCAGCAGTGGGTCCCAGTCTGAGCCCCACAGCAGCTTGATGACGTTCCAGCCAGAGCCGCGGAACTCGCCTTCCAGCTCTTGCACGATTTTGCCGTTGCCACGCACTGGACCATCCAGGCGCTGCAAGTTGCAGTTGATCACGAAGATGAGGTTGTCGAGGTTCTCGCGCGCAGCCAGGCCAATGGCGCCCAGGCTTTCGGGTTCGTCCATCTCGCCGTCGCCACAGAACACCCAGACTTTGCGGTTTTCAGTATTGGCAATGCCTCGGGCGTGCAAGTACTTCAAGAAGCGCGCTTGGTAAATGGCCATCAGTGGGCCCAGGCCCATGGATACGGTGGGGAACTGCCAAAACTCGGGCATGAGCTTGGGGTGTGGGTAGCTGGACAAGCCTTTGCCACCGACTTCCTGGCGGAAGTTGAGCAGCTGCTCTTCTGTCAGGCGGCCTTCAAGAAAAGCGCGGGCGTAAACGCCTGGTGCGCTGTGACCTTGTATGTACAGCAAGTCGCCGCCATGCTCTTCGTTGGCACCGTGCCAAAAGTGGTTAAAGCCAGCGGCAAACATGTGTGCCAATGAGGCAAATGAGCTGATGTGGCCGCCCAAGTCGCCGTCGCCGTCAGGTGTGGCGCGGTTGGCTTTGACCACCAAGGCCATGGCGTTCCAGCGCATGTAGGCACGCAAGCGCCCCTCCAGTTCCAAGTTACCGGGTGAGCGCGCCTCTTCTGCGGGCTCTAGTGTGTTGACATAGCCCGTAGTGGCGGAAAACGGCATGTCCAGGCTGTGTTGGCGTGCATGCTCCAGGACTTCTTCTAGCAGCTCATGCGCACGCTCGGGGCCATTGGCCTCAATGACGGCAGTCAGGGCATCTAGCCATTCACGCGTCTCAGCCGCGTATGCATCATCAGCAGGGTTAGCTTGGGGCTTGTCGGACATGTTGTCTCCTTGTTATGACCCGTAACTTAAAAAACAGCCGCCCACGCAAGGGCGGCATATGAACGCGGCTCTACCAGAACGCACACAGGTGCACGCCTTCAAGCATTGATGAAGTTTCCCACATATTCATTAATTTTTCAATATGTGCTTTTTCATTTTGCAATGTGAAATTTATAGGGCTTTGCCCGCACTCGACAACCTACACTATGGGCCATGGTGTCCCCCTCCAATCAAATGCCGCAACCGCCGCAACAAGCCCAGCCGCATGTCAGCGGCAAGTCTGGCCTGAGAGCGCCGTCGCGTCTGTGGCGTCGCTGGTGGCGCGCGCAAACACCGGCCAAACAAGACCGTGTAGCAACCTTTGGCCCACTGGCAGCGGTTGTGCTGTTTTTGGCCGCCATCGTCCTGTCAATTGGTTATCTGCGGGTTGAAGAGGCAGACCGCGAGCAAGAAACAATTACCCGCGACGTGGAATATGCCCAGCAACGACTGCGCCTGCACTTGCTGGAGCGGCGCGAACAGCTGCTGCGCTTGGCCAGGGACGTGACATCTGAGCGCTTGTCTGGGCAGCGGTTTGTGCAACAAGCGCAACAACTCATAGCCTTGGCGCCAGACCTGGAAACGGTGGCCTTGCTGGACGAGCGGCACACCATAAAGGGGAGCTATACCGCCCAAACCGCCCCCATCAGCCGGGTGCGCTACGTTGGTGAAAACATGGCCAGCGCCAACAATGCAGACGCCTTTCAGACCCTGGCGGCTGTGAAGGCCACGGTGTACACGCGCCCCATACATGACGAAGCCGCCATAGCCGGCTTGCCTGCAGAAGCACAGGGCAGCGACGCCACCTTGTTGCTGCTGGTGCCGGTGATGCAGGGTGAGCAATTGGTGGGCAGCCTGATGGCGGAGCTCAGCATGGACGGGCTATTGCGCTACGGTGTGCCTGGCGAGGTGCTAACCAAATACGCGGTGGCATTGGTAGATGCCAGTGACAACGTATTGGCGGGCTACATGCCAGAGGTGAAGCGCTTGATGGCACGCTGGCTGCCTTGGGCCGCACAACAATCCGAGCACCAGGTAGCGGTCTCACCCATTGGCAGCAGCCTGGTGCTCAAGGCCAGGGCTTGGCGCACCTCTTCCAGCGTCATTGGCAACACCATTTTGTCGCTGGTGGCCGCACTCAGTGCGCTGACGCTGTGGATGCTCATGGGTAACTGGCGACACACGCGCAAACGCCTGGAGACACAACACGCCTTGATGGCTGAGACCAACTTCAGGCGCGCCATGGAAAACTCCATGCTCACGGGTATGCGCGCCTTGGACATGCAAGGACGCATCACCTACGTCAACCCTGCGTTTTGCCAAATGACGGGGTGGACCGAGCAAGAGTTGGTGGGGCGCACGCCGCCCTTCCCTTATTGGCCGCGCAACGACCAGGCCATGTTGGCCGCGCGCCTGGAGGACGAACTGAAGGGGCGCTCCAACCCCGGCGGGTTTGAGGTACGGGTGCAACGCAAAGACAACAGCATTTTTGCTGCGCGTATGTATGTGTCACCACTGATTGCGCCTGGCGGCTTGCAAACCGGCTGGATGACCTCCATGACCGACATCACTGAGCCCAAACGCATTCGCGAAGAGCTTAGCGCAGCGCATGAACGCTTCACAACAGTGTTGGAAAGCTTGGAAGCGGCTGTGTCTGTGGCAAGTCTGGGCGGTAAAGAGCTGCTGTTTGCCAACAAGCAATACCGCAACTGGTTCAACGCCAAAGCACTGGGCCACTACGAGATGGTGATGCAGGCGCAGCTGGGCGTGCTCAACAGTATGGGCCAGTCTGATGACACCGGCGGTGCACAAGATACCGTAGACGACATAGATGACATAGACGACATGGCCGGTATGCCAGCCGGCACGCTGCTGGAGGCGCAAGCTGCCGACACGCAAGTGTTTATTGACGACTTGGGCAAATGGCTTGAGGTGCGTTCGCGCTACATCACTTGGGTGGATGGCCGCTTGGCGCAAATCGTTATTGCAACAGACATTACCGCCAGACTTGAGGCCCAGGCACAAGCCGCGGTGCAGATGGAGCGCGCCCAAACGGCCAGCCGCTTAATCACCATGGGCGAAATGGCCTCTAGTGTGGCGCACGAGCTCAACCAACCCTTGGCAGCTATTTCCAATTACTGCTCGGGCATGATTTCGCGCATCAACAACAAGGGCATTGCTGAAGAAGACCTGCTCATGGCGCTGGACAAAACGGCCAAGCAAGCGCAGCGTGCTGGGCAAATCATCACGCGCATACGCTCGTTTGTGAAGCGCAGTGAGCCCAACCGCACGCAAGCAGATGCCCTGCAAATCGTGAACAACGCGGTTGAACTGGCAGACATTGAGCTGCGTCGCAACCAGGTGCGACTGACGCACTACTTGGCAGAGCGCATGCCGCCGCTGCTGGTAGACCCGATTTTGATTGAGCAGGTGCTGATCAACCTTATTAAAAATGCGGCCGAGTCCATTCAGCTTGCAGGCCGCCCGGTCGGGCAGCGCGCCATTGAGCTAAAGGTGCGTCCGCGCGTGGTAGACGGTAAGGACATGATGGAGTTCAGCGTCCACGACAACGGCAATGGCGTACCCGCCGACATGCTGGAGCGCATTTATGACGCTTTTTACAGCACCAAAAGCGAAGGCATGGGTATAGGACTAAAGCTGTGCCGCTCTATTGTCGAATCCCACCAGGGACGTATGTCAGTGGAGAACCTCTACAATGGCGATACGGTCACCGGCTGCACATTTTGCTTCTGGCTGCCCGTTAATCCGGCCAGTCAGCGCATGAGCAACAACACCAGTTCGCCCGGCAAGGGCAACCAAAATTGAGGAAAACGGATGAGCTTGAACCCGAAAAAAGGTACTGTCTACGTTGTAGATGACGACGAGGCGGTACGCGACTCTTTGCAGTGGCTGCTAGAAGGTAAAGACTACCGGGTACGCTGCTTTGAATCTGCAGAAGGGTTTTTAAGCCGTTACGACCCACGCGAAGTGGCTTGTCTCATTGCCGACATCCGCATGAATGGCATGACTGGCCTTGAATTGCAAGAGCGCCTGGTTGAGCGGCAGTCTGCGTTGCCTATTGTGTTTATCACCGGCCACGGTGACGTGCCTATGGCCGTTGACGCCATGAAAAAAGGCGCACTGGACTTTGTGCAAAAGCCATTCGACGAAGCGGCGATCACCAACCTGGTCGAGCGCATGCTTGACCACGCAACAGAGGCTTTTGAGAGCCTGCAACAAGCTGCCAGCCGCGACGCACTGCTGGCCAAGCTCACGTCTCGCGAAACCCAGGTGCTGGAGCGCATTGTGGCCGGACGCCTGAACAAGCAAATTGCCGATGACCTGAATATCAGCATCAAAACGGTTGAAGCTCACCGCGCCAACATCATGGAAAAGCTGGGTGCCAACACGGTTGCTGATTTGCTCAAGATAGCACTGTCACCCAACACGCAAGCTGCCGCCAAAAACCCAACTGCCTAAGAGCCCTGGGCTCTTTCACTGCCAACCACATGACTGCACAATTGATTGACGGCAAGGCGCTTTCAGCGTCTTTGCGCGAACAGGCCACCGCACAGGTATCGCAACTCAAAGCCAAAGGTCTAGCGCCGGGCTTGGCTGTGATTTTGGTGGGTGACAACCCTGCCAGCCAGGTATACGTGCGCAACAAGGTGAAGGCTTGTGAGGACATGGGTATTTACTCATTGCTTGAGCAACACCCCAGCGACCTGTCCGAAGCGGCGTTGCTCGCGCGTATTGCAGCACTCAATGCCGACCCCAGTATTCACGGCATATTGGTGCAGCTGCCGCTGCCCAGCCACATAGACGAGCACCAAGTCATTGAGGCCATATCCCCCGCCAAAGACGTTGACGGCTTTCATGTGGCCAGCGCGGGCGCGCTGATGGTTGGCCAGCCCGGTTTTTGGCCTTGCACACCCTATGGCTGCATGAAAATGCTGGAGTCACTCAACGACGGGCAACGCGTTGACTTGCGTGGTCAGCACGCTGTTGTTATTGGCCGCTCAAACATCGTGGGCAAGCCCATGGCCATGATGCTGCTGCAACACAACGCCACCGTTACCGTGTGTCACAGTGGCACCAAAGACCTCAAGGCGCACACGCTTCAGGCGGATGTGGTGGTGGTGGCCGTTGGCAAACAAAACGTACTCACGGCTGACATGGTCAAACCCGGTGCCATCGTGCTGGACGTGGGCATGAACCGCAACGCTGAAGGCAAGCTGTGCGGCGACGTGGACTTTGACGGTGTGCGTGAGGTGGCCTCTTACATCACCCCCGTACCGGGTGGCGTTGGTCCCATGACCATCACCATGCTGATGCTCAATACGGTGCAGGCGGCACAGAACACATTACTCGGCTAAGACGCCACAGCAGCCACAAACCCAGTAGCCACTGGGCCAGGATGAGTGCACTGCCCAAACTGTGCCAAAGCGGCAAGTTGCCGCCAGTTGCCCTGGCGGTGATGATCAGTGGCGCAACCAGCCACTGATTGCACACGGCCAATGCCGCGCCGCTGGCCCACATGACGCGCAGCTGTTTGCGCGCAAGCATCTGAAACATGGGAAGTGTGAGCAGTAGCATTGCCAACCCCGCCAGCACCACGGTGCCAATGCTTTGCGCCGCAAACAGTTTGGCGGCAGCAGCACCAGCCACCGCAGGCATGTCAAAGTGGCCAAACAGCACAGGCACGGCGACAAATGCCAGTGCGGTGGTGCCGCCCCACCACAGGGCAGCCAACAACAGATGAAGCCGGTTCAGCACTGTTTGCAACTTAAAACAACCTAAAACAAATTAAAACAAATTAAACGTAGCTCACCGCCACAATTTCATAACGCTTGGCACCGCCCGGGGCTTGTACCTCTACGCTGTCGCCCTCTTCCTTGCCAATGAGTGCGCGCGCTATGGGTGACGAAATGTTAACCAGGCCCAGCTTGATATCGGCCTCGTCCTCACCCACGATTTGGTAGGTGACGGCAGCACCGGTGGCTTCGTCTTCCAGCTCCACGGTTGCACCAAAGACCACGCGGCCTTCGGCGTTCACGCTTGCCGGGTCAATGATTTGTGCGGCAGACAGCTTGCCTTCAACTTCTGCAATACGCCCTTCTATGAAACCTTGACGGTCTTTAGCGGCTTCGTACTCGGCGTTTTCACTCAAGTCACCTTGCGCGCGGGCCTCTGCAATGGCGGCAATTACCGAAGGGCGCTCAACTGTTTTGAGTTGATGCAGCTCGGCTTTGAGCTTGGTCGCGCCCTTGATCGTAATTGGAATGGTCGACATACGTTGTTCTCCTGCTTATTCAAAAGCAAACCGCCTTTGGTTTCCCAAAGGCGGCGTGTTTTGTTACTGTGGTGCCTAGTTTACTGCATGGCTTGTCAGGGCCACAAGCAGGCCCACAAAGTGAGCGCTTGCCAAGCCGGCATCAATGGGCCTTGGCCAAGTCCTGATGCAGCTCTTGTATGGAGCGCACATCCAGATCATCGACATAGGCCATGCCCTCAACCGCAGCCTCCGCACCCGAGATGGTGGTGAAGGTGGTGATGCGGGCTTGCAAGGCCGAGGTGCGAATCTGGCGCGAGTCTGCAATGGCGTTGCGTCGCTCCTCGACGGTGTTGATGACCAAACAAACGTCGTTGTTTTTAATCAAGTCAACAACGTGAGGCCGGCCCTCTGTCACTTTGTTCACCACTTCACAAGCAACGCCTGCTGCCGTAATGGCCGTTGCCGTGCCGCGTGTGGCAATCAGTTTGAAGCCCATGTCCACCAGCGATTTCGCCACCACCACAGCGCGCGGCTTGTCACCGTCTTTGACTGTCAAGAACACCTTGTTCACTTTATCGCTGGGGCGTGGCAAGCGTGTACCTGCACCCAACTGCGACTTGATAAAGGCCTCACCAAAGGTTTTGCCAACGCCCATGACTTCACCAGTGGACTTCATCTCTGGGCCCAGGATGGTGTCAACGCCTGGGAACTTCACAAACGGGAATACCGCTTCTTTCACACTGAAGTAAGGCGGGGTGACTTCGTCAAATACGCCTTGCGCGTCTAGTGACTGTCCAGCCATACAGCGTGCTGCCACTTTGGCCAACTGGATACCGGTTGCCTTGGATACAAACGGCACGGTACGCGAGGCACGCGGGTTGACTTCCAACACGTAAATCACGTCCTGGCCGTTGACCTCCTGAATGGCGAACTGCACGTTCATCAAGCCCACCACGTTCAAGGCCTTGGCCATGGCCGCAGTTTGGCGTTTGAGTTCATCAACCGTGGCTTTGGACAAGTAGTAAGGCGGCAGCGAACAGGCTGAGTCACCGCTGTGTACGCCGGCTTGCTCAATGTGCTCCATCACGCCACCAATGAACACGCGCTGTCCATCGCACAAGGCATCCACGTCGCACTCAACTGCATCGTTCAAGAAGCGGTCCAGCAATACGGGGGAGTCATTGCTGACCTTTACGGCTTCGCGCATGTAGCGCTCAAGGTCGCGTTGCTCGTGCACGATCTCCATGGCGCGGCCACCCAGCACGTAGCTCGGGCGCACCACCAGGGGGTAACCCAGAGCCTGTGCTTTTTCCAGGGCTTGCGCCTCTGTGCGCGCTGTGGCGTTTGGTGGTTGCTTGAGGCCCAACTCATTGAGCAGCTTTTGGAAACGTTCACGGTCTTCAGCAGCGTCAATCATGTCTGGGCTGGTGCCTATGATGGGCACACCTGCAGCCTCCAGGCCAAGCGCCAACTTCAAAGGTGTTTGGCCGCCGTATTGCACGATGACGCCCACTGGCTTTTCCTTGTCGACAATTTCCAGCACGTCTTCAAGCGTGAGCGGCTCAAAGTACAAGCGGTCAGAGGTGTCATAGTCTGTAGACACGGTCTCTGGGTTGCAGTTGACCATGATGGTTTCGTAACCGTCTTCGCGCATGGCCATGGCCGCGTGCACGCAACAGTAGTCAAACTCGATGCCTTGGCCAATGCGGTTGGGGCCACCGCCCAGTACCATGATCTTTTTGTTTTGGGTAGGCGCGGCCTCGCACTCTTGCTCGTAGGTCGAGTACATGTAGGCGGTGTCGGTGGCAAACTCAGCCGCGCAGGTGTCCACACGCTTGTAGACTGGGCGAATGCCGCCTGCATGGCGGCGGCTGCGCACGTTGCCCTCTGTGCTTTTGAGCAACTTGGCCAAGCGGCGGTCTGAGAAACCTTTTTTCTTCAATCCCAGCAAGGTTTTGTCGTCTAACTGCTCAAGCGAGGTTTTCTCAAGCTGCAGCTCTATTTGCACAATTTCTTCAATTTGAATCAGGAACCAGTGGTCAATCTTGGTGAGTGCAAACACCTCGTCAACCGTCCAGCCCTGGGCAAACGCGTCACCCACATACCAAATACGCTCTGGTCCGGGCGTGCCCAGCTCGCGCGCCAAGGTCTCGCGGTCGACGGTCATCTCATTCATGCCGTCTACGCCAACCTCCAGGCCGCGCAGCGCTTTCTGGAAGCTCTCCTGGAAGGTGCGCCCCATGGCCATCACCTCACCCACAGACTTCATCTGCGTGGTGAGACGGCTGTCGGCTGCGGGAAACTTCTCGAACGCAAAGCGTGGGATTTTGGTAACCACATAGTCTATGCTGGGCTCAAAGCTGGCTGGTGTTGCACCGCCTGTGATGTCGTTACGCAGCTCGTCTAGCGTAAAGCCCACAGCCAGCTTGGCTGCTACCTTGGCAATGGGAAAGCCGGTGGCTTTGGATGCCAGGGCTGATGAGCGCGACACGCGCGGGTTCATCTCAATGACCACCATGCGGCCATCAACCGGGTTGATGGAGAACTGCACGTTAGAGCCGCCAGTGTCAACGCCAATTTCGCGCAGCACCGCCAGGCTGGCGTTGCGCAGCACCTGGTATTCTTTGTCGGTCAGCGTTTGCGCTGGCGCCACGGTGATGGAGTCGCCAGTGTGCACGCCCATGGGGTCTAGGTTTTCAATGGAGCACACGATGATGCAGTTGTCGGCGCGGTCACGCACCACCTCCATCTCGTATTCTTTCCATCCCACCAACGATTCTTCAATGAGCAACTCATTGGTTGGCGAGGCCTCCAGACCGCGCTTGCAAATGACTTCAAACTCTTCAGCGTTGTAGGCAATACCGCCGCCGGTGCCGCCCAGCGTAAAGCTGGGGCGAATCACGGTTGGGAAACCCATCTCGCTTTGTACGGCCCAGGCCTCATCCATGCTGTGGGCAATACCAGAGCGGGCGGAGCCCAAACCGATTTTGTCCATGGCCTGCTTGAACTTGAGGCGGTCTTCAGCTTTGTCAATGGCCTCGGGCGAGGCGCCTATGAGCTCAACGCCGTGCTTTTCAAGAACGCCTTCACGCCACAGGTCCAGTGCGCAGTTCAGCGCGGTTTGGCCGCCCATGGTGGGCAAAATGGCGTCTGGCCTTTCTTTGGCAATGATCTTCTCGACCACTTGCCAGGTAATGGGCTCAATGTAAGTCACGTCCGCCGTATCAGGGTCGGTCATGATGGTGGCGGGGTTGCTGTTGATGAGTATGACTTTGTAGCCCTCTTCACGCAAAGCCTTGCAGGCTTGCACGCCAGAGTAGTCAAACTCACAGGCCTGGCCAATCACAATGGGGCCAGCGCCAATGATGAGAACGGATTGAATGTCGGTGCGCTTTGGCATGTTATTTTTCTCCATCAGCGCGGTGAAGCGGTCAAACAAATAGCTGATGTCGTGTGGCCCAGGAGAGGCCTCAGGGTGACCTTGGAAACAAAACGCCGGCGTGTCAGTGCGCGCCAGGCCTTGCACGGTGCCGTCAAACAAGCTCTCATGGGTGATGCGCAAGTTGGCTGGCAGCGAAGCCTTGTCAATCGCAAAGCCATGGTTTTGGCTGGTGATGGACACGCGCTGGTTGTCCAAGTCTTTGACGGGGTGGTTGGCACCGTGGTGGCCAAACTTCATCTTGAAGCTTTTGGCACCACTGGCAATGGCCATGATTTGGTGGCCCAGGCAAATACCAAACATGGGCAGCTTGGCGTCCATCACGGCTTTGGCTGTTGCAATGGCGTAGCTACAAGGCTCGGGGTCACCGGGGCCGTTTGAGAAGAACACACCGTCAGGCTTGTGCTTCATAACGTCGTCAAAGCTGCTTTGCGCTGGCAATACGGTGACTTTGCAGCCACGCTGGGCCAGCATGCGCAAAATATTGTGTTTCACACCAAAGTCAAGCGCCACCACATGGAACCTGGGCGCTGTTTGCTCGCCAAAGCCCTCACCCAAACGCCACTCCGTGGTGGTCCACTGGTAGGCCTGTTGCGTGGTGACCACCTTGGCCAGATCAAGACCGGCCATGCTGGGTGCGGCTTTGGCCGCGGCCACCGCTTGCGCTTTGTGCGCGTCTGTTGCCGCAACACCTGCGTCCAAGGCCAGGATACAACCGTTTTGAGCACCATGCTCGCGCAAATGGCGGGTGAGCATGCGGGTGTCAATGTCGGCCAAGGCCACTGTGTTTTCAGCGCGCAAATAGTCACTCAAAGACTGCTCGCTGCGAAAGTTGGAAGCAAGAAGGGGCAGGTCTTTGATGATCAGGCCGGCTGCATGGACGCGCTTGGCTTCCGTATCTTGAGCGTTGACGCCATAGTTGCCAATGTGCGGGTATGTCAGTGTGACAATTTGCTGGCAGTAGCTGGGGTCGGTCAAGATTTCCTGGTAACCGGTGAGCGAGGTGTTGAACACCACTTCGCCTACGGTTTGACCAGTTGCACCGATAGAAACACCTGAAAAGACCGTGCCGTCAGCGAGCGCAAGAATAGCTGTCGGGTGAACGGGTAGCACGGGAGAACTCCAAGTTGTAAGCATGCGCCACACAGGTGACTGGTACAGCATTTGGGCTCTCGGTTGAGGGCAAGCGTGATCTGTGTAGCGGGCGCAGGCAGGTTGCGGGTAAACCCTCCAATTATAACGACCTCACCGCCCAAGCCTTGGCTGTTGGCCGAATATTTTTAGCTGCCCTGCATGACAAGAGCGGCTGAGTGGTGCGACCCCGCTATGGCTGCTTGGACAAGCGCTCAATCAGCCGTCAAGGCAAGCGCTGCTGCACTGGCATGCAGACACACCGCTGCGGCTGCGGCCACGTTCAGTGACTCTTCGCCACCGGGCTGGGTGATGCGTACCTGCTGGCTGGCCATGGCTGCAATGGCCGGGGCCACGCCCTGCCCCTCATGGCCCATGACCCACGCACATGGCCAGGGCAATTGGGCCTTGTGCAACCAGTCACCCTGATGGCTGCTGGTCACCAACAGGGGCACTTGCAGCTGGTCCAGTTGTGTGGCTTGCAGCCCTTCAACGAGATTGAGGGCAAAGTGTGCGCCCATGCCAGCACGCACGACTTTGGGTGACCACATCGCAACCGTGCCCTTGATGGCCAGCACTTGGGCAAAGCCCATGGCCGCCGCGCTGCGAATGATAGAGCCCAAGTTACCGGGGTCTTGCACCCTGTCGACCACCACCGTTGGCGCTTGCGCCAGCACGCTGCTGGCGCTGCTTGGCGGCACAGTAAACAAGGCGGCCATGCCCACAAAAGACTCCAGGCCACTGAGCTCGGCCCACAGCTTGTCGCTCAGCACCACCTGATGTGTAGCGGCTTGCGCGCATGACCACGTGGCACTGGCGTGGGCGTCGGTGCCTAGCGCTTGTGCGCAGCGCTGCCATGCAGCCTCACTCCAGGTAAAGACACTGGGAAGCAGGCCGCGCTGGTGGGCGGCGCGACACAAATGGTCGCCCTCCAGCCACACGTCACCGCTTTTTTTGTAAGACGCGCCATCGCGCTGCAATGCACGGATGCGTTTGACCACGGCGTTATCAGCCGAGGCGACCTGGGTAGGCATTGTTGTCATGCCAGGGTCTGCCCCGTTGCTGCGGCATGCAACGCCAGCACAGGAGAAAAAGTGCGCCTGTGGTGCTCGCATGCACCGTGGCTGCGCAGGGCCGCCAGGTGTGCCGCCGTGCCATAGCCTTTGTGGCCTGCAAAACCATAATTCGGAAACTGCGTGTGCAGTTCGCACATCAGGTGATCGCGCGTGACCTTGGCCAGAATGGATGCCGCCGCAATGCAGTTGACGTGCGCGTCACCTTGCACGATGGCCTCGGCCATGACGTCCAGCTTGGGAATTCGGTTGCCATCAATCAAAGCCTTGACAGGCTTTAGACGCAAGCCAGCTACGGCGCGTTGCATGGCCAGCATGGTGGCTTGCAATATGTTGATGTCGTCAATTTCCTGCACGGTTGCCTGTGCAATGGAAAAACACAATGCCTTGGCTTTGATTTCCAGAAACAGTTGCTCGCGCTTGCGCTCGGTCAACTTTTTAGAGTCATTCAAACCAGCGATGGGGTTGAGGTCATCCAGGATCACGGCAGCGGCCACCACTGGGCCCGCCAAAGGGCCACGCCCTGCCTCGTCTACACCCACCACCAAGCCGGGCGGGTCCCATAACAGCGCGGCCTGCGCAGCGGTCAGCACGCGCGGCTTTGCAGCGGGCTTTGTACGCGCTGGCGTCTTACGCGTTGGCGATGCGTTGGATGGCATGGCTGGCTACTACGGGTGTGTTCATACGCAAACGCTGGTGCATCTCGTTAAAGCGGCTTTGTACGTGGTCATAGGCAATGGGGTCGTCCAACCATGCCAGTGTCTTTTGCGCCAGACGAGCTGGTGAGGCTTCATCTTGCAGCAACTCAGGCACTACAAAGGTTTGCGCCAATATGTTGGGCAAGCCCACCCAAGGCTGTAAGCGTTTGCGTTTCATGATTTGCCAACTGAGCTGCGGCATGCGATAGGCAATCACCATGGGCCTTTTGGACAGCGCAGCCTCAAGCGTGGCGGTGCCGCTGGCAATCAGCGTCACGTCGCAAGCCGCCAATACCCGCTGCGATTGACCGTCTACCAAGCGCAGCCAATCGACCTCAGCCAAACCGGCGCGCGCCACCGCCGAGCGCACTTGCGCCATCATGCTGGGCGCAACTGGCAGCACAAACACCAAGTCGCTACGCGACTGATGCATTAACCGTGCGGCTTGCAAGAATACCGGCGCAAGTTGTGCAATTTCAGACTGGCGGCTGCCTGGCAACAGCGCCACCACAGGCTTGTCGTGAGGCAACTGCAGTTGTTCGCGCGCCAGGACCTGGTCTGGCTGCATGGGCATGACATCTGCCAGCGGGTGACCCACAAAGGTAGCGGGCACGCCTGCCTGGTCATAAATCGCCGTCTCAAACGGGAAAATGCACAGCACATGGTCGCAGGCTTGCTTGATTTTATCCATGCAGTTGGCGCGCCACGCCCAAATCGAGGGGCTCACAAAGTGCACAGTCTTGATGCCTGATCGACGCAGCTGCAACTCAAGGTCTAGATTAAAGTCCGGCGCGTCAACACCCACAAACATATCGGGCTTGTTGGTCAGTAGCCTGGTAGCCAATTGCTTGCGAATGCCAACAATGCGGCGGTAATGCCTTAGCACCTCCACATATCCACGCACCGCCAGCTCGTGGTAGGACCACCAAGGCTCAAAGCCTTGTGCTTGCATCAGTGGGCCGCCAATACCAAACGACTGGTTGGCCACACCCTGGGTATTCAAACCTTGCAGCAACAGCCCGGCCAACAAGTCGCCAGACGACTCGCCAGCGGCCAACGCAACCTGCAACGGGTGGTTGCTTTGAGGCTCAGTGCTGCTCACAGCAATCAGCGCACGATGCCGCGCTTGCCATCCACCTGCGCCAAAAACGTGTTCATCATGGCCACATCATCGGCTGCTTCGGGCGTGGTGGTGGCCAACTGGGCCATGCGGTCTATGGCCGCTTGCAACGTTAGCCCGTCACGGTACAAGGCTTTGTGCATGGCCTTGACAGCGCTGATACGGGCCGCACTGAAACCGCGACGACGCAAGCCTTCAAAATTCATAGAGCGCGCGCCTGCTGGCTGACCCTGTGCCATCACATAGGGTGGCACGTCAGCAAACAGCAATGAGTTCATGGCCGTCATGGCGTGAGCGCCCACACGCACAAACTGGTGCACCACCGTGAAGCCGCCAAAAATCACCCAGTCGTCAACATGTACGTGACCTGCCAACTGCGTGTTGTTGGCAAAAATGGTTTTGTTGCCCACCATGCAGTCGTGCGCCAAATGCACGTAGGCCATGATCCAGTTGTCATCGCCAATGCGGGTCACGCCGTTGTCACCTGGTGAACCAATGTTGAAGGTGCAAAATTCCCTGATGGTGTTGTTGTTGCCAATGATCAGCTCGCAAGGCTCGCCCGCGTACTTTTTGTCCTGCGGTATGGCACCCAAGGAGTTGAACTGAAAAATATGGTTGTTCTCACCAATGGTGGTGTGGCCCTCAATGACGGTGTGCGGGCCCACTTGTGTGCCCGCTCCAATGCGTACGTTGGGGCCTATCACCGCGTAAGGGCCAACTCGCACGCTGCTGTCCAGCTGCGCGTTGCCATCCACAATGGCCGTAGCGTGTATCAGGCTCATAAGGCTTTACCTGCTTTAGGCAATGGTGCGCATGGTGCACATCAGCTCGGCTTCAGTGGCGATGGCATCGCCCACCTTGGCACGCGCAGCAAACTTGAATATGCCCGCTTTCATGCGCAACAACTCCGCTTCTAAAACGAGTTGATCACCAGGCTCTACAGGGCGCTTGAAACGCGCACCGTCTATGCCTGCAAAGTAATACACCGTGTTGTCATCAGGTACAACGTCCAGGGTCTCAAACGCCAACAAGGCAGCGGCCTGGGCCAAGGCCTCAAGCATTAGTACGCCAGGCATCACAGGTCTGTGCGGAAAGTGGCCGCCAAAAAACGGCTCGTTCATGGTCACGTTTTTGAGGCAGCGAATACGCTTGCCTTTTTCAAGCTCAATCACGCGGTCCACCAGCAAAAACGGGTAGCGGTGGGGTAGCTTTTTTAGAATGTCGTGAATGTCCATCATGGGGTGACCTTGTAGTGTTTATAGATTTATCCGCGTACGCAGTTGGCCTGTTGCTCAGCGCTGCATCGTGTGTTCCAGTGCTTTGATTCTGTCGCGCAGGCGGTGCAGCTGCTTTAGTGTCACGGCATTTTTTTCCCAGGCGCTATTGTCGTCTAGTGGAAACACGCCGGTGTACATGCCCGGCTTGTTGATAGAGCGCGTGACCACGCTAGCCGCAGAAATGTGCACGCCGTCACACAGTTGTAAATGCCCCAGCACAATGGCGCCGCCGCCAACCGTGCAATGTGCACAATGTGTGCGCTGCCTGCCACGCCAGCGCAACCGGCCATGGCGGTGTGCGCGCCAATGTGCACGTTGTGTCCAATTTGAATGAGGTTGTCCAGCTTTACACCGTCACCAATCACTGTGTCGCCCAATGCGCCGCGGTCAATGCAGGTATTGGCGCCAATTTCAACGTCATCACCCACACGCACCGCACCCAGCTGCTCAATTTTGACCCATTGCCCGCCGTGTTGGGCAAAACCAAAGCCATCTGCACCCAGTACCGCGCCAGCATGAACAACACAGCGTTGGCCCAGCACACAGTCAAAGCCCACAACCGCCCGTGCGTGAATGTGCGTGCCCGCCCCCACCACGGCACCCGCCTCAATGCAGGCGTGCGCATCTATGCGAACCTGCTCGCCGATAACAACGTTGGGGCCAATCACAACCAAGGGACCTACCACCGCAGAAGCAGCAACGCTGGCGCTGGCATCCACCACTGCGCTGGCGTGTATGCCGGAGGCTACGTTGGCACGCTGGCGTGCCCGCCACCATTGCGTGAGCAGCGCGAAAAACAGATAGGGGTCTGACGCTTCTATACAGGCACCGCGTGCGCGGGCTTGTTGGCTGAGTGCAGGCGACACGATCAAGCAGGCCGCTTGCGTGGTGTCTATTTGGCCTTGGTATTTGACGTTGCTGATAAACGCAATACCGGTCGCCCCAGCCTGCTCAACAGGCTCTATGGCAGCGATCAGGCAATTGGCGTCACCCAGCAGCTGCGCGCTGGCTGTAGCTGGCAGTTGGGCTTGCACGGCGGCGAACAAGTCGCCCAACGTGACAGACGTGAGCGCGGCAGCATCAGCCCTTTTGACCACGCCTGCCTGGCCTTACTTGGCTGCGTTTAAGCCGCGCAGCACGCGCTCGGTGATGTCGTGCTTGGGGTTCATGTACACAGCTTCTTGCAAAATCAAGTCGTAGTTCTCGGCCTTGGCAACACCTTTGATGACCTTGTTGGCCAACTCCAAGACCTTTTGCAGCTCTTCGTTTTTGCGCAAGGCCAGGTCTTCTTGAAATTCACGGCGCGACCGCTGGAAGTCTTGGTCCATCTGCACCAATTCACGCTGGCGTTGTATGCGCTGGGTTTCAGACAACGTGGGCGCATCGCGCTCCAGCTTTTTGGAGGCGTCTTGCACAGCATCACCTGCCACCTCCAGCTGTTTTTGGCGCTTGGAAAACTCGGCCTCCAGCTTGGTTTGTGCCGTCTTGGCCGCATCCGCTTCTTGAAAAATGCGGTCTGTGTTCACAAAACCCACTTTAAAGTCAGCCGCCAGCGCGTTACCAGCCATAGCCAGGGCCAAGGCGCTGGTAGCGACCAAGGCTGCAGCATGTTTAAACATTGATTGGATCATTTAGAAGTTGGTTCCGATTTGGAATTGGAAAGTTTGGAGTTTATCTGTTGGCTGCTTGCGCAGGGCTCTGGCGTAGGACAGGCGCAATGGGCCAACAGGCGACAACCAGCTCAGACCCACACCACTTGATGCGCGTATCGAGTTATTGGGGCACAACACATAGGTTGAAGGTTTGCAGTACACGTTACCGGCGTCTACAAAGGCAAACATGCGCAAACTGCGGTCATTGCCAACACCGGGGAATGGCGCGATGAATTCGGCGTTGAGCAGCACTGAGCGGTCACCACCGATGCTGGCGGTGTTACTGGTGCTGCCTGCAATCGTGCTTTTGCCCCCCAAAGTGCCTTGGTCAAAACCGCGTATTGAGCCCAAGCCACCACCGTAGTAGTTCTTGAACACAGGCAAGTCCTGTCCGCCCAGGCCCTTGCCCAGCCCAAACTCTGTATTGATGGCAAAGGTGTATTTTTTGGTCAGTGGCCAGTACTGTTGAAACTGATAGTCTGCCTTGATGTACTTGGTGTCGCCAGCAATGCCCCACTCTCCGTTAACGCGTTGGTAGCGGCCTTCCGAGGGCACCAGTGCACTGTCTCGACCGTCACGTGCCCAACCCACGGTGAGCGGCACCCCTGTAGCCGGCGAACCAAATTGATTGATAAAGCCCAGGTAGGCATCAGGCATGGTGGCCCCGGAGACTACAGTCAGTGACGTGGACTCCAAACCGGCACCAAAAAACACCGTGTCGGTCTCTGAAAACGGCACGCCAAAGCGCACAGCGCCTCTTTTGCGCACCAAGGAGTAGTCACCGCCTTGTGAGTCCAGGGGTTGTTGCGTGGCGTAGGACACGTCAAAGGTGCGTGAAATGCCATCCAACGTGAAATAGGGGTCTGTGGTGGTCAGCGACAACTCGCGGTTGAACTTGCTGGTATTGAAGCTGACGCCCAGGTAGTTGCCGGTACCAAACACGTTTTCTTGCTGAATGCCAGCAACAAACGACAGCTTTTCAGACTGTGAGTAACCCGCACCAATAGACAGGTTGCCGGTTGGACGCTCGGTCACACGCATGGACAAGTCCACCTGGTCTGGCGCGCCGGGCACCTCGCGTGGCTGCACGCTAACGTCGGTAAAAAAGCCCAAACGGTCTACGCGATCACGCGACAGGCGAATGCGTTTGCCGTCGTACCAACTGGACTCCATTTGCCTGAACTCACGACGAATGACTTCGTCCCGTGTGCGGTCATTGCCCTCAATGTCAATGCGGCGCACGTAGGCACGGCGCGATGGTTGGGCCTGTAGCACCACCTCTACTTGTGCATTGTCACGGTCAATATTGGGAACCGCCTCTACGCGTGCAAACGCGTAGCCAAACTCACCGAAATAGTCTTTGAACGCCTGCGTGGTTTCGCTGACCAGATCAACGTTGTAGGGCTTGCCGGCCTCAATCGTGACCTTTCTTGCAAACTCTTCATCTTTGCCCAGGTAGTCACCGTCCAGGCGCACGCCTGAAACCACATAGCGGTTGCCCTCGGTGATGTTGATCACGATGGAGATTTCATCTTTCTCGGGCGTGATGGCCACCTGCGTGGAGTCAATTTTGAACTCAATAAAGCCGCGTGTGAGGTGTGCGAGCGCAAGGTGTCCAAGTCGCCATTGAGCTTGGCCTTGGCGTAACGGTTGGACTTGGTGTACCAGCTCATCCAGCCGCCAGTGTCCAGGCTGAACAAGTCTGTGAGCTCGGCCTCAGGGAAAGCCTGCGCGCCTACGATGCGTAGTTCCTTGATGGTGGCCACGCCACCCTCAACCACAGAAAAATTCACGTTCACGCGGTTGCGCTCAATAGGCGTGACGGTTGAGACCACTTGCACCGCGTACATGCCGCGATTGATGTATTGGCGCTTGAGCTCTTGCTCGGCGCGGTCGGCCAAGGCTTTGTCAAAGGCACGGCCCTCGGCCAAGCCTACGTCGCGCAGTGCTTTTTGCAGCACGGCTGGCTCAAACTCTTTGATACCTGTGAAGTCTACGTCGGCCACCGTTGGGCGCTCTTGCACCACCACTACCACCACGTTGCCTTGCAGCTCTATGCGCACGTCGTTAAAAAGGCCCAGGCCAAACAACGAGCGAATGGCTGCGCTGGCTTTGTCGTCTGTGTAGTCGTCGCCGGTTTTAAAGGGCAGCGACGCGAAAATGGTGCCTGGCTCAACGCGTTGCAAACCCTCAACGCGGATATCGGCCACCTTGAAAGATGCAACGGCCCACACGGGTGTACTGATGACGCCAGCTGTTGTGGCCACAATGCACAGCGCGGCGGCTACATAAATGCCACGGGCACTTGCCGCAATGGCCTTTACTAAAGAATATGTCATGAGGACTTTTGCTTAACTGCTCGCGATGCGGGCGATGTCATTAAATAGTGCCACGGCCATTAGTGCAAACAGCACCGCCATGCCACCTCGGGTCAAGCCCGCCATCCATTGAGGCGTAACCGGTTTTCCTGTAACCCACTCCCAAAGATAATACATCAGGTGTCCACCGTCCAAGACCGGGATTGGCAACAAATTCAGTACGGCCAGGCTCACACTGATAAGGCCCAGAAAGGTTAAATAAGCGCCCAAACCCACGCTGGCGGACTGCCCTGCCACCTCGGCGATGGTAATGGGGCCGCTTAGATTGGACAGTGACGCCTCACCCATGACCATTTGCATCAACATGCGCAGCGACATGGCGGCCACATCCCAAGCTTTGGCCGCACCCTGCGCCAAGCCCTCCAACAGGCCAGCACGCACCAGAAAACTCTCTGGCAGCGCGCCCACATAAGCGCCTATTCGGCCAATGTGATTCTGCGCACCTTCAGCCAAGCCAACAGCCTGGACTTGCTGGGCATCCAGCAGGTAAGGCTGGGGCTGCACTGCCAACTCAAGCGTTTGCTCACCCCGTTGCACCAGCCACACCTGAGGCGCCAACGCATTGCCAGCGGCATCAACACGGCTTTGAATATGCTGGCGCAGGGCCTGCGCATCAACAACACGCTCGCCATCAATGCTCAACACTTGGTCCCCCATTTGCAAACCGGCAGCAGCGCCTGCGCCACCAGCGACCACTTGGCCAATATCGGCCTGCATAAACGGTACCGTAATACCCAGGGCGTTAAAGGTCTGAGCACTGGGCTCCTTGCTGGGCAGCCTGGAGATGTTCAGCGCATACCAGCGCAATGGGGACAACGTGGCATCGGCGCTGCTGGCCACGCCCAGCTCCAAATCCACTCCGGCTGAGACCGCTTGGCTGAGCTCCCATCGCAGCGCCTGAAATGAACGCACTGCCTGGCCGGTATCCGCCCCCACTGAGCGAACCTCGCGCACATGGTCTCCGGCACGCAAACCTGCTTGCGCAGCCAAACTGGCCGCGGCCGGTTGGCTCAATATGGCTTGCTGCTCTTGCACACCCCACCACTGCACGCAGGCGTACAGCAACACTGCCAACAATGCATTGGCAACAGGGCCAGCCGCCACAATAGCCGCGCGCTTGCCCAAGGACTGGTTGTTAAACGCCAAGTGCCGCTGATCGGCTGCCACTTTGTCTTCGCGCTCATCCAGCATTTGCACATAACCTCCCAGCGGGAGCAAACACAGCACAAACTCGGTGTCGTCCGGGCTTTTGCGCCACTTCACCAGTGGCTTGCCAAAACCAATAGAGAATCGCAACACCTTCACGCCACACCACCGTGCGACACGGTAATGACCAAACTCATGAAACGCAATGAGTGCGCCCATTCCCACAGCGAAAGCCAATAAGGTCAACATAGTCTTATACCTGCGCCGCGTTGCCAGACCACTGCGCCACCAACTCGCTGGCTTTGGCACGGCTTTGCGCATCCAGCTCAAGCAAAGCGTCTACGCTGCTGGCCTTGATGCTGTTGCTCATGCCCAGTACTGCCTGGTTGACGGCAACAATCTGGTCAAAACGTATGCGCTCGTTTAAAAACGCCTCAACGGCCACCTCGTTGGCCGCGTTGAGCACAGCGGTGCTGCCAGCGGGGCCACGCAAGGCGTCCCATGCCAAAAACAACCCCGGAAAGCGCTCAGGGCTTGGCACTTCAAATGTGAGGCTGGCCATACTGGCAAAGTCCATGGCCTGCGCGCCACTGGTCATACGCTCTGGCCAAGACAAACCGTAGGCAATAGGCACGCGCATATCGGGCGTGCCAAGCTGCGCCACCACAGACCTGTCGTTGAATTGCACCATGGAGTGCACCACACTTTGCGGGTGTATCACCACGTCCAGACGCTCAGGGGCAGCACCAAATAAATGATGCGCCTCTATCACCTCTAATGCCTTGTTCATCATGGTGGCCGAGTCAACCGAGATTTTGCGGCCCATTACCCAATTGGGATGCGCAACCGCCTGCGCAGGTGTGACGTCGCGCAATGTGCTCGGGTCGCGTGTTCTAAAGGGCCCTCCAGAGGCCGTGAGTATGATTTTTTCAATACGCCTGCTCCACGTGCTGGCGTCTTCAGGCAGCGCCTGAAAAATGGCAGAGTGCTCACTGTCTATGGGCAGCAACGTCGCGCCGCCTGTGGCAACTGCCTGCATAAACAAACCACCGCCTACAACCAGCGCCTCTTTGTTGGCCAGCAGCAAACGCTTACCCGCATGGGCTGCAGCCAGACAAGGTGCCAAGCCCGCAGCGCCCACGATAGCCGCCATCACCATGTCTACTTCAGGCGCCGCGCTGACCTCACACATGGCAGCCTCACCAGTGCGCACTTGCGTTGACAAGCCTTCGCTGCTTAGCCGCTCAGCCAGTCGCTTTGCAGCCTGTGTATCCGCCATTACGGCGAATTTCGGCTTAAAGGTCGCACACTGCTGAACCATCAGATCCACCTGCGTGGCTGCGCACAAGGCATACACCTCAAACGCGTCGGTGTTGCGGCTTATCACGTCCAGTGTGTTGGTACCAATAGAGCCAGTGCTGCCCAATACCGTGATTTGTTTTTTTGCAGAAGTCATAGTGGTTTCAAACCGTCACCAACATCATGCCCAGTGGCAACACGGGCAGTAGCGCATCAACGCGATCAAGCACACCGCCGTGCCCTGGCAACAGACCGCTTGAGTCTTTAACGCCCGCACAGCGTTTGACCAGGGACTCCACCAAATCACCCACCACAGCCATGCACGTCAGCCACAACACACCCACCACCAGCAGCACTGGTGAGCGCTCTAACAAATGGGTGTAAATGCTGGCGCTATCCGTGACGTAGTGGGCATCAAACCACACCCATACAAAGGCCAACACCATGACCGCAGCCGCACCACTAAAGGCCCCTGCCCACGTTTTGCCGGGGCTAATGGCCGCTGCCAACTTGCGTTTGCCCCAGGCGCGCCCACCAAAATAAGCAGCCACATCAGCCACCCACACCAGCACCATCAGCGACAGCAGAAAGTTGATGCCCGTCTGGTGGGCGCTGGCCATAGCCAGCCAGGTCAGCGACAGCAAGGCCCAGCCAATCAGCAAGCGCGCAGCGGCACTGGAGTTGGACCAGCGGCTCAGGCCAACACGAATCAGCCAAGCAGACCCCAACACCCAAGCGCCTGCGCACAGCAGCCACAAACCGCGCATCACACCTGCATGCTCCGGCAACAATTGCGGCGCGAGCCACCACACGTATGCCAAGGCTGCGCCTATGGCAGCACCGGCCACGCCGGACACCACAGAAGACGCACCGTTTAGCCGCCCCCATTCCCAACAACCGGCGGCAATCAGCACCAGCGTGATGGCAGCAAAATAGCTGGCATCGCTGGCAAATAGCGCCGGTAACAACAGGGCCAACAGCACAACGGCGGTGATGATGCGGGGTATGAGCACGGCGTCCTCTTTTTTGTAAGTATTGCGCTGGTGGCGTGTTACGTCTTGCATGTAAAAACGGGCGCCAGGCGCCCGTTTTATGAGTAGGCGTTTAAACCGCCAGTATGTCAGCCTCTTTGCTCTCGACCAACTTGTCGACCTCGGCAATGTACTTATCGGTCAGCTTTTGGATCTCATCAGCCTGGCGACGCTCGTCGTCTTCACTGGCGAGCTTTTCCTTGACCAAACGCTTGACCGCTTCGTTGGCGTCTCGGCGCAAATTGCGAATCGCGATTTTGGCGTCTTCGCCCTCTGATCGCACCACCTTGGTGAGCTCTTTGCGGCGCTCTTCAGTCATGGCGGGCATGGGCACACGAATGAGGTCGCCCTGTGAGGCCGGGTTTAAACCCAGGTCAGAGTCGCGTATGGCTTTTTCAATTTTGGGCGCCATGCCCTTTTCCCAGGGTGCTACGCCAATCGTACGTGCGTCCAGCAGCGACAAGTTGGCCACTTGCGACAATGGCAGCATGGAGCCGTAATAGTCAACTTCCACCACGTCCAGCAGCTGTGGGTTGGCACGGCCAGTGCGCACGCGCTGCAAAGACGATTTGAATGATTCAATGGATTGGCCCATTTTGCGCTCTGCGTTAGGCTTAATCTCTTCCAAGCTTGCCATGAGTGTGTCTCTCCTAGATGTTTTAAAGCGCTTAAACGTGCACCAGTGTGCCTTCGTCTTCGCCGCTCACAACGCGCTTGAGCGCACCGTCTTTCAAAATACTGAATACTTTAATCGGTAAGTTTTGGTCGCGGCACAGCGCAAATGCAGTGGCGTCCATCACTTGCAGGTTTTTGGCCATGGCCTCGTCAAAACTGACGGTTGCATAGCGCGTTGCGCTGGGGTCTTTGGCAGGGTCTGCGGTGTACACGCCGTCTACTTTGGTGGCTTTCAGCACCATTTCTGCGCCGATTTCCGCACCGCGCAATGCCGCAGCTGTATCGGTTGTGAAGAACGGATTGCCGGTTCCCGCACCAAAAATAACCACCTTGCCCTCTTCGAGGTATTGCAGCGCTTTGGGGCGTACGTAGGGCTCAACCACTTGCTCAATGCTGATAGCCGACATCACACGTGCCACCACACCAGCCTTGTCCAAGGTGTCAGACAACGCCAAGGCATTCATGACCGTGGCCAACATGCCCATGTAATCGGCTGTGGCGCGGTCCATACCCACAGAGCCACCCGCCACACCACGGAAGATATTGCCCCCGCCAATGACTATGGCCACTTGCACACCCATTCGGGTGACTTCGGCCACTTCGGCAGCCATGCGGCGGATGGTGTCCTGGTTGATGCCAAACGCATCGTCACCCATCAAAGCCTCACCCGACAATTTCAACAAGATGCGCTTGTAAGCTGCCATGGTTTTGTCCTTTGACTGGTTTGCGTTGTACACAATTAAAAACCCGCATTTACCAAACCGCTTGGCAAACCCGGGGGTGCGGGTTGCACACGGCAACCCACAAGGTGGCGCTTACAACTTAAGCGCCAGCCTTTGCAGCAGCAACTTGTGCGGCCACTTCGGCTGCAAAGTCGTCTACCTTTTTCTCTATGCCTTCGCCCACGATGTACATGGTGAATGCGCTGACAGTCGTACCAGCCTCTTTCAACATGGCCGCAATGGTCTGCTTGTCGTTTTTCACGAAAGGCTGGTCCATCAAGCTCACCTCTTTGAGGTACTTGGCAACAGCGCCTTCTATCATTTTGGTGGCAATCTCGGCAGGCTTGCCAGACTCTGTCGCCTTGATTTCGGCAACTGAGCGCTCTTTGGCAATCAGGTCAGCAGGCACGTCGGCAGATGTCAATGACACAGGCTTCATCGCGGCAATGTGCATCGCCACGTCACGGGCTGCTTCTTCGCTGCCTGTGTACTCAACCAACACACCAATGCGACCACCGTGCACGTAGCTGGTGACATTGCCTTCGGCGCGCTTGATACGACGGAAAGACATGTTTTCGCCGATTTTGCCGATCAGGCCTTTGCGAGCGTCTTCCAGCGTGGGGCCAAAACCGTCGATGGTGTAAGGCAATGCGCCCAAGGCTTCAACGTCGGCAGGGTTGTGCTTGGCGACCAGCTCGGCGGCCCCGTTGCACAAGGCCAGGAAGCTGTCGTTTTTGGTCACGAAGTCTGTTTCGCAGTTCACTTCGATCATGGCACCGGCGCCACCTTCGATGAAGCAGGCAACAACGCCTTCAGCCGTCACGCGGCTGGCCGCTTTGCCGGCCTTGTTGCCCAGTTTGACACGCAAAATTTCTTCTGCACGCTCCATGTTGCCTTCAGCTTCTGTCAAAGCCTTTTTGCATTCCATCATGGGGGCGTCTGTTTTGGCGCGCAATTCGCCAACCATTGCAGCAGTAATAGCCATTTGTTTTCTCCAGTCATGGGGCCTGTACAAAGGCCACCCGTCAATACGTTAGTTACAAAAAAGGGGCACAAAGCCCCTTTCAATCAAGTCAAGGGCGATTAGGCCTTGGCCTCGTCCTGCACTTCGACAAACTCGTCTTCACCCTTGGTGGCAGCGGCTTTTTGCGCTTGGGTGTTGGCGTTTGCGCGGCCATCAATGATGGCGTCAGCCATGGCCTTGGCGTACAAAGCAACAGCCTTGGAAGAGTCATCGTTACCGGGAATCACGTAGTCGATGCCTTCTGGTGAGTGGTTGGAGTCAACCACGCCAACCAATGGAATACCAAGCTTGCGCGCCTCGGAAATAGCAATCTTGTGGTAGCCCACGTCGATCACAAAGATGGCGTCTGGCAATGCAGCCATATCCTGGATGCCACCGATATCGCGCTCGAGCTTTTCCATCTCGCGAGAGAATGTGAGCTGCTCTTTTTTGCTCATGTGATCCAGGCCACCCTCTTGCTGGGTCTGCATTTCTTTGAGGCGCTTGATAGATGTCTTGACCGTTTTGAAGTTGGTCAACATGCCACCCAACCAACGCTGGGTCACGAACGGCACGCCAGCGCGCTCGGCTTGCTCCATCACGATGTCACGTGACTGGCGCTTGGTGCCCACCATCAAAATGTTGCCGCCATTGGCTGCCAACTGGCGCGCAAACTTCAAAGCCTCTTCCATTTTTGGAAGTGACTTTTCCAGGTTGATGATGTGAATTTTGTTGCGATGGCCAAAAATGTATTGGGCCATTTTGGGGTTCCAGAAGCGGGTTTGGTGGCCAAAGTGCACACCGGCTTCCAGCATTTCACGCATAGTGACTGACATGGTATTTTCCTAAAAAGGTTGGGTCTTAAAGCTCGCCTTAATCTGAACAACACAATCAGTCCCTGTTAATGAGCCGATTGACGCTGCGCAGACACCTGTTTGAGCGAGTTTGCGATTAAGCTGTACTGCGGGTCACCCCATAACTCAGGGCACCAGTAGCAAAGCCATTCGATTATAGCCATATTTCAAGCACCTATGACGACAACAGCCAGCACCAGCATGCGCGAGCACCCTGCCTTTGCCCACCTAGAGGCCGCACTGGCAAAAGCCGCAAGCCCCGCAGCAGCGCACGCCATGCTGCGGGTCGATGCAGACGATGCCCGCTTGGCACTGATGCACCACGCTACACAGCACCAGCGGCCCACACCTGCGCTGTTTGGCTGGACCTTGAGCGTGAAAGACTTGTTTGACGTTGCCGGCCAGGTCACTGGGGCGGGCTCAAGCACAAGAGCCCATTTGCCGCCTGCCCAGCAAGACGCACCCGCCGTTGCCAGACTAAAAGCAGCCGGGGCTGTGGTGGTGGGACGCACCAATATGACTGAATTTGCCTTTTCAGGCGTAGGCGTGAACCCGCACTTTGGCACACCCACCAACCCAGCTGACACCACAACGCCCCGCATACCCGGCGGCTCGTCCAGTGGCGCGGCGGTGTCTGTGGGTCTGGGCATTGCCGACATTGGCTTGGGTTCAGACACCGGTGGGTCACTGCGTATACCTGCGGCCTTGTGCGGCCTGGTGGGCTTTAAAGGCAGCGCTGGCCTGGTGCCCCTGACAGGTGCGTACCCGCTGTCGACCAGCCTGGACACGACAGGCGCCATTACTCAAACCGTAGACCAAGCCATTGCTGTGCACCAAGTGCTCAGTGACCAGAGCGTGGCGCACTGGGCCAAGCCGCTGAACCACCTGCGCCTTGGCATTTGCAGCAGCCATATGCAAGACGGTTTGGACGCCACGGTGCAAACGGCCTGGCAGCGCAGCCTCAACGCATTGCGCAGCGCCGGTGTAACCCTCATCAACATTGACAGCGACTGCTTCAGCGAGATCGCTCACATTCAAAGCCAGCACCCGCTGGCCTCCATTGAGGCTTACGGCTTGCACCGCGAATGGCTGGCCACTCACCAGGCGCAATACGACCCGCGCGTAGTCAAGCGCATAGCGCTTGGCCAAACCGCCACTGCAGCCGACTACATCGTGATGCAGCAGCGCCGGGCTTCCCTTGTTGCCAGCGTACAACCCATGCTGCAAAGTGTTGACGCCATGATGGGCCCCACAGTGCCAATAACGGCGCCAGCCATTGCCGATGTAGCGCCCGGGGCGCAGCATGATGAGATGTTTTTTAAAGTGAACGCGCAGTTGCTGCGCAACCCATCCGTTGTGAATTTTTTAGACGGCTGCGCCATCAGCGTGCCATGCCACAAGGGCGACGAGCTACCTGTGGGCCTGATGCTGTGGCAACGCCGGGGCCAAGATGGGCAGGTGCTTGGTATTGCCAAGCAACTGGTCGAGGCCGTTATTTAGGCCACAAAGCCCAGCAGCACCTGCAACACCAGCATCAACAACAGCGCCGACAAGTCCACACCGCCAATGCGCGGGATGGCCCGCTGAAATGGCGACAACACCGGCTCAAGCAAGCGGGACAACACGCCGTAGGCCGGCGACTGCGGCTGCACCCAGGACAACACAGCGTACATCAACAGCAGGTAAAACAAGCCTTGCAACACCACACGCAACAGCATTTTGAATGCCGCCACGGGTACAGCGGCCAGCATCACGGCACCCGATATATCGCCGCTGGCGGTGGACAAGGCCGCTGCCGTCCACAAGCCACCGTAGGCAAACGCCATGATTAGTGCGGCCAACAAACAGGCGCCGTCCCAACGCCCCAGTGACATGCCGCGCGGCAACATGCGACGCAGCGGCTGTACCAGCCAGTCTGTCACCGCCACCACAAAACGCCCTGGCTGCACGACCATGGTCATGCTGCTGGCAATCATCCACGCGCGCAGCAAACACGCGCCAATCAATACAAAAGCCAGCAAATCAATAACAAAGAACAAGGCGTGCACAAAGCGTCTCCGAATGGTTGTTGCGTTGTATTTTTACACGAGCGGCGCCGACTACGCCCGCCTAGCCTCTGCGCGCTTTTTTGCTGGGTGCTTTGCTGGGTACGGGCTTGCTGCCTTTGCTGGCACGTTTGCCTCGCACCGCTTTGGCTGACTTGCTGGGCTGTGTGACCTTGCCTGCGCCGGGCTTGGCCACACCAGAGGCGCTCGCGCTTGGGGCTGCGGCGGTATCGACCCGGCTGCTTGCGCCTTGCCCATCCCGGCCACCGCGTGCCCCACGCTTACCCTTTGACCGGCTGTCATCACGCGCACCCGCCTCAAAGCCGCGACCAGGCTCGCCTTCAGGTCTGACCAACCTAAAGTCTATGCGTCTGCCATCCAAGTCCACGCGACTGACCTGAATGTTCACTACCGTGCCCAAGGCGTAGCGTATGCCCGTGCGTTCACCACGCAACTCTTGGCGCATGTCGTCAAAGCGAAAGAAGTCACCACCCAGCTCAGTCATGTGCACCAGGCCTTCAACGTACATGGCATCCAGCGTCACAAACAAGCCAAAGCTGGTCACTGCGCTGACTTGGCCTGTGAACTCCTCGCCCAAGTGCTCACGCATGTACTTGCACTTAAGCCACGCCTCCACGTCGCGGCTGGCCTCATCGGCGCGGCGTTCGTTGGCGCTGCAATGCAGGCCCACCATCTCCCACGCCAGGTTTTGGCCTGTCAAGGGCTTTTTGGGCTTGTCCGGTGCTGCACCCGGCGGCTTTTTGCGCGCGGGCGGTACCTTCATGGTGAGCAAGCTGTCGGGCAGCTGGTATTTCTTCTCGGTCAACACCGCCTTGATCACGCGATGCACCATCAAGTCTGGGTAGCGCCTGATTGGGCTAGTGAAGTGGGTGTAGGCCTCAAACGCCAAGCCAAAGTGGCCACTATTGATAGGCGTGTAAATGGCTTGCTGCATTGAGCGCAGCAGCATGGTGTGAATTTGTTTGGCTTCAGGCCTGTCCTTGGTCGCTTGGGCAATGGCTTGGTAGTCACCGGGCTTGGGGTTGTCACCCAGGGTTTGTGTCACCCCCATGGCCTTCAGGTAATTACGCAGTATTTCCAGCTTGTTGGCGGGTGGGCCTTCGTGCACGCGGAAAATACCGGCGTGCTTGCTCTGTGCAATGAACTCTGCCGCACAGACGTTGGCGGCCAACATGGCCTCCTCAATGACCTTGTGCGCATCATTGCGTGTGCGCGGCACAATGCGCTCAATGCGGCCTGTGTCGTCGGCAATAATCTGTGTCTCAACGGTTTCAAAGTCAACCGCTCCACGCTTTTGTCTGGCTTGCAGCAAGCCTCTGTACACATCATGCAGGTTGAGTAAATGCGGCACCAAATCGCCGCGCTGCAAGGCTTCGTGGCTGCGCGTGTTTTGCAAAATGGTAGCCACTTCGGTGTAAGTGAATCGTGCATGGCTGAACATCACCGCGGGGTAAAACTGGTAGGCGTGCACATCACCGCTGGCCGTAATCAGCATGTCACACACCATGCATAAACGCTCAACCTCGGGGTTGAGTGAACACAAGCCGTTAGACAATTTTTCGGGCAGCATGGGTATGACGCGGCGCGGGAAATACACACTGGTAGCGCGCTCAAACGCATCCACGTCAATGCCGTTGCCAGGCTGCACGTAGTGGCTCACATCGGCAATAGCCACCAACAAGCGCCAACCCTTGCCCCGACCAACTTTGGCCGGCTCGCAGTACACCGCATCGTCAAAGTCGCGTGCGTCTTCACCGTCTATGGTGACCAATGGCACATCGGTTAGATCTACACGGCCTTTTTTGTCAGCCGGGCGCACCTTGTCCGGCAGGCCTTTGGCAAGCTTTAAGCACTCATCCGAGAACTCATGCGGAACACTGTACTTGCGCACAGCTATTTCTATTTCCATGCCAGGGTCGTCTATCTCGCCCAGCACTTCCTTGATGCGCCCAACAGGTTGGCCGTATAGCGCTGGCGGCTCGGTCAGCTCAACCACCACCACCTGCCCTACCTGGGCTGCGCCAATGGCGTTTTTGCTCACCAACACGTCTTGGCCATAGCGCTTGTCCTCGGGCGCCACCAAATAAATGCCGGCTTCATTGAGCAAACGCCCAATGATGGGGTCTTTGGATCGCTCAATAATTTCAGCAACACGGCCCTCAGGCCTGCCGCGCCTGTCTGTGCGGGCAATGCGAACGCGCACCCTGTCTTTGTGCAGCACAGCGCGCATTTCGTTGGCAGGCAGATAGATGTCACCCTGCGCGCCATCGCACACCACAAAGCCGTGTCCATCACGGTGGCCGCTGACCACGCCCTCTATTTCGTCGTTGTTCATATTTTTTGATTTACTGCGTGATATACTCACGTCTTTCCTGAGATGCCCAGGTGGCGGAATTGGTAGACGCACTAGTTTCAGGTACTAGCGCTGCGAGGCGTGGAGGTTCGAGTCCTCTCTTGGGCACCAAAGTTGGTAAGCGAAAGCTTAACAAACAAACAAAAAAGCCACTGGTTTGAAGCAAACCAGTGGCTTTTTTCATGGGGTCTTCAGCGCCGCGGCGCTGCAACCGGTCATTCAACAGGCCAAGCCGCACCCAGGGTGCGCTTGGGCTACATGGTGTGCGTGCTATGGCTGGTGAGTAAACGTTGATCAACACAAATGCCAGCTTACACCACTTGTGCTGCCAAGTCGTGACCATTGGCCGCCACTATGGTTGCCTTCACCAAATCACCCACTTTGTAGGTTTTGCTGGCCTTTTCAACGGGGAGCAAGTTGATGACGCCGTCCACTTCAGGTGCTTCAGCATAGCTGCGGCCAACGCCGCCTTTTTTACCAAGGCTCAACGCCTTGTCTACCAGCACTTGGACGGTTTGGCCAACGCGCGCTTCCTGGCGCTGGCGTGACACGTCTTCCGCTACCGCCATAAAGCGGGCTTGGCGCTGGGCCCTCACCTCATCAGGCAATGCACCGTCTAGTTCGTTGGCTTTGGCCCCGGTGACGGGTGAATAAGCAAAACAGCCCGCGCGGTCAATTTTGGCTTCGCGTACAAAGTCCAGCAAGTGCTCAAACTCCTGCTCGGTCTCGCCGGGGAAGCCTGCAATAAAAGTGCTGCGCACTATCAACTGCGGGCACTGTTCGCGCCACGCTTGAATACGCTCCAAATTTCGCTCGCCGCTGGCTGGTCGCTTCATGCGCTTAAGCACATCGGGGTGGCTGTGCTGCAGCGGCACGTCCAAATAAGGCAGGCACAGGCCTTCGTTCATCAACGGTATGACCTCGTCCACGTGTGGATAGGGGTAGACGTAGTGCAGGCGCACCCAGGCACCAAAAGGCTTGGCAATTTCGCCCAGCTCGCGCACCAAGTCAAACATGCGCGTTTTCACAGGTTTGCCGTCAAAAAAGCCAGTGCGGTACTTGGTGTCCACGCCATAGGCAGAGGTGTCCTGGCTCACCACCAACAACTCTTTAACGCCGCCTTCAAACAGCTTTTTGGCCTCGGTCAGTACATCACCAATGGGGCGGCTCACCAAGTCACCGCGCATGGACGGGATGATGCAAAACGTGCAGCGGTGGTTGCAGCCTTCGCTGATTTTGAGGTAAGCGTAATGGCGCGGCGTGAGTTTGATACCCACACCCTCAATCGAGTTAACAGCCCGCTGCGGTATCAGGTCGGTAAACGGGTCGTGCGGCTTGGGCAAGTGTTTGTGCACCGCGTCCATCACTTCTTGCGTGGCATGCGGGCCTGTCACAGCCAGCACCGACGGGTGGAGCTGCTGTACCAAGTTGTCGCCGTCATCACTTGTTTTGGCACCCAGGCACCCCGTCACAATGACCTTGCCGTTAGCGGCCAAGGCCTCGCCAATGGTGTCCAGGCTTTCTTTAACCGCGTCGTCAATAAAGCCACAGGTGTTCACAATCACCAAGTCTGCGCCCTCAAACGTCTTCGCAGTTTGATAGCCCTCTGCACTCAATTGCGTGAGTATCAGTTCTGAGTCAGTGAGCGCTTTGGGACAACCCAAACTGGCAAAGCCTACTTTGGGTGATGTGTTGGTTGGTGCGTCAATCATGTTGCTTTTGGTTGTTTGGTTTAGCGCTTAAGGCCCATGGCCGCCCACATTTGCTCGCCCTGCTTTTGCATTTGCTCTTGCATGGTTTTGAGCGCAGTTTGGGTTTGCTCTGTGTAGTTGGTCATCAAGTCCTGCATGCTGGCGGGTGCGCCGCCGCCCAGCATTTGCTGCCAAGCTTCAGGCGACAACGCTTGGGACTGACCCTGCATACGCTGCTGCAAATCGGTGAACATCTGCATATTTTTTTCAAGGTAGCCGCCCACAAAACCCTGCATAGCGTGACCATAAAACCGAATGAGGTTGGCCAGCACGGCCTCGGAGAACATGGGCACGCCGCCGCTTTCTTCTTCCAAAATAATTTGCAGCAAAATGCTGCGCGTCAAGTCTTCGTTGGTTTTGGCGTCGCGCACGGCGAAGACCTCGCCGCTCATCACAAACTCACGCACTTGCGACAAGGTGATGTAGGCCGAGCTTTGGGTGTCGTACAAACGGCGGTTGGGGTATTTCTTGATAACCCGTGCGGCTACCTCAGCCTGTGCTGTGGCAGCCCCAGATGTGGCTTTTTTAGTTGTTTTTTTGGCAGCTGGCACGGTAGACCTTCTAGAAAAGCTTGGGCACTTGCCCCATTGTGGGGTAACCCGCTATTGTAAGAAGTCTGACAGGCCTTGCAATGACCCACCTGCCAAGGGCTATGTGGGGCTAACGAGTGCCAAAGCCTGACCAGCCTTGACGTGCTGCCCGGTTTCAATACCGGGCGCCAGGCTCACAGCATCTGGCAGCAACACGATGATGGTGGAGCCGTGCTCAAACCACCCCATTTCCTGGCCTTTTTCAAGCGTTGCCGTACATGGAATGTGGTTGGGGCCCTTGTAACGCAAGTGCAGCAAGACGTTGGCAAAATGCAGGCGAATACTGGCTACCAGCACCGCCGCTACCGGCACCAAAGCCATATCCAGCCCGCTGTCACGCAACCTGCAATGCACAACCGCCCGCTCGTTTTTACAAAACAGTCGCTCAACGCGCTTGAGCGCAATGGGATTCACGTTCCAGGTATCACCGCTGATGTAGTCCACACCCGTTACCTGCATAGATGCTGGTGCGTGAAAGCGGTGGTACATCGCCGACGTCAAACGCAAGGTGATATAGCGCCCACCAGCAAAGCGCTGCGCTGTGTCGTCACTACCGACAAGGTCGCGCAACTCATATGAAAAGCCCTTGGCCTGCAACACTGTGGTGTCATCAATGCGCCCACACGCGCCCACAATGCCGTCGCTGGGTGAGCACAACACATTGGCACGCGCATCTGCAGGCCTTGCGCCGTCAACCAACTCGCGTGTAAAGCATGCGTGCATGCTGCTGAACTGCTGCTGTTTGGATTCACTCAAGTCAAGCTGGGTAAAACGGCTCCACACCCAAATAAGCAGTCGTGCCAACGCAGGACTTTCGATGTGGCTGAGCCAACCTACGGCACGCGTCGCAGTCATGCGCGGTATGCGGTTGGTCAATAAAAAATTGAGGTCTTCGTTGAGAAGAAGGCGCGTTCGCCAAGAAGGTGTGGACATGTGGAGCACTACAAAGGAGGCGTTTCATCAAATTGTCAAACGCTGGGCCTAGAGTCTGTGACACATAAATGAAAGGTTTGTGACATGTCTATCGCACTCGCAACCGGTGCTGCAGTGGTACTCGCAGCGGCTCCATCCATCAAACAGCGCTTGGAGCTGTCTGCAGCCAAGGCCATGTCGCTAAGCGGCCATGTCAAGATGGCGCGCAAGTTGGGACGCTTGGTGCCCAGCTATGGCATTGACGGCGATGCGCTTTTTAACGCAGACGGTGCGCCAGCTGCCGTGGCACGCCAGCGCCAGCAAGGCTTTGCGGTATTGGCTGAGCACTTGCAGGCCAAAGCACCTTTATCAATTGCCGCCACGACCAGGGCGCGCAACACCCTGTCAGACTTGCAGCTCACGGGCCGCAACCGCGTGCCCTTTCAGTTTCGGCTGTCGGCCATGCAACACCTGAAAACCGGCAGTTTTTGGGCCGGTGTTGACGGCAATGAGCTGATTGACCTCGACGGCAATCGCCTGTTAGATGTCACAGGCTCTTACGGCGTCAATGTGCTGGGCAGCGAGTTCTACAAGGTCAACATGGCACAGTCCGCCACCATGGCAGCCCCCTTGGGTGCCACGCTGGGTGGCTATCAGCCGCAGATACTGGAAACACTGCAGTGGCTGCAAGACATCTCGGGTATGGACGAGGTCTCCTTTCACATGTCTGGCACGGAAGCTGTGATGCAGGCGGTGCGCTTGGCGCGTTTTCACACAGGCAAAGCAAAGTTGGTAAGGTTCGCTGGCGCTTACAACGGGTGGTGGGATGACGCGCAGCCTGGACCCGGCAACCCCACAGCCGTGCACAACACGTACACGCTCAAAGACATGTCACAGCGCACCTTGCAAGTACTGTCCACCCGCCGAGACATTGCCTGCGTGGTCATCAATCCGGTGCAGGCACTGCACCCCAACAAGAATGCGCCCGGCGACTCCACGCTCATAGACGGCAGCCGACAGGCGCGCTACGACCGTGCGGCCTATACAAAGTGGCTACAAGACCTGCGTGCCGTATGCACACGGCGCGGCATTGTCATGATCATGGACGAGGTGTTTGTTGGCTTTAGGCTGGCGCTGGGTGGTGCACAAAGCTACTTCAACGTGCAAGCAGACTTGGTGTGTTACGGCAAGACCTTGGGCGGCGGCTACCCAGTCGGCGTGGTCTGCGGCAAAAAAGCCTATATGCGGCGCTACAAAGACGACAAGCCTGGGGATATCTGTTTTGCACGCGGCACCTTCAATGCCCACCCTCACGTGATGGCAGCCATGCACCGCTTTTTAAGTCACGTGCAACAACCAGAGGTAGCACAAACATACGCTCAACTCGATGCCACCTGGGACAAGCGGTGCGCAGACTTCAACGCCGCCATGCAATCGGCCAAGGTGCCCATTAAAGCCACCAACATGAGCACCATTTGGACCATTGACTACACCATACCCAGCCGCTACCACTGGCTCATGCAGTACTACCTGCGCGACCAAGGTTTGGCGTTGAGCTGGATAGGCACTGGCCGGCTCATTTTCAACCTGAGTTTTACAGACCAACAAATGCAGCGCGTTACAGACGCGTTTTTAGCCGCTGGCGCACGCATGCAACAAGACGGTTGGTGGTGGACACATGCCGACCTAACCCCCAAAGCCATTCGCAAGCGCGTCATGCGAGAGATGCTGCATGCCAAATGGCCACGCCTGTTTCAAGCTGTTGTGTAACTGCAGACCCAGAGCACTACAAAGGGGTTTCACTGCCCCACAAAAAAGCCGCCGTCATAAAGACGGCGGCTTTCATTTGAAGAGACTGACTTACGCTGGGCGGTGGTGACCAATCGTGGGGTCTATCAACTGGCCTCGCATCAGATAAAACGGGGACTTGTGGTACAGCCCTACATCATGGAATGGGTCGGTGAGGATTTTGGCGACCCACACCAAACCGGTTGGCACGTCACGGATAAAGAACAAGTGACACATGCGAAACAACAAGCCGCCTACACCTACCACCAACCAGATGCTGCCCAAGTTCAACATCCAAGCCTGCCAGTTTTGCGGTGCATCGAATAAACCGAACAAGCTGGGCGACAAATACAAGGCAACCGGTGATGCAGCCCAAATCGCCATCAGTATCACTTTGCGGCGCAAGTTGTAACCCACTTTGATATCTTCTTTGTGTTCGTGAGTGGCTTGATTGACTTCGTCATAGCCCTTGGGCTCAAAGAAAAAATGACCGGCTTGACGTGATGTCATGGACACCAACCACGCCAGCAATGCAGCAACCGCTGGGTTGCTGAACAGCAACACGTAGGAAGCCAAAAAACTCATGGCGCTAACCAGATGCAACGATTGATTGATGCGGCTGTGGTGGTAATAGCGGTGATCGTCCCATCGCTGCACACGCAAATCGTCGATAAATGTTTTCATTTGCTCAATACCTCTTCTGGCTCTGCATAGTCGTTGATACAAGCAAAGCAGCCACCACATGGCTACCTGCTAGGCCCTGAGCGCGTGCGCCAATGTAGCGCTGGCCACTGCTTCAGTGCCGCCATCTTGTCGCTGTTATGTGAAACCTCTGTGACAACGTCGGTTTGTCATAAATAATATGCAGCAGCTGTCACAAGCTCGTCATGTTGCACTGCAACCATTGCCAACATGAACCATGACCAAGACCCTGCCGTACTGTTGGAGTCATTTCCAGCGGTGTCCCGTTCATTGCGCCTGGCGTTGGTGACAGAGACCTACCCACCAGAGGTCAACGGTGTAGCCATCACCTTGCACCGTTTGGTGCATGGCTTGCGCGCCAACAACCACCACATTCAACTGGTGCGCCCACGACAAACAGTGGACACAGAGGCCGCCATTCAAGACGGCTTTGCGCCATTGCTGACCAAGGGGTTTCCCATTCCCAAATATCCGCACTTGCGTTTGGGCGCGCCTGCTAGAAAATTGCTAATGGCCAACTGGCAAGTCAATCGGCCTGATCTGGTTCACATAGCAACCGAAGGGCCATTGGGCTGGTCTGCACTCAAAGTGGCGCGCAAGCTCAAGCTGCCCGTGACCAGTGACTTTCGAACCAACTTTGACACCTACAGCCGCCACTACGGCATGGCTTGGCTCAAAAAGCCCATTGGTGCGTATTTGCGACGCTTTCACAACCTGTGCGATGCCACCATGGTGCCCACCGCCAAGTTGCGCGACGAACTCAGCCAACGCGACTTTGAGCGCCTGCAAGTGGTCGCTCGCGGCGTAGACACTACGCTGTTCAACCCCAGCAAACGCAGCGCTGAGCTTCGCCAATCGTGGGGGGTACGGGGCAATCAACCCGTGGCGCTGTCTGTTGGGCGCTTGGCCACAGAAAAGAACTTGCCGCTATTGGTACAGGCGGCACACGCCATGCGCAACGCCAACCCCGATGTCTCGTTGGTCGTGGTTGGAGACGGCCCGGCAAGGCAAGGCTTTCAGCAGCAGTGTCCGTTTGCCATCATGGCGGGCTTTCAAACGGGCGAGGCCCTGGCACAACACTACGCCAGCGCAGACGTATTTTTATTTCCGAGCTTGAGCGAGACCTTTGGCAACGTTACGCTGGAGGCTGCTGCAAGCGGCCTGGCAATCAGCGCATTTGATTACGCCGCCGCCAGCGAACTCATCGTCCACCAAGACAATGGCTTGGTGGCCGCTATCGACAAGCCGCAAGACTTTATAACAAACGCTGTGGAACTGGCCACCAATACAGCCCTGCGACACAAGCTGCGCAGCAACGCCAACGCCAGCACGCAGCGCATGGCTTGGGACGCCATTGTGAATCAGGTGCAAGACACATGGCTAGAGCTACTGCGCACCTCACACACAGGCCCCAGCCAGCGCATTGGAACCCACACCGACTACGGCACAGCACCGCAGGTGTAACCCTCCGTCACGCTGAGCAAGTGCCCGCCCAAGCCATCGCGCCAAGCGTTGGCTTGGGTTCTCTGTGCATCAAGCCGCCGATATGTTGACAGCGGATCCTGGCAAACTTGTTGTTGAGCCACCAGCAGCTTGGGCCAGTGCATTGCGCCTGCCAACACCTTGGTATACCAGGCCCGCTTGCTGCATACGCTCAGGCGCAAAGATGTTGCGGCCATCAATCACCACGGGTTGGCGCAACAAAGCTTTGATGCGGTCCAGACTCACCATTTGAAACTCCTCCCACTCTGTCATCACGACCAAGGCATGAGCGCCATGCAAGGCATCCAGCGCACTGTCCACAAATGAGATGCCAGGGTGGATTTCTGCTGCCACGCCCATGTCTGCTTGCAACACGCGCTTGGCTTCATTCATGGCAACAGGATCGTATAAGCGCACCCGCGCACCCTTTTCCAGCAACGCTTTAATCACCACTCGGCTGGGCGCTTCACGCATGTCATTGGTATTGGGCTTGAATGCCAAACCCCACATCGCCAAGGTAACACCGCGCAAATCATCTGCAACCAATCGACGAATGTGTGGCAACAGCACTGATTTTTGGGCATTGTTCACACGCTCTGTGGCTTCAACAATGTGCATGTCGAGGCCTCGCAGCTTGGCAGAATGGGCCAGTGCGTGTGTATCTTTTGGAAAGCAGCTGCCGCCGTAACCGGTTCCTGCTTTCAAAAAGCTGGGGCCTATGCGCTTATCGCTGCCTATGCCACGTCGAATGGCGTCAATATCCGCATTCACATGGCCAGCCAGCGCGGCCATTTCGTTCATAAAGGAAATACGTGTGGCCAACATGGCATTGGCGGCGTACTTGGTGAGCTCTGCGCTGGCCGTGTCCATCCACATGATCTGCTCCGGGCGCTTGACCAGGGGTTTATAGATGTCGCCCATCAAGGCCTTGGCTCGCAAGCCAGCCTCGTTCGCTGACACACCAATGACCACACGGTCAGGGTGTAAAAAGTCGTCAATCGCATCGCCTTCGCGCAAAAACTCAGGGTTTGAGACCACAGCAGCGTGTACGTTGTGATCCACTTGTCGCTCACACAACACGCCTGCAATGGTTTGCTCCACCAACTGCGCAGCACCTACTGGCACGGTTGACTTGTTGACCACCACTTTGGAGCTGGTCATAACGCGTGCAATGTCTGTGGCCGCTTGCAGCACGTGGCGCATATCTGCCGAGCCATCTTCCATGGGTGGTGTTCCCACAGCAATGAAGACAACTTGCGCGTGCTCCACGGCACGCTGCAAAGAAGCCGTGAATTGCAAGCGGTGAGCCGCTGCGTTGTGCTGAACCATGACATCCAGGCCTGGCTCATGTATGGGCACAGAGCCCGCTTGCAGCAATGTAATGCGCCCCAAATCCTGGTCCACGACCATCACATCATGCCCAACTTCAGCCAGGCAAACAGCAGTCACCAAGCCAACGTAACCCGCACCTATCACCGCAATTTTCATGAAAGCACTCCAAGTAGTTGTGCCGCAATGGTGGTAACCCAACATGAATCTTTGGTGACGTTTTTGTGAAACTTGTATGACGTTGCATCTGTGCGTCAGTCCTGCCGCATATCTGTCACAAAAGCTTGCAACCATCTGCTAGTCAATCACTGAGACTTCGCAACATCTTCAAGCACCATGACAACCATCACACACCACAGAGCCTTGTTCATCTCAGACATTCACCTGGGCACAAAGGGATGCCAAGCCGAGGCGTTGCTGGAATTTTTTAAACACAATGAAGCCGACTATTTGTACCTGGTTGGAGACATCATTGACGGCTGGCAGCTGCGCAAACGTTGGTACTGGCCACAGGCACACAACGATGTGGTTCAAAAAATTTTGCGCAAGGCACGCAAAGGTTGCAAAGTAACCTTTGTGCCCGGCAACCACGATGAATTCATGCGCCCATTTGTGGAGCACAACTTTGGCGATATCGCCATTGAAAAAGAAGCCGTGCACACCAAAGCGGACGGACAAAAATTACTGGTCATTCATGGCGACGAGTTTGACGGTGTCATACAGTGTGCCAAGTGGCTGGCCTATACAGGTGACACCTTGTATACCTTCTCGCTAAGCGTAAACCGCTGGCTCAACCGCCTGCGTCGTCGCTTGGGCATGCCTTACTGGTCGCTATCAGCTTACCTAAAGCTGCGCGTTAAAAAAGCCGTAAGCTACGTCACAAGCTTTGAAATTGCTGTGGCCCAAGAGGCCGGCAAGAGAGGCTTTCAGGGCGTTGTATGCGGACACATACACCACGCAGAAATACGCGACATAGACGGCTTGACCTACTGCAACGATGGTGATTGGGTTGAAAGCCTCAGCGCATTGGCAGAAGACCACAACGGCACATTGAGCCTGATTCGCTGGGAAGACCGCTTGCTGCCCCAAGAAACGGGTAGCCAGCAAATCAGCATGGACGAGGCGCTGGCAAGCGTCAAATCGGCTTAGCCACTCTGGCAGCCACAACTGCCAGGCAATAAAAAACCCCAGTAGCACTTGGCTTATGCCAAGCAATACTGGGGTTTGTGTGTGGTAGGCGGTACTAGATTCGAACTAGCGACCCCCACCATGTCAAGGTGGTGCTCTAACCAACTGAGCTAACCGCCTGCGCTGTATTTAGCGTAGCCCCAAATTATAGCAGTAGCCAAAGCTGTCTGTTGAATAGGCGCACATATTTATGGAACAAAAACTGGGCCCACGCTCATTTAAGCAATACGCCAACGCAATTCTTGCCACTAATGCCTCTTGGCACTGCGCACGCCACTGACATCGGCCAGCAAACCCAAGACCTTGTTCAAGCGCTTGGCATCTGAAATTTGCACGGTAAACGTCATTTGCGCCAAGCCTTTGGGGGAATGGGTGTTCACGCCTATGACATTCATTTTTTCACGGGCAAACACATCGGATATGTCGCGCAGCAAGCCAGATCTGTCCTGTGCCTCAATGCGCACATCAACAGGGTACAGCGCGACCTCACCGACTTTTTGTCCGCCCCAAGTCACCTCGATAATGCGGTCGCCGTGTGTGCGGGTGAGGTGTAAAAAATCAGCGCAGTTGGCGCGGTGAATGCTCACGCCCCGCCCCTTGGTCACAAAACCACCTATGGCGTCTGGCGGTGCAGGCCTGCAGCACTTTGCCATTTGCGTCAGCAATGAGTCCACGCCCACCACCAACACACCGCCGCGTGCCGGCTTGTTGGCGGCTTTATCTGCATTGGTCTTGGCCAGCAGTTTTTCGTCAAACTCAGGCTCTGGTTCAGCTGGACGCAGCTGAGCTTCAATGGCGCGCAAAGAGAACTCGTCTTTGCCAACCACTTCAAACAACTGGGCAGCACTATCAAAGCCCAACTGCTGGGCCAAGTCTTCCAGCTTGGTGGCGGTCTTGCCTTCACGTTGCAGCGTTTTTTCCACCAACTCGCGGCCTTTGGCCACGTTCTCGGCTGCGGCAAGCGCGTTGAACCACGCCCGCACCTTGCTGCGAGACCGTGAGCTGACCAAATAGCCGTTGTTGGGGTTGAGCCAATCGCGTGATGGCCCACCTTCCTTGACGGTGACCACTTCTACGGTTTGGCCGTTTTGCAACGCGGTGGTCAGCGGCACCATGGCTCCATCCACCCGCGCACCCCGGCAGCGGTGGCCTACATTGGTGTGCACCGCGTAGGCAAAGTCTATGGGTGTGGCGCCTTTGGGCAGTTCCACTACTGCGGCGTTGGGGGTCAGTACGTAAATGCGGTCGTCAAACAAGCCACTGGCAGCGCCACTCATGTCGCGCTCCCAAGCCAGCAGCTGGCGCAGCACTGCAATTTTGCCGTCGTAGCAGAGCTGGCGCTCACACCGGAGTAGCCTTTGGTCCCTGCCTCCTTGTAAGCCCAGTGTGCGGCCACACCGCTCTCAGCATGCTCGTGCATACCACTAGAACGAATTTGAATCTCCATGGTCAAGCCGTCAGCATCGCGCACAACAGTGTGAAGCGACTGGTAACCATTGGGCTTGGGCTTGGCAATGTAGTCGTCAAACTCTTCCAAAATGGGCACGTATTGCTGATGCACATACGCCAAGGCGGTGTAGCAAGCGTCCACGTCTGGCACGACGATGCGCAAGGCGCGGATGTCAAACACATGATCAAAATCCAGCGACTTGCCGCGCATTTTTTTGACAATGCTGTGAATGTGTTTGGGTCGCCCCGAGACCTGCGCATCGACACCTTGCTTTCGCAAAGCGGTCTGCACATGTTGCACAGCGGCGGCCATGTACACCTCACGCTCGCCGCGTTTTTCATCCAGCAAACGCGCAATTTGTTTGTAGGTTACAGGCTCTAAAAAGCGAAAGGCCAGGTCTTCCACTTCCCACTTGATCTGCCAAATACCCAAGCGGTTGGCCAGGGGGGCAAACACATTTAAAGCCTCTTGCGCCACCGAAAAATCTGGCGTGGTTTTGCTTGCCGCGTAGTAGCGCAGTGTTTGCAAACGCGATGCCAGGCGCAACATCACCACACGTAAGTCGCGAGAAAACGCCAGCAGCATTTTGCGCACGTTTTCAGTTTGGTTGAGCGCCAAGCTTGTGGCCAACTCGCTGGTGGGCGTGATCGCCTTGCCCACCAAAGCACCCGGTGTTTGCAGTCGCGCCTGGCGCTGCAGATGAATCAGCTTGTTGACCTCAACGGCCAGGTCTGCGTAGCTGTCACCAAAGGCGCGCGCAATCACCTCGCGCGGGCGCTGCAAGTGGGCGCACGCGTACACCAAATAGGCTGCGGCTTGCATGGCCTCAGAGCCGCCAATGGTGCGCAAAATAGCCGCTACCGCGCTGGCGTGGGCAAGTACGTTCTCGCCAGAAGCCATTGTCTCGTTGGCCAGCAAAGGCTGTGCAAAACTGCGCGCGCGCACGAGTGCGTCGTCGCCGGCTTGCTCAAATGCCATGTCAGCCGCCGACACAATGGCCGCGCTGGCTACTTGACCACCGTGGTCTGCGTGGCCTACCTGCTCTGTAAGGCCTTTGGATGAGCCCTTGGCAACGCTCATTCGCACTCCAACAAAAAGTTACGCACGACCGTTTGTTGGTCTGGCGCAATCAAGGTGGGTGCATGACCCACGCCCTCGAATACGTGCAGTGTGGCTTTAGGTCCACGCTGGCACATGGCTTGCGCAGTTTGTGCGCTGAGCAGGTCAGAACTGGCGCCGCGCAGCAGCAATGTGGGCGCGCGTATAGCGTCATAGGCGGCCCACAACGCGGCCTCACCTTGCTCTACCAAGGCCTGCGCGCCCGGCGCAGACAAGCTCTCAAACGCTTTGGCAATACTGGGGTCGTAGTGCAGCACAAACTGACCGTCGCGCTGCACCACCATGGGTTTTGACAGCGCCAGCCACTGCTCTGGCGTGTGTGGGCCAAAACCACTGGATAGTGCCCACATGGCGTCGGCTGCCGCCTGAACAGACTCAAATGGCTTGGATTTACCCACGTACTGCCCAATACGCGCCAGGCCCTCAAAGCTCAGTGCTGGTCCTACATCGTTGAGTACCAGCTTGCGAATGGGCAAGGCCAACACACCGTCTGGCAACGACGACACCGCCATGCCAATGAGTCCCCCCATGCTTGTGCCTACCCAGTCCAGGGTGGCAATGCCATGCTGCGCTTTGAGTTGTGCAATCAAGCCCATGTGGTCGCCCGCATAAGTCGGCACGCCGTACAGCGAGGCGTCAGCCAGCCAGTCGCTTTGGCCACGCCCCACCACGTCGGTACACACCACGGTGACGTGTTGTGCCAGGTCTTGCGCCAACGCATCAAAGTCGCGCCCTTGACGCGTAAGGCCGTGCACACAAAGCACTGCGTGCTGCGGGTTGGCGCACTGCGGGCTTTGCCACAACCAATAGGCCATGCGATGCGTCTCGGCCCGCAGAGATGCCGCTGGCAAGTTGTCTACATACAGTAATGTGGGTGTCAGCGACATACCAAGTCCATGGAGATAATAAGTGGCAGCAGCAGCGAATGTTTCGATGCAGTCCTTATTCACATCGTACTGGAATAGACGTACCCCATGACCAACAACACGCAATCTTTGGTGGGCAAAACAGCCCTAGTGACAGGCTCAACCAGCGGTATTGGCCTGGGTATTGCAAAAAAGCTGGCGGCTCAGGGCGCCAACATCATGCTCAACGGGTTTGGCGAGTACCAAGCCGCCCATGACGAGATTGCCGCCATGGGCGTGCAAGTCGACTACCACGGTGCAGACATGAGCAAACCCGATGAAATCGAAGCGCTGATGGCAGCTACCGCCAAACGCTTTGGTCGTTGCGATGTGTTGGTCAACAACGCCGGCATCAGCACGTCGCTACCGTGCAAGACTTCCCTGCCGAGCGTTGGGATGCGGTGATTGCCATCAACTTGAGCAGCGCTTTTCACACCAGCCGTCTGGCGTTACCCGCCATGCAGCAGGCCAACTGGGGACGCATCATCAACATTGCATCGGTACATGGTTTGGTGGGCTCCGCTCAAAAGTCAGCCTATGTGGCGGCCAAGCACGGCATTGTGGGCTTGACCAAAGTCACGGCGCTTGAAAACGCCACCACTGGCGTGACCTGCAATGCGATTTGCCCAGGCTGGGTGCTCACGCCGCTGGTACAAAAGCAGGTTGACGCACGCGCCCAATCGCTGGGTATCTCCAACGAAGAGGCCAAGCGTAGTTTGCTGGCTGAAAAAGAACCGTCTATGCAGTTCACCACGCCAGAAGAATTGGGCGACCTGGCCGTATTTTTGTGCGGACCAGCTAGCAACAACATCCGTGGCGTGGCATGGCAAATGGACGGCGGTTGGTCGGCTCAGTAAGCCCAAGCCGCCCCACCTGCGCGCGCTGTTCAAGCGTGCGCGTCTGTCGCCTGCGTGGCAACTGGTGCTGTGTGTTCGCCAAGCACACGGTCTCTTGCCATTTGACGCAGCAAATGGCGCTCGCCAGTGGTCAAAGGCCTGTGCAGCGCATCCCGGCCAGCGGCCAACAAGCTGCGGTCAATTTCTTGTGGCAAGCCACGAGACTGCGGCACCAGTTCCTTTAAGTCATCACGCTCATAGCTATCAGACTTATCCCACCACGCATCCACCACCGCCTGCATGGTGACGCGCGCGTCACCTGCAGGCTGGGCGTGGTCCACACGGCTTTGACTGTGGCTATGCGAGCGGCCCTCGCCCATGGCAGCACTCAGCTCAGAGCTGGTAACAACCACACGTCTATCGGCTGCACGCAACAAGCGCGACCAGTCCGGGTCAGACTGCTGCAGCTTGTAAAACTGGTGCACGCTTTCGTCGCACAGCAAGTGCACACGCACACCACGCAAACGCGCAGCGTCAATCGCACCAATCAAGCGCTCGTCATCAGACGCAATCAATACATGCACGCAGGCGTTATTGGTGCTAAGCGCCTCTAAATCGCGCAACATGGCGGCCAAGACAGGGCCGCCCTCGTCTGCCATATCAGCAGCCACCAAACGCAAACACTGATCATCTACCAGCGCATTGTCGTCAAGCTCTGAATACCAGTAAGTGCGCACCAACTGGGCGTACACACCCGCTGCGGGCAACGCCTGTGACAACAAAGCAGACACTGCATTACGGTTGTAATTCGCCTTGCCACTGCCCGCACCGGTTAGCCAGGCTAAAAAGCGCGCGTCCACCAAGGCCACGCAAGTGGGCAGCGTATGACGGGGCTGCTGGTGGCTGCCAAAAGAATTGTGCGCGCGCGGCGTGCGTGGGGAATTGTTATGGGTGTCCATGGCAGCTAAGGGGTAAAAATAATGGCAACCGAGGCAGACACGGTTGCAGGGGGATGGCACTTTAAAAAGAGTTATAGCTGGTTAGTGTAGCCAAATCAGTGCCGCAGCGCATGAAGGGCGCATGTTATGCCGGCGACTCAGCGCTGCATCCCAACACTGCCCTGACCGGCGCGCCTGCGCTTTTTCAGCGCGCTAGCTGGGGTTTGCGGCCAAGGCTGCAAACGCCTGCACCACCGTTTGCGGCGCTTGCACCAGTTCTATCAACACCCCTTCACCCGCTATGGGATATTCCTCGTTGGCTTTGGGGTGCAAGAAACAGATATCAAACCCAGCTGCACCTGGGCGTATGCCGCCTGGTGCAAAGCGAACGCCCTGGGCTGTCAGCCACTCAACGGCCTTGGGCAAGTCGTCAATCCACAAGCCAACGTGGTTGAGGGCTGTGGCGTGCACTGCAGGTTTTTTATGAGGGTCAATGGGCTGCATGAGGTCCACCTCAACTTTGAAGGCGCCTGCGCCCATGGCGCATATGTCCTCGTCAACGTTTTCACGCTCACTTTGAAAATTGCCCGTCACCTCAAGACCCAGCATATCCACCCACAAGGTGCGCAGCTTGGCCTTGTCCAGGGCGCCAATGGCGATCTGCTGAATACCAAGTACCTTAAACGGGCGGGGCTGCGCGGAGGTCATAACTGTGGCCTTATTCAAACTCGACAATGGATTGGTCAACAACCAGCGACTCGCCCACAGCGGCCACCACCTTGCTCACCACGCCATCGGCAGCAGCAAACAAGACGTTCTCCATCTTCATGGCCTCGATCACGGCAACGCGCTCACCAGCTTGTACTTTTTGCCCCACCTTAACGGCCACGTCTATCAACAAACCGGGCATGGGTGACAACACGTATTTGCTTAAGTCTGGCGGCGCCTTGAACGGCATCATGGCGTGCAACTCAGCCATACGCGGCGACACCACCATGACTTCAATTTTGGTGCCGTTGTGCTGTACCACCAACGCCAGCGGGTTGCGCTTACTGCCTCGGTCCACTTGAGCGGTAAACGCCAGCTCATTGCAAAAGCCAGTAATAAGGCCATCGCTGATGCGCGAATCGGAGCTCATGGCATAGGTTTTGCCGTCAATCGTGACTTGGGCCACACCCAACTCACCCGTTACTTCATCTACGTGCACAGGCACTGTGCGATGCTTGCCCGCGCTATCTAAAACGATGGCTGCGTAGTCGCTGCCGACGTCAACACCGTAGCCTGGCAGCTGGCCAGTGAGGTGCGAGGTGCGCTCACGCGACTTGCGGCGCACAAAGGCCGCCACAGCCACTAAAAAGTTGGGGTCGTCGTGCGGCACGTCTTCGGCTTTAAAGCCATGGGCGTAGTGTTCAGCAATAAAGCCGGTGTTGAAGTCACCGCTTACGAACTTCCTGTGTGCAAGCAAAGCCGACTGAAACGGGATGTTGCTGCTGACACCACGAATGACAAAACCATTGAGTGCCTCGCGCATTTTTTCAATCGCATCGGCTCTGTCAACGCCGTGCACGATGAGTTTGGCAATCATGGAGTCGTAGTACATGGGGATTTCTCCGCCATCAAACACACCCGTATCTACACGCACGCCCAGCTTGGCTTGCGTGTCGCTTTGCCACATGGTTTGCGCAGGCGGCGAAAATTTCACCAAGCGGCCAGTGCTGGGCAAAAAGTTGCGGAAAGGGTCTTCCGCATTGATGCGGCACTCAATGGCCCAGCCGTCGCGCTTGACATCGGCTTGCGTAATGGGCAAGGGCTCACCTGCTGCCACACGAATCATCAGCTCTACCAAGTCCAGGCCAGTAATGCACTCGGTCACCGGGTGCTCTACTTGCAAGCGGGTATTCATTTCAAGAAAGTAAAAGTCCTGATCTTTACCAACCACAAACTCCACGGTGCCAGCGCTTTGATAGTCCACCGCTTTGGCCAGGGCCACGGCCTGCTCGCCCATGGCCTTGCGCGTGGCGTCGTTGATAAAAGGCGACGGCGCTTCCTCAATGACTTTTTGATGACGGCGCTGTATAGAGCACTCGCGCTCATTCAGATAAACCACATTGCCCTGCGAGTCACCCACCACCTGAATCTCGATATGGCGCGGCTCTTGTACAAATTTTTCAATGAAAATGCGGTCGTCGCCAAAGCTGTTACGCGCCTCATTTTGGCAAGCCGTAAAGCCCTCCAAGGCTTCCTTGTCATTAAAGGCCACGCGCAAACCCTTGCCACCGCCGCCAGCACTGGCTTTGATCATCACGGGATAGCCAATATCTTTGGCAATTTCAACCGCGCGCTCGGGTGACTCAATGGCATCGTTCCAACCAGGAATGGTGTTTACACCTGCCGCCATGGCTAATTTTTTGGACGCAATCTTGTCACCCATGGCAGCAATGGCGTGGTGTTTAGGCCCAATAAAGGCAATGCCCTGCTCTTCTACCGCTTTTGAAAACGCCTCGTTCTCACTCAAGAAACCATAGCCTGGGTGCACGGCCTGTGCGCCTGTGTCTTGACAGGCCTTGATGATCACATCGGCCAACAGGTAGCTCTCACGGCTGGGCGGCGTGCCAATGCGCACGGCCTCATCTGCCATTTGCACGTGGCGCGCATCTTTGTCGGCGTCTGAGTACACCGCCACGGTGGCAATGCCCATTTTTTTGGCCGTTGCAATCACGCGGCACGCAATTTCGCCGCGGTTGGCGATCAAGATTTTGGTAAACATATTGTTCTTCTCCGAATAGGTTGACGTGGCAGCGCTTGGGCTTACAGCGGAATGTTGCCGTGCTTGCGCCAAGGGTTTTCAACCTTCTTGTCCTTGAGCATGACCAGGCTGCGGCAAATGCGCTTGCGCGTGTTGTGCGGCAGTATCACGTCGTCTATGTAGCCACGGCTTGCGGCTACAAACGGGTTGGCAAAGCGGGCTTTGTACTCGGCCTCTTTGGCCGCGAGCTTGTCTGGATCGCCTTTGTCTTCGCGGAAGATAATTTCAACGGCGCCCTTGGCCCCCATCACAGCAATCTCAGCGTTGGGCCAGGCAAAGTTCACATCACCACGCAAATGCTTGGATGCCATCACGTCGTAGGCGCCGCCGTAGGCCTTGCGGGTGATAACGGTGATTTTGGGCACCGTGGCTTCAGCATAGGCGTACAACAACTTGGCGCCGTGCTTGATGATGCCGCCAAACTCCTGGCTGGTGCCTGGCATAAAGCCTGGCACGTCTACAAAGGTGAGCAAGGGGATATTAAATGCATCACAGAAGCGCACAAAACGCGCCGCCTTGATAGAGCTCTTGATGTCTAGGCAACCCGCCAACACCAACGGTTGGTTGGCCACCACGCCAACGGTTTGGCCGTCCATGCGCGCAAAACCAATGATGATGTTGGCGGCGTAGTCTGGCTGCAATTCAAAGAAGTCGCCATCGTCCACCACCTTGGTGATGAGCTCCAGCATGTCGTAGGCTTTGTTGGGGTTGTCTGGCACCAGGGTGTCCAGGCTTTCAATTTGGCGGTCGGCGGGGTCTCCGCTGGGGCGCACTGGCGCTTTCTCGCGGTTGGACAACGGCAGGTAGTTGTACAGGCGGCGCAGCATTAACAACGCTTCCACGTCGTTCTCAAAGGCCATATCGGCCACGCCGCTTTTGGTGGTGTGCGTCAGCGCACCGCCCAGCTCTTCAGCCGTTACGGTTTCGTGGGTGACGGTCTTAACCACCTCTGGGCCCGTTACAAACATGTATGAGCTGTCTTTCACCATAAAGATGAAGTCGGTCATGGCGGGGCTGTACACCGCACCACCAGCTGATGGGCCCATGATCATGGAGATTTGCGGCACCACACCGCTGGCCATGGCGTTGCGCTGAAACACCTCGGCGTAGCCACCCAATGAGGCCACACCCTCTTGAATACGTGCGCCGCCCGAGTCGTTTAGGCCAATCACGGGCGCGCCTACCTTCATGGCCTGGTCCATGATTTTGCAAATTTTCTCGGCATGCGCCTCAGACAAGGCACCACCAAACACGGTGAAGTCCTGGCTGTACACAAACACCAAGCGCCCGTTGATCATGCCGTAGCCAGTGACCACGCCATCGCCTGGGATTTTGTTGTCCTGCATGCCAAAGTCTGTGCAGCGGTGCTCTACAAACATGTCCCATTCTTCAAAGGTGCCCGCATCCAGCAACACCTCAAGGCGCTCACGCGCGGTGAGTTTGCCTTTGCCGTGTTGCGCAGCAATGCGCTTTTCGCCGCCACCTTGGCGTGCAGATTCGCGTGCGCGTTCTAGTTGTTCAACAATGGTTTGCATGTTGTGACTTCCTTTTTTGTCAAAGTTCGTTGCTGTTTGTGGCTGCGTGTGCGCTGGACGCGGCTGCCAATAATTGTCTGGCTGCCACCGACGCAGGCACTGTGCCTTGCAATACGGCGGCCGTTAAGCCGTCAAGTTGTGCGCCCACATTGGGATGGGTTTTAAAAGCCTGCACCAAGCCACTTTGTATGCGCTCCCACATCCACGCCTTGGCCTGGGTCGCGCGGCGTCTTGCAAAGCGCCCGCCAAGCGTTTGCTTGTTTTTAAAGTCCTGCACATGCGCCCAAAAGTCTGCTATGCCTGTGCCCAATAGTGCACTTAGTTGCATCACTGTGGCGTGCCACTGTTGCTCATTGTGGTGCACATTGTCAGGGTTGCCGTGCAGGCCAAACAAACGCAAGGCGCTGCTGATTTGTGCCTCAGCGCGCGTGGCTGCATTGGCATCAATGTCGGCCTTGTTGATGACCACCAAGTCGGCCAACTCCATCACGCCTTTTTTAATGGCTTGCAAATCATCACCCGCATTGGGCAGCTGCAACAGCACAAACATATCGGTCATGCTGGCCACAGCCGTCTCACTTTGGCCAACGCCCACTGTTTCGACAATCACCACGTCGTAGCCTGCGGCCTCACACACCAACATGGCTTCGCGGGTTTTTTCGGTTACACCGCCTAGCGTGCCACTGGACGGACTGGGCCTGATGAAAGCCTGCCCATGCACAGACAAGTGCTCCATACGGGTTTTGTCCCCCAGGATGCTGCCACCAGACACGGTAGACGAGGGGTCAATGGCCAGCACTGCCACGCGGTGACCTTGCGCAATAAGGTGCAGGCCAAGCGCTTCAATGAATGTACTTTTACCAACACCCGGCACACCACTCAAGCCAATGCGCATGGCCTTGCCTGTATGCGGCAACAAGCTGGTGAGCAAGTCGTCAGCCACCAACCTGTGGTCGGCGCGTGTGGACTCCAGCAGCGTAATAGCCTTGGCCATGGCGCGGCGCTGCGCCATAGGCTCGCCGCTCACAATGGTGCTTAACAACGCAGTCATAGACAGATGGATTTGCTAGCTTGCCCAGTGCTTAGGCCACAGCGCGTTTGATGTTCTCAAGCACGTCTTTGGCGCTGGCCGGTATAGGCGTGCCCGGGCCATAAATACCTTTAACGCCGGCCTCGTACAGCATGTCGTAGTCTTTGCGCGGTATCACGCCGCCCACAAACACAATGATGTCATCAGCGCCCTGGCGCTTGAGCTCTTCAATAATGGCGGGCACCAGTGTCTTGTGGCCCGCTGCCAGCGTGGACACACCCAATGCGTGCACGTCGTTTTCGATGGCTTGACGCGCACATTCTTCGGGGGTTTGAAACAGTGGACCCATGTCCACGTCAAAACCCAGGTCAGCAAAGGCTGTGGCCACCACTTTGGCGCCACGGTCATGGCCGTCTTGGCCCAGCTTGGCGATCATCACGCGGGGGCGACGGCCATGGTCTATGCCGAATTGGTTGATCTCGGCTTTCAGCGCATCCCAGCCCTCGGCTGAATCGTAAGCAGCAGCGTACACACCCGTCACCTTTTGCGTATCCGCACGGTGGCGGCCATAAACTTCCTCTAACGCATCGCTCACCTCGCCCACGGTGGCGCGCAAGCGCATGGCATCAATGGCCAAAGCCAACAAGTTGCCCTCACCAGTGTCTGCCGCCTGGGTGAGTGCTTTTAAGGCGTTGGCAACGGCAGCGCTGTCGCGCTTGGCCCTGATGACCTTGAGTTGCGCAATTTGTTGGTCGCGCACTTTCACGTTGTCAATGTCTAGCGTATCGACTGCATCTTCCTTGGCCAGCTTGTATTTGTTCACGCCCACAATAACGTCTTTGCCAGAGTCAATGCGCGCTTGCTTCTCAGCCGCACTGGCCTCAATTTTGAGCTTGGCCCAGCCGCTGTCCACGGCTTGCGTCATACCGCCCATGGCGTTGACTTCTTCAATAATGGCCCAAGCCTTGTCAGCCATTTCTTGCGTGAGCGACTCCATCATGTAAGAGCCTGCCCACGGGTCAACCACGTTGGTGATGTGCGTCTCTTCTTGAATGATGAGCTGCGTGTTGCGTGCGATGCGCGAACTAAACTCTGTAGGCAGTGCAATGGCCTCGTCAAAACTGTTGGTGTGCAAGCTTTGCGTGCCCCCAAACACTGCGGCCATGGCCTCAACCGTGGTACGCACCACGTTGTTGTAGGGGTCTTGTTCAGTGAGTGACCAGCCAGATGTCTGGCTATGTGTGCGCAACATGAGGCTTTTGGGGTTGGTGGCACCAAAGCCTTGCATGATGCGGCACCACAACAAGCGCGCCGCGCGCATCTTGGCAATCTCCAGGTAGAAGTTCATACCCACCGCCCAGAAGAAGCTCAGACGCGGCGCAAAGTCGTCTACGTTCAAGCCCTTGGCCACCGCCGTCTTCACGTACTCCGCGCCGTCTGCCAGGGTAAACGCCATTTCCAGCGCTTGGTTGGCGCCGGCCTCTTGCATGTGGTAGCCAGAAATAGAGATGGAGTTAAAACGCGGCATATGCGTTGCCGTGTGCGCAATGATGTCGCCAATGATGCGCATACTGGGCTTGGGCGGGTAAATATAGGTGTTGCGCACCATGAATTCTTTGAGAATGTCATTTTGTATGGTGCCAGACAGCTGGTCTTGCGACACGCCCTGCTCTTCAGCCGCCACCACGTAGCCGGCCAACACCGGCAACACCGCGCCGTTCATGGTCATGGACACGCTGACTTGGCCTAGGTCTATGCCGTCAAACAACACTTTCATGTCTTCGACGCTGTCTATGGCTACGCCGGCTTTGCCCACATCGCCAGTGACGCGTGGGTGGTCGCTGTCGTAGCCACGGTGCGTAGCCAAGTCAAAGGCCACGCTCACACCTTGACCGCCCGCAGCCAGGGCTTTCTTGTAAAAAGCGTTGGACTCTGCAGCCGTAGAAAAACCTGCGTATTGACGGATGGTCCACGGACGTACGGCGTACATGGTGGCCTGAGGGCCACGCACAAACGGGGCAAAGCCAGGCAATGTATCGGCATAGGCCAAGTTCTGCACGTCAGCTGCGGTGTACAAAGGCTTGACCTCAATACCCTCTGGCGTTGTCCAGTTCAAACTGTGCAACGGCTTGCCCTTTAATGACTTGGCTGCAGCGGCTTTCCAGTCGTCAATAGAGACGGCTTTAAATTCAGGCATAGGGGCGGTGGACTTGGTCATGATGGCACTGCTAATGTGTAGGTGATGGCATGGCAACAAGCTCACATTGTGGCCTGAAAACTATTGCCGAATGCAACAGCCATGATTCTATATGATTCATAATTATTGATGCAAAATTAAGATTGGTGTAAGATTGGGCGGCACCTTGCCCTCTGATATCGCCATTTTTTCGCTCCCTATGTCCGCACTTGCCCTCAAACAACGCGCCCTCTACCTAGACGTAGCGGAGTTGCTGCGTCAGCGCATTTACAACCGCGAACTGGAGCCAGGCGCCTGGATAGACGAACTGCGTATTGCTGAAGAGCTGGGTATTAGCCGAACGCCGCTGCGCGAGGCGCTCAAAGTGTTGGCCAGTGAGGGCATAGTCACCATGAAGGTGCGCCGCGGCGCTTACGTCACAGAGGTGTCTGTGCAGGACTTGCGTCAAGTCTACGAACTGCTGGCCTTGCTAGAAAGCGACGCAGCAAGTGTGGTGGCCAACACGGCTGATGCTACAGCCAAGGCTGAACTCACGGCCTTGCACGCCCAGTTGGGCAAAGCCACAAAGGACACTAGACGGTTTTTTGAAATCAACGAGCAATTTCACATGCGCATATTGGAGCTGGCCGACAACCGCTGGCGCATACAGGTGGTGAACGACTTGCGCAAAGTCATGAAGGTCAACCGGCACACCTCGCTGTTCAAAGCGGGCCGGGTACAAGCGTCGCTGCAAGAGCACCAGGCTGTATTAAAAGCAATTTGCGCTGGCGACGTTGACGGCGCAGCCGCTGCCATGCGCACGCACTTCAACAACGGCTTGGCAGCAGCGCAATAAACGCCTGCGTGCTGCGACAAAAGCTTAGGCAGCCGCCTTGTTCTTATTCGCGGCTTCCCAACGTGCCTTCTTTGCGTCCCAATCAGGGTCTTCGTATACGCGGGCGCTGTCATAGGCCGACTTGGGCTGCAAATCTGGCGACAAAGCTTCTCGCCCATCAAACACAAAACAGTCACCGGTGTAATGCGCACCGCCAACATCTTCAAAGTATTGAAGAATGCCGCCCTCCAGCTGCAGCACGTTGTCCAGCCCCATCTCGCGCATGAGAATGGCGCCCTTTTCGCAACGAATACCTCCAGTACAAAAGCTCACAACGGTTTTATCGTGCAGCTCAGCGCGGTGCTGCTCAACCGCAGCTGGGAACTCAGTGAATTTGGTGATACGCCAATCAATAGCGCCGGCAAAGGTGCCGTAATCGACCTCAAAGGCGTTGCGCGTATCCAGCATCACCACTGGCCTACCATTGTCATCATGGCCCTGGTCTAACCACCGCTTGAGATCTGCGGGCTCAACACCAGGCGCACGCCCGGCTGCTGGCTGAATGGCCGGGTGGTTCATGCGGATGATCTCGTTTTTCAGCTTCACCAAAAAACGCCTAAACGGCTGCCGTTCACTCCAGCTTTCTTTCCAGTACAGATCTGCAAATCGGTCATCTGCCTTGAGCTGCTCAAGAAAACCGCGCAACAGATCGGGCTCACCCGCCAAAAACATATTGATGCCCTCTGGCGACAGCAAAATGGTGCCGCGCAACTGGGCCTTCTGGGCACGCGCCGTGAGCGTGTCGCGCAAGTCTTCACGGTCCACAATGTCCACGAACTTGTAACTGGCGATATTGAGTATGTTTTTCACGGTGGCAATTTTAAAATGTATTTACTAAACGGCGTATGTTGACGCAATTGCCTCAAGAAAGCCTTGAGGCACGTCAAACAACTCCTAACAATACGGCTGCTGTTGCAGCTCTGGTCTGGTAGCGCCCCGTGGTGGCGACTGCGGCTCCATGCCCACAAACTCTTGCGCCATGGCCCACACCTCGCGCGGTGGCAGTGGCTTTAGCTTGTGGTTGCTCCACACTTGCCGCCAGTAACGCGAACCACGCAAGCCGTGGCGCAAACCCAGCATATGCCGGGCAATGGCGTACCAAGGACAGCCATCCTCTCGGGCGGCTCGCTCCATGTAGTCCACCATGGCCAGTTCGACATCCTCGCGGCTTAGGCCTTTGTCAGGCTGCCCAAAAAACTCGCTGTCCCAGGTGCTCATGAGCCACGGGTTGTAGTAGGCCTCTCTGCCCAGCATCACACCGTCAACCGTGGCCAGGTGCTGGTGCATTTGCTCAGACGTGGTGATGCCGCCGTTAATAGCAATGGTCAGATGCGGAAAGTCTTTTTTAAGCTGGGACACCAACTCGTAACGCAGCGGGGGCACTTCGCGGTTTTGTTTGGGTGACAGACCTTGCAGCCACGCGTTGCGCGCGTGCACGGTAAACACCTCGCAGCCGGCCAGCGCCACCGTGCCCACAAAGTCGCGCACAAAGTCGTAGCTTTGCTCGTGGTCAATACCAATGCGATGTTTGACCGTAACCGGCACATCCACCGCATCGACCATGGCTTTGACACAATCGGCCACCAGCTGCGGTGTGGCCATCAGGCATGCGCCAAAGGCGCCGCGTTGCACCCTATCACTGGGGCAACCGCAATTCAAATTGACTTCGTCATAGCCCCACTGTTGGCCTAGCTTGGCCGCTAGCGCCAAATCTGCCGGGTCACTGCCACCCAACTGCAGCGCCACCGGGTGCTCCTCGGCGTTGAAACGCAAGTGCCGCCCCACATCGCCATGCGTCACCGCGCCAGTCGTCACCATCTCGGTATACAGCAACGTGTGCTGTGACAGCAGGCGATGAAAATAGCGGCAATGCCTGTCCGTCCAGTCCATCATGGGAGCCACACTGACGCGCCAGGGACTGTGTGTGTGCGAGACGGCGATGCTGGTTTTGGGAGTTAGGCGAGACATGGCAGCATTATCTCAGCCAACACAAAACCCTCACCAGCCAGCTGCCAGTGAGGGGAATGCGCTAACGCACAGAAAGCCAATCAGCCAATATGCAAGCCACCATTTACAGAGAAGTCAGCGCCTGTTGAGTAGCCAGACTCTTCACCCGCCAGCCACGACACCATAGAGGCGATCTCGGAGGGCCTACCCAGGCGCTTCACGGGTACGGTACCCACGATTTTCTCCAACACGTCTGGGCGAATGGCGTTAACCATGTCGGTACCGATATAGCCTGGGCTCACTGTGTTGACCGTCACGCCTTTGGTGGCCATTTCTTGGGCCAATGCCATGGTGAAGCCGTGCATGCCCGCTTTGGCAGCCGAGTAGTTGGTTTGACCGGCTTGGCCTTTTTGGCCGTTCACAGACGAAATCTGAATGATGCGGCCAAAGCCTTGCTCAACCATGTCGGCAACCACCTGCTTTGTTACGTTAAACATGGACGTCAGGTTGGTGGCAATGACCGCATTCCAGTCTTCCAGCGTCATTTTTAAAAACATGCGGTCACGCGTGATGCCTGCGTTGTTCACCAGCACAGAGATGGGGCCATGCTCGGCCTTGGCTTTGGCAAAGGCCTCTACCGTTGAGTCCCATTCAGCCACGTTGCCGGCGGACGCATGAAAGGTGTAGCCCAGTTTTGCTCGTCTAACCACTTGGTGTAGTCACGGGTTGGGCCGCAACCTGCCACCACGGTAAAACCATCATCGTGCAGGCGCTGGCAAATGGCGGTTCCAATGCCTCCCATACCACCGGTTACGTACGCTACTTTTTTACTCATGCTTGTCTCCTGTTGTTAACTGATAAATACGAAACGAATCAAACGCGCTCAACGGCCAATGACACACCCATGCCGCCGCCAATACACAATGCGGCCAAGCCTTTCTTGTGGTCTTCACGCTGCATCTCGTGCAGCAAAGTCACCAAAATGCGGCAGCCGCTCGCACCGATGGGGTGACCAATTGCAATGGCGCCACCGTTGGGGTTGACCTTGGCTGGGTCAATCTCCAGGGCTTTATTGACGGCACAAGCCTGGGCTGCAAACGCTTCGTTGAGCTCAAACACATCTACATCGCCCACTTCCCAGCCGGCTTTGGCCAGGGCTTTGCGTGAAGCAGGCACTGGGCCCATGCCCATGGTGGCGGGGTCTAGGCCACTGGTTGCAAAACCTGCAATACGCGCCAAAGGCTTTAGGCCCAGCGATGCGGCTTTCTCAGCGCTCATGACCATGACGGCTGCGGCACCGTCGTTGATGCCTGATGCGTTACCCGCCGTTACAGTACCCGCCTTGTCAAACGCTGGGCGCAGGCCAGCCAGGCTGTTGGCGTCTGTTTTGCGGTTGATGAACTCGTCGGTGTCAAACACAATGGGGTCCCCTTTGCGCTGGGGGATGCTCACCGGCACGATTTCATCTTTGAACTTGCCAGCGTCCTGGGCGGCACGCGCCTTGGTTTGGCTGGCCAAGGCCAAGGCGTCTTGAGCCTCGCGCGAAATATCGCTTTCTTTGGCCACGTTTTCAGCAGTAATGCCCATGTGGTATTGGTTATAAACGTCCCACAGGCCGTCCACGATCATGGTGTCCACCATTTTCCAGTCGCCCATGCGCTGGCCGTCACGGGAGCCGCGCAACACGTGCGGGCTGGCACTCATGTTCTCCTGGCCGCCAGCAATCACAATATCGCTGTCACCCCAAGCCACGGCCTGCGCCGCGAGCATCACAGCCTTGAGTCCTGAGCCACACACGGCGTTGATGGTCAGCGCTGGCACCTCTTTGGGCAAGCCTGCTTTCAACGTGGCTTGACGCGCTGGGTTTTGACCCACGCCAGCAGTAAGCACTTGGCCCATGATGACTTCACCGATTTGCTCAGGCGCCACACCAGTGCGACGCATCAAATCCTTGATGACCGCGGCGCCCAACTCGGTGGCGGGCACACCAGCCAGTGAGCCACCAAACTTGCCCACGGCTGTGCGGGCGGCGGCAACGATAACAACGTCTTTCATGTGTTGGTCCTTTTTAAACAATAAGAAAATAAGAAGTGAACAGTCTGTCAGTGCTTTGGTAGCTACACGCTTGTGGGTTGCTTGGCTTTTACCTTGACGTAGCGCCCTGGCGCTGGCTCTATGGCCTTGTAGCGGCCACGCTTGCCATAGCTGTTGGGTGCGGCTATTTGCTTGCCCGCCTTGGCTTGAAGCCACTGCGACCAGTCTGTCCACCAGCTGCCCTTGTGCTCTGTGGCTTTGGCTATCCAGTCTTGCACATCAGTAGGGAATGTCTTGTCAGAGCCTATCCAGTGACTGCGCTTGCCTTTTGAGGGCGGGTTAATCACCCCCGCAATATGGCCCGAAGCCCCCATCACAAAGCGCTTGGGCCCAGCCCAGTGCTGTGTGGTGGCATATGCGCCGCCAATCGGCACGATGTGATCTTCACGTGAGCCGTAAATGTAGGCGGGCACTTTGACTTGCCTAAAGTCAATAGACTCGCCACACACAATGGTGGACTTGGGATTGACCAACCGGTTCTCTAGATAGGTGTTGCGCAAGTACCAAGCGTAAAAAGGACCTGGCAAATTGGTGGCGTCGCCGTTCCAGTACAGCAGGTCAAACGGCGGGGGCGACTCACCCTTCAGGTAGTTGCCCACTACATAATTCCACACCAAGTCGTTGGGGCGCAAAAACGAGAAGGTTGTGGCCAAGTCAGCGCCAGGCAGCAAGCCGCCCTTCACAAACTGGAACTCGCGCATTTTGACAAACGCCTCGTCAATAAACACGTCCAGCACGCCTGTATCTGAAAAATCCAGCAAGGTGGTGAGCAGCGTGACGCTATTGACTGGCTTCTCGCCGCGGGCAGCCAACACAGCCATGGCGGTGCTCAAAATGGTGCCGCCTACGCAAAAACCCAAGGCGTTGATGGTGGGTGCACCCGTAATGTCTTGCACCGTATTGATGGCCTTGATGGCTGCATCTTCAATGTAATCGTCCCATGTGGCGTTGCTCAACGACTCATCCGGGTTGCGCCAGCTCACCACAAAGGTGCGGTGGCCCTGCTCTACGGCGTAGCGAATCAGGGAGTTTGCTGGCTGCAAATCTAAAATGTAAAACTTGTTGATGCACGGCGGCACCAGCAAAAACGGGCGCTCGTACACCTTGGCCGTGAGCGGCTTGTACTCAATAAGCTGGAACAGCTCGTTCTCAAACACCACTGCGCCTTCGCTGGTGGCCACGTTTTTCCCCACCTCAAACACCGACTCGTCGGTCATGGACACATGACCTTGGCGCATATCGGCCATGAGGTTTTGCATGCCCTTGGCAATGCTTTCGCCTTTGGTCTCAATGGCCAGGCGCTGGGCTTCTGCGTTGAAGGCCATGAAATTGCTTGGCGCGCTGGCGTCTATCCACTGCTGCACATAAAAGCGCACCTTGGCCTTGACCTTCTCTGTGCCCACCACTGCATCAGCCATGCCCAACAAGACTCGCGCATTGATCAGGTAGGTGGCCGCGGCTTGCTTGGCAGCCACGTTGCTTTGCCAGTCTGCTGCTGAAAAGCGCTTGTCGCGCTGCATGCTGTCCAGCTGGCCGTCACGGGCCAAAGCCAGCAAGTCTTGCTGGTATTGGTGTTGTACGCTCACCAAAGCGACGGGGTCTATGGTGGGTAACGCGTCCAGGCTGGTGTCTTTGCCAAATGCGTCTTGCAAATACGCCATGGCAGCACCCATATCAGCCCATGGCGCTTGACCACCCGCTGCTGATGGGGTCATGTTGGGCATACCCGCCATACCCATTTGCGCCATCGCAGCAAACGGGTTGCCAGCTGTGTTGGCCTCAGCTGAACCAGCTGCACCGGCGGCATTGGCCATCTGAGTCCATTGCTGCACCAGGGTTTGTTGCCACTGATTGGCCATCTCCAACCATTTCGCCTGAGAATCCATGGTGCCTCCACACTCGCTCAATAGTATTTACCAACCACTGTCACCGCTTACGAATGTACGCTTGCGTTCTTCCAAAATGCTGACAACCCATTTTTTATTTGAATCCGCATGTACATCATTATTATTGCTTGGATGTATGTCGCCGTCATGATGGCGGTGGCCGAAGCCACTCACGCACAAGGATCAGTCCTGGGCGCTATTGTCACCTTTTTGCTCTATGGGTTACTACCTATGGCCATCGTCTTGTACATCATGCGTACACCTGCTAGGAAAGAAGCAAGGCGGCGTGCAGAGCAACAAGCCGACGAATTGGCTAAAGTACAGCGCAGCAACCAAGCCCCGCCGCCTACCCCGCCAGACCAATAAGCGCGGCCATGCGCCCACTGCTGCCCAACACAGCATGGTCTCGCCTGTGCGAAAAATACAAATCGGGGTTGGCAACGGTGCACCAAGTCGGCGTAGCGTCGTTGCCGTGCACCTGCTCCACACCCAAACCTTGAAGCAACTGCACAGCCAACTTGGGCAAGTTGGCCCAATACTTGGGTGTCGCCGCATTACTCGCCGCCCTGACTTGTGGCACAAAGCAATCTGAAGCCTGCGCAAACACGTTAGGCTGATTTACAAATGCGTGGCGCACCTCTGGGCCCACCTCAAACGCATGGGGACCAATGCAAGGCCCCAGCCACACGCTCAACTCGCGGCACAAGTCTGGCACGCTGCAATGTGCTTGCTGGGCCATGGCGGCCAATGTGGCTTGCAATACACCACCGGCCATACCGCGCCAACCGGCATGGGCAGCACCCACCAAGGGCAATCGCTTGTGGGCGAACAACGCAGGCAAACAATCTGCAACCATTACAGTGGCCGCCAAACCTGGCGTGGCGCACACCACGGCGTCGGCTTGCACATCGTCCTCAAGCGTTTGCTCAGTCAACACGTGCACATGCAAGCCGTGTACCTGACGCATAAAGCACGGCTTCAAGCCCACGCCTTGCGCCAGTAGCTGCCGGTTGGCCAGGCAGCTACTCGGCTCATCGCCTATGTGATTGCCAAGGTTCAGGCTGTCAAAAGGCGGTTGCGATACGCCACCACGGCGCTGCGTCATGAACGCTACCACGTTGGCTGGCGCATCCCAATGCACAGGCATGCCCAACTTGGACAAGGTGTCGGGGTGGTGTGCGTTAGGCTGCTGGCTGGCATTCATAGATCACTACTATAGTACTATACAATCCTGCTACTGAGCTTGAATGTAAAGCCGCAACGACCAGCCAACTCGCCTGCCACATGCAAGCCTTACTCGATACCATCGCAACACTAACTTTAGATACCAGCGACCAAGCCAATGCACAGCGCGTGTTTCATGGCCGCGGAGGCAGCTACCCTGGCTGTGAGCAATGGACACTGGACTGGTTTGCACCCGTGTGGCTGCTCACCAGCTTTAAACCCGCAGATGACCACAGTTTGCAGCAAATTGGTGATGCACTGGCCAAACGCTGGGGCGCTATTGCGCCCGCTGGGCAAGCGCTGAATTGGGTGTTCCAGTGTCGGGGCAGCAACCCTATACACACGCAATTGATGTCCGGCGCAGTGCCTGAACCTCACCACGTGAGCGAGCATGGTGCGCTGTTTAAAGTGCATGTGCTCAAAGGCCAAAACCACGGCCTGTTTTTAGACATGGCCAACGCGCGCCAATGGGTGTTTGACTGGGTATCGCAGCACCCAGCCACACTGAACCCCAACCCGTCTTTAAAAGTACTCAACTTGTTTGCCTACACCTGCGGGTTTTCAGTAGCCGCGTTGCGCGCAGGAGCCAAGCATGTCACCAACGTGGACATGAGCGCAGGCGCACTGGCGTTGGGCCAGCTCAACCACCAAATCAACGGCCTGCATACTGGGGCCAGCTTTTTGCCGCACAACATTTTCAAGACTTGGGGCAAGGTCAACCGTGCCGGGCCCTACCATTTGGTCGTCATTGACCCGCCCAGCTTTCAAAAAGGCAGCTTTGTGGCCACCAAAGACTACGCCAAGTTGATAAGGCGCCTGCCTGAATTGGTGCGCCGCGGTGGTGTGGCTGTTTTGTGTCTCAACGCACCAGAGCTGGATACGGCTTTTTTAACCACCCAGGTTGCAGAGCTGGCGCCACAACTGCAACTGCTTCAACGCTTGCCCAACCCCAGTGCATTCACAGACGTTGAACCAGAACGCGCACTTAAAGTACTTGTGTATGGCTTGCCACCGGTGCTACCTGCGTGACACAACCATGGGTTTCTACCAATTCACCGACCGCTCGGTCGGTTTATTATTTGTTTGGATTTCATCAACCACAAGCAGGAGACAAGCTGCATGAAAAAAGTACTTAAGCATTCGCTGATCGCAGCCACCGTGATTGCAGCGGCAGCCGCCGCTCACGCAGAAACCATCACCTTGAAAGTGCATCACTTTTTAGGCCCACAGTCCATTCAACACACCACCATGCTGGGTGACTGGTGTAAAAACATTGAAAAGGACTCCAGCGGACGCTTGAACTGCCAAATTTATCCAGCTATGCAGCTGGGCGGCTCTCCCCCACAGTTGTTTGACCAAGCCAAAGACGGCATTGCAGACGTGGTGTGGACAGTGGCTGGTTACTCTGGCACGCGCTTTTCACGCATTCAAGTATTTGAGCTGCCGTTCATGATGACCAACGCTGAGGCCACCAGTGCAGCGGCTTGGGACTACGCGCAACGGTACGCGCAAGACGAATTCAAAGACGTGAAATTGCTGGCGGTACACGTACACGGCCCAGGCATCATCTTTACAAAAGACGCACCCATCACCAAACTGGCCGACTTCAAAGGTAAAAAGCTGCGCGGCCCAACCAAGCAGATCACGCAAATGTTGAAAGACTTGGGTGCAACACCGGTGCCAATGCCAGTGCCTGCCGTTCCTGAGGCCTTGTCCAAGGGCGTGATCGACGGTGCGGTGATTCCTTACGAAGTGGCACCTGGTTTGCGTGTGCAAGAACTGACCAACTTCACGTCAGAGCCAGACCCCAGCTTTAACGCGTTGTACACAACCGTGTTTGTGGTACCCATGAATAAGGCCAAGTACGACTCACTACCCAAAGATTTGCAGGCCGTGATCGATAAAAACTCTGGTCGCGATTACTCTGCCTTTTTGGGTAAGACCCAAGCGGGCAACGATGCACCAGGCAAAAAGAAGTTTGAGGCGGCTGCCAACCAGACCATCACCATCATTCCAAAATCCGAGCTGGAAAACTGGAAAAAAGCCACCGCCAATCTGGACGCCCAATGGGTTAAAGAAATGAATGGACGAGGCTACAAGGGCCAAGAGCTGCTTGATTCAGCACGCAAGCTGATCAGCGACAACAGCTGAGCAAATACCCTGGTTGCTGGCGCTTAGCGAGAGAATGGCGGAGGAGTCTCCGCCATTTTTTTGCCCTACACTGACCCAAACAACAGACTCACCAACCCGTTGACTGCGGAGATTCAAAAGCTTGGCTGACCTTCTTACACCGACTATCACGTCTGGCGATGACACCTCCGTACTCGCCATCGCACTGGAAAAATCTGCCAAAGTGTTCGCCATGCTGTCTGGCTTGGCGCTGGTAGGCATGGCGCTCATGTCACTCACCAGCATTGTGGGACGTACATTTTTTGATGCACCCGTGTTGGGCGACTATGAGTTGGTACAAATCGCCTGTGCTGCCGCAGTCAGCCTCGCGCTGCCTTACACGCAGTGGGTGCGTGGCCATGTCATTGTGGATTTTTTCACTGCAAAGGCCAATGTCACGCTGGTGCTTTTATTGGACGGCATAGCCAATGCCATATTGTCCGTATTCGCTTTGGCTTTTGCATGGCGTATGTGGGTCAATATGGTGGACCTCATGGACGGTTGGGACGCGTCGCTGATGCTCAACATACCCACATGGTGGGGGTATGTGCCCATGGTGCCGTCGTTCTTGTTATTGGGTCTTATTGCTGCCTACCACTGCGTAGCTGACATTCGGAGCGTGCGCGCATGATGGGCTTTACTGGAATCGAGTTGGGCGGCATCATGTTCGCCTTCATGCTGGTGTTGCTGGCATTGCGCATGCACATTGGCGTGGCCATGTTGCTCACTGGCTCTGTTGGCTACATAGCCGTAGCAGGCTTTGACCCGCTGATGGCTTACTTCAAGGGTGCAGCCTACGCGCGCTACTCCATTTACGACTTATCCGTCGTGCCATTATTTTTGCTCATGGGGCAATTTGCGACGCACGGCGGCCTGTCCAAAGCCTTGTTCAAAGCAGGCAACGCCATGATTGGGCACTGGCGCGGTGGCATGGCCATGGGCGCTGTAACAGCCTGTGCGGGCTTTGGTGCCATCTGCGGCTCATCATTGGCCACTGCCGCCACCATGGGGCAAGTGGCACTGCCTGAACTCAAAAAACACGGCTACTCAGAGCGCTTGTCGGCTGCAGCCATTGCCGCTGGTGGCACATTGGGCATCTTGATTCCGCCCTCAGTCCCCTTGGTGATCTACGCCATCATCACAGAGCAAAATATTGCCAAAATGTTTTTGGCTGCGTTTATTCCCGGCATATTGGCGGCTGTGGGCTATATGGTGGTCATCAGCATCATTGCGCGCATCAGCCCACAGGATGCACCACGAGGCACCAGGTTCACCCTGGCCCAGCGTTTGCAAGCCTTGGCCGAGACATGGCCTGTGATCCTGATTTTTGTGGTGGTTATTGGCGGAATTTATGGCGGTATCTTTACACCTACCGAAGCTGCATCCATAGGCACATTGGCCACAGCTATAGTGGCCTGGACCTCTGGCGGCCTGAAGGGGCGTGGCTTTTTTGACTGCATTTATGGCGCAGCAGGTGCTACCGGCATGATCTTTTTAATCTTGCTTGGCGCAGACATCTTGAACGTGTTTTTGGCACTGACCCAAGTACACACTGAGCTGGCCAACTGGGTAGTGGGCATGAACCTGCCACCACTGGCGGTGCTGGCCGTCATCATAGTCATCTACTTGGTATTGGGCTGCATCATGGACAGCCTGTCCATGATTTTGCTCACCATTCCTATCTTTTTCCCCATCATCATGGGTATTGATTTGTGGGGTTTGGCACCCGACGACAAGGCCATTTGGTTTGGTATCTTGGCCCTGATGGTCGTGGAGGTGGGTCTGATCACGCCGCCTGTAGGCATGAACGTATTCATCATCAGCGCCATGGCTAAAGATGTACCCATGAAGGAAATCTTTAAAACCATACTGCCATTTTTGGCCTCTGACTTTGCGCGCATTGGCTTGCTGGTATTCTTTCCATCCATCGCGCTGGTTATCTTTCAAATACTGAGCTAGCAGCGCACAAAACAAGCACCCCACACCAGCAGACCACACCAGATATGCAAGCCGATAGAACATCCAAATTTTGTCGCGCTTGCGGTGCACCAACGCAGGCGCGTTTGCCAGACGATGGCGACAGCAAATTGCGCGCGGTGTGCACCAAGTGCGACACAGTGCACTATGTCAACCCACTCAATGTAGTGGGCAGCATAGCCGTATGGCCAGGCCCCAATGGTCCGCAGGTGCTGCTGTGCAAGCGTAACATTGAGCCACGCAAAGGCAAATGGACACTGCCAGCTGGCTTTATGGAAATGGGCGAGTCAGCGGCTCAGGGGGCGGCGCGTGAAACCATAGAAGAGGCAGGTGCGACCTTCACCATGGGCCCGCTGTTTTCGCTGATCAGCGTCACCCACGTGGGTCAGGTGCACTTTTTTTACCAAGCCACACTCACCAGCGACCGGTTTGACCCGGGCATAGAAACCCAGGAGGCTAGGCTGTTCAGCGCTGCAGACATACCTTGGGATGAGTTGGCGTTCAGGACCGTACAGGAAACCTTGGCACTGTACTTCAAGCAGTCTAAAGCCCAACTTGACAGCGGCCTTGTTCACGAGCTGGTGCTTTCGTAACACAACAAACACCAGCTCACAGTCAACACGCTAACGCGCCAACGAGCTGATCTGCGCGAACAGCACCGTCAGACCACTCGGGTCACCGCATTGGGTTTAAAGCCCAAGTCAGAAGCCTTGCCCTTTCGTGCTCTAGCACCTTTGGCATTGTTCAGGCTTCTGATTTCCAGCGTTTCCTCGCGCGCTTTGCCGCCACGTCCAATGCCGCTGATACTCACGCTGCGCACATAGGCGGCAGCGCCTGCCAGCGTGTCTTTGGCCTCTAGATCAATCAGCATCAAGCCGCGACCGCCTTTGGCCATGTGCTTTAGCTCGGCGAGGTCGAAAGTCAGTACACGCCCGCCGGTAGACGCACACGCCACGTGCGTCGCCATTTGCAAGCTGTCAAATTCAGGCACGCCATCTATATCGCGCGGCTTGCCCAACAATGGGCTGGGGCGGTTGATGGTGGCACCAGCTGCCACATTGATGAACGACTTGCCCGCTTTTTGGCGGCTCACCATGTCTTGCACCTGCGCCACAAAACCATAGCCGTCCGAGGTCGACAACACATAACCCGTGGTTGGTGCACCTGCAACGTAATGCACAGGCTGTGTACCAGCTTCCAGCTCTATGAGTGTGGTGATGGGCTGACCGTCGCCACGCCCACCTGGCAAGGCAGCCACGGGTACAGAGTAGGTGCGCCCTGCACTGCCCAGCACAATGAGTGTGTCAACACTGCGGCACTCGAATGCCCCGTATAGCTGGTCGCCAGCCTTGAACGCAAAGGCATCAGCGGCGTGTCCATGACCAGCGCGCGTGCGTACCCAACCCTTGTCAGACACCACCACAGTCACAGGCTCATCCACAATTTTGATTTCAGCCACGACACGCTTTTCAGCTTGTACCAGTGTGCGTCTGTCGTCACCAAAGGTTTTGGCATCGGCTTCAATTTCTTTAACCATGAGCTTTTTCAAGCTGGTGGGGTTGTCCAAAACGTCTTGCAATCTGGTTTGGTCTTCACGCAGTTTGGCCAGCTCTTGCTCAATTTTGATGGCCTCTAGTCTGGCCAACTGGCGCAAGCGAATTTCGAGAATGTCTTCGGCTTGCCGGTCTGACAACTTAAAACGCTCTACCAGAGCGGCTTTAGGCTCATCGCTTTGACGAATGATGGCGATCACCTCGTCAATATTGAGCAACACCGTTTGGCGGCCTTCCAAAATATGGATGCGGTCCAGGACCTTGGCCAAACGGCTTTGTGTGCGCCTGGTAATGGTGGTTTGCCTAAAGCTCACCCACTCCACCAACATCTGGCGCAACGACTTGGGCACGGGCTTGCCGTCAATACCCACCATGGTGAGGTTGATGCTGGATGAGGTCTCCAAGCTGGTGTGCGCCAGCAACTGCGTGGTGAGTTCTTCTTGCGAAATGCTGCGGGTTTTGGGCTCGAACACCAAGCGCACCGCAGCCTCTTTGCCAGACTCATCACGCACCCCGTCCAACACCGCCAGCATGCTGGCCTTGAGCTGGGTCTGGTCGGCTGTTAACGCCTTTTTGCCAGTCTTCACTTTGGGATTGGTGATGTCCTCAATTTCTTCAAGTACTTTTTGCGTACTCACGCCTGGCGGCAACTCGGTCACCACCATTTGCCACTGGCCACGTGCCAAGTCTTCAATCACCCAGCGCGCGCGCACTTTGAGGCTACCGCGCCCGGTTTTGTATGCCTGCGCAATTTCATGCGCGGTGCTGATAATCTGGCCACCGCCTGGGTAATCGGGTGCGGGCAGCAGCTCTAGCAAGGCCTCGTCGCTGATAGCAGGTTGCTTGACCAAAGCCACACAGGCAGTGGCTACTTCGCGCAAGTTGTGACTGGGTATTTCGGTGGCCATGCCCACTGCAATACCGCTGGCACCGTTGAGCAAGGTAAAGGGCAAACGCGCTGGCAACTGGCGTGGCTCTTCGGTAGAGCCGTCGTAGTTGGCAACAAAGTCAACCGTGCCCTCATCGATTTCATCCAGCAACACGCTGGTGATTTTGGCCAGGCGTGCCTCTGTGTAGCGCATGGCAGCAGCACCGTCGCCGTCGCGGCTACCAAAATTGCCCTGCCCGTCAATCAGTGGGTAGCGCTGGCTAAAGTCTTGCGCCATGCGCACCAAGGCGTCATAGGCGGCTTGGTCGCCATGTGGATGAAACCGGCCCAGCACATCACCCACCACGCGCGCACTTTTAACGGGCTTGGGTGCGCCGGACGCGCCATAGCCCAGCCCCATGCGCTGCATGGCGTACAAAATGCGGCGCTGCACAGGCTTTTGGCCGTCGCAAACGTCTGGCAAGGCACGGCCCTTGACCACACTTAACGCGTATTCAAGATAGGCGCGCTGGGCGTAGCCCGCCAAGCTATCGTCACTGCCGCTGCTGGGCATGGCCACTGGTTGCTGCATGTCGTCGCTCATTAGATATCCACCTCAATCTCGTCGCTAAAGCGCTCCATCAGTTCTCGACGTGCGGCTGCTTCGCCTTTGCCCATGAGCTTGTTGAACTCGTCGGCTGTGCCTTGTGCGCCCCACTCGCCCAAGGTCACCGGCAGCAAGCGACGCGTGTCCGGGTTGAGCGTGGTGTCCCACAGCTGCGTGGCGCTCATCTCGCCCAAGCCTTTAAAGCGGCTGATGCTCCAGCTGCCTTCACGCACATTGTCTTTGCGCAGTTTGTCCAATATGGCCGTCATCTCGCCTTCGTCAAGTGCATAAAACTTGGCGGCTGGCTTTTTGCCGCGCGCTGGCGCATCCACCCTGAACAACGGTGGTCTGGCCACGTAAACGTTGCCTGTTTCTATGAGCTTGGGGAAGTGCTTGAAGAACAGGGTAAGCAGCAACACCTGGATGTGTGAGCCGTCAACGTCGGCATCAGACAGTATGCAAATCTTGCCGTAGCGCAGGCCGCTTAGGTCTGGCGTGTCTGAGGGACTGTGTGGGTCAACACCAATGGCCACGGCAATGTCGTGAATTTCGTTGTTGGCAAAAAGCCTGTCTTTATCGACTTCCCACGTGTTGAGCACTTTGCCACGCAGGGGCAAGATAGCCTGGCTTTCTTTATCGCGCCCCATTTTGGCGCTACCGCCAGCCGAGTCACCCTCTACCAAAAACAGCTCATTGTGGCTGATGTCTCGGCTTTCGCAGTCTGTGAGTTTGCCTGGCAGAACCGCCACGCCAGAGCCCTTGCGCTTCTCGACTTTTTGACCTGCTTTTTGCCGGTGTTGCGCCGCCTTGATCACCAGCTCAGCCAGCTTTTTACCGTGCTCTACATGCTCGTTGAGCCACAACTCAAAGGCTGGACGCACAAAGCTGGACACCAGACGCACCGCATCCCGGCTGTTCAGGCGCTCTTTGATCTGCCCTTGAAATTGCGGGTCAAGCACCTTGGCAGACAACACATAGCTGGCGCGCGCAAACACGTCTTCAGGCAACAGCTTCACGCCTTTTGGCAGCAGTGCGTGAAAGTCAATAAAGCTTTTCACGGCGGTAAACAAGCCATCGCGCAAGCCGCTGTCGTGCGTACCACCAGCAGTGGTTGGAATAAGGTTGACGTAGCTCTCACGCACCGGCTGGCCCTCGTCGGTAAAGGCCACACACCAAGATGCGCCCTCGCCTTCGGCAAACGCGTCATTGTTGCGGTCTGCAAACCCCTCGCCCTCAAACATGGGGATGACAGGGTCGGCGTTGACGTTTTGCGTGAGGTAGTCACGCAAGCCGCCTTTGTATTGCCACTGCTGGGTGTCACCCGATTTCTCTGCCACCAAGGTCACAATCACGCCGGGCATGAGTACCGCCTTGGAGCGCAGCAAATGGGTCAACTCGCCCAGCGGCAATGTACTGGACTCAAAGTAGCTGGCCTGCGGCCACACGCGCACAGTGGTACCGGTTTTTCGCTCGCCTGCGGCCAATGCGCGCTTGGTCAGTGGCTCAATCACATCGCCTTGCGCAAATACCAAAGTGGCGCACTGGCCCTCGCGGTGGCTGGTCACTTCAAGTCGTGTTGACAGCGCGTTGGTGACGCTCACGCCCACACCGTGCAAGCCACCCGAAAAGCTGTAGGCGCCACCTGAGCCTTTGTCAAACTTGCCGCCTGCGTGCAGCTTGGTAAACACTAGCTCCACCACGGGCGCGTTTTCTTCAGGATGCATGCCAAACGGAATACCGCGGCCATCGTCCTCAATGGTGACCGAGCCATCTGTGTGCAACACCACCTTGATGCGCTTGCCGTGCCCAGCCAACGCCTCGTCTGCGGCGTTGTCCAAGACCTCTTGCACGATGTGCAATGGATTGTCTGTACGCGTGTACATGCCCGGGCGCTGCTTGACCGGCTCTAAGCCTTTGAGCACGCGAATAGAGCTCTCGCCGTATGCGTTGTCTGCTATGGAAGTATTTTGAGTAGCCATGGCCGCAAATTGTAGCGACATCTCAAGCCGATCACTGTAAATAAACACAGCGCAGTATGAAAAGCCAGTGGTTTTGTCCGCACATGACTGCTGCGCTTTACCTTTACCGCTACATTACTGCCATGACTCCAGCAAACAAACCACTCTCTTTGGTACAAGTCCTAATGTGCGGCGCTGCTATCGTGACGCTGTCTATGGGTGTGCGACATGGCTTTGGCTTGTGGCTACAACCTATTACGCAAGAGCAGGGTTGGAGTCGGGAAGCGTTTTCGCTGGCCATCGCCATTCAAAACCTCTCCTGGGGCTTGTTTGGCATTTTCGCCGGCATGGTCGCAGACAAATTTGGCGCGTTTAAGGTCATCGTGGCAGGTGCCGTGTTGTATGCCCTGGGCTTAATAGGCATGGCCACCGCCAACACCCCACTGGGCTTTGCGCTGACCACAGGTGTGCTGATTGGGGCTGCGCAAGCTGGTACAACCTACGCCGTCATATACGGCGTGATAGGGCGCAATGTGCCCGCCGAAAAGCGATCGTGGGCCATGGGTGTCGCTGCCGCTGCGGGCTCGTTTGGCCAGTTCCTGATGGTGCCTGTTGAAGGACAGCTGATATTCCAGCTGGGTTGGCACAACGCTTTGTTGGTGCTGGCAGCAGCCGTATTGCTGATGGTACCGCTGGCCATTGGCTTGCGTGAGAAACACTTGAGTGGACCCAGCGCTATTCCTCGCGAACAAACCATACTGCAAGCCCTGCGCGAAGCCATGCGCTACCGCAGCTTTCAATTGCTGATGGCAGGCTACTTTGTATGCGGCTTCCAGGTGGTGTTTATTGGCGTGCACATGCCCAGCTACTTGAAAGACGAGGGTCTGTCACCAGTGGTTGCCAGCTACGCCCTGGCGCTAATCGGTTTGTTCAATGTGTTTGGCACCTATGCAGCTGGCGCACTGGGCCAACGCTTGGCCAAGCGCAAGATTTTGGCGTTTATTTACCTTGCACGCGCCGTCGTCATCACCCTATTTATCGCAGCGCCACTAACCCCCATGAGCGTGTACATATTCTCTGCCGTCATGGGCGTGCTGTGGCTGTCAACAGTGCCGCCTACCAACGCCATCGTGGCAGGCATTTTTGGCGTGCAGCACCTCAGCATGCTGGGTGGCTTTGTCTTCTTCAGCCACCAAATTGGCAGCTTTATGGGCGTTTGGATGGGCGGCGTGCTGTACGACAGCACTGGCAGCTACGACGTGGTGTGGTACCTGGCCATTGCCCTTGGCGTGTTTGCAGCGCTCATCAACCTGCCCATCAAAGAGCAAGCCATTGATCGCGCGCCACAAGCGCTGGCAGCCTGATGCTGCCTGACTTGTATTGAAAACTGCCCTGCGCCAGCAAACTGCGTTACGCTAGCATGATGTCATCCACTCACACCAAGGTTCAACCCGCCACCACGCCTACCAGCCAACCAGCTGAAGGGGCGAAAGTTGCGCGCTACTGGCCTTTGTGGGTAGTCGCTACAGCAATGAGTGCCAGCCTGATGTGGGGCGTGTTCACCATGTACACCCGCCCTGACTTTGTAGTTGACATGGCCAACCAACTGTGGAGCTGCTTTTAAGCCCCTTGTTGCATGACAAACACTTTGCATGGGCAAGGACTGCCCTCTCAATGGCTGCAACGCTGGCAGCACCTGCTGCCAAACAACGCCCATGCGCTTGATGTAGCCTGCGGCGCTGGACGTCATACCCGCCACCTGCTAAGCCTTGGCCATCAGGTCACGGCGGTCGACAGAGACGCTCAAGCGCTGTCCCATCTGCAAGACACCACAGCGGTTTGCATGGTGGCCGACTTGGAACAGGACGACTGGCCTTTTGCAGCACAGGTGTTTGACGCCGTGGTGATAACCAACTATTTGTGGCGGCCTTTGTTTGGGCCAATCATGGGCAGCCTCAAGCCCGGCGGCGTGTTGCTGTTTGAGACCTTCGCTATCGGGCAAGAAACCATTGGCAAACCCAGTCGTGCAGCTTTTTTGCTGGCACCGGGTGAGGCACTCACCTTGTGCGCCCCTTTGCACGTTGTGGCGTTTGAAAACGGCTTTGAGCCAGCAACGCCTGAATCAGCGCCCAGGTTTGTGCAGCGCATTGTGGCCACCAAGCCTACAGCCGAAGACCAATCGCCCCAGCGTCACCTGTTGCGCGCCTGACTTAAAACACCACCACAGCTTTACCAGGTCCCTTCTTTTAGGTAGCGTGCACTGGGTAGAATGTGCGACAACCATACAAACTTCAACCCTATTGGTACACCATGAGCATGATTACCGGCAGCCTTGTTGCCTTGATTACTCCAATGCTGGACAACGGCGACGTTGACTACGACGGATTGCGCAAACTGATTGACTGGCACATAGACCAAGGCACAGACTGCATTGGCGTCGTGGGTACCACTGGCGAGTCGCCCACCGTCAGCGTGCAAGAGCATTGCGACATCATTCGCGTATCGGTCGAGCAAGCGCGCGGGCGTGTGCCTATCATGGCTGGCTGCGGTGCCAACTCAACGTCTGAGGCCATAGAGCTGGCGCGCTACGCCAAAGACGTGGGCGCTGACTGCCAGCTGCAAGTCGTGCCCTACTACAACAAGCCCACGCAAGAGGGCATGTACCAGCACTTCAAGGCAATCGCCGAGGCTGTAGACCTGCCCATGGTGTTGTACAACGTGCCAGGTCGATCAGTCGCTGATATGCAACTGGAGACAGTCCTGCGCCTGGCCCAGCTACCAGGCATTGTTGGCATCAAAGAGGCCACAGGCGACATCAACCGTGCGCTGTGGCTCATCAAGACTGCGCCGGCCGACTTCGCGATTTACTCCGGTGACGACCCAACAGCTGTGGCTTTGATTTTGCTGGGCGGTCACGGCAATATTTCTGTGACAGCCAACGTTGCACCCAAAGCCATGAGTGATTTGTGTGCCGCCGCTTTGCGCGGCGACGCCAAAGAGGCCGCGGCCAAACAATTGGCGCTGATGCCTTTGCACAAAGCCTTGTTTGTGGAGGCCAACCCCATTCCGGTCAAGTGGGCCAGTGCACGTTTGGGTTTGTCAAACAAAGCCATTCGCCTGCCCATGACACAACTGACAACTGAAGCGCAAGCCACAGTTGAAGCGGCGCTGCGCGAGTGTGGCTTGCTGAGCGCTTAAACGGCTTGGACCATGCGCTTGGGCTTTGTAGAGCTGCCTAACTTTTAACTGTTAACTTTGTGGTGTGTCACACCACTACTTGGGAATCATTGTTTATGTCTTCATCACGCATTGCCAACTTTTTTAAGCGCAGCGCCATCACCACATGCGTCTCGCTGGCCGTGGTAGCGCTGTCTGGCTGCTCTGTGCTGCAAGAAGAAAAAGTGGACTACAAAACCGCACGCAAAGGCAGCGCGCTTGAGGTGCCACCAGACCTGACGCAACTGCAAAGCGATTCACGCTACCAAACGCCCGGTGCCAGCGTGCGCGCCAGCGAATTTCAATCAGACGCCAACGCGCCTGCCGCACCTGCAGCTGCCAGCCAGGTGGGTGACGTGCGCCTGGAGCGCCAGGGCAACCAGCGCTGGCTGGTCGTCAAGCGCACGCCAGAAGCACTGTGGGATCCCGTACGCGACTTTTGGCAAGACAGCGGCTTTTTGCTGGACACAGACAACAAGGCCCTGGGCATCATGGAGACCGACTGGGCCGAGAACCGCGCCAAGCTGCCACAAGACTTCATACGCGAGAGCTTGGGCAAACTGTTTGAAAGCCTTTACTCCACCGGCGAATTGGACAAATTCCGTACACGTATGGAGCGTAACAACCAAGGCGAAACTGAAATTTACATCGCCCACCGCGGCATGATTGAGGTGTACACCAACCAGTCAGAAGACCAAACCCGTTGGCAGCCGCGCGCTACTGACGCAGAACTTGAAAACGAATTTTTGCGCCGTCTCATGCTGAGGCTGGGCGCTACCAACGAGCAGGCCGCGCAAGCCTCTGCACAAGCCGCGCCCCTGCCCAAAGCCACTGTTGCAACTGGCGCACAAGGCCCAGAGCTGTCCATGGCTGAGCCCTTTGACCGTGGCTGGCGCCGTGTGGGCTTGGCGCTTGACCGCACCGGCTTTACCGTCGAGGACCGCGACCGCAGCACCGGCACCTACTTTGTGCGCTACGCACAAGCGGTGGTAATGAAAAATGAAAATAAAGGCTTTTTCTCAAGCTGGTTTGGCTCTGATGACAAGCAAACAAAGGCACAGCAGTACCGTATTGTTGTCACCAGCGCCAACACCACGACCACTGTGCAAGTGCAGGATGCTCAAGGTGGCGCAGCGCCAGCAGACACCGCCAAGCGCATATTGACGGTACTGGCCAGCGACCTGAAATAAGGCCTCATGAGGGCGGCTTACTGCCCGCCAAAGCACAAAAAACCCCTGACTTCTGCGAGGTCAGGGGTTTTTTATTGCAACCGGTGATGACTCACCGGTGAAGCGGCCAGGACTTATTGCTTGGGCGCTTCTGCAGCAGGTGCCGCGTCAGCAGCAGGCGCTGCTTCTGTAGCAGGTGCTGTCTCAGCAACAGGAGCTGGCTCGGCAGCAGGCGCAGCAGCGGCTGGCGCCTCTGCGGGCATTGCTGCTTCTTCACTCTTGCCACATGCTGTCAAAGCAAATGCAGCCATTAATGCTGCCATTAATGCTGCCAACAATACTGATTTTTTCATGATGAAACCTACGTTAGAAAGGGTTGTGCTCAACAAAATACATTGCTAAAAAGCACGCTGTCAGGGGGCCGCACTGTTTTAGACAAGGCCATTCGATGTAGTCCTATATAACTAACATCCAATCTGCCGAGCGTAATCATATCCCTGGCCATTTACTAATGGATAACCCCTAAAAAATATTGTTCAAGAAGCCAAGAAAGCGTCAGAAAAAAACAACGACTTCTTCGAACAACCCACATCTAACTGCTTGTTTATTCTGCTTTTATATATATCCAGCCCGCCTCATACCATTCCGAGACTAACTCTAAAGCATCGTCGCTGAGTTGCCTTATTTGCCCTGTTTCTAATAGGCGTTTATCTGAAAACTTTTTAATTATTTTTGCATCCAGGCCAGACGCCTTAAAGCTCTCGCCATTGATAAACACATGGCGCTGGTCATAAAGCATGCGCGTTTGCGGGGCAAGGTACAACGCACATCGCCTGTCCCAGGCATGGTCAGGCGCTGTAAAAGAGACGCTTGGCTTAGGCTCAGTCATGACCTCTCCCAGTGCACACGCCAAGGCATTGGGCTCGCGCAACAAGCGCTGCACAGCGTCATGGGCAAAGTCCAGCAAGCCTGTGGCAACGCGCCCGGGTTGCTGGTGACTTGCGCCCCCTTGTCGCTGTACAGCTGATCGTCCTCGTACATCTCGCTCATACGCAGCAGCACCTCAGCGGCCAAGCCTGCCCGCGCAGGTGCTTTAAAACCCACGGACAGCGTCATGCACTCGCCATTCAAGGCCACGCCGTCATGCGCCCAGTTGGGTGGCAAATAAAGCATGTCCCCTGGCTCCAGGATAAAGGTTTGCTCGGGCTCAAAGTGGGCCAGTATTTTCAGCGGCATATCAGGCTTTAGCGACAAATCCTTTTGACGTCCAATACGCCACTGCCGGCTACCGTGTAACTGCAGCAAGAATACGTCGTAACTGTCAAAGTGCGGCCCCACGCCACCGCCAGCGGCCGCCCAAGAAATCATGATGTCGTCCAGACGCGCATCGGGCAAAAATCTAAATTGCTGTAACAGCTCGTAAGCGCGGTTGTCCAACGTGTCTACGCCCTGCACCAACATGGTCCAATTGGGCTGCGCCAATGCGGGCAGCGCGCGGCGCTTGAGTGGTCCGGCGCGCATATGCCACTGCGCCCCCTGGTCACCGTCGCCAACGTTTTGAATCAGGCGGGACTCCACGTCGGGGCGCTCAGCCAATGCAAACAACTGTTGACGAGTCATGATGCTGCCTGGCTGTGCAACAGCACCACGTATCAGAGCAGGCTTGCGTTGCCAGTGCTTGTCCATAAACCTCTGGGGAGGCATGCCGCCCAACACACCTGCGTGAGGGGCTTGTGCCGGACTGGACAAGACACGGGTAGTCTTGGCACGCGAGGTGCGGCTTGGTTTGCTTGTTTGATTCATGGGACAATTGTGCGATGAAAATTACTGAACAATGCGTCGTGGCACTGAGCTGGACGCTAAAAGATACTTTAGGCGAGGTTTTAGACCACACCGATGAGCCCACGGAATTTTTAGTTGGCGGTGATGACTTGCTGACGAAAATTGAGGATGCGCTCTTGGGCCACAGCGTTGGCGCATCGGTGCAACTGCAAATTGAACCCACGGACGCTTTTGGTGACTACAACGAGCAACTGGTCTTTCTGGAGCCGCGCAAGCTGTTTCCAAATCAGCTGGAAGAAGGTATGGTGTTTGAAGGCTTGCCTGCAGGCTGCAACGCTGAAGCCCCAAAAGACAAGTTGTTTTTTGTATCAGACATTTACCCAGAGCACGTGGTGCTAGACGCCAACCACCCGCTGGCTGGCATTGCCATTCGCTTAACGCTGAAGGTGCAACACGTTCGCGAAGCCACAGAGGCCGAAGTCGGAGCCGGCACCTTGGGGCGCGGCTTTTTTCGCATAGAGCCACCGCAGCCGACGTCAAGCAACGCGCTGGCCGCACATGATCATGAGCACGTCCATGATGAGCATTGCGGCCACGACGATGCCAATGGCAAGCACTTGCACTAGCAGCACTGTGCAGCCATTAAAAAAAGGGGCTTAGGCCCCTTTGTTGTGGGTGTTTTGCGCTGCTAGCGACGCCCCGTAGACCCGTAGCCACCCGCGCCGCGTTCACTGACCTCGCCAAACTCGGACACCTCACGAAACCGGGCTTGCACCACTGGCACTATGACCAGCTGCGCCAAGCGCTCCATGGGCCCTATGGTGAAGGCTTTGTCAGAGCGGTTCCACGCGCTCACCATCAGCTGACCTTGGTAATCGCTATCAATCAGCCCTACCAGGTTACCCAGCACAATGCCGTGCTTATGTCCCATGCCTGAGCGCGGCAAAATCATGGCTGCATAGGCCGGATCCGCCAGGTAAATCGCCATGCCTGTAGGCACCAGCTGCCAAGCATTGGCCTCCAATGTCAGTGGCGCGTCAAGGCATGCACGCAAATCGAGACCAGCGCTGCCTGGGGTGGCGTAAGAGGGCATGTTGTCCCTCAAACGCTGGTCCATTATTTTGATATCAACTTGCATAGGCTTACCAGTTTCCGCCGTCACCACTGTTGTAGTCAATGGTCTCAATGTTGAGCATCTCCTCGACTTTGTCTTTGCTCAAGCGGTCGACTTCCTTGATGTTGCCAGACACCAACTGAGGGTTTAGCAAGATCACGCCCACCATGATGATTTGCAGCACGATAAAGGCGACAGAGCCCTTGTAAATCTGCGCAGTCGTGACGGCTGGTATGCGCTTCTTGGTAATGACGTCGTCGTAGTCGTGACGCGCCGCAACACTTCGCAAGTAGAACAGCGCAAAGCCAAACGGCGGCGTGAGGAACGAGGTTTGCATATTCATGGCAATCAGGATGCCGAACCAAATCAGGTCAATGCCCATTTTGTCGGCCACGGGGGCCAGCATGGGGATGATGATGAAAGCAATCTCAAAGAAGTCTATGAACATGCCCAGCAAAAACACCAGCAGGTTCACAAAGATCAAAAAGCCCATCTGACCGCCGGGTAGCTTGTCAAACAGGTGCTCTACCCAGATATGACCGTCTGCCGCGTTAAAGGTAAAGCTAAACACGGTTGAGCCAATCAGGATGAACATCACAAAAATGGACAAGCGTGTGGTGCTCTCAAGCGCACCTTTGAGTACGCTCAGGCCCAAGCGTCCGCGCACCGTGGCCATCACAAAGGCACCCAGAGCACCCATGGCACCGCCCTCTGTTGGCGTGGCCACGCCCAAGAAAATAGTGCCCAACACCAGGAAGATCAAAATCAACGGTGGAATCAACACAAACGTGACTTGCTCTGTCAGCTTGGACATCAGGCCCAGGCCAGTCATGCGGTTAACCGTTGCCAGCGCCAAGGCCAAAAAGCTGGCTACTGTGACCGACATGATGAAACGCTCATCGCCAGGCGCAGGTGTGATGCGCTCTAAAAACGGATTCATCACGCTTTCGTGGATGTCGTACCAGACAAAACCCACAACGGCACACAGCACAATCAACGCCAGCAAGGACTTGTGGCCACTGGCGCCATTGCTCTCTGTGTAAATGCGAGCCTCTAATGGCAATGCCGGCACCCACTTGGGCTTGACAATAGCCACGCCTGCAATAAACAGCAAGTACAAACTCACCAGCATCAAGCCAGGAATCAAAGCGCCTTGGTACATGTCACCCACTGATCGACCCAGTTGGTCCGCCAGTACGATCAAGACCAGCGAAGGCGGCAACGCCTGCGCTAAAGTGCCTGACGCCGTAATAGTGCCAGTAGCAATGGCGCGGTTGTAGCCGTAGCGCAGCATGATGGGCAGCGAGATCAGGCCCATGGAAATCACAGCAGCCGCTACAACGCCTGTGGTAGCCGCCAACAAAGCGCCCACCAGAATAACCGCCACAGCCAAACCACCACGCACGGGACCAAACACCTGGGCGACCGTCTCGAGTAGATCTTCAGCCATGCGGCTGCGTTCCAGAATAATGCCCATCAAGGTGAAGAACGGAATGGCCAACAGCGTTTCGTTGGACATGATGCCCACCACACGCAAGGGCAACGCTTGGAACAATACGTCTGGAAACAAACCAACTTCCATACCCAAGAAGCCAAACGCCAAGCCCGTCGCCGCCAACGAAAACGCAACAGGGAAGCCCAGAATCAGAAAACACAACAAGCCGGCAAACAACACCGGCACAAAGTTCACTTGTAAGAATTCAATCATGATGATCACTCAGCCTTTGCAGCAGCAGCGGCTGCATCGTCTTCAGGGTTGCTGTGGGCCAGCACGTCGGGGCCGTCTGCCAACAAAAAGTTGAGGCGCTTGATCAGCTCGGAAATGCCTTGCAAGCCCAGCAGCGCAAAACCAGCCGGTACAAAGGCGTAAACAGGCCAGCGAATCAACCCACCGGGGTTGAACGACATCTCGCCTGATGTGTAGGCTTGCATGGTCACAGGCATGGCCAACGCAATCATGAGGTAGCAAAGGGGCAGCAAAAACACCACAATGCCGCCCACATCTATCCAGTTGCGGGTGCGCGACGAAAATTTGGACGATAAAAAGTCAATACGCACATGTACATTTTTCAAGAATGCATAGCCTGCACCCAACATGAATACAGCCGCAAACAAATACCACTGGATTTCAAGCATGGCATTGGAGCCAATACCCAGGGTGTAGCGCACCAAGGCATTGCCCGCACTGATGAGCGTAGAGGCCAAAATAAGCCAAATAGAAATTTGCCCCACCAACGTGGTTAAGCCATCAATGGCACGGCTAAGAATAAGTAGATTTTTCATAGTATCGTTATTGGTATCAAACGATTTGTAAGACGCACACAAACCGCGTTGGCTTGTACGCCGCAAAACCCACATGACAGTCGGACAAAGCCCATTAGAAACCTGTCATCTTTATCAGTCTTTCGCAAAACGAAAAACATTGCAAGTCTCAACAACAAAAAGCCCCGCACTGCGGGGCCTTTTGCTTAACTTTAACCCACCGCTTACAGGTCAGCCTGTTGCATGTAACGGTCAAAGGTGGTCTCGGTCAAACGGAACCACTGGTTTTGATCCCTACGGAACTGACTGTAATCAGCGTAGATTTTTTTCCAATCCGCGTCTGTGTCATTCAGCTCTTCGTAAGACTTTTGCGCAGCATTGAACGCAGCGTCCATGACGTCCTTAGGCATCTGGCGCAGCTTGGTGCCGGTCGCCAACAGCTCTTTCAGGGCCTTGGGGTTGCGCACGTCGTACATGGCTTGCATGGTGACGTGGGCTTGCGTGGCAGCCATACGAACGATGTTCTGGTACTCGCTGGACAACTTGTTGAAAGCGTCGTTGTTGACCAACACGTCTAGCTCTGGACCACCTTCCCACCAGCCTGGGTAGTAGTAGAAAGGCGCAACCTTGTTGAAGCCCAACTTTTGGTCGTCGTAAGGACCAACCCACTCTGTCGCGTCAATGGTGCCTTTTTCCAGCGCCTGGTAAATCTCGCCGCCTGGAATGCTTTGTGGCACGCCACCGATTTTCTCGACGATGGTGCCGCCGAAGCCACCAATACGCATCTTCAAGCCTTGGATGTCGGCCAGGGACTTGATTTCTTTGCGGTACCAGCCACCCATTTGGGCACCTGTGTTGCCCGCTGGGAAGTTCACCATGTTGTACTTGGCGTAGAACTCACGCATCAGCTTGCCGCCGTTGCCTTCAAACATCCATGCAGTGCGCTGGCGGCTGTTCAGGCCAAAAGGAATGGCGCAACCCAAAGCAAACGCTGGGCTCTTGCCAAAGAAGTAGTAAGGCGCCGTATGCGCACACTCCACGGTGCCTTGCTGCACGCCGTCCACCACGCCAAATGCGGGCATCAGCTCGCCACCTGCGTGCACAGAGATCTGGAACTTGCCGCCAGTCATGTCACTGACGTTTTTGGCGAACTGCTCAGCACCACCAAAAATAGTGTCCAGCGCCTTGGGGAAGCTGGAGGCCAAACGCCAGCGAACGGTTTCACCAGTGTGCACAGCTGGTGCTGCGGGCGCCGCGGGAGCTGCGGCCTCTTCTTTTTTGCCACAGGCAGCTAAAACGCCTGCCAAGCCAACAGCACCTGTTGATGCAATTAGGGAACGACGATCCATATCGATTGACTCCGTTTTCTATGAATAGACAACACACACCAACTGGCACGTGCATGACCAACTATTTAGTCAGCGTTCATTGTAGGCATACGAACCGCCATTTTTTGCGCGGGTTTTCCCTCTGAATACCAACGTATGCCAATACCCGCGCGGCATTGAAGGCATTGAGCATAGCTGGGCAATTGCAGTGAAATTTTTTCCACACTGACATGAAAGGCCTGCACAAGCGTCAGCAAGCAGTCAGCAACAATTCCACAGCCGTCGCGCATCGGTCAGCGCGGCAACCGTGCAAGTATTAAAAAAATCTGCCGCGTATAGCGTCTTCAACACCGGCCGCACTCAAACCCACTTCGGCGAGTAGCTTGGCAGGGTCTCCGTGCTCCATAAATGTATCGGGCAAGCCCAGTTGCAACACGGGGTGGGCATGGGTGTTGGCCTGCAACCACTCCAACACAGCGCTGCCTGCACCGCCCGCCACTGCACCCTCTTCCAGTGTGACAAAGCTGTGGTGGTTGGCACACAGCTGCGCCAGCAACGCCTGGTCTATGGGCTTGACCCAGCGCATATCGACCAGGGTGAGGTCCAGCGCATCAGCCGCTTGTCGGGCCATGTGCAGCAGCGTGCCAAACGCCAACACGGCCACACCCTTGCCAGTGCGCACCACCTCCCCCTTGCCAACGGGCAGCGCGTCCAAAGACGCACCAGCGTCGACACCTGTGCCGCTGCCACGCGGGTAACGCACAGCCACTGGGTAGTCGCAAGACAACGCGCTGGACAACAAGCCACGGCACTGCGCCTCGTCGCTTGGGCACGCAATGCCCATATTGGGTATGCAACGCAAAAACGGTATGTCGTAAGCACCGGCGTGTGTGGCACCGTCTGCGCCCACGATACCTGCACGATCCAGGGCAAATAGGACGGGCAGCTTCTGAAGTGCGACGTCGTGCACCAGCTGATCGTAGCCGCGCTGCAAAAACGTAGAGTAAATCGCCACTACTGGTTTCAGTCCTTCGCACGCCATGCCCGCAGCAAAGGTCACGGCGTGTTGCTCGGCAATGCCCACATCAAAGTAACGCTTGGGGAATTGTTTGGCAAATGCCACCATGCCAGAGCCTTCGCGCATGGCCGGCGTGATGCCAATCACGCGCTCGTCTGCTGCAGCTGCGTCACACAACCAGTTGCCAAACACATTGGAGAACGTAGGCTTGGGTGTTTGCGCCGGACGTGTCAGGCCTACGCTGGGATCAAATTTGCCTGGGCCGTGATAGGCCACGGGGTCGGCCTCGGCCAGCTTGTAGCCTTGGCCTTTTTTGGTGACCACATGCAAAAACTGTGGACCCTCCAAGTGCTTGATGTTCTCTAGTGTGGGTATGAGTGAATCCAAGTCGTGCCCATCAATGGGGCCTATGTAGTTAAAGCCAAACTGCTCAAACAAGGTGGCCGGTACGACCATGCCCTTGGCCGTTTCTTCCAGGCGCTTGGCCAGCTCGAACAAGGGCGGCGCCACCTTGAGTACACGCTTGCCCACATCTTTGGCCGCTGCATAAAATTGCCCACTCATCAGCTGGGCCAAATAGCGGTTGAGCGCGCCAACGGGAGGCGAGATCGACATGTCGTTGTCGTTCAGGATGACCAGCAGTTTGCAGTCTTCAACACCGGCGTTGTTCATGGCCTCAAACGCCATGCCGGCGGTCAGCGCGCCATCACCAATCACGGCAATGCTGTGGCGACTCGAGCCTTGCAACTTGGCCGCCATGGCCATACCCAAGGCGGCAGAGATAGAGGTAGACGAGTGAGCCGTGCCAAAGGCATCAAACTCACTTTCACTGCGTACCGGAAAACCACTGATGCCGCCTTTCTGGCGCAGCGATGCCATGCGCTCGCGCCTGCCAGTGAGTATCTTGTGCGGGTAGGTTTGATGGCCCACGTCCCACACGATGCGGTCATCTGGCGTGTTGAAGACGTAGTGCAAGGCCACAGTCAACTCGACAGTCCCCAGGTTGGAACTCAAATGCCCACCTGTTTTGGACACGCTTTGCAACAGATAGGCGCGCAACTGGTCGCTCAACGTACCGAGCTGGCTGCGCGGTATGGCGCGCAAGTCTGCAGGCGAATCTACGGCGTTTAGCACGTCAAAAGAAGCCTGATCGGGCTGGTTCATGTCTGCATTTTCCATTGGTGTATTGCTGCTTGGCCTGCGTTTATTTAATGGCTGCGCGCCACAATTTGGTCGGCCAGGGCTCGCAGCGCCGGACTGTTGTCCAGTCCTGCATCATCTAGTGCGGCCTTGGATTGCGCTATGGCCTGCAGCGCATAGGCTTTTGCCGCATCCAAGCCCATTAAAGAGACAAAAGTCGGCTTGTCGGCCAAAGCGTCTTTGCCAGCGGTTTTGCCCAAGGTTGCGGTGTCTGCCAGCACGTCCAACACATCGTCAACCACTTGAAACGCTAATCCCACTTTCTTGCCGTATGTGTCCAATGCCGCCAACTCTTGCGCGCTGGCATGGCCACACACGCCCCCCATCAACACGGCTGCATGTATCAGCGCACCTGTTTTAAGGGCGTGCATGTGCTCAAGCTGGGCCAGGTCAGGCGGCAGGCCTACGCTGGCCAAGTCAATGGCTTGTCCACCTGCCATACCTTGCGCGCCGGCGGCTACGCTTAATAACTGGCACAAGCGCAGCTGGGCTGCCACCGGCAAGCCACTGTCGTCATTCAAGCCGTCCTGAGTGAGCACCACAAACGCCTGTGCTTGTAATGCATCTCCTGCAAGAAGCGCTTGGGCTTGGCCGTATTGCACGTGCACAGTGGGCTTGCCGCGGCGTAGCACATCGTTGTCCATGCAGGGCATGTCGTCGTGCACCAACGAGTAGGCGTGAATCATCTCAACAGCGCAGGCCGCGCGCATGGCAGCGTCGCGTTGGGCTGCAGCCAGCAAATGGGTGTCTTGTTGGGCAACAGCCTCGCAGGCCGCAAAGGCCAACATGGGGCGCATGCGTTTGCCACCACCTGTTAGCGCATATTGCATGGCCTCTAACAGGGTTGCTGGCGCGCTGCTGGGCAGGTTTTGCAACAGCGCCAGCTCCACCTCATCGAGGCGCGCTTGTTGCCAAGCGCCAATGTCAAAACCTGGCGCGCTCACGCATCACGCTCCCAGGCTTTGGCTTGATCACCCTCTAAAACCTTCACCTGGTTCTCAACAGCATCCAGCTGGGCGCGGCAATATTGCAGCAGCTGCGCGCCTCGCTTGTACTGGCCCAACAATTGGTCCAACGGCAATTGACCAGCCTCCAGTTGGGCCACCAAGGTTTCCAGCTCACTCACAGCGGCTTCGTAGTTGGCTGGCACTGGGCCCTCAACAATGGTCTCGGTGGTGGCCTTGGCTTTTGCGGTGCTGCTTTTAGTCATGAGTAGGTGGTTGCTCTGGGCGTTGTGTGATCCGGCTTATTCTAGGTGCTCACACGTGCCGGGTTTTCGCCCATCGGTGCGGTGGGGCTTTTGCAAATAGCCTAGGGATGACATAGGTATTTGAGCAGGTTAAAATCCCATGCTTCGCTAAAACTTTCAGGAGTTTGCCGCACCAGCAGGTTTTGACCTGTAGGCAAAATCATTTTGTGCAGCCTTTGAGCCGCGCGCCCACCTGCCCCTTCATAGGGGGAGTCTATAGGTCAAGACCAACATGTCTGATTTAAGTCTTCAACTTCAGCAGGCCAAGAGTCAACTCTCGGTTTCCAGTTATTTTGATGATGCGCTGTTCAAGCGCGAGATGGAAACCATCTTCCAGTCTGGTCCTCGCTACGTGGGCCACCGCCTTGCGGTGCCCGAGCGTGGCGACTATTACAGCCTGCAGCACGAAGGCAATGGCAGAGCTCTGGTGCACGGCGCAAACGGCATAGAGCTGCTGTCCAACGTGTGCCGCCATCGCCAGGCCGTGATGCTAAAGGGCCAAGGCAACTTAAGCCAAACGCAGGCCGGTAGCGCGGGTGGCAACATCGTATGCCCCCTGCACCGCTGGACCTACAGCGACAAAGGCCAACTGCTGGGCGCGCCACACTTTAGCCAAGACCCTTGTCTAAACCTCAACCAATACAGGCTGCGCGAGTGGAACGGCTTGCTGTTCGAAGACAACGGACGCGACGTGGCGGCTGATTTGGCGGGCCTTGGCCCGGCAAGCGCCTTGAACTTTGACGGCTACGTGCTAGACCATGTGGAAATGCACGCGTGCAACTACAACTGGAAAACCTTTATCGAGGTCTACCTGGAGGACTACCACGTAGAGCCCTTTCACCCAGGCCTTGGCAACTTTGTGACCTGCGACGACTTGCGCTGGGAGTTCAATCCCGAGTACTCGGTGCAAACCGTGGGTGTGACCAACCTCAAACAAAGCGGCAGCCCTGCCTACCAGCGCTGGCACGACGTACTGATGCAATACCGCCAAGGTGAGCTGCCGCAGTACGGTGCCATTTGGCTCACCTACTACCCGCACATCATGATTGAGTGGTACCCGCATGTGCTGACGGTATCAACGCTGCACCCCATGGGGCCACAACAAACCATGAACGTGGTGGAATTCTTTTACCCGGAAGAAATCGCTGCGTTTGAGCGCGAGTTTGTAGAGGCGCAACGCGAGGCTTACATGGAAACCGCCGTTGAAGACGACGAAATCGCAGAGCGCATGGACGAGGGCCGACGCGCCTTGCTCGCGCGTGGTGACAGCGAAGTAGGCCCCTACCAAAGCCCAATGGAAGACGGCATGCAGCACTTTCACGAGTGGTACAACAGCAAAATGAACCTCGACAAGGCATCGCACAGCGGCTAGCACCAGTGCCGCAAAAGACCTTTAGCGGTAAGCTATGGCGCTTGTTGAGCATTGCTTGGCAAGCGCTTTTTTTCGTCTTCAAACCACACCGTCACCGCCTTATGCAAGCCCTCTGGATGCTGCTAGCAGCCTTTTTATTTGCCACCATGGGCGTGTGCGTCAAGCTGGCATCGGCGCATTTCAACAACTTTGAAATCGTGATGTACCGCGGCTTGATTGGCGTGATGGGCTTGCTGTGGTGGTGCCACTACCGAGGCGCAGGCTTGGCATTTTTTAAAACACGTTTTCCAATGATGCATTTGTGGCGCGCAACAGTAGGCGTGATCTCACTGTGTTGCTGGTTTTACGCCATCGCGCACATTCCGCTGGCGACGGCCATGACCATGAACTACATGAGCAGCGTGTGGATTGCCACCTTCCTGGTAGGCGGCGCGCTGATCATGCAACGCCCAGGCGAGCCATTGGCACGCCAAGGTCCTTTGGTTATCACCATTTTGTTGGGTTTTGCAGGTGTGGCACTGTTGCTGCGCCCTACTCTTAACGCCGACCAAGGCTTTGCGGCCCTGGTGGGCCTGATCTCTGGTGTGGTGGCCGCGCTGGCCTACTTGCAGGTGTCCGCTTTAGCGAAGGTGGGTGAACCCGAGACCCGGGTGGTGTTTTACTTTTCATTGGGTGCAGCCATAGCAGGCGGCATAGGCACTATGGTGGTGGGTGCCGGTGTTGCCAGTACAGACGCTTTAGACGCCCAAGCGTTTAGCTTATGGGGCGCCGTGTGGCTGCTACCTGTGGGCATACTCGCGCTACTGGGCCAAATTTGCATGACCAAAGCCTACGCCAGCGGCGCTACGCTGCTGGTGGCCAATCTGCAATACGCAGGCATTGTGGTGGCCAGCCTGTACAGCGTGTGGCTGTTTGACGACCACTTGCCCCCCAGCAGTTGGGGCGGCATGGCGCTTATAGTGGCAAGCGGCATTGCAGCCACGGTGCTGCGCGCGCGCAGCCTGTCGCCAACACCACCACAAGAACAACTGACCTAAACCGCGAGCACCATCGACTCATGAGCACCATGTTTGACCTCATCATCTCTGCACCACAACTGCTGGCCTTACCCCAAGACAAGGTCTGCGTACTGGACTGCAGTTTTGACTTGAATGCCCCAGACACTGCCAGACAAGCTTTCGCGGCCAGTCACATTGCAGGCGCACACTTTGCCGACCTGGACTCACATCTCAGTGCGCATGGCGACGTACCAGCGGTTAACGCAGGCCGCCACCCGCTGCCCACACGTGAATGGTTTGCCTCGCAACTGGGCTTGTGGGGTATCACGCCCACCACGCAAGTGGTGGTGTACGACCGCAACGGCAACAACTTTTGCGGACGCGCGTGGTGGATGTTGAAGTGGTGTGGCCACCAAGCTGTAGCCATACTGGATGGCGGCTTAGCCGCTTGGCAAGCCGCAGGTGGAGCGGTGTCCAACACCACAGTGCCGCCTGCTCCTGCCAAAGACTACCCGCTTGCAGCACCTTTGGTGCAATGGCGTGACACCGCCACAGTACTGAGCAACTTGCAACACCAGCCAGATACACAGTGTGTTGTGGATGCGCGCAGCGTGCCACGCTTCAGGGGTGAGACAGAACCACTAGACCCCGTAGCAGGCCACATCCCTGGGGCACGCAATCACCCGTTTAACACCAACTTTGACAGCAATGGTTTGTTTAAGAGCGCACCAGAGTTGCAAGCCTTGTGGGCGCAAACCTTAGCCGGGCGGGACCCCGCCACCGTTGTGATGCAGTGCGGCAGCGGCGTAAGCGCCGTGCCCAATGTGGTCGCCATGGCCTTGGCTGGCCTGCCCATGCCTGCCTTGTACGCTGGCAGCTGGAGCGAGTGGAGCCGCACACCCGGCACGCCCAGACAAACCATTAAAGGCTTGGTATAGCGGCTACATGCGCCCAAACCCAACGCATGGGGATACAGCTCAGCTATTGGTGGCAGCGTCAGCCATGGGCGCTCACAGCGACAGGACTTGATGCAGTCCATGCTCTGTTTATTCGCAACTGCGGTTAGCGCCTGGTGATCAACACCACCGCCTGTGCCTCAATGCTTTTGCCCTCACCCACAGGCCCCATTTTTTCGGCTGTCTTGGCTTTGACGTTCACGCAGTCAGCCTCAACCTGCAGCAGCTGTGCAATGCGCTTGGTCATGCTTGATCGATGCGCCGCCAGCTTGGGCGCTTGAGCCACCACGGTGCAGTCCACGTTGCCCACAAACCACCCCGCCCCATGCAACTTGGCAACAACCTGAGCTGTTAACAGTGCCGAGTCAGCGTCTTTGTTGACAGCGTCTGTATCAGGGAACAGGCCGCCAATGTCGCCCATGCCCGCAGCACCCAACATGGCGTCAATGATGGCGTGCAACAACGCATCGGCATCCGAGTGGCCCAACAAACCTTTGCTGTGCGGTATGGTCACGCCGCCCAATACGAGTGGTCGCCCGTAGACCAAGGCATGGGTATCCCAGCCTTGGCCTATGCGAAAGCTGGGGCCAGGTGTCGTTTGTGGTGGTGGTGTGTTGATGCTCATGCTGTGCTCTTTGCGTCCGTCTAGGCGCTGGTCTGTGACTTGCGTCCGCGCAGCATTACGCCGGCCAGATCAAAGTCTGTGGGGTAGGTTACTTTAAAATTGTCCGCGCCGCTGGGCACCAACAAAGGCGACTGGCCCATGCGCTCCATGGCGCTGGCTTCATCGGTTATGTGCGGCCACGCTTGCTCATCGGCTTGCGCATCCCGTAACGCATTGAGCAAACTGCCCAGCTTGAACAACTGTGGCGTTTGCGCCAGCCACTTGCCACTGCGTACCACGGTATCGGCCACGGCAGCTACGCCTTGACCAAGATCATCTTGGCGCGCCACTTTAATGGTGTCGGGCACGGGCAGCGCCAGCAAACCACCACGCTTGTGCGCCACGCAAGCCGCAATCAGCGTATGTATGGCGCTGGGCTGCACCAGGCAGCGTGCAGCGTCGTGCACCAGTACCCAGTCGCTGGGCTGGGCATCACAGCTGCCTGACAAATACTGCAAACCATTCAGCACCGACTCGGCCCGGCTAGCCCCCCAACCGGTGCGGCCAGCCAGCCAGACACCAACGGCGCAACAAAGCTTGGCCACAAGTCGTCTCCAGGCGACAACACCGCAACTTGGCTGCCTGCATGCCACGCGCCGCCACTGGCGTGATCAACATCAACAAGGTCCAAGGCCTTTAAGGTATGCACCACCAAAGGCACACGTTCAAGCATCTGGTATTGCTTGGCCAAGGCGTGGCCTGGCTGCAAGGCTCGTTGGCCCACACCTGCGCAAGGCACGACGGTGTGGCAACGCAGGGGCACGCCATGCGGCTGGGCCAAGGTACTAAAAGTGGGGGGATTACTCATGGTTATTTGCTTGGGTGTCGCGCCATTGTAGGCAAGGCGGTAAACTGCATGTTGCACCCCGACGCACTGCGAATCGGGGTTTTGTCGTTGTGCGCAATCCAGAAGTCTCAATAGACACCCCAGTTTTATATGCAACTACCCAAACTAAGCGCCGGCAAACGCTTTACCTTGCCCCAGCCCAAGGCCTCTAGCGACGCCATGTGGCTGGCCCAGCTGGCTGTGCGAGAGAAAGCAGCTGGCAGGCCCTTGCTGATAGTCACCGCTGACGCAGCCACCAGCACCCGCTCGCTGGACGAGATGGCATTTTTTGCGCCAGACGTGCGTGGCGCTTTGTTCCCAGACTGGGAAACACTGCCCTACGACCACTTTTCACCGCATCAAGACCTCATCAGCGAGCGCTTGGCCACGCTGTGGCGCATCAAGCAGCGCGATGCCCAGGCCGGTGCGGACGTGGTGCTGGTGCCGGCCACCACAGCCTTGTACCGTTTAGCGCCGCCGTCATTTTTAGCGGGCTACACCTTTGAATTCAAGGTCAAGCAAAAGCTAGACGAGACCAAGCTGCGCGCACAGCTCACTACGGCTGGTTACAACCATGTGTCGCAAGTGGTCAGCCCGGGCGAGTATGCCGTGCGCGGCGGCCTGATTGACTTGTTCCCCATGGGGTCGTTGGTGCCCTACCGCGTCGATTTGTTTGACGACGAAATCGACAGCATTCGCACCTTTGACCCAGACAGCCAGCGCAGCCTATACCCCGTACCTGAAGTGCGCCTGTTGCCAGGGCGCGAATTCCCCATGGACGATAGTGCACGCGCGCGCTTCAGAAGCCGCTGGCGCGAAGTGCTTGAAGGCGACCCCACCAAAAGCCGCATCTATAAAGATATGGGCAATGGCGTTGCCACTGCGGGTATAGAGTACTACCTGCCCCTGTTTTTTGACGACACAGCCACCGTGTTTGACTACCTCGGCGCCGACGCCACCGTAGCGCTGGTGGGCGACCTGGAAAGCGCCTTTGGCCAGTTTTGGCGCGACACCACCGATAGGCACCGCCTGCTGGCAGGTGATCCAGAGCGCCCCGCCTTACCACCAGCCAGTCTGTTTTTAAGCGCTGAAGCGTTTTTTACCCACGCCAATGCCCACGCACAGCTGGCCTTTAAGACCTTTAGCGTTGATCACCAGCAAGCTTTAGACAGCCCGGCCAACAACCCATTCCCAGCATTTGCCACGCTGCCAGACTTGACTGTCGAGCGCGGGGGCGACGAGCCGCTGATCAAGCTCAAGCGCTTCATCACCAACGGTGGCTGGCGTGTGCTGTTGTGTGCTGAGAGCGAAGGCAGACGCGAAAGCTTGCAAGACTTCTTGCGCGCCAGCGGCATTGCGCCACCCAGCTTTGACAGCTTGCAAGCCTTTGAAGCCAGCGACGAGCCCGTCGGCATAGTGGTATCCAACCTCAGCGTCGGTTTTGTAGCGGTAGAAACCACTGTGGCACTGATCACAGAAACAGAGCTTTTTGCAACTGCGCCCACCACCCGCAGACGCCGCAGACAAGAGCAAGCCAGCGATGTGGACGCGCTGATCAAAGACCTGAGCGAGCTCAACGTCGGAGACCCCGTGGTGCATAGCGCACACGGCATTGGCCGCTACCACGGCCTGATCAACATGGACTTGGGGCAAGGCGTAGACCAGAACGGCAACGTTTCATTACAGGAGTTTTTACACCTCGAGTACGCCGACAACGCCACACTGTACGTCCCAGTGAGTCAGCTACACCTCATTAGCCGCTACACCGGCGTGAGCGCCGATGAGGCCAAACTGCACCGCTTAGGCAGTGGCCAATGGGAAAAAGCCAAAAAGAAAGCCGCCGAGCAAGTGCGTGATGCAGCCGCCGAACTGCTCAACATATACGCACGCCGCCAAGCCCGCCAGGGTCACGCATTCAGGTACAGCCCCGCCGACTACGAACGCTTTGCCAATGACTTTGGCTTTGAGGAAACCGCCGATCAACGCGGCGCCATCCACGCCGTTATTCAGGACATGATCTCGCCACGCCCCATGGACAGACTGGTGTGTGGAGACGTGGGCTTTGGCAAAACAGAGGTGGCTTTGCGCGCGGCGTTTGTGGCGGTTACGGGTGGTCGACAAGTGGCGTTTTTAGCGCCCACCACCTTGCTGGCTGAGCAGCATTACCAAACCCTCATAGACCGCTTTTCGCACTGGCCTATCAAAATCGCCGAGATGAGCCGCTTTCGGTCAGCCAAAGAAATTACCGCTGCTGCCAAAGGCTTGGCTGAAGGCACAGTCGATATTGTGGTGGGCACACACAAGCTGCTCAGCGAGTCTGTCAAGTTCAAGGATTTGGGACTGTTAATCATCGACGAAGAACACCGCTTTGGCGTGCGCCACAAAGAGGCCATGAAGGCCATGCGCGCCGAGGTAGATGTGCTCACACTCACCGCCACCCCCATACCGCGTACCTTGGGCATGGCACTTGAGGGCTTGCGCGACTTGTCGGTGATTGCCACAGCACCGCAGCGCCGCCTGGCCATCAAAACCTTTGTACGCAACGAGGGCCAGGGCGTGATTCGCGAGGCGGTGATGCGTGAGCTCAAACGTGGTGGTCAGGTCTACTTTTTGCATAACGAAGTGGAGACCATTGAAAACCGCAAGCAGCAGCTTGAGGCTTACTTGCCCGAGGCGCGCATTGCCATTGCACACGGTCAAATGCCTGAGCGCCAACTGGAGGCCGTCATGCGTGACTTTGTGGCGCAGCGTTTTAATGTGTTGTTGTGTTCCACCATCATTGAAACTGGTATTGATGTGCCCACCGCCAATACCATCGTGATGGCGCGCGCTGACAAATTTGGTTTGGCGCAGCTACACCAGCTGCGCGGACGCGTAGGCCGCAGCCACCATCAAGCCTATGCCTACCTGCTGGTGCCCGACACGCAAAGCCTGACCAAACAAGCGTCTCAACGCTTGGAGGCGATTCAAGAAATGGAAGAGCTGGGCTCAGGCTTTTACCTGGCCATGCACGACCTAGAGATTCGTGGCGCGGGCGAAGTACTGGGCGAAAACCAAAGCGGCAATATGCTTGAGGTGGGTTTTCAGCTGTACAACGAAATGCTGGCCGAAGCTGTGGCCAGCCTAAAGGCTGGGCGCGAACCCGACTTGCTCAGCCCGCTGGCTGTGGTCACCGACATCAACTTGCACGCACCGGCGCTGTTGCCCAGCGACTATTGTGGTGATGTGCACTTGCGCTTGAGCTTTTACAAAAAATTGGCAACAGCCAAAACCACAGACAGTATTGACCGATTGATGGAGGAAATTGCAGACCGCTTCGGCAAGCTGCCGCCACAAGCTGTGGCGCTGGTAGACGTTCACCGACTGCGCGTGCTGTGCGCGCCATACGGCGTGGTGAAGGTTGACGCTGCGCCCACAGTGATCAACATCACGTTTAAGAAAGATGCACCCATAGACCCCGCCAAAATCATTGCCATGATCCAAAAAAACCGCCACATCAAGCTGGCAGGCAATGACAAGCTGCGCATAGAAAAAGCCCTGCCAGACCCCAACCTGCGTGCACACATGGTGCGCGATGTGTTGCGCAACCTGGGCGAGCCTACCAACGCACCAGCACAAGAACTGACAGTCTAAATAGCCAACCGTTTAAGCCATGACCAATCAAGCTGACACCCACACGCATACCCAGCACGCACCTGGCCTGCTGCTCAAGACAGGCGCAAGCCTGCAACCGCTTGGCCAATACAAGCTCATTGCATTTGACATGGACTCCACGCTCATCAACATCGAGTGCATCGATGAAATTGCAGACGCTGCTGGCAAAAAAGCTGAAGTCGCCGCCATCACTGAGGCGGCCATGCGCGGTGAGCTCACAGACTTCAGAGACAGCCTAACAAGGCGTTTGGCGCTGTTGGCGGGTGTGCCACTGGCCCACCTCGATGCTGTGTACCACCAGCGCTTGCGCTTAAACGAGGGTGCACAAGCCTTGGTGCAGGCGTGCAAAGCGGCTGGCCTGTATTGCGTGTTGGTGAGCGGTGGTTTTACTTACTTTGCAGACCGCGTCAAAGACAGCCTGGGGCTTGACATGGCCAGAGCCAACGCCCTGGAAGTGGAAGATGGCAAGCTCACTGGCAAGCTGCTGATGCAAAGCTGGGGCGACATATGTGACGGCGACGTAAAACGCCAAACCGTTTTAGATCTGTGCCAGCAACTGGGCTGCAAGCCAAGCCAGACCATAGCCGTGGGCGACGGTGCCAACGACTTGCCCATGATGAGTGTGGCAGGCTTGTCGGTGGCATTTCACGCCAAGCCGGCCGTGCGCGCGCAAGCAGATGTTGCGATCAATCAAGGTGGCCTGGACCGACTGTTAACAGTGTTGCCAAGCTAGCCCAGCCGCAGCTCGTAGCCACCTTCGTCCAGATAACGGTGCTCACCAAAGGCGGCTTGCACAGCGGCAGTTTCGGCCTGTTGCCAGCTCTCGAATACCTCGCGCTCAGCTTGGTTCATCACCTCCACGTCTGGCATCTCGCCAAAGGTAACGACCAAGCGCTGGTACATGGTGTACATGGGTACCACCAAACTGGCGTCGCCCAGCGAAGCCTCTAAAGCAGCGCAAAAGCGCTGCGCAGCCAAGGCTCTTTGCTCTTGCGTCGTCTCGTCGCCGGTATAAATCTTGACGGTATAAGTCATGCGCGTGGCGGGTGCCGCAATGGTTTTAACAAATCGCTCAGGCCGTTGTGGTCTATCTCGTGCATGAGTTGCAGCAACTCGCCAATACGCCCACTGGGAAAGCCCTCGCGTGCAAACCAATTGAGGTAATTGCCTGGCAAGTCGGCAATAACGCGGTCTTTGTGTTTGCCAAACGGCATTTTGGTGTCCACCAGCAGCTGTAGGTCTTGCGGTGCAATCATGGTTTGGGCTGCACCACATGAAAGCCTTTGGCGCGCAGCCATTGCGCGCACTTTTGCAGGTGGTCGCCCTGAACCTCTATGGTTGCGTCTTTGCTGGTGCCGCCGCTGCCGCAGGCTTGGCGCAGGGCTTTACCAGCGGCTGCAATATCAACGGCACTCAAAGCCAAGCCAGTCACCACGGTTACGACCTTGCCTTTGCGTTTTTCGAGCATCACACGCACTTGGCCATCGCCCAGTAAAGCGTTGGGGTCTGTGCACACGCAAGCGCTCAACGCCTGGCGGCAGGGCACGTGGTGCCCACATCGGTGCTGTACACCAATGCAGACGACGAAAGTCCTGCCAAACTGGCCAGCCCCTTGCCGCTGTTACTTGTACCTTGCTTGTTGCTACTTGCCATGCTGCCAAAAAAACACCCGTTGAACCAGTTGGCATTGTGCATCACGCCGCGCGACGACCAGTACTGGCCGCACAATAAAGGCATGACGCATGATATTCAACCAGACGACTCATCAGACTCGCCCCTTGTCACAGCCCGTAATGTCTTAGGCACAGTCCTAGTGCCTTGCAGCTTTGACCCACTGACCGGCTACTGGCGCGATGGATGTTGCAATACCGATGAACAAGACCAAGGTAGCCACGTGGTGTGCGCCCGTGTAACCGATGCGTTTTTGCAGTACTCACTGGCGCACGGCAACGACCTGATAACACCAAGACCCAGCCACCGCTTTGCAGGCTTGCGCGCAGGCGACCGCTGGTGTTTGTGCGCATCACGCTGGCGCGAGGCGCTAGAAGCTGGTGTGGCTCCGCCTGTGGTGCTGGACAGCACACATGAAAAAGCGCTGGCCTTTGTAAGCCTTGAGCAACTGCTGGCCAACGCCTACCAAGCAAAAAATCACTAGACAATCATTCGTCAAGTGCCTCACAAAGCGGGGCTAACCTGCAACGCCGCCTTGAGTTTCAACACACCCGCCTCGATGTTGTCTTCGCTCATGGTGGCAAAGCTTAGGCGCAACGCAGTGTGGTCTGGGTTGTTGGCGAAAAATGGCGCGCCTGGCACAAATGCAACGCCCAGGGCAATGGCTTTTTGGGCCAGTGCCGCGCTGTCTGTGCTGGCACCGTTGGCACCTGTGAGCTGCGCCCACACAAACAAACCACCCAAGGGGCGCACAAAACGAATGGCCTCGCCCAACTCTCGCTCAAGGGCGTTACACATACACGCGGCACGCTTGGCGTACATGCTGCGCATCTTGGGCAAGGCTTTTGCCAAGCGGCCTGAAGCCAAATACGCGGCCGCTGTAGCTTGGGCGAAGGTACTGGTGTTGGCGTCGCTGAACTGCTTGCACATGGCGGCCTTGGCCAGCAACGGCGCAGGCGCAATCATCCAGCCCACACGCAGCCCTGGACTTAGGTTTTTACTCAAGGATCCACTGTGCACAAGCCATTGGCGGCTGCCCTGCACTTGGGCACTCAGTGCCAACAAACTGGGCGGCGGCGCCTCGTCAAAGTACAAGTCTCCATAGGGGTCGTCCTCGACAATGAGTGTGCGCTTTTGCACCGCCATATTCAGCAACCGCTTGCGACGCTCTAGTGACAAGGTAGCGCCGCTGGGATTGCCAAAGGTGGGGATGAGGTACACAAACTTGGGCTGGTGCTCGTCTATCAACTCAGCCAGTTTGTCGACATCCACGCCGTTGCCGTCAACAGGCGCTGTAATGAGCTGCGCGCCATACAAGCGGAAACACTGGATAGTCGCTAAAAACGTGGGACCCTCCACAATCACTTATCGCCCGGGCTAATCAGTGTTTTGCCAATGAGGTCCAAGGCTTGTTGACTGCCTGTGGTCACCATCAATTCGTCAGGCTCAACGGCTGCGCCTTTGCTGGCCATCAAGGCGGCCAACTGCACGCGCAGTGGCTCAAAGCCTTCTGTTGCACCATATTGCAAGGCGGCTACCGGGTGGTCTAAAAGCGCTTGCTGAGCGGCCTGCGCAATGCCTTGCACATCAAACGAGCTGGGGTCTGGAAAGCCACCACCAAAGCTGATAATGCCGGGCTGACCTAGTACCTTGAACAACTCGCGAATAGCTGAAGTCTCTACGTTGGATAAGCGCTGGGCGAATAAGTCTGTATTGAAAGCGTCGGTCATAGCGGTAAGGCTTTGGAGTTGAACGGGTTGGCCTTACATTGTGCACAAACAACCGTACACTTCGCGCATGAACAAAGCCAACATTGAGCTATTTTTTGCCACCTTGGCCAAGGCCAACCCGTCTCCCCAAACCGAGCTGGCTTACACCAGCGTGTTTGAGTTGTTGGCCGCCGTGCTGTTGTCCGCCCAAGCCACAGACGTGGGCGTGAACAAGGCCACAGCCAAACTGTTTCCGCGCGCCAACACACCACAAGCCATAGTAGACATGGGCTTGCCCGCCCTGGAAGACGCTATCAAAACCATTGGACTGTACAAAAGCAAGGCGCGCCACCTCATGCAAGCCTGTGAGATATTGCTGCGCGAACACGGTAGCGCAGTGCCTGACAACCGCGAGGCGCTCGAAGCGCTGCCGGGCGTGGGTCGCAAAACTGCCAATGTGGTGTTGAACGTGGCCTTTGGTCAACCCACCATGGCGGTGGATACCCATATTTTCAGACTGGGCAACCGCACAGGTTTAGCGCCCGGCAAAAACGTGGTGGAAGTAGAAAAAGGCTTGCTAAAGCGCATACCGGCGCGCTACATGGTGGACGCACACCACTGGCTGATCTTGCATGGGCGCTACGTGTGCCAGGCCCGCACGCCCAGATGCTGGGAGTGCGCGGTGAGCCACGCTTGCGATTACCGCCCTAAAACCAACAAGCCCAAATAATGTCTTGTAAACGCAGACCCAGTGCTAGCGGCAGCTGCTAGCCATGCTGCTGGACCCAGCGCTGCATGATGGCGTGCAGCTGCGCCACACCGTCGGTCAGCGCCGCTGGTCCGGGCTGCAATATGTCGGCTGACTTTATTTCAAACAGTTGTTGGTTGACAACCGCAGGCACTTGCTCCCAACCCATTCGGGCGGCTACTTTTTCAGCGCGAAACTTCTTGCCGCACCAGGAACCCACCACAATATCTGGCCGTCTATCAATTATGGTTTGGCCGTCAGCGATGATGCGGTTTTTGCCAAGGCTCTCACAAGACAGCTCGGGAAAGCAATCCACACCACCGGCAATGCCAACCAACTCAGACACCCACTGAATACTGCTGATGTGTGGTTGGTCCCACTCTTCAAAATACACACGCGGCTTGCGCGCCCAAGCTGCGCTGGTTTGACGCATGGCGGCCAATGCCGCTTGGCGCTGCTCTATCCACGCCAACCCTTGCTCGGCGCAACCCACCATGGCCGCTACTTGGTACAGCATGGCAAATATCTGGTCAACGCTGCGCTGGTTGAACACGGTGACCTGTACACCCGCGCGAATAAGCTGCGCAGCAATGTCGGCTTGCAAGTCTGAAAAGCCAAACACGCAGTCAGGCTTTAGCGCCAGGATCCTGTCTATTTTGGCGCTCAAAAACGCGCTCACACGCGGGTGGTTGTGCCGCGCCTGTGGTGGCCTCACCGTATACCCCGACACCCCCACAATGCGGTGCTGCTGCCCCAGCAGGTACAACCACTCTGTGGTTTCTTCTGTGAGGCAAACAATGCGTTGTGGGCCGTGTGGGTTCATGCTTGGCAGTTTAGCGGTCTTGCCACTGAAGGCCCACAAACCAGCGGCGGTCTGGCGTGGCGTTGTAGCCGTCGCCGTCGTAATCGCGGTCGGCTGCGTTGTCCAGACGTGTTTGCAATGTCCAGTTGGGCGTTAGCGCTTTGCTGGCGTACAGGTTTAACAAGGCGTAGCCACGCAATGACTGACTTCCTGCGCTGTAGTAACGCTGCCCAACACCTTGCCACTGTGCGCCAACGCGCCAGTCTGATACCGGTACCATGACGTCGATGGTCGCCGACTCATCAGGGCGGTAGTTCAAGGGCTGACCTGTCTCGCCATTGCGCGCACGCATCGCGTCGAAACTACCAAGCACCGTTGCAACGCCTACCTTTGTGCGGGCGCTTAGTGTTAGACCTTCAACGTCCGCCGTCGCCAAATTTTTCCAATTGAAGGACGAGTCGGTTGCGAGCATGTCGTTAAAGCGTGTGCTGTACAGCGTGGCACTTGCGCTATCTGCGCCTTGCGAATACGCCAAGGCAAGCTCTTTACTCAAGCTGTTTTCTGGCTTGAGGTCTCGCGAACCGTAGGCTCCCAGGATCTGCTCAAGTGTTGGCGCTCGAAAACCTGTGCTCACCCCGGCACGAAGCTTTAGTGCTGGCGTAATTTGGAAAGCCCCGGCCAAGCCTCCAGACGTTGTCCGACTGAAAAACTCATCATCGTCTACGCGCAAATTGACCTGCCAGCTCAATTGCTGCACGCGGTGCGACCAGCTAAGGCTCGCAGCAGTTTGCCCGCGACTGCCCGACACAGCAAGGTTATTGGCGTCGCGATCCGCCTGTAGCCTGTCCAATTTCTGCTCTAGTCCCAGGCCGAACTCACCGGCCTCTGTTTTAGCAAGCACCTGCGCACTGAAGTCCCATGCGCGAGTCTCGAATGTTTCGGGCAAACTGCCATGAACGCCCATTCTTGTAGTGGAAAGAGCTACCTCACTGCGCACAGTATTTGTCCACGTACCACTCCACCGCAAACCTGACGTAACAGTATTGGAACGCGCGCGCGCGTTAGGTCCCAAAGCTCGCTGCCAGGTCACGGGATCGTACACATCGGAATTTGACTCCGCATCATATTCAGTTGCATTGAGCACATACCGCAACGTGTGACTTGCGTTAATTTTGAGGTCAACGCCTGCATTCAAAGATCCTCTACGCCAAGGCATAGAGCTTGCCATGCTAAGTGGGGTGAGATCTGTGTAGTAGCCATCAGAAGTGCTGCGCTGCAAGCCAAAGCGGTAGCTCAATTGGTCATCGACTTGACCGGACAAACCAAAGCCACCTGTTTTGAGCCCCTCGCTACCAGCACCTACGTTGGCGCGCGCGCCTGGCTGGCCGCCATCGGTGAACAGTTGAATAACGCCGCCCATGGCCTTTGCGCCGTAGAGGCTGCTGGCAGAACCTCGAAGAATTTCAATTCGCTGTACCTGCGAGAGGTCTAAAGTGCCCAGCCTAGGGTTGCCGCTGCCTTTGTCTTGCGGATCCACGCGAACACCATCGACATAGACGGCAGTCATATTGGCATTGGCACCACGTATGAACAATTGGGGCGAGCCCACATCAATAGACTGCACACCCGGCAAGCGCGACAGCAGCTCATTGATGGTGCCCGCGCCGTAGCGCTCAATCTCAGCTCTATCAATAACCGTAATGTCTGCCACGACATCCTCAATGGGCTGTTCATAACGGGCGGCGCTCACCACCGTTACCGGCAACACTTGGGGCATTTGCGAGGTCTGCGCCAAAGCTGAGCTAAAGGCCGCAATGGACACGGGCACAGCAAAGCCTGCCATGACTAGACGATTTGCGCGAACGCGCAATGAATGTTTTCTCATGAGTAAATACCAACAGATAAGCCCCTACCGCCTTCCCCGACAGTAATTGGACGAAACTGTGCAGGTTTTGCAACGCGCACAACGTTGTTGGCCGGTATCCGGGCTGACGCTTTTAGCTTGTCGCCTTCCCAAGTGCAAAGCACTCAGTGGCATGGACAAACTTTGGCTTGAATTTTCAAAAAACAAGCCTGCGCTTACCGTTGCGGGGGCAGCTCAGGTTAGGTGTGTGTAAACGCGTGGGTTTACTCGCCCTCCTGATTCCCGTTGAACTACAGCCGCAGAACACGGCTGTGAGCACCAACAAGCATATTGTAAAGCCCCTAGAATAGGTGCCATGGCCACACATGAACAACTTGAACAACTAACCCAGCGCGTTGAGCGCTTGTTGTTGCGTCACGAGGAGCTACAGCGCTCCTACGCTTTGCTACAAGACGAGCTAGACGTCTGCCATCGCGACCGCGACTTGCTAAAAATGCGCTTGTCCGCGGCCAAACAACGTATGGACGCATTGATAACTGGTCTGCCACAGCCGCTGTCAGACCCGTCAGCTGCATCAGCGCAACCCGAGGACACTCAGCCATGAGCCGCGTAGAAGTTCAAATCATGGGCCAAAGCTATGTGCTGGCCAGCCCAGACGGCGGCGAAGACGCCATCACCTCAGCAGCGGCCAAGGTAGATGCAGCCATGTGCGGCATCAGAGACGCAGGCAAGATCAAGGCGCGTGAGCGCATTGCGGTGCTGGCCTGCTTGAACATGGCTTTCGAAGGGGCTCAGGTACCAGCGGCAAGCGCGCCGTCTGGCAACACAACTACCAACGAGCAGCCCAGCCCAACCATTGCTGCATTGATTGACAAACTCGATGAGGCATTGGCGCAAGACGGACAACTGTTGTAGGCCCCTAGCCCTACAATAGCGCTGTCTGCGGCACGCGCTTGGCTAATATTTCCTTGTACCAATGCTCATAGAGCTAGGGCTAGAAACATTGCTTGGCTGGTGTGAGCGTCTCGCGTCAGATGAACCCGACGCCATGTCTGATCTGGCCCACCTGTACCCTTAGGTTCAGGAATGCGGCCAGGCGGTGCTTGCAGACACCCTTCTTTTTAGCCACTACCCACAACGCCAGCCATGCAGATGCTCAACTCTTTTGAATGGCCTTGGTTGGTAATTGTTGTAGAGCTGCTGGCACTAGGATTGGTCACCGGCTTTTTGGCTGGCTTGCTGGGTATTGGCGGAGGCATGCTCATGGTGCCGTTTCTCACCTACTTGCTGTCCCAGCGCGGGGTTGACGGCGCACTGGCCGTCAAAATGGCCATTGCGACGTCCATGGCCACCATCGTATTTACGTCCTTGTCCAGCGTTCGCGCCCATCACAAAAAAGGCGCCGTGCGTTGGGACATTGTGAGGGGCTTGGCACCGGGCATTGTGCTGGGCGCATTGGTCGCGAGCTTGGGCGTATTCGCCCTGCTAAAGGGTACGTCTTTGGCCCTGGTGTTCGCCACATTTGTGGGCTTTTCGTCGTTTCAAATGTTCAGAAACAAGCAGCCCAAACCGGGGCGCACCTTACCAGGCCAAAGTGGCTTGCTGGGTGCCGGTGGCGTCATTGGCTTTGCCTCTGGACTGGTAGGCGCCGGCGGTGGCTTTGTGAGTGTGCCGTTTATGACCTGGTGTAATGTGGCCATTCATCACGCGGTAGCCACCAGTGCGGCCTTGGGCTTTCCTATTGCACTGGCCAATGCGGTGGGCTACGTGTGGTCTGGCCAACAAGTGACTGATTTGCCTGCAGGCGCTTTGGGCTACATTTACTTGCCAGCACTGATCATCATTGCCATTGCCAGCGTGGTGATGGCGCCCTTGGGTGTGAAAGCAGCGCACGCCCTGCCCGTGCCCAAGCTCAAAAGGGTATTTGCCAGCTTGCTGCTGGGCTTGGCGCTATACATGGCCTACAAAGGTCTGACAGCCTAAACGCTGGCGTGTTGTTGCTGGGCATGAATTGCTCACGCGTGTATGGGTGTTCGGCTCACCACCACGCCATCAGCGTCCGCATAGAGCCAGTCACCTGCTCGAATGTGGCAACCTTGGATATGCACGGATACGTCAGCCAGCCCCTGCCCTTTACGATCTGTGGGCATAGGGTTAGAAGCCAGCGCAAAAATACCCACCTCGCACAGCGCCAGCTCTGCGACATCACGCACCGCACCGTTGATCAGCAAGCCCGCCCAACCATTGACTGCTGCGGCAGCACCCAGGTTGCCGCCCAGCAAGGCCCTGGCCAAGCTAGCCGCGCCGTCTACCACCAACACACGGCCCAGGCCTGGTGACTCAACAGCGGCCTTCACCAGACTGTTGTCGTCCAAACACTGCACCGTGGTCACAGGCCCTGCGAAATAATCACGCTTGCCAAACGAGCGCCACACATTGGGCAAGGCCCACACAGAGCACGATGCGTCTGACTTGTAGGCGTCGCACAAGTCGCACGTTGAGATGTGCACAGGTGTGCAGGCGGTATTTGCTGGATTCATAACGTTTGGTTGACTTAAGTGTGCTGGAGGCATCAATGGTGAAACATGGAACCTGGGCACTTTAACAACCCAAAGGCCGCAATTTGGTACGAAATCAGCTTTCAAAACCTTAACAAGGAGCCATAAAGAATACCAAGTAACTATATGCACTGGCTGTGCCTGGAAAAAAAATCATTCTGGGCAACTTATCACCACTGTTATCCGGTAGCATGGCTTGGTCGGGTCAACAGTTATTTGCAAGCGCAAGCTCTGTTGACATTAACGTACACCACAAAAGGATTTTCCAACAATGGCGACAGCTAAAAAAGCACCCGCAGCCAAGCGCGCACCCAATGCCGCTTTCATGAAACCCATGACCCTTAGCGCCGACTTGGCCGCCGTCATCGGTGCCACACCTATTCCCCGTACAGAAGTCACCAAGAAGATTTGGGAATACATCAAGAAGAACAACCTGCAAGACGCAGCAAACAAGCGCAACATCAACGCCGATGCCAAGCTCAAAGTGATTTTTGGCAAAGACCAGGTCACCATGTTTGAAATGACCAAGCTGATCAGCGCGCACCTGTCGTAAGCCGGTGGCCCTGCAAAAAACCACCTAAGCGCCAAGCGCCTGGGTGGTTTTTTTACGCCTTACGTCTGTGCAGCCAGGGCTTGTTGCTGTATCGCTGACAAAGTGGCCTTGGTGGTGAGGACCTCTGGATCCAGCACCACCTCTATCAGGTAGCCAGAGCTACTGGCCAAGGCCTGTTGCAAGGCGGGCTCAAACTCATGGGTGTGGGTAATGCGTTGTGCACCGTAGCCATAGGCTTTGGCCAGCGCACAAAAGTCTGGATTGACCAAGGCGCTGCCGCTTGAGCGTGTGGGATAGTGGCGCTCCTGGTGCATACGAATGGTGCCGTACATGCCATTGTTAAGCAGCAACACAATGGTTTTTGCGCCGTGCTGGCTGGCTGTGGCCAGCTCTTGGCCGTTCATTAAAAAGTCACCATCGCCCGCAATCGTCAACACCACGCGCCCGGTGGCGATGGCCGCCCCCACGCCCGCTGGTATGCCGTAGCCCATGGCACCATTGGTAGGCGCCAACTGCGTTTTATGGCCGCTGGCCAAACCTGTGTAACGGTAAAAGCGGTGCAGCCAGCTGGCGAAGTTGCCCGCGCCATTGGTCAGCACTGCATTGGCGGGTAGCTGTTTGCCCAAACTGTTTATCAGGCTGGGCATGTCTATGGTGCCTGGCAGCTGCGTGCCGCCATTGGCTGGGTCTATGTGCGCCCGGTATTGGGCATGCAGCTGCTGGGTCCAGTTTGCCCATGGCACGGCAGGCGCAGCGCCAGCGCAGCTATTGGCCAAGGCCGCCGCAGCGCTGGACATATCGGCACAAGCACTGATATGTGCTTTAAACACCCGATTCAACTCTTCAGCACTTGCATGTAAATGCACCAAGCGCTGCGCAGGCAGCGGCGAGCGCACGCGTGTGTAGCCGTCTGTCGTAGACTCGCCCAGGCGGGCACCAATGACAAACAAATAGTCGGCCTCATCCATGCGTTTGGCCAACTGCGGGTTGATGGCCAAGCCCACGTCACCAGCGTACTGCGTATGGTGATTGTCAAAGCAATCTTGAAACCTGAAGGCATTGGTCACTGGCAGCTGCCAGTGCTCTGCCCAGCGCTGCATGTCGCGCGCGGCTTGTGGGGTCCAGCCGCTGCCGCCCAGCACCACCAAGGGCTTTTGGGCTTGTTGCAACGCCGCCTGCACCTTGTCAATCACGGATGGTGCCAAGCCTATGGCTACAGCTTGCGTAGCACCCAAGGCGCTTGGTAATGACCACAGTTGCTGCGGCACCACTTGCGTGAGCATGTCTTCCGGCAGTACCAACACCACAGGTCCGGGGCGACCGCTCATGGCCGTGGCGTAAGCGCGTTGCACGTATTCGGGTATGCGGGTAGCGTCGTCAATGCGCTCTACCAATTTGGCCAGGGGGCCAAACATCTGGACAAAGTCGACTTCCTGGAACGCTTCGCGATCGCGGCAGTCACTGGCTACATCACCAATGAGCAACAACATGGGCGTGCTGTCTTGAAACGCGGTGTGCAGGCCAATACTGGCATTGGTCGCACCTGGCCCGCGTGTCACCATGCATACGCCCGGGCGACCGGTGAGCTTGCCATGGGCTTCGGCCATAAACGCAGCGCCGCCCTCTTGGCGACAGGTCACAAATTGAATGCGCGCGCTGTGTTGGTACAAACCGTCCAACACCGCCAGATAGCTCTCACCGGGCACACCAAAGGCGTGTGTGGCACCCTGCTCTATCAGACACTCCACCAGCCAATGGCCTGCCAGCTTTTCTTGCATAAATGCCTTTATGGTTAACGCATACGCCTAGGTCTGCGCCGCGGCCTGACGGGTCAAACGCCCCACACCCAAGGCCAAGCCCACAGAGGCCAGCAACACGGCTGCGGCACCTGCCAGGGTGGCTTGGTAGTGGCCAGCGTCCATCAGTGCACCAAACACCAGCGGCGACAAGGCAAAGCCTACATCTAAGCCAGAGTAGACCGTGCCGTACACCCTGCCCGTGGCCGATTTGGGTGTGGCTTTTCGAATCATCATGTCGCGGCTGGGCCCGCCTATGCCCACCGCAAAACCTGTGGCGGCCAAGCCCACCATGGTGCCCATGGCACCCAGCACAGACGTTGCGCATAACAGCAACAACGCCGCACCAGCAGCCATGGCGTAAGCCACCACACGATCGCTAAAGGTGGCCTTTTTGGCCGCTACCCAACCACCCACAAACATACCCAAGGCGCCGCTGAGCATGTAGGCCGACAGCGTGAGTGAGGCTGCCTCAAAACTCACGCCATGCAGCTTTTGCAAGATGGACGGCGCAAAACTTTGCACCACAGCCAGCGTCATCGTAGACAACATAAAAAAACCAAAACACCACCACACCACTGGCAATTTCAGATAAGCCAGTGGATGCTCGGTAGAGGCCACGTAAGACTTGTCCGCAGCACGCGATTTGGCCGTGGACGTCAACAAGCGGTCACGGTTAAACCACAACAAGGCCAGCACCACCAGGTACAGAGCTGCGGCGCACCAATACGCTACCCGCCAATGCGACAAGCTGGCAATACCCACCAAAAACAGCGGCGCGACCGCCCAGCCCAAGTTACCTGTCAAGCCATGCGCGCTAAAGGCATAGCCCAAGCGCGGCTCAGACACGCGCTGATTGAGAATAGTGAAGTCTGCTGGGTGAAACGGCGCATTGCCCAGCCCCGCCAGTAAGGCCACCAACACCAGGCCGTTGTAACCAGTAGCCGTGGCAGCGCACATGGCTGCCAACGAAAAAATAGCCATAGCCGCAAACAATACAGGCCGTGCGCCAATGCGGTCAACCACAAATCCCGCCAAGGCCTGGCCCACCCCTGAGACCACAAAAAACAAGGTCACCAAAAAGCCTACATCTGAAAACGTCAGGTCAAACTCTTTGATAAACACCGGGAAAAGTGGCGCCAGCAACAAGTGCGCAAAATGCGACGTGGCATGCGCCAACCCCACCAAGCCAATGACTTGGGCATCTTGGCGAAGAGGGACTGGGTTGAGAGGCAAAGCGGCAGTGTGCATGGCGAGCATGTTACGCGCTTTGACAGACCATATCTATCTTTTGGGATACGTTGTTGTTGACAACAACGTATCTCGCACAAACGCAACAAAGGCGCCAGGCTTTGGCCAAGCCAGCTTCAAGGGTAACGCCTAAACACACTGCTCGCTGATCAAGACGCTGGCGCGAGTGCCTTGAAATAAAACACACCGGGGTCATGCAGCGGATTAACGCTGACGTCCACCGTGGTGCCTGGTACAAATTCGCCTTGCAAAATACGTTTTGATAACGGGTTCTCAATGCGTTGTTGCACGGCGCGTTTAAGGGGCCTGGCCCCAAATACGGGGTCAAAACCCACTTTGGCCAGCTCTTCAATAGCAGCTTGCGACACCTCCAGACCCAAGTCCATGGCCTGCAGGCGGTTTCTCAGGCTTTGCAGCTGTATGGCCGCAATAGAGGCAATGTGCTGGGTATCAAGGCTATGGAACACAACGGTCTCGTCAATCCGGTTGAGCAATTCCGGGCGGAAGTGCGTTTTGAGTTCTTCCCAAACCGCCTCTTTGATAGCGCCATGCTCTTGCCCCACCATGCTTTGAATAATGTGCGAGCCAATGTTGCTGGTCATCACGATGACGGTGTTTTTAAAATCCACGGTGCGGCCTTGACCATCGGTTAAGCGCCCGTCGTCCAACACTTGCAACAAGATATTGAAAACGTCCGGATGGGCCTTTTCAATTTCGTCCAGTAGCAGCACGCTATAAGGTTTGCGGCGCACAGCTTCGGTAAGATAGCCGCCCTCGTCATAACCCACATAACCCGGCGGCGCGCCTATGAGACGACTCACAGAGTGCTTCTCCATAAACTCGCTCATATCCACGCGCACCAGGTGCTCTTCGCTGTCAAACAAAAAGCCAGCCAGTGCTTTGCACAGCTCCGTTTTGCCCACACCAGTGGGACCCAAAAACAGAAATGAGCCCGTTGGGCGGTTGGGGTCAGACAAACCAGCGCGTGAGCGGCGAATGGCGTCAGACACTGCCGTGATGGCCTCGTCTTGGCCCACCACGCGTTGATGCAGTTTGTCTTCCATTTGCAGCAACTTGTCGCGCTCGCCTTGCATCAGCTTGGACACAGGTATACCCGTCATGCGCGCGACCACTTCTGCAATTTCTTCAGAGCCTACTTGTGTTCGCAGCAGTCTGTTGGGTGCATCTGCCGGCTTGCTGGCCTCTTTGTCCTGTGCGGCGTGCAGTTCTTTTTCCAGTTCGGGCAAGCGGCCATATTGCAGCTCTGCCACTTTGTTGAAGTCGCCTTTGCGCTTGAGCTCCTCGATTTGGAAACGCAGCTTGTCTATCTCCTCGCGCACATGCGCTGAACCCAGAGCCGCAGCCTTCTCGGCTTTCCACACTTCGGCCAAATCGGCGTACTCAAGCTGCAGCTTGTCGATTTCTTCTTCAAGCAGCGTCATGCGTTTTTTGGATGCATCGTCGGTTTCCTTGCGCACGGCTTCACGCTCAATTTTGAGCTGAATCAAGCGACGGTCTAGCTTGTCCATGACCTCGGGCTTGGAGTCGATTTCAATTTTGATTTTGGCGGCCGCCTCATCGATCAAGTCAATGGCTTTGTCGGGCAAAAACCTGTCGGTGATGTAGCGGTTACTCAGCTCAGCCGCGGCCACGATGGCTGGGTCAGTAATGTCCACACCGTGGTGCACCTCATAGCGCTCTTGCAAGCCGCGCAAAATCGCAATAGTGGCCTCAACTGTGGGTTCACCCACCAATACCTTTTGAAAGCGGCGCTCCAAAGCGGCGTCTTTTTCAATGTATTTGCGGTATTCGTCAAGTGTGGTGGCACCCAAACAATGCAACTCACCGCGAGCCAACGCAGGCTTGAGCATGTTGCCAGCGTCCATGGCACCGTCAGCCTTGCCCGCCCCCACCATGGTGTGTATTTCGTCTATAAACAAAATAATGCGGCCATCGTCAGCAGCTACTTCCTTGAGCACGGTTTTGAGTCGCTCTTCAAATTCGCCACGGTATTTGGCACCTGCCAGCAAGCCAGCCATATCCAGCGCCAATACGCGCTTGTCTTTCAGTGTGTCTGGCACCTCGCCAGCCACAATGCGCTGGGCCAAGCCTTCCACAATGGCGGTCTTGCCCACGCCAGGCTCGCCAATCAGCACGGGGTTGTTTTTGCTGCGACGCTGTAGCACTTGTATGGCGCGGCGTATTTCATCGTCACGGCCAATCACAGGGTCTAGCTTGCCTTGGCGTGCACGCTCGGTCAGGTCTAGTGTGTATTTTTTGAGTGCTTCGCGCTGTGTTTCAGCTTCTGGACTGTCTACACGCTGACCACCACGAATGCCGTCAATGGCCTGGTCTAATGCGCTGCGACTCAGACCGTGCTTGCGCACCAGGTCACCCGTGGCACTTTTGTGGTCTGCCAATGCGGTCAAAAACAACTCGCTGGCCACATATTGGTCGCCACGCTTGATGGCATCTTTTTCGGCTTGTTGCAGCAGCGTCAGCAAGTCGCGCCCTACCTGTACTTGCTCTTGGCCTTGTACTTGCGGCATGGCTTTGATGAATTTGTCAGCCGCCTCGCTCAGCGCATTGACTTGCACGCCAGCGCGCTGTAGCAATGAGCCTGGCCCATCGGTCTGGCGCAGCATGGCTTGCAGCACGTGCACGGGCTCTATGTAGGCATGGTCGTTGCCCAAGGCCAAACTTTGGGCGTCAGATAAGGCTTCTTGAAATTTAGTCGTCAGTTTGTCAGCGCGCATGGCGTTTGTCCTCCGTTACCTGTGGGCAAAGCCCTTTGATCTATGAGTTGGTATATGGAGTGACTACGCGCAGTTTCAAGAGGCTTTGCTGCGCACTTGGGCATTAGCCGCAACAAGCTTGATGCAGGTCAAGTGCCAGCGTTGCGCGCCTCTATGCCCCAGCGGGCCAGAGCCGCGTCATCGGCCTCGCGGGCGTCTACCCAGCTGGCACCCGTGCCTGTGTGCTCTTTTTCCAAAATGGCGCTTGCGTCTTCAGGTAGTCCATTAAAAACTCGCAGGCCTGAAACGACTGGTGCCTGTGCGTAGACGTAACAGCCACCAACACAATTTGGTCCATCAAGGCCAGCTCGCCCACACGGTGAATGACCACCGCATCAAACATATCAAAACGTGCCTTGGCCTGCACCACCATGGCCTCTATGGCCTTTTCGGTCATGCCCGGATAGTGCTCAAGCGTCATACCTTGCACAGCCGGCGCGTGTGCGTCTTGCTTGCTCCACTCCCGCACAGTCCCTACAAAAGAGCATAAAGCCCCCACAGAACCGTTGTTGGCCCTGAGCTTGGCCAGCTCAGTGCTGACGTCAAAATCTTGCGTTTGTATGCGTACAGTCATGGCCTTGAATATGTAGTGTGTTGTGGTGTGCTGCGCTTGGACGCTAGCCGCCAGTCACAGGTGGGAAAAACGCCACCTCGTCACCAGCGGACACGCTGTGACCTGGGTCCACAATGGCGTGATTCACCGCGATGCGCAGCACCTGATCTGCAGCCAGGGCTTGCGCCCAGGGCTGACCCATCGCGACCAGCGCTTGGCGTACCTCACCAGCCGTCGCCGGCACGGCAACCCCTGCAGGCCACGCCTCGTCTGCCCTACCAATAGCTTCTCGAACGCCTGCAAAGTATTTCAACGTAATGGTCATAGCCTGTCCTGTTTAGCCTATCCACTGTGACATGGGCACAAATGAGACTGTGTCGCCAGCGGCAATAACCTTGCCCGGCGGGTTGTCTACAAAGCCGTCTGCCCATGCCACCGAGGTCAGCACGCCTGAGCTTTGGTTAGGGTACAAATCAAGTCCGCCTTGCGCGTCGCGCTTAACGCGCAAAAACTCACGGCGTTTGTCTGGCTTGGGCCAGTCAAAATGTGCCACCGCAGCTTGCGCCACCACACCGGTAGACGGTATGCCCAGCATGCGCTCAATAAAGGGGCGCACCAACACCACAAAGGTCACGAAGCTAGACACAGGATTGCCTGGCAACCCCACAAAGTGGGCAAAGTCCGAGCTGCTGCTGCGGTGAATACGGCCATAAGCAAATGGCTTACCCGGCTTGATGGCCATGCCCACAAGTCCAAAGAGCCCAGGCTTTCAACCGAGGGTTTGACATGGTCTTCCTCACCCACACTCACACCACCAGTGCTGACAATCAAATCGTGCTCAGCTGCAGCTTGCTGCATGGCCGCTTTGGTCTGTGCCAACGTGTCTGCCACGATTGCCAGTTCAGTGACCTGTGCACCCAAACGCTTGAGCAAAGTGGTTAAAAAGAAACCGTTAGAGCTGAATATGGCACCAGGTGGCAAAGCGTTGGCAGCCACTGTGCCGGGCATTACCAACTCATCGCCTGTAGACATCAGCGCCACTCGCAAGGGCTTTAGCACCGTCACGCTGGCCTGGCCTATGCTGGCCAACAACCCCAGGTGCGCGGGGCTTAGGCGCGTGCCTTTTGTCACAACCACTTGACCGTTTTGTATGTCTTCACCGCGTAGACGTATGTTTTGTCCCGAGGTGGCCAGCTTGCTGATGACAACACGGCCGTCTTGCACCACGCAGTCTTCCTGCATCACCACCGCATTGGCATTGGCTGGCACGGGTGCGCCGGTGAATATGCGCGCCACAGTGCCGCTTTGCAAAGCCTCACCAAACTGTCCGGCGGCAATGCGCGCAGACTGCGGCAAACCGTTATTCATAGCGGCTTGCGCATCGCCCACGTTCAGCGCATAACCATCTACCGACGAGTTGTCAAAGCCTGGCACATCGAGTTGCGCCAACACGTCTTGGGCCAGCACGCGGCCGTCAGCCTGAGCCAAAGTAACCGACTCGGTTGTTGTCAGCGGCGTTGCTGCAGCCAGCAATTCAAGCAGCGCGTCGTCCAGCGGACGCAACGGCTTTCGCACCGCACTACCCGTCATGCCTGCCCCATTTGTACTTGCTCACGTATGTAGGCCTTGACCAAGTCTGCGTTTGCAGGCATGCGCTTGGAGCGCTTTGGCAGGTCTTCAATGCCTTCAAACTTGGCGGGGCGCGGTGGCTGCTTGCCTGTAGCCTCAACAATGGTTTCAGCAAATTTAATGGGCAAGGCTGTCTCCAACACAATCATGGGTACGCCTTCTTGCATGTGCTCGCCAGCGACCTTCACACCGTCTGCGGTGTGCGTGTCAATCAGCACGCCGTAGTCGGCCAGGGCGCTGCGAATGGTATCTAGCCGGTTGGCGTGCGTGCTGCTGCCGCTGACAAAACCATAGTCGGTGGCCGCTTTGGCAAATGCTGGGTTGGCGCTCAAATCAAAGCTGCCAGTAGCCCGCAGACTGTCGTCAAACAAGTGTTTGGTCGCTGCGCTGTCGCGGCCTAACAGGTCAAATACAAAGCGCTCAAAGTTACTGGCCTTTGAAATGTCCATGGACGGACTAGAGGTCTCAAAAGTCTCAGCACTGGCGCGCACGCGATACACGCCTGTGCGGAAGAATTCGTCCAATACATTGTTTTCGTTGGTGGCGACGACCAGCTTGTCGATAGGCAGGCCCATCATGCGCGCGACGTGGCCAGCACACACGTTGCCAAAGTTGCCGCTGGGTACGGTAAAGCTCACACGCTGATCAGACGCGCATGTGGCCTGCAAATAGCCTGCAAAGTAATACACCACTTGTGCCAACAGACGCGCCCAGTTGATGGAGTTCACTGTGCCAATACGCATGCTGGTTTTAAAAGCCAGGTCATTGGACACGGCCTTCACAATGTCTTGGCAGTCGTCAAACACACCGTCAATGGTGATGTTGTGTATGTTGTCGTCCAGCAAGCTGAACATTTGCGCTTGCTGAAAAGGGCTCATGCGCCCGTGCGGGCTGGTCATGAACACGCGCACGCCACGCTTGCCGCGCATGGCGTATTCGGCAGCACTGCCGGTGTCCCCTGATGTGGCGCCAAAGATGTTCAACTCTTCGCCACGACGGCCCAACTCATATTCAAACAAGTTGCCCAGCAACTGCATGGCCATGTCTTTAAAGGCCAACGTAGGTCCATTGGACAACCCTTGCAACAACAGGCCGTCTTTGAGTTTGGTTAAAGGCGTAATGGCCTTGGTACCAAACACTTCAGGCGTATAGGTTTTGGCGCAAAGGGCTTTGAGGTCAGCACTGGGAATATCGTCTATGTACAACGACAAAATCTCAAACGCGAGTTCGTGGTAGGCCAAGCCACGCCAGGCATCCAGCGTGGCGGCGCTGACTTGTGGGTAGCTTTTGGGTAAATACAAGCCACCGTCTGGTGCTAGGCCTGCTAACAATATGTCGCAAAACTGCTTGGGCGATTGGTCGCCACGTGTAGAGATGTATTGCATTAGGCCAGCTCCTCTTTGCGCAAATGCACCACTGGTGCCAGTACTGACGGCAACCCCTGTATTTGGTCTAGCGCTTGGTTCAGCGTGGCCTCAAGCACTTCATGCGTAATCATGATGAGGTCTGTTTGCCCACCGGCCTGCCCGCTTACATCATGCGCTTCACGCTGCAGCACTGCATCTATGCTGATGCCGCATTTGGCCAACAAACCCGTGAGGTTGGCCAACCCCCCCTCGTCAGACACACGCAAACGCAAGTAGTAGGCGCTGTTGATTTGGCCAATGGGTAGCACTGGCGTGGCCACCATGGCACCTGGCTGGAACGCCAGCGCTGGCACACGCTCAAGCGCGGAGCTGTTGGCCACGCGGGCCACATCTACAAGGTCAGCAATCACGGCACTGGCGGTGGGCTCGCCACCTGCGCCTTTGCCGTAGTACAGCGTGGTGCCCACAGCGTCGCCTTGCACAACCACCGCGTTCATGGCACCTTCTACATTGGCAATCAGACGCTGCGCTGGCACCAGACAAGGGTGCACACGCAACTCAATCCCAGCCTCTACCCGTTTGGTAATACCCAACAGCTTGATGCGGTAGCCCAACTGCTCGGCGTACTTCATGTCTTGCGCGTCTAGTTTAGTAATGCCTTCAATGTGGGCTTTGTCAAACTGCACAGGCACGCCAAAGGCAATCGCACTCATGAGTGCCAGCTTGTGAGCGGCATCCACGCCTTCTATGTCAAAGGTGGGGTCGGCCTCGGCGTAGCCCAGCTCTTGCGCGGTTTTGAGCACGCTGGCAAAGTCCAAGCCCTTTGAGCGCATTTCGCTCAGAATAAAGTTGGTGGTGCCATTGATGATGCCGGCCAACCACTCAATGCGGTTGGCCGTTAAACCCTCGCGCAACGCCTTGATGATCGGAATACCTCCCGCCACAGCCGCCTCAAAGGCCACAACCACACCAGCTTTGTTGGCTGCATTAAAAATCTCTGCACCGTGCTCGGCCAACAACGCCTTGTTGGCTGTAACAACATGCTTGCCATTGGCAATGGCTTGCAACACCAGGTCTCGCGCCAGTGTGGTGCCACCAATGAGCTCTACCACCACGTCTACTTGCTGATCTTTAACAATGTCTGCAGCGTCTGCCACCACGCGCACGCCAGCGTCTGCCAACGGCTTGGCCGCGGCCAAGTTGCGCCGACTGGCCATGACAACCTCAATCGTGCGCCCAGCGCGACGGCTGATCTCGTCTTGGTTGCGCGTGAGCACATCAAACACGGACTGGCCAACATTGCCAATACCTAATAGACCTAAACGAAGTGGCGACTGAGAAACAGGTGAGACAGACTGCATAAATAGAAAGACGCTAAGCGCTTGGGGTAAGTTTGTAAAAGTCAGAAAAGGATTGGCAACGTGGGCGAACTGTGGGCTTGGGCTTAAACCGTGCGCCGAATGGTGGCCAGGTAACGTGCAATGCGGTTGATGGCATCGCGCAAGTCGTCCTCGTGGGGCAAGAACACCACGCGGAAGTGGTCTGGCGTGGGGTAGTTGAAGCCAGTGCCCTGCACCACCAGCACTTTTTCTTGAGCCAACAAGTCGTAGGCAAACTGTTGATCATCGGTGATGTTGTACATCTCGCGGTCTAGCTTGGCAAACATGTACAACGCCGCCTTGGGCTTGACCACAGACACGCCTGGAATGGCGCTTAACAACTCGTAGGCCAAGTCGCGCTGGCGGCACAAGCGCCCCGTGGGCGCGACCAAGTCATCAATGCTTTGATAGCCACCAAGTGCTGTTTGAATGGCCAGTTGTCCCGGCGTGTTGGCACACAAGCGCATGGACGCCAACATGTTCAAGCCTTCTATGTAGTCGCTGGCCGCGCGTTTGTCGCCTGACACCACCATCCAACCAGCACGGTAGCCACACGAGCGGTAGTTTTTAGACAGGCCATTGAACGTCACAAACAACAAGTCATCTGCCAGTGATGCGATTGATGTGTGCTTGTTGCCGTCGAACAGCGTTTTGTCGTAAATCTCGTCGGCAAAAATAATCAAGTCATGCTTGCGCGCCAGCTCAATCACACCCAGCAAGGTTTCGTTGCTGTACAGCGCGCCGGTTGGGTTGTTGGGATTGATGATGACAATGCCGCGCGTGTTGGCGGTAATTTTGCTGGCCATGTCGGCCAAATCAGGTGCCCACGCAGCGGCCTCGTCGCACATGTAGTGCACAGGCGTGCCGCCAGACAAAGATACAGACGCTGTCCACAGCGGGTAGTCTGGCGCGGGCACCAGTATTTCGTCGCCCGCGTTGAGCAATGCATTCATGCTCATGGTGATGAGTTCGCTGGCACCGTTGCCCAAATAAACGTCGTCTACAGAGACGTTGGCAATACCCTTTTCCTGGGTGTAGTGCACCACCGACTTGCGAGGAGCGAACAAGCCCTTGCTGTCCGTGTAGCCAGCGCTTTGGGCCAGGTTGCGAATCATGTCTTGCACGATTTCATCGGGCGGCTCAAGGCCAAATACGGCGAGGTTGCCAATATTGAGCTTGATGATTTTTTGACCGTCTTCCTCCATCGCGCGCGCTTTGTCCAGCACTGGGCCTCGAATGTCATAACAAACGTTGGCCAGCTTTGTAGACTTTTGAATGGACTTGATAGACACAATACGCACCCGTTAAACAGAACACCACCCCATCAACCCAGACCAAATGGTTTTCATTCGCGACTGTGCATGGTTCAAGGGGGAAACCTATAATTTCACCATACTTTGCGGGCGTTTTTGCCCGCAAAGCCTTTTAGGTCAACCTTTTTAGCCCATACATGAAACTTGAACCCGACCACCCCAGCGTGCAGGCCATACAAGCGGCCCAAACCGACTGGGTGCAAGTTGAAGGCCAGCGCATAGAAAACAGCGTGGTCTTGGGCTCACACGGTGAGCGCCAGGCTTGGGATTGCACCAGCGCCGTCGACTTGACGCCTGCACACTTTGAGCAAATTTGCGCGCTAAGGCCAGAGTTGGTGATTTTTGGCAGCGGTGCCAAGCAACAGTTTGTGCACCCCAGGCTTTACCAGTCACTCATTGCGGCGGGCATTGGTGTAGAGACCATGGACACCTTGGCAGCTTGCCGCACCTACAACGTGCTGGCCAGCGAAGACCGCCATGTGGTGGCAGCCCTCATCATCTCGCCTGCCGCCTAGCAGCTTCCAGCAACATAAAACAGAAAGCCCTCATGCGCCAAGACGATCACCCACTTTTGGACTGGCCACGCATTGTGGACTTGGCCAACAACGGCAACTTGCCAGCGCCCAAGCGCGTGAGCAAGACGCCCGCTGAGTGGGCGCAGCAGCTCAGCCCAGAGCAATACCATGTAACCCGTGAGCATGGTACGGAACGCCCTTTTAGCAGCGCCATGTGCAGCGCGTTTGAGCCCGGACGCTATGCCTGCGTGTGCTGTAACACGCTGTTGTTTGACGGCTCACAGAAGTTTGAGTCTGGTACAGGCTGGCCGTCATTCACCCAGCCGGTTGTACCTGAGGCCGTTGCCTACAAGGCAGACCATTCGCACGGCTTGACCCGTATTGAGGCGCTTTGCAACGTGTGCGATGCGCACCTGGGTCATGTGTTTCCAGATGGTCCGGCACCCTCTGGCCTGCGTTACTGTATGAACGCGGTGTCTCTAACCAAGCTCTGAGGGCTTGGGCCCTGGCCTACAAAGCCACCAAATGCCCCCAGCGCGGGGCGTTGCGCAGCAGATAAGTCTTGGTGTAAGCGCATACAGGCTCAACCAACACCCCCATGGCGGCCACCTCAGTCAAGACAGCCTCCATCAACACAGCGCCTTGCCCCTGACCGCGCAGATGCTGCGGCACAAGGGTGTGCATCAAACGCATCACCCTGGGGCCGCCTGATGCATTTGCTCGCCACTGATACTGCAACACGCCTGTCAAACCCTGGGCCAAGCCAACACTAAAGGTTTGTTGGCTGTCGTCATGCAAGGCTAATACTTCAGGGTTACTCATGGCTTATTGCTTGATTTAATTAACTTTTGCGCAAGCCAACGGTCAGACCTAGGGCTTGTACCAGGGTGGGTTGGCGGCGCATGTTAAAATTCTGGATTGATCCAAGTTCAGACGCGACAAATGTCCATCCAGGTGGGCGTCGCTCACCATAGCTTGAGGCGTTAAAGCCCAGGCCCCTGAACTTCCAGTAAAAACGAAAACCTTCAGGTTAGGATCCGCAGATGGCCGTTGTTGTCAACAAACCCCTTCCCGAATTTGAAGCAGTCGCTACCAGCGACATCAGTCTGTCCAACCAGTCTCTGATTGGTGAAACGGTTGTACTGTACTTTTACCCCAAAGACAATACACCCGGTTGTACCACTGAAGCGATGCAGTTTCGCGATAAATACAAAGACTTTGTAAAAGCCGGTGCCACTATTTATGGCGTGTCGCGCGACAACATGAAGTCACACGACGACTTCAAGGAAAAGCTGGAGCTGCCGTTTGACCTCATCGCCGACACCGAAGAAAAAATGTGTCACATGTTTGGTGTTGTCAAAAACAAGATCATGTACGGCAAGAAAGTAAAAGGCATTGAGCGCAGCACCTTTCTGATTGGCGCTGATGGCCTGGTCAAACAAGAGTGGCGCGGTCTCAAAGTCCCCGGCCACGTGGACGAGGTACTGAAAGCCGTGAAAGCCCTCAAAAAGGCCACTGCTGCCGCCTAAACACTCACCGGCAGGCCAAAGGCGTAGACACTGGGCCCCAAACCAGTGCTGGGCTGGTGTCTTACAGCTTGTGTATAGTGGGGCCATGCAAGCACTGCTGGCGACCACACACACAAAGACTTTATCAAAAAGCCGTTCCGGTTCCGGGACGGCTTTTTCTTTTTACGCAACGCTTTAACCATCTGTACCATGCCACTACCACCCGCCCCCAGCAAAAAAGCCGCCCGCCTCAACACAGATTACGTTGACAACGCGCCCAAGGCCAGCAAGCCCAAAACACCGGCAAAACCAGCGGCCAGGGTGAACCCGGCACCGGTGCAGGCCACTGCGCGCGCAGAGCCAGTCACACCAGGCACAACGCAAGCGCCTGCACGTCAACAAACGGCCAGCGCCAAGCCTGCCCTGACAGCAGCGCCGGCGTCTGCCCTCAACCAGGGGCAAGGCCACAGCAAGCCCAGCGCCCAAGCTTCACAAGCCAAAGCCAAGCGCAACACCAGCCACAAACACAACAAGCGCCTGTTCGTGCTGGACACCAATGTGTTGATGCACGACCCGATTTGCATGTTCCGGTTTGAAGAGCACGACATCTTCCTGCCCATGGTGGTACTGGAAGAGCTGGACAACAACAAAAAGGGCATGAGCGAAGTCGCGCGTAACGCGCGCCAAACCAGCCGCACACTGGACGCGCTGGCCGGTGACAAGGCAGACATGATGCAAGGCTTGCCGCTAAACAGTACCGGCCACAAAAACGCCACAGGCAAGTTGTTCTTTCAAACCGCTCCACTAAACGCCCAGCTGCCCACCAGCTTGCCGCAAGGCAAGGCCGACAACCAAATTTTGGGTGTAGTGCAAGCCCTTAGCGACAAAGAAAAAAATCGGGAAGTGGTGTTGGTATCCAAAGACATCAACATGCGGGTCAAGGCTCGTGCACTGGGGCTGGCGGCCGAAGACTACGAAAACGACAAAACACTAGACGATGGCGAATTGCTTTACCCAGGCATGCTGGCCTTGCCTGCTGATTTTTGGTCCAGGCAAAGCAAAAAGGTGGAGAGCTGGCAAGAGGGCTCCAACACCTTTTACCGCATTGGCGGCGCCATTGTTCAACAGTTTTTTATCAACCAGTTTGTGTACTTTGAAGCGCCAGGCGAGCCTTCGCTGTACGCTCGCGTTGTAGAGTTGCGTGACAACACGGCCGTGCTGCGTACCTTGCGTGACTTTGCCCACCAAAAGAATGCCGCTTGGGGTGTGACCAGCCGTAACCGGGAGCAAAACTTTGCACTCAACCTGCTGATGGACCCCGAGGTGGATTTTATCACCCTCACCGGCACTGCTGGCACCGGCAAAACCCTGTTGGCGCTGGCCAGTGGCCTGACACAGGTGCTGGATGAACGCCGCTACACCGAGATCATCATGACGCGGGCCACCGTGTCTGTTGGTGAAGACATTGGTTTTTTGCCCGGCACCGAAGAAGAAAAAATGGGTCCCTGGATGGGCGCGCTGGACGACAACCTGGAGTTTTTAGCTAAAGGTGATGGCACAGGCGCTGGCGAATGGGGGCGAGCCGCTACCAACGAATTGATTCGCTCGCGCATCAAGGTAAAGAGCCTGAATTTCATGCGCGGTCGCACCTTCTTGAACAAATACGTCATCATTGACGAGGCGCAAAACCTCACGCCCAAGCAAATGAAAACGCTGATCACAAGGGCTGGCCCAGGCACAAAAATCATTTGCATGGGCAACCTGGCGCAAATCGACACACCTTATCTGAGCGAGGGCTCATCTGGCCTAACCTACGTGGTAGACCGCTTCAAAGGCTGGACCAACGGGGGGCACATTACGTTGGCGCGCGGCGAGCGTTCACGCTTGGCAGACTTTGCCAGCGACGTGTTGTAAACCACAGGGGCAAACATATGGCAATTGGCTGGCTAAGCGCACTTAAATTAGTTCCCTGGAGTGATGTGATTGAAGCCACACCTGGCGTGGTGAATGCTGCGCGCAAGCTGCTGAGCAAGCGCCAACAAGACACACAGCAACATGCAAGCCAAGGTCCTGTAGAAGTCACGCCAGAGCTGGTGCACAACTTGCGCGTGGAGCTAGAGCTCACCGCCGAGCTGCTCAAAGACCTGGCCGAACAGCACGCACGCGTGGTCAAAGAGGTCCAAGCCCTGCGCCGGCGCCAGACTCGCTTGGGTTGGGTACTGGGCTTGTTTGTCGTGGGCGTAGCCACGCTGATGCTGCGCTACTTTTTATTGGCCTAAGGCTTGGCTGGCAGGCTAGAAATCATCGCCACCAGAGGCCAGGCTTTCAAAGCGCGTGAGGTGGTTCATAAAGGCCAGACGCACGGTGCCTGTGGGGCCGTTTCGCTGCTTGCCAATAATGATTTCAGCCACACCTGGGTCTTTGCTGGTTTCTTTGTTGTAGTAATCGTCACGGTAAATAAACATGATGATGTCGGCGTCCTGCTCAATGGCGCCTGACTCTCGCAAGTCACTCATCATGGGGCGTTTGTCCGTGCGTTGCTCAACACTTCGGTTGAGCTGAGACAGCGCAATCACCGGGCATTGCAGCTCTTTGGCCAGCATTTTCAAGCCGCGCGAAATCTCGCCCAGCTCTGTGGCGCGGTTTTCACCATCAGACTTGCTGCCGCTCATCAACTGCAAGTAGTCCACCACGATCAAGCCCAACTTGCCACAAGTACGAGCCAAACGACGTGCGTTGGCGCGCAACTCGCTGGGTGTCAAGCCCGGCGTTTCATCAATATGCAATGACACGGTGCGCAGCTGCTCAATGGCCTCTGTCAGGCGTGGCCACTCGTCGTCGTTGAGCTTGCCAGTGCGCAAGCGACCCTGGTGAATGCGCCCAATAGAGCCCACCACACGCACAGCCAACTGCGCAGCGCCCATTTCCATAGAGAACACAGCCACCGGCAGTTGCTCATGCAGGGCCACGTGCTCGGCAATATTGATGGCAAAAGCCGTTTTACCCATCGATGGGCGCGCGGCGAGCACCACCAAGTCACCAGCTTGCAAACCAGAGGTCATGCGGTCCAAGTCGATGAAACCTGTAGGCACACCCGTGATGTCATTGGGGTTGTCCGCCATTTCTTGCACGCGGTCCAGCAAGTCCACCACCAGCTTATCCATGGCTTGAAAACCCTGCTTCATGCGCGAACCTTCTTCGCCAATCTGGAAGATTTTTTGCTCGGCTTGGTCCAGCACTTGCGCGACGGTTTTGCCCTGAGGGCTAAACGCGTTGGTGGCTATTTCATCACTGGCAGTCACCAGTTTGCGCAAAATACCGCGTTCGCGCACGATTTCAGCGTATCGACGAATGTTGGCCGCGCTAGGCACGTATTGCGCCAAGTTGTTGAGATAGGCCAAACCGCCCGACTCAACGGCTTTACCCATGCCTTGCAAGTGCTCAAACACCGTGATCACGTCTGCAGGCTTGCTGGCGTTGGTGAGGTCGTGTATCGCTTGAAAAATCAGTCTGTGCTCAAACCGGTAAAAGTCATCTGGTGTGAGCAGGTCAGCCACCCTGTCCCAGGCCGAGTTATCCAGCAGCAAGCCGCCAATAACACTGGACTCCGCTTCCAGCGAGTGCGGCGGCACACGAAGTTGAGCCACCTGTTGGTCATGCGCACCAAAGTCTGCGGTGCTGAGGTAGTCGGTATCTGGGGCTGAGAAATCGTTCACGTGGGGTCACACTTATTGGGGTGAGGTTGCTGAGCAACCAGACCCCCATATTAAAGCCTAGACCCAGTTAGGCTGTGGATAAGTCTGTGCACAGGTGCTGTACAAACAGTTGATTGCATGTGGAAATACGTGGACAAGTAGACATACCGTTCACCTACTTGGAAATCATCCCATTGGCGAACAAACCCTTATCGGATATGCCTGCTTTTCCAGCGATGCCCATACGCAAGCCCATAAAAAAACCGCCAGGGTTGCCCATGGCGGCTTTTTAGGTAGCTTGAGAAAAGATTTAAGCGGCGTCGCCGTCAACCTTTACTGCAACTTCCAACTGAACGTCTGTGTGCAAAGCCACTTCAACGCTGTACTCGCCAACAGCCTTCAACGGACCATTTGGCATACGCACTTGCGCTTTAGCAACCTCAAAGCCCATTTTGGTGAGGGCTTCAGCGATATCGTGGTTGGTAATTGAACCAAACAAACGGCCATCAACACCAGCCTTTTGGCTAACTGTGACAACAACACCGCTCATTTTCTCACCCACAGCTTGTGCAGCAGCCAGCTTTTCAGCAGCGGCTTTTTCAAGCTCGGCACGGCGAGTTTCAAACTCAGCGATAGCAGTTTGTGTGGCACGACGTGCCTTGCCTGATGGAATCAGGAAGTTGCGTGCGTAACCGTCTTTCACTTTAACCACGTCGCCCAAAGAGCCCAGGTTCACGATTTTTTCTAGAAGAATAATTTGCATGACTAGAACTCCTTAAACGCGGTGCTGGTCTGTGTAAGGCATCAAAGCCAGGAAGCGCGCGCGCTTGATGGCTGTGGTGACCTGGCGCTGGTAGATAGCGCGCGTGCCTGTCAAACGGGCAGGAATGATCTTGCCGTTCTCAGAGATGAAGTCACGCAATGTGTCTGTATCTTTGTAGTCAACTTCTTCGACACCGGCTACGGTGAAGCGGCAGAAACGCTTGCGCTTGAACAACAGCGACTGTGTGTTGCGCTTGCGCTTGTTATCAAATTTTTTACGGGGTGCAGCCATGATGGGCCTTCCTTAATTTAAGAAATCAGAGACTGGGGTAACAGCTCTTGAATATGAAATACCACGCCTTTGCCATTTCGAGATGTCGCCATAAAACCCTTAAAACCGTATTCGGTATTCAAGTCTTGTGCGGCCAACGTTTGCGCCACTGCCCCAAATGCCACTGCTTTCATACGCAACTGAACGACTCGTTCAATGCCAGCTTCTTTGGCTTTGGATTCGTGTTCTAGCCACAAATCCAAAACCGCTAAATTGGCTGGTGTGTATCGCAGTGTGTTTAAGGCTTGCAAACGTGCGCTGAGCACAAACTGGTTGGTCAACGCGTCACCTCAACATGCGGCCATTAAGCGGCGGTCTCCTGGTGTTGGGCTTTGCGAGCTTCTTCGCGCTCTACAGACTTCATCATGGAAGAAGGTGCGGTTTCCGCTTTCTTCTTCACCACAGTCATGTGACGCAACACAGCATCGTTGAACTTGAAAGCGTATTCCAGTTCTGCCAAAACAGCCTGTTCAACTTCGATGTTCAAGCACACGTAGTGGGCTTTGCTCAACTTGTTGATCTGGTATGCCAACTGACGACGGCCCCAGTCTTCTTCACGGTGGATCTTGCCACCGCCGGCCGTAATTTGGCCCTTGTAACGCTCCAGCATGGCTGGAACTTGTTCGCTCTGGTCCGGATGAACCAACATCACGATTTCATAATGACGCATCTCTACTCCTTACGGATATATCCTTAACGGATGAACAACCACCCCTGAGCGTCAACACAGAGTGTGGCAAGGTTAGCCCGCAATTATAGCCCGGTTTGACCACAATTGCGTATGGGCTCTCATGAGGTGGACGAAGGCACGCAAACGGCTCACCCTGCCGGCTGACAACACCCAAGCCCAGCTGGTACTCGCGAGGCGAACCCACTGCAATCCAGTTCAATCACTAGACGCATGGCGCAATGCCTGTACCTGACGCTGCACGGCCAAAGACGGTGCAGGCGTTAGCAAACTGGCCACCACCATGACCGCAAAGCCAACTGGCACGCCGAATACGCCGGCCGAGATGGGTTGTATGTCCCACCACAAATGAGGCTCGCCTGTCAGCCCCAACACGCCGCGAAGCCAAGGCTGAGTCGTTGCCATATAGAACACGGTCACCCCCATGCCACTGAGCATGCCCAACACGGCCCCCGTGGTGTTAGCGCGTTTCCAAAATATGCCTAACGTCAGTGCCGGGAAAAAGGCAGACGCAGCCAATGAGAACGCAGCCGACACCAAAAACAAAATATCGGCTGGCTTTTGGGCCGCAACATAGGCTGCGGCCAAGGCAACCACCAACAGCAGCATTTTGGAAATCGTTACCCTTCTGGCAGTCGAGGCCTTGGGATCAATGAGCTTGTAGTAGAGGTCATGGCTGAGCGCATTGGCCACTGTTAACAGCAAACCGTCGGCCGTGGACAGGGCAGCGGCCAGGCCACCCGCGGCGATTAAGCCGGATACGACATAAGGCAAACCTGCAATTTCTGGGGTGGCCAACACGATGATGTCGCCGCCAATGCTGAGCTCGTTGAGCTGCACCACACCATCCTTGTTGACGTCTGTCAAGGACAGCAGTGATGGGTCGACTTTGCTCCAAGCCGACACCCACGCCGGCAACTGGTCAAAAGACGAACCTACAAGACCATTAAAGATTTCGTACTTCACCATCACGGCCAAAGCTGGCGCCGCCAGGTACAGCAGCACGATGAACAGCAATGACCACGTCACCGACTGACGCGCCGCGCGCACTGTGGGCGTGGTGGTGTAGTAGCGCACCAGAACATGCGGTAAGGCAGCAGTGCCAAACACCAGGCAAAACACCAGGGCAATAAAGTTGAGTCGGGACGAGTCAAATAAAGCCTTGTCTTCCTCGCTACCGTCGGGGTCTCCCAGGAAAGGCTGCGCATGCGGCTGCATACCGTTTAGCGGCTGAGACTTGATTTGTGCAACGCGCAACTGCTCACGCCACACGGCAGACGCACCATCAACCGTACGCGGCAGCTTGGCCAGAAAGCGCTCTGCAGCCGCACGCTCATGCAGCGGGGCGTCCGCCTTTTTTAACGCTGCCACCGCGGCTTCGGCAGCTTTGCGCTGGTCTCTAAGCGCACTGGCGGGCGACTGTAATTGAGCCGTTAAGGTCGTCACTTGTTGTGCAAATATCGCCTGCACTTCAAGCTCTGCGGGGTCTGCCATCAACACACGCTCACGCTCGCCCACCTGAGCCAGCTGGTAGCCGTAGGCCACTTGCGGCACCGGGTTGCTGGTTTGCTTGACAGACAGCCACACCACTGGCACCAAAAACGCAATGATTAAAACAATGTACTGCGCGACTTGGGTCCAGGTCACGGCACGCATGCCGCCTAAAAAGGAACACACCAAAATGCCGCCAAGGCCCAAAAACACACCCAACTCAAAGGCGACGCCTGTCAGGCGTGACGTGATGAGGCCTACGCCGTAAATTTGAGCCACCACATAGGTAAAGGACACCAAAATAACGGCAAACACACCAATCAGGCGAGGCACGCGATCGCCGTAACGAGCGCCTAAAAAGTCTGGAATGGTGAACTGCGCGAACTTGCGCAAATAAGGTGCCAGCAGCAAGGCCACCAACACGTAGCCGCCCGTCCAGCCCAGTACAAAGGCCAAACCAGTGTAGCCACTGATGTACAAGGTGCCCGCCATGCCAATAAAACTGGCGGCTGACATCCAATCTGACCCTGTGGCCATGCCGTTGTAAACCGCTGGTACGCTGCGCCCAGCGACGTAGTACTCGGTGGCGTCCGTGGTGCGGCACACCAAGCCAATGCCAGCGTATACACCAATGGTGGCAAACAAAAACACAAAGCCTATCCAGCTTCTGGGCATGCCCATTTGCTCAAGCACGCCCAACAAGACCACCAAAGCAACAAATGCCAAGGTGTACAGCGCGTACAGCTTGTTGAGGCGGCCCATCCAGCCAGGGCTGCCCAGCGTGTGGCTGGCGCGCAGCTTATTCAAGCACCCCTCCGTCAGGCTTTGTCTCTGCCAAGCCATACAGCACGTCAAGCTTGTGCGATACCCACGCATACATACCGATGATGAACACATACACCAGCAATATGCCTTGGGCAGCCATCCAATAGCTAAACGGCCAGCCTAATACAACCACATTCAGCTCACGCGCAAAGTAAGTGCTGCCAAAGGTCACGACCGCCCAGCCTATGAGCAGCCAAAAGGTCAACCGCTTCACTTTGCGCCAGTGCGCACGCTTGCGCGCCAGCAAAGCGGCCATATCCAGGTCGCTGAGGCTTGCATGGGTACTGGTGACAAACGGTAGCTGGTTATCGGACTCGGCCATAGGGCAAACAGTGGGACTGGGGTTGCGCAAAAACTGTGTAAAGTGACAGACACACCCAGTGTAGCGGGCAATACCAGCCCCATCGCCAGAAAAAATATCGCTTTGCGCAAGAGCCTGCCCCATGACATCAGCCGACATCAGCAACCAATCCAAACCGCTGTCCAGCCTCATCAAGCGCAGCGCCCTCACAGTGTCGCCAACCGCCAGCATCAAAGAGGCGGCGCAGTTGATGCGTGAACAAGGGGTATCTTGCCTGTTACTGGCGGATAACGGGCAGCTGCGCGGCATAGTCACAGACCGAGACATACGCAACAAAGCCGTCGCGCAAGGGCTGGACAGCAACACAAGCGTTGAGCACATCGCCACACTTAAGCCCATCACCATTGACGCGCAAGCCACCCTGTTTGAAGGCTTGCTGTTGCTCACCCAGCACAACATACACCACTTGCCGCTGATGCATGGCAGCGCCATCAAGGGCGTGATTACGGCCACGTCACTGATGCAAACTCACCATGCCTCACCCGTAGCTGTGGCCAATGATATTCGCAACCAAACCGATGTGGCAGGGTTGGTGAAAGCCACAGCCAACACCCAAGACTTGCAGCAAAGTTTAGCCTTGGCCGACGCTTCGGCCTACAGCATTGGCCACATCATGACCGCCATTACAGACGCTGTGACCAACCGCTTGCTAGAACTGGCCCACCAACGATTAGGGCCTGCGCCTGTGCCCTACGCATGGGTGGCAGCGGGCTCTCAGGGGCGCTGCGAGCAAACGGCCAAAACAGACCAGGACAACTGCCTCATCTTGGACAACCGTTTTGACGAGGCCGCGCACGGCGACTACTTTGCAGCCCTTGCCGCCTTCGTATGTGACGGACTGAATGCTTGCGGCTATGTGTACTGCCCAGGCGACATGATGGCCACCAACCCGCAGTGGCGCGTCACGCTTTCTCAATGGCAACGCTACTTCACACGCTGGATAGACCAGCCAGACCCGCGCTCTCTGATGCTGACGTGCGTGTTTTTTGACTTGCGCTGCGTGGGGGGCACGGCAAGCTTGCTGGACACGCTGCGCGAGGGTTTTTTGAGCCAAGCCAAGGCCAACGGTATTTTTCAGGCTTTCATGGTGGGCAATGCCTTGGGCCATAAGCCTGCGCTGAATTGGCTGGGCAACCTCAACTGGCGCGCCGCAAAGAAACACCCACAATCCATCAACCTCAAACACAACGCTATCGTGCCCATCGTTGACTTGGCACGCGTATACGCGCTGGCCCAAGGTGCCACAGGCGTGAACACCATGGACAGACTAAGCCAGGCCGACCACAGCACCGCCGTTAGCCAGGCCAGCGCGCATGACTTGCGCGACACACTGGCGTACCTGTCCAAGCTGCGCATTCAACACCAAGCCACACAAACCCGCGCTGGCCAGGCGCCCGACAACTATTTGCGAGCCAACGAGCTGTCGAACTTTGAGAAAAGCCGCCTTAAACACGCGTTTCAAACCATAGTCAATTTGCAAGAAGCGCTTGGCCGACGCTCGGGTGCACAGCGCTTGGCCTGAGAAAGCAACCGAGACGCCGGCTAATACTTGAGTCGTGCGTAGTAAGTCTGTTGTGAGGCACTGAGGGCCTGGCCCAATGTTGTAATGCCCTGCTCTTGCAACATGGGCAGCATGTTGAGCCACACGCGTGCGGTGACCAGGGCATCGGCCAGGGCATTGTGTCGCTGCGATACATCTACGCCCAAACGAGCGGCCAAGGCCTCCAAGCCGTGTGTTGCCTGATCTGGGTATAACACCGCCGCCAGCAACAAGGTGTCCAACACAGGCTGGTCAAACTGCAGACCAATCGCGTCTTGCTTGAGCTCCAACAAACGCATATCAAACGCTGCGTTATGCGCCACCAACACAGAATTGCCAGCAAAGGCGTGAAACTTGGGCAAAACTTCAACAGCCCTGGGTTGGCCAGCCACCATGTCGTCTGTAATACCGTGGATAGGAATAGACGCAGCCGGTATACGGCGTTGGGGGTCAACCAGCTGGTCCAGGTATTCAGTCTCGCGCAACTTGCCATTAACAATGCGTACGGCCGCAATTTGAATGATCTCGTCACCCAAAGATGGGTTTAGGCCCGTAGCCTCGGTGTCAAACACGGTGAACGTCAGACTGGACAGGCTTTGGTTGTGGCGCTCTTGCTGCTGAGCGCTAGATTGAAACAGGTCAAAGTCGAAAAACTCCGGGCGTTGGGGGGCTGCCGTACGCAGGCCAGCCGCGCAGCTGGGCGTGCTGGCGGTTGATGTCGCAGGCGCCGCTGCATTAACGGCCACCACCGGCAGCTCCCACCTGAAAAACGCCTCGTGTTTGGCCCTGGCGCGATCAAATGACATGCGTGCGCCGTGGCGCGAGATCACATCGCGCACAGACATAGCCACATGCCCACCATTCACGATCATGGGGTCTAGCTCCCAACTCATGGCCGTCTCGGTGCTCATCACTTGGCCAGTCCACGCCAAGTCTAATTGGGCACGGTTGCCAGCAGGTAACAATCTCAAGATGAGGTAGCGCAACTCAAAGGCATCGACCAAACAGGCACTTTGGTGCGCCAACGCTTGCACCAGGGAGTAGCTGTCCAGCTTGAGCCACAAATCGTCGGGTGCGGCCTCCACAATCATGCGCACACTCACCCAGGACTCAATTTGCTGGGCTGCTGCATTCAAAAAATCATTGGCAGCCATGTCTTGCAAAGGCCAGCGTGTCACCCACTGCTGTGATGCGGTCTCTGCCGCGGCAGCCAGACGGCGACCCAAGGTGCTGACGTCGTCTTGAATGCGCGCACGCCACCTCACACGCTGGGCCTCTGTCAAGTCGCTTTGTTGCAAGGTGGCAATCGCGGTTTGCAGGCTGGCCAGGCTGGCGCGCGAAAAGTCTGTCAGCTCATACAACCAGGCATCGCGCTGCGCCTGCACATGGTGCTCTTGGGTGACGTCTTGCAACATCAACACATAGCCATCGATTTGCTCTGCATGTTCAGCAGCTGGGCCGTGCACGGCGCGCATCACAGCGGCCACCTGCACGCGCAACATGTGCCCGCCACCAGATACAGCGACAAACTCTGTTGCTGGCCTGGCACCGCCACGTTGCTGCTGGCTGGCCATGGTGCGCAACGCATGGTCTACCAAATTGGCATCAAACAACTCACGCAGCGAGCGGCCTATACCCAGCGGCACGCCACTTTGCGTGCTGTTGCGCAACTGCAGGCTCGCTTGCTCGTTGTACAACAGCACGGTGCCCTGCGCGTTACAGACCAACACGCTTTGCTTGAGCTCGGCCATCAAAGCGGCCAGCTGATCACGCTCGGTGGCAATGCTGGCGCTGGCATTGGCCACTTGATCATGCATCTGGTGGCGCAGGTCATCGCGCTCCTGCAGCAGCGCGTTGGCCGCTCTGGCCAGGCTTTGCTGCGCGCGCGCGCCCTCTACCGGCAACTGCACCAGACGCTCGGCGCGCACGGCCATGGTCATTTGCTCAACAAGCCTGGACATGGCCAGCACATAGCGCTCGCGCAGCGCACGGGTTAGCAGCAACACCGCTGCCAAACCCGCCAGCGCCAACAGCGCCAACAATGGCCAAAACACAGCCACGATGTGCGCAGTCTCGCCTGCCACAGAGTGGGCCAGCTCAGCGGGCAAGGCCCAGTACACCAGCAAGCCACCCAGCGCCAGCCAACCCAGCACCAAGGTGGCCGCTGCAGCCGCAGCCATCAACACGCCCGCATCAAAGCCTTTATTCGACATGGCTGCGTTGCGTGGTGGCCAAGACCTTGCTTAGCTGGCGGCCAGGCGTTTCCAAGTGGCAACCACCGTGTCGGGGTTAAGCGAAATGGAGTTGATGCCTTGCTCTTTCAACCACAATGCAAAGTCTGGTGTGATCGCTAGGGCCTTGGCCACAAATACCCACATACTTGCCTTGCTTCAAGCACGCCTCAATGGCCCGGCTGAGCATCGCTTTGACAGCAGGGTCACGCTCATCAAAGTCAGCGGCCAACAGCTCAAGACCGGAGTCACGATCAAGACCTAGCGTGAGCTGCGTGAGGTCATTGGAGCCAATGGAGAAGCCGTCAAAGTACTCTAAAAACTCATCGGCCAATATGGCGTTGCTGGGTACTTCGCACATCATGATGACCTTGAGCCCGTTGTCACCGCGGCGCAAGCCTTGCTCTGCCAGCAAATCGGTCACGGCTTTGGCTTGTCCCAAGGTGCGCACAAACGGCACCATGACTTGCACGTTGGTCAAGCCCATGTCGTTGCGCACGCGCTTGATGGCATCACACTCCATGGCAAAAGCGGCGCGGAAATCTTCACTGATGTAACGCGCAGCACCCCTAAAGCCCAGCATGGGGTTTTCTTCGTCGGGCTCGTAGCGTGAGCCGCCAATGAGTTTGCGGTATTCGTTGGATTTGAAATCAGACAAGCGCACAATCACTGGCTTGGGCCAGTAGGCTGCGGCAATGGTGGCCACACCTTCTGAAACCTTGTCCACATAAAACGCAGTGGGAGAACTGTGGCCTCGGGCGACAGACTCGACGGCTTTTTTTAAGTCGGCATCAATGTTGGGGTAATCCAAAATAGCTTTGGGGTGTACGCCGATATTGTTGTTGATAATGAACTCCAAGCGGGCCAGGCCCACACCGGCGTTGGGCAACTGACAAAAGTCAAAAGCCAGCTGTGGATTGCCCACGTTCATCATGATTTTGACGTCAACCTCAGGCATCTCGCCGCGCTGCACCTCGGTTACTTCGGTGTCAAGCAAACCTTCGTAAATGTTGCCGGTGTCACCCTCCGCGCAGCTCACCGTGACCAAAGCGCCTTCTGTGAGCTTGGCCGTGGCATCGCCACAACCCACCACAGCTGGAATACCCAACTCGCGCGCAATGATGGCAGCGTGGCAGGTACGCCCACCCCGGTTGGTCACGATGGCACTGGCGCGCTTCATGACCGGCTCCCAGTTGGGGTCTGTCATGTCAGTCACCAACACATCACCGGGTTGCACTTTGTCCATGTCGGCAATGTCATCCACCAGACGCACGGGACCAGTACCAATTTTTTGGCCAATGGCGCGACCTGCAACCAGCACAGTGCTCTTGCCTTTGAGCTTGTAGCGCATTTCAGCCTTGCCTTTGGCTTGGCTTTTCACCGTCTCTGGGCGGGCTTGCAAGATGTACAGCTGGCCGTCCGTGCCGTCTTTACCCCACTCTATATCCATGGGGCGACCGTAGTGTTGCTCGATAATGACCGCGTACTTGGCCAACTGCTCTACGTCGGCATCGCTCAGGCTGTAGCGGTTGCGCAGCTCAACAGGCACATCAATGGTTTGCACCAGTTTGCCGTGCTTGGCCTTGTCTTGGTCAGAGGCAAACACCATTTGGAGCTTTGAGCCCAGGTTGCGGCGGATCAGCGCCTTGTTGCCAGCGGCCAGCATGGGCTTGTGCACGTAAAACTCGTCGGGGTTGACCGCGCCTTGCACAACCGTCTCACCCAAACCGTAGCTGGACGTGATAAACACCACGTCCTCAAAGCCAGACTCGGTATCTATGGTGAACATCACACCGGCTGCGCCCGTGTCTGAGCGCACCATGCGCTGCACGCCAGCACTCAAAGCCACGTCGGCGTGGGCAAAGCCCTTGTGCACGCGGTAGCTAATGGCCCTATCGTTGTACAAAGAGGCAAACACCTCTTTCATCTTATGCAGCACATCGTCAATGCCCACAACGTTCAAGAACGTCTCTTGCTGGCCTGCAAACGAGGCATCTGGCAAATCTTCGGCCGTGGCAGATGAGCGCACCGCAAAACTGGCTGCAGGGTTGTCACCCGCCAAGGTTTGAAAGGCAGCGCGAATATCCGCATCCAGTTGGGGTGGAAATGGCTGGGCCTCAACCATGGCGCGAATATCAGCGCCAGCCTTGGCCAGCTCTCGCACATCCTCAACGTCTAGCGCGTCCAAACGCGCGTTGATTTTTTCAGTCAGGCCGTCAAAGGCCAAGAACTGGCGAAACGCGTGGGCAGTGGTGGCAAAGCCCGTGGGTACTCTAACGCCGTTGGGAAGTTGAGAGATCATCTCGCCCAGGCTGGCATTTTTACCGCCAACGATTTCGACGTCGCTGTTACGCAGTTGCTCAAAAGGCACGACCAAAGCGGTCGCGTCAAAACGATCTGAAGGGTTAACGTCAGACATACACAGGACTCCACAAAGTTAAAAATGCGGTGCTCGCTGTGGGGTGCACACAAGGTGGTCGTTGTTGTTCTTATGACCAAGGGCACCTGGTTACAGCGCGATTACATGTATTGTAGAGGGGTATTCCCACGCGAAACTGTCAAACCCAATCAAACCAGCATATGCCCAACCGCACTGTATTTTTTGTATCTGATGGCACTGGCATCACCGCCGAGACGTTTGCCAAGGCCATTCTGGCTCAATTTGAAATATCGCCGCGCCATGTCCGCCTGCCCTTTATGGACAGCGTGGACAAAGCCCATCAGGCCGTGCGCCAAATCAACCATGCCGCCGAGATTGAAGGCAAACGCCCCATTGTGTTCTCCACGCTGGTCAATATGGAGGTATTGGCCGTCATTAAGGAAAACTGCCAAGGCATGCTGCTGGACATGTTTGGCACCTTCGTAGCCCCGCTGGAAGAAGAGCTGAACCTCACCTCCAACCACAGGGTAGGCCGGTTTTCCGATGTCACCAGGTCTCAGGAGTACCACGACCGCATAGAGGCCATCAACTTCTCGCTGGCACACGACGATGGCCAAAGCAACAGAGACTTGGCCAGCTCAGACGTGATTTTGGTGGGGGTTAGCCGCAGTGGCAAAACCCCAACGTCTTTGTACCTGGCCATGCAGTACGGCATCAAGGCGTCCAACTACCCGCTGATACCCGAAGACTTTGACCGGCATGAGCTGCCACCTGCGCTGGCACCCTTTAAAGCAAAAATATTTGGGCTCACCATTCAGCCAGAGCGCTTGAGCGAAATACGCAACGAACGCCGCCCCAACTCCAAGTACGCCAGCCTGGACAACTGCCGTGCCGAGATACACGAAGCTGAAGCCATGATGCGCCGTGAAGGCATACGATGGCTGTCAACCACGACCAAGTCGATTGAAGAAATTGCAACGACGATATTGCAAGATGTGCAGGGAAACGGGCGTAGCTACTAGCCCGCTAGCGGGAGCCTGATTTAGTCATCCTGCGTCGATTGCCTGACCTGCTGGGCTGCTGACTTGGCGTCGCGCTTGGCTTGTTTGGCCGCAGCTTTATCAGCTTGCGTTTTGTCCCAATGGGCATGGCGGCTTAACGCATAGTTAAAAAACAGCTTGCACCAAATGGTGATGCCTGCAATGGCCGTCCACTCATCTTTGGCCAAACTGGCACCCACCACACCAATAATCACGCTGAGCACCACTGTGGCGGCCACCAGGTTGGCCACCATGTCAAACGGCGCAAACTTGGCAGGGTTGGGGGGAGACTCGCCATTTTTTAAGGCGACGCCTGAGAAGTCACGCTTAACTGCGATGCGCCAGACTTGGCGAAACCATACAAAAGCCATGGGGAACAGGGCCAAAAACAAAACCCAAGTTAAAACCAAGTCAACGTAACCGTGCATATATAGCGCTCACTCTATTCAAATACCACCAAACACTTGTTTGGCACTCAATGACCAACTGTAAAAGAAAAAAGCCCTGCAGCATTACAGCCGCAGGGCTTTTCACTTCTGGCTGACCACACCGGGCAAGCCCGGTATGGCCAACCTCAAGCGTGGCTTAGTGACCAGTTGCGGCACCCGCACCCTTAGGGATACGGATAGATTCAACCAGGTCTTGCACGTCCTGTGGTGTTGGTGCAGTGACCTTGCACACGATGAAGGCAACAATAAAGTTGACAATCGCGCCCAAGGTACCGATGGCGTTTGGCTCAATGCCAAACCAACCATTGTTACCACCAACCAGCTCTACAAACTCGGTGCCCTTGATGAACAAGATACCTTTGTGTGCAAACACATAGAACAAGGTGACAGTCAAACCAGCCACCATACCGGCCATTGCGCCTTCGCTGTTCATCTTCTTGGAGAAGATGCCCATGACGATGGCTGGGAACAATGAACTGGCAGCAATACCAAAGGCCAAAGCCACGGTACCTGCTGCAAAGCCTGGTGGGTTTAAGCCCAGGTAGCCTGCAACAAACACGGCAACCGCCATGGAGATCTTACCGGCCAGCAACTCGTTCTTCTCGCTGATGTCTGGGTTGAATACACCCTTGATCAAGTCGTGAGACACGGCTGAAGAAATCGCCATCAGCAAACCGGCAGCAGTGGACAGCGCAGCGGCCAGGCCACCAGCGGCTACCAAAGCAATCACCCAGTTAGGCAACAACGCAATCTCAGGGTTGGCCAACACGATAATGTCGGCGTTCACTGACAGCTCGTTACCCTTCCAGCCAGCAGCTTCAGCTTTCGCCAAAACAGCTTCGTTCTTGGTGCCATCGTTGTAGTACTGGATGCGGCCATCGCCGTTCTTGTCGTCAAACTTCAACAAGCCAGTCACTTCCCAACGCTTCATCCAGGCTGGACGCTCGCTGGCCATGATGCTGTTTTCTTCAGCAAACAAGTCGCCGCCAGACTTCACAGCGGTGTTCACTGTAGCGTGCAGGTTCAACTTGGCCATTGCGCCCACTGCAGGTGCGGTGGTGTACAAAATGGCAATGAAGAACAAGGCCCAACCAGCAGATGCACGTGCCTCGGACACTTTGGCAACCGTGAAGAAGCGAACAATCACGTGTGGCAAGCCAGCTGTACCGATCATCAGTGATACGGTGTAGAAGAACATGTTCAACATGCTGCCGCGGCTAGTGGTCGTGTACTCGGCAAAACCAAGCTCAGTCACCACCTGGTCCAACTTGGCCAACAGCGATACGTCGCCACCAGCAAAGTCACCACCCAAACCCAGTTGGGGCAGTGGGTTACCAGTCAGGTTCAACGAGATGAACACGGCTGGCACGGTGTAGGCCAAAATCAACACGATGTACTGAGCCACCTGTGTGTAGGTAATGCCTTTCATACCGCCGAAAACAGCGTAGGCAAACACAATGGCCATACCAATGTAAATACCCATTTCTTTGGTAACACCCAAGAAACGTGAGAAGGCCACGCCCACACCAGTCATTTGACCAATGATGTAAGTGATAGACGCCACCAACAAACACAACACGGCAATAGAGCGTGCAGCCTTTGAGTAGTAACGGTCACCAATGAATTCAGGCACTGTGAACTTACCGAACTTGCGCAGGTAAGGTGCCAACAACATCGCCAGCAACACGTAGCCGCCCGTCCAACCCATCAAGAATACGGCGCCGCCGTAGCCCATGTTAGCAATCAAGCCGGCCATGGAAATGAATGAAGCAGCAGACATCCAGTCAGCAGCAGTGGCCATACCGTTCATGACGGGGTGAACACCGCCGCCTGCAACGTAAAACTCGCTGGTGCTACCGGCGCGGGCCCAAAACGCAATACCGAGGTACAGCGCAAAGGTAAAACCTACGACAACGTAGGTAATGGTTTGAAGTTCCATGCTGTTGCTCCTTAGTCTTCGCTTACGCCAAATTCACGATCAATTTGGCCCATCTTCTTCGTGTAGTACACGATGAGGATCAAAAAGACGTAAATGGAGCCCTGTTGTGCAAACCAAAAGCCCAGTGGGTAACCACCCAGGCTAAAAGAGTTCAATGCGGGAGCGAACAAAATACCTGCGCCATACGAGACCAAGAACCAGACTACAAGAATCCTGGTCAGCAGGCTGAGCGTTGCCGCCCAGTAGCCTTTGCTGTCATTCATAGGTCATCTCCTAATATAGAAATGTTTTTTCAAATCACAGCAAACGTCGGTCTGCTGCACTTTGTCTGGAAACACGCAGGCATGCACTTTGCAGCCCACGTTTTATCCATCGACAGTGCAATGTGTTCGCCGTGGCTTACGGCTAACTTATGAAATGTCAGCAAACGCACCAAAACTAGGGTTTATCCTGACTATTTAGACGAAAAAAAACCGCCAATCGTGGCGGTTCCTAGTACGAGAGTTGTAAGCAAGGAGACCGCTTCTTACAACCTGCGCAATATTAAAGACCCAGAGCTGCAATACCGGCTTTGGCAATTTGCGCGTCTTCGTTTGACTTCACACCGCTAACACCTACCGCTCCGATACACTGGCCGTCTTTCATGACAGGCACGCCGCCTTCCAACAGGCCGTCAATCGCTGGCGCACTTAAAAAGGACACGCGTCCGTTGTTGATCATCTGCTCGTACACGCCAGACTCACGGCAGCCCATAGCGGCTGTATGCGCTTTTGAGGTCGCAATGTGCGCTGACACTGGCGCCACATTGTCCAAGCGGCTAAAACCAAGCATGTTGCCGCCGTCGTCAACCACGGCAATGGCAACCGCCCAGCCGTTTTTGACGGCTTCTGCCTCTGCTGCGGCCAATACGGCCTTGACGTCTGACAATTCGAGTACGGCTTTGTTTTTCATGAACTTTCCTTTGGTTGAAGGGTCTCACCCTGATTGAATTTGTTTGCTGTGACAAAGAGTGTTGCAGCAATCCTTCAAGCATACCGCCGTAATGGCCGTCAACGCCGCTGAATTGCCTGCATTTCAGTCACATTAACCTCACAGCTTGTAGCGACAATGGGGTTGCCCTGGCAATGAAGTAATCATTGAGTACACTGGTACCACAGCTTTGGAATGCCAAAGCGCAACACAGGAGAAAACCCTCATGAACCGTCAAGTTGAATCCCTTGGCCGCTTTGGCGCCAGCGTGTCCAACGCCCAGCGCAACAAGGTGTTACGCAACACTTACTGGCTGCTAGCCATCAGCCTGCTGCCAACAGTAGCCGGCGCCTGGATTGGCGTGGCCACTGGCATTACCGCTGCCATGGGCAGCATGATGAGCCTGGTGCTGTTTTTAGGCGGTGCGTTTGCCTTCATCTACGCCATCGAGAAAACCAAGAACTCATCCGCCGGTGTGCCGGTACTGTTGGGCTTTACGTTCTTCATGGGCTTGATGATGTCCCGCCTGATCGCCATGGTCCTGGGCTTTAGCAATGGCGCCGACTTGGTCATGATGGCCTTTGGCGGCACAGCAGCCGTGTTTTTTGCCATGGCCAGCTTGGCCACTGTCGTCAAACGTGACCTCAGCGGCCTCAACCAGTGGCTCACCATTGGCGTTATCTTGCTGATCGTCGGCATGGTCATCAATATGTTTGTCGCCAGCTCCACCGGCATGGTGGTGTTGTCCATGCTGGCGGTTGCCATTTTCAGCGCCTTCTTGCTGGTTGACATCAAGCGCATCATCGATGGCGGTGAAACCAACTACATCACCGCCACCCTCAGCATCTACCTGAGCCTGGTCAACATTTTCCAGAACTTGCTGATGTTGCTGGGCATCTTCGGCGGCGACGACTAAACGTCTTCCCGTCGGCTGACAGCTGATAACAAAGGCCACTGCGCAATAGCCCAGTGGCTTTTTTTGTGGGCACTACACGCTGGCGACGATTTATTGAGTGCTGTCGTTAGGCCTGGTGCAGCACATCACCGGTAGGCAGGGCTTGTTGCACGGTAGCGTGGTGCCAGCCGCTGGCTTGCCACATGGCTTTGCTCTCGCTGGATGCGGGTAACAACAGGGCTTGTACCAACGGCGCTAGCGGCATGCACTCCAGCTTGGCCAGCAGCACGTAACGGGCTTGCTCTTCGTCCAGCTTACCCACCCAATCGAGCTCTAACAGTGCGGCCATGGGCGCTTCCAGGTGTAGCGCATCTATGCGCAACACGGTGGCCAGTTCGTCAGCGCTCATGCCGCGAGGCAAGTCGTTGATGCTGGTGGTGGGGTCCTGGGCCAGACCAATTCTCGCGCGTTGCAGCGCACTGAGTATTTCTAATGCCAGCTGGTAGTCCCAGCCGGGTTGGTCGCTGCGCCTGGCCACGCCGCGCAACAAACTGGGCAAATAGGCAGCCACTACCGCCCCCAGCAGCACCACCGCCCAAGCCAAATAAATCCAGATGAGCAAAATAGGCAAGGTGGCAAACGCGCCGTATACCGCTGAGTAGGTGGGCACTTCGCCCAAATACCACCCCAGGCCTTTTTTCACCACCTCAATGGCGCCAGCCACCAACAAGCCACTGATGAAGGCGTGGCTCCAGCGCACTGTCGCGTTGGGCACATAGTGGTACAGCGCGGCAACGCCAGCGACCATCACAAAGTACTCCAACACATCAAGAACCCATATCCAACTGGCGGCAGGCCCTGCAATAAAGCCTTTGCTGGCAGAGAACAAATAGGTGGCCAAGCTGGCGCTAACCGCCAAGGTGAGCGGCCCCAGCGTTAACACCGCCCAATAGGTCAGCACGCGGTGAGATATAGGGCGCAAGGTGCGCACGCGCCAAATGTCATTGAGCTTGCGGTCAATGGTCAGAATCAGCGCTAAGGCAGTAATGAGCAACACCACAGCACCTACCCAACCAAGCTCCCCTGCCTTGCTGGAAAACTGGTGCAAATACTGCAATACCGTGCGCGCAATTTGGTCAGGCACCAGGCTTTGTACCAGCCACTTTTCCACCACCCCCTCAAAGCGTGCAAATACGGGAAACGCACTGAAAATCGCCAAGCCCACCGTAAACAAAGGCACCAGGGCCATCACCGTCGTAAACGTGAGGCTACTGGCCGTTTGGCCCAGGCGATCTTCGCGAAAACGCTCGCGCAAGGTGATGGCTGTATTGCGCCAAGGGAAGCGGCGCAAGTCGCTCAACACGTCTTGCCAAAAGGATTGCCAAACTTGAGTTGCAGACTGCCATTGCTTCATACCGGTATCATGCCACCAACGCGTGTCACACCGCACGCAAAGCAACCCCAGCGAGACCCACTTTGAGCACAAACAACGCGCCCACACGTACCCCCTCTTCACGCATTGCACTCACGCGCTGGGTGGCCGTGGGCAGCTTGCTAGGTCTTATCGTGGTGGGTTTGGCCTGGGAGTTGTGGCTGGCACCGCTGCGTGACGGTGGCTCTTGGTGGGCCATCAAAGTGTTGCCGCTTTGTCTGCCGCTAGCGGGCTTGCTCAAAAACCGCATGTACACCTACCGCTGGATGAGCTTGCTCATTTGGCTTTACTTCACCGAAGGCGTGGTGCGTGCCTGGTCTGACCAGGGCTTGTCGGCAGGCTTGGCACTGGTACAAACCTGCTTGTGTGTGAGCCTGTTTGCAGCCGCCGCCTTGCATGTGCGCTGGCGCTTTGCCGCCGTGCGCGCAGCGCAGCTCAGTCACGACACAGCAGAGCAGTAACAACCATGAGCCAAACTGCCGTGCTCGACGAGCTGCGACAAGCAGTTGGGCAGGCCCACGTACTGACCGACGGCGACCTATCTGGGTATGTAAACGACTGGCGCAAACGTGCCAAAGGCAAAGCACTGGCCGTGGTGCGCCCAGCCAATACCGAACAGGTGGCTGCTGTGATGCGGGTGTGCTCGGCGTACCGCGTGGCGGTAGTGCCACAAGGCGGCAATACCGGCTTGGTGGTGGGCTCGGTGCCTGATGACACAGGTACACAAGTGCTGTTAAGCCTTGGCCGCATCAACCAAGTGCGCGCTGTTGATGTGGCCAACGCCACGCTCACGGTTGAGGCTGGCTGCATATTGCAAAGCGTGCAGCAAGCTGCTGCAGATGCAGGCATGTACTTTCCACTGAGCTTGGCGTCACAAGGAAGCTGCACCATAGGTGGTAACTTGGCCACCAATGCAGGCGGCACGCAAGTGCTGCGCTTTGGCAACACGCGCGACTTGTGCTTGGGACTTGAGGCCGTCACCGCCAGCGGCGACATTTGGCATGGCCTTGGTGGTTTGCGCAAAGACAACACAGGCTACGACCTTAAAAACCTGCTCATTGGCAGCGAAGGCACATTGGCCGTGATCACCGCCGCCACGCTCAAGCTGTACCCACAACCCGCCAGCAAGTGCGTGGCCTGGGTGGCGCAGCCCAAACTGGACTCGGCGGTTGACTTGCTAGGCTTGGCACGCGCCCATTTGAGTGATGGCCTCACCGGCTTTGAAGTCATGGGGCAGTTTGCACTTGAACTGGTGGCCAGGCACTTCCCAGACCAAGCCATACCTCTATTGGGTAGCGCGTCGTATTACACGCTGATTGAGTTGTCCAGCACCGCCACGTTTGACGACGCGGCCGAGCAACTACAAAACGTATTGGCCTTGGCCCTTGAGCGAGGTCTGGCCAGTGACGCCGTGGTGGCGCAAAGCATTACGCAGGCACAACAACTGTGGTTCATCCGTGAGCATATTCCGTTGGCACAAAGTGCCGAAGGCCTCAATATCAAACACGATATCTCGGTGCCCATCTCCAACATCGCCGTGTTTGTAGCGCACACCCTAGACCTGTTGCAACAACACATCCCCGGCGTGCGACTGGTGAATTTTGGCCACTTGGGCGACGGCAACCTGCACTACAACGTACAAGCCCCTGTTGGTGCAGACGGTCAAGCGTTCCTGCAGCAGTTTGAGCCCACAGTCAACAAACTGGTATTTGACGCGGTCAAACAGTTTGGTGGCTCTATTTCTGCCGAGCACGGCATAGGCAAACTGAAAGCCCACACCCTGCCCCACTACAAAGACCCCACCGCTCTAGCCATGATGCAAGCCATCAAACAAAGCCTAGACCCCCACGGGCTACTAAACCCCGGCGCCATACTCCAACAACTAAACAATTAGGGTCAGATCCCAATTAATGACGGCATTGCACGACGACTGGCCAGATTAATTGGGATCTGACCCTCATTGCTGGGCGTGGTGCTTGTTGCGATGTTGGTATCCTTCAGGGTTGTCGACATACATACAAAGCCCACCATGAGCCAAGCCGTTATCAAAACCCAATACGAAGATTTCATGCGCCATGTGTTTACGCATGGCGTTGAGAAGACTGACCGCACGGGCACCGGCACGCGCAGTGTGTTTGGTCATCAAATGCGTTTTGACTTGAACGAGGGCTTTCCGCTGGTCACCACCAAAAAAGTACACCTCAAGTCCATTATTTACGAGCTGTTGTGGTTTCTTCGTGGCGACGCCAATGCCAAGTGGCTGCAAGAGCGTGGTGTGACCATTTGGAACGAATGGGCAGCGCCCAACGGTGACCTGGGGCCTGTGTATGGCGCGCAGTGGCGCTCCTGGCCCACGCCTGATGGCGGACACATTGACCAAATTGCCGAGGTGGTAGACAGCATAAAAAACAACCCCGACTCACGCCGGATGATTGTGAGCGCGTGGAACGTGTCTGAACTGTCCAAAATGGCGTTAATGCCTTGCCATGCGTTTTTTCAGTTTTATGTGGCACCTGCGGTAGACGGCCAAAAAGCCAAACTCAGTTGCCAGCTATACCAGCGCAGCGCTGATATCTTTTTGGGTGTGCCCTTCAACATTGCCAGCTACGCCTTGCTCACCCACATGGTGGCCCAGCAATGTGACCTGGACGTGGGCGACTTTATTTGGACCGGTGGCGACTGCCACATTTACAGCAACCACCACGCACAAGTGCAGCTACAGCTAAGCCGTGCCGACAAGGCCTACGCCTACCCCAAACTGCATATCAAGCGTTGCCCCAACAGCATTTTTGACTACGAATTTGAAGACTTTGCAGTCCTTGACTACCAGCACCACGACGCCATCAAAGCACCCGTAGCGGTATAAGCGCCCAGCATGCTCACACACAAACAAACATGGGCGCTGCTGGCCCTCACACTGATGTGGGGTGTGAACTGGCCCATGATGAAGCTCTCGCTGCAAGAGATCACACCGCTGTACTTTCGAGCCATCACCATGACGCTGGGCGCGACATGGCTTTTTGTGTACTTCAAAGCCAAGGGCTTTCGCATGTGGCCGCAAGACGCGCAGCAGTGGCGCACCATTGTGTGGCTGGGTCTGCCCAATATTCTGGGCTGGCATACGTTATCCATCATGGGTGTGCAAGAGCTGGCCTCTGGGCGTGCTGCCATTTTGGGCTTTGCCATGCCCATTTACACAGTCCTGTTGGGCGCCTGCCTGTTTGGCCAACCACTGAACAAGCGTGTGTCTGTTGCGGTGCTGTGTGTAGCCCTCACCATTGGCTTGCTGTTGTGGCACGAATTGCAGCAAATATCAGGAAGTCCGTCGGGCGTGCTGTGGATGGAAGCTGCCGCACTGTGCTGGGCTTTGGGCACCTTGCTGGTACGCCGTGCCACCTTCACATTGGCGCCAGAGGTACTGACCGTTTGGATGCTGCTGCTGGCCAGCGTCTGCATTTGGGCACTGGCCATCGCCATAGAACCTGTACCCTCGCCCAGCCAGTTTTCTGCACCCATGTGGGCCAGCCTGGTTTATGGTTTTGTTTTTAACTACGGCTATGCACAAATTATCTGGTTTGGCATGGCGCGTAATTTACCGCCTGCCATCAGCGCCATGAGCGTTATGGCTGTGCCTGTAGTGGGCACACTCAGCGCCACAATAATTGTGGGCGAGTGGCCGCACTGGCAAGACTACGCCGCCCTGATGTTTGGCATGGCCGCCATCGCAGCCGTACTGCTGCCCAGCCGTCACAGCAGTGGCCCCAGCAACGCGAATAGCACCAGCAACACCTAAATGACATGCGCATCAACCTTATTTTTGCCCAAGCCAACAACGGCGTCATAGGCGCCAACAACCAGCTGCCCTGGCATTTGCCGCAAGACTTGGCGCACTTCAAGGCTCACACCACGGGTTACCCCGTCATCATGGGCCGCAAAACCTGGGACTCATTGCCGCCCAAGTTTCGTCCCTTGCCAGGTCGCCTGAACGTGGTGGTCAGCCGTCAAACCGACTTGGCCATTGAAGGTGCGCTGGTGTGCGCCAGCGTTGAAGCTGCCGTGCACGCGTGCGCCGCGCAAACGCCCGCAACTGCTGAAGTGTGGGTCATAGGTGGTGCGCAAATATACGCACAAGCCATGCCGCTGGCCATCCGTGCTGTGGTGACCTACTTGCACAAAGATGTGGCGGGCGACGCCTATGCGCCCAGTTTTGACGCAACCTGGACTGAAACTTCGCGTGAGACGCACACCATTGCCGAGGGTAGTAACGCTGGCTTGAGCTTTAGTTTTGTGACATTAGAAAGACAGGCCACCCCATGAAATTCGCCACCTGGAACGTCAACTCTCTCAACATTCGCCTACCCCAAGTGATTGACTGGCTAGAGGCCAACCCCGTGGACGTTCTGGCGCTGCAAGAGTTAAAGCTGGCGCAAGACAAATTTCCGGTAGAGGCCTTGAACGAAGCTGGCTGGCAAGCCAGTTGGTTGGGGCAAAAAACCTACAACGGCGTGGCGTTGATCAGCAGACAGATACCCAGCAACGTGGTGCACAACAATCCGCACTTCGCTGATGAGCAGTCGCGCCTGATAGCGGGCACGTTCAGAAGCGAGTCTGACAAAAAGGTGCGCGTGATTGGTGGCTACTTCCCCAATGGGCAAGCGCCTGACAGTGACAAATTTGTCTACAAAATGGCTTGGCTAGATGGCTTGCGCAAGTGGCTGCAGCTGGAAATGGGCGTTTATGAGCGCTTGGTGATAATGGGTGACTACAACATCACGTTTGACGCCGCTGATGTATGGGACCCAGCCAGCCTGGAAGGCAGCATTCACTGCACAGCGCAGGAACGCGAGCAGCTGCAAGCGCTGATTGATTTGGGCTTGCACGATGGACTGCGTTTGTTTGAGCAGCCTGAAAAAAGCTTTACCTGGTGGGACTATCGAGACTTTGGGTTCAAGCGCAACAGGGGCATGCGGATTGACCACATTTTGGTAACAAACACAGTAAAAGCTGCAGCCACTGCGGCGTTTATTGACAAGACGCCACGCCACAATGAGCGCCCAAGCGACCATACGCCCGTGGTGCTAGACGCTGCGCTGTAAACCGGCCTAAACACCGCGCGGGCTGTCACACTGGCACGCCCCGCGCCAGCTGGCGCAACCACAGCGCCACTTCGTGGCTTAACACGCTGGCGTCACGCACCAATTGGTCAAAGTGACGCGTTAAGGCCTCTACGTGCTCACGTGTGTTGAACACAAAGTAGGAGCTGCCAACATAAATCACCGCACGGCGCTGACCAAACACCACAATGGGGGCGCTGTAGTATTTGGCGGCATCAAACAAGTGCAGCCTGGTGCTGGGGTACAGCTCTTCACACAAGTCGGCCATGCGCACCAGTTGGTCTTTCACCTGGCCCGCGCTTAACCCAGCCCACAGGCCGGAACGGTTGGCCAAGTCTTGCAGGGTTTGCATGGGCATGACCAACTCGTAGTCCATGCCCACGGTGCGGTTTAAACGCAAACGCTCGTCTTGGTGCGCGCGTGCTTGCTGCGGCGTTTTGCCCGCATACGACGCAAACTCCAGCTCAAGCACGGCTTCAGTCTTCATAAATTCGGGCAACGACGTGGGTGCGCCGCGAATTTTGGCGCCCACAGACTCGCGCAGCCAACGCTCAATGTGGTCGTCTGCGTTGCCTGGCGAGGTGTGAGCCACCTCTAGCGACTCTTTCAAAATTTCACCCGGCGATTGCGTGGAGTTGGTCAAACCAAGCAGCCAGTCTGTGCTCACGCCCAGTGTGTTGGCCAAGTCCGCCACCACGTGACCAGAGGGCAAACGCACGTGGTGCTCATTGAGCAAGGCTGAAATGGTTGAGCGATCAACCCCGGCCAGCTCAGCCAGTGTGGTGCGGTTGAACTGGCGCTTGAGCATAGACGCGCTCAAGCGCTCACGAAACAGGGTGCAACGGGCAGATTTGGTCAGCATGAGTGCATTATCCCATTACGTGATAACTATCAACAAATATGAGTAAATAGTACATATTCCACGTTGAATCACGCCGGCAAGACCATAAAAATAGCCCTCGTGAATCCAAGAACACATCAACGAGGGAGTAACACCATGGAACAAAAGAAACGCACTTGGACCAAGGCATTCACTTGGCAGCTCATCGGCTTTGTTGTGATGACTGTTATCAACTACGTGTACATGGGCAGTTTCCAAAGTGGCCTGGGGCTGTCTACGCTGCTGACCAGCGTAGGCTTGGTCACCTACTACCTGCATGAGCGGGCGTGGTCACACCTGTCCTGGGGCGTGACAAAATAAAGGCTTCCGCAACAACGGCGCTGTTGCCGTTTTAGAGACGCCCTTCATGTTGTCACACAAACCACGTTCGCCTTTTGTTCGCTACGTCAAGTTCACGCTGATTGCAGCCATCGTTGCTGTCAGCGCCTGCTCGTCAACCACAGGCGGCGGTTTGGTAGGCGCAGACAGACGCCAACTGATGCTGATTTCCGAGCCTGAAGTGAATGCCATGGCGCAACAGGCCTATGCAGAAGTGATAACAGATGCCCGCAAAAAAGGCACGCTGAACACCAACAAAACCCAGCTCAGGCGTGTACAAGCCATCACCAAACGGCTGATTCCTCAAACCACCATATTTCGCCCAGACGCTGGCCAGTGGAACTGGGAGGTCAACGTCATCAGCTCTAAAGAACTAAACGCCTGGTGCATGCACGGCGGCAAAATTGCGGTGTACACCGGTATCATTGAGCAGCTCAAACTCACAGACGATGAACTGGCTGCCATTTTGGGCCATGAGATGGCGCATGCGCTGCGTGAGCACTCACGCGAACAGCTGTCGCAGTCCGTAGCCACCGACTTCACACTCAACGTAGGCGCAGCGCTGCTGGGCTTGGGCGCAGGCACGGCCAACCTGGCGCAAGTTGGTGCAGACCTTATCCTGAAGTTGCCCAACAGCCGCGCCCACGAAACAGAAGCCGACCGCATTGGTGTTGAACTGGCCGCGCGCGCCGGCTACGACCCTCGTGCTGCACTGAGCCTGTGGCGAAAAATGGGCGCTGCCTCCGGCGGCGGCGGCGGTGCAGCGTGGCTGTCTACCCACCCATCAAACGAGCAACGCACGCAAGACTTGGGCGTTTACAGTGAGCGCGTCATGGGCTTGTACACAAAAGCTGAAAAATAACGCACGCGGCTGTTAGTCCGCATCCAATCCCAGTTCCTGGATTTTTCGGGTAATGGTGTTGCGGCCTATACCCAAACGGTTGGCGGCTTCCACGCGTTTGCCGCCTGTGTGCAACAACGCTGCTTCTATCAAGGCGGCCTCTAGCTTATTGGTCAGTTGCTCCCACACATTATGCTGACCACTGCTCAGCAAACTCAAGGCCTCCTGGCGTACTTGGTCAGGCCAATGCAAGCCCACCGATTGTGTGCGCTCAGGGGCTTGCGCTGCAGGCGCAACCGCCAACTCATCTGTAGCCGTAGGCAAGGTCTGCGCAGAAACCGAAGTGGCCGCGGGCAACGCCTGAGCGGCCAAGACCTCTGGCGGCAAATCTTTTACATCCACCACTTGGGCTGGTGCCATGACGGTGAGCCAATGACACAAGTTCTCCAACTGGCGCACGTTGCCCGGAAAAGTAAACCTGGACAGCACAGCCATGGCAGCGGCGGATATGCGCTTGGCCTCAACACCCAGCTGCTTGGCACTATGCAGCATAAAGTGCTGTACCAACACCGGTACATCATCCAAACGCTCGCGCAGCGCTGGCAGGCGCAAGCGAATGACGTTCAAGCGGTGGTACAAGTCTTCTCTAAACCCGCCAGCAGCCACGCGCTGCTCAAGGTCTTGGTGAGTGGCGGCAACCACGCGCACTTGCGTTTTGATGGCCGTGTGCCCACCTACGCGGTAAAAGTGGCCATCGCTCAGCACGCGCAACAAGCGGGTTTGCAGATCAAATGGCATGTCGCCAATCTCGTCTAAAAACAAGGTGCCGCCCTCGGCTTGCTCAAAGCGCCCGCGGCGCATGGCTTGCGCACCTGTAAATGCGCCGCGCTCATGACCAAACAACTCAGACTCCAGCAAGTCTTTGGGGATAGCCGCCGTGTTAATGGCCACAAAAGGCCCTTGCGACATAGGTGAATGCTTGTGCAGGGCTTTGGCTACCAGCTCTTTGCCGCTGCCAGACTCACCTGTAATGAGTACCGTCACATTGCTTTGGCTTAAGCGGCCAATGGCGCGAAACAGCTCTTGCATGGCCGGCGCCTGGCCAAGCATTTCGGTGCTGGGCGCTTGTGGCTGCGCTGCGACCGTATCTTTTTCTGATTCTTGCAAGGCGCGCCTGGCCAACTCTACAGCTTTGGTGACATCAAAGGGCTTGGCCAGATACTCAAAGGCACCACCTTGAAACGCGGACACGGCGCTGTCCAGGTCTGAGTAGGCCGTCATGATGATGATGGGCAAATCGGGTTGACGCGCTTTAACTTTGGCCAACAAGTCCAGACCGTCGCCGCCTGGCATGCGTATGTCACTGATGAGCACACTGGGCGCATCCATACCTGTGACATGGCTCAATGCGGCCAACACGTCGTTGGCGTTGGTAAAGCTGCGCGTTAGCAAACCGTCACGCTGCAATGCACGCTCTAAAACAAAGCGAATCGATTGGTCATCGTCAACAAGCCAGATGGGTTTCATGTGGGGTACTCGTCTGGTTAGTTCAAAGTTATTGCAACGGTATAGACAACTTAAAGTCTGTGCCTATGGCGGAGCTGTCGCATTCAATCAAGCCGTTGTGCTGCTGCACAAAGGTTTGCGCCAGCGTTAGCCCCAGCCCTGTGCCGCCGTCACGCCCAGACACAAGGGGATAAAACAAGCGGTCCTTGATGGCCTGTGCAACGCCGGGGCCGTTGTCAATGACATGCAATTCCAGCGCCAATTTGTAACGTACCTTGGCCAACGTGACCTGGCGGGCAATACGTGTTTTAAACGTAATGCGCGCATCGCCCGCATCACGCCGCTGACTCAGGGCCTGAGCTGCGTTTTGCGCGATGTTGAGCACCGCTTGTATCAACTGCTCGCGGTCACCCCTGAACTCGGGCAGCGACGTGTCGTAGTCACGCACCACTTGCAGACCCTGCGGGTATTCGGCCAACACCACGGCGCGCACACGCTCGCAAACTTCGTGAATGTTCACGTCACCCTCTACATGGCGGCTGCGGTGTGGGGCCAACAGGCGATCCACCAGTATTTGCAGCCTGTCGGCCTCGTGAATAATGACTTGGGTGTACTCGCGCAAGTCTTTGCGCTCCAAGTCCATTTGCAGCAACTGCGCTGCGCCGCGTATGCCACCTAACGGGTTTTTTATCTCGTGGGCCAAGCCGCGTATCAGCTCTTTATTGGCCAAGGCTTGGTCAACCAAGCGCTCTTCGCGCTCCAGGCGAAGCTGCTGCTCCAGGGGCAACAGCTCTAGCACGGCCTCGCCTGCCACGCCTGTTGGCGAGAGCACACATGCACAGGCACGGTCAAACCTTGCGTGCTGGTAGCACCACCCAGCAACACATGCGCCTCAAAGCGCATGGCTGCGCAGTCATCACCATTGGCGCCTTTAAGCGCCTCGCTGATGGCGTTTGCGTCTACAAAGTAATTGGCAATTTGGCTACCCAACAACACTTTATTGGATACCCCCAGCAGGTCTTCAAACGCGGCGTTGACCTCCAGGATCATGCCGTCTTGACGCACCACAGCAACAGACGTGGCCAGCATATCCAGACCAGCGTAGCGCGACGCTTGAGGCGTGTTGGTGAGCGGCTTGTGCTTTGATGGCATACAAATAAGACTTGCAATGGGTACAAAAAAGGGCAGCCTAAGCCGCCCTTTTTTATGCAGGCGCCGCTGGGTCAAACACCCAAGTGCGCTGCACCATGGTTACAGGCTGTAGTACATGTCGAACTCAACGGGGTGAGTTGCAGTACGGAAGCGCGTAACCTCGCCCATCTTGAGCTCAATGTAGGCGTCCAACATGCTGTCAGAGAACACGCCACCTTTGGTCAGGAACGCGCGGTCTTTGTCCAGGTGCTCCAAGGCCTGATCCAGGCTGTGACACACGGTGGGTACCAACTTGTCCTCTTCGGGTGGCAAATGGTACAAGTCTTTTGTGGCGGCCTCGCCCGGGTGGATCTTGTTTTCCACGCCGTCCAGACCCGCCATCAACAATGCCGAGAAGCCCAAGTAGGGGTTCATCAATGGATCTGGGAAGCGCGCCTCAACACGGCGACCCTTGGGGTTGGCCACGTAAGGAATACGGATAGACGCGGAGCGGTTCTTCGCTGAGTAAGCCAGCTTCACTGGCGCCTCAAAGCCAGGCACCAAACGCTTGTAGCTGTTGGTGCCGGGGTTGGTGATAGCGTTGAGCGCACGGGCGTGCTTGATGATGCCGCCTATGTAGTACAGCGCAAAGTCTGACAAACCAGCGTAGCCGTCACCAGCAAACAGGTTCTTGCCGTCTTTCCACACAGATTGGTGCACATGCATGCCAGAGCCGTTGTCGCCAACGACTGGCTTGGGCATAAACGTAGCGGTTTTGCCGTACGCATTGGCAACGTTCCAAATCACGTACTTCATGCTTTGCGTCCAGTCGGCACGCTCTACCAATGTGGAAAACTTGGTACCGATTTCGGCTTGGCCCGCGCCTGCCACTTCGTGGTGGAACACCTCAACCGGGATGCCCAATGACTCCAGGATCAACGACATTTCAGCGCGCAAGTCATGCATGCTGTCAACAGGTGGCACTGGGAAGTAACCGCCCTTGACCGTGGGGCGGTGACCGCGGTTACCGCCTTCCAGCTGCTTGCCTGTGTTCCATGAGGCTTCGTATTCGTCAATCTGGTAGCCGCAGCCACCCATGTCGTTGTTCCAACGCACGCCGTCAAAAATGAAGAACTCAGGCTCTGGTCCAAAGTAGGCGGTATCGCCCAGGCCTGATGCTTTGAGGTAGGCCTCAGCACGCTTGGCAATAGAGCGCGGGTCACGGTCGTAAGCTTTGCCATCGCTAGGCTCGATCACGTCGCAGCTCATGAACAGCGTGGTCTCTTCAAAGAAGGGGTCGATGTTGGCAGTGGCTGCGTCAGGAATGAGCAACATGTCAGAGGCTTCAATACCCTTCCAACCAGCTACGGACGAGCCGTCAAAAGCGTGGCCAGACGTAAACTTGTCTTCGTCAAAGTGAGACACGGGCACTGTTACGTGCTGCTCTTTACCGCGGGTATCTGTAAAGCGGAAATCAACAAATTTCACTTCGTTGTCGCTCACCATTTGCATCACGTCTGCAACGGTCTTGGCCATCAAAATCTCCTGAAGGTTTAAAAACGGGTACACACCCGAACTAGGTATTGTGCTTTGGAAATAGCAGGTTCTGTGCCACCGTGGTGCAGAATTCGCAAAACATTCAATGCTTGCCGGCCAGCCCCACAAGGCCTGGGTTTCAAGGGCAGGTGCCGACTCAGCGTATCGGCAACACCGCCAGCCAGCAATAAGGATTTGCACCATACAAGTGCAAAACTGCATTCAATCAAACGTAAGCACCATGATAGTGCAAAATTGCCAATCAACGCACCAATTCAGGGCCTATCTCAACCGACATGGCTGACAAGGCGTGTTGCATGGCGGCAAACGCCTCTTGCACCGCATGCGGCTGGCCCTTGACACCCAACTCGACATGGCGGCCGTGCTCGGGGTGGTCAACACTGGGCAAGCTAAACACCTTTATGCCAGCGTGGTCACGCTCAAGCTGCAACATCAACGGCGTGAGCGATGCCTCAATGGCACCATAAATAACCAGGGAACGCTCTTGCCAGGCACCTACAGCAAAGTACTGCTGATAGTGCGTATCCAGCACCCATGCCACCATGGGCCACGCCATGACCGGGAAGCCGGGCGCAAAGTACATGGCACCAAATTCACCTTGGGTGCGCACGCTAAAACCAGGAATGCGGTTGTAGCTATTGGGAATAATGTTCGCGCCCTCAGGAAACATGCCCATGTTCAATCGGTGTATGTTGTCAGGATGCCCAGGCTCGAACACCTCGCCTTTTTCGGCTGCAGTCTCCGCCATGCGCAGCGTGATGAGTTCTTTGGCCTGTGGATGCAGCACCAGCTCGCGGCCTAGCGCTTGCGCGGCACATTGGCGGGTGCGGTCATCCGGTGTCGCACCGATACCGCCAAACGAAAACACCACGTCGCCACTGGCTGCCATGGCCGCAATGGCTGCGGTAATGCGGGCCTGGTCGTCACCCACATAGTTGGCATAGGCCAAGCTCAGGCCGCGCTCACCCAACAGCTCTATCACTTTTGCCAAGTGCTTGTCGGTGCGCTTGCCTGACAGAATTTCGTCTCCTATGATCAGTGCGGCAAAGTTGGGTTTGGTAGAGGTCGCGTTCATGGGCTTAACGGGTTAGCTGTTTAACTGGTTGGCACGCGGCCCACTTAATTCCATGACGTCCTGCGCATCCACCACGTCATCAAACGGTGCTGGCCCGCCATCCGCTTGGGTATACGGGCTGGCGCTACCCTGCCCGCTTTCGCGACGCAAGGCCTCCAGCGCAGACAGCACGTAATGCGCAAACCACAGCGACGATAACGCAAACACCAGGGTGTAAACCCAAATGGCCAACGGCACAAGCAATGGCGCCAAGGCAATAAACATGGCGCCTGATGCCCACAGCAAACTGGGCGCGGCGCCCATGTAACCACTGATGACACCTATGGCCAACAGCGGCAGACGGTGGCGCTCAAAAATGAGCTCGCGCTCTGCTTTGGTGGCGTGTTCGGCCAGTGCATCAAAGGTAAACACACGGTAAGTTAACCAGCCCCAAATGAGCGGCGGCACCACCAAAACAAGTGGTGGAATAAACCACAAGGGAATGGATACCAGCAAGGCCAGGACTGCCAACAAGGTAGAGCCCAAAGACCACAACACGCTGGCGATAAGTGAGCCTCCGTGAAAACGCTGCAAGTGCACAAAACGGCGCTTGGCCACCAAGCTCACCATGGCTGGCGTCATGAACAACGCCACCAGCAACAACGACAACACCACAATAATGGGTGTCGCCATAAACAGCACCGCCATAGGCGCAATAACAGAGCGCAAGCTGGCCCAACCCACGCTGTCCAGCCAATTGAGGGCGCTTTGGGTGAGCTCAGTGGATTGCAACCACGCGGCAACGCCGGCTACTGAACTTTCCCAGTAGACATAACCCAGGCCAAACGCTGTCACCACCATCAGGGCCAGCGGCACAAACGACAAGCCTATCACCCGAGGAAAAAGGCAATACGACAAGGCACGCCAGAAAGAATTGAACATCAGTTGCATGGCGTAAGAATACAACGAATGTATGGCGCTTAATCTTTATGTTGCCCATCAAAAAACCCACAACCTGTGACAGTTGTGGGTTGTTGGCAAGGCTTGGTGCTTAACGCCAGTTAACGGCGTGCACGGGCTGGCGCAGTAGGACGGCGCTCTCCCCCGTGACTGGCGTGTCCACGGCCTTCAGGGCGTGGGCTGCGCTCGAAGCGGCCTTCGCCACCGCGGCTGTCGCCACGGCGAGCTTCGGCATGACGCGGCGCACCACGGTGCTCACCACGCGGCTCAAAGCGAGCGTCTGGGCGTGCGTCAGAACGCGACTCTGCACGCGCATCAAAACGGGGATCAAAGCGATTGTCACCACGGGTATCAGGGCGCTCACCACGCGGGGCGAAATCGCCACGCGGTGCAAAGTCACCACGAGGTGCGCCGCGGAACTCACCACCTGCGGGCCTAAAGCCATCACTGCTGCCGCGTGGACCACGTGGGCCACCAAAGTTGCCACCACCTGCGCGGCGGTCATCGCCACGACGGTCGTCTCGGCCACCGCCAAAACCACCACGGTTGGCACCAAAGCCCGGCATGCCGCCGTCGCGTGAGCGACCACGGCCACCAAAATTGCCGCCACCGCCACCACCGCCGTGGGCGCGACGCTCGCCGCTGCCAAAACTGGGGCGACGGCTAGGCTCCATACCCTCAACGGTATGCTCTTTAAAGCGCTGGCGTGTGAATGACTCAATCGCGTAGATGCGACGCTGGTCGCGGAACTCGGCCAAGGTAACGGCCAAGCCTTCGCGGCCTGCACGGCCGGTACGACCAATGCGGTGGGTGTAGTCTTCGGCTTTCATGGGCAAGCCAAAGTTAAACACGTGGGTGATAGTGGGCACGTCAATACCGCGTGCCGCAACGTCTGTCGCGACCAAAATTTGCACCTGACCACTGCGCAAAGCCTGCAAGCGGCGGTTGCGTACAGACTGGCTCAAAGCGCCGTGCAAGGCCACTGCTGAGAAGCTGTCTTGTTGCAAGTCTTCAGCCAATGAATCGCACTCAACCTGTGTGCTGGCAAACACAATCGCCTGCTTGATGGAGGTGTCGCGCAAAAAATGGTCCAACAACTGGCGCTTGTGGTGTGAGTGGTCGGCCCAGTACAAACGCTGCTCGATGTTGTCATGGCTTTGCTCTGGCGAGGCCAACTCAATGCGCTCCGTTTTGCGCATCACACGCATGGCCAACTGCTGCACACGCGGTGCAAACGTAGCGCTGAACATCATGGTTTGGTCACGCTTGGACGTGAGGTCATGCACTTCAGCCAAGTCTTCGGCAAAACCCAGGTCCAACATGCGGTCGGCTTCATCAACCACCAGGTACTGCACCTTGTCCAAGCGAATTTGGCCTGAGCGCTGCAAGTCCAGCAAGCGACCGGGTGTGGCCACCACAATATTGGCATTGCGCAAGCCGGCCAACTGGTGAATGTAAGACGTGCCGCCTACAACACTGGCAACGCGCAAACCGCGGCAATGTGCCACGAGGTCAATCGCGTCTGTTGCAACCTGCTGGGCCAACTCGCGAGTTGGGCACAAAATCAGTGCGCCAGGCGTGGCTGGGTCAAAGCTGCGTGGTTTTTTGCTTTCTTTGACGGCCTTCATTCTTTCGGCATCATTGCCAAACGCACCGTCAACGCCACCAGTACCGTTGACAAGCAACTCCGCACTGGCTTCGCCGCCAGCAGCTAAAGCGGCGGCCTTGGCTTCTTTTTCAGACTCTATGCGAGCTGTTTCGATAGCACGCTCGGCTTGTTGCTGACCCAAAATGGTGTGCAACACAGGCAACAAAAACGCTGCTGTTTTACCGCTACCCGTTTGGCTAGACACCAGCAAGTCGGTGAACTCACCGGCTTCGCGGTTGAGTGAGCGCGGAATAGCGGCCAACTGCACGGCTGTTGGCACTGTGTAGCCCAAGTCTGCAACGGCTTGCACCAACTCTGTGGCCAGACCCAGGTCTGTAAATGCCTGGGCGTTGGCGATATCAACCAAGTCACGCTTGGGCGCTTTGGGTGTGAAATCGCGGGGGGCGCGTGAAAAGCGCGGCTTGCCGCCCGAACGGGGTGGACGGTTAGAAAATTTATCCATAGCTGACTTCCTGCGCGTTGTATAGATGCGCATAACGAACGATAGTCGTCACACACAAACGCGAGGCTCTCACGGCCTAAGTGTGCAACCAAAATGGTCCTAGTTGGTAAAACACCAACACCCAAACCAAAAAGGTCGACACAGCTGCATGGTTAGCAGGCGTACTGAACAAGCGGCCGAACAACAAATAGATGTCTGCATTGAGTAGCAAAACGCTGGTGTGCGGTTTGCCTGCAAACATCAGCCGGCCAAGGCGTGAGGCTGATGAGCAATTCCCGCCACTAGCTACTACTGGGTACAACTTGTGCACGCCCACTCTGCGGGAAAACCCTATTATTGCACAAGCTTGTCAATTACCACAAGCGAAATATGGTGAGCCTTTCAAAAGCCCAACAGCCACAAGCTATTTAATGTGACTCAGTGGGATCAATGGCAGCAGTGGGCTCAGCCTGCATGCGCAAAAAATGCGTGCGGTAGTGCACCAGCTCGTCAATAGACTCGTGCACATCTGCCAAGGCAGTGTGGGCTTGCTGCTTCTTAAAGCTCTTGTAGACCTCTGGACGCCAGCGGCGTGACAGCTCTTTGAGTGTGCTCACGTCCAAGCAACGGTAGTGAAAGTAGGCCTCAAACTTGGGCATGTACTTCACTAAAAACCGCCTGTCCTGGCTGATGGTGTTGCCGCACATGGGGCTTGCCTGCTTGGGCACGTATTTCTTCATGAAAGCCAGCAAAGCCTCGGCGGCGGCGTCTTCGGTGACGGTACTGGCTTTGACCTTGTCTATCAGGCCACTTTTGCCGTGCGTGCCTTTGTTCCAGGCGTCCATGGCGTCTAGCAAAGCATCGTCCTGGTGAATCACAAAAACGGGGCTTTCCACACGCACCGACAAATCAGCGTTGGTGATCACCACGGCAATTTCCAGTAGCCGCTCTTTTTCAGGGTCAAGCCCGCTCATTTCACAATCCAGCCAGACCAGGTTTTGGTCGCTTTTGACAAGTGTGTTGCTGTGCGTTGCGGCAGCGGCGGCAGTAGATGGGGGCAATGTGCTCATGCCTTTATTGTCACTCAAGCAAAACTGCCACAATGACGTCTGTGTAAATCAACGCGCCTAGCCCTGCAAAAGGCGGCGCCATCTGCGGAGCGCTTGCTGCTTTGACCAACTACTCTTTTTTATTGTCCATGGGCTTTGCCGGCGTCTTGTTGCTGCGCACGGCCATACAGCTGTGGCTAAACGCACGCCAAGCACACCATGTGCACACGCACAGCACCGCAGTGCCCAGCGCATTTGAAGCCACTGTCAGCCTGGCAGACCACCAAAAGGCCGCCGCCTACACCTTGGCCAAATTGCGCCTGGGCAATTGGCAAATCGTTTTTAGCGCAGCCGTGTTGCTGGCCTGGACGCTACTGGGTGGCTTGAGCTGGCTCAACGCGTGGCTGCTACAAGCCATGGGCGCTGGCATGGCGCAGCAACTGGTATTGCTGGTCAGCGTAATGCTCATTGGCGGCCTTATCGACTTACCACTGAGCTGGTGGGTGACATTCAAACTTGAGGCCCGTTTTGGCTTTAACAACTCAACCCTGAGGCTATGGCTTGGCGACCTGGTTAAAGGTGCCGTTATGGGCCTGGCCCTGATGCTGCCACTGGCCTGGGCAGCCCTGGCCTTGATGCAAGCCACTGGTGCCATGTGGTGGCTTTGGGTGTGGTTGTTGTGGGTTGGCTTTAACACCTTCATCATGGTGGTTTACCCCAAATGGATTGCGCCACGATTTAACAAGTTTGAGCCCCTCACGCGTGAAGATGTAAAGGCTGAAGCCACCAAACTCATTGAACGCTGCGGCTTTGAAACAGAGGGTTTGTTTGTCATGGACGGCAGCAAGCGCAGCGCACACGCCAACGCCTACTTCACGGGCTTGGGCAAATCCAAGCGCGTGGTCTTTTTTGACACGCTTCTGGACAAGCTCAGCGTAGAAGAAGTCAAAGCGGTACTGGCGCACGAGTTGGGCCACTTTCACCACAAGCACATTCGCCAACGCTTGCTCATGGTATTTGCCATGAGTGCTGTGGCGCTGGCAGTGTTGTCCTGGCTGGGCACGCAGGTCTGGTTTTTTACTGGCCTGGGTGTGTTGCCCAATCTTGAGGGGGCCAACCATGCCCTGGCCTTGTTGCTGTTTATGTTCGCCGCGCCGGTAGTGGGCTTTTTTGTAAGCCCCATCATGGCGCACGGCTCGCGCGCCAACGAGTTTGAGGCTGACCGCTACGCCACCACGCACGCCAGCGCAAACGCCTTGGCCAGTGCACTGACAAAGCTGTACACAGACAATGCCAACACGCTCACGCCCGACCCGCTTTACGCGCGCTTTTACGCGTCGCATCCACCAGCCATTGAACGATTGGCCCACATTCAACAGCAAGCCACAGCATGAGCCGCCCCAACCTACTGACAGCCAGCGCCGTAGTGGCGCACCTGACCAAGCTAAACGGTGAAGTAGCCCTAGGCTGGCGCATAGAAGACGACCGCTTGTGCAAGCGATTTACATTTGCCTCGCACCTTGAAACCATGGCTTTTGCTAATGCGGTGGCGTTTGTGGCACACCAGCTCGATCACCACCCCAGCTTGCACATCACGTTTGGTGCGTGCGTGGTGCAGTGGTCTACGCATGAGCCCAGTGGTATCACGCAGCTTGACTTTGATGCAGCAGCACGTACTGACGCCTTGTTCGCAAAGGGCAACGCCTAACCATGGCCAAACACACCGCCAGTAAAAGCCAGCGTGCAGCAGCCGCCAGTCAACAATTTGAGCAAGGTTTGGTCACTGCCACATTTGGCAGGCACGTCAGCGTACTGTGCGACGACGGCGAAGTGCGTTTGTGCCATCCACGCGGCAAAAAAACCAAGCCGTTGTAGGTGACCGCGTGCGCTGGTCGCTGTCTACAGACCAAGGCACCATAGAAGCCGTAGTGCCACGGCGCAACCTGTTTTTCAGACAGGACGACATGCGCACCAAGTCGTTTGCCGCCAACATAGACCAAATTGTGGTGTTTTTAGGCGCAGAGCCTGAATACTCAGACATGCAGCTTAGCCGCGCACTGATTGCCGCACAAGCCCAAGGCATAGACGCCCTGATCGTGCTGAACAAGTACGACTTGCGCGACTTGTTTGCCAAGTCGTGGCAGCGCTTGCAGCCCTATCGCGACATGGGCGTGCAGATGCTGGCACTGTCGCTAAACCGTGAACAGGGCTTTGGCGTAGACGAGTTGCAGGCGCAGTTGCGCAACAAAGTAAGCCTGGTGTTGGGGCCAAGTGGCGCGGGTAAAAGCACACTGATCAATACGCTGGTGCCGCAAGCAGCCGTGCTGACGCAGGAGATTTCGCGCGCACTCAACAGTGGCAAACACACCACCACCAGCACCACCTGGTACTGGCTAGACGAGGCCCACAGTGGCGCCTTGATTGACTCACCTGGGTTTCAGGAGTTTGGCTTGCACCACATCAAGGCCGCCGAGCTGGCCAAGTGGATGCCGGACTTGGCCAAGCACATGGGCGGCTGCAAATTTCACAACTGCACGCACATGCATGAGCCTGGTTGCCCCGTGCAGCAAGCGGTAGACAGTGGCGATATTTGTGAGAACCGCTACCGCATTTACCAAGAACTGTTTGACTTGCTGGACAACTTGCTAAGCTACCGCTGAAGTGCACAGCATTACTGGGTCTAGTTGATCCAGGCCACAAGCGTTAAACCGGCCAACACGCCCATGGCCAACACAACAACACGCCACACCAGGCCCGCTAAAGCGGCCACATGCCACGGTTTGGCGCATGCGACCGGACCTTCTTGCAGGCCAGCCTCGGCGCTGAACGCGTCATCCAGCATGGCTGCACTCATCACAGACAAATCAGCACTTGTAGCCTGCGCACTGTCTTGATCGTCATCGTGACGCTGCTGAAGTGGGCCATTTTGCAGCGTCACGTTCAACGCACCTGCACCAGCGGCCAGCAACAAGCTGTCGTTACTGGTGTCGGCGTTGTCATAGGCGTCGCGCCAAGCGCCCACCACACCCTCAAAGTTACCCGCTGCAGCAAAACCCAATGCACTGGCGCGTACTGGCAGCCAGTCCAGGTAGTGCCATGCCATGCCTGCCACCAGGCTGCACTGCGTTGCCACCTCCAGTTGGTCTTCGCTGAGTTCGGCATCAGACTCAAGTGCCAGCACTGGCACACGCCAAAGGCGTGCAACGTATTCGGTCATGCGGTACAGCACCGCGCCTGCAGGGCCCAAGCCCAATACGCCCAGCACCACAAAAGCCACCAACACGCCCAGTACGTGGCGTTGCGCGGCCAACAGCGCCAATGACAGCACGCGTGCAACCCAGTCTGGGCGCTGTGCCTGTGCGTCGTCTACCTGACGCCACTGCGCCAAAGCCGCGCGCGCTTCGTCTTCACGGCCTTCCTGCAAGGCGTCGCGGATACGGGAAAAGTGGTGGCTAAACTGACGAAAGCCCATGGTGAGGTACAACACACCCACCAGCCACAGCCAAGCCAATGGCAGCCATAGCGCCAACAAAAGCTGATATACCAGCACGCTTAGCGCTACCGGCAACAACACAGCAGCCGACCACCACAACCACACATGCCAGGTTTGTGTGGCAAAGACTTTGCCACGCGCAAAAAAGGCCCAACGCTTGGCAGCAAGGTGTACCGCATTGTCCTCGGTCAAAGGCACCAGTTGTTCAATAAAGAAAGCGGCAAGTAGGGCAACAAATAGCATGTTGCAATCATAGCGGCTGACGTGTTTTACAACTCAAACTCAGCTCATAGGAGCGCGCAAAAATTGGTACAGGTTACGCAACATACCCGCTGTGGCGCCCCATATAAAGTGCTGTTGCCCAGCAGCATCGGTGTAAGGCATAGACCACCACTGACGCTTGATGCCGTCACGCGTGGCTGCGTGGCGACGGTGATTGGCTGGGTTGGCCAAAAAAGACAGCGGCACCTCAAACACCTGGTCGACCTCACCCGCCTCCGGCACATAACGCGTTTCAGCTGGCAGCAACGCCACCACTGGCGTGATATGAAAGCCAGTACCCGTGGTGTAGTCGCTTAGTCGCCCCAAGACGGACACACCAGCTGGCGGAACACCAATTTCTTCATGGGCCTCACGAAGCGCAGCAGCCTCAGCGCTGGCGTCTGTGGCGTCAATTTTTCCGCCAGCAAATGCCACTTGACCCGCGTGGGTTGGCAAATGCGCTGAACGGTGGGTCAACACCACATGCAACTCATCTCGCTGCACCAAAGCCACCAGCACTGCGGCTTTTCGCAAGCGCTCTACCGGCCCCCAGCTGGGCTCTTGCACCACATCAGGCATCCAATCCACCTGTGCGCTAAAACGGCTGCGAATGGATGCCGCCGTTAAGAATGCAGCATCTACCGCCAGCTCGTGGGCCGGCGCGGGCTGGGCTGGTACCAAGCGGGGGTTAAAAGTTGATGGCGGTTGTTGGCTCATGGTTTTAAGGCGTTGCACAAGCTTAACCAGCAATGCAACATGCACCAGTCATATAAGCAACAGGTCTTGCACATCCAGACAACCCCAACAAGCAGGCAACAAAAAACCGCTTGAGGCGTAACGCCAAAAGCGGTTGTTTGGGTGGGACGACTGCAACAACTTAGCCAGTTGTCAAACGCCCCATGCGCATTGCAATCAGGCCTTGTTTTTTGACACAAGCTTTTCTTTAATACGCGCTGACTTGCCGCTGCGATCACGCAGGTAGTACAACTTGGCACGACGCACATCACCACGGCGCTTCACTTCAATAGCGGCAATACGTGGGCTGTACAGCGGGAACGTACGCTCAACGCCTTCGCCGTTAGAAATTTTGCGAACGATGAAGTTGCTGTTGAGGCCACGGTTGCGGCGGGCAATCACCACACCTTCGTAAGCCTGCACACGCTTGCGTGTACCTTCAACGACGTTCACGCTCACAATCACGGTATCGCCAGGCGCGAAAGCTGGAATTGTTTTGTTCAAACGAGCAATTTCTTCTTGCTCTAATTCTTGGATCAAGTTCATAAGGTCCTCTTAGTCGATCATATGTGCGCTACACAAGGCCTTGTGACGCTGAAGCTTGCCTATCAAGTCAGTCGCTCATCAAAGCGGCCACATAGAGGATCGGTTAGCCCGCCATTATAGCCCGTTTACAAAGCGCTTGTCAGCCTTGCTGAGCAGACCTGCCGCATCGACTACGGCCAACACATCAGGACGTTTGCTAGCCGTGGCTTGCAGGCTTGCCTCGCGCCTGTATTGGGCAATGGCTTGGTGGTTGCCTTGCAGCAATACCTCGGGCGGTCTAAGCCCTTGCCACTCTTCTGGACGCGTGTAGTGGTCGCAATCCAGCAAGCCATCAATGCTGGGGTTGAAGCTGTCTTGCAAGTGGCTTTGCTCATCGGACAACACCCCGGGCTGCAGCCTGGCAATGGCATCCAGCAAGGGGATGGCGGCCAACTCACCGCCAGACAACACAAAGTCACCCAAACTCAATTGGTGAGTGACGTAGCGGTCAACAAAGCGCTGGTCTACGCCCTCATAGCGGCCGCACACCCACACCGCATCGGCTGCGGGCTGCGCCCAACTGGCCACCAAGTCATGCCTGATCCGTTGGCCCTGAGGAGAAAACAACACCACCGGTAAATCTTGGACTGGACTGTCACCCGCTTGCGGGTCTAAAGCGGCCAGGCCTCTGTCCGCGCGAATGGCTTGCAATGCGGCAAACAAAGGCTCAGCCAGCATGACCATGCCAGGGCCACCGCCAAATGGCCTGTCGTCTACGCGTCGGTAGTTGCCGCTGGCAAAATCGCGCAGCTGCCACAAGCGCACATCCACCTGCCCCGATTCAAACGCGCGCCTGTTGATGCCGTGCGCCGTAGTGGGCGCAAACAGCTCAGGAAACAGGGTAATGATGTCTAAGCGCATGGTTTTATGTGCTGCTGAGTTGGCTACAACCTAATCGTAGTCGGCCAGCCAGTCCACTGTGATGCGCTGATCTGACAAGCTCACCGCGTCTATGTACTGCGCCACAAACGGGATAAGCCGCTGCAGCTTGGGGTCATCGGTAGGCGTTTGTGTGATGCACAGCACGGCTTGCGGGCCTGTAGACAACATCTCTTGTACACGCCCCAACACCTCACCCTGGCGGTTCACCACCTCGCAACCAATGAGGTCAACCCAGTAAAACTCGTCGTCTGAGGCCACCTTGGGAAACTCAGCGCGACTCACCCAAACCTCAGCACCCCTTAGTGCATGCACTTGGTCTCTGTCGTCTATACCCTCAAAGTGCACCACCAATGCATCCGAGTGCGGCTTGCATTGGTCTACCGCAATGCGCACACAGCCTTCAAAAGCCTCAAAGCCCTTTGCGTAGCGCCCAGTCGGGGCTTGCAAGTACCAGGTTTTAGCGCCCAGCAACACGTCGGCATCAGCGCTGTAGGGCAACAACTTGCTCCAGCCCTTGACACCCCAAGCGCCTTGCAAGCGTCCCAGCGCCACGCCGTCATCAGGAACAGCGGCACGCATCATTGCAGTAGGGGCAGTGTTGGGGGTCATACAGTGGCGGGCAATCAGGTGTTGTGGTGATTAAAAGGCAAACGAAAAAAAAGCGCACACACCCTTGGGTGCGTACGCCCTTTTACGCTTGCGCGTAGCTGTTAAGCGGCCGCTTTGGCAGCTTTCGCGCCTTGCTTGATCAAGCGGCTCACAGTGTCTGAAGGCTGTGCGCCTACTGACAACCAGTGGGTCAAGCGGTCTTGCACAATACGCAATGGCTCTTCAGCACCGCGCGCCATCGGGTTGTAAAAACCAATGCGCTCAAGGTAACGGCCATCGCGGCGGTTGCGCTTGTCAGCAGCAACAATGTTGTAAAAAGGGCGTGCTTTGGAGCCGCCGCGGGAAAGTCGGATAACGACCATGATTAATCCTTTGGGTGGGGCATGCGGTTTGTTTGCATGTTCCGTAAATTTTCAAGCGGTTGAGAACACGACTGGCCACCCGGCCAGCGAAACGCCACGAAACCCAAGATTATAAGCTAGTTTTTGCGCAATCTACAAGCCGCCCAACCAGCGCCATGGCACAGCCAACGCCGAGGGCATACAAGTTCATACACAATGACGTCTTTCAATCTGCGCCCCAGTTTTTGACCTCCCCCGCTTTAGACCATGCAACCCACTACCGTCAGACCCAGCCAAGACAGCGACCTGGACGCCATTACGGCTATTTACGCCCACCATGTGCTGCACGGCACCGGCACTTTTGAGACGGACCCACCCACGCTGGCCGACATGACGCAACGACGAGCTGACGTATTGGGCAAAGGCTTGCCCTATTTGGTCGCTGAGCAAAACGGCGTGGTGCTGGGCTTTGCGTATGGCAACTGGTTTAAACAGCGCCCGGCCTACCGCTTTAGCGCTGAAGATTCGGTTTACATCGCGCCCGGCCATCAAGGCAAAGGCATTGGCAAATCCCTGATGGTGGAGTTGCTCGCACGAATGCAAGCCAGCGGCATACGCCACGTCATGGCCGTTATTGGTGACTCAGACAACGCCGGCTCCATAGGCTTGCACAAGTCCATGGGCTTTGTGGAGGCTGGACGCATGCACTCTTGCGGCTGGAAATTTGACCGCTGGTTAGACATCGTGCTGATGGAACGCACCCTGGGCGACGGCAGCAGCACAGCGCCAACAGCCTAATTTCAGGCACACCAAAACCAAGAACTCATGACTCAAACGACTCTCACTCAAGGCTCCCGCGTCAAATCAAAAACCACAGCCGCATGGCTGGCCTTTTTGTTTGGCGTGTTTGGCGCGCATCGCTTTTATTTATTTGGCTGGCGCGACGCCTGGGCCTGGCTCACACCCATACCCACTGTCGCCGGCTGGATAGGCCTGATGCGCTTTAACAACATCGGGCAAGACGACACCGCTGCGTGGGTGCTGCTACCTGTGCTTGGCATGGCCGTGGCTGTGGCGTGTGCTCAGTGCATTTTTTACGCACTAATGAACCCAGAGCGCTGGCAGCGCGTGTACAACGCCAAGGTACAGCCCGCACTTGGCGAAGACCACGCCAGCGGCCTTACCAACTGGCTGAGCATGATTGCACTGGTAATGGCCTTGATGTGTGGTTCTGTGAGCTTTATGTCCAGCCTGGTGATGAGCTTTCAAGCCTACTTTGAAAGCCAGGTGCAAGCCGCCAGAGCCATCAGCCAGGGCACTGACTTAGGCAACTAGCCAGGCCAGAGCGCCCATCACCATAGGCAAGGTCAGCATGCACACGACCGTGCCCAAGGTCACGCCAGTCGCCACCAGGTCTTGGCTTTGGCCGTAGCGCTGCGAGAAAATAAATACATTGGCGCCCGCTGGCAAGGCAGCGCACATCACCAACACGGCCACAGCCATTGGCGCCAACCCATAGGCCCAGGCGCTCAGCCCCACTGCAAGCGGCAACAACAACAGCTTGATAGCCAACATGGGGATGGCTTGCACCATTTGGCTTTTGCCACCCTGGTAAAACGTGGTCGCGCCCAGCATGACTAGCGCCACCGGACCAAACGCTGAGGCCAGCAAACGCATGGGCTGGTCTATCACCTGGGGCAACACCAACTCTGTTTGCGCAAATAACAAGCCACAAAAAATAGGAATAGGTACAGGGTGCACCACCGATTGGCGCACCGCTTTCAACACCCCACGCCACAAGCTGGCGTTTTGCGCCGAGTTGGCTGTTTGCAAACTCAGCTCAGCGGCAATGGTGCCTACGGTGAGTAAGACCATGGCGTGCACAGCCACTACGGTTAGCAAAGTCACCAAACCATTAGGCCCAAAGGCCAGACTCACCAACGGAATGCCAATCATCACCGTGTTGGAAAACACGGCGCCCAAGGCCCATGTGGCACTGGCTACGCTGGCACCACGCCACCACAACACCACGGCAAATACCAATAAGGCGGCAGTGAAGTAAGCAGCTATGGGCGCGAGGTCTAGTTGCTCAAGGTGGGCATTGGCCATGGTGCGAAACAACAGGGCCGGCATAAACAAATAAAACACCACTTTGGACAAGTCAGCAATGGACGCCAGCTTCATCCAGGCCATACGCGCTGAGAACCAACCCAGACCAATCAGCACAAACACCGGTGCCAAGGCCAGCAGCAACTGGGTTGAGTCAAGTACGTTCATTGTTTGAGGCCTGTTGCCTTAGGCCACAAATTGTTGGTGAGTCTTTAAAAACTTCTCTACTTTTGGGGCCACTACAAAGGCGCAGTAGCCAGCGTTGGGGTTGTTGACAAAGTAGTTTTGGTGGTAAGCCTCACCGGGGGTGTAGCCATCAATCATCGCCAGCTCGGTGGTGATGCGCCCTGCCAGCGCAGGTTGCGTCAATTGCATGTCATCCATCACGGCTTGGGCCTGCGCCAATTGCTCCACTTGCGTGGCGTAAATACCGCTGCGGTATTGCGTGCCCACGTCGTTGCCCTGACGGTTTAGCGTGGTGGCGTCGTGCACGTCAAAGAAAATGTGCAGCAACTGCTCGACACTGATGATGCTGGGGTCAAACGTGACCAGCACCACCTCGGCATGACCTGTTGTGCCGGTACACACTTGCTCGTAGCTGGGGCTGATAACGTGGCCGTTGCAGTAGCCAGACTCCAGACCCACCACGCCGCGAACGCGCTGAAAAACCCCTTCAATGCACCAAAAGCAGCCGCCACCCAGTGCAAGTTGCGTGAGGCCTTGACTGGCTTTGTTAAGCGTGATGTGCTTGGTATGCATAGTGGGCTCCGGTGCTGGTGTTGGGTTGCAAGGTGGGACATTATTGCCAACTTGGCGTCAGCGTGTGTCGCCGTCCACACGCGGCCACGTTTGCAAAAAGGCATTCAAGGCCTGGTGTGCGCGGTGACTGCGCCACACGCAGTGGGTGTGGTTAACAGGCAAGCTGTCCAGCAGCGGCGCAAACACAACACCCGGCACTGCCGCGCCAGCCAGGGCTTGCGGCACGATGGCCACGCCCTGGCCTTGCGCCACCAGACTCACCACACTCAGCCAGTGCCTCAACTCATGTCGCACAGTCGGTTCCCAACCTGCTTGCGCACAGCTGTGCGTCAGCGCATCGAAGTAGTCTGGTGAAACGGCTCGTGCCACGCACACCAAAGCACTGTGCCCAAGCGTGGTTAAGGAAACGGCTTTGGCTTGCAGCAGCTGCCCGCTTTTTGGCTTCAGCGGCTTGGCCATGGGGTGATTGGTGGGCATGCACAGCACAAAGGGCTGGCTGGCGATCACGCGGCTGTCCAGGCCAGGCGGCACATGGGTGGTGTGCACAAAACCCACGTCTATCCGATCTTGTCGCAAAGCGTCCAGTTGCTCGGCAGAGCTGGCCTCCAGCAAACTTAGCTTGAGCTGTGCATGGTCGCGCTGAAACGCCTGCAAGCGCTGCGGCAGCTGCATATGCAACATGCTGCCCACAAAGCCCACACGCAAACTGCCAGCCAAGCCCTGGGCCACATCGCGTGCATCACGCGCAGCTTGTTCGGCTTGGGCCAACAACGCCTGCGCCTTGCTCAAAAATGCCACGCCTGCTGCGGTCAGGCGCACGCTGCGGCTGTCCCTGTCTAACAGCCTTGCACCAACAGAGGCCTCGAGTTGCTGCATGTTCAGGCTCAGCGGCGGCTGCGAAATGGCCAAGCGCTTGGCAGCTCGACCAAAGTGCAGCTCTTCTGCAAGCACCACAAAGTAGCGCAGGTGTCTGAATTCCATGATTTAAATTAAATATCAATAAATACCTTTTCTATATTAGACATATATTGATCTAGGCGCAACAATATCCAGCATCGCACCTTTAAAGACAACAACACCATGAAACCTCAATTCAACTGGCAAGACCCTTTGCATTTGGCCGACAGCCTCACAGACGACGAGCGCGCCATTGCCGATGCGGCGCACACGTTTTGCCAGGACAAACTGCAAACCCGCGTGCTCATGGCCGCACGCAACGAGCACTTTGACCGCGACATCATGAGTGAGTTTGGTGAAATGGGCTTGTTGGGCTGCACCATTGAAGGCTACGGCTGCGCCGGACTGAACTATGTGAGCTATGGCCTGGTGGCACGCGAAGTAGAGCGCGTAGACAGCGGCTACCGCTCAGCCATGAGCGTTCAAAGCTCGTTGGTTATGCACCCCATTCACGCCTACGGCAGCGAAGAACAACGCCAAAAATACTTGCCCAAACTAGCCACTGGCGAATGGGTAGGCTGCTTTGGCCTGACAGAGCCCAACCACGGCTCAGACCCCGCCAACATGGACACCAAAGCCACACCGGTTGACGGCGGCTACGTGCTCAAAGGCGCGAAGATGTGGATTACCAACTCACCCATTGCCGACGTATTTGTGGTGTGGGCCAAGTTGCAAGGCGTGGCACAAGACCAGTCTGCCATTCGCGGCTTTATTCTTGAAAAAGGCATGAAGGGCTTAAGCGCCCCCAAGATAGAAGGCAAGATGAGCTTGCGCGCCAGCATCACCGGTGAAATCGTCATGGACGACGTATTCGTGCCGGCCGAACAACTGCTGCCCAATGTCCAAGGCCTCAAAGGCCCCTTTGGTTGCTTGAACAAAGCCCGCTACGGCATTGCCTGGGGCGCTTTGGGAGCGGCCGAAGACTGCTGGACACGTGCACGCCAGTACACACTAGACCGCCAACAATTTGGTCGCCCACTGGCACAAAACCAGTTGATTCAAAAAAAGCTGGCCGACATGCAAACCGAGATCACATTGGGCTTGCAAGCCTGTTTGCGCGTAGGCCGTCTCATGGACGAAAACCGCGCAGCCCCAGAGATGATCAGCCTGATCAAACGCAACAGCTGTGGCAAGGCCCTGGATATTGCCCGCATGGCACGCGACATGCACGGCGGCAACGGCATACACGACGAATACCACGTGATTCGCCACATGATCAACCTGGAAACCGTCAACACCTACGAAGGTACGCACGACGTGCACGCCCTCATTTTGGGCAGGGCGCAAACGGGGTTGCAGGCGTTTTTTTAAAGCCCAGCCTGCTCAGTTGCATGGGCGCTTAGCAAGCTTCAAGGCGCAGGAGCTTGCACCAGCTTTACCCAAACATTACAAAACTGCCACACAGACGGCCAGCGAGTTGATGTATATTATTGACCAATCGGTCATTAATTATGTCTCAACCCGCATCCAAGCCTACCAAGCCCAACAAGACACCTAGCACAGACTGCCCCATGCTCGCCACTGTGCGCCATGCCATGGGCCGCAGTCGGCGCAAAGAAGCCAGGCCAGCTGAAATTGTCGAAGCCGCACTGGCCGAATTTGTTGACAAAGGCTTTGCGGGCGCGAGTGTACAAACCATAGCCAAGCGCGCAGGCGTCTCCAAAGCCACCGTGTTTGTGTACTTTGAAACAAAGCAAGATTTATTTAAAGCAGTGGTGCGCACCAACTTGTCTGCGCCGCTTGACACCTGGCGCAACCTGACGCGCAACCACACGGGTAGCACGCGAGAGCTGGTGGTGATGTCGCTGCACCAGTGGTGGACAGATGTGGGCTCTACACCGGCGGCAGGCATCAGCAGGTTGCTGATGCAAGAGGCAGCCAATCTGCCTGAGCTGGCCGAGTTTTACCAGGCCGAAGTGGTAGAGCCAGGCATCGCACACATGCACTACATCTTGCAGCAAGGCGTTGACAGAGGCGAGTTTCGCGCCACTGATCTCAACCTCACGTGCATGAATATCTTTTCTCCGCTGTTGTTTTTGGCCATGTGGCAACAAGCCATGGGCGACAAGCACCCCATTTGTGGCCCAGCGATAGAGCCACGCGCCTTTATAGACAACCACGCCAGCCTCCTGCTAGACGGTATTGCCAACCCCGCCTGACCACAACCATTCACACACGTTCGAAACACCATGCGCACACTCTTTTCGTTTAAATGGATAGCCTTGGCCTTGATAGTGGCCGGCTTAATCTTTGGCATTGCGCGTGCATTGGTCGCACGCAGCAACCAACAAGAGCAGGCCCAAGTGGCCGCTGCCAAACTGCAAGAGCCCACTGTTTACAGCCTGGCGCCCGCAGATGTGGTGCGCGCGCGCGCCGGCACACTCAACACCAGCGTTGCCATCAACGGCACTGTGCAAGCGGTTCAAGCCGCTACGCTAAAGTCCAACGTGGTGGGTGCGGTTGAAAAAGTATGGGTACGTGAGGGCCAGTTGGTGCAAGCTGGCCAAGCCCTGGTGCAGCTGGACACACAAGACGCACGCGATCGGGCCGCACAAGCTGCCCAGCAAACCAAAGCCGCGCTTGCGCAGCTGAGCTTGGCGCAACGCCAACGCGACAACAACAAAGCCTTGGTAGACAAAGGCTTTATCTCCGCCACCGCCTTGGCCACCTCAGACACCAACTATGACGCCGCGCAGGCCAACCTGGAGGCCGCACGTGCCGCACAAGCCATAGCGCAACGCGCTTTGGGCGACTCAACCATCAGCGCTCCTTTTGCAGGCCAAGTCACGCAACGCCATGTCAAAGTGGGTGAACGCGTCGCCGTTAACGCCCCAGTGGTTGACCTGGTTGACACCTCGCAACTAGAGCTGGAAGTGGCGCTGCCCATTGCCCAAGCCAGTAGCGTTAGCGCAGGCCAAACTGCAACATTGCAACTGGAGAGCACACCACAAAAGGTGAGCGCCACCGTTGTGCGCATCAATGCAGCGGTGCAAGCCAGCACGCGCAGTGTGGCGGTTTACTTGCGCTTGCCCACCAACAGCGCGCGCGTGGGCGAGTTTGCAACCGGCCTACTGACCACTGGCGCCGTTCAGGGCGTATTGGTGCCGCTAGATGCGGTGCGCAACGACCAACCTACGCCCTACGTACAAGTGGTGCACGACGGCGTGGTGCAACACATAAACGTGCGCTTGCAGGCCACTGGCCAGTTCAATGGCCAGGCATTTGCCGCCGTTAGCGGCATAGCTGCGCAAGAGGTGGTGCTGACAGCAGGTGCCGGCTTGATTGCCGCACAGACTGCGGTTTCTTTGGCTGAATAAGCGGTACGCATCATGTGGTTTACCCAAGTTTCCCTGCGCAACCCCGTATTTGCCACCATGGTCATGTTGGCCTTTGTGGTGCTGGGCGTATTTGGCTACCAACGCCTGCAAATTGACCAATTTCCAAACGTGGATTTTCCGGTGGTGGTGGTATCAACCTCCTACCCTGGTGCCTCGCCAGAAATTGTGGAGACCGATGTCAGCCGCAAGATTGAGGAATCACTCAACACCCTGTCTGGCCTCAATGCCATCACCTCACGCAGTTATCAAGGCTCGTCTGTGGTCATCGCCGAGTTTCAACTCAACGTCGACAGCCGCAAAGCAGCCGAGGACGTACGCGAAAAAATTGCGCAAGTAAAACCCACCTTGCGCGACGAAGTACAAGAACCACGCGTGCTGCGCTTTGACCCATCCAGCCGACCTATTTTCTCGCTCGCCGTCATCAGTGACCCAGCCAACCCACAAGCCCTGGATACCGCACAAACCACCGCTTGGGCAGACCAGGTGCTGCGCAAAAAACTGGAAAACGTGCGCGGTGTGGGCTCTGTGTCACTGGTGGGCAACACGGACAGGGCCATTCAAATTGAACTCAACACCCAAGCCATGCGCGCTTTGGGTGTAGGCGCAGACCAAGTCATTGCAGCCATTCAAAACGACAACCAAGACCTGCCCGTGGGTGTGCTGGCATCACAAGCGCTTGAAACGGTTGTGCAAATCAAAGGGCGTATCAAGCGCCCAGCAGACTTTGCCAACATCATTGTGGCCAGGCGAGCCGGTACCGTTATTCGCCTGGGCCAGCTCGCCACCATTACCGATGGTTTGCAAGCGGTAGAAAGCCTAGCCTTGTACAACGGCCAACGCACTGTGCTGCTGGAAGTACAAAAAGCACAAGACGAAAACACCATACAAATCACCGATGCACTCAAAGCCCAAATTGAGCTGGTGCGCGCCGAGCTGCCACCAGGCCTGAGCCTGGAGCCGATTGGCGATAGCTCAAGGCCTATCAAGGTGTCGGTAGACAACGTCAAGCAAACGCTGATTGAAGGCGCGTTTTTAACAATTGCCATCGTGTTTTTGTTTTTGAACTCATGGCGCTCTACCGTCATCACCGGCCTGACGCTGCCTATTGCGCTGATAGGTACGTTTTTGTTTATGTACCTGTTTGGCTTCACCATCAACATGATCACGCTCATGGCTTTGTCGCTGAGTGTGGGCTTGCTGATTGACGACGCCATTGTGGTGCGAGAGAACATTGTCAGACACGTACAAATGGGCAAAGACCCCTACACCGCAGCCATGGACGGTACGCAGGAAATCGGCCTGGCCGTGCTGGCCACCACGCTGTCTATCGTGGCAGTGTTTGCGCCTATTGGTTTTATGGACGGCATTATTGGCAAGTTCTTCCACCAGTTTGGCATCACCATAGTCGCGGCCGTGCTCATCTCCATGTTTGTGAGCTTTACGCTGGATCCAATGCTCTCCAGCATCTGGCACGACCCCGCCATCGACGACCATGGCAAACCATTTAAGCCAGATACGATGTACAACAAAACGATTGGCCGCGTCACCCACGCCTTTGACATGTGGCAAGACACATTGGTAGAGGGCTACCAGCAAATACTGGGATGGTCGCTACGACACAAGCTGGCCACACTGGGCGTTGCGCTGGCCACCTTTGTAGGCAGCATCGCCATGATGCCGTTGCTGGGCACAGAGTTTGTACCCAAGGCTGACTTCTCGGAAACCCGTCTGAACTTCTACACCCCTGTAGGTTCGTCACTTGAGGCAACCGAGGCCAAAGTGCGCCAGGTCGAAGCGGTGGTGCGCAGCTTCCCCGAAGTGAGCTACACCCTAAGCACCATCAACTCGGGCAGCACGCAGGGCAAGATGTACGCCAGCATGTATGTACGCTTGGTTGACCGCAAAGACCGTACGCTGGGGGTAGACGCCATGTCGGCCACACTGCGCGAGCGCCTGCGCAGCATCAGCGGCATCACAGTCACCCACGTGGGCTTGCTGGACTCTGTTGGCGGCAACAAGCAAATCGAGTTCTCACTGATGGGGCCAGACCTACGCGAACTTGAGCGCTTAAGCCAGCAAGTGCTGGCGCGCATTGAGGGCACCCCTGGTCTGGTGGACCTGGACTCCAGCATCAAACCCAACAAACCCACTATCGACGTGCGCGTCAAACGCGACGCAGCCAGTGACTTGGGCTTGTCAGTAGGACCTGTGGCGCACAGCTTGCGCACACTGATTGCCGGGCAAACAGTCGGCACATGGCGTGCACCTGACGATGAAAACTACGACGTGATCGTGCGCTTGCCAGCTGACCAGCGCACCCACATTGAAGACCTCAAACAACTGCCCTTTGTGGTGGGTACCAACACCGACGGCACACCGCGTATTGTGAGTTTGGACCAGGTGGCTGACGTGCAAGAGGCCACTGGCGCCAACCAGATCAACCGGCGCAACCTCACGCGCGAAGTGTCCATCAATGCCAACGCCTACGCACGCTCAGCCGGCGAAATTTCAGCTGATGTGCGCAAAACCCTCGATGCCATGCAACTGCCACCAGGCTACAGCTACGAATTTGGGGGCTCTACCAAAAACATGGCAGAGTCGTTTGGCTACGCCATATCGGCACTGATGCTGGCCATTGTGTTCATTTACATGATTCTGGCCAGCCAATTCAAGAGCTTCTTGCAGCCACTGGCCCTGATGAGCGCCCTGCCGCTAACGCTTATTGGCGTGGTGCTCACGCTGTTGATGTTCCAGTCCAGCATGTCCATGTTTTCAGTGATTGGCATTGTGATGCTCATGGGCTTGGTCACCAAAAACGCCATTTTGCTGGTGGACTTTGCCATCAGAGCCCGCGCAGGCACGCCTGACATGCCCGCCATGGGCCGCACAGACGCACTGCTAATGGCTGCCAAAGTACGGTTGCGCCCTATTTTGATGACCACACTGGCCATGATTTTTGGCATGGTGCCTTTGGCCTTTGCCCTGTCTGAAGGCGCTGAGCAACGCGCGCCCATGGGCCAGGCCGTTATTGGCGGCGTGATCACCGCCTCACTGCTCACCTTGGTGGTGGTGCCTGTGGTCTATTGCTACATGGACGACCTTGGCGAGTGGTTTAAACGCAAGCTGATGGGTCGCGCCGCAACCACCGATGACAACGTCCGCGCTCAGTAGAATAGAGCAACCCTGTTATCACCAGCAACATAGCCCTCGGAGTGTTATCCATGTCAGCCGTTATCGATATTGAACAAGCCCGCTTCAACATGATTGAGCAGCAAATTCGCCCTTGGAACGTGTTGGACAAAGATGTACTCGCTATCCTGGGCCGCGTGCTGCGTGAACAATTTGTACCAAGCGCGCACAAGGCCCTGGCGTTTAGCGACTTGGAAGTTCCACTCGCACAGCCCAGCCAAGCTGGCTTGTGCATGCTTGCGCCTCGCGTTGAGGCCCGTTTATTGCAAGACCTCCATATCTTGCCCACAGACACCGTACTTGAAATTGGTACAGGCTCTGGCTACATGGCCGCCTTGCTGGCTTACAACGCCAAGCGCGTTATCACCGTTGAAAACAACCAGTCTATGGCGGCCAATGCCCGCGACAACCTAGAGCAAGCCAACGTGCACAACGTCGAGCTGGTGCAAGGCGACGGCTCACAAGTGAGCACCTGGTCGGCCTTTGGTCCCTTTGACGTCATAGTGCTGAGCGGCTCTGTCGCAGCTGTGCCACAAGCTTTTTTACAGCACCTAAAGCCTGGTGGCCGCTTGGCTGCTATTTGCGGACAAGAGCCGGTGATGCAGGCCACACTGGTTGTGCGCGGTGAAGACGGTGCGCAGGCCACCTTTAGCCACACCACACCGTGGGAGACGGTAGCACCTCGGCTGCAAGGATTTGACGAGCCCTCTGGCTTTACCTTCTGAGTCGCCCACCAACACGTTTTAGTGCTCTTACATGATTCAAATTCAACCCAATCAACTCAACGACTGGCTGGCCCAGCTTGACACACAAGCCAAGCCTGTAGTGCTGGATGTGCGCGAGCCGCATGAGTTTGAACTTGCCAGCCCCAACGCCAATGAGGCATTTGAAATTATTCGCATGCCCATGCGTAGCGTGCCAGAAGCTGTACACGCACTAGACAAAGACCGCCCCATCGCCTGCTTATGCCACCACGGCTCACGCAGCATGCAAGTTGCCATGTTTCTGGAAAACATGGGCTATGCCGTTGTTGCCAACATCAGTGGCGGCATAGACGCGTGGTCTACAGAGTTAGACACTTCCGTTCCCCGGTACTAAACACACCACCGTCATTTTGTTGTTCAGGATGCTACCAATGCGCCAATCAATCGCTTCATTCAACACCCGCGCCGTCGCTGTAGCCGTAGGCCTCATAGCGGCAAACTGGTCATTTGGCGCCCACGCACAAAGTTTGCTCAGTATGGTGGAGGCCGCGCGCGCCTACGACGCCGCCTATCTGGCAGACGTGGCAGGTGCGCAGGCAACACGCGCCAGTGCCAAACAAGGCGAGGCGGGCGTACTACCCCAAATTGCATTGCAGGCTCAACAAGCGCGTAACACCGTATACCTGGACACAGCGCCCAATACAAAAGTCACCACAGACCAGGTCGGCATTGTGGCTTCGCAATCCTTGTACTCAGCGACCAATATCGCCAATTTTGGCAAGGCCAGGCAAGGTGAGAAGGCCGCGGATGTACAGTTGCGCGCCGCAGAGCAAGCCCTGCTGGTGCGCGTGGCGCAAGCCTACTTCAACGTGCTGACTGCACAAGATGCACTGGCCAGCGTCAAAGCCTCCAAAAAAGCCGCTGAACAACAACTTGAGGCCGCCAAACGCAATTTCGAAGTGGGCAACACCACCATTACCGACGCACGCGAGGCGCAAGCGCAATTCGACAGCATCGTGGCTCAAGAGATTGCCAGCGCCAACAACCTGCGCGTCTTGGAATTGGCCTTGTCCCAGGTCACAGGTCTGCAAAATCCGCAGCCTTACCGTTTAGAAAACCCACAGCTGCCACCACTGCCAAGCGGTGACATCCAACAATGGGTCAGCACAGCCCAAGACAGCAGCACCGCCGTTACCGCAGCCCAGATTGCACTGACCAATGCTGGCTATGACGTTGACGCGGCCAAAGGCGGCCACCTGCCCACGCTAGACCTAACGCTTGGCTACTACCGAAATGGCACAAGCGCATCACACACCGCCAACAACACCTCGTCTTACAAACCCACCAGCCAGATCGCATTGAAATTCAATATGCCGCTGTATGTGGGCGGGGCGGTATCAAATGGCGTTGACGCAGCCGTAGCCAAAGAAGCGCAAGCGCGCTCAAATCTAGACCAAGCCATGCGCGAGGTCACCAACCAAGTGAAGTCAGCCTATCTCGGCCTTCAGTCCGGCATGAGCCAAACAAAGGCCTTAGAGGCAGCTTTGGCGTCCAGCCAAAGCGCGCTTGACGCCAACAAACTGGGCTACGAAGTGGGTGTGCGCATCAACATTGACGTGCTCAACGCACAGACCAATGTATTCAAAACACAGGCGGCATTGGCCAAGGCGCGCTACGAAGTATTGTTAGGTGGTCTGCAACTGCGACTCGCTGCGGGCACCTTATCAATTGACGATCTGATTGCGCTGAACAAGCTCATGACGCCTTAAATCGTGCCCAGCCCGGCATGGGCCGCAGCCGTTAAAGACTCGGCGCCAACAAGTCAACCGTACGCCTGGCTGCCCCCCTGTGGGTGTGGGTCCAGGCCAGCGCGGCTTGCGCGCGGGCCTCATAGGCAGGCCGCTTTCCGGCTTGCGGCGCTACCAAGGCCAGCGCAGCCGTCAAGCCTTGCGTCATATCACGCACCCGCAGGCAAGCCCCAGCCTCAATGGCTTGCTCAGTGGCCTGCTCGAAGTTAAAGGTGTGCGGGCCCGCAACCACCACGCAACCGCAGGCGGCGGCCTCTATCAAATTTTGCCCACCCAAAGCCTCAAAGCTGCCGCCCAGCAGGGCCACGCGGCTCATGGCGAAATAAAAGGCCATCTCGCCCATAGAGTCACCCAGCCACACCGTAGGCGCCGCACTGGCCTCACGGTTTGCCACGTGTTGCAACTGCTCCCCCCAGGCCGAGCGCAGGCTGACCTGCCAGCCGGCATTTTCCAGCAGCGCATACACCTCGGCCACGCGCTGCGGATGACGTGGCACCAGCAGCCATTGCACCTGGTTGCGCTGCGCTGGGTTCAGCTGGTCTATAGCCTTCAACCACATGACCTCTTCGCCCTCTCGGCTACTGGCCAGCATCACAACCGGTTGGCTTAGTCGCTTAGCAAGCGCTTGACCTGTGTCGACTTGCTGCGCATTGACGGGCATGTCGAACTTCAAGTTACCCACAGTGCCCACTACCGTTGCACCCAAAGCTTTAAAACGCTGTGCGTCCTGCGCCGTTTGTGCCACCACGCCCGCCAAGTGGCGAAACGCCAAACGCGATAAAGTGGCCAAGCGCAGCGCCTTGTCCATAGACCGCTGCGACATACGCGCATTCACCACATACAAAGGCAGGCCGTGGCGCGCACAGAGCACACACAACGTAGGCCATACCTCTGTCTCCATGACCAAGCCTATACGCGGGCGAAAGTGGTTTAAAAAACCGTTGACCGCGCTGGCGCTGTCCCATGGCAACCAGGTTTGTACGTCGCCCTCTTTCAACAGGGCGCGCCCCGCCTCCAGGCCAGTCGCCGTGCCGTGGGTCAGCAGCAGCCTGAGTTGCGGGTAATGCTGGCGCAGTTCATCAACCAGCGCCACGCTGGCGCGCGTTTCACCCAACGACACCGCGTGCACCCACACCCACTGTTGCGCCTTGTCTGGCATGGTGTGGGCACTTGGGTAGTGGCCAAAGCGGGCTGGTACATCAACACCATAGCCGGGCTCCAGCCGCGCGCGTTTGGCCAGCTTCAACGGCAACACCCATTGCAAGGCGCGCACCGCACACTGGTAACCGGCAAATACCAAACGCTCATGCAAGCTAAGCGCTGCAGGGGTATGCATCAACATCAGCCGGCTTGGTCAAACAGTTTCTGATACACGCGGCCAATGCCTGCTGCCTCGTGGGCAAGCGCAAAGTGACTGGCCACGCGCTCGCGTGCGGCCAAGCCCATGGCTTGGGCTTGTGCCACACCGCCGGCCAGCACTTGCTGCACCGCGTGTGACACAGCCGGTGCATCCTCAAGTGGCACCATAAAGCCGTTCACGCCGTCTTGCACCAACATGCTGAACGCGCCCGTGTCCGAGCACACCAAAGCGCAGCCGCAAGCCGCCGCTTCAAAAGGTGTGAGACCAAAAGGCTCGTAACGCGGGCAAGCCACACACACGGTGCAGCGCTGGTACCACTCATGCACCTCACCCGCAGGCACTTCACCCAGCAACACAATGGCTCTGTCAAGCCAGCCGCGTCAATACGCTGACGCAGCTCGGCTTGATAGCTTTGGTGTTGGGGTTGCGCAAGACCTGCAATCACGGCGGTAGCGCCTGGCAACATGGGCAAGGCATCAATCATGGCGTCTACAAAAATATCGCTGCCTTTGTCCGGGCGTACGCGGCCAAAAACACCAATACCGTAGCTACCACCCAAGCCGCTTTGCGCCCAGGCTTGCGCTTTGTCTTGAGGCACTGAAAAGCGCGCCAAATCAATACCGTGGGGCACAACCGCTGTGGTGTTGGGCACAAAAGAGGCCGCCAGCGGCGTGGTGCTGATGACAGCGTCCATTTTAGAAATAAGCCAGCGCGCAAAGCGTCCGTGCAAATGCTGCGCAGCCGATGTAAACACCAACTGAATGGGCAAGCGCAACACATCGCGCGCCCACAGGCCTGCCATCATTTCGTGGTCGCGGCGAACGTGCCAAATGCGAAACGAACGTCCAGCCGGTGGACGCTTTGACAGCCTTATCGCCTGCTTTAGCGTCATACCCTCAATGCCGTTTGACAGCGGCGTGCCGCAATAAGCCATTGCCCACTGTTGCAACTGCAGCGGCACCAAAGCGTTCACAGTGGCCGACACGCCGGTGTAGCGCTTTTTGAGGTTAAAAACAATCACCTCTGGGTCGGCGTGTACAGCCCCCATATTTGTAACGCTATTCGCACTCATATCAATGCGCCGCCTGTTGCACGGCAGCACCGGGCATTAAGGTTTGAAGCAAATTCATAAACAACTGTTGAATACGCGCCAGCGCTTGCTCGGTGTGGCCCTCAAAACGCAACACCAACACAGGCGTGGTGTTGGATGCACGTATCAAACCAAAGCCGTCTGGCCAGTCTGCACGCAAGCCGTCAATGGTGCACAAGCTTGCAGCGCTTGCAATACCCTCGGCATCAGCCTGTGCCCGTTGCACCAGTTGCGCCACCAAGGCGTGCGCATCCATTCCTGCGCAGTCCACATTGAGCTCAGGCGTTGACACACTGGCAGGCAAGGCATTGAGCACGGCACTGGGGTCGGCGCTTTGGCTCAAGATTTCCAGCAAGCGGGCAGCCGCATAGGTGCCGTCGTCAAACCCAAACCAGCGCTCTTTAAAAAAGATGTGGCCACTCATCTCGCCGCCCAGTGGGCTGTTGAGTTGCTTCATGTGCGCTTTAACCAATGAGTGACCGGTTTTAAACATCACGGCTTGCCCGCCCGCGGCCTCAATTTCAGGGGCCAAGCGCTGGCTGCACTTGACGTCAAACACAATGGCACCGCCTGGCACGCGTGACAGCACATCGCGCGCAAACAACACCATTTGGCGGTCGGGGTAAATGGTGTTGCCCTCTTTGGTCACCACGCCAAGGCGGTCGCCATCGCCATCAAACGCCAAACCAACTTCAGCGTCGCTGTTTTGTAGCGCTGCCACCAGGTCACGCAGGTTTTCTGGTTTGCTGGGGTCTGGGTGGTGGTTGGGGAAGTTGCCGTCTACCTCACTGAACAACTCCAGCACCTCGCAGCCCAAGCTGCGCAAAATGGCTGGTGCCGAAGCACCCGCAATGCCGTTGCCGCTGTCGACCACCACCTTCATGGGGCGGGCCAGCTTGGCGTCACCCACAATGCGCTCGGTGTAGGCTTTTGTCACGTCTTGCGCGCTGATGTGGCCAGCCTGGGCCGCAGGCGCTACGCCGCTGTTCATGGCTTCACGTAGTGCCGTTATTTGCTCGCCATAAATGGCGGCGCCAGCCAATACCATTTTGAAACCGTTGTAATGTTTGGGGTTGTGGCTGCCCGTGATTTGAATGCCACTGGTGCACAGCGTGTGCGCGGCAAAGTACAACATGGGCGTGGTGGCCATACCTATGTCAATCACGCTCACGCCAGCCGCGGCCAAACCTTTGCACAAGGCCTCAGACAAGGCAGGCCCGCTCAAGCGGCCGTCTCTGCCCACGGCCACTACAGACTCACCTAGCGCCACCGCTTGCGCGCCAAACGCCAAACCCAAGTCGTAGGCAAACGCGGGCGTGAGTTGCTCGGGCACAGTGCCACGAATGTCGTAGGCCTTAAAGCAAGATGGGGAATAAGTCATGGGGCTGGCCAACTGCTGTGGCAGATGTTTATAAAGTTCACATTGTATGAAGTCGACGGCCGGGCGATAACCTGGCGTATCACAACAAAAGCGCACAATAGTGTGCTTGGGACCTTGTCCCAGCGCGCCCTGCCCCTACAACCGAGGCAATCCCATGTTTGAGCAACCACCAGCCACCACCACAAACCTTTTAACCAGCACGCTAGGGCACCAAGCACAAACGGTAATCGCCTCACCCTATGGCCCCATGCTGGCGGCTGTATGCAACGAGGGTTTGTCAGGCTTGTGGTTTGAGCAGCAAAAGCACACCCCAGATTTGAGCCAGGTGCCGCAAGACGACGGGCAGCACAAAGCGCTGTGGCGCGACGTGGCGGCTCAGCTCAACGCCTATGCCTTGGGCGACTTGCAACGCTTTGACTTGCCTCTACACTTGGCCACCGGCTCAGCCTTTGCACAGCGTGTGTGGCAAGCCTTGTTGCAAGTGCCATTTGGCGTCACCACCACCTACGGACAACTCGCGGCGCAGCTTGGCAGTGCCCCGCGTGCTGTAGGCGCAGCTGTTGGGCGCAACCCGATTTCTATCATCGTGCCCTGCCACCGCGTGGTGGGCACCAGTGGGGCGCTGACTGGCTATGCCGGTGGCCTGCACAACAAAACGGCGCTGCTGCGCTTGGAGCACTACTTTGACTGACGACAACGCCACTGCATCAGGCAGGCCAGCCACCACTTGGCTGAACAGGCTCAACCAGCGCCCTTGGTGGGTAGACCTGTTGATGCTCAGCGCGGTGTGGGGCTCGTCGTTTATGTTCACCAAAATCGCAGCACAAGACATTGGTGCACTGCCCACTGCCTTTAGCCGCGTGGCGGTTGCCACCGCCTTCTTGTTGCCTTTGCTGCTGTGGAAGCGTCAAACCAAGGCCATGGGGACGCACTGGAAAAAAGCCATGTTGCTGGGTGTTTTCAACTCAGGCATACCATTTGCGGCCTACGCTTACGCCTTGCTCACCATATCCACCAGCACCGGGGCCATAGTGAATGCATCAACGGCTTTGTTTGGTGCGGTCATTGCATGGCTTTGGCTCAAAGACAAACCCAGCCTCAGCCGCACCGTGGGCTTGGCACTGGGCTTTACAGGCGTGAGTTTGCTCGCGCTGCAAAACGCACAGTCAGCACCACCTGGCGATTTGGCAGGGCAACTTGTAGGCATGCTGGTGTGCTTGCTGGCACCGCTGTGCTATGGCCTGTCGGCCAGTTACACCAAGCAATATTTCTCAGGGGTGCCGGCCCTGGTGTCGGCCACCGGCAGCCAAATAGGCGCCACCTTGTTTTTGGCGCCTTTTGCGCTGTACTTTTGGCCAGACCACGGCATGAACCCTGGCACTGTTGCATCACTACTCATTATTGGCGTGGTGTGCACAGGCATGGCCTACATCTTGTTCTTCCGCATCATAGAGCTGGCAGGTGCCAGCAAAGCCCTCACCGTCACCTATGCAGTCCCCGTGTTTGCCGTGTTTTACGGTGTGACCTTTTTGGGCGAATCGCTCACCATACCCATGCTGCTGTGCGCGGCTGTCATTTTGGTGGGTATCAGCCTGTCCAGTGGCTTGCTGCGCCTACCTGGCACCAAGGCCTAGAGCCATAGCCGCAACACGTTTTAAACCCCATCAACAAACGCCGCCATGAAATTTTTAGCCTTCCAAAATCCATCGCAACAAACCGGCTTGGCCATTGAAACAGCCAGCGGCTTCAAAGGCCTTCTGGACAACCACGCCCACTACCCCGGCATCTTGCAACATCTTATTGAGCAAGGCTCTGACGCGCTCAACGCCGCAGCCCAAACACTGGCCAACGGCAACGTCATTGACGAGGCCAGCATCACCTACTTGCCACCCGTGCCAGCACCCGAAAAAATTATTTGTGTGGGCCTCAACTACCGCGACCACGCAGCCGAGACTGGCTTTGAGCCACCCACCTTCCCAACGCTTTTTGCGCGCTACAACTCCACACTCATAGGTCACCAAGCCAACATCATCAAGCCCGCCCTGTCAGACCAGCTGGACTTTGAAGGCGAGCTGGTAGCCATCATTGGCACTGGCGGCAAAGACATCACCGAGGCCAACGCCTTACAGCACGTGGCCGGCTACTCCATATTTAATGACGCCTCCATTCGCGACTACCAATTCAAGTCACCCCAATGGACAGCTGGCAAAAACTTTGACGCCACAGGCGCATTTGGCCCCTACTTCGTGACCGCCGATGCGCTGCCGCCTGGCTGCGTAGGCATCAACCTCACCACTCACCTCAATGGCAAAGTCGTACAAAGCGGCAACACCAATGACTTGATATTCCCAGTTGCACAAATCATTGCCATTTGCAGCAGCTTTATGACGCTTAAAGCAGGCGACGTCATCGTCACCGGCACACCCGCAGGCGTGGGCATAGGCCGCAAGCCACCACTGTTTATGAAAGACGGCGACTTGTGCACCGTAACCGTTGAAGGCATTGGCACACTGTCCAACCCGGTGAAGGCCTAAGCTACTGCTATCTATTCGGCACGGCGTAACATCCACCGCTCACGGGTTTCAGTCAGCAGCAAGCCTGGGTTGAGCTCGCTGCAGGTGCAGTGAGAGCACTTGGCACGCGTAGAGCACACAGCAAAAAGCCTCGCATATGCGAGGCTTTTTGCGCCTGACAACCCAACGGAACGGGTTGGCAGGACTTGTTTTGGCGGAGTGAGAGGGATTCGAACCCTCGATGAGGCTCTACACCCCATACTCCCTTAGCAGGGGAGCACCTTCGGCCACTCGGTCATCGCTCCGGACCTTTATATTATGCCACGACTTCAAGCCTCTTTTGAGGCCTGCCCGGGCAATGTTTACTCTATGGCGTCAGCGTTGGCGTCGTGGTCCAAATCAAACACACGATGCAAGGCACGCACGGCCAGCTCCATGTATTTTTCGTCTATCACCACAGACACTTTGATTTCAGAGGTAGAGATCATTTGGATGTTGATGCCCTCTTCGCTCAGGCTGCGAAACATTTTGCTGGCCACGCCTGCGTGGCTGCGCATGCCAATACCCACCACGCTCACTTTACAAATTTTGGCGTCGCCGGTTACCTCTTGCGCGCCCAGCTCGGTAGCCACTTTGTCTTTGAGCAAGTCCATGGCTCTGGCGTAGTCATTGCGGTGCACCGTAAAGCTAAAGTCGGTGCGTCCGTCTGTGCTCAGGTTTTGAATGATCATGTCAACGTCGATGTTGGCCTCGGCCACGCTGCCCAAAATTTTGTAGGCAATGCCCGGTGTGTCTGACACGCCCAGCAAAGAAATTTTGGCTTCGTCGCGGTTGAATGCGATACCTGATACGGCGGCTTGTTCCATAGCGTCGTTGTCCTCAAAAGTAATCAAAGTGCCAGACTTGGCTTCTTCATTGATGTCTATATCCCACGGCGTAAAGCTTGACAGCACACGCATGGGTACCTTGTATTTGCCAGCAAACTCCACCGACCTAATTTGCAGTACCTTGGAGCCCAGGCTTGCCATCTCCAGCATTTCTTCAAAGCTGATGCGAGACAAACGGCGTGCGTCTTGCACCACGCGTGGGTCTGTGGTGTACACACCGTCTACGTCGGTGTAAATCAAGCATTCGTCAGCCTTCATCGCTGCGGCCACCGCTACAGCTGAGGTGTCTGAACCACCGCGCCCAAGCGTGGTGATGTCGTTGCTGGCGTCAACCCCTTGAAAGCCGGTGATGATCACCACTTTGCCTTTGCCCAGCTCGCTGCGCACACGTGTGTCGTCTATGGACTCAATGCGCGCCTTCGTGTGTGTGCTGCTGGTTTTGATGGGCACTTGCCAGCCCGCAAAGCTGATGGCGTCTATGCCTTGTGCCTGCAAGGCAATGGCTAACAAGCCAACAGACACTTGCTCGCCCGTAGAGGCCAGCATGTCCAGCTCACGGTCGTAAGCCAGGCTGGGTTTTGCGGGCGCCAGCTCTTTGGCCAGCCCCAGCAAGCGGTTGGTCTCACCACTCATGGCTGAGGGCACCACAATCATTTGGTGGCCAGCGCGATGCCATTTGGCAACGCGCTTTGCAACGTTGCTGATGCGCTCGGTAGACCCCATAGAGGTCCCACCGTACTTGTGAACAATTAAAGCCATAGGTTGGTTGGCGCACAAAACAATGCGCCCATGCGGGTTGGTAAACGATTTGTAGCCAGTGCTGCGCTTGCAAATGCCTGCGGCGGTTTGGCAAACCCTAGATTATAGGAGGCGCATACGCCAATACATCACCCACACGGCGCACATGACCAGCGCCCACCTTTAAATGAATGCTGTGACCACGTGTGGTGCACGCCTTTACTTGAGACACCAGTTGGTGCAGCTGCTGCACCGTACTGGGTGTGGCCCCTGGCGTTTGTGCCAGCCAGTAGCGCAGCACATTGATACCTGCGGCCTCGCTGCGTGCCAGCAAGGTTTGCAGCGCTTTTATGCTGGGGGGCAAGCCCGTGAGTTGTGCGTCTTGCTGAGCCTGCGCTTGCAATGCGCTGTGCGCCTGCGCAGCATGTTGCGCACTGCGCAGCGCAGCCTGGGCCACACCGGGCAACGCTTGCTCCAACGCGGGCAACACGTGCGCACGAACGCGGTTGCGCGTCAGTGACATGTCTGCGTTGCTGGGGTCGTTTACAAATGCGTGCTCATTGGCACACAGCCAGTCTCGTATGGCTTGGGCTTGCACACCAAGAATGGGCCTGGCAAAGCGTTGGCCATGGCGCTCAAAGTCACTGGCCATAGCGCTTAAGCCGGGCAAACCGGCGCCACGGCTCAAGGCAATCAGTATGGTTTCAAGCTGGTCTTGAGCGTGCTGGGCCAACAACACCACGGTGCAGCTTTGCGGCTGTTGCGCCAGCTCGGACAACGCTTGGTAGCGGGCTAATCGGGCCTGCTCTTCAAGGCTTTGACCTGTTTGCACCACAACTTGTCGCTGTGCCACACGAATCGCAATGTTGTGCGTGTGGCAAAACGCTTTGGCGTGTGCCTCAAACGCACTGGCCGCATCTTGCAAGCCGTGGTTAACGTGTAGCGCCACCAAACGCTGGCCCAAACAAGCTTTGGCCGCCAGCAGCAAGGCGGTTGAGTCTGCACCGCCGCTGTAGGCCACGCCTAACAGGCCTGAGCTGGGCAGCGTTGCGGCGCTGGCTGCCACCCACTGCGCAAGCGGCGACGCGCAGGGGTTGGCCGCTGTGCTGCTCACGCTACTGGCTGGCTTGCAGTCGTTACGCGGCCGTATCGGTAAAACGACCGTAGCTGTTGAGGCGCTCGTAGCGACGCTCTACCAACTCCTTGGGCTTGAGGTCTGACACCATGCGCAGCGCATCTGCCAGTGACTTTTTAAGCCCGCCAATCATGGCTGCGTGATCACGGTGGGCGCCGCCCAAAGGCTCGTTGACAATTTTGTCGACCAGGCCCAAACCTTTTAGTCGATGGGCCGTAATGCCCAAGGCCTCGGCGGCCACTTCGGCTTTGTCGCCGGTTTTCCACAAAATGGAGGCACAGCCCTCAGGGCTGATGACGGAGTACACCGCATATTGCAGCATCAACACCTGGTCACCCACAGAAATGGCCAACGCCCCGCCAGAGCCACCCTCTCCGATGATGGTGGAAATAATGGGCACCTCAAGCTGCGCCATTTCAAAGATATTGCGGCCAATGGCTTCACTTTGGCCACGCTCCTCGGCATCAATACCCGGGTAAGCACCTGGCGTGTCAACAAAGGTGAACACCGGAATTTTGAACTTTTCAGCCAGCTTCATGAGGCGCAAGGCCTTGCGGTAACCCTCTGGCTTGGTCATGCCAAAGTTGCGCCTCGTGCGCTCTTTGGTGTCTCGCCCTTTTTGGTGGCCCAGCACCACACATGGCAGGCCGTTAAAGCGCGCCATGCCGCCCACAATGCTTTGGTCGTCTGCAAAGTGACGGTCGCCGTGCAGCTCTACAAAATGCGTAAACACACCGTTGATGTAGTCCAGCGTGTAGGGCCGCTCTGGGTGGCGCGCAATTTTGGTGACCTGCCAAGGCGTGAGGCTGGCGTAAATGTCTTTGGTGAGTTGTTGGCTCTTTTTCGAGATTTGCTCAATCTCTTGCGAAATATCGACTGCCGACTCTGTTTGCACATAGCGCAGCTCGTCTACCTTTTTTTCCAGCTCGGCAATGGGCTGCTCAAAGTCTAGGAAATGTCGTTTGCTCATGGATTTCCCCCTAAAGGAATCAGTTTTGTTTGTGGCTGCCCAGTGGGCCAAGCTTGAGGACCAGTGGCTCTTTAGTAAGTCACAGGCACCGGGTCTAGCGAGCGCCAAATATACCAAGTTGCCACGCTGCTGTAAGGGGACCAGGCCCTTGCCAGGTCTCGCACTTCGCTGCGGCTGACTTTTTCGCCAGAGAAGTAGAGCTTGCTCACACCGTTTAGCAGACCCACGTCGTCCAGGGGCAATACATCGGGGCGCATCAGGTGAAACATTAAAAACATCTCAGCCGTCCAGCGCCCAATGCCACGAATGGCAATCAGCTCGGTGATGATGGCCTCGTCACTCATCTCGCCCCACTGCTTGACGTGCACGCGGCCTTCGTGAAAGTAGGTGGCCAAATCCTTGATGTACTCAACCTTTCGCCCGCTCAGGCCGGCGCCGCGCATGTCGTCAACCGCCAGCTTGAGTACGGCTTGCGGCTTGACAGTCTTCATGAGTGCGGCGAACTTGTCCCACACTGATTGCGCGGCCTTTACAGAGATTTGCTGCCCTACGACGCTGCGCGCCAAGGTTACAAAGGCGTCTCCGCGCGTCTCCAGACTGACATTGGGAAACTGGGGCACCAACCGGCGCATCACGCGGTCTTTTCGCATGATGTGCTCGCACGCCTGCGCCCAGTACTCAGGCTGTGCCAGTGCTGGGGCGCTTGCCAAAGCCTGACTCACGCACGCTCCCACGTGGTGCCTTGCGGGCTGTCTTTCAGCACAATGCCATTGGCCAACAGGTCAGCCCTGATTTTGTCGGCACCAGCAAAGTCTTTCGCAGCTTTGGCCGCAGCGCGCTGGGCAATGAGGGCGTCAATATCCAGCGCTGGGTTGGCTGCTGTCTCGCCACCTTGCAAAAACTCCGTAGGCTCGCTTTGCAGCAAACCCAATACGCCGCCGAGGTCGCGCAACAAGGCCGCCGACTCGGCAGAGCCCGTGCGGTTAACCTCGCCCGCCAGGTCAAACAACACAGCCACGGCGCCTGGCGTTCCAAAGTCGTCGTCCATGGCGGCCTTGAAGGCTTGCGTGTAGTGGTTGGCTGCCCAGTCTATGGCTTGCGCAGGCGTGGCGGCAATGGCCGACAAGTCCACGTTGGCCAACGCCGTGTACAAACGCTTGAGTGCGCCTTTGGCGTCTGCCAAGTGCGCGTCGCTGTAGTTCAGTGGACTGCGGTAGTGGGCTCTGATAATGAAAAAGCGCACCGTCTCGGCATCAAACGATTTGAGCACTTCCCGGATGGTGAAGAAGTTGCCCAAGCTCTTGGACATTTTTTCGTTGTCCACACGCACAAAGCCGTTGTGCATCCACACCTGAGCCATGGTTTTGCCGGTGACGCCCTCGGTTTGAGCAATTTCGTTTTCGTGGTGTGGAAACTGCAAATCAGCGCCGCCGCCGTGAATATCAAACTGCTCGCCCAACAAGGCGCAGCTCATGGCCGAGCACTCAATGTGCCACCCTGGCCTGCCCTGCCCGTAGGAGCTGTCCCACTTTGCATCTGCTGGCTCTTGCGGCTTGGCAGACTTCCACAACACAAAGTCCAGGGGGTCTTGCTTGCCACCAGCCACCGCGACTCGCTCGCCAGCGCGCAGCTCATCTACCGATTTGCCGCTTAATGTGCCGTAGTTGGCAAAACCGCGCACGGCGTAGTTCACGTCGCCGTTGCCAGCTTGGTAAGCCAAGCCTTTGCCTTGCAGGCTTTCAATCATGGTCAACATCTGCGGGATGTAGTCGGTGGCGCGTGGCTCATGCGTGGGCCGCTCAATGCCAAGCGCATCCGCGTCAGCGTGCATTTCGGCAATCATGCGGTTGGTGAGCTGGCTAATGGTTTCACCGTTGTCCAGGGCGCGCTGGATGATTTTGTCGTCAATGTCGGTGATGTTGCGCACATAAGTCACCTCCAAGCCGCTGGCCTTTAGCCAGCGCTGCACCACATCAAACGCCACCATGACGCGGGCGTGGCCCAAATGGCACAGGTCGTACACAGTCATGCCGCACACATACAAGCGCACTTGGCCAGGCGTTAAAGGTGTGAAGGCAACGACGTCGCGCTGCAAGGTGTTGTAGATAGATAGAGTCATAAAGCGGCAAGTGCCAAACGCGAGACAGCCCAGAATTCTAAAGGCCAAGGGCTGGTGAGTGTGCCAGCGCTGGCAACACAAGTGCGAAACACCAGTGCGGACAAGGACTTAGCCCAACAAACAAGGCGCGACTGGCTACAATAGCTCAAGTTTGCAACAGCGCTAGAAAAAAGCGCGCCAGCCTACCCCGACAACTTACCACTGTAGTCAGCCCACTATGACTTTTAGCCATTTGCGCACTGTTTCCGCCCGTTTGTCTGTTATCCAAAGCGCAATCCGTTGCGTTGCGCAATCAAAGCGCCATCTGGCCATGGCAGCCTTGGCAGCAAGCCTTGGCTTTGCAGGCGCCAGCGCTTTAGCGGCTGACAGCTACAACGCCATCAAACAAGCACTGTCCACGGGCGAGCCCGAACGCGCCTTGGCGTTGCTGAAAAAAGCCAAGTCTGAGCACCCCAAAGATGTGCAGCTGATGTTTTTTGAAGGCGTCATCAACGCCCAAATGGGTGACACGCGCGCAGCCATTGCCGTGTTCGAAGGCATGGCTGAGCGATACCCAGAGCTGCCAGAGCCTCATAACAACCTAGGCGTGTTGTACGCCGCCAGGGGCGACCTGGAAAAAGCCAAGTCAGCTTTTGAGCGCGCCATGTTGACCAACCCCTCTTACGCAGCGGCTCATAAAAACATGGCCGATTTGTACGCCGCGATGGCCAAACAAAACTACGGCAAAGCCTTGCAAGTAGACGCCGCCAATACACCCCAATCGCCACAAATGACCCTGCTGGGTAATTTAACGTCTGGGGCCAAAGCCAAAGACGCGGTGCTGGTTGCAACGGCCAAACCCGAGAAAAAGCCAGCGCCCCAAGCTCAGCCCACACCTGATGCCAAGCCCCAGGCCGCACCCCAGGCCACCGCTGAAGCCAAACCCGCTGCACCCGAGCAGCCAAACGCAGACCAACTGGCCAACAACGTTGAAAAAAGCGTCATGGCTTGGGCCAGCGCATGGTCTAAGCGCGATATTGACGGCTACTTGGGGCCTACAGCAACAACTTTGACTCAGGACGCCTGTCTTTGTCTGAGTGGCAGCAACAGCGCAAGGACCGGATACTGCCGCGAAAGCGCATCAGTGTTGACATCAGAAACCTCAAGGTCACTGTCAACAGCGCAAAGGCCACTGCAGACTTTCAACAAGACTACGCGTCAGACACTTTTAACGGCTCCAGCAACAAGCGCCTGACTCTGGCCTTAGAGGGCGGACGTTGGCTCATTGTTAAAGAATCCGTGCGCTAAGAGGCCAAACCCATGACCTTAATGCAAGCCCCGCGCATGGCTGCTACGGCGCCACAAGACGACAAGCCAGCGCCGCGCCTGTCTGTGGCCAAGTTCAAGCAACAGCTGTGGTGGTGGCTGGCGGCGGGCTTGATGGGCGTGGCCGTTGTTATGGGCTGGGGTGGCGCCCCGGATGGCGCCAGGGCCGGCGTCAGTGCTGTGTTGGCCAGCGTCAAGCCAACAAGCACTGCTGCAAAGCCACCCGCCTGGGAGTTGTCCATAGACGGCTCGTCCACAGCCCCAAGCTCAAGCGACACTGCGTTGCAGCTTAGCGCTGAAGAGCGGCTGATCAGTGTGTACCAGCTGCTGCGAAGCGGCGCACGCGCTGATGCCTTGCGTCAGGCGCGCCAGCTCAACCTGGACTACCCCAACTTCCAATTGGCACAGTTGTTGTACGCAGACCTGTTGTCGGTCAGCGCCAACCAACGCTTCGACTTGAACAACATAGCGCCCAATAACAGCGCGCAAGCCAAACAACTGGCAACCTTGGTACGCGAGTCAGAGCTGCGCTTGCAAGCACTCACCGAGGTACCAAGCCCTGGTACCTTACCCAGCAACTTTGTGGCACTGCCACCTTCCACGCGCAACGCCATTGCAATTGACAGTTCCCGTTCGCGCTTGTACTGGTTCAAGAATATTGCAGCTGCCAACGAGCCTGCCAACATGGTGTTGGTCAAAGACACCTATATGTCAGTTGGCAAAGCAGGCGTAGACAAATTCATTGAAGGCGACAACCGCACGCCTTTGGGCGTTTACTTCATCACCGGCATCTTGCCAGGTGAGCAACTCCCAGACCTGTACGGCAAGGGCGCGCTGCCACTGAATTACCCCAATGCACTGGACATCTTGCGCCGCAAGACAGGTAGCGGAATCTGGTTGCATGGCACGCCCTCGGCCCAGTATGTACGCGCACCACAGGCGTCTGAGGGTTGCGTGGTGCTGTCAAACCCGGATATCCAGCGCTTGCTTGACGACGCGAACATCAAGGCCACACCGGTTGTGATCGCCAAGTCACTTGACTGGGTGGATGCAAGCCGCGCGGCCCAGCCGCTCAACCTGGCGCCAAGCGCCATATTGGTAGCTTCAGCCGCAGACAAGGCAAATGCCAGCAGCGCCGCGCCACAAGCCTCTGGTTTTTCGGACAGCTTTGGCCGTTGGCAAGCCGCTCGCCGCGCGCAAGATTTTGCCGCGCTGCGCGACATGTACAGCGACAGCTTCTTTCGCCGCGGCAAAGGCTTAAGCCATTGGTGGCCAACCATCAAAGGCGAGACTGGGCCAGACGCCACACTGACAGACATCACCGCTTTGAGCTGGCAGGACCAAGACCAGATCATGGTGATGAATTACACAGACCAAACACAAGCCGGCCAACGCGGCCTCAAAAAGCGCCAGTACTGGCGCCTGGAGGGTGACACTTGGCGCATTTTTTACGAGGGTAACGCATGAACAACAAACTCGCACGCAGCTTTAGCCGCCGCGCCTTTACCACCATTGCGGCACTGGCTGCGGCTGCCAGTTTTGGTCTGACCCATGTTGCGGCACAAGCCGCAACAGACAAGCCACGCGTGCGCCTGAACACCAACCTAGGCACCATCGTGTTAGAGCTGGACGCCAAGGCGGCACCGGCAACAGTGGCCAACTTTGTGCAGTACGTCCAAGACAAGCACTATGACGGCACCGTATTCCACCGCGTTATTGGCAACTTCATGATTCAAGGCGGTGGCTTTACGCCGCAACTCCAGCAAAAGCCAACGCGTCAAGCCATTGCACACGAAGGCGCCAACGCCCTGGCAAACGGCGGTCCGCGTAACACCGTAGGCACCATTGCCATGGCACGCACGCAAGACCCCCACTCTGCCACCGCGCAGTTTTTCATCAACGTGGCCGACAACGCCTTTCTGGACTACCGCGCCGCCACCATGCAAGGCTACGGTTACGTGGCCTTTGGCCGCGTTGTGAAAGGCATGGACGTTGTGAATGCCATCAAGTCTGTTGCCACTGGCGCAGCAGGCCCTTTTCCGTCCGACGTGCCCAAGTCGCCCGTCGTGATTCAAACCGCCACTTTGGAGCAATAACACCATGGCCAATCCCCAAGTCGAACTGCACATTGCAGACCACGGCGTCATCACCATTGAACTTGATCAGGACAATGCGCCACTGAGCACAGAGAATTTCCTGTCATACGTGAACAAAGGCCATTACGACGGCACTATTTTTCACCGCGTTATCGACAACTTCATGGTTCAAGGCGGCGGCTTTGCCCCAGGCATGAAGCAAAAAGACAGCGATGAACCTATACGCAACGAAGCCAACAACGGCTTGAAAAACAACAAGTACACCTTGGCCATGGCGCGCACACAAGACCCGCACTCAGCCAGCGCACAATTTTTCATCAACGTTGCAGACAACGATTTTTTGAACCACACCGCGCCCAGCATGCAGGGCTGGGGCTATGCCGTGTTTGGCAAAGTGATCTCAGGTACCGAAATTGTGGACACCATGAAGGGCGTTGCCACTGGTCGCAGCGGCTTTCACGACGACGTGCCTAAAACCGACTTGCTGGTCGAAAAGGCCGTTGCGCTTTAAGCCCTGCAAATCTGCCAAGCGGCACGGGTGAGCAGCGTTATGAACACCATCACAGCCCCCAGCGCTTGGCAGCGCGTTGACCTTGTATCTGACCTGCATTTGCAGGCCAGCACACAACATACGGCACTGGCTTGGCACCATTACTTGGCCCAGGCCAGCTGCGACGCGCTGTTTATATTGGGCGACTTCTTTGAAGTATGGGTTGGCGACGATGTCCTAAGCCCCAACGCCAGCAACACGCTAAGCCAGACAGATCAGGACAACGCCCTGTTTTGGCAGCATTGCACCGCGGAGCTGTTGGCGGCCAGTCGGCGCTTCCCCATCTACATGATCGTGGGCAACCGCGACTTTTTGCTTGGCCCCAGCTTTTTCAAAGCCAGTGGGGTGTTGCCGCTGGACGAAGAAACCACGCTTGATTGGCACGGCACGCGCTATTTGCTGGCCCACGGTGACCACTGGTGCACAGACGACCATGACTACCAGGCCTTTCGCAGCCAGGTGCGCACACCCGCTTGGCAACTCGAGTTTCTAAGCCAAAGCTTGGCAAGCCGCATGGCCATAGCCGCCAATATGCGTCAACAAAGCAGCCAACGCATGCGCACTTTAAGCGTGTTGCCAGACGTCAATGAACACGCTTTATTGGCCAGCGCCGCTGCCGTAGAGGCCAGCCACGTCATTCATGGACACACGCACACAGGCCTGGACCACCTGATGGCTGGCGGTGTCAGGCGAAGCGTGCTGAGCGACTGGGACTGCGAGCCGGTGGCAACAGCGTCTGCAGTGTCACACCCCAAAAGGGCCCAGGTGCTGCGTCTTGAACGCGCACCGGCCAATGGCTTTGTGGCTGGCACACCAAGGCGCATTGAGCTGTAGCAAACGTGGCGATATAACCACAGATCCACAGGGTTTAAACCCACATTGAATTCAAAAGCGGTATCGCCGCTAAGTCATTGGATGGGTTTGGTATTTTTCTTTTATATAAGAAAATATCTATTAAAAACAAGCCGCTTATCATTGACATTCATTTGGTGCTTTCTACAATCAAAGTCCCTACACAAAGTGTCTGCGCCAAACCCTCTTGCTGGGCTTGGCCATGGTCGTCAAGACCGAACAGACCACCAACCGAATGTCATCTAACGACCCAACCGCTGCCGCCGCTGCCACTACAACCACACCAAGCACCAACGCAGGCGTGGTGGGTGCTGGCGCGGCCAACTGGCTGTGGCGCGTGACCCATAGCGGCTTGGCCATGGCAGGCGTTGGTATTGTGTGCCTGGTGCTGCTGTTTTCCAGCCAGGACGCAGTGCGAGAGCCCGCCGAAGAACAACTGCTGGACTACTTGCAAAGCCGACAAGAAACCCGCCTCATTGAGACACAAACCCTGCCTGCAGAGCCCACCGCCGCCGAGCGCGCCAGTGTGGCCATGTTGTCAGACTTACCCGAACACCAGGCTGTGCTCACACGCTGGATTAGTCGCCAATACCGTGTGGCCACCGAGCCACTGGCCGTTTTGGTGGCCGAGGCGCACGACATTGGCGAGCGCATGGACATTGACCCGGCCCTGTTGCTGGCCATCATGGCCGTTGAGTCGCGCTTTAACCCCTTTGCGCAAAGCCCAGTGGGTGCACAAGGCCTGATGCAAGTGCTAACACGCGTACACGTTGACAAATTCGAAGCATTTGGCGGCACCATGGCCGCTTTTGACCCGGTTGCCAATTTGCGCGTAGGCGCCATGGTGTTGCAAGAGTGCATTCGCCGCGCTGGCGGCTCGGTGGAGGGTGGACTGGGCTACTACGTGGGCGCTGTGACTGTAGACGGCAGCTTCTACGTCAAGAAGGTCTTACGCGTTTACGAGCGCATGCACAAGGTGCTGGCGCCATTCGAGCTGCCTACCTATAAACGCTCGCTAACCCTCAACCTGACTCAGCCAGCACCCGCTGAAATCCCGGCCACGCCGCTTGGCAGCGTTGGCACCATCCCCGGCGCGTCAACCGTCAGCCGCGCAACAACCCTAGTGGCCCAGCAGCAAACGTCTGTACAGTAAAATGCGCTGGTGCGTAACTGGCGATAAGCCACGCCCCAACAGGGCTGGCAACGTGGACCACCACGAGGGAGCGCACCACGTCAGCCCAACCGTATTACGCAGGGCAGCCGTGTCAAGCCGTACGCCTGGGTCAACCTCCCTTTAAAGAAATGAACCATGTTTGACCGACAGCAACTCATTGCACAAACCGACCCCGAATTATTCGCAGCCATCCAAGCAGAAAACCTGCGTCAAGAACAACACATCGAGCTGATCGCCAGCGAAAACTACGCCTCGCCTGCTGTGATGCAGGCACAAGGCACACAACTTACCAATAAGTACGCCGAAGGCTACCCAGGCAAACGCTACTACGGCGGCTGTGAGCACGTAGACGTGGCCGAGCGCTTGGCCATTGAGCGCGTCAAGCAGATTTTTGGCGCCGATGCAGCCAACGTACAACCGCACTGCGGCGCATCCGCCAACGAGGCTGTGTTTTTAGCCTTCCTGAAGCCAGGTGACACCATCATGGGCATGAGCCTGGCCGAAGGTGGTCACCTCACACACGGCATGCCACTGAACATCAGCGGCAAATGGTTTAACGTGGTGAGCTACGGTCTCAACGCCCAGGAAGAGCTGGACTACGACGAGATGGAGCGCAAAGCCCACGAGACCAAGCCCAAGCTCATCATTGCAGGCGCGTCTGCCTACAGCTTGCGCATTGATTTTGAGCGCTTTGCCAAAGTTGCCAAAGACGTGGGTGCTATTTTTATGGTGGACATGGCCCACTACGCAGGCTTGATCGCAGCCGGTGTGTACCCCAACCCTGTGCCGCACGCGGACGTGGTGACATCCACCACCCACAAAAGCTTGCGCGGCCCACGCGGCGGCATCATACTCATGAAGGCAGAGCACGAAAAAGCCATTAACAGCGCCATCTTTCCAGGCTTACAGGGCGGCCCACTGATGCACGTGATCGCAGCCAAAGCGGTAGCCTTCAAGGAGGCTTTGCAGCCAGAGTTCAAAACCTACCAAGCGCAAGTGGCCAAAAACGCTGTCGCCATGGCTCAAGCCCTGACCAAGCGTGGTTTGCGCATTGTGAGCGGACGCACCGAAAGCCACGTCATGCTGGTAGACCTGCAAAGCAAGGGCTTAACGGGCAAAGAAGCTGAGGCCATTTTGGGGGCGGCGCACATCACTGTGAACAAAAACGCCATTCCCAATGACCCGCAAAAGCCTATGGTCACCAGCGGTATTCGCGTGGGAACCCCAGCCATTACCACGCGTGGTTTTGGTGAGGCCGAGGCCATTGAAACCGCCAACCTCATTGCCGATGCGCTGGACAACCCACACGACCAAGCCAACATTGACAGCGTGAAAGCGCGTGTGAATGCGCTGACAGCGCGCTTCCCTGTGTACAGCGCCTAAAGCGCAGGTAACAGCCAAGCGATGAAGTGCCCGTTTTGCGCCAACCTCGACACGCAAGTGGTCGAGACCCGCATTGGCGAAGACGCGGCACTGATTCGCAGGCGCAGGCGTTGCAATGCCTGCGACAAACGCTTCACCACCTACGAGCGCCCGGAAGTCAACTTTCCGGCTGTGATCAAAAAGGATGGCCGCCGCGTAGAGTTCACCCGTAACAAGTTGCAAGGCTCTTTTGCCTTGGCGGTACGCAAGCGCCCTGTTAGCGCCGACATCATCGCCGCAGCCATTGAGCGCATTGAAGAAAAGCTGCTAGGCCTTGGCGTGCGCGAGATTGCATCCGACAAAATCGGCGCGCTGGTCATGCGTGAACTCAAGAAGCTGGACAAGGTTGCCTATGTGCGTTTTGCCAGTGTGTACCGTAACTTTGAAGACGTGGACGACTTCACGGCCTTGGTAGATGAGGTCAGAAAATAACCTGAATTATTTACTTTTAAGGCGTTTACTGCGTTTAAATGAGTAAATAAAAATACAATATGAGGCATGTCTTGCAAGCATGTCCCAACGTACTCACGCGCACACGCTGCGTGGGGTTTCACCCTGTTAGAGCTGTTGATCAGCCTGGGCGTGGTGGCAGTACTGGCCAGCGTGGCCGTACCAACATTGGTGCACATGCGCACCCAGCAGCGCATCAATGCAGCAGCCAACAGCATGCGCGACAGCATTGTCCTGGCCAAATCACAGGCGTTGCGCCTTGGTCAAACCGTCATCATTGCCCCAGCTGGCTGCGTGCCTGCCAGCAGTGCCAACTTGTCGGACATACTTGTGCCGCCAGCTGTCAGCGCCACACCGAACTCGGCATGGCGATGCGGCTGGGTGGTGGTGTCCGACGTGAACCACAACAACCAGGTCGACGTCAACGACGCGTTGCTGCGCCACGTCAGCGGCATAAAGGGTGTGGTGATCGCCAACAACGTGCGCAACGAGCAGCTGCGCGTTGCGCCCAGCGGGGTTGTATCGCCCATGCAAAGCCTGCAGTTTTGCCCAGATACCAACGCACAATGGGTGAACTACGCCCGCAAACTGGTGGTCGCAATCAGTGGGCGTATCCGCAGCGACAGCCTACGAGATGGCAAGGGCTGCGCCGCCTCGTAGCCAGCGCGGCCTGACCATGCTGGACGCCTTGCTGGCGCTCAGCCTGGTGAGTATGAGCGTGTGGAGTGTGCAGCAACTGCTGGCGCAGCGTGTTCAACAGGCTCAACAACAGCGACACCGCGCAAACGCCATGGCGCTGCTTGATGATTTGGCGCAGCGCATTCGCATACACACGTCCCGCTTTGGCTATGCGTCTGCCCAGCAACGGTATGGCCAGCGCTTGCAAGCAATCACCATCGCAACTGGCCAAGCATTAAACAGTTGCCAGACAAGCATCTGTAACGCCCAGACGTTTGCCCAATGGGTGCTGGCGACTTGGACAGCGGCAGCCTACGACGCCCTGCCCGGTGCACAACTGGGTATTGAGGTACAGGGTCAGCGTTTGCGCTTGCTGTTGGCCTGGCCGCAAGTGGGCAGTGGCAGTTACAAGTGGCAGTCTATCTGCCCAGCACAATACGACTGCGAAGTGCTGTGGCTATGACGGCGATACCCTCATTTGTCCGTACACAACAAGGCGCAAGCTTGATGGCGCTCATGGTGGGCATGAGCATAGGTTTACTGGTGTTGCTGGTAGCAAACAGCTTGTTACAAGTCGTGCTACGTGAACAAGCCCAACTCAGCCAGGCGCTGGACCAGCAAACGGCTGCACGCCAAGCCTACAGACGCATACAAAGCATTGCCATTCACGCCGGGCAATACACCGCCACCCAAACGGCGCCAGGCATTGTTCAACTGCAAGCCGCCACACTGCCCAGCGCCAGAGCAAACGGCATGCAGCTAACGCTGGCTACAACGCCTGCCAGCTCGCCGTTTGCAGCAGACTGCTTAGACAGGCACGCCACCCGACAAGGTTTTTTGCAAAGTGTGTTTTACGTCAGCGCCAACAGCTTGCGCTGCAGTGTGGCAGACCGATCGGGTGGCCAGCCCGTGGCCGATGGCATTCAGCGCCTGTCATTGCTATGGTTTGTCGCCACACCGCAAGGCATACAAGTGCAGGCCAGTGCACAGCCCAATCCATCTGGTGCAACTGTGCTGGGCCACGCCAGCTGCCTCAGCCTCAGCATCACCGACGCCAGCTGCGGCAGCACTGTTGGCCACCACGCTGTGGCGTGGGCACCTACGCCATGACGCCCGCAACACACCAGGCAAACGGGTTTGCCACCTTGACAGCGCTGGTGCTGATCAGCGCCACAGCTGCAGTCATGCTGGCCTTGGCGCAGCGCCTGGACATAGAGGCTGATACGCTTGCCAGCGAACGCAGCCACTTGCACAGGCAACATGCCGCGCAGTCGGCCTATATGGCCGCCATTGAAGCCATACGGCACCATACACAACTGCCGCGAACGCCTGCACAACTAACGGTCTTGCGCGCCCGCATGGCGCCCCCTGCGCCACCCAACGCTACGCCCTGTTTGCCTCAGCTTGAACCCGGCCTGTGCCTGGGTTTGTCAATCTCAAGCCTTTCTGATGGCTGGCCACAGCAGTGGTGGACATCTGCGCTACACCGCAATGCCATGCTAGCCAGTGCGGCAAGCCTTGAGGTCAATACCAGCAGCCACTTGCCACCGGACCACCCCTTGCGCCACGCCCGCTATTGGATAAGGCCTTTCGAGCAACACAACAGCGAGCAACTCGCCTGGCAAGTGATGGTGTGGGTGCCCGCAGCCTCCAACATGGGCAGAGACACCATGTGGACGTTGTGGTGGCAATCTCCTTAAAGGCTCGCACTGGTATGCTGTGCGCCATGTCCGCCCATGCCACCGACTTGCCACTACACCCAGCTACCCTAGCCAGCATTGGTGCGCCGGGCGCCGCCCCAGCCATGCCGCAGCAAGTGCGTGATGACGCCCATGCCATGCAGCTGGCGTTGTCGCTGGCGCAGCAGGCGTTGTGGCTGTCCAACCCCAACCCACGTGTGGGCTGCGTGATCACCACGGCCAGCGGTCAAGTACTGGGTAGCGGCTACACACAGGCAGCGGGCAGCGCCCATGCCGAAGTCATGGCGCTGGCCTCTGCCGCACAACAACATGTGACTGTGGCCGGCGCCACAGCTTTCGTAACACTAGAGCCTTGTGCCCACACAGGCCGCACGCCGCCTTGCTGTGATGCCCTCATTGCGGCAGGTATCAAGCGCGTTGTCATCGCCGCGCTAGACCCCAACCCACAAGTCGCCGGCCAAGGCATGGCCTGCATGCGCGCTGCTGGCATTGAGGTGAGCCACGGCTTGCTGGCACGCGAATCGCAATGGTTAAACATTGGCTTTTTCAGCCGCATGCTGCGCAACAAGCCATGGGTGCGCCTCAAAATGGCGGCGTCGGTTGACGGCATTACGGCACTGCCCAACGGCCAAAGCCAATGGATTACCAGCGCACAAGCGCGCGCCGACGGACACGCCTTTAGAGCCAGGGCCTGCGCAGTGCTCACAGGTGCTGGCACCGTGCTGTCTGACGACCCGCAGCTCAACGTACGAGGCCTGGACGTTGAGCGCCAACCGCACTTGGTGGTGGTGGACAGCCGACTGCAAACACCGCTTAGCGCCAAACTGCTGCCCGCCAGCACACCAGCGCGTGCCGTGTGGCTTTACCACAGTGGCGCTGCACACGCCGACACACAAGCCGCCCTCACCCACGCAGGCGCCGAGCTGTGCACCATGCGCAACGCGGCAGGCAAGGTGGACTTAACCGCCATGTTCGGCGACTTGGCCAACAAAGGCGTGAATGAAGTGCACGTAGAGGCTGGCTCTGCACTCAATGGCTCGTTGCTGCGCGAAGGTCTGGTGGACGAGCTGCTGTTGTATGTTGCACCCAAGCTATTGGGTCAAGGCTTTGGCTTGTCGGGGTTTGGTCCACTGGATAGCCTGTCCGACGCCATTGAAATGGACTTTGCCAGCCCCACCATGGTCGGCTCGGACCTGAGGCTGCAAGCTGTTGTAGGCGGTGCAGACGCGTTTTTAAACGACCAGATTTTTAACCAGCAATTCAACTAACTATGTTTACAGGCATCATCACTGGCGTTGGCCACATCACCCGCATTGAAGACTTGGGCAACACAAACGCCCATGGCAAGCGCCTGCACATCAGCACGCCGCCAGGCTATCTGGACGACGTGGGCCTGGGCGACAGCATTGCCCTGAATGGTGCTTGCATGACAGTGACCAGCTTTGACGCCACCGCTGACCTGTTCACCATAGACATATCGGTAGAGTCGCTCAGCAAAACCAGCGGCCTGGATGCCACCGGCACCATCAATCTTGAAAAAGCGCTGCGCGCTCACGACCGCTTGGGCGGGCACATTGTGTCTGGCCACGTAGACGGCATAGGTCAGGTCAGGCGTTTTGACATCGTAGGCGAGAGCTGGCTGTTGCAAATTCAAATACCGCAAGCCTTGGCCAAATTTTTAGCCCACAAGGGCTCTATCACCGTCAACGGCGTGAGCCTTACGGTGAATAACGTGCTGGACAACCAGGACGGCTGCATCATAGACATCAACCTCATACCGCACACCATTGCAAACACGGCCTTGGGCGAACTGAAGGCCAGCGTACAGGTCAACCTGGAGATAGACCTGATTGCCCGCTACTGTGAGCGCATGCTCAGCAAGGCGCCGGCTCCAGCAGCATAAAGGCCATAGCTTGCGCCCAGGCCCTGGGGGTTAGTCATGCGCGTTACCCCACAGGCCCATAAGGCCTGAGATAATGGCGGGTATTGCATATTTTTTCCCCTAGGTATCTCATGGTCCAACCCGTTGCTATTTCCCCCGTACAAGACATTGTTGCCGAGCTCAAGGCTGGGCGTATGGTGGTATTGGTAGACGAGGAAGACCGAGAAAACGAGGGCGACCTGGTCATGGCGGCAGACCACGTGACGCCAGAGGCCATCAATTTCATGGCCAAGTTTGGGCGTGGTCTCATTTGCCTCACCCTGACCAAAGAACGTTGCCAGTTTTTAAAGCTGCCACCCATGGCCAGCAGCAACGGCACACAGTTCGCCACCGCTTTTACCGTCAGCATTGAGGCTGCCACAGGTGTGACCACTGGCATTTCAGCCGCTGACCGTGCGCGCACCGTGCAAGTGGCTGTATCTGGCGACAGTGCGCCGACAGACCTGGTGCAGCCAGGCCACGTGTTTCCGCTGCAGGCAGTAGATGGCGGCGTGTTGATGCGTGCTGGCCACACAGAGGCCGGCTGCGACCTGGCCGCCATGGCGGGCTGCTCACCGTCCAGCGTGATTTGCGAAATCATGAACGACGACGGCTCCATGGCACGTCTGCCCGACTTGCAGGTTTTTGCAGCCCAGCACAACCTCAAAATTGGCACCATTGCCGATCTCATCGAATACCGCAGCTCACACGAGTCTTTGGTAGAGCGCTTAGGCTCACGCCAATTGCAAACCACCCACGGTGCATTTACAGCGCATGCGTTCAAAGACCTGGCCTCTGGCAACATGCACTTGGCGCTGGTCATTGGCGAGTGGGAGCAAACAGACGTCATACCCGTGCGCGTGCATGAGCCCTTGTCGGTGCTGGACGCCTTAGAGCTCAACGGGCGCATGCACAGCTGGCCACTCAACGCCAGCCTGGCCTACTTGCAACAGCAAGGGCGGGGTGTGGCTGTATTGCTCAATGCTGGTGAGACAAGCGCCGAACTGCTAGACCAGTTTCAAGGCACAGCCCAAGCCAGCCATGGGCCAGGCGCTGGTCGTGTTGACCTGCGCACCTACGGCGTGGGCGCGCAGATATTACGCGAATGTGGCGTGTCCAACATGCGCCTGATGGGCTCGCCCAGGCGCATGCCCAGCCTGGCTGGCTACGGGCTAGACGTACATGGCTTTATTGACAACAAGTAAAAGACCACTGCAAGGAAAGCTCACATCATGTTTGGCGCAAACCAGGGCACTACCCCCACACTAGACGGACGCAAAGTGCGCATTGGCATTGTGCAAGCCCGCTTCAATGAAGACATCACCAACGCGTTAGCGGCAGCCTGTCTAGACCAACTAAAGGTCTTGGGCGTGCAAGATAAAAACATCAAACACGTCACAGTTGCTGGCGCCCTGGAGGTGCCCTTGGCGCTGCAAGCCATGGCCGTGTCTGACGACTTTGACGCGCTGGTGGCGCTGGGCTGCATTGTGCGCGGTGAAACCTACCACTTCGAACTGGTGGCCAATGAGTCTGGCGCGGGTGTGACCCGTGTGTCTTTAGACAACGAAATCCCGATTGCCAACGCCATACTCACCACTGAAAACATGGCCCAGGCTGTGGCCAGGCAAACAGACAAAGGTCGAGACGCGGCAACCGTCGCCGTTGAAATGGCCAAACTGCTAGACGACCTGCGATAATTCTACCCAGTCACAATGTGTAGCGGCCACTCGCTGGCCAGCTGCCTCGTTCACACTGCTCTTTTTGGATAAGCCATGACTGATCAAGCCCCCACCGACCGCACCGCCAACAAACCCAAGGCGGCCATGCGCAAAGCCTCTGACAAGTCTGGCCGCACACGCGCCCGCGAATTTGCAGTGCAGGCCCTGTACCAGCACCTGGTTGGCCACAACCCAGTGGCACATATTGACGCCTTTACGCGCGACCTGACCGGTTTTCACAAAGCTGATGCGGTGCACTTTGACGCCCTGCTCACCGGCTGCATAGAAGACCAAGCGGAGCTGGAAGCCCTCATGACGCCGCACCTAGACCGCGAAGTCGCCCAAGTGTCCCCTATTGAGCGTGGCATTTTGCTCATTGGCACCTTCGAGCTCAAGCAGTGTCTTGATGTGCCGCTTCGTGTTGTCATCAATGAATGCATTGAACTGACCAAGTCTTTTGGCGGCACAGACGGCCACAAGTTTGTCAACGGCGTGATACATCCGCTGGGCCAACAACTGCGCCCGCACGAAACCAACGACGCTGCTAGCCAGTAAACAACAAAGGCCTTTTAATGCGCATATCGCAGCGCGCTGAGCGCATCAAGCCTTTCATGGTGATGGAAGTGGCCAAAGCGGCACAGGCCATGGCAGCTCAGGCCGCGGGCACAGATCAGCCCATGGTGTTTTTAAACATAGGAGAGCCCGACTTCCTGGCACCACCCGCCGTGCAGGCGGCGGCCACGCAGGCTATGGCCAGTGGTCTGACCAGTTACACCCAAGCGCTGGGTATTGCACCACTGCGCGAAGCCATTAGCAAGTGGTACCTGCAGCGCTTTGGCCTGCACATTGACCCCTCACGCATAGCGGTCACGGCTGGCGCATCAGCCGCTTTGCAGCTGGCCTGCCTGGCACTGGTTAACCCCGGCGACGAGGTGCTCATGCCAGACCCCAGCTACCCGTGCAACCGCAACTTTGTGGCTGCGGCCAACGGCCAAGCCGTGTTGCTGCCCACTACCCCGCAACAACGCTTTCAATTAAGTGCCGAACAAGTCAGCAACGCTTGGGGCGACAACACACGCGGTGTATTGCTGGCATCGCCCAGCAACCCCACTGGCACATCCATTGCCAGGGAGGAACTCACGCGATTGGCGCAAACCGTGCGCGCCAAAGGCGGCTTCACCATTGTTGACGAAATCTATCTTGGGCTGAACTTTGACGACGCCTTTAGCCACAGCGCCCTGGGCCTGGAAGACGGTTTAGGCGACGACATCATCAGCGTGAACAGCTTTTCCAAGTACTTCAACATGACAGGTTGGCGCTTGGGCTGGCTGGTGCTGCCGCCTGCCCTGGTACCGGTTGTAGAGCGTTTGGCGCAGCACTTGTTTATTTGTGCCAGCACCATCAGCCAATACGCCGCCCTGGCCTGCTTTGAGCCCGACACCTTGGCCGAGTTCGAGCGCCGACGGGCCGCCTTTAAAGCCAGACGTGACTACTTCATACCAGAACTCAACCGCTTGGGGCTTCACGTGCCCGTCATGCCGGACGGCGCGTTTTACGCCTACGCCAACTGCCAAGCGGCCTGTGACAAATGGGGTATTGCACCCGGTACGGCCCACCAACCGGGTGGCAGCTGGGCCTTTGCATTTGAGTTGATGAAGCGCGCAGGCATTGCCGCCACACCTGGGCTGGACTTTGGCGGTGCTCAAAACCACAACTTCATTCGCTTTTCGACTGCCAGCAGCATGGCCCAACTGCAAACGGCTGTGGCACGCTTGGAACAGGTGTTGTAGTGTCTGCCACCGCACCCAAACGCGCCGCACACCACCAGTGGCCAGTACGTGTGTACTGGGAAGACACAGACGCCGGGGGCATTGTGTTTTATGCCAACTACCTCAAGTTTTTTGAGCGTGCACGCACCGAATGGTTGAGAACCTTGGGCCTGCAACAGGCTCAGATCAAGCAAGACCAAGACGGTATGTTCGTGGTGAGCGAAACCTCTGTGCGTTACCATCAACCCTGCCGCCTGGACGATGCCTTGACGGTGGACACACAGCTCGTAACCTGTGGCAAGGCCAGCATGGTGCTGGCACAGTCTGCCTGGCTGGATCAGCATCTGCTGTGCAGCGCCACCATTAAAGTGGGATGGGTTAGCGACAAGACGCTAAAGCCAGGCCGCTTGCCCGCAACGCTGCTCGCTCTTTTGTCAAACGCACAGGCAGCTCCCGCCACGTCATAAACCACTGAACCAACTCAACGCCATGAACCAAGATTTAGATATTGTTCACCTGTTACTCAATGCCAGCTGGGTGGTCCAAGCTGTGGTGGTGTTACTGCTTGGCGTATCCGTGGCCAGCTGGGCTGTAATCTTTGGCAAGACCTCAGCTCTGGCCCGCGTGCACCAGCGCAACACAGCGTTTGAGCAAGCATTCTGGTCTGGCACCAGCATGCACGACTTGTACACCGCTGCCATTCAAAAGACCACGGGCACTGGTCCCATGGAGCGTATTTTTGCTGCGGGCATGCGTGAGTTTTTAAAGCTGCGCGAACGCCGCATTGCCGAGACCCACGTTTTACTTGAAGGTGCACAACGCGCCATGCGCGCCAGCTTTCAGCGCGAGGTAGACGCGATGGAATCACAGTTGTCATTCTTGGGCTCGGTCGCATCGGTCTCGCCCTACGTGGGTTTGTTTGGCACGGTATGGGGCATCATGCACGCCTTTACAGGCTTGGCCTCACTGGAGTCCGTCACGCTGGCTTCCGTCGCCCCAGGTATTGCCGAGGCACTGGTAGCGACCGCAATTGGCTTGTTTGCCGCGATTCCAGCAGTGGTTGCCTTCAACCGTTTCTCTACCAAGGTAGACCGCGCGGCCAGCCACATGGATACGTTTGCCGACGAGTTCTCCAATATTTTGCAGCGCAACCTCAGCGCGCAAGCAAGCAACTAAGCGGAGCACGCCATGTCTGCTTTGCAACGCAAACGTCGCCACAGGCGCACCATGAACGAGATCAACATGGTGCCCTTTATTGATGTCATGCTGGTGCTGCTGATCATCTTCATGGTGACCGCACCGCTGATCACTCCCAGCATGATTGACCTTCCCACCGTAGGCCAGGCGCCGCGCCAGCCCGACCGTGTGGTGCAAGTGTTGGTGGCCAAAGACGCCTCGCTGCAAATAAGCGCTGACAAGCAAACGGTAGACGTTGTACTCAAGGACCTGGCCCAGCGCGTTCTGGATGTCGCCAACCAAAACCGGTCCAGCCGTGACGCCACGGCCAATTCATCACCCACACAAGAACTGGCGGTGGTGATCAGCGCAGACAAGGCGGTGGCCTACGAGGCTGTGGTGAATGTAATGGACACGCTGCAACAAGCTGGCCTCAACCGCGTGGCCTTGTCCGTTAACGCGCAACGCTAGCCACGCACCCGCAGCCAAGACCACGACCACGCACAAGCCTGTATGAACAACGCTTTGCCAACTGCAGCCCCCAAACCGCCACAAGACGGGCATTGGGGCCTACCGGTCGCCTTGGCCCTGGGCGTGCACGCCTTGCTGGTAGCCGCACTCACCTGGGGTGTGGCGTGGCAGCAAACGCAGGTTAGCGCCAACTTTGACGTAGAGCTGTGGTCTGACATACCCATTGCAGCCGCGCCACCGCCACCTGAGCCCAAACCCCAGCCAGAACCAGAGCCAACGCCTGAGCCTCCTGCACCCGAACCCGAGCCCACACCTGAACCAGCGCCACCGCCTGAACCCCCTGGACCAAGTGCTGCCGACATTGCCTTGGAACAACAGCGTGCGCTTGAGGCGCAGCAGCAGCTAGAAGCCGCCAAACTGGCTAAGGAAAAGGCAGCGAAAGAGAAAGCAGCCAGAGAAAAGGCCGCCAGGGAGAGGGCGGCCAAGGAAAAGGCTGCAAAGGAGCTGGCCGAGAAAAAAGCAGCACAGCAGCGTGCCCGCGAAGAAAAGGCCCTCAAGGACAAGCTGCGCCAAGAGCAACTGGCCCGCTTGAGCAACCTGGCAGGCACGGCTGGACAAACCGGCGATGCGGCGAAGGCAAGCGGCCCCAGCGCCAGCTACGCAGGCAAGGTCGTGGGCGCCATTCGCCCCAATATCGTGTTCACCGACGTGGTAGCGGGCAACCCTGGCGCCGAAGTAGAGGTCACCACACGCCCAACTGGTGAAATCCTGGGACGCACACTACGCAAGTCCAGCGGCATGCCGGCTTGGGATGAGGCGGTGCTGCGTGCCATTGACCGCACCGCAACACTGCCGCGCGACACCAACGGGCGTGTGCCCTCACCCATGCTGATACGGTTCCGGCCAAAAGACTAGCAAACACAGTTTTCTTGCAGTCCATCGCCGCAATTTGACAACGGCTGCTGCGCAAACCTGTATGGGTACACCGCTTAAGAGGCCACTTGTCGCAACTCGGCCATGGCTTGGCGAATGATGCTGGCGCTGGACCTCAAAAACAGCCCAGCCATCAGGCCGGCCACGACCAAATCTGGCCATGGGGCAGCGGTCCACGCCACCAGAGCAGCTGCCCCTATCACCGCGACATTGCCAATCGCGTCGTTGCGGCTGCACAACCAGACCGACCTGACGTTGGCGTCGCCATCTCGGTAACGCCACAGTATCAACACGCTGGCCAGATTGGCCAACAAGGCCATCAAACCGATAGCGCCCATGATGCCTGCACTGGGAACGCCCAGTATCCAAACCTGCCAAATGGTGGAGCCCAGCACCCAAGCCCCCATCAAAGCCAGGCTAACGCCCTTTAACAAGGCCGCACGCGCCCGGGTTTGCACGGCCCGGGCGATGGCCCACAGGCTAAGGCCATAGGTTAGTGCATCGCCCAGAAAATCGAGTGCATCGGCTTGCAGCGCCTGCGAGCCCGACCAGGCACCACCCAGTAGTTCGACCATGAACATGGCCGCGTTGATGACAATAACGGCCACCAACGCTTGCCGGTAAGCCCGGGTCGTGCCATCAAAGTGATTGCTTACACAACAGTGCTGCCCCATGATGATGCCTCGCAATTGTTCAATAAAGCGCTGAGTCTAGTAGCTACAATCGTTGTAGGTTCAAGCACTTTTTTGCGGGGATGTCTCAACATGCCACACAGCTACGGCATAGGTCAGTTGGCCAAACGACTGCATTGCGCTGTTCAAACGCTGCGGTATTACGAACGTATAGGCCTAATCACACCGCCACACCGAACCGAAGGCAACCAACGGCGCTACAGCGATGCACACCTGAGCCAGCTGCGCTTTATTCGCCACGCCCGAGAGCTGGGCTTCTCACTGGAGGCTATCCATTCCTTGCTGCGCTTGTCGCGCCATGGCGACGAGCCCTGCGATGAGGCCAATGCCATTGCCCAAGCGCAACTAACAGCCGTGCGCTCTAGGTTGGCCCGACTAAAGGCGCTAGAGGCGCAGCTGGCACAGATGGTAGGGGCTTGTGAGGGCCATACAGTGGCGCATTGTCGGGTGATTGAAGTGCTGCAAGACCATGCCTTGTGCTTGCATGACCACGACGTTGCGCCCCCTGACAAGCCCGGGGCGAACCACGCCTAATTGGCGCAACTTGCCTTTGGCCATCGCCCTCTATTTACAAAGCAGATAAGCAAGGCGAGGCATATTTGGCTATGCTATGGCCACCGAGCAGTGTTGCTCGACATTACCGCGGCATTGCAGCCCCATCGCTTAGCATGAAATCATCAAAATTGACCGGCCTGGTCGCCGCTTTGGCTACTGGCATTGCAGCCTTGTACTGGCTGGCGCCTACATGGCTACCCACTGCCCTGCAACCCCACAGTGCCGCTGCACAACCAGGACAACAAGGCAGTGCAGGCGCTGCTGGCAGGCGTAGTGGCTTTGGCGGCCCCACGGCAGTGAGCTTGCAGGAGGTGGTGATTGGCGACGTACCCATGTCTTTGCAAGCCCCTGGCAGCGTGGTGGCCCAGCAGTCTGTGGTGTTGAGGTCTCAAGTGGGCGCCACCATCAAACGGGTGGTCGCCAAAGAAGGCAGCCGTGTTGCCGCGGGTGAGTTGCTGTTTGAGCTGGATGCACGCGGTGTACAGGCGGAACTGGCCAAAGCGCAAGCGCAGCTGGCCAAGTCACAGGCCACACTCGCCGACTTGCAAAATCAATTGTTGCGCGCCAAGGCACTCAAAGACCAAGCCTTTGTATCGGGCAGCGCTGTTGACAGCGCACAAAGCCAAGTCGGCGCACAAATGGCACAAGTTGCCGCTGATCAAGCCAGCGTCAGAGCCCAGCAGGTGCAGCTGAGCCTGTATCAAGTGCGTGCACCATTTGCAGGCCGCGTGGGCGCCATTGACGTGAGTGCTGGCACCCTGGTCAGCGCTGGCGCATCGGCCACGCCCCTGGCCACACTCACACAGTTCAACCCCATAGGCGTGAAGTTTTCCCTTCCAGAGTCTGCCCTCAGTGCGGTAGCCAACGCTGGCACCGGACGTGAAGTCAGCGTGCGCTTGGCCAGCAGCAACCCAAGCATGGACACCACAAGCCACATGGGGCAGCTCACGCTGATTGACAACTTGGTCAACCCCGCCACAGGCATGCTAACCCTCAAGGCGACATTGGCCAACGACGACAACGCCTTGTGGCCAGGCCAATTTGTAGATGTGAGTCTGAGCGTCGCAACGCTCAACAATGTGGCCAAAATCGCGCAAGGTGCGGTGGCAATTTCAGACCAAGGTGCCAGCGTGTTTGTGATGGGCGACAACGGCAAAGCCCAAGTCAAACCCATCAGGATATTGCACACCATGGATGACATGGCTGTCGTGTCAGGCTTGAGCAGTGGCGACAAAGTGGTGGTAGACGGCAGGCAAAACGTCAAGCCCGGTGGCTTGTTGCGTGATATCAATGCGCCTGCTACCAAACCCACTAAATAAGCGCCAGCGCCATGAACTTGACTGAACTCTTTATTCGCCGTCCCGTGATGACGGTGCTGCTGAATCTCGCGCTGATTGCAGTGGGTGCGGCGGCCTTGGGTAGCATTCCGGTGGCCGCGTTGCCACGGTACGACACACCCACCATCAACGTGTCTGCCCGCCTCAGTGGTGCCAGCCCAGAGACCATGGCGCGCTCTGTGGCCTTGCCACTTGAGAAGCAGTTCTCCACCATTGCAGGCGTCAACGCCATCACGTCGACCAGCTCGTTGGGTAGAACCTCCATCACACTGGAGTTCAGCCCAGACCGCGACATTGACGCTGCCGCTGGTGACGTGCAGGCTGCACTATTACGCACACAGCGCTCGCTACCGTCTGAAATGGCAGACTTGCCGAGCTACCGCAAAGTCAACCCGGCAGACGCGCCTATTTTGATCATGGCCTTGAGCTCGCCAACCTTGGCACTCACGCAGGTCACCGATTTTGCCGAGAACTTGGTCTCACCCTCTTTGTCAACCATTGACGGTGTAGCCCAAGTGACGGTGTGGGGCGCCAAACGCTATGCAGTGCGCGTACAAGCCAATCCTGAAGAGCTGGCGTTAAGAGGCCTCACACTTGACGACGTGGCCAACGCGATCAGGGCAGCAAATGCCAACTCGCCCATGGGACAGATTCAGGGAAGCTCACAAACCCTAATTATTGAGGCCAACACACAGCTGCAAAGCGCGGCCCAATTTCGCGACTTGATTGTGACCGTCAAGGACGGCACACCGGTATACCTGCGCGATGTTGCCGTCATTCGCGACGGCTCTGAAAACGAAACGTCTCTGAGCCGCTACAACGGTACGCCGTCTATTATTCTGGCTGTGCAACGCCAGCCAGACGCCAATACCGTTGCCGTGATTGATGCGATTTACGCCGCCATACCCAAACTGCAAGAGCAGTTACCCAGCGACGTCAAACTCAACACACTCAATGACAGAGGCGTGTCCATCAGAGACGCGCTCAACGACATCTACTTCACCTTGGCGCTGACCATTGTGTTGGTGGTGCTGGTGATATTTCTATTTTTACGCCGCGTCTCAGCAACCGTCATTCCAGCGCTGTCCATACCCGTGTCATTGGTATCGGCCATGTCACTGCTGTACTACTTTGACTACAGCCTGGACAACATCTCCATGCTGGGCATTACCTTGGCCGTGGGCCTGGTGGTAGACGATGCCATCGTGATGCTGGAGAACATTGTTCGCCACATTGAAAACGGCATGCAGCCGTTTGCTGCGGCCATCAAAGGTGCGCGTGAAGTGGCCTTCACCATCATTTCCATTTCGATTTCGCTGGTGGCTGTGCTGATTCCAATCTTCTTCATGCCGGGCACACTGGGTTTGTTGTTCCACGAGTTCGCGGTCGTCGTGGGCTTGGCCATCATGGTCTCTGCTGTGGTATCGCTCACATTGGTGCCTATGCTGTGCAGCCGCTACCTGGGTGCACACCGCCCAGACACTGCAACCCAAGAGCAAGGCTGGGCTCACACCAGCACGCAGTGGTTTGAAGACATTTTTCAAACCACATTGCGCGGCTATGCCCGCGCCTTGGATTGGGCCTTGGCACACAAGCCCGTCATGGTCGGCGTCACACTGGCCAGCGTGGCCTTGACCGTGGGGCTATTCATGAGCATGCCCAAGGGATTTTTTCCACAAGAAGACATTGGCCAAGTCATGGCCAGTGTGGTGGGCGCTGAAGATGTTGGCCCGGAAACCATGCAACGCTTGCTGGACGACGTAGCAGCTCGCACCCAGCAAAACCCCGCCGTGGCCGGTATGGCAGCCGCTGTATTTGGTGGCAACAGTGCGCGCATGTTTCTCACGCTAAAGCCCAAATCTGAACGCGGCGACCTCAAGGCCGTGTTGGCCAGCTTGCGCAAAGACACTGCTGGTGTGGCTGGCGTTAAAGTGTTTTTTATTCCGCTACAAAACCTTCGTGTGGGCGGACGCACCAGTCGCAGCCAATACCAATACACCTTGCAAAGCGTTAGCGGCAATGCGCTGGGCGACTGGGCCAACAAGGTCATGGACAAGCTCAAGGAGGACGAGCGTTTTGCCGACGTTACCAGCGACTCCGAGCGTGGTGCCTTGCAAGCCGAAGTGGTGATTGACCGCGCGCGCGCGCAAGTGCTGGGCATTACCAATCAGTCGCTGCGCAACATGATGTACTCGGCGTTTGGTGAGCGTCAGGTGGCCAGCATCTACACAGACTCGGCACTTGGTCGGTGATACTGACCATTGACAACCCCTCGCAGCAAAACGAACAAGACCTGATGCAGCTGCACCTGCGCACTGCCAGCGGTGACTTGGTGCCTTTATCGGCCTTTGCCAGTGTCAAGCGCAGCCTTGGTCCTACCAGCATCAACCATCAAGGCCAGTTGCAAGCGGTCACCATCAGCTTCAACCTGAACGCCGGCATTCCTTTGGGCCAGGCCACTGCCGCACTGGACGGCTACGTGAAAGACATAGGCTTGCCCCCCAACGTCATCACAAGCTATGGCGGAGAAGCTGCGGTTTTTCAAGAATCTCAAACAAGCCAAGTGGTATTGCTACTGGCAGCCGTTGTGGTGATTTACATACTGCTGGGTATGCTTTACGAGAGCTACATACACCCTATTACGATTCTGGCGGGCTTGCCATCGGCGGTGGTGGGCGGTTTGCTCACGCTGCAGTTGTTTGGTCAGGACATCACCATCATCGCCACCATTGGTTGCTAATGCTCATTGGCATTGTCAAGAAGAATGCCATCATGATGATTGACTTTGCTTTGGCCGCTCAACGCGAACAAGGCCTGGCCGCGCTTGAGGCCATCAGGCAAGCCTGCTTGCTGCGCTTTAGACCCATCATGATGACCACACTGACTGCTGCCATTGGTGCGCTACCCATTGCCTTGGGCCATGGCGCCAGTGCAGAGCTGCGCCAACCGCTGGGCTTGGCAGTTGTTGGCGGTCTGGTGCTGTCACAAGTGGTGACGCTGTTCATCACACCTGTCATCTATGTGCTGCTGGACAGGTTTAGCGGGGTTGGGCCTATTACAACCCCAGCCGACGCCGCCAACGCCTAGCCGCCTAGTCGTACACCACGTGGGCTTGTTGCTCATGGGCGTTGGCCGCCCATGACGCAAGCGCTGCATCCGTCGGAAAGAACAGCGCTTGCTCGCCAAGCTGCAAGTCACAGTGCGCACCGTCACGCAACAAACGCATGCGCACGCGAAGGCCTTTGGTTACCTCTCCGGCCTCGGTGTATTCGGTGCGCGGAGGAAAGTCTTTCACCAGCTGGCGTACGTTGGGCGACTGGCCGTTAACCGTCACATGCAGGTATTTGCCAAACCGGCAGCGCGCCTGCGCCAAGCTCCAGACTTGTTGAATTTTGAGACGTATGCCACCGGAAAACCTGTCGGGCTGAGCGACCGCTTGCACCACAATAAATTCGTCGTCTTTGAGCAAGTTGCGATGCTGGTTGAGCAAGTTTTCGTCTGCTGCAGCTTCAATCACACCGGACTTGTCGTCCAACTTAAACAAACCCAAACGCCCGCGCTGACCACTGATAACACGCAACTCAGTCACGATACCAGCCAGCACCAGGCTGTCACGCGAGTCCACCAGGTCAGCAATGTTGAGTTTGGCAAAACGGCGCACTTCAGTGGCCACTTCATCGAACAGGTGGCCAGACAAAAAGAAGCCCACCGCTGTCTTTTCAAGTGTTAAACGCTCTTTCACACTCCATGGTGTGGCCTGCACCATGTCTGGCTCTTGGGTGCTGCTACCGTGGGCGTCATCCCCCATGTCAAATAAACCCACTTGGTCGGCGTTGGCCGCCTGGGCCGCCGCGTATTCAAAGGCACGTTCAACACTGGCCAGCAGACTGGCCCGGTTCAAGTCAATGCTGTCAAACGCGCCAGCCTTGATCAGTGCCTCTACTGTGCGCTTGTTCACGCGGCCTTTGTCTACGCGGGCACAGAAGTCAAACAACGATTTAAACGGCCCGCCCTCATTGCGCGCAGCCACTATGGACTCAATGGCCTGCTCACCAGAGCCTTTGATAGCGCCCAAACCATAGCGCACGCTTTGGTCAGTCACTGGCTCAAAGCGGTATACGCCTCTATTCACGTCTGGCGCCTCGAAGGTGATGCCCATCTCCAAAGCATCGCCATACAACACACGCAGCTTGTCGGTGTCGCCCATTTCAATGGTCATGTTGGCGGCGTAAAACTCTGCCGTGTAGTGCACCTTGAGCCAGCCTGTGTGATAGGCCAGCAAAGAATAGGCTGCGGCGTGTGACTTGTTAAAGCCGTAGCCGGCAAACTTCTCCATCAAGTCAAACACTTCGTCGGCTTTTTCTTGAGAGATATTTTGCTTGGCTGCACCAGCGCGGAACAGCTCACGCTGCTTTACCATTTCTTCCAGCTTTTTCTTACCCATGGCCCGGCGCAGCATGTCAGCGCCGCCCAGCGAGTAGCCCGCCAGTACCTGTGCCACCTGCATCACCTGTTCTTGATAGACCATGATGCCGTAGGTCTCTTCCAGCACGGGCTTAACCAATGGGTGTGGATACTCCACCTCTTCGCGGCCATGCTTGCGCGCCACAAAGGTTGGGATCAAGTCCATAGGGCCAGGGCGGTACAACGCGTTGAGGGCAATCAAATCTTCCAGGCGGCTGGGTTTGGCATCGCGCAACATGCCTTGCATGCCGCGACTTTCAAACTGAAACACGCCTCGGTCTGACCGCGCGAGAACAAGGCATAGACCTTGCTGTCGTTAATGGGTACATCTTCAAATCTAAAGTTGGCTTGGCCTTTGTGTCGCTGCACGATGAGCTGGCGCGCCAACTCCAGAATAGTGAGCGTGGCCAAGCCCAAGAAGTCAAACTTGACCAAGCCCACCGCTTCCACGTCGTCCTTGTCGTATTGGCTCACCGCAGATTCGCTACCGGGCTGCTGATAAAGGGGACAGAAGTCTGTGAGCTTGCCAGGCGCAATCAACACACCACCGGCGTGCATGCCCACGTTACGCGTCATACCTTCCAGCTTTTGTGCCATTTCCAACAGCGTGCGCACGTCTTCTTCGCGCTCTAGGCGCTCTGCAAGCTGCGGCTCTTGCTCGATAGCCTGTGCGATAGTGACTTGGGTGCCAGGCTTGTTGGGTATAAGCTTGGAAATACCATCGCAAAAGCCATAGGCAAAGTCCATCACACGGCCCACGTCGCGAATCGCGGCGCGGGCAGCCATGGTGCCAAAGGTGGCGATTTGACTCACCGCGTTGCGCCCGTACTTGTCTTTCACATAGTCAATCACGCGGTCGCGATTGCCTTGGCAAAAGTCAATATCAAAGTCGGGCATGGACACACGCTCTGGGTTCAAGAAGCGCTCAAACAACAAGTTGTATTGAAGCGGGTCAAGGTCTGTAATGCCCAGCGAGTAAGCCACCAAAGAGCCAGCGCCAGAACCTCGACCTGGACCCACTGGGCAGCCATTGTTTTTGGCCCAGTTGATGAAGTCCCCCACAATCAGGAAGTAGCCTGGGAAGCCCATGTTGAGAATGGTTTCAATCTCAAAATTCAAGCGGTCGACATAGCGCTCTTGCTGCGCATCACGCGCAGCCACATCTGGGTACAAGTGCTCCAAGCGGCGCTGTAAACCTTCGTGCGACAACTGGCGAAAGTAGTCCGCCATGGGCATAGGCACGCCGTCCACAAGTGGCGTTGGGAAGTCCGGCAGCTGCGGCTCACCCAGCGTGAGCGTGACGTTGCAGCGCTTGGCCACCTCTACCGCGTTGGTCAGCGCACTGGGCACATCAGCAAACAAGGTTTGCATTTCGCCGCCTGACTTGAAATATTGCTCACGGGTAAAGCGACGCACACGGCGACGGTTGGCCAGCATTTCGCCCTCGGCAATACAAACGCGCGCCTCGTGGCTTTCATAATCGTCTGGCGTTAAAAACTGAATCGGGTGGGTGGCCACCACGGGCAAGCCCAGCCTTGCCGCCAAGGGCACGCAAGCCAGCACGTGGCGCTCGTCATCGTCTCGCCCAGCGCGTTGAATCTCCAGGTAAAAGCGATGGGTAAAGGTTTGTGCAAAGGTCAAGGCCAAACGCCCTGCCCGCCCTTCATCGCCAGCCACCAAAGCGCGCCCTACTGGGCCCGCTTGCGCACCTGCCAATACGATAAGCCCTGCGTTTAACTCTTGCAGCCAGGCCCACTGCACGGCAGCCTGGTCGCGCGCGCTGGTTTGAGTCCAGGCCCGCGCCAACAATTCACACAGGTTTAAGTAGCCTTGGTTGTTTTGTGCCAGCAACACCACGCGCGATAGTGTGGGAGCCATACCGGGCATGGCCGACTTGGGCTCGGCATCATCGGGCACCCCCACCAACATCACCTCAGCGCCGATCAAAGGCTTAACGCCGGCAGCCCTGGCCTTCTTGTAAAACTTGACCATGCCATACAAGTTGCTAAGGTCGGTCATGGCCAATGCAGGCTGCCCGTTGGCGGCGGCGGTCTTGACGGCATCGGGCACACGAACGGCACCATCAACAACTGAGAACTCGGTATGCAGGCGAAGGTGAACAAAAGGCGCTGAAGTCATGTGTCTATTTTAGGTTTCTATTGGGCCTAAACGCCGCCGCCTCAGTCACAATGCTTGCATGCACGGCACACCCCTCAACATCGTCCTGTTGGACTCCATATCTGCCATCTCTGACGCACAGGCAGGCACAGTGGTGGTAAGCGGTTCGCACGGCGGCAGCTCTGCTGCTGACTTTGTACTGGCCGCGTCAACCCGCAACGTGCACGCTACAATCCCGGCTAAACCAGTGCTGGTAGTGCTCAATGACGCGGGGGTGGGCAAAGACCAAGCAGGCATTGCCGCTTTGGCCATGTTGCAAGCGCACGGCATTGCATGCGCGTGCTACAGCCACAACAGTGCACGCATTGGTGAGGCGCAAGACGCACTGGACAACGGCGTTATCAGCGCACTCAACGAGACCGCTTCTGATCTGGGCTTGAGTAGCGGGCAAACGGTGTTAGCCGCTGTTAAAGCCCTGTCCTAGCGGTTAAACCACAGCTACAGTTGCTGAGCGTTTGTGTGTTGAGGTGTGCACGTATGCCTCGCGGCGATGATCGCTGCGCCCGTTTAACGAGACGCCCCAACATAAAAAAAGCGCCCATTACAGGCGCTTTTTCCACATCACAGCAGCAGTGTGACCTGCTTAGGCAATGCCCAGGTTGCCGGCCATATTTTTAAGCGTTGGCATATTGAGCTTGCGCGGCTTGATCGTCTTTTCTGACTTGAGGTAAGTCTCCATGACGTCCCAAATAGGCTCGCCTGTGACGCCTGCACCTACAGGCGCCCAGCCGGCCACCTTATAGGTTTTACCCGCGTCAATGGCTTTACCGTTGAGCTCCATATTGCTGATACGCTTGCCAGAGTCGGCCAACGGGTCGCAAGCGTATTGCAAGCCGCCTACGCGCACCATGTCACCGCCTTGCTGGTAGTAGGGGTCTGGGTTAAAGAGGTTGTCGCAAACGTCTTCCAAAATAGTCTTGATCATCTCGCCGCTCATGTCTGTAACCGTAGTGGCCGGGTAAGTGATGGCCACCTGGTCCATGAGGTGATCGCGGGTGATGGCCTGGCCTGGCAATATGGTGGTACCCCAGCGGAAGCCTGGCGAGAAAGCAATTTCAGCGTCTTTAACAGCCATCAGACCATCCACAATAAGCTGGTCCCAAGAGCCGTTGAAGTTGCCACGACGGTACAACAAACCTTCACTGATCGCCAGCTTTTCATCCAGCTTGTCTTGGTATGGCGCACGCACTTTATCAATGTAGCTTTGCATCTCGGCGTCGGCTGGCAGCAAGTTGGCAAACACTGGCATGAGCTTGTAGCGGAAGTCTTGCACCTTGCCGCCGCGCACGTCAAAGTCAAGCACGCCCAGGAACTTGGAGTTGGAACCCGCATTGGTCACCAAGGTCTGACCGCCTGCGTTTTTAACCACCACAGGTGCAGGCACACCGTCGTGGGTATGGCCGCCCATAATGGCGTCTATACCCGTCACGCGCGATGCCATTTTGATGTCCACGTCCATGCCGTTGTGTGACAACACCACCACTACTTGCGCACCCTTTGCGCGCGCCTCATCCACCATTTGCTGCATGTGGTCGTCTTTGATACCAAAGGTCCAGTCAGACACCATGTGGCGTGGGTTGGCGATGGGCGTGTAAGGGAAGGCTTGACCAATGACAGCCACTGGCACGCCATTCATTTCACGAATCACGTAAGGCTTAAAGACCTGATCACCAAAGTCACTGGTGTGCACGTTTTGGGCCAAAAACTCAATTTGGCCGGCAAAGTCTTTTTCGATAATTTCGGTTACGCGCTCAGCACCCAGGGTGAACTCCCAGTGCGGCGTCATGAGGTTGACACCCAGCAACTTGCAAGCATCGACCATGTCTTGGCCGTTAGTCCACAGTGCAGTCGCCGAACCTTGCCAGGTATCACCACCGTCTAGCAACAAAGCGTGGGGGCGGCTGGCGCGTACCTGTTTGACCAAGGTGGCCAAATGCGCGAAACCGCCTACCTTGCCGTAAGTGGCAGCGGCTTGCTCAAAGTTGAGGTAGGTAAACGCGTGGGCTTGGGGCGAGTTGGCAGGAATCTTGAAGTAGTTCAACAAGTTTTCGCCTACCAGGTGCGGTGGCCTACCCAATGCATCGGCCACGCCCAGGTTCACACTGGGCTCGCGAAAGTAAATAGGGTTTAGCTGCGCGTGGCAGTCTGTAAAGTGCATGAAGCTGACGTTGCCAAACTTGGGCAGCTCGTACAAGCGTTGCGCAGCGGCCATGTCGCCCGCTAACACTTCTTTTTGGCCCAGCGCCATACCGCCCGCGCTGGCCACGGCCAACAACTGCAAAAATTCGCGACGTCCTATGCTCATACAAATATCCCTTGTTAATTGATTACTGATATTTAAACTTTAAAAAATGGTCGAGACAAAAATCTCGACCATTCGGTCAGGTTTCAACCGCACACCGCCTGCTGCACGATTGAAACCTCAAGCCACACTATTAGTTCGCGTTAACAGGCGACTTGGGATCCAACAACAAAGCCATGACGTGCTGGATTTGCTCCGTCGTCAAAATGCCGTTGTGACCCACGCGAGGCATGTTGGAGCAAGCGTTGTAAGCACGTGCGTTCCACAACTTGCCCCATGTGTACTCCACAATGGCCTTTGACGCTGGGCTGGCTGGATCGCTCACGCCACGCATTTTGCCGTAGTTGTAAAGGCTTGGGCCCAGGGTGCCGTAAGACACTTGGGCTTTATCAATCTGGTGGCAGTTGTAACAGTTGCCACCATTGACAGCGCCGGCCTTGTCTTTCCAGGTCAGGCCTTTGCCGCTGGCTGCGATTTTTTCGCCCTTGGCCCAGTCGCCCAAGAACTTACCGCCTTCTGGCCACTTGATGGTTTTCATCTGCGCAGCTTCGATAGCTTTTGCAGTGTCTGCATCCAGAGGCACGCCAGCAACATCGGCCGCGCTGCACAAGCGATTGGCTTCGTCTTGCTGCAAGCGATCAACAGTTGCAATACCCTTGCTTTGGAAAGAAGTCTTCACAACTTCCGCTGTCACCTTGTCCAGGTCGGCGCTAGACATGGTTGTTGACATGCAGCCTGCCAACACAGCAGCTGAGGCGAGTAGCGTTAGCGAAATATGCTTTTTCATGTGATGTCTCCTTATCGCTTGATAGCAGGTGCGATGCTCTCGGCACCTTTGGCGTTCACGCCCATGTACACACCCAATGCAATGGTTGCGTCGCTGGCGAACTTAGGCTCTGGAAAGCGCTGCTGACGGTAGCAGTCGTTCAAACGCTTTTGCATAGGCCACATTTGACCGTTACCTACGCGGTACGCAGGCCATGCCGCAAAGCCAATACCGTCGCCTGGGTTGCCAGTGAGGTTTGGCAAGCCTTGCAAGCGAATACGCTTGTTGTCTTCAGCGTGGCAAGTGGCACAAGCAAAATCATGTGGGCCAGAGCGCATGAAGAACAAACGCTTACCCACTTCGTACATCTCGCGCTCTTTGGGGTGCGCTTGTGACACGTTGATGTCCATGCCACGAGACATGGCAGATACATACGTGGCAATGTCACGGATATTGGCCTGCTCGCCTTTGCCGTAGCTTGTCTTGGCCAATGCTTGGGCATCGAAGCCTTGCAATGTTTCCATGCAGGTCAATAAACGGGACTCCAAGTCTTGTACGCGGCCAGTATCAGCAAAGTACTTGGGCAACGCCACAAACGCACCTTTTAAAACCCCTGGGCCCTGACCCAGATCGCAAGCTTCAAGAGACGCATTTTTGGGGCCGCGCGGCATGGTCCACAACTCTTCGCCGGCCATTTCAAACAGCTCGGCTGGGTTGCCGTCTTGCAGCATTTCGCGGTACTTGGCAATACCCGCCTCAATATCGTCGGCCTGGGCAGAAGCCATAAAGCCAGACGCTAGCAGTGCCACCAGGGCTAATTTGCTTTTCATCAGGAGTCTCCTTCGTTGTTGTGAAAAAGGCCGAAGCGCAACGCCCCGGCCTGTGATCTTAGGTCAGTCTCTATTAAGAGACTGTCACCTCATCAGTGCGGCTGTCGCCTTTGTTGTCTTTCCAGCTCACTACCACCTTGTCGCCGGCTGCGCCGCCGTCAAAGCTGAATGCGAGGTAAGGGTTTTGCGACACTGCAGAACCCCACTGTGCGCTCAAAACGGTTTTACCGTTGTGTGTAGCGCTGACCTCAGAAATGTGATGTGCTGGAATGACTTTGCCAGAAGCATCTTTACGCTGACCACCTTCCATGACATGTGCCATCAAAGCGCGCACGGTAACAACACCGTTGTCAGCCTTGGCGCGGATACGCATTGGACGTCCCATTTTGCTTACTCCTAAATATCTGTTTGTGTGTTGAGATTAACCGCCGCAACCGCCCAAAGTGACCTTGGTCTCTTTGGATGCTGCGTACAACTTGCCGTCGGCTTTCACAACCACGGTCACGTTAGACGTTTGGCCCATTTTCAAACGTGTTTGAATGTCGGCCTTGGTACCTGCTGGAATGGTAAAACCGGCAGCCAATGGGAACGGGTTCTTCTCAACCAGGAACCACATGTCTGTGGTGTTGGGGATGTTGCTCACTGCACCAACGGGCACTACAGCGCCGTTTTCAGCAATATCTGGTGCCACGACTTGAATGTCTGCGCTTTCAGCGGGGTTGCCGCCTAATGCGTTGATGGCGTCTGCATAGCTTTTGGACTCAAAGCCGGGACGGCTCTCAGCGGCCAAAGCCTGCGCTTGGGTCATGATGCCCAGTGACACCAAGGTGCTCAAAGCACCTGCGGTTTTTATCACTTGACGACGTGTCGTGTTCATATCAGCTCCTTAAAAAATTGGTTGGAACACAGGTTTCAATCAAACCCGCTAGACCAACAGCGATGTGATCTTAATCTAACGGATGCTTGTCGCAAAAACAGTTTAAAAATTAATTGGGCGCGCCGGCCATGACCCACTGGGCTAGCAATGTGGCGTCAGCATCGGTCAAGCGAGCTTGTGCTGGCATGGGTATTGGACCCCACTTGCCTGCGCCACCGGCCTTGATGCTGGCTGCCAATTGGGCAACGTCGCCACCCTTGTACTTAGCAGCCACATCTTTGTAGGCCGGGCCCACCAGCTTTTTATCTACCGCATGACAACCCATGCAGGCATTGGACTGCGCCAGCTGTTTGGCTTTGGCAGTATCCAGTGCGTGTGCGGGTGCAGCCAGCATGGCCGCAGCAGCACACAGGGCAGCTAACAGCGTGTTTGTTTTCATCATCTTTTTGTATCCGTTCACAGGTTTTATCTTATATGGATCTGCACGATCTTCAACTAGGGTTGCCACTAGCATCAGAGGGGGCAGCTTGTTATTTACTTTGCGCCGTCCACAACCCATTGGGCAATCGCCGAGGCATCACCATCGCTGAGTTGTGCTTGAGCAGGCATTGGCACGCTGCCCCACACACCCACGCCACCAGCCTTGATCTTGCCAGTTAGGTAGGCCTGGGCATCGGCTTGGCCTTTGTACTTGCTCGCGATATCCGCAAAGCTTGGACCTACGATCTTGTTGGCCATGCCGTGACATGCGGTACATGAGTTGCTGGCCAACAAGGCTTTAACGTCTGGACCACCCTCGGCTTGCGGCGCCTGAGCGGGCCACCCAATTTTTCGCGGGCCTTTTCCAGGGTTGTGGGCGCAGGCTCTGTCGTGATCGCGCCGCGCACTGGACCTATGCCACGGTTTTGCTCGTTGATGTTGCCGTGAGCATCGCGTGCAAAGTCTGGCAGGCTAGAGCTCAATGTGAGTTCTGAGACGCAGTCTTTCATACATGCGGTGTTGGTGACATCACCCTTGCCTTTGATGTCCCACAACGGCTTGAAGAATGTCATACCGTTGCGGTTAGGCATGCGTTGTTGTACCTGCGCGATGTTGTCATTGCTCAGCACGTAGTCGGCGGGGACAATTTCAGCCATGTTCAGCAAGTAGGCCAACACGGCGTACACGTCGTCGGTAGACAGCGACTTGGGCGCGTTCCAGGGCATGGCGCGGTTGATGTAGTCCCACAAGGTGGACACAGTGGCCACCTTCATGATGGTCGTGCGCTGCGGAAAGTTTTTGCCTGGCAGCAAATTGGCAACGTGGCCCGTTTCGATATCTTGCGCAGTTGTACCACCAATGATGGGCGTGAATACCTCATTGGACTCGCCAAAAACACCGTGACAGGACGCGCACTTCGCCTCCCACACGTCAACACCGCGGTCGACCGAGCCTGCGCCTTTGGGCAAGCCCTTGAAGTCTGGGCGAACGTCAATATCCCAAGCGGCCACTTCTGCTTTGGTGGCATCTCGGCCAATGTCGTTCCAAGGCTTTGCAGCCCAAGCGTTGCTGGCGCTGGCCAATAAAACGCCAGCCGCGATAGTTGAAAAAGTAAGCTTCATGGTGTGGATAAATGGTTGGGCTTGCATTAGTACACCTGCACGTTTGAGACTTCGCCGTTCTCGGACACTTTCCAGGACTGGATGGCGTTGTTGTGATAGATGGAGCGCGTACCGCGAACAGCGCGCAACTGATTGATCTTGGGTTGTACATAGCCGGTGCTGTCAATGGCACGACTTTGCAAAATAGCCGGCTTACCGTCCCACACCCAATCGATATTGAATCGGGTCAGCGCCTTGTTTTGCACTGGCCCTTCAAGGCGTGCAGTGCGCCAGTTGCGCCCGCCGTCAACAGATACGTCAACACGCTTGATGGGGCCGCGACCTGACCAGGCCAAACCGGTTACGTTGTAGTAACCCTTGTCCAGCAGCGTTTGTCCACCTGATGGCGTTGTAATCACGCTCTTGCACTCCTGGATAGAGGTGTACTGTCGGTGCTGACCATCTGGCTGCAAATCAATGTAGTGCACGGCCTCGTCTTTGGTCGCCCAAGGCTGGTCACCCACTTCAATTCGGCGCAGGTACTTCACCCAGCTCACACCCTGCACACCAGGCACCACCAAGCGCAGTGGGTAACCATTTTCGGGGCGCAACATTTCGCCGTTCATACCCCAGGCCACCATCACGTCGTCCATGGCTCTGTCCATGGGAATGGTGCGCGTCATGCTGGAGCCATCGGCACCTTCGGCCAGCACAAACTTGGCCTTTTTCTTGTCAATGCCACACATCTCCAGCACGGTAGACAGCAGCACGCCGGTGTACTCGCAGCAACTGATCATGCCGTGGGTGTACTGCACGGTTGGCAAGGCAACGTTGCCCCACTCAGGACCGGTATTGGCGCCACACTCTATGAAGTGAATACGAGACACAGCGGGCAAGCGCATCAAGTCGTCCATGGTGAACACGCGCTCACGCTTGACCAAGCCATTCACCATCAAGCGGTGTTTGGACGGATCAATATCCCACCAACCCTGGTGGTGGCGCTCAAAGTGCAAACCGTTGGGGGTGATGATGCCGAACAGACCTTGCAGGGGACAAAAGCTCACAGATGCTTGGGGCACGCGTGTGAGGCCCGGGCTTTCGCGGCGCTGCAGATTGGCTTCCCACTTGCTGGGCTGGCCATACTTGGAGGCTGTCACACCCTGGCCCAGGCCTTTGGTGTGCTCTGGCAGCTCCAGTATGGCGCTCTCACCGTCGGCAGCAAAGGCAGCCTTGGTACTGGCGGCGACGCCGGCACCCATGGCCAGCGCCTTGCCCATAAAGCTGCGACGCGCCTTGCGGGCCGTCTCCAAGCCTTCGGCCGACAAGTGGTGTTCAGGCGCAGCGATAACACGCCCAATGGGCTGGTCAAAGGTGCTGCCCACGGGCACATTCAATTCAGGATTGACGCTCATAGTTCCTCTTTTTGTCAATTGCAACGGTACTGTTTGCCGCCGCCGTTATCCAAAGGCTGCTGCCTCACCAAGCTTGCTGTGCGGCATGCGGCTGGCAACTTGTACCGAGATAGTCCGACACAGCTCAACAAACATAGGCTCAGCAACTTGGTAAAAAACCTGTGTACCCTCACGACGCCTAGACAGCAAACCGGCTTGGTACATCAAACCCAAGTGCCTGGACACATTGGCCTGCAACAAACCGGTCTTACGAATGATGTCGTTGACACACTTCTCTTCCTGGCAAATCACATGCAGTATCTTCAGGCGCGTAGGCTCGCCCAACACTGAAATAGCGTGCTGTGGACTCGAATACTGCGTTGAGTTCTTGCAAAGTGAGATCCTTGATAAATCAGCCTGTAACTATATTATTGATTGCTGATATTTAAATAAGTAAAAACCCGAACATCGACTACAACTGACATTCAGCTGACAAAGCAAGCGTTTTCAGCCTCAACAGGCGGGTGCAGGCGCTGTCATGAGACAATACGTCCATGAAAACACAAAATTTAATGGCCCTGCGCTGGCCAATCCTGGCCATGACAGTCGTCCTGGTGGTGTCCAATATCGCTGTGATGTACGCCATCAACGATTGGCTCACTTGGGGTGCCTTTACTTACCCTTTGGTATTTTTGGTCACTGACTTGACCAACAGGGCGTTGGGCGCTGGCGCAGCGCGCAAGGTCGCACTGATGGGTTTTGCGTTGGCGGTTGTCCTGTCCATTTACCTGGCCACGCCACAGATTGCGCTGGCGTCTGGCGCGGCGTTTTTAACGGCCCAGCTGCTGGACATTGCAGCGTTTAACCGCCTACGCAGCCAATCCTGGTGGAAAGCCCCCTCATTGGCTCTGTGCTTGCGTCCGTGATCGATACCGGCATCTTCTTTTACATCGCGTTTTACGGCTCTGACATGAACTGGCTGATGCTGGCCGCTGGTGACCTGTCCATGAAGTGGCTGATGGCCGCCGTGCTGCTGGTGCCCTACAAGGCGCTGCTGCCTAGGGTCACTGCCAGCGCCGCGGCTTAAAGCAGCAAGCACACACGACTACAGCAAGAAAGGCACAAGAGCTGGCCCATGCAAACACTGATACGCGTCATGTCAATAGCAGCCATTTCAGTTGCGAGTCTGTTAGGCGGCTGCGCAAACAACTACGGCAGCGTGCCGCCCGCTGACGGCGCGGGCAGCGCCAGCACAGCGCCCGCCGCACGGGTAGCGGACGACTTTCCCATACCGGCAGGCTCAGTCATAGACACAGAGCAAACCCTGGTTCTGGGCGAAGGTGCGAACTGGACTGGGCGCTTGGTGCTCAACTTGGGCAGTGATGCGCAATCTGCCTTTGTTTTCTTTAGAGACCAGGGCAAGGCATTTGGCTGGCAGCTGATTGCCGCGTCTTACGGTAAAGCAAGCCTTCTCACCTTTACCAAGGCACAGCGCTCTGCCACGGTCTACATTGAAGACAGTTTTAGAGGTGCGACAGCCACTGTAACTGTTGGTCCGGTAGCTGCAAAAGGCGTTTGAAAACGCCTGTTTAAACATGCAACGCTTGATCGAGTGATACGGATTTTCTGACCCGTGAAAATCCGGCCCGCGCGCTCAAGGGCCGTCTTGCTGGCCTCAACAATGGTTGGGGCTTGCCTGCCACCATTAACACCTTTGCAGCCGCAGCAACGCTGCTGGCCCTGGCCATCCTCGTGGCTACATCACGCAACACGCAATCTGAGGCACACTGTAGGCTCGCCCTGTTACCTCTTTTGGAGTTTGTATGCCCCGTGCCAAACCTGCGTCCTCTGCCACCACTGCCAAACCGTCTGCAACAAACAACCGACCAAGCGTCGCCGTAATTGGTGCGGGCATGTCTGGCGTCACCTGCGCCAGAACCCTGGCGCAAGCTGGGTACAGCGTGACCCTGTTTGACAAAAGCCGCGGCGTAGGCGGGCGCATGTCCACGAGGCGCACGGCCTTTGGCGACTTTGACCACGGCGCGCAGTACTTCACAGTGCGTGACCCACGGTTCACACAGGCCATGGCCACTGCGCCAGCCGCTGCCAAACGCTGGAGCGCCAACACCGTGCGCGTGCTAGACGACACGGGCCATGTGCTGGCTGCCACGGGCAAATCAACCGACTCGCACTGGGTGGGTACACCAGGTATGAACGGGCTGCTGAAAGCCTGGGCCAAACCCCTGGATGACGGCAGCATCGCCAATGCGCACTTGCACCTGCAAAGCCGCATCACCCACCTTGGCAAACAAGACGGTCAATGGGCACTGACCATGGAAGTAACCGACGGCGAGCAGGCCGCCACAGAGCAAGTCAGCGGCTTTGACCAGGTGGTGCTGGCCATACCCAGCGACCAGGCGCTCGCGCTGTTGCAACACAGTAAACTAATGCCCAAATGGCAAGCACAAATTGGTCAGGTGGTGGTTGACCCCTGCTGGACCGTCATGCTGGCCTACCCCAACGCCAGTCAGCCCGGCTTGGCGCACCTGGGCCCACAATGGAACGTGGCGCGCAGCACCCACCATCGCATCTCCTGGATGGCACGCGAATCCAGCAAGCCAGGGCGCGCCAGCATTGAGCGCTGGACAGTGCAAGCCAATCCTGAATGGTCACGCGAACACATCAACGACACACCAGAGCGTGTGGTGGCCAAACTCACCAAAGCATTTGCAGAAGTCACAGGCATTCGGGCTCAACCCGGTCACGCCGTGGCACACCGCTGGTTGTATGCGCAAACACGCACACCGCTGGGCAACAGCCACTTGTTTGACAAACGCCAAGGCTTGGGCGTTTGTGGTGACTGGTGTCTAGGCAACCGCGTGGAAAACGCCTTCATCTCTGGCTTGGAGCTGGCACTGGACGTGGCACAAGCCGTCAAGACCTAATGCAAACCTAGCACCCAGCAAGCCGGCATGACAAGCGCGTATGTGGGGCGGTTTGCGCCCTCGCCCACTGGCTTGCTGCACGCAGGCTCGCTGGTGGCTGCGCTGGCCAGCTGGCTGGATGCCAAAGCCCACAACGGGCAATGGCTTGTGCGTATCGAAGATATCGATACGCCGCGTTGTGTTGCGGGCGCAGACAAAGCCATATTGGGCCAGCTAAGCGCCTGCGGCTTGACGCCAGACGCGCGCGTGGTGTGGCAAAGCCAGCGCCACCACTTGTACCGCTTGGCCTTGGATCAGCTGCAACGTGCAGGCCACGTTTACGCCTGCAAGTGCTCACGACAAGACATCGCCAAAGCGCTGCTTGCCCAAGGCGTACACGCTCACAAACACCAGTCAGCCGTTTATCCTGGTACCTGTAGAAAGGCCGACCTGCAACACACCTGTGGCGGGCCACTGGCTTGGCGTTGCGCACTGCCTGATGCAATGCATGAGCCTTTGGCATGGACAGACAGGCGCTTAGGAGCACAACAGCAATACTTGGCGCAAGAAGTGGGTGACTTTGTGTTGTGGCGCAAAGACCAGCTATGGGCCTATCAACTGGCCGTGGTGATTGACGACGCTGAGCAAGGCGTGACCCATGTGGTGCGCGGCGAAGACCTCGCAGACAACACCCCGCGGCAGCTATGGCTGCAGCGGTGCATGGCGCTGAGCCAACCGCTTTACCTGCACACACCGCTGGTGCTGGGAGACAACGCAAACAAACTCAGCAAGCAAAACGGCGCACAGGCTCTGGTGCTGGAGACGCCTGGGCAGGTGCTCGGTGCGCTAAGCCAAGCAGCCCAACGGCTGGGTTTGCCCGCCGCCCAACCTGGCTATGGCACAGCTGAGCAACTGCACCAATGGGTCAATGCCTGGCGCGGCACCTACAATGCGTGCTGACTCCAACAAGACCAACTTTATGCCAGATACCCCAGCGCCAAACGAGGCGCCCCACAACGACAACATCGGCGAGCCAGTGCGCGGCAATCCCGCAGGCGTTGCCCACCCCAAACGCATTAAAAGCTATGTATTGCGCGCGGGTCGAACCACCACAGGCCAAGCCAAAGCCTTTGAGATGTTTGGCCCCACCATGCTGGTTCCCTACGCTGCGCAGCCTTTTGATGCGGCCAAAACCTTTGGCAGAGATGCCCCACTGATTCTTGAAATTGGGTTTGGCATGGGCGAGTCCACCGCTCACATTGCAAGCGTGCGCCCTGACGATAATTTTTTATGCTGTGAAGTGCACCAACCCGGTGTGGGTGCGCTGCTCAAGCGCATAGGCGAACAAGGAATTGCCAACATTCGCATTGCCGCGCACGATGCTGTTGAGGTACTGGACAACATGCTTGCACCAGACCAACTGAACGGCGTGCATATTTTCTTTCCAGACCCTTGGCATAAAAAACGTCACAACAAGCGTCGCCTGATACAAGCGCCTTTTGTGGCCAAACTCATGACCAGGTTGAAACCTGGTGGCTACATACACTGCGCCACCGACTGGGCCGAATACGCCGAGCAAATGCTGGACGTGCTAGACCAGACAAAAGGATTGGTGAACACCGCCACTGATGCGTCTGGCTATGCGCACAAGCCCAGCTACCGCCCACTCACCAAGTTTGAAAACCGCGGCATAAAACTGGGCCATGGCGTGTGGGACTTGGTATTTGTCAAGCGCTGATGGACCAGCCGCCAACGGGTATGCGTTTTTAAGTAGCGCGCAGTAACGCACAATAGCGCCATGGACATCGCCAACATCATTCAAACCGTAGCCATTTACGCGCTGCCTGTCTTATTTGCAATCACTTTGCACGAGGCCGCGCACGGCTTCGCTGCATTGCGTTTGGGTGACAACACCGCTGCCATGCTGGGGCGTATTACCCTTAACCCCATCAAGCACATAGACCCTGTCGGCACCATCGCCATGCCGCTGTTGCTGTACGTTGCAACCAGCGGCGCATTCTTGTTTGGCTATGCCAAACCGGTGCCTGTGCGCTTTGGCCAGCTGCACAACCCCAAACGTGACATGGTGTGGGTGGCTTTGGCTGGACCTGCGGCCAACTTTGTGCAAGCCGTGATGTGGGTGGTGCTGATGTACATGCTGGCGGCCAGTGGTGTTGAAGAACGCTTCTTTTTTGAAATGTGCCGCGCCGGCCTGTTGGTGAATCTGGTGATGTTTGCGTTTAATTTGTTCCCACTGCCGCCGCTTGATGGCGGTCGCATTCTGGTGGGCTTGCTGCCCATGCCCGCAGCGCTGCTGGTTCAGCGCGTAGAGCCCTGGGGCTTTTTCATAGTCATGGGCTTGGTACTAATGGGCGTTGTCAGCGACTGGTGGCTGCGCCCGTTGATGTCGGCCACTGCCAGCTTCATACAACTGGCGCTCACGCCGTTGCGCATGCTGCTCGGCTAAGGCCGCAGCACACTCGCAGCCGTTGACCTTACATTTTTTTGTTTTTGTATTCACCCAGTAGCTCATGTCAGACAACCACACCCCCTTTCCGCCCCAAACACTGCACGCGAACGTGTGTTGTCAGGCATGCGCCCCACTGGCGCTTTGCACCTGGGCCATTACCACGGTGCACTCAAGAACTGGAGCCGCCTGCAGCACGAGATGGAGTGCTTTTACTTTGTCGCAGACTGGCATGCGCTGACCACCCACTACGAAAGTCGCGATGTCATCGAAAAAAACGTCTACGAGATGGTGATTGACTGGCTGGCCACGGGTCTGGATCCCAACTTGTGCACCATGTTCTTGCAAAGCCGTATTCCAGAGCATGCAGAACTGTTCACGCTGCTGTCTATGGGCACCCCCATAGGCTGGCTGGAGCGCGTACCCACCTACAAAGACCAGCAAGAAAAACTCAAAGACAAAGACTTGTCGACTTATGGCTTTTTGGGCTACCCGTTGCTGCAAGCTGCGGACATACTCATATACAAAGCCAGGCATGTGCCTGTTGGCGAAGACCAAGCCAGCCATGTTGAGTTGACACGCGAGGCCGCCAGGCGCTTTAACCACTTGTACGGGCGCGAGGCTGACTTCGAGCAGCGCGTGGCCGCCTCGCTAGAGACCTTGGGCAAAGACAGCGCCAAGCGCTTTGAGAAATCTCGCCGCCAATTCCAGGAAACGGGCGACGTCAAAGCCTTTGACGGTGCGATGGGTTTTGTCAACAACCACCCAGACTTGAGCGCTGATGAAAAAGAACGCCTTCAGGGCTATTTCAAGGGCACAGGCAAAGCCATACTGGTTGAGCCACAAGCATTACTTACGCAAGCCAGCCGCCTGCCCGGCCTAGACGGCGCAAAAATGAGTAAAAGCTATAACAACGCCATTGCCATCAGAGAAGACAAAGCCAGCATTGAGACCAAAATAAAACGCATGCCGACAGACCCGGCGCGCGTCAAGCGAAGCGACGCTGGTGACCCTGCGCGCTGCCCTGTGTGGCAGTTTCACAAAGTCTACTCTGACGCGAGCGCTCAAGAATGGGTACAAAATGGCTGTAAAAGCGCGGGTATTGGCTGTCTCGAGTGCAAACAGCCCATTATTGATGCCGTGCTGCGCGAACAACAACCCATGCTTGAGCGTGCACAACCCTATGTAGACAATCCCAAATTGGTACGCGACATTGTTGATGCAGGCACAGACAGGGCCCGTGAAGTAGCGCGCGCGACCATGGTGGATGTACGTACTGCGATAGGATTAAACTACTAATCAAAATGCGAAAAAATGCCTATTTCGCACAGGTGCGTGAAATGAGGCCTTTTAGCCTGTAACATAAGCCCTTGGTATCAGCAGTGCGCCAGGGCTAAGCCTTTGGTGCATCTGGCTGAGTTATCGCCATTTAACGTGGAAAAACAATATGAGCATTCTTGTCATCGACGACCACCCCCTGATGCGGGAAGCCGTGGTCATGCTGCTGCGCCGCTTGCGCACCAAAGCAAGCATCATAGAGCTTGAACGCCTCGCTGTTGTCAACCAAGCCATCACTGAGCATGGCACGCCCGAGCTGGTGTGTTTGGACCTCAAGCTGCCCGATACCAACGGTGTATCAGGCGTGCGTGAGCTTCGCCGTTTGCTGCCAGACACCTCACTGATTGTGTTGTCTGCCTCACCTGCCACCGATTACTCGGACTTGGCTTTGGAAGCTGGTGCTGACGCTTACATTGAAAAGTCCTTGGGCGCAGCCCACATTGGCAAAGTACTCAAAGAGTTCTTGGAAGCCGAAGAGGACGATGACGAAGACGGCCCAACTGTTCCGGAAAAACTATCCAAGCGCCAAAAGCAATTGTTGGTCATGCTTGACCGAGGCTTGAGCAACCGCGACATTGCGGAATCTCTGTCTATCAGCGAGCACACCGTCAAGTGCACTTGTGGCGCTTGTTCCGCCGCTTGAACGTGAAAAGCCGCTCGCAGGCCAGTCACTTGGCGCGCACAGCCGGTTTGATAGACCACTAAACGGCCGTTCACGCGACCAGCCACCCGCCCCGGTTTGCTACGGCACACTGGTCTGGGTGGTTTTTTTATTGCTGATGGCGCAAGTACTCGTCAGCGCGGCGGGAAGCCCACCACGTGATCGACCTGCGCAGTCACACCAATCCACTCGCCCACGTGGTGGTCGTGGTGGCTGGGCACCAACGCCTTGATCTGTTGACCCGAAGCCAGACGCAGGGTGTACAAAAAGGTAGAACCTCTAAACACCTTGCTCTCTATTTGGGCCTTGGTGGGCGCATGGTCATCGTGCACGATGTCGTCGGCGCGCAGCAGCAACGCCATGCCATCGTCGGTTAATGCATGGTCTTGCTGCGTAAACACATGGGCATACAAATCACCCAGCTTGCGCTTGGCATCGGCGCGGCTGGCCAAATCCACAAATACGCCTTGCCCTGTGAAATTGGCCACAAACTTGGTGGCTGGCTCGTGGTACAGGTTGTAGGCGCTGTCCCATTGATGCAGCTGGCCTTGGTTCATCACGCCAACCTTGTCGCCAATGGCAAAAGCCTCTATCTGGTCATGCGTGACAAACAGCGCGGTCGCGTTGGCAGCTTTCAAAATGGCGCGCAAGTCTGAGGCCAGACGTTCACGCAAATCTGTATCCAGATTCGAGAAAGGCTCATCCAGCAGCAGCAACTCTGGCTTGGGCGCCAGCGCCCTGGCAACAGCCACACGCTGCTGCTGCCCACCAGACAACTCGTGTGGCATGCGCTGGCTCAACTCGCCCATGCGCACCAGCTCTAACACCTCTTGAGCGCGCGCAGCGCGCTGCGCCTTGGGCCAAGCCCCCAGACCAAAGCTGACGTTGTCAGCCACACTCAAGTGCGGAAACAGCGCATAGTCCTGGAACACCATGCCCACTCGGCGCAGCTGCGGCTGCACATGCACCTGGGCACTGCTAACGGTGTTGCCGCCAATAGCAATACTGCCTGCACCGACGTGCTCCAGCCCTGCAACTGCGCGTATGAGCGTGGTTTTACCGCAGCCAGACGGCCCCATCAGCACACCTAACTCGCCCTTATCCAGAGAAAGACTGACGTTGGCCACCACGGGCTGGTCCCGGCCAGTGAAACTGATATGAACATCGTTGAGCTGTAAATGCATGCCCCATTGTATGAACTAAGGACGTGCAGCCCTGCCATCCACAGGTAATGACCCGCTTGCCAAGATGCGCTTGCGAAGTTCCTACAATCTAGGCTCACCGAGACACATGCCCTAATGCCCTTACTTCGCTTTTTAGCCCTCGTGCCACTGCTGGTGCTTGCCATGCCTATTGTCAGCATTGGCCTGTCCTGGCTGGGTGTCGACTCCATTCAATGGGCGCTGATGAAGGAGATGGCCACCACCGTGCTGCCAGGCTACACACTCACCACGCTGGCACTGGTGGCAATGGTGGCTGTGGGTGCGGGCCTACTGGGCTGCAGTTGTGCTGTGCTGGTCGTTATGTTTGACTTTGCTGGCAAGCGTTGGCTGACCTGGGCGTTGTTGCTGCCATTGGCCATGCCGGCCTACGTGACGGCCTATGCCTACACCGATTTTTTACAGTACAGCGGCTGGCTACAAGTGAACTTGCGCGCCGCCTTTGGCCTTGAAGGCCGGATCTTACCCGAGATACGCAGCACAGGAGGTGCGGCCCTGGTATTTGTGGTGTCGCTATACCCCTATGTTTACTTGCTCACGCGTGCCGCGCTGCTTGAGCGTGCGGGCAACTTGCTGGAAGCGGCCAAGCTCATGGGCGCCAAGCCCCTGCAGCGCCTGAGCCGGGTGGCATTGCCGCTGGCCCGACCCGCCATTGTTGCCGGTATCGCTTTGGCGCTGATGGAGACCTTGGCAGACTTTGGCGTATCCAGCTACTTTGCTGTGCAGACTTTCAGCGCTGGTATTTACAAGGCATGGCTAGCGCTGGACAACCCCTTGCTCGCCAGCCAACTCGCCACCGTACTGCTGGTATTTGTAGCCGTTGTGTTGTGGCTAGAGCGACGAGCCCAGCAACGCTTGCGCTTCGCCAGCACCAAAACCACATCAGCCAAACCCAATGAAGTGGCACCTATTGCATTGCAAGGCTGGCGCAACTTGATAGTCAGCGCCGCCGTGCTGGTGCCTGTGCTGCTGGGATTTGTGGCGCCCGTGGCAGTCATGCTGCACACCTTATTGGTCAGCGGTGACGATGCCACAACGCCTTTCAGCGCGGCACTGGACTGGGCAGTCAACAGCGCAGGCCTTGGGCTGTTGGGATCTGTATTGGCTGTTGGTATTGCCCTGGCCTTGGCCGCTTACCAGCGTCTAAGCCCCAACAAGCTCAGCGACTGGGCCACACAGGTGGTGGCGCTGGGCTACGCCATACCGGGCGCAGTGGTGGTGGTGGGTTTGTGCCCGTGCTATGGCTTAACCAAATACTGCCAAACCTGGGGGCTGGTGCGTGGCTTACCGGCAGTATTGCTGGCTTGTTATGGGCTTACATGGTTCGCTTTGTGGCGGTGGCCTTGCAGTCTGTGAACAGCGGCTTTGCTCGCATACCCGCCAGCTTTGACGACAGCGCGCGCTTGCTGGGACTCAGCGGTTTTCGTGTTTGGCAACGCGTGCACTGGCCGCTGTTACGTGGCCCGGTCGCTGCGGCCACCCTGTTGGTGGCGGTAGACGTGATGAAAGAACTGCCAGCGACACTGGTATTGAGGCCGTTCAACACCGACACACTGGCAGTGATGACCTACCAACTGGCCCGCGATGAGCGCCTGGGTGAAGCCGCCTCACCCGCGCTGGCACTCGTAGCCATAGGGCTGATTCCTATCATATGGCTTAGCCGTCAACTGAGCGCGCGTAACACCTGACCCAGACGCTCGCGTCCCAGGCGCCATGTTTGTAATGCCAGGCTTGACGTGACGCACACGCTATTCCCCCTGGCCTGGTACCGCAAAAAACCATAAACGTTGTAAGTTAATTAAACGCGAATCATTCGTATTTGCGTTATAGTCACGCATCACCGAGTTTCGCTCTCCTCTTAATCCAGCCACCCAGGCTTTAACTTCACCGTTCAACATGACACGCCCAGCCATCAACAGCGCCATCACCTCAGCCACCATCGCAGCATGCCTGGCTTTAGCCAGCGCAAACGCTGTTGCGCAAGACAGCATCAACGTCTACTCAGCGCGCCACTACCAATCAGACGATGCGCTGTACGCCAAGTTCACCAAGGCCACCGGCATTGCCATCAACCGTGTTGACGCCAACGATGCCGGCATCATCGCGCGCTTGAAAGCCGAAGGCGCAGCCTCACCCGCAGATGTCATTTTGCTGGTCGATGCCACGCGCTTACACAAGGCAGAGCAAGACGGCCTGTTTCAATCGGTGAATTCGTCCGTGTTGAACAAGCGCATACCGGCCCATTTGCGCGCGCCCAGCAACAAGTGGTTTGGCTTCTCGACACGTGCGCGCGTCATCGTGTACGACCCAAAGCGCGTCAGCGCCAGCGATGTCGCCACCTACGAGCAACTGGCAGCACCCGTGAACAAGGGCAAAGTGTGCTTGCGCACTGGCACACACCCCTACAACCTATCGCTGTTTGGCTCTGTGGCCGTGCACAATGGTGAGGCATCAACGCAGCAATGGTTGACAGGCTTGGCGGGCAATTTGGCCCGCAAGCCACAAGGTGGCGACACCGATCAAATACGCGCCGTCGCCTCTGGCGAGTGTGCCATTGCCGTGGCCAACAGCTACTACCTTGCGCGCCTGATGCGCTCTGACAAGCCGGCTGACCAGGCAGTGGTCAAGACAGTCGCCGTCGTGATGCCCAACCAGGCCACGACTGGCACACACCTGAACGTGGCCGGTGGCGCAGTCGCTACCAACGCTCCACACAAGGCAGGCGCGGTGAAGTTTTTAGAGTACCTGGCCGGCGATGCGGCACAAGCCCACTTTGCTGACGGCAACAACGAGTGGCCCGTGGTCACCGGTGCGCCCATGACCAATCCGGCTCTGAATGCCATGACAGCCAACGGCTTTAAAACAGACTCGGCATCTGTTGCAGCCATTGGTGCCAAGCAGGTTGCCGTACAACAAATGCTGGATCGCGTAGGCTTTCAATAAGCCACCACACGGTGTGGCGCGCTGGCGGCACAAGCACCGGCGCGCCGCTGGTCAATGGGCGGCTAAGCCAGCTTTAGCAGCTCCAAGCCACCCATGTAAGGCTTTAGCGCAGCAGGAATGCGTATGCTGCCGTCAGCCTGCTGGTGGTTTTCCAGCACGGCTACCAAGGTACGGCCAACTGCCAAGCCTGAACCGTTTAACGTGTGCACCCAGTCGTTTTTACCCGCTGCATTTTTAAAGCGGGCCTGCATGCGGCGCGCCTGAAACGCTTGGCAGTTAGACACTGAGCTGATTTCACGGTAGGTATTTTGCGCTGGCAGCCACACTTCCAAGTCGTGTGTTTTGCTGGCGCCAAAGCCCATATCCCCCGTACACAGCAAGACCACGCGATAAGGCAGCTGCAACGCTTGCAACACAGCTTCCGCATGGCCTGTCATTTCTTGCAACGCGGCTTCGCTGTGATCTGGATGCACCACTTGCACCATTTCAACTTTGTCAAACTGGTGCTGGCGAATCATGCCGCGCGTGTCACGCCCGTGGCTGCCAGCCTCAGACCGGAAACAAGGCGTGTGCGCCGTAAACTTCATGGGCAGCTGGGCTTCTGTAGCGATGGTGTCGCGCACAAAGTTGGTCAGCGGCACCTCAGAGGTTGGTATCAGGTACAGCGACGTGTCAGCACTTAGGCTCTCGGTGTCGCCCTCTTGCCCGCCCTTGATAGCGGCAAACAAGTCTTCTTCAAATTTGGGCAGCTGGCCTGTGGCTTTGAGCGAGCTGGCGTTCACCATGTAAGGCGTGTAACACTCGGTGTAGCCATGTTGGTCGGTTTGCATGTCCAACATAAAAGCCGCCAGCGCACGGTGCAGACGCGCCATAGGGCCCTTTAGCACAGAGAACCTGGCGCCTGATAGCTTGGCGCCCATTTCAAAGTCCAAACCAAACGGCTCACCTAACGCAACGTGGTCTTGCGCCTCAAAGTCCAGGGGCATGGCGTTGCCGCCCAAGCCGCCCGCAGGCGACCAGCGGCGCAGTTCCTGGTTGTCGGCCTCGCTGGTGCCAACAGGCACGTCGCTTTGCGGCAAGTTAGGCACGCCTAGCAACAGCGTTTGCAGCTGAGCCTGCAGTTGATCGAGCTCCGTGGCAGAGCTGTCGAGTTCGTCTTTGATAGACGCCACCTGAGCCATTACCGAGTCGGCTGACTCTCCCTTTGACTTGAGCTGGCCAATTTGCTTGCTCAGGCTGTTGCGCTGCGCTTGCAGCTCTTCTGTGCGCACTTGCAGCTGTTTGCGCTTGTTTTCAAGCGCTGTGAAAGCCTCAACGTCTAAAAAAGGCTGGGGACTCTTGCGCTTTTCCAAAGTAGCCACCACCGCAGCCAAGTCTTTACGCAATGAAACGACATCTAACATGAAATAGGCACCTCAATAAATTACTCCCTGCATCATACGAGACCTGCCAGGCCCCTGGCCGCGTTGGTGATCGCTCATTGGGCAGCTGCACGTTACAGATAGGTGAAAACGCCGATTCACCAGGCGTTGAACGCACATAAAACGTAGGCGTGTGCGTGTTGTCACGCACACGGATTTGTAATGACTACTCAATCATTCGGGGAGAAACAACATGACTTACAACACGATCAAAACCGCTCTCAAGGGCATTATTGGGCTTGTTGCTGTGCTGGCCACCAGTTGGGCGCTGGCTGCTGTCGATGCCAACAAGGCCAGTGCTGCTGACCTCAACAGCGTCAAGGGCATTGGGCCAACGGTATCCAAGGCCATCCTGGACGAGCGGAAAACCGGCAAATTCAAAAACTGGGCAGACTTTATTGAGCGCGTTAAAGGCATAGGCAAAGCACGCGCAGCCAAGCTGTCCAAGGCGGGGCTCACCATTAACGACAAGCCAATCGGCAAATAGCCAGGCGCACCAGGGGGCCAGCCGCATCAACATGCTCTTGGCGCCCCCTACAATGGTGGGCAAGCCTGTGCACCCAGCACAGACAACACACCACTGTCATGTACTCTGTTGTAGCAATTTGTATCGGTGCAAGCCTTGGGGCGTTGGGACGCTGGCAGCTCAGCCTGTGGCTTAACAATGCGGCGTCTAACGGCGTGGCATTGGGCACGCTCAGCGCCAACTGGATTGGCGCTTACCTGGTTGGCTTTGGCGTGGTGTGGCTGCAAACCCATACAGCCCTAGACCCCATGTGGCGCTTGCTCATCATCACGGGCTTTTTGGGTGCGCTCACGACCTTCTCAACGTTCTCGCTGGAAACTGTTAACTTGCTGCAAAGCGGCCAAGTTGTCAGCGCTGTTGGCAACGCAGCACTTCATTTGCTGGGCTCACTGGCCCTCACCTACCTGGGCATTGTCAGCGCACAGTGGATTTGGACAGTAGCCAAGTAAACAAAGGCAACAAGCGTCATACGCGCTTATCGCCAAGCCATTACTGAAGCGCTTGTTTGAGTATCCTGGTCAACGCTGGCTGCCCAGCGGCAAGTGCCTCGACAATGGTGAAGTGATTGAGCCCTGCCAACACACTGGTATGCGGCACACGCTTCTTACCCCACGCTTGACGCATCATGTCGTTGTGGCGCAAAAACTCATCCGACTCATCGCCGCCCACCACGGCGTAGAGCTTGCCTGTGGCGGGTTGAGGCCAATAGGCTGGGCTGCAGCGCTGCACGGTTTGCGGGCTTAGGCGCAAGTCGCCCTGCAAAAATGGCGCGGGCACCAAGGGGGCCAAGTCGTACAGGCCAGAAATGCAAACCACACGACGCAGCCAATTTTCTGGCAATGGCTGACCCGCGCTGGTGTGCACCTGCGCCCAATGGCAACCCAGCAACATCGCGGCCAAATGCCCGCCTGCAGAATGGCCCACCACGCACACCTGACTGGCGTCGCCACCAACAGTGTGTATGTGTTCAAAAACCCAAGCCATGGCTCGCGTCATTTGCAGCGCAATGTCGTCTACCTGCACGCTGGGACACAAGCTGTAGTTGGGGACCACCACCACAGCGCCTTTATTGCCCGCAGATTGCTCAAGCGCAGGCACGAGAAATGAGTGGTCGGCTTTGTCCAGGCTGCGCCAATAACCACCATGAATAAACACCACGACAGGCTTTAAGCCTTTTTTCCTGGAAGGCTTGGGTACAAACAAATCCAATGTCTCGCCTGCGCTCACGCCATAGGCCACGTCCAGCATGCAGCGCTGCTGCTCAGCGTAAATGGCGCGGGTAGTGGCTGAACGCGCGGCCCACTCGGCCAATTGGCTTGACGCCGTGGGTACTCTGGCGCGATTGTTGTAGTTGGTGTGCAGCCACTGCAAGTCGGTGGGTGCGTCGCCGATGGCAAGGCTGATAGACATGGCAAACTCCTAGCTCACATATTCCAATTCATCAGGCGCTATTGTGGGGCCAGCTCGGGCCGGCTTTATAGACGCAGGTGACACACAACACATTACCAAATATGCAACAAAAGCACATTGCACTTTTAGGAACAGGCCTCATGGGCACGCCCATGGCCAAACGTTTGCTCAGCGCTGGTTTTAAGCTCAGTCTGTGGAATCGCTCTGCAGACAAGGCGCACGCCTTGCAGGCCTTTGGCGCTACAGTGGCCGACACACCGAGCCAGGCCGTAGAGCACGCCAGCGTGGTGATCACCATGCTGCAAGATGGCGACGCAGTTGGCGATGTACTGTTTAACAAAGGTGCTGCGCAGGCCATGCAAGCCGGCTCAACCGTACTGGACATGTCGTCGATTGCACCAGCGCAGGCGCAGACGCATGCGGCGCGGCTACAAGCGCTCAACATCAACCACCTGGACGCGCCCGTGTCAGGCGGCACGGTCGGCGCTGAACAAGGCAGGCTGGCCATCATGGTCGGAGGTGATGATGCTTTGTTTGAGGCCCTTGCGCCGGTATTTGCCGCCCTGGGTAGCGCCACACACGTAGGACCTAGTGGCGCCGGGCAGCTGGCCAAGCTGGCCAATCAAATGATTGTGGGCATCACCATAGGCGCAGTGGCTGAAGCCTTGCTACTGGCTGAAAAAGGCGGCGCCAACATGGCCAAGGTGCGTGAAGCCATTGGCGGTGGGTTTGCGCAAAGCCGCATTCTGGAACTACACGGCCAGCGTATGGTGCAGCGCGACTTCAGCAAGCGCGCAGCCATGACTGTGCAGCTCAAAGACATGCGCAACGCTTTAAGCACAGCGCAGGCTCTGGGCTTTGATGCACCCGTTACAGCCACATTTGAGAGCCTTTATGCGCAGGCCGTTGACAACGGCTTGGCCGACCTGGACCACAGCGCTTTATTTGTAGAGCTGGCCAAGCGCAATGGCATGACCTGAGTACCGATTACACCGGCCGCTCAGCGCCGCCAACCACTATTTGGTTTTCGCGCTCACCGCCACCACCTCTTGGGCAGTCAACCAACGCCATTCCCCGCTGGGTAAACCGTCAAGAGTGAGCTCGCCCATTTGGCTGCGGTGCAAGCCTTCCACTCGGTTGCTAACGGCAGCCAGCATACGCTTGACCTGGTGGTATTTGCCCTCGGTCAGCGTGAGGCGCAGACCGTATTCGCTGGTTTGCTCGGCTGCAAATGCGGCTACCGGCCTGGGGCTGTCGTCCAACACCACACCATCCAGCAAACGTCCTATTTGCGTGGCATCAACGGGATGCTTGGTGGTGACTTCATAGACCTTGGGCACATGGTGCTTGGGCGATGTGAGACGGTGGATAAATTTGCCGTCATCAGACAACACCAATAAGCCTGTGGTGTCTTGGTCCAGGCGGCCAACCGCCTGTACGCCAGCCGCCGCGCCGCCGCCACGCTGTCGCAATGGTGAAGGTAATAAGGTGTAAATACTGGGATACAGACTGGGCTTTTGAGAACACTCGTAGCCCGCAGGTTTGTGCAAGACCAAGTAGGCGCTCTCATAAAACGTCCAGGCAACGCCTTGCACGTCAAATTTCAAGTCCTGGGTATCCACCATCTCAGCGCTGTCTGCCACCACCTGACCGGCGTGGCTGACCAAGCCTTGCTGCACCAGGCCCGCGCAGACCCGGCGAGTGCCAAAACCTTGGGAAAAAAGCACATCGTGCCACTGTTTAATAGCCATGCGCATATTGTCGCCTCAAAGGCGTTGCACAATATAGGCCCATGCGCAACAAGCTCAAACGCCTTTTACCGTCGCCAGAGACCCTGCAGAGCAACCGCTGGTTGCGCTGGATGGGGCCAACGCTTGCGCACCCTCGTCTGTGGCATATGAGCCGTAAAGGCATTGCCGCAGGCCTGGCACTGGGCTTGTTTTTTGGCTTATTGGTACCTGTGGCGCAAATACCTATGGCAGCCAGCGCCGCCGTCATGCTAAGGGCCAACTTACCCGTAGCCGTGGGCAGCACCTTGGTCACCAACCCGGTAACCTTTGGGCCTGTGTACTTTGGTGCCTACAAGCTGGGCTACTGGGTGCTACACAGGGGCGATGTGCAAGATCACGAACACCCCCAAGCGCTACCCCCTGCGCTGTTAGAGGCCAAACGCGAACAGGCGCAGCAGACCGAGCTCACTTGGTTACAACAACTGCAAAATGCATGGCACCGCTTGACAACCGTAGGCAAGCCACTGGTCGTTGGTCTGGCGATTGTGGCCAGCGTTACCGGCGTGCTGGTGTACCTGTTAACAAGCTGGGTTTGGGCGCTGTTGATTTGGCTCAAAAGGCGCAGGCGCGTCAAAGCATCCCTGCGCAAACTGGCGAAATAGCGCGAGCGGCTTGCGCCCGCGCTGCGCCATTACAGCAAGGGCACGCCTGTCTTGCTTTGAATAAAGTCACGCGTTACGCCGTCTGCCAGCTCAACCAGCTGCAAGCCTTCAGGCGTGACGTCCATTACGCCCAAGTCTGTGATGATACGGTCTACCACGCCTACGCCAGTGAGTGGCAGGGTGCACTGGGGCATGATCTTGAGATCTTCGGTACCGTCCTTTTTGGTGGCCACATGCTCCATCAAAATAATGACGCGCTTCACACCAGCCACCAAGTCCATGGCACCGCCCATGCCCTTGATCATCTTGCCTGGAATCATCCAGTTGGCCAGATCACCCTTGGCACTGACTTGCATGGCCCCCAAAATACTGAGGTTGATTTTGCCGCCACGAATCATGGCAAAGCTGTCGTGACTGCCAAAAATAGACGTGCCAGGTATGGTGGTCACGGTTTGCTTGCCCGCGTTGATCAGGTCAGCGTCGACTTGATCTTCGGTTGGGAAAGGACCAATGCCCATCATGCCGTTTTCGGACTGCAACCACACCTCGATATCGTCTGGTACATGGTTGGCCACCAATGTGGGAATGCCAATGCCCAGGTTGACGTAGAAACCGTCTTCCAACTCTTTCGCCGCGCGTGCAGCCATTTGATCTTGTGTCCAGCTCATGGTGAATTCTCCGTAAATCTAGCAGCGCCGCAGCTTAGGCGGCTTCGGTAATGGTGCGCTTTTCGATGCGCTTCTCGGGCGTGGCGTTGAGCACCAGGCGGTGTACGTACACGCCGGGCAAATGCACGGCGTCTGGCTCAATGGCACCGACTTCTACAATCTCTTCCACCTCCACAATGCACAGCTTGCCGGCCATGGCCACAGCCGGGTTGAAGTTGCGCGCAGTCAGGCGAAACTGCAGGTTGCCGCTTTTATCAGCGCGCCACGCTTTAACCAACGAGACATCAGGCACCAGTGAGCGCTCCATGATGTAGGCTTCGCCATCAAACTCGCGCATCTCCTTGCCTTCGGCCACCATGGTGCCCACGCCTGTCTTGGTGAAAAACGCTGGAATACCAGCACCACCAGCGCGCAGCTTTTCTGCCAACGTGCCTTGGGGTGTGAACTCAAGCTCCAACTCTTTTTCTAAAAACTGGCGGGCAAACTCCTTGTTTTCCCCCACATAGCTGGAGATCATTTTTTTAATTTGGTGGGTCTCAAGTAATTTGCCCAAACCAAAACCGTCAACACCTGCGTTATTTGAAATAACCGTGAGATCTTTAACCGCACTGTCGCGCAATGCATCAATCAGCGCCTCTGGAATGCCGCACAGACCAAAACCACCCACAGCCAACAATTGGCCGCTGGACACCACACCGTCTAACGCCGCTTGGGCGTTTGGATAAACTTTGTTCACGTTCGCACTCCAAAAGTTAGTCAATCAACAAGCTGTACGATACTACGTATTCAACTACGTAGTATTTCGTAATGAGCAACCCCAGCTCCAAGTCGACCGAAATCGACTACCAAACCGCATTTGACGCCGCGCCGGTGGGCATGGCCTTGTCGCGTAGTCGTGTCGTGGTGGACTGCAACCAAGCCTTGTGTGTGATGTTTGGCGTCGCACGCACAGACCTGGTGGGCCAATCGTTTGAATGCTTGTACCCCAGCCCGGACGAGTTTGAGCGAACGGGCCGGCGCATCACCCCCGTATTGAACACCCGCGGCACCTACAGCGACAACCGCATCATGCGCCGCGTGGGCGGGCGCTTGGCTGGCGAAACATTTTGGTGCCACGTCACCGGCAAGGCCCTGGTTGCGGGTGATCCGCACGCCGCCGGCATTTGGTGCTTTGAAGACTTAAGCCTGCAACGACCTATTGTTGAGGCACTCACGCCGCGTGAGCGGGAGGTTGCGGCCATGTTGATGCAAGGCCTTACGTCCAAGGCCATAGGCAAGGCGCTGGACATCAGTCACCGCACAGTGGAAATTTACCGCGCCAAACTCATGCGCAAATACAAAGCACGCGGCACAGGCGACTTGGTCAGCAAACTCACCAGCAACCTCAGCCCATTCTGATGGCTATGCTTAGCACTGTGCCCACGCTCTCAACCACACACATACGCCGTATCGCGCACTTGGACATGGATGCATTTTTTGCCTCTGTCGAGCTGCTGCGCTACCCGCAACTGCAAGGTCTGCCTGTGGTCATTGGCGGTGGACGCGACGCTGAGCCCAAGCCACTGGATGACTTGCCCGCCAACAAACTGCCGCTGTCACAATTTGCGCGCCTTAGCAGCTACACCGGGCGAGGCGTGATCACCACCGCCACCTACGCTGCGCGCAAATTTGGTATTGGCTCGGCCATGGGGCTCATGAAGGCGGCAACCCTGTGCCCAGACGCACTGCTGCTGCCCACAGACTTTGAGCGCTACCGCGACTACTCGCGCCGCTTCAAGAAAGTGATTATGGACATTGCGCCCATCATGGAAAACCGGGGTGTAGACGAGGTGTACATAGACTTGACAGACGTACCTGGTGGCCAGCGTGAAGGCGGCCTTGTCATTGCCCGGCTGATACAAAAGCAAATATTTTTAGAGACGGGACTCACCTGCTCTATTGGCATTGCACCCAACAAATTACTGGCCAAAATGGCCAGCGAGTTAGACAAGCCCAACGGCATTACCGTGCTGCTTGAACAAGACTTGCAAACACGCATCTGGCCACTGGCGTGCAAAACCATGAACGGTATCGGGCCTAAATCCAACGACAAGCTCAAGGCGCACGGCTTGTACACGCTGGGCGATATTGCGGCTTGTGAGCAGCATTGGTTGATAGAGCAGTTTGGCAACAGCTTTGGCGCTTGGTTGTTTGAATCTGCGCATGGTCGAGACGACAGGCCAGTGGTGACCTTTAGCGAGCCCGTGTCTATCAGCCGCGAAACCACATTTGAGCGCAACCTGCACCCCAAGCGCGACCGCGCACACCTGGGGCAGGTGTTTACCAACCTGTGCGAGCGCCTGGCACAAGACTTGACGCAAAAAGGCTATCTTGCCAGAACGGTTGGCATTAAGTTGCGTGACGACCAGTTTCAAACCACCACGCGCGATATCAGCCTTTACGCACCCGTGGCGGATGCCAAAGCGATACGCCAGGCTGCTGGCAACGCTCTCAAACGCGCCCCACTCAACAGACCTTTGCGCCTGCTGGGCGTCAAACTGAGCCGCCTGGTAAAACCCAGCGACGTAGACACCACGCCAAGCCACAGCACGCCAGACTTGTTTGACAACACTGAACAGCCATGAGCATTTTTTACAATCCTATTCACCACTTGCACGTTGGCAAAAAAGAAATGTTCAGGGGTGAGTTGGTCGACGCGCACGAATCACCCGCACGGCTTGACCATGTGCTGAACGCCCTACGCGCCAGCGAGCTGGCACCGCAGTTGCTTGCCAGCCAGGAACGTGACACAGCACAGCTGCTGCCCTTGCTGGAGTCTGTACACCAGCGCCGTTACCTCAACTTTTTAAGCCGCGCATGGTCAGCCTGCTAGCCATTGATCCAGCCAATGCTGAACGTGACGCGTTTCCCAGTGTGTGGCCAGTGCGCGACGGCGCCGCCGACTTCAGGGTAGACGTAGAACCTCACAACTTTGCCGCGCAAATAGGCCTTTATTCATTTGACTCTGGCACACCACTAACAGCAGGCACGTGGCAAGCTGCCTGCGCGGGCGCAGCTTGCACGCTTGACGCGGTAGATGCCGTAGTGGCTGGACAGCCGCATGCCACCGCCATAACCCGCCCACCCGGACACCACGCTGGCGCCGACTATTTTGGTGGCTACTGTTTTATCAACAACGCCGCATTGGCTGCCGAACAACTGCGCCAGCGCCTGGGTGGCAACGTGGCGGTGCTGGACGTGGACTACCATCACGGCAACGGCACACAAGCCATTTTTTACAAGCGTGCCGATGTGCTCACTTGCTCCATACACGGTGACCCCATGACCGAATATCCCTTCTTCAGCGGTCACGCCGATGAGACGGGCACTGGCAATGGCCTGGGATTCAACGTCAACTGGCCACTACCCAAAGGCACAGGCTTTGAGGTGTGGCGGGCTTCTTTAATGCAGGCCATAGCACGCATCAGCGCCTACAAGCCCGCCGCTTTGGTGGTGTCGTTGGGTCTGGACACGTTCACCGGCGACCCCATTTCAGGTTTTCACTTGCACACCAAGCACTACGTACAGGTAGGCCAAGACATCGCCGCCTTGAACTTGCCTACTGTGCTGGTGTTTGAAGGCGGCTATGCCGTGTCCGCGCTGGGTGACAACACCGTGAATGCCTTACGCGGATTTGCGTCTGAACACCAACTTGTCAGCCGTTGATACCGACGGTTCAAACTGGTAGCCATCCAGCGCAAAGTCTTTGAGCTGGTCTGGGTTGGTGACCTGGTTGTCCACGGCAAAGCGCACCATCATGCCGCGGGCGCGTTTGGCCATAAAGCTGATGATTTTGTACTTGCCGTCTTTCAACTCTTCAAAGGCGCAGGTCACAATGCGCGGCTTGAGCACTTTCTTGTCCACCGACTTGAAGTATTCCTCGCTGGCCAAGTTCACCAACACGCCTGAACCATCGGCGTCAGCGCGCTTGTTGAGGTATTGCGCAATGTCTGTGCCCCAGTACTGGTACAGGTTGCTGCCCTTGCTGGTGGCAAGCCTGGTACCCATCTCTAGGCGGTAGGGTTGCATCAGGTCCAGTGGACGCAACACGCCGTACAGACCACTCAAAATGCACAAGTGCTCTTGCAACCAGTCCAAACCCGCTTGATCCAGCTCACTGGCAGCCAGGCCGTCGTACACATCACCGTTAAAGGCCAGTACCGCCTGCTTGGCATTGCCATGAGTGAACTGCGGTGTCCACGCCTGGTAACGCGCCACGTTCAGGCCAGCGAGCTTGTCGCTTAAATGCATAAGCTCAGACACCGCTTGCGGGCTAAAGCCTTTAAGCGTGTCTATCAGCGTTTGCGCCTGCAGCTTGAACAGCGGCTGCGTGGCCTTGGACGTCGTGGCTGGCGTGTCGTAGTCCAGCGCTTTGGCGGGAGAGATGGCAAATAACATGTGCGAGAGTTTAAACAGTCTTGCTCATGAGTGTCCCGCGCGCAATCCAGGCTGCGCTTACGCCAGCTTTAGATCACCCGCCAGGCTAGACAAGGTTTCCTGCGCAATCATGGTGTGCGCTGGGTAGTTGACGTGGTCACAACCCAGCTTACAGGCTGCGCCCGCATGCAAGGCCTTGACCATGGCCGTTGTGAACTCAAAGCGCGCGAAATGCACCGCTGAGGTTTTTTCGTCTGTTGAACGATCCAGGTCCTCGTCAGCAATGGCGTAAACGCGCTCAAAACCCTCTACCTCTACAAAGCACTTGTTCTCTACGCCAATCAAACGGGCCAGCTCACGCTTGCGCTCATTCACATCGGTGTACTCAATGAGCATGGTTGCTTTCCAGTTGCTGCCGTCTGGTACCAGCGGCGCATAAGCTTCAATTTCCTGGGCAATACCCTCTTCGTCGAACACCTTTTCAATGCGCAGCATCTCCTGGATTTGGTAACGAATCGTGGTTTCACTCTCAAACTGAAACACGAAGTGCTCGCCAAGCTGCACAGTGCGCAACTTGCGGTGCGCCAGCACCTCGCCTTTGTGCTCTTTGCGGTACTTGTGGTAGGCCTCAAGTGTCATGAGGTTGTCAGCGGTGATATTGCCTGTGAGTTGCATGTTGATAGTCCTCAAAAAATTAACGTGGATGGTTTATGCGTAATCAATCTGCCAGACCGTAAGCCTTGCGCACCAGCGTCAGTGGGTGCGCCAACTCTGGCGCGCCAAGGCCATTGACCTCAAAGCCTTGGGCAATGTGGTGGCCGCCAAGCGGACAGTCAGAGCTGATGAAGTCTGGCTTTGAGCCGTCTTTCATATTGGCCATGGCCTTGAACAGAGGCTTGCCAATCTTCATGGACATCTGGTGACTGGTCTTTTTAACGCCGTATGTGCCTGCATGGCCTGAGCAGCGCTCAATGGTGTTGAGCGTGGTCTCAGGAATCATCTTCAGCATTTCTTCTGTCTTGCGCCCAATGTTTTGCACGCGGCCATGACACGGGATCTGGTAGCTGATGTTGCCCAATGGCTTGGGGAACTCCTCTTTGAGGAGTCCGTCACGCTTGCGTGCCATAAGGTACTCAAACGGGTCCCACATGGCGGCCTGCACCGCCTTGACCGCTAGGTCCTCGGGGAACATGAGCGGAATTTCCTGCTTGAACATCAAGGTGCAGCTGGGTACTGCAGACAAAATGGCGTAACCCTCGGCCGCGTACTTGGCCAACACGGGGATATTGGCCTCTTTGCTTTTGCCCACGGCCTCAAGGTCGCCCAGCTCCAGCTTGGGCATGCCGCAGCACTGCTCTTTGTTCACCACGACATACGGCACAGCGTTGTGGTCTAGAACCTTGAGCAAATCTTGGCCAATGCCTGGCTCGTTGTAGTTGACATAGCAAGTGGAGTAAATCGCCACTTTGCCTGGCGTGCGCTCACCGTCCACGACCTTGTGCTCAGCGCTTTTGGCGGCACCGGCACGGAAGGTTTTACTGGCCAGCTCTGGCAGCCAGGCGTCTTTGTCAACGCCCAATACGTTTTCCATAATGGCGCGCGCAGGCTTTGTTTTGTTAACCGCGTTCACGGCTTGCACAACCACTGGAATACCAGCCAGCATGCCGTGTGTGTCGGTAGACGCCAACAGCTGCTCGGCTTTACCAACCTCGCCTTTTTTAAACTTAATCGCCTTGGCGCGCAGCATGGTGTGCGGGAAGTCCAGATTCCACTCGTGCGGCGGTGTGTAAGGGCACTTGGTCATGTAGCACAGATCACACATGTAGCACTGATCCACGACCTTCCAGTAGTCCGCCTTGTCCACGCCATCCACCTCCATGGTGGGGCTCTCGTCTACCAGATCAAACAAGGTTGGAAATGAGCCGCACAAGCTCACGCAACGGCGACAGCCGTGGCAAATGTCAAAAATGCGCTCCAACTCGTGGTTGAGTGATTCTTCGTTGTAGAACTCTGGGTTTTGCCAATCTAGTGGGTGGCGTGTAGGTGCTTCTAGGTTGCCTTCGCGTGACATGACGCATCTCCTGCAAATGGGGTTGTTGGCTGCAAATGTTCAGCGAGACGCGCTGCGAGCACAAAGCCCGACAGCGCGAAACGCTCAGCACTCGCGAGTACTAAGCTGTGGCGACTTTTTAATCCACCAATTCGGCCAAAGCCTTGGCGTAACGGTTGGCGTGTGAACGCTCAGCCTTGGCCAGGGTTTCAAACCAGTCGGCGATTTCGTCAAAACCTTCTTCACGAGCGGTTTTGGCCATACCTGGGTACATGTCGGTGTACTCGTGTGTTTCGCCAGCAACTGCTGACTCTAGGTTCTGGCGTGTTGGGCCAATTGGCAAACCCGTTGCGGGGTCACCAGCTTGCTCCAAAAACTCCAAGTGACCGTGCGCATGGCCAGTCTCGCCTTCAGCGGTAGAGCGAAACAGCGCTGCTACGTCGTTCTGACCTTCGATGTCGGCCTTGTTCGCGAAGTACAGGTAACGGCGGTTGGCTTGTGATTCACCGGCAAATGCGTCTTTCAAGCATTGCTCAGTTTGCGTGCCTTTCAAAGCTGGCATGAGACTCTCCTTCAGTTGTTGATGAAATGCCGACCAACACACTAGGTGTATTTGTTCGGACCACGAAACCTTACAGGTAAGTCGTGACAACGTCTAATTGCACTGTTTGATGTGCGCAATAGTATTTGTCTATCGAAAATAAGTGATTAATAAACAAAGGCTTAAGGTTATTTGTCTAGGACAAACCATCTATTAACCCTCCAGAAAAGTAGACTATTGTGCACTTAGCAAGGCCAATCGCCGGTGGGCAGGCGTGTCCGTATCCAGAGGTGTTTGCCTGATAGCACTCAAATAATGGGCCGTAAAAACGTCCAGGTAAGCGGCCAAAGTATGGGCCACATGTGTCTCTCCCGCCAATGCCAAGCACAGTGCAGCGACCTCTGACGTGCAGAAATGATCGTCTCGCGTAGATCGACGCAACTTGTAGTTGGACGACACACCCGGGTTCAGGCTCAATACCGGGAAAGCGTCCAAATAAGGGCTTTTGCGAAACATCTTGCGCGCCTCAGACCAAGTGCCGTCCAGCAGCACAAACAGCGGGCGCTTGGTGGTCTTACCCGCCTCTGGCAAGCTGGTCACCACGCGCTGGGGGGCACAAACTCACCGGGAAACACCACATAGGGCTGCCACTGCGGATCGGCCAACAAGGCCAGCAGCTCTGGGGCCACCACTGTTCTGGCCCAGGTAAATGCAAAGGTGTCTGGCACCAGGTCTGCAATCAGCCAGCCCGTGTTACTGGGCTTTAAGGCCTCAATGTCACCCATCAACAAACACACACCAGCGTTAACCGGTAGGCGTGGACGCAGTGCACACATACAGTGACTGGCGATCAGGCGGCAGCCTGCACAACGCACACTGCCCGCGCCTCTGGCCACATAAGGCTTTGAGCTGGCATTCAAACGGGTGGTGCGTAAACGGGCAACGGCGTGCGGTGTGTTTGTCATGGCGTAAGTGTAGGGTGGCTGCAAGGGCCACCTTGTTGCAAGCAACACCACATTGTTGAAGCACAATGACCTACATGAAAACTGTCAACGACATCAAAGAACACCCGTTAGCTGACGCGTGGGCCGAACTACAAGCACACGCCGATAGCGGTGAGCCGCTGCAACAAGACTCCTACCGGCTGGCTTTTGCAGACCCCGAGTTTTTGCTGCGCCGCGAATCGCGCGGCATACGCTTTCAGCTGGAGATGGCCAAGCCCGACATCGTCCAGCAAGACTTGGGCGTTGACCACACCGTGGTGGTGTTTGGCAGCGCTCGCTTCAAAGACCAAGCCACTGCTGACGCCATGGTGGCGCAGGCCTCGCAAGACGGTCATGCGCAGGCCTTGGCTGAAGCCCTGCGTCAGCAACGCAATGCGTACTACTATGAAAGTGCGCGAAGCTTTTCAAACATAGTTGCCAAATACAGCCTGGCGCGTAAGCCAAGTGAGCGCTTATTCATATGCACAGGCGGCGGCCCCGGCATTATGGAGGCAGCCAACAGGGGGGCATCCGAGGCCGGTGCCCCCACAGTGGGCTTAAACATTGCGCTTCCTCATGAGCAACGCTCCAACCCTTATGTGTCGCCAGAGCTGAGCTTCAAGTTTCACTATTTTGCTTTGCGCAAAATGCACTTCATGATGCGCGCCAAGGCACTGGTGGCTTTCCCTGGTGGCTTTGGCACACTGGATGAGCTATTTGAAGTCATCACCCTGGTACAGTGCAGAAAAGCCCAGCCTGTACCTATCGTACTGTTCGGCACAGACTACTGGAAGCGCTTGATCAACCTGGACGTATTGGTTGAAGAAGGCACCATATCGCCGGAAGATCTGTCGCTGATCAACTACGTTGACGACCCCAAAGCCGCATGGAAGGCAGTGACCAGCTTTTACAAGCTTGACGCAAGCTAAGCGTATTGCTCGCGCACAGCGCTGGCTTAGGCGTGGGGATCGACCTGCTCAGGCAAAGCCGCCTTGCTGCGCACATTAAGGTGCAGCGCAGCTTGTGCCAACAAGTTGGCCGACACCGGCGCCGTCACAAACACAAACAGCGTGATCAGCAGCTCGGCAATACCGGGACGACCTTGTTGAGCCGATAACAACAAAGACGCCAACAGCACACCACCAACACCCAGAGTCGATGCTTTGGTAGGCGCATGCAGGCGCATGTAAAAGTCAGGCAACCTCACCAAGCCGATAGCACCTACCAACAAGAAAAAGGCCGCCATCAAAATCAGCGCAGCGGCCAGCCATTCAATCCAAACGGACATTGTCATCGTTGTCTCCATCATTCCACCACGTCACCACGGGTGATGTAGCGGGCCAAGGCAACCGTGCCCACAAAACCCAACAAGGCCACCAGCAAAGCCACCTCGAACAACAGGGCTGTTTGCCACCTTAGTCCCAGCAAAACCACCAAGGCAACCACAGTCATGTAAAGCGTATCCAAGGCCAGAATGCGATCCGTTGTTTCCGGGCCCAGCCACAAGCGGTAAGCACACAAAACCATGGCAATGGCAACCGCTACCGAGGCAATGTCTATGGCCCACATCAAAACAGGCGATGTCATGCTGCACCTCCAACACTGGCCTGGGTATGTACGTTCAAGGCTTTGAGTAAAGGCGCCTCGTAGCGCTGCTTCATGTCTTGCGCCATGGTCTGGGCGTCGTCACCGTTGAGCGCGTGCACCCAGATGACATGCTGCTCCTCATCAACAACACACGACACCGTGCCAGGTGTGGTGGTAATGATGCTGGCAAACAAGGCATTGACGCGCACATTCGACGACGCAAGCGGCACAGGTATCCAAAGCGGTGTGGGCTTGTCCATAGAGCCCAGAACCAATCGTGCAACCGCGATGTTGGACACCACAATGTCCCACAGCACCACCAAGGTCAATCGTATGGCGCTTGGCCAATGCAGTCGACTGGCCTGCGGCATAAAGCTGCCAATCAGCCTGGGTACGATCAGCGCAATCAGAGCGGCAGACAGCAGATGCACCAGTGCCAGACTGTGTGACAAGGCCAGCCAGCTGGCGCCCAACAACAAAGACATGACCGGGTGGTCAAACCAGCCAACGGCCCGGGCAGAGGTGTGTGTGTTACTCATGATCAACGCTCTCCGGTATAGGGACGCGTGCTGTCGCCTATGTCTCCAAGCACCGCACGCTGGTAGGCCGCGCGATCAGTCAGTTGCGCTGCTGTCGCATCGGTGTACTGCTTCACAGGCGAGGCCACTACAGCCAACAACACGGTCATCAGCATAAAGGCCCAAACAGACGACAACATTTTGACGCTGGTACCCGCCGACGTATTGGCGTGCGCATCAGGCTGTACATGCCAAAACAAAATCACACCGGCGCGGGCCAAGCCCACCATACTCAAAAAGCCCACCAGCAGAATGACTGTCCACAGCCAAGGCTGCGCCTCTAAACCATGGCTGCTCTGCAGCATCATGAGCTTGCCCAAGAAACCAGGCAAAGGCGGCAGTCCAGCAGCAGAGGCTGCACCAAACAACATCATGAGACCCAGCAGAACAGGCTCTCTGACGGCATAGGCTGGCTGCAGCGCGTCACCGGTGTCACCTCGCTGTGCCGCCATGAGCTCAACCAGCAAAAACAAACCTGCGACTACTATCGTGCTGTGCAACGTGTAGTACAGCGCAGCGGACAAGGTCTCAGGCGTGAACAAGCCCACGCCCGCCAAGATAGTGCCCACCGAGGACACCGTGAGATAAGCCACCAAGCGACTCATGCTATGGGCAGCCAAGGCACCGAGAACGCCCAGAATACTGGTGCTCAGGGCCAGCGGCAAAATCCAGTCGGCGGCAGCCAGCGAAGCCTCACCTGCATCAACGCCAAACACAACCCAGTGGGTGCGAATAATGCTGTACACGCCCACCTTGGTCATGATGGCAAACAAAGCCGCCACGGGCGCGCTCGCTGCTGCATAGGTGCCTGGCAACCAGAAATAAAGCGGCACCAAGGCGGCCTTCAAGCCGAACACCACCAACAACAACAGGGCTGCAGCCTTGGCCAGCAAAGCCGAGTCGCCAGTCAACTGCGCCACGCGCAAAGCCATGTCCGACATGTTGAGCGTGCCAGTGACCGCGTACAACATCGCCAAACCTATGAGAAACAAGCCAGACGCCGTCAGGTTCAGCACCACGTAATGCACGCCCATACGGAAACGCTCTTTGCCCTGCCCGTGCAACAGCAACACATAGGATGCAATCAGCAAGACCTCAAAGAATACAAACAAGTTGAAGAAGTCACCCGTGAGGAATGCCCCGGCCAAGCCCATGAGCTGGAACTGGAACAGCGCATGAAAGTAACGGCCTCGGGCGTCCCAACCACCACTGGCGTACCACAGCACAGGCACCGCTACCAGGTAGGTGAGCAACACCATCAGGGCAGACAGATGGTCAATCACCAACACAATGCCAAACGGTGCTGGCCACTCGCCCAGGCGATACACCACCAGCTCACCTTGGCTGGCCCGCCAAACCATGGCCGCAGCCATGAGCAGACCCAGCAGTACAGACAGCAAGCCCACCAAACGGTGCCAGCGTATGCGCCCCGCGCCATGTGCGCCGCCTTGCGCGCTCATGCCACCTCTGTCGCCCAGCAGCAAAATAACCACAGCGGTGAACGAAGGCAACAACACAGACAACACGGGCATATGCTGCCACCACAAAGCCATTAAAGCGTTCATCATGCGCGCTCCTGGCTGGCTAAGGGTTCGTGACCATCGATATGGTCTGTCCCGCTCTCGTGGCGGCTTCGCAGCGCCAGCTCAATCACGAAACCGGTAGTTGCAAAGCCAATCACAATGGCCGTCAGCACCAGCGCTTGTGGCAACGGGTCGGCAACCAGGCCCTCCCCCACCAATATGGGTTCGGCGTTGCTCCACAAACGGCCCATCACAAAAATAAACACATTAACGGCATAGCCAATCAAGGTCAGACCCAAGACCACTGGGTAAGTCCGCCCGCGAAGCAGCAAGTACACACCCGCGGCCGTAACCACACCCAGGCCGCTGGCCAACAATGCTTCCATGCTGATCATGCAGCACCTCCTGTTTCAGGGGCAGGGCCAGTAGCGGCCTGTCGCGACGCTGAGCCCAAGACGCTTAGCGTCAACAACGTTGCCCCCACTACAGTGAGGTACACACCCAAATCAAATACCGCGGCCGACGCAAACGGCAACTCGCCCAACACACCCACAACAGGATGGCCATGAGCGCTTGTCAAGAAAGGCCTGCCGAAGAGGAAGGCGGCCACACCTGTGAGACCGGCAATACCCAAACCAGCGCCAATGCACTGAACAAAGCGACGACCGGATTGGGCATGCAACAGCATCTCAGCACGCGCCTGCCCCATTGATACAAATTGAAGTACCAAAGCCACCGCTGTAATCAAGCCTGCAATAAAGCCGCCGCCTGGCAAGTTGTGACCACGCATGAAGATGTAGATGGAGAAGACCAAAGCCAATGGCAGCACCACAGAGGCAGCCACGCGCAGCATCAAGGGCTGAGACGCAAATGTCCAAGGCTGGCCTGAACCATCCACGGCCTCTCGGCGGATACGCATGCCATCCATCAAAGCCAGCACGCCCAACGCTGCCACACCAAGCACAGTAATTTCACCCCAGGTGTCAAAACCGCGGAAGTCCACCAGGATCACGTTTACAGCGTTGGTGCCGCCGCCCTTTGGCAGCGCCTGCTCCAGGAAATACCACGAAATACTGTCGTGGTCGCGCGTCATGAATACCCAGGCCAGCCAAGCCATACCTGCGCCCGCAGCCACGGCCAACGTGGCGTCACGCGTCTTGCGCAGGCGGGTCGACTCGCGCGGCGAGGTCTGTGGCAGCAATGCCAACCCCATCAGCAACAACACGGTGGACACAACCTCCACAGACAGCTGGGTAAGCGCCAAATCGGGAGCCGAAAGCGCAACAAACGCCAGTGAGACCACCAAACCAACCAGCCCCACCAACACCACGCTGCGAAAGCGTTGGTGGTGCCCCTGTACCAAAACCGCGCAGGTCGCCAACAACAACAGCCACACCACCACGGCCAAGGCGTTGGCCGGCATGAGGGCACGCTCGCCGGCGCCCATGCCGCTGCCCCATAGCGCAGCGCCAGCAACCACTACGGCAGCGCCTACCGTTAAGGCCAGGTAGCGTTGCAATGAGCTGTTTTCAAGCTGCTGGGTCAGGCGGCCTGCCCCAGCAAACACGCTGTTGATCACAGACTCGAAAATATCCCGGCCTTTGGCCTTGCCAAACCATGCCTCTGAGCTGATGCCATGCAAGCGCTTGCCCTGTGCCAGGGTGCGGTACAGCAACACACCCACGACCAACGCCACGGCACTCATGAGCAGCGGCAGGTTAAAACCGTGCCACAACGACAGGTGGTAGTCGGGCAATGGCTGGCCTGTTAAAGCAGTGGCCGCAACGTGCACCAATGGCCCAAAGGTCGCCGCTGGAAACAAGCCCACCAACACGCACAGAATCACCAAGCCAATGGTGGGCAACTTCATACCCAGTGGTGGCTCGTGCGGATGCTTGTTCTCCACATCACCCAACTCGCCATTGAAGTAGGTATCGTGCACCATACGCAATGAGTAGGCCACGCTGAATACGCCTGCCAGGGTGACCATTGCAGGCACCACCCAAGCCCATATGCCTTGCGTGCCGTTAACCGCTTCGGTGAAAAACATTTCTTTTGACAAGAAGCCATTGGTCAATGGCACACCCGCCATGGAAGCAGCTGCCACCATGGTCAGCGTCGCAGTGAACGGCATGAAAGACCACAAGCCACCCAACTGGCGCATGTCGCGCGAGTGCGTTTCGTGGTCAACGATGCCGGCGATCATGAACAAAGACGCCTTGAAAGTGGCGTGGTTCAGCACGTGGAAAACCGCAGCCACTGAAGCCAGGGGTGAGCCTATGCCCACCAAAAAAGTGATGAGGCCCAAGTGACTGACAGTGGAGTACGCCAGCAGTCCTTTCAAGTCGTGCTTGAAGATGGCGATAAACGCGGCGAACACCACCGTGATCAAACCTGCACCGCTGACCAAGCCTTCAAACCAGCCCGATCCGGCCAAAATGGGATACAAGCGCATCAGCAAGAAGACGCCCGCTTTGACCATGGTGGCCGAGTGCAAGTAAGCCGACACCGGCGTGGGTGCAGCCATGGCGTCTGGCAGCCAAAAATGGAATGGGAACTGCGCGCTTTTGGTGAAGGCCCCCACCAAAATCAGCAACAGCGCCGGTACAAACATGGGGTCTGCCTGAATGAGTGCGGCCCGTGTGGCCAACACACTGATTTCGTAGCTGCCGCCAATTTGACCCAGCAACACGAAGCCACCAAGCATTGCCAAACCGCCGCCGCCAGTGACGGCAAGGGCTTGGCGGGCACCGGCGCGCGCATCTGGCCTGTGCCCCCAGTAGCCCACCAGCAAGAAGGAGGAGATGCTGGTCAACTCCCAAAATACCACCATCACCAACAAGTTATCGGACAGCACAATGCCCAGCATGGCGGACATGAACAGCATCATGAGGCTGTAAAACTTGGGCGCAGAATCTGCCGATGCCAGGTAATAGGCCGCGTACAAAACAATGCACAAGCCTATGAACAAAATCAGGCCTGCGAACATCAGCGACAAACCGTCCAGGCGAAAGCTAATGTCCAGGCCCAGGGACGGCACCCAGCTCCAGTGCTCCATGACCGGCATGCCAGCCAACACCTCCGGCGCATGAGACACCAAAATACCCAAACTGGCTGCGGTAATGACACCCGCAAGACCGGCGGTCACGCCGCGGCTGTAAGAGCCGCTCATAGCGGTCAATACGGTGCCAAACAACAAGGGCAATAAGACAACAAGCAACAACACGGCTGACCCTTTCAAACTGGCGGGATTATAGACGCGCGGTGTTAGTCCCCTATTTGCTAGGGACACCTCGCAAGGCTTCGTCCGCGCCATCGGCAGGCAATAGCGTCTGGGCTTGTTCGTTGGTTAGTGCGTCCACAGAACGCAAGGCTCGGTGCATGGCTCGGCTTCGCACTTCAGCACCCTCCAAACTGTTCAGCACGGTTTGCGTTTGGGACTTCACCTTGGTCAACACATCACCGAACTTGCCAAATTCAGTTTTGACAGCGCCCAACACTTGCCACACTTCGCTTGAGCGCTTCTCAAGCGCCAGCGTGCGAAAACCCATTTGTAGCGAGTTGAGCATGGCCATCAGCGTGGTGGGACCAACCAACGTCACGCGGTGCTCACGCTGCAGCAGCTCAAGCAAGCCTGGCACGCGCAACACTTCAGCGTACAAGCTCTCAGTGGGCAAAAACATGATGGCGAAATCGGTGGTGTAAGGCGGCTCAATATACTTTTCGCTCATGGATTTGGCCTCGGCTTTGATGCGCGCGGTCAATCCTTTGGTGGCCTCGGTCACCGCAGCCGGGTTGGCCTGCTCTTGCGCCTCCAACAAGCGCTCGTAGTCTTCTGTTGGGAACTTGGCATCAACGGGCAACCAAACAGGCGTGCCATCATCGCTTCGCCCGGGCATTCGAATCGCAAAGTCAACATGATTGCGGCTGCCAGGCTTGGTCATCACCTGCTCGGCGTATTGGTCTGGCGCCATGACTTGCTCTAACAGGGACTTCAATTGCGCCTCACCAAACAGGCCCCTGTTTTTAACGTTGGACAGCAGGTGCTTTAAATCACCAACCCCTTGGGCCAACACTTGCATCTCACCCAGTCCTTTGTGGACTTGCTCCAGGCGATCCGCCACTTGCTTGAAGCTCTCGCCCAAGCGTTGGTGCAGTGTGGCTTGCAGCTTTTCATCCACCACTGCGCGCATTTCATCCAGCTTGGCTGCGTTGCCCGTTTGCAGTTGGGTCAGCTGCGTATCCAATGCGGTGCGCACCTCACCCAAGCGCCTGATGTTGGCCTCACTCATGGCATTGAGGTTGTTGGTGAGGGTGTCGCTGATGTGCACTTGCAAGCTGCTGAGTTGCTGTGCAAACGCATCCATTTGTGCGTTTTGAGTGCGGGTGGCTTGTGCGATTTGCGCCAGCAATGTGCTTTGAAACTGCACCAATGTCTGCGACAACTCACTGCGTGCTTGGCGAGCGCTGTCAGCCACCTCCTGACGCATGTTGCGCTCAAGGCTGGCCACTTGTGCCGCCACTGTGGCACTGGCCTGTGTTTGTGCGTTGTGGGCATTGTCAGCCAACTGCAGCAGCGCGTCAGTTTGACGCTGCACGCCGCGCAACCTGAGCCACAGCAACAAGCCCACAATCAAAGCCACTATGGCGGCTACGCCGCCCCATAGCGCCACAAGCGCAAGCGTGTTGTCGCCGCTCACGCAGCCACCTCGTTAAGCGGTGTCAAGGCTTTACCGGTTGTGTAAAACGCGATGAGGTTGTCAGCCGCCAGGTTGGCCATGGCCAAGCGCGTGGCACGGCTGGCACTTGCAATATGCGGCGTGAGCACCACGTTGCTCAACGCTGTCAAACCCGGGTTAACAAAGGGCTCGCCCTCAAACACATCCAAACCTGCAGCGGCCAAACGGCCACTCCTTAACGCATCAATCAGCGCAACTTCGTCGACCACGCCACCACGGGCAATGTTGATGAGCGTCGCATGCGCAGGCATCAGCGCCAACTGAGCCGCACCCACAATGTGATGCGTTTGCGCTGAGTAAGGCACAACCACCATGATGTGGTCGTTGTTGGCAAACAAGTCTTCTTGGCTCATGTAACTGGCACCACAAGAATGCTCTTGCTCACGCGACAGCGGCGTGCGGTTGTGGTAACTCACCGTCATGTTGAAACCGTTGGCCGCACGCTTGGCGATGGCCTGGCCAATACGCCCCATGCCCAAAATGCCCAAGCGCGAACCAAATACATCGCTGCCCATAAACATGTCGTAGGCCCATTTGTCCCAGTGGCCTGCGCGCAAAAAATGCTCGCTCTCTGTCAGGCGCCTGGCAGTGGCCATGAGCAGGGCAAAACCAAAGTCGGCAGTGGTCTCGGTTAGCACGTCTGGCGTGTTGCTGCACTGCACGCCAGCAGCGGTCAGTGCCGGTACGTCAAAGTTGTTAAAGCCAACGGCCATATTGGCCACCATGCGCAGGCTTGGCGCGCTGCGCAGCAAGCTGGCATCTACACGCTCGCTGCCTGTGGTGAGCAGGCCCCACTGACCTGCAGCCAAGGTGGCCAAGGCTTGGGGGCTGAAAACGTCATCTGACTGGTTGTCCACCACATCAAAATGCTCACGCAGTTTGACCAACACTTCTGGAAATATGGCGCGCGCCACCAACAGGCTGGGTTTGGTCACGGCTTACTCCAACCAGGTGGTAAACGACTGCGCGGACTCGCGCGGTGTGTAAAACGTGTTCACGGTAGCCGCCTCGTCTATATAGCCCAGGGCCATGCCGCACACCATCATTTCGTTGTCGCCTGCACCTATGTGCGGCAAGATGATGCTGGCAAAGCCATTCCAAGCGGCTTGTGGGCAAGTGTGCAGGCCGTGCGCTCTGGCGGCCAACATCACGTTTTGCAAAAACATCCCGTAGTCCAACAAAGAGCCACGGCCCATCACTTTGTCTACCGTAAACATCAGGCCTACAGGTGCATCAAAAAACTTGTAGTTACGCTGGTGCTGGGCGTGCATGGCGTCTTTGTCGCCCTTGGTAATGCCCAGCAAGCCATAAAGACTCCAGCCATTTTCGCGGCGGCGGTCAATAAAAGGGCTCACCCACTCGGTGGGGTAGTAGTCATATGCCTCTTTGTACTGCGCGGCCAGACTTGGGTCTGCACGCACAGCATCGTGGGCGGCGCACACCTTACTCACCAGGCCATCGCGCGATGCGCCTTGCAGCACATAGGTTTTCCAGGGCTGGGTGTTGGTTCCAGACGGCGAGCGCGCCGCCAGCTCCAAAATGTCGGCAATGGTTTGCTGGCTCACTGCTTGCTGCGTAAAAGCGCGCATGGACACGCGGCTGCGAATGGCGTGCTCAACGGTGTCGCTGGCCTTGTTGAGGGGCGGCGGTGCTGCCAGTGTGGGTTGGGTTGTGTGTTGTTGGCTCATTGCGCTGTCTCCAAAAGTTGCAGTAATTGTGTGGGCAGTGAGGTGGGGCGGCGGCTGTCGCGATCGACATAAACGTGCACAAACTCGCCCCAAGCGGCGCATTGTGTGTCGTTCTGTGCAAACAAGGCCACTTGGTAGCGCACGCTGCTGCTACCTGTATGCAACACCCGTATACCGGCGGTTACAGGCTGCGGGAAGGCAATGGGCGCGAAGTAGTGGCACAAGGTGTGCACCACCAAACCAATCACCTCGCCCTTTTGTATGTCCAGTGCGCCGCCCTCTATCAGCCAGCTGTTGACAGCGGTGTCAAACCAGCTGTAATAAACGACGTTGTTCACATGGCCATACACGTCATTGTCTGCCCAGCGTGTTTGTATTGGCCTGAACATCTTGAAGGCGTCGCGCGCCACAGCTTGCACACGGGTGCTGGTTTTGGTCGCCTTTACTGGGGGGGTATCAGAGTGGTTAGCCATCAGGCCATTATGGCAATGTCTTATGCTGGGCCGCGTACCCAGAGAGACTTCAGACATAGGTCAGCAGCACTGTGCATCCGTCACAACAGCTGCCAGGTTGCGGCCAAGTGCATGGCTATAGCGTAGGTTTGCGTTTGCACCCGCACGGTAGTGGCTATGTCATGACCGTAGCCGCCGCCCATGGCAAACGCCAATGGCAGCCGCCTGGCTTTAGCCCAGGACATCACCCGCAAGTCTCTGGCGTACATGCCTTTGTCACTCACCTTCAAGCGCCCCAGCCTATCGCCCTCGTGTATGTCAGCGCCGGCCAAGTACAACACCAAGTCTGGGGCAAAGCGGTTCTCCATCTGCGCGATAGCTTTGTCCAGTGCTTCTAAATAGCTGTCGTCGTCGCAACCGTCTGGCAGCGCCACGTCTAGATCGCTAGGCTCTTTGCGAAACGGGAAGTTTTTCTCGCCATGCAACGACAATGTGAAAATACTGTCGTCTTGAGCCAGCACACGGGCCGTGCCATTGCCTTGATGTACATCCAAATCCACAATGGCCACCTGCATGGGGCGAACGCCTGGGCTGTTGTGACGCCCCCATTCGGCCTGCACCACCCTAGCGGCCACGCACAAGTCGTTGAAGACGCAAAAGCCACCGCCTTTGTCTGCATAAGCGTGGTGGGTGCCACCGGCCAGATTGGCTGCAATGCCCTCGCGCATGGCGGTGCGCGCAGCCGCGATGCTTGCCCCCACAGAGCGACGAGCGCGCTCGGCCATGGCCAGCGACCACGGAAAACCTATTTCACGCTGCGCCGCGTCACTGAGCGTGCCCTTGCCAACCGCTTGTATGTAATCAGGTGTGTGCACCAGGGCCAGCTCCCCGTCGGTGGCAGCTGGCGCTTGCTCAAAATCAATGGCCAAGCCCTGCTGTAAGAGTGCGTCGCGCAGCATGGCGTACTTGGCCATTGGGAATCGGTGCCCCTGTGGCAGCGGCAGCACAAAATTGTCGGCGTAATAGGCGCGCATGTCAGCTAGGGCGTATTGTTGTAAAAATCAAACAAATCAGCACGTCTCAATAAGCATTTTCAAATAATGTTGCACCGCAGCAAAAAAGAGCTTGCAAAACTCAGTGGAAACCCTATACTTCGATTCATGTTGCAGCGCAGCAAAAGTCCAACAGCCCAGCTGACCCGGCCGCCGCACTTCAACTACCGAGTCATTTGACTAAACCTTTTCAAAATGAATGGAGTATGAATATGCTAACCGCTGAACAAATCGTCGCCGCTCAAAAAGCCAACGTTAACACCCTGTTTGGCCTCACCGCCAAAGCCTTCGAAGGTATGGAAAAGCTCGTAGAGCTGAACTTGCAAGCCTCTAAAGCAGCCATGTCTGAAGGCGCAGAAAACGTGCAAGCCATGATGGGCGTCAAAGACGCACAGGAATTATTGGCCCTGCAAGCTGCCCTGGTGCAGCCACTGGCCGAAAAGACAGCTGCATACAGCCGCCACGTGTACGACATCACTTCTGGTGCTACTTCCGAGTTCACAGCCGCTGCTGAAGCGCAAGCTGCTGACACACAGAAGAAGTTCATGGCCGTTGTTGACAACGCCGCCAAGAACGCACCTGCTGGCTCGGAAACAGCTGTCGCCATGATGAAGTCGACTGTTGCTGCTGCCAACAACGCCATGGAATCTGTGCAAAAAGCTGTCAAGCAAGCCTCAGAAATGGCTGAGTCAAACATGAACACCATGGCCGCCACAGCGACAACAGCTACAAAATCAGCTGCCCGCAAGCGTTAATTGATTGAACTTTTAGTTGTAAGTTGTTTCTAACGCCTTGCAACTTCGTAGTTGTCTCCTCGAGTCTCGCGTGCACCAGGGCTTGCCTTGGCGCCCCAGACTCCTTAAAACCCGCCCTACCTCACGGTTTGGCGGGTTCTTTTTTGCCTACACAACCTCAGGCTCAGGCTCTAGCATGATGCCAAAGCGCTCAAACACACTGGTTTGAATGGCCTTGGCCAAAGTCATCACCTCGCCGCCCGTCACAGGGTTGCTGGCGTTGCCCTTGTTCACCAACACCAAGGCTTGTTTGTCATACACACCGGCTAGGCCTATGGTTTTGCCGCGCCAGCCACAGGCGTCAATCAGCCAGCCCGCCGCCAACTTGATGCGGCCATCAGCCAGCGGGTAATGCACCAGGTTGGGCTCTCGCCCAATGATGTCTGCACACTGGTATTCAGTAACGGTTGGGTTTTTAAAAAAGCTGCCTGCATTGCCAATGACTTTAGGGTCTGGCAGCTTGGCGCTGCGAATGGCCACCACCCAGTCCAACACCATCTGGGCTGTGGGCTGTGTGATGCCGGTTTGCTCCACCTTGCGCTGCAAATCCAGGTATGACAGCTCAGGCTGCCAGGCCTTGGGCAAGGCAAAGCGCACATGCGTGATGGCCGCTCTGCCCTTTAGCCCCAAGCCGTTGGGACCTGCGGGCGCATGCTTGAACACCGAATCTCGGTAGGCAAACGCACACTGTGCAGCCCCCAGGGTAAAAGTGTTGCCTGTGTGCAAGTCCACCGCGTCCAGCTCGTGAAAACAGTCTTGCAGCTCTACGCCGTAGGCACCAATGTTTTGCACAGGCGACGAACCCACCACGCCGGGTATGAGTGCCAGATTCTCCAGACCAAACCAGCCCTGCGCGACCGTCCAGCAGACAAACTCGTGCCAGTCCACGCCGGCACCGGCTTGCACAATCCAGTGCCTATCGGTGTCGCCCACCAACTCACAGCCGCTGATTTCCATTTTCAGCACCACGTCTTGCACGTCCGCAGACAACACAATATTGCTACCGCCTCCCAGCACAAAAACGCCGCGCTCGGCGGCACGCTGCTGGGCCAACCAGTCGCTGCGCACCAGCGTTTGCAGGGTTTGCACAGAGTCGATAGGGACCAAGTCACGTGCACGCGCAGCGATGCCAAAGGTATTGAACGGCTGCAGCGAGACGTTGTTGTGCACTAACATGGAGGGCTTGGACATTTGGAAATTGTCGCAGGGTTTAGGGCCGCTTTTGTAGCGGCTGCGCTGCGCCGCTGCTTTAGGAGAAACCACACATGCCATCATTTGACGCCGTTATGGAACCCGACTTGGTTGAAGTCAAAAACGCCATAGACCAATGCGCCCGCGAGATTGGCACCCGTTTTGACTTCAAGGGCACGTCAGCAGCCATTGAACTCAAAGACAAAGAGATCACCCTCACCGGTGACGCCGACTTTCAGCTCAGCCAAATTGACGACATCTTGCGCAACAAATTGGCCAAGCGCAACGTAGACGTGCGCTTTTTGGACATGGGCAAGATTGAGAAAATTGGCGGCGACAAGGTCAAGCAGATCGTGACTGTGCGCAGCGGCATTGCCACAGAAGATGGCAAAAAGATTCAACAAGCCATTAAAGCCAGCAAGCTCAAAGTGCAAGCCTCCATTCAAGGCGACAGCGTGCGCGTGAACGGCGCCAAGCGCGACGACTTGCAAGCCGCCATGGCCCTGATCAAGTCTGAGCTAACAGAGCTGCCGCTGAGCTTTAACAACTTTCGCGATTAATCACGCAACTACTTCACCGCCGCCGTTGCCACCACCTCGATTTTCCAGTCGGGGTTGGCCAGGCGGGCCTCTACGGTGGCGCGCGGCGGAGCATTACCCTCTGCCACCCAGGCGTCCCACACCTCATTCATGGCCGCCATGTCAGTGATGCTGGTGAGGAAAATTTGCACGCGGATAAGGCGTGTTTTATCGCTGCCTGCCTGCGCCAAGTGTTTGTCGATTTGAGCCAACACATCCTTGGTTTGGCTGCGAATATCAAGGGCACCGTTTTCGGGCACCATTCCCGCCAGGTACACCACGCCGCCAAAGGTGGCTGACTCACTCATGCGCTTGCCAACACCGTGGCGGGTAATCGAATTGCTCATACTGATTTTTCTCCTAAACGGCTTTCACTGCCGGCTAATAAACGGCTGACGTTGGCTTTGTGACGCCACACCAGCAACAAGGCCATCACCACCAAACATGCAGCCGAGGCCACAGAGGCCTGCCACATCACCTGATGACCAAACAGCCAATAAAAAGGCGCAAATACGGCGGCCACCATAGAAGCCAGCGACACATAGCGACTGAAATACACAATCACCAAAAACGTCGCCAGGCACGACAGTCCCAGCAGCGGGTCCAGGCCAAAAACTACGCCCACCGCGGTAGCCACGCCTTTACCCCCCTTAAAGCCAAAAAACAAGGGGTACAAATGCCCTAAAAATGCGGCCAAACCAGCAAGTGCCGCCCAAGACGGCGCGCTGCCAGCCAAACCCAGCAAATCGGCATTGCTGAGCACCAGCCAAACGGGTAGGTAGCCCTTTAGCGCGTCCAACAAAAGGGTTGCAACAGCGGCTTTTTTGCTGCCAGAGCGCAACACGTTGGTCGCCCCTGGGTTGTTGCTGCCAAAGGTGCGAGGGTCGGCCAAGCCCATCACGCGGCTGACCAATACGGCAAACGCCATTGAACCCAATACATACGCCAATGCGACGCACAAAACGGGTAGATAAAAACCGGCTTGGGTCATAGTTGCTGTCCTACATCATTGAGGGTTTGGTATTGGTATCGGCGGTGGCGTACTTGGACATGCCTGAAGCGATATGTGATTTGCCGTTTAAATGGCTGGGTCACCCAGCTCAAAACGCAATGCGTCTATGGCAGCCAAAGCATCAGCGCTCAAGTCTATGTCAAAAGCAACAATGTCTTCTTGCAACTGGGCCACTGTGGTCACACCAATGATGGTGCTGGCCACTTGCCACTTGGCCTTGCAAAACGCCAACGCCAGCTGGGTGGGCGTCAAGCCCAGCTCTCTAGCCAGTGCGTTGTAGCGTTTGGCGCCGGCCAGCGCCGCGGGCCTGCCCCAACGCTGCGCGCGCATGCTCTCATAAATGGCCATGCGACCCTGTGGCGCACCACCGTGCTCAAGCCCTAGCTCGTCGTATTTGCCCGTTAGCAAGCCAAATGCCAGTGGCGAATATGGCAGCAAGCTCACGCCCAAGCGGTGCATTGTTTCGTCCAGGCCATTTTCAACGCTGCGGTTGAGCAGGTGATAGGCGTTTTGTACGGTGGCGATGCGCGGCAAACCATGTTGCTCGGCCAAGCGCACAAACTCGTGCACCCCATAAGACGTCTCATTAGACAAACCAATGGCACGCACCTTGCCTGCGCGCACCAGTTGCGCCATGGCTTGTAGCTGCTCCAGTATGCTGGCGCAGGGCTTGTCTTTGCTGGGGTTGAAGTACATTTGGCCAAACAGCGGCGTGTTGCGCGCAGGCCAATGAATTTGATACAAATCGATCACATCGGTTTGCAAGCGCTTGAGGCTGGCGTCGCAGGCGTTGACGATTTCTTTGGCGCTTAGGCCTGAATCCTCGCCCCTGATCCAAGGCATGCCGCGCGACGGTCCAGCCACTTTGGTGGCCAGCACCACCTGCTGGCGCTTGCCAGGGTTGGCCGCAAACCAATTGCCCATGATGGTCTCAGTTACGCCGCAAGTCTCGGCTTTGGCCGGTACGGCGTACATTTCTGCCGTATCCCAAAACGTCACACCAGCATCAAACGCAGTGCTCATCACATCAAACGCGGTGGCCTGGTCGACTTGCTCGCCAAAGGTCATGGTGCCCAGGCAAATAGGCCCCACTTTCAGGTCTGACTGGCCCAGCTGGCGTAAGTCGTGCGGTGTGGTCATGGAAATGCTCCGTTAGGCGCTTGGCTGAAAGGCCAAGAATCGCGCGTGAATTGCCGTATGCGGTTGCACACAACTATAGACATACAAAAAATTAGGTTTGAGAGACACTTTAAACGGCAAGGCCGCGCAATCGCGCAGACACAGCCGTATCAGCCAAGGCAGTGTACTCATGCATCAGTGGCTCAACAGTAGCCCAGTTGTCACACACCGCACAAGTCTGCACCGCGCTTGGCAATGCCATCCCCTCTGGCTACAATGTTTGAAATTTCGATTAGTACAACTCATTACGTATTATTGAATTTCAAAGCCATTGAAAGGCCAGCATGAGCAACGCCACGCACGCAGCCGCTGCACCCAGCGCGACAACGCCCGACCCAGCCCCCATTCTGGGCTTGCACCACTACGCCTACCGCGCCAAAGACGCCGAAGAAACGCGGCATTTTTACGAAGACATTCTGGGCTTGCCGCTGTACCACATCATTCAAAGCGATCATGTGCCCAGCACCGGCGAGTATTGCCCCTACACCCACTTTTTCTTTCGTCTGACCGACGGCTCTTACATTGCCTTTTTTGACTTGGGCGACGACCAAGCCGCGCTGCCCTCACCCAACACGCCAGCGTGGGTGAACCATGTGGCGTTTTCAGTCGGCAACCTGGACGACTTGGCCGCCATGAAAGCGCGCCTTGTGGCACATGGCATTGATGTCATTGGCATCACCGATCACCACGTGTTTAAAAGCATTTATTTCTTTGACCCCAACGGCGTGCGTCTGGAGTTGTCTGCACAAGTAGCCACAGCTGAACAAATGGCCAAAGAAAGCACACAAGCCCGCCAACGCCTGGACGAATGGACGGCCCGTAAAAACGCGTGGCGTACCGAGCGGCTGCACAGCGGCACCACCGCCAAACTCAAACCCCAGCAAAACGACAGGCCAGAGGTTGGCTAAAGCGCTCGCATACCCAAGACATACCCATGAGCAACTACCAAGACCCCTCTTACACCAACGGCTACGAATTCACTGGTGGCCAAGGCTATGAGCTACCCACCTACCCCTTTGTCACGCCGCCAGAGCTGTGCGGCGAGGCAGGCAAGCGACACCCCGTGGTGATTGTGGGTGGTGGCATCTCAGGCCTCACCTTGGCAGCCAGCCTGGCACAACTGGGCGTGCCTGCCGTGCTACTCGACGAAGACAACACCGTGGGCGTGAAAGGTGCGTCGTCACGCGGTATTTGCTACACACAAAAATCATTAGAGATATTTGACAAACTGGGCATCTTTGATCGCATACGCGCCAAAGGCATTGAGTGGCACATAGGCCGCACCTTTGCTGGCGATGACGAGGTGTACCACTTCAACCTGCGTAACCGCGCAGACTTCAAGCTGTCCAGCCAACCAGCGTTTGTGAACATTCAGCAGTTCTACATAGAAGGCTATTTGGTGGAGCGCATTGCGCAGCTGGGCGTGGTGGACATGCGTTGGCAGTCTCGCGTGAGCGCTTGCACGCAAGACCAGCGCGGTGTGACCTTATCTGTGGACACACCTGAAGGCAGCTACCAACTGCAAGCCAGCTACGTGGTGGACTGCACCGGCACCAGCACGCCGTTTCATGAGTGGTGCGGCATGCCGGTATCCAGCATCAAGCGCGACGACCGCTGGTGCATTGCCGACGTGCGCTTCAAGGAGACTCCTCCCACAGAGCGCCACACGTGGATAGAAGCTCCCTTTAACGACAACCGCGCTGTATGGCAACACCTGATGGCCGACGATGTGTGGCGTATTGACTATCAAATGCGCCCAGACGATGACCCCTCTTACGTGGCACGCGAGGACGTGTTGCGAGAGCGCCTGGCCAAGCAATTTGGCAACAACGCGCAGTACGACATTGTGTGGGTAGGCCCCTACAGTTACCGCAGCCAGTTGGTTGAGCGCATGAACGCGGGGGGCATCTTTTTTATGGGCGATACCGCCAAAGTGGTTAGTCCATTTGGTGCGCGCGGCGGCAACACAGGCATCAGCGACGCCGACAACCTGGCTTGGAAGTTGGCCGCAGTGCTCCACAAGCGCGCACCCAAAGCCCTGCTCAACAGCTACCACCAAGAACGCCACGAGGCCGCCACGGTCAACGTCAAGGTCACGGCGCGCACCACGCGTTACTTGCGCCCACAAGACGGCGTGGAACGCCTGTTTAGAGACGCGACTATTGCGCTGGCCAAACAGCACAGCTTTGCACGCGCCCTGGTCAACACCGGGCGCATGGCTGAGGCCAACCCCTACACGCGCTCCAGCGTGTGCACCTACAACCACCGGCTGGTGGGCAAAAGCGTGCAAAACGTGGCCTTGCAATGGACCAACGGCACAGCCGGCTGCTTAAACGACCTATTGCGCTGGACCAATGGCCATTTGCTGCTGCTGTGGTTTACCAACCTACCCAAAGCCACGGCAGCCAGGTTGCAGCAAGCGGCCGCCGCCAGCGGCGTACATGTGGTGCAAGTGGTGACAAATGCCAGCCACGCACAAGCCCAAGAAGTGGTGATTGACCGCAAGGCCATATTGCACAAAGCCTGCGGCCAACAGCCATGGGCACTGGTGCGCCCAGACAGTTACCTGGCCGCCACCGGCACATCTGCCAACGCCCAACTGCTAACAGCCATTGCCACAGCACTGGCCATGGCCTAGACCCACATGGAGTGAAAGAATGTCCGACATCGCGCTGAACTTTGAAGACGCAGACGGCTTTTACGAGCAGCTGCTGGACGCCCACCTCGGGCTGAGTGAGCAGGATTCAGCACTGCTCAACGCAAAACTGGTGTTGGTGATGGCCAATGCCATTGGCAGCGCGGCACAGCTGGAGAAGTGCTTGACGGCGGCACGCCAGTAGCGCTGCGCCCGGTCACAAAGGTGGGGTGTGTGCGCCAGGCGTGGTCTGCGGCGCAGCAGCAGCCGCACCGTCTAAAATCGCGTGTTATCCCAAACACGACACACAGACCTGACTATGAACGCGCCCACCAACGACACCCCCTCCTCAGCCGCCCCAGCACAACCCGGTTTGGAATCCTTGTCCAAATCATTTGAGCCGGCAGCCATCGAGGCACATTGGGGACCAGAGTGGGAACAGCGTGGCTACGGTGTGGCGGGGTACCGCGGTACTGCGGCGGCAAAAGACGGCGCACCCAGTTTTGCCATCCAGCTGCCACCACCCAACGTCACTGGCACCCTGCACATGGGCCATGCGTTTAACCAAACCATCATGGACAGCCTCACGCGCTACCACCGCATGTTGGGCCACAACACAGTGTGGGTGCCAGGCACTGACCACGCCGGTATTGCCACGCAAATTGTGGTGGAGCGCCAGCTGCAAGGCGAGGGCCTCAGCCGCCACGACATGGGTCCAACACCAGCCGAGGCACGCAAGAACTTTGTGGCCCGTATATGGGAATGGAAGCATCAAAGCGGCAATACCATTACCAATCAAATGCGCCGCATGGGCGACAGTGTGGACTGGTCGCGCGAGTACTTCACCATGGACGACGACTTGTCGCAAACCGTCACCGAGACCTTTGTGCGCCTGTACGAGCAAGGCCTGATTTACCGCGGCAAGCGCTTGGTGAACTGGGACCCCATACTCATGTCCGCTGTGAGCGACCTAGAGGTGGAAAGCGAAGAGGAGGACGGCTCGTTGTGGCACATCAGCTACCCGCTGGCTGACGACTCTGGCCACCTGGTGGTGGCCACCACCCGCCCCGAGACCATGCTGGGCGACGTGGCCGTGATGGTGCACCCCGAAGACGAGCGCTACAAGCACTTGATTGGCCAAATGGTGAAGCTGCCACTGAGCGAGCGCGAGATACCCGTCATTGCCGATGAGTATGTCGACAAGGCCTTTGGCACCGGCGTGGTGAAGGTAACACCTGCGCACGATGTGAACGACTACGCTGTGGGCCAGCGCCACAAACTGCCGCTGATTTGCATTCTCAACTTGGACGCCACTGTGAACCACGAAGCGCCCGAGAAATACCGTGGCCTAGACCGCTTTGCCGCGCGTAAAGCGGTGGTGGCTGACTTGCAAGCCGCTGGCAACTTGGTGGAGGTGAAAAAGCACAAGCTCATGGTGCCGCGCTGCGCACGCACAGGCCAGGTGGTAGAGCCCATGCTCACAGACCAATGGTTTGTTGCCATGAGCCAAGTGGGCGCGGGCGACGCCACCGGCAAAAGCATTGCGCAAAAGGCCATTGACGCCGTCGCTGAAGGCAACGTCACCTTCTACCCAGAAAACTGGGTGAATACCTACAACCAGTGGATGAACAACATACAAGACTGGTGTATCAGCCGCCAACTGTGGTGGGGCCACCAAATACCCGCTTGGTACGACCAGGACGGCAAGGTGTACGTGGCCCGCAACGAGGCCGAGGCGCAAGCCAAAGCAGACAAGGTGGGCCCTGGCAAAACGCTCAAGCGCGACGACGACGTGCTGGACACGTGGTACTCGTCTGCACTGGTGCCCTTCTCGACCATGGGTTGGCCCAATAAAACCCCAGAGATGGACTTGTACCTGCCCTCAAGCGTGCTGGTCACTGGCTACGACATCATTTTCTTTTGGGTGGCGCGCATGATCATGATGACCACGCACTTCACCGGTCAAGTGCCCTTCAAGCATGTGTACATACACGGCCTGGTACGCGATGCGCAAGGCCAAAAAATGAGCAAGTCTGAGGGCAACGTATTAGACCCGGTTGACTTGATTGACGGTATCGAGCTGGCACCCCTGCTGGACAAACGCACCACCGGCTTGCGCAAGCCTGAAACTGCACCCAAGGTGCGCAAGAACACCGAAAAGGAATTTCCGCAAGGCATACCCGCCTTTGGCGCAGATGCGCTGCGCTTTACGTTTGCCTCGCTGGCAAGCTTGGGCCGCTCTATCAACTTTGACGCCAAGCGCTGCGAAGGCTACCGCAACTTTTGCAACAAGCTGTGGAACGCCACGCGCTTTGTGCTGATGAACTGTGAAGGCCAGGACTGCGGCCTGATGGAGCACACCAAAGCCGACTGCGTGGTGGGCGGCAAAGCCCACGGCTACATGAGCTTTAGCCAGGCTGACCGCTGGATCACGTCCAGCCTGCAACGCGTTGAAGCCGACGTCGCCAAGGGCTTTGCCGACTACCGTTTAGACAATGTGGCCAACAGCATCTACAGCTTTGTGTGGGACGAGTTTTGTGACTGGTACCTGGAAATTGCCAAGGTGCAAATTCAAAACGGCAACGAGGCGCAGCAACGCGCGACGCGCCGCACGCTCATTCGCACACTTGAAACCATTTTGCGCATGGCACACCCCATTGTTCCCTTCATCACCGAGTCATTGTGGCAAACCGTAGCGCCTGTGGCTGGGCGCGGTGGTGAGTCCGTCAGCGTGGCCGCCTACCCCGTTGCCCAACTTGATCGCATTGACGCCGCTGCGGAGGCGGACATCGCCAAACTCAAGTCGTGGGTAGAGCAGTGCCGCAACTTGCGCGGCGAGATGGGCTTGTCACCGGCCAACCGCGTGCCGCTGTTTGTGCTGGGCGACCATGCCTTTGTTGAAACCTACGGCCCCGCGCTCAAAGCCTTGGCCAAGTTGTCTGAAGTGCGCAGCTTTGCCAATGAAGCCGAATGGGCCGCCGCCGGCGACGGTGCACCTGTTGTAGAGCTGGGCACTGCACGCGCCTGTGTGTTTGTAGAGGTAGACGTGGCCGCAGAGACCGCTCGTTTGGGCAAAGAAATTGCCAAGCTTGAAGCCGAAATCGCCAAAGCCAATGGCAAGCTTGGCAACGAGGCCTTTGTAGCCAAAGCCCCGCCGGCCGTGATTGAGCAAGAGCGCGCACGCGTGGCCGAGTTTGGTGACAAGCTGGCCAAGATGCAAGGCCAGGTGGCCAAGCTGAAAGCCAAAGCTTAAAAGCCAGGCCTCACAACAACAAAGGCAGCCCTGAGGCTGCCTTTGTTGTGTCTGGCACGCTGACGTTGACTATCAGCGACGCTTCAACACAAAGCTGTAGTCTGGACCAGCGCTGTCCACCCAACATTTCATTGCCGGTTTGTTTGGCAAAGGCCTGAAAGTCGCGCACAGAGCCCTGGTCTGTGGACACCACACGCAGCAGCTGGCCAGAACTCAACTCTGCAAGCGCCTTTTTGGCTTTCAAAATGGGCAATGGGCAGTTCAGGCCGCGAGCGTCTAATTCTTTGTCGATATTCATGGCGGTAGGTTGCAAAGCGATAAAGTGAGATTTTACCCAGCACAGTAATCACCATGCCAGCGTGAGCGTTTATCAGGGCTTGGGCATCTCCATCCACTGCGGCTCAATGCCCTTGGACTGCAGCCAGTGCGCCATGGCCATTCCAGTGCCGCCTGGCCAGCATTTGATGGCCTCTGGCTTGAACAGCTTGTACTCCAGCAGCTCTGGGCTTAGGCGCACTTCGCCGTGCGCCAGCGCATGGTAAGCAATGATGACCTGGTTCATGCGCTGAAAGTCATAAACACCCACCAAATGAAGCTCGCTCACGCTTAAATTGGTTTCTTCCGCAATCTCGCGTGCAATGCCCTGCGTGGGTGACTCGCCCGCCTCCATAAAGCCGGTGATGAGTGCAAACATACGCCCAGACCAAGCCGCGTTGCGCGCCAGCAATACGTGGCCGTCGTATTCAACAATGGCGCCCAGCACAGGCGTGGGGTTATTCCAGTGCGTAAAGTCGCAAGCCGTGCAACGCAGCCGTTCGGTGGGGCCGCCGTCTTCATGTTGCGTTTGCAAGGACAACGGGGCCGCACACTGCGGACAAAAACGGTAATTGGCCATCGCGCCAGACACGGTAGCGCTCAAGCGGGAAACACGCCTGTGGACAAGTAGCGGTCGCCCCTGTCACACACAATAAACACGATGGTGGCGTTGTCAACTTCACTGGCCAACTGCAAGGCCACTTGCGCCGCACCAGCAGCCGAAATACCAGCAAAAATACCCTCTTCACGCGCCAATCTGCGGCACATGTCTTCAGCGCTTTGTTGGCTTACCAAACGCAGCTCATCCACATTGGCCGGGTCATAGATCTTGGGCAAATACTCGATAGGCCACTTGCGTATACCAGGTATGCGAGAGCCCTCTTCGGGTTGCGCACCCACAATGCGCACCTCTTTGTTTTGTTTTTTTAGAAACCGTGACACGCCAGTAATGGTTCCAGTGGTGCCCATGGCACTCACAAAGTGCGTCACACGCCCAGACGTGTCCTGCCAAATTTCCGGGCCAGTGGTTTCAAAGTGAATGCGTGGGTTGTCGCTGTTGGCGAACTGGTCTAACACCACGCCCTCGCCCTTGTTGCGCATTTGCTCGGCCAAGTCTCTTGCGTATTCCATGCCGCCACTTTTAGGCGTGAGTATCAGCTCAGCACCAAACGCCTTCATGGTTTGTGCGCGCTCAATAGACAAGTCTTCCGGCATGATCAACACCATGCGATAGCCTTTGATGGCAGCGGCCATGGCCAAGGCGATGCCGGTGTTGCCAGAGGTGGCCTCTATCAGCGTATCGCCGGGCTTGATGTCTCCGCGCTCTTGCGCACGCTGAATCATGGACAAGGCCGGGCGGTCTTTCACAGAACCAGCCGGGTTGTTGCCCTCCAGCTTGCCCAAAATAACGTTGCCACGCGCCTCGCACACCTCACGGCCAATGCGCTGCAAAGCCACCAGCGGCGTTTTGCCAATAGCAGCTTCAATGGTGGGGTAAACGTTGGCGCTGGAGGGAGGTACGGTAGACATAACAATAAATGGACTGGTTGCAGCCATGGAATAACAACAAACGCAACTGTGCCACAAACACCGCAGCGGCACCGATCGCACCAACACAATCATTTGCAAATCTTTTTAAGCGCGCCAAGAAGCCACAAAAAACTGTGCCATAATCGCTGTCTTCGATACCCGCCGGGGTGGCGAAATTGGTAGACGCAGCAGATTCAAAATCTGCCGGTGCAAAACACCGTGCCGGTTCGAGTCCGGCCCTCGGCACCAAAGATCAAGCCCTAAAGCAGACCTGCTTTAGGGCTTTTTTCTTGCCCATTCAACTGTCAACGCCAAGACCCCACTGGATAGTGGCCAGGCCAACAGGCTTGCGAATCAGTCAAAATAGCCGGTTTAGCACTCTTTGCACCATTGGCCATGCGCATTCACCACGGACTACCCACCAACCACAGCCGCAGTTTGCTGGCGGGTAGCTGCGCGCTGACAATTGGCAACTTTGATGGCGTACACCGGGGCCACCAAGCCATGTTGGCGCTGCTCACCAACGAGGCGCGCTTGCGCGGCATACCCAGCTGCGTCATGGTGTTTGAGCCGCACCCGCGCGACTACTTTGCGCAAGCCATGAACAAGCCGGAAATGGCTCCGGCGCGTATTGCTAAGCTGCGCGACAAATTGGCCGCGCTACAAGACTGCGGCATAGACCAATGTGTGGTGCTGCCCTTTGACCAGCGATTGGCCAGCCAAACACCCCATGCGTTTATCAACGACACCCTGGTTGCCGGCTTGGGTGCCAAATACGTACTGGTAGGCGACGACTTTAAATTTGGCGCCAAACGCGCTGGCGACTACCAGCTGCTGGACGCGCAGGGTCAGCGCCTGGGCTTTGACGTGGCCCGCATGATGAGCTACGAAGTACACGGTCTGCGGGTAAGCAGTTCTGCTGTGCGCGACGCCTTGAGCGCGGGCGACATGGACAAAGCCACAGCCTTGCTGGGGCGTCCCTACCGGGTATCAGGCCACGTGGTACACGGGCGCAAGCTGGGGCGCGAGCTCGGCTTTAGAACGCTGAATGTGCGCTTTGCACACTGGAAACCAGCTGCCAGCGGTATTTTTGTGGTGCAGGTGCATGGCCTGGACAACCAACCCATAGCGGGCGTCGCCAATCTGGGCATCAGACCCTCACTAGACCCAACCGATGTCAACGGCGGGCGGGTGCTGCTGGAAACCCATTGCCTGGACTGGCCAAGCAGCATGGCGCAGACCCTGCCCGGTGGTGAGGCCTACGGTAAAATCATCTCAGTGGATTTACTACACAAACTACACGACGAGCGGAAATACGAGGGTCTGGACGCCTTGATTGCAGGCATTCACCAAGACTGCGACGACGCGCGCGCCTATTTGGCCAGCAACGCCGCGTCTGGCCACACCTCGGTGCACACCGAAACCCAGCGCCAAACCACACGCGACCGAATTTGAAGCTCGCACCAATCTGCGCTTTATCGCCTGCCTCACGGCACGCTGGTAAGCCTCTTTTGTCCGCCCATGCGCCAAAGCGCTGCGGGCCACTTTTTAGCCTCACGTAAAGACCCAACTCATGTCCAGCGACAACTCCGGCACCAAGACCGATTACAGCAAAACCCTCAACCTGCCGGACACACCGTTCCCCATGCGCGGTGACTTGCCAAAGCGCGAGCCACAGTGGGTGGCTGACTGGGAAGCCAAGGGCACCTACCAGCGCTTGCGCGACGCACGCGTTGGCAGGCCAAAGTTTGTGCTGCACGACGGCCCGCCCTACGCCAACGGCCAAATCCACATTGGCCACGCCGCCAACAAAGTGCTCAAAGACATGATCGTGAAAGCAAGGCAGCTGGCCGGCTTTGACGCGCAATACATTCCTGGCTGGGACTGCCACGGCTTGCCCATTGAAAACGCCATTGAAAAACTGCACGGACGCAACTTGGCGCGCGACGACATGCAAGCCAAAAGCCGCGCCTTTGCCACCGAGCAAATTGGCCAGCAAATGGTCGACTTCAAACGCTTAGGACTGTTGGGCCAATGGGATAAGCCCTACCGCACCATGGACTTTGCCAACGAAGCCAATGAAATCCGCGCCTTCAAGCGCGTGATGGAACGCGGCTTTGTGTACCGTGGCTTAAAGCCTGTGCACTGGTGTTTTGACTGTGCCAGCTCACTGGCCGAGTTTGAAATTGAATATGCAGACAAGAAGAGCCAAACCCTGGACGTAGCCTTTGAAGCGGCACAGCCTGCCCAACTCAGCGCCGCGTTTGGCCTGGCCGCACTGCCCAAGCCATCGCTTAAAAGCTTTGTGGTGATTTGGACCACCACGGCTTGGACCATTCCCGCCAACCAAGCCCTCAACGTCAACCCCGAGTTGGTCTACGCCCTGGTTGAAACCACCAAGGGCTATTTGCTGTTGGCCCAGGACCTGGTCGCCAGCTGTTTAGAGCGCTACCAGCTAGAAGGCACAGTGGTCGCCACCTGCAAGGGACAAGCGCTTGATCACTTGACGTTTAAACACCCTTTGTTTGACGTACACGCTGGCTACCAGCGGTTGTCACCCATTTACTTGGCCGACTACGCCACAGCCTCAGACGGCACCGGCATTGTGCACTCATCGCCAGCCTATGGTGTGGATGACTTCAACTCATGCGTGGCCAACGGCCTAGCCTTTGACGACATCTTGAACCCCGTGCAAGGCAATGGCTGCTATGAAGAAACCCTGCCCTTGTTTGGCGGCATGCACATTTGGAAGGCTGCACCACGCATCATAGAAGTGTTGGGCGAAGCTGTCCGCCTAATGGCCACCCAGAACATAAGCCACAGCTACCCGCACTGCTGGCGCCACAAAACGCCAGTGATCTACCGCGCTGCGGCGCAGTGGTTTGTACGCATGGACGAAGGCGACGGCGTATTCACCAAAGACAAAGCGCCACAAACCCTGCGCCAGCTGGCTTTGGCCGCTATCGAGCAAACCGAGTTTCACCCGGAAAACGGCAAAACGCGTCTGCGCGACATGATTGCCAACCGCCCGGACTGGTGTATCAGCCGCCAGCGTAGCTGGGGTGTGCCGTTGCCGTTCTTGATGGACATCAACTCGGGCGAGCTACACCCGCGCACGCCAGACATCATCGACTTGGCAGCCGCTGTCGTAGAGCAAGGCGGCATTGAGGCCTGGAGCAAACTCAGCGCCGCAGACATTGTGGCGGCCATCAACGAGCCCGCAGCCACAGCCGCCCACTACACCAAGAGCACAGACATTTTGGAAGTATGGTTTGACTCTGGCACCACGCACACCACCGTGCTTAAAGGATCGCACGCAGGCGCGGCCCACGAGTCTGGCCCTGAGGCCGACCTGTACCTGGAAGGCCACGACCAACACCGCGGTTGGTTCCACTCATCGCTGTTGACAGCCTGTGCCATGTATGGCCGAGCGCCCTACAAGAGCCTACTGACCCACGGCTTTACGGTTGACGGCCAGGGCCGCAAGATGAGTAAAAGCGTGGGCAACGTGGTGGCACCGCAAACCATCAGCTCCAAAATGGGCGCTGAGATTATCCGATTGTGGGTGGCTTCGACCGACTACTCTGGCGACTTGGGCATTGATGACAAAATCCTGGCTCGCGTGGTAGACGGCTACCGCCGCATTCGCAACACGCTGCGCTTTTTAATGGCCAATACCAGCGACTTCAACATCGCTATAGACGCCGTGGCCATTGAGGACATGCTGGAAATTGACCGCTTTGCCATGGGCCTGGCGGCCAACATGCAGGCAGACATATTGGCGCACTTTGATCGCTACGAGTTTCACCCTGTGGTAGCCAAACTGCAAATCTATTGCTCTGAAGACTTGGGCGGCTTTTACCTGGACGTGCTCAAGGACCGCTTGTACACCAGCGCACCCAAGTCATTGGCAAGGCGCAGTGCGCAAACCGCACTATGGCACATCAACCAGGCCATGCTGCGCTGGATGGCACCGTTCTTGAGCTTTACAGCTGAAGAAGCCTGGGCCATTTTGGCGCCAGAGCAAGGCTCAATTTTTGTGCAAACCTACGCTGAGCTACCCGCAGCAGATGAAGCCTTGCAAGCCAAGTGGGCACGCATTCGCGAGATACGCGAAGTGGCCAACAAGGCCATTGAAGAGCGCCGCGCCGCAGGCGACATAGGCTCATCATTGCAAGCCGAGTTGCTCGTAGGTGCGCCACAGGCTGATTTGGCTTTGTTGCAAAGCTTGGGCGACGACTTGCGCTTTGTCTTCATCACCTCCAGGGTCACGCTCGAAGCAGCTGATCGCTTGCGCGTAGCCGTGCAAGCCAGCGGTGACGCCAAGTGTGAGCGCTGCTGGCACTATGTGGCCGATGTAGGCACGCACGCCCAACATGCCACACTATGTGGACGTTGCGTGGCCAATATCTCTTAATGCATTGACAGGCAATAATCGAACTATTTGGTATTTTTGGTATTGAATGATGAACACCACGCACCTACATGTTTGAACGTAAAAAAAGCACACCCTTTGGCGTATGGCTGGCTTTCGCGGCTGTTGTGGTCCTGATTGACCAGCTCACCAAAGCGTTGATCATCTCCAACTTTGCCACTGGCGGCGGGGTGGTGGTCACAGACTTTTTCAACATCGTGCGCGTACACAACTACGGCGCAGCCTTTTCATTTCTGGCCACCGAAGGCGGCTGGCAGCGCTGGTTGTTTACCGGCATTGCAGTAGCGACTGTGGTGTGGATTGTGTGGATGCTCAAAAGCCAGGGCACACAAACCCTGTTCTCCTTTGCACTGAGCTGCATCATGGGCGGCGCAATAGGCAACGTCCTGGATCGCATCATGCACGGCTATGTGGTGGACTTTTTAGACTTCCATTGGCGGTGGCTCACACCCGTGTTTTACCAAGGCCACTTCCCCGCTTTCAATGTGGCGGACGCAGCCATCACCATTGGCGCCGTGTCGCTGATTGCCGACGAAATCATTCGTGTTAGCCGCACCAAACGCAGCGCACAATAAGCAACTGCCCAACAAGCAACCCACACACAACAAGGAGCTCCCCATGCCTGCACTGTTACCCAACGTTGACCCAGACGGCTTGCTCGAGTTTTCAGTGGTCTACACAGACCGCTCGCTCAACCACATGTCCAAGCGCTTTGGCGACGTCATGCGCGACATTGGCAGCATGCTGAAGACCGCATACCACGCACACAGCGTGGTGCTGGTGCCAGGTAGTGGCAGCTTTGGTATGGAGTCTGTGGCTCGGCAGTTTGCCCACAAGCAGCACGTGATGGTGATTCGCAACGGCTACTTCAGTTACCGCTGGACACAAATTTTTGATATGGGCGGCTTCACCCAAAGCCACACCGTCTTGAAAGCCAGACCCGCCAGCACTGAGGCGCAAGCTGCATGGTCACCCGCCCCCATTGCGGACGTGGTGGCGGCAATTGCCGCCGAAAAGCCCGCCGTGGTGTTTGCACCGCACGTGGAAACCGCAGCTGGCATGATGCTGCCCGACGACTACTTGAAAGCCGTAGCTGACGCGGTGCACGCAGTCGGCGGCTTGTTTGTACTGGATTGCATTGCCTCAGGCGCCATGTGGGTCGATATGCAAGCCACAGGCGTAGACGTGCTGATCAGCGCGCCCCAAAAAGGCTGGAGCAGCACACCCTGCTGCGCCATGGTTATGCTCAGCGAGCGCGCCAGAAGCGCCATTGACTCGACCACCAGCACCACCTTTGCCATGGACCTGAAGCGCTGGTTGGGCATTATGGAAACCTACGAAGGCGGCGGTCACGCTTACCACACCACCATGCCTACAGACGCACTCACCAAGCTGCGCGACACCATGGCCGAGACGCAAGCCTATGGCTTTGACCGTGTGCGCGAGGAACAAATGACCTTGGGTGCCAAAGTCCGCGCCTTGCTGGAGCAACACGGCTTTACCTCAGTCGCCGCTGCCGGTTTTCAAGCACCGGGCGTAGTGGTCAGCTTTACCACCGACCCAGGCTTGCAATCGTCCAAGAAGTTTTTAGAAGTGGGCCTGCAAACCGCCGCGGGCGTGCCCTTGCAGTGTGACGAAGGTCCAGACTTCATGACCTTTCGCATAGGCTTGTTTGGCCTGGACAAATGGCACGACAGCGACCGCGCCGTAGCCGCCCTCGCCAAAGCCTTGTCTACAGTCGCCCCCGCCGCTCAGGCTGCTTAAGCCAAGCTTGTCACACCCAAGCTGATTGGGTGTGTCCATGGCGGCACGTCACGCCACACCCACGGCGCCCTGTGTTGCCGCGCTTACACCGTCAAAATGGTACAGCCAGTGGTCTTGCGCGCCTCCAGGTCGGCATGTGCCTGCGCCACGTCTTTGAGCGCATAGCGTTGGTCAATGCGAATGTTGACGGCGCCGCTGCCTACCACTTCAAACAAATCATCAGCCATGGCCTGCGTGGCTTCGCGGCTGCTGATGTGGCTGAACAACGTTTGGCGGGTTAAGTACAAAGAGCCTTTAGGGCCCAACATGCCTGGCGCAACAGGGTCTACCGGACCAGAAGCGTTGCCAAAACTGGCCATCAGACCAAAGGGGCGCAAGCAGTCTATAGAGCCCGCGAAGGTGTCTTTGCCAACAGAGTCGTAAACCACTTTCACGCCTTTGCCACCAGTGATGTCTTTCACGCGAGCAACAAAATCTTCGGTTTGGTAGTTGATGGTGTGCGCTGCACCGTGGGCTTTGGCCAGCTCGCACTTCTCATCAGAGCCAGCGGTACCAATGAGCTGCAAGCCCAGGTGCTTGGCCCATTGGCAGGCAATCAGGCCTACGCCACCTGCGGCAGCATGAAACAACACATGATCACCCGCTTGCAAGCCTTGTACGGGCAAGGTTTTTTTCAGCAGGTACTGGGCTGTCAAGCCTTTAAGCATCATGGCCGCGCCCGTCTCAAAACTGATGGCATCAGGCAGCACGCACACATTCATGGCGGGCATGACGCGCACTTCAGCGTAAGCGCCTGGCGGCTGGGAGGCGTATGCCACGCGGTCGCCGGCCTTCAGGTGCGTGACACCGGCGCCAACCGCCTCCACCACGCCCGCACCTTCCATGCCCAAGCCTGCTGGCAAGTTAAGAGGGTATAGACCTGCGCGAAAGTACACGTCAATAAAGTTCAGGCCAACCGCATGGTGGCGAATGCGCACCTCACCGGCGCCGGGCTCACCCACCTGTACTTCAACCCACTTGAGTTGCTCTGGGCCGCCGGTTTGGTTGAATTGAATGGCGTTGCTCATCATGGCTAGGTGTCCTTTAATCGTTATTGGAAGTAGCCCGTATGGTGCCAGAAAAGCCTGTTGGTTGCAGTCGCCATGGTGGCTCGCCAGAGTGGGCGACAATGGCGGCTATGACCACCCACCAGTCGCCCACATTCGTCGCTCAAACCCTCACGCTCAAGGCCGCTGTATTCCTGAGTATTCCGCCGTTGCTATGGGCTGGCAACGCCATTGTGGGCCGCCTGGTGGCAGATGTGGTGCCGCCCATGACACTCAATTTGTTGCGCTGGACACTGGCCAGTGTGCTGCTGGCACCTTTTGCGCTTGGCATCTGGAAGCAGCGCCACACCTTGCTGGCCGCCTGGCCCAGGCTGGCGTTATTGGGTTTGACGGGCATGGGTTGCTACAACTCGTTTCAATACCTGGCGCTCAAAACCTCTACACCCATGAACGTGACGCTGGTGGCGGCCAGCATGCCCGTCTGGGTCCTGCTGATTGGCAGCGTGTTTTTTGGGCAACGTATCAGCACCAGGGCCTGGGTCGGTGCAGCCCTGTCGCTGGCCGGCGTGTTGCTGGTGCTGCTGCGCGGTGACTTGTCGCAAATTGGCAGCGTGCAATTGGTGGCAGGCGATGGCTGGATGATTCTGGCCACTTGGGCCTGGGCCACTTACAGCTGGCTGCTGTCCAGCCCCTCGCCGGCCCAAGCGCAGCTCAAGTCGGACTGGATCACCTACCTCATGGCCCAAATGCTGTTTGGCGTGGTGTGGTCAGGCGTTTTTACCAGCGCAGAGTGGGCGTGGCCTGCCTTGCAGGGCAGCGCCCCACCCACGCTGGTTTGGGGCTTGCCTTTGATGGCGGCCTTGGCCTACGTGGCGGTGGGCCCTGCCCTCATTGCCTACCGCTGTTGGGGCGCAGGCATTGCCATTGCAGGCGCCTCAGTGGCTGGCTTTTTTGCCAACCTCACCCCATTGTTTGCGGCTGTACTGTCCACCCTGATACTGGGCGAGGCGCCGCACGGCTACCACGTCGTCGCTTTTGCGCTGATTGTGGGCGGCATTGTGGTGTCCAGCCGCAAGCCGCGCGCCATGCCTTGATACGCAAGTTGCGTTAAAACGCGCCCGCGTAAGCACCGCCATCAGCGAGTATGTTTTGGCCGTTGATAAAGCCCGCGTGTTGGCTGCACAAAAATGCGCAAATGGCACCAAACTCATCTGCCGTGCCAAAGCGCTTGGCCGGAATGGTTTGACGGCGTTGGTCCATGATGGCCTGCACTGGCTTGTCGGCTTTTTTGGCCGCACCCGCCATGGTTTGCTTCAGACGGTCTGTCTCAAACGCGCCAGGCAGCAAGTTGTTAATGGTCACGCCTTGAGCGGCAATGCCACTGCGCGCCACACCCGCAACAAAACCGGTCAGGCCTGAACGGGCGCCGTTAGATAGTCCCAAAATATCAATCGGTGCCTTCACTGCGCCACTGGTGATGTTGACTATGCGTCCAAAGCCGCGCTGGGCCATACCGTCTACCGTGGCCTTGATCAGCTCAATGGGGGTGAGCATGTTGGCATCAATAGCGGCCAACCAGTGCTCGCGCTCCCAATCTCTGAAGTCACCGGGTGGGGGGCCGCCCGCATTGGTTACCAACACGTCAAAGTTCATGCCTGGCCCGCCCACTGCTTGCCAAATAGAAGCGCGCCCCTCTGGCGTGGTGACATCACTGGCCACGCCAATGACCTGCGCACCATCGCCAATGGCCTTGAGCTTGGCCACAGCGTCATACAAGGGCAGCTCGGTACGTGCAGCCACCACCACATTGCAGCCCGCTTGTACCAAATTGGCCGCACAACCAAAACCCAAGCCTTTACTGGCACCACATACCAGGGCCCACTTGCCCTTTAAACCCAAGTCCATTGCTTTACTCCAATAAAGTTCAAAAAATACGCACCGCTACGCGAGGCGCTTCAGGCGACTGGCCCAAAAAACGCCCAACAATACCAATATGGTGCCCGCCACTATCCAGGCATTCAACGGCTCACCCAATAGGACACTGCCCATGATGAGGGTGGACATAGGCCCAATCATGCCAAACTGCGACGCCAGGCCTGCGCCAATGCGCTCAATACCCATCATCACCAGCACAACGGGCACCGCCGTACAAAACACTGCGTTGAATACCGATAGTTGTATGACCTCAGGCGCCACCATCGCTGCACTCAAGGGGCGCAACACCACAAACTGTGCAATGCACAACAAACAGGCCACAGTGGTAGCCAGGCCCACCAAGCGCAAGCTGCCCAGCTGCTTGACAAACTCACCGCTGAACATCAGGTACACGGCGTAGCTCACGGCACTGCCGAACACCAGCAAAGTGCCAATGGCTGTTGCCGAACCCTCAAAACTCACCTCGTGCGCAAACACCAGCAACACGCCCGCATAGCTCACGCCCATGGCCAACGCCTGCTGCAGTGTGATGCGCTGGCCGTACACCAGCCAGGCCAACAGCAACACCAGCGTAGGGTTGAGGTATAACACCAAGCGCTCAAGGCTGGCCGTGATGTACTGCAAGCCCCAAAAATCCAAAAAACTGGCCATGTAATAGCCGGAAAAACCAAGCCCCAGCACAGCCAACCACTGTCGCTTGCCCAACGCTGGCTTGCCGCGCCCAGCCCACCACGCCATAGCGACAAACAGCGGCAAGGCAAACAGCATGCGGTACATCAACAAGGTCACCGCATCAACGCCATAGCGGTATGCCAACTTCACAATAATGGCTTTGCCGCTGAAGGCAATAGCACCGACAGCGGCCATGAGCATGCCTGCGCCAAGGCTGGCACCGACGCCCGTTTTAGCCTGCACGTTGCAATGTCTCACAGATACGATGTTGCATAAAAAACGCTACCGGCCGGGGTGAATGGGCTTGTTGATGTCAGTTGGGATCTTGCAGCCCGGCGGCATTGCACACCTTGTAGACCCGCCCCTGCTTGTCCAAAGGCTCTATCAGACCTTCGCGCACAAAGGCGCTGATGGTGCGGCTCACCGTTTCTAGCTGCAAGTCCATCATGGCGCCCATGTCTTCGCGTGAAAACAAGGTCACCAAATCCGCATCGGCGCTGGTACGCATCTTCAGCACCAGGTTGCCCACGCGTTGTCGTGCGGTGCCAAAGTTCAAGTCGGCCAGCCAGTCATCGGCCTCTTTAAGGCTTTTGTGCCACGCGCCTAGCAAGCGCTGGTGCACGCGCGGTGTGTGCTCGTTCAATCGGTTGACCACGGCCACCGGTATGCGACACACCTTCACGCTAGACAAGGCAACGGCGTCGTTGTCCACTTGGCCGCTGGCCAACACCTCCAGGCCAATCACGTCACCCGGACGCAAAATGCGCACAATGCGGGCACGTCCGTCCACCGAGTTGCGTACCAGCTTGATCATGCCCACGCGCAGGGTAAGCACGTGCGCCACTTTGTCGCCGCGCGACTGCAGCAGCGCGCCAGGCGCGAACTCTAAATCATCTATGGGCGAATGTATGAGGTTGAAGTCTTGCTCTTGCAAGTCCCCAAACAAAGCCAACTCGCGTATACCGCAGTCGCGACAGTCGGAGGTCCCCTTCCATGCGGACTCGGTCTTAATCGGTATCACGCGTGTACATCCCCGTGCACACGCTTTTGCAAGCGCTTCAACATCCACCACACCAGCAGCGCAATAACAGGCACGGCCACAGCCATGGTCATCTCGGGCGAAAACGGCCAACCCACTGCTTTGCCACCTTTGGCCATATAGCCCAATAAACCTGTGAGGTAATAGGTAATAGCGGCCACGGACAAGCCCTCCACCGTGGACTGCAGTTTGAGCTGCAGTTCTTGGCGCTGGTTCATGGTGGTCAGCAAGGCACGGCTGCTGTCTTGCTGCTCAATTTCCACACGGGTGCGTAGCAAGTTGCTCATGCGAGAGATACGCTCGGATAAAGCTTGCTGACGGCGCTGTGACCAGTCGCAGGTGCTCATGGCTGGAGTCAAGCGGCGCTGCATGAAGTCCTTGATGGACTGCAAGCCTTCCAAGCGCTCTTCGGCTATGTCGTCAATGCGGCGCATCACCAGGTCAAAGTAGGCACTGCTTGCTGAAAAACGCGAATGCGTGGCCGCGTAATAGCCCTCTACCTCGCCAGCCAATCGCGTCAATCTGTCCAGCAAGGCAGGTTCATCATCTGGCCTTGCTGTTCGAATAGCCTGGGCCAATGAGGCGAGTTCGGCCTCTCCACGGCTCAGCATGCCGGTACTATCGCGCGCTATGGGCAAGCCCAGCAGCGCCATCATGCGGTAGGTTTCAATTTCCAACAAACGCTGCACCAATCTACCCAAGCGCCGGGGCGACAACTCTCGCACCAGCACCAGCGTCTGAGTGGCGCCGTCTGCCTGAATCGCAAAGTCGGTAAACACCACTGCCTGGCTGTCTGCCACCACAGCGCCTGTCAGCGACTCGTCTCTGAGCGTGGCACGCACCCTGGAGCCACGCACTGCATCCGCCTCGGCAATAGCAGTCACGTGCATGTGGCACACCAGCTCACCGGGCATGCTATCCAACCACGCGGTAGGCACCACCTCAAGGGCTTTGGGCACGGCCTGGTCTGGCAGCGCTTGTGCACTCAAGTTGCGCATAAAGGTGTAGCTCACAAACTCGGTATGCATCTCCCAGCGCAACCTGAAAGCGCCCATGTCAGCGCGCATGTGATTCACACCAGCCTGGGGCTCAGGCAGGTGATGGTCGCTGAGCAACTGCGCAAAGTGGGCATGGCTGGCCTCTCGTTCATGGGACTGCAGCAACATCACCACGTGCGTTACCGCCACCGGCGGAGGCAAAGGCTCTGGCGGCCTTGCGTGAATCTCGTTGTGCAACGACAGACGTTGTGGGTGATTGTTCATACCGTGTCCAATAAGTTGGGAGTTGCGTCAGTTACTTGGCAGCATCGCGCCAAGGTTTGAACATTTTCAGCCAATGCACGGCTGGTAAAGCGTAGCGGTCTTCAATAGCTTGCGCTTGTTTGAGCAACGCCATGCGACTGGGCTCGTTGGCGCGGGCTTGGGCCAGTACCACGCAATTGCCTTCACGCGTGGGTGTGAAGGCCCAAATGGCATCTTCACCAAACACCTGCGCCATGTTGGCCATAGACACATCAAAACTGGCATGACGGCCAAACAAGTTCACAGTCATAGCCCCGTTCAGGCTTAGCAATCGCTTGCAATCTGCATAAAAATCCACACTGTCCAGCACGGGGCCTGCGGCCAAATGGTCGTACAAGTCCACTTGCAAGGCGTCTACCGCGCCGGCCCACTCGGGCTGGCGAATCACCTCGCCCGCGTCGCCCATCACCACATTCAGGCGGGCCTGGTTGGGCGGCAACTTAAACCATTGGCGGCACATCATCGCCACTTGCGGGTTGATCTCCACCGCCGTGGTGAGCATGCCCAGCTTTTTAAAGCAGTATTTGGTCAGCGCCGCTGCACCCAGCCCCAACTGCATAGCGTGCAAGTCTTTGACATCGTCCAGGTCAACAAACAACAACCACGCCATCATGCGACGCACATAGTCCAACTCAATCTCAAAAGGCTTGTCCAAGATCATGGAGCCCTGCACCCACTCAGAGCCCAAGTGCAAATAGCGCACGTCACCGTCCTCTGAAAAGTTGACTTCTGGCAGTGCTAAGGCGTCTTTGTTGGGTCTGGCCATGTTGGGTGCGATCGGCAATGAGTGAGTACAAGCTTTCAAGTATCCACCATCATTTATGCGCGTACTTCTAATGTATGCGCATAAATGTATTTTTAATGTTGAAGAAGCTGCGCCAGTTTGGGCACAACGCGCATGGCATTCGCGGTGGTTTGCTGGGCCAGCGCTACGCTGCTCACGCCACGCAAGTGCGCTACCACGCGTGCAATGGCTGGCAGGTGCACGCTTGAGTTCAGACCCTGGCTAATGCCCGCTGCGCGGTCTTTGGCGCGCACGTAAATCCACTGAGGTGGCATATCAGGGCCGTCTGTCTCCAACACCACATCGGTAGCAGGCAAGCCAGTGACCAAGCGCCTGATTTGCTGCGATGTGTCAAAGGTGGTGGTGCCGCCAAAGCCCAGCACAAAACCCATTTGTGTAAACGCTTTAGCCTGTTGCGCACTGCCGTTGAAGGCGTGTGCAATACCGCCCACAACTGGCACCTCTCTCAAATGCTTTAGCAGCGCATCAGCGCTTTGACGCACATGCAACACCACGGGTAGGTTGTGCTTGCGCGCCAGTTTGAGTTGTGCCCGATAAACATGGTGCATTTTGGACAAGGCCGCTGGCGTTTGCAACGCCGGCACAAAGCCGTCTATGCCAATTTCGCCTACACCAACCAGCCTGGGGTCGTCTCTCAAATCACCCAAAGCCTGGTCCAGCTGCGCCAACTGTAGGGGCGTGGCATCTACCGCATACAACGGGTGAATGCCCAGCACGTAGGCATCACGGTGGCAATGCGCCCAGCGGCGCACCGTGTCAAAGTTGGCCACCTCTACGGCAGGTACCACACACAAGCGCACGCCCATGGCATAGGCCTGGCCACGCAAGCTCCCGCCCGCGGCACCAAATTCTTGTGCGTCCCAATGGCAGTGCGTATCTATCAGCACGGTAGCCTTTTAAGTAGCTGACAACACCCCGCCCACCAAGGCGTATTGGCGCTGACATTGTTGCGCAAGCGTGACGTCGTGCGTCACCACCACCAGGGCAGTTTGTTGCTGCGCCGCGAGTTCACACATCAGCTCAAACACGTTTTGGGCAGCGCTTCTATCCAGATTGCCCGTGGGCTCGTCTGCCAACACGCAGGCGGGCTGCGTCACCAGCGCTCTGGCCACTGCCACGCGCTGCCGCTCACCGCCAGACAGCTCTGCAGGACGGTGATGCAAACGCTCACCCAAGCCCACTTTGCGCAACATGGCCGCAGCTTGCTCGTTGGCGCTGGCTTTGTCTTGGCGTCGAATCCACAGTGGCATGGCCACGTTGTCCAGTGCTGAGAACTCTGGCAACAAGTGATGAAATTGGTAGATGAAGCCCAAGTGTCTGTTGCGCCATTGGCTTTGCGCCTGACCGCTCATGCTGGCCCAATTACTGGCGCACAAGGACGCCTCACCACTGCTGGCCTTGTCCAGGCCGCCCAAAATATGCAGCAAGGTGCTTTTGCCAGAACCTGATGCACCCACCACGGCCACCGTCTCGCCAGCAGCAACACTTAAAGACACCTCGCGCAGTACGGTCACATCCAGGCGCCCTTCGGTAAAGCGCTTGCTGAGCTTAACGGCGCTGACGACCTCACCCATACGCTGACTCAAAAGCTCACTCATAGCGCAAAGCCTCCGCTGGATTAATGCGACTGGCACGCCAGCTGGGGTATAGCGTGGCGACAAAAGCCAACACCAACGAAATAACGGTAATGGGAAATATGTCGCCCCACCGCGGGTCGCTGGGCATGCGGCTGATGAGGTAGACGTCTTGCGGCAAAAAGCTGGCACCCACCAGTTGCTCAATAAAGGGCACGATCACGTCGACATTAAAAGCCACCAAAAGACCAAGCCCCAGGCCAGCCAAAGTACCCATGACGCCAGCGGCAGCACCTTGCACCACAAAAATACCCATCACACTGAGCGGCGTGGCGCCCAGGGTGCGCAATATGGCAATGTCTGCGCGTTTGTCGGTGACCGTCATCACCAAGGTGCTGACCAGGTTAAACGCCGCTACCGCCACGATGAGCGTGAGAATGATGGCCATCATGCGTTTTTCCACTTGCACGGCAGCAAACCAATTGCGGTTTTGTCGTGTCCAGTCACTTACCACGTAGTCAAAACCCAGGCTGGCAGACACGCTGGCCGCCACCTGCGGTGCGAGGTTGTAGTCGTCCAGCTTCAGACGCACACCGGTTGGGCCCGCCAGGCGAAACAACTTGGCTGCGTCATTCATGTGCAAGTAAGCGTAACCCGCGTCAAACTCGTAATGACCAGAGTCAAATGCGCCCAGTACCTTCATTTGCTTTAAGCGCGGCACCACGCCAGCAGGCGTCATTTGGCCGCTGGGCACTATCAGCGTGACGGTGTCGCCTGCACCCACACCCAACGAGCGCGCCAAGTTGCCGCCCACAATCACGCCAAACTCACCGCTCTTCAACTGCTCACGCAGACCAGCAGGCATGTCTGCCACCAAAGGCGTGACGTGTTGTTCCAGGGCAGGGTCTATGCCACGCAACACCACACCGCGCATATCGTCGCCCCTGGACACCAGCGCCTGCGCCGCCACAAAGGGCGCTGCGGCCAATACATGCTCTTGGGTGCCAAGGCGCTGAAGCAAGCTGGGCAAGTCTGACACGGCTTGGCCACTTGCCTCAAACACCTCAACGTGGGCCAGCACGCTGAGCATGCGGTCGCGTACCTCTTTTTGAAAGCCGTTCATCACCGACAACACAATAATGAGCGCAGCCACGCCCAGGCAAATGCCCAACATGGACACGCCGGAGATAAACGAGATAAAGCCGTTTTTTGCGCTGGATTTGGCCGCTCGGGTGTAGCGCCAGCCAATACTGAGTTCGTAGGGTATTTTCATGACGGTGATAATGACGGTTTGCCTATTGTGGCAGGCTTACCACTGGTTTCCCTTATGTCCATGCCCATTCGCCACGTCTACATAGCTGATGCCACTTGGCAGGGCGACGACGCACAGGTGCAAGCCATGGACCAGGCCATACACAACAAAGCACCACACACCCAGGCGCTGCTGGCCAGCTGGCAAGCCGTACCGCAGCCACCAGCCCTGCCTGACGACTGGGCTACGCCACTTGAGCGGGCGTGGGCCAGCGCCCTGGGCTGGCAACCCGACAGCACACACGACTTACTTGACCAGCCCCTGCCCTTGGCGGCGCTGGCGCTGAGCGACGAACTGCCCCCCAACACACCCGCGGCATGGCTACACCCTGTGCACATTACCGCTGGCATGAACGATGTACGCCTGAGCCACCCCAACGAACTGAACTTAAGTGCAAAGCACAGCCAAGACTTGCTGGCCGCTCTAAAGCCCTTGTGCACCGAGGACGGTGTTGAACTGCGATACGTCAGCTCAGACCGGTGGCTGATGGTGGGCGAACGTCTGCGCGGCATTGTGAGCCCGTCACTACAAAAGGCCGCCAACAACAGTGTGGATGGCTGGCTGCCCTTTAGCACCACCCACACCGAAGCCGCCAAGTGGATGCGCCGCCTGCAAAACGAAGCGCAAATGCTGTTTTACACACACCCTGTGCACGACCAGCGTAAAGCCCTGGGCTTGCCACCCGTTAGCGGCGTGTGGCTGCAAGGCGCTGGCGCGCTGGCGCAGCCTCTTACAACGCAAAACCAGGTTGAACAAGTGCATGACTTGTCCCTGCATGTTCACAAGCCCTTCGACTGGCAAGCCGCCTGGGCTGCACTGGACGCAAGCTGCATAAAAGCGCTGCTAAGCCTGGGCAACAGCCAGGCCATTTGCGTGAGCTTTGCCAGTCATAACGGCATCAAAACCTATGCCAGCCCCCCTTTGGCCGCCACACAACCCCAACCCAAGACAGGCAGTTGGTTGTTGGGCATGGCGCGCAAGCTCACAATGCGCCCAGCCCAACAAGCCAACACCATACCCAGTGCCCTCACGCCACACTAAGCGCGAGCAGCACACAACGACACCAGACCACATGCACATTACCGCCAGAGACATTCCCCCGCGCACGGTTTACGCGCTTGAGCAAGCAGGCGTTCACCCGCTGCTGGCCCAACTGTTTGCCGCACGCGGCGTACAAAGCCCACAAGACCTAGACGACAGCTTGGCCAAGCTCCTGCCCCCAGACACCATGCTGGGGCTAGACACTGCTGCCAACACCCTGGCACAGGCCATTGCGCAACAACAACACATTTGTGTGGTCGCCGACTACGACTGCGACGGTGCCACCGCTTGTGCCGTGGCCATTCGCGGCTTGCGCTTGCTGGGCGCTAACAACGCACACTACCTGGTTCCAGACCGTATCACCGACGGCTATGGCCTCACCCCCAGTATTTCCAAGCGCGTAGCTGCCAGCGGTGCGCAAGTGCTGGTCACAGTAGACAACGGCATTGCCAGCCTGGACGGCGTATCCACCGCGCGCGAGCTGGGCCTGACCGTAGTGGTCACAGACCACCATTTGCCTGCCTTGGTCAATGGCGAGATCAAGCTGCCCAATGCCCACGCCATCGCCAACCCCAACCAGCCCGGCTGTGCTTTTGAGAGCAAAGCCATTGCCGGTGTGGGTGTAATGTTCTATGTGCTTCTAAAGCTGCGCGCCGTGCTGCGCGAGCAAGGCCAGTTTGACGCCAGCAACCAGCCCAAGCTAGACACCTTGCTGCCCCTGGTGGCACTGGGCACTGTGGCCGACGTGGTCAAACTGGACGCCAACAACAGGCGTTTGGTAGCCCAGGGCTTGAAGCGCATTCGCGCTGGCCATTTGCCAGTGGGCATGCAAGCCTTGTTCAGGGTGGCAGGCCGTCAAACCGATGTGGCCACCACGTTTGACTTTGGTTTTGCCGTGGGCCCACGCCTCAATGCTGCAGGCCGCTTGGCCGATATGACACTGGGCATTGAATGCCTTATTACCGACGACGCCGCTCGCGCTGACGAGCTGGCGCAAATGCTTGACCAAATCAACCGCGAACGCAAAAACATAGAAGGCCACATGCGCGACCAAGCGCTGGAAATGGCCGAGGCCATGATAGACAGCGATGCCGAGCCGCCACCCGCTGTGTGCGTGTTCGACCCCGACTTTCACGAGGGCGTGGTGGGCATTGTGGCCTCGCGCCTCAAAGACAAAATGCACAGGCCCACCTTTGTATTTGCCATGAGCCAGTCGCCAGGCTGCGAGGACGAGTTGAAAGGCTCTGGGCGCTCTATCCCGGGCTTTCATTTGCGTGACGCACTGGACTTGGTCGCCAAACGCCACCCCGGTGTGCTGCTGCGCTTTGGCGGCCATGCCATGGCAGCGGGCTGCACCATAGACGCCGACCAGCTGGACTTGTTTGAGCACGCCTTGCAAACCGTGGCCAGCGAATGGCTAGACGCCAGCACACTCACCAGGCGTCTGGAAACAGACGGCCCGCTAGACCCCCAATACCGCCACCCCGACGTGGTAGACCACTTGCACCAAGCGGTATGGGGTCAAGGTTTTGCACCGCCTTTGTTTAGCGAAGAAGTGCAAATCGTGTCGCAGCGCTTGGTGGGCGACAAACACCTGGCACTCAAAATGCTGCACCAAGGCCAGGCCGTGGACGGCATTTGGTTTGGCCACACCGAGCCTCTGCCCACACCCGTCAAGCTGGCCTTTAGGCTGGACGCCGATGCGTGGCAAGGACAAAAGCGGGTGCGCTTTCTGGTGGAAGGCGCGCAGCTATGACAAGCACCTGCAACCCCTTGCTGAACGCTGACCTGCACTGCCACTCCACAGCTTCAGACGGCACACTGCCCCAGGACCAGCTGGTCCAGCGGGCCGGACAACGGCGTGGAACTGTGGGCACTGACAGACCACGACGAAATTGCAGGCTTGGCCCGCGCCAATGAGGTGGCCAACGATGTGGGCTTGCCCTTTGTCAATGGCGTGGAGATATCCGTGAGCTTTGCCGGCGTCACCGTGCACATTGTCGGCTTGGGCTTTGACCGCACCCACCCAGACTTGATCGCAGGCCTAGCCGCCACACGCGGTGGGCGCGCCCAGCGCGCACGCGACATGGCCGCAGAGCTGGCCAAAGTAGGCATTCAAAACGCCTACGAGGGCGCGCTCAAATACGTGGGCAACCCTGACCTCATTTCGCGCACCCACTTTGCCCGCCACATCGTAGACGTAGGCATGGCACGCGACACCCACGATGTGTTCCGCAAATATTTAGCCGACCACAAACCCGGCTTTGTGCCCCACAAATGGGCCAAACTGGGCGACGCTGTGAAGTGGATTACAGGCGCTGGCGGCGTAGCCGTCATTGCACACCCAGCCCGCTACGGCCTGTCGCCCACAGCTGAGTACGCCTTGTTCAGCGAGTTCAAAACCCACGGTGGCCAAGCCACAGAGGTGGTCACCGGCAGTCACAGCGAGTCCGAGTACATCAAGTACGCCGACATGGCGCGCGAGTTTGGCCTCATGGCCTCACGCGGCTCGGACTTCCACAGCCCCACCGAAAGCCGCATTGACTTGGGCGCCCTGCCGCCACTGCCCAAAGGTTTGACGCCGGTGTGGTCGGTGCTAGCTGCGACTTAAGCCAACAGGTAAGGCGCTTAAAAACGACTCGCTTTGCTCTGCGTCCAGCGCCAGCAATGGCGCTCGCACACGCAACCAGCCGTCGTCGCCGGTGTGCTGCGCCATCAGCACTTTAAAAGCAGGCATCAACGGGTACTGAAACAACACCTTTAAAAACGCCACTACTTGTGCTTGTTTAGCCGCGTCAAAGCCGTCGGTAATGAGCTGTGAAACCAGCTCTGGCATAACGTTGGCCACACCACTGATAGCACCGTTGCTGCCCAACGCCGCCATGGTTTGCAAGTCTGGCTCGTTGCCCACCCATATTTGCAAATCGGGCAAAGCACTGCTCAAGGCTTTGGAATGGTTAAGGTCGCCGCCACTGTCCTTTACACCCAGTATCGCGCTGGGGTAGAGCCTGACCAAGGTTTGCACCAACCGCACAGACAGCGCCACCCCCATGATTTGGGGTATGGGATAGAGCACTATCGCCAGTGGCTTGGTGACACTGGCTTGTACCGCGTCTAGCACTTGCGTGTCGGCTCGCTCTACAACTTGGTCGCTCACACCGTTAAAGAAAAATGGCGGCGCCAACAAACATGCATGTACACCGAGGTCTGTGGCATGGCGTGTGAGAACAATGCTGTCAGGTATGGCGGCGCAGGTGGTGTGCGCAATGATGCGCTCAGACGGTACGCCTGTATCCACTAGATCTTGAAGCGCCTGCATGCGCTCAGCCACTGTCAACGAAGGGCCTTCGCCTGTGGTGCCAAACAGGGTGACACCTGCGCAGCCTTTGGCGAGTAGCCGCTGCGCATGCGCTGCCATAGCCGCAATGTTGACGTTCAGCGATTCATCAAAGGGTGTGAGCAGGGCTGGCCACACACCAAGGTGTGTTTGCACGTTGTGTGGTGTGGTCTGAGCGGTCATGGTGCAAAGGATCTAAGTACCGGTGTAACCAAACTGCTGTGGCAGCCACAACACAATTTGTGGGAACAAAATCAGCAACAACAACGCACCTAAGAGAGCGATGAGGAATGGCCAAATTTCCTTGATGATCTCTGACAACTTGATACCAGTGGTGCCGTTGATCACGAATAACAAAATACCGTAAGGCGGCGTGATGAGGCCAATCATGCAATTGATAACGGCCACCACACCAAAGTGCACCAAGTCGATGCCCAGCAAACGGCAAGTCTGCAAAAACAGCGGAATGATCACCAAAATAATGGTGGTTGCGTCCAATATGCAGCCCAACAACAGCAACACAACGTTGACGCCAAGCATAAAACTCATTGGCGTCACGTTTAGACTTTGCAAATATTCGGCCAAGAGCGTGGGGATGTTTTCTGAAGCAACGATGTAATTCAGTATCAGCGCGCCGCCGATGACCAAACCAACAGACGCGGATGCCTTCACGCTATTGAGCATGACCTCACGCATATTTTTAAGATTGATCGTGCGGTAGAAGACGGCTGCCAAAATAAACGCGTAGGCAGCCGCTACAGCCGCAGCTTCCGTTGACGTGGTCACACCGCCGTAAATGCCGTACAACAAAATCACCGGCATCAATAATGCTGGAAATGCCTTAACGGTAATACCCGGAATGTTGCGCAATGGCACCACCTCATCGGCTGCGAACCCGCGCCTGTGCGAGATAAATGTGTTCATGGTCATCAGCATCAAGCCCATGAGCAGCCCAGGCAAAATGCCACCCAAGAACAAGAATCCGATAGACGTGTCCGAGACCAAGGCGTAAATCACCATGGGAATGGACGGTGGGATAACCGGCCCAATGGTGGCTGACGCTGCGGTGATTGCAGCTGCATAGCCGGGTGTGTAGCGACCGTCTTTGGTCATCATCTGAATAATGACCTTGCCCAAACCCGCTGCGTCTGCCACCGCCGAACCCGACATGCCTGAGAAAATAAGGCTGGACACCACGTTCACATGGCCCAAACCACCTTTGAATCGACCCACCATGGCCACGCAAAACTGCAGCAAGCGCTCACTGATACTGCCCGCGTTCATGATGTTGGCCGCAACAATAAACAGCGGCACGGCCAGCAACACAAAACTGTCGTATATGCCGTAGATGATTTGCTCAGCGGCAATACCTAAGTCTTGGCCAGACACCGCGAGATAGGCCACCGCACTGGCGATGATGGAATAGGCAATGGGTGTGCCAATAGCGGCCAACAGAAACAACGTGAGCAAGCTGGTGGTGAATGCAATACTCATCGCTGATCACCTTGTGCAGGAAATGCGTCCAATTGGTCCATGTGGGTGCCGCGGACAATGTGCAGCAAGCGGTGGCCGTAGCGCACAACAACAGCCAGCATAAATAGCAGGTAGATGGAAAAAACGTAAGCCAGCGGGATGCGTAAGGTCCCGCTTTTTTTAATAGTTAAAAAGCTCACAAAGTCATAGGTGCCTGCGGCTGATGCCACCATAGTGAGCACCACTGCAATGGCAGCAATACCGGCCAACCACCGACGCACGCGCTCAGTGGAGGCCATGTAGATCATGTCAAAACGAACATGCTCTTGATTGGTCAAACAAAAAGCCGAACCCCACAAAACCGTCCACAACCACATGGTCAAACACAGCTCTAGTGTCCAGCCCAAGGGGGCATCAAACACGTAGCGCGACGTGATTTGTAAAACAAAGGCCAGGAACATCACGGACAACATGGCGATGGCCACGTCGTCCGCCCTGGCCGACCACCATGACCGCTTACGGTGCATAGGTCGGCTTTCTGAGTGAGGTGCCAGAGGTGTCTAGCTAGGCTTACAGGGCGTTGATTTTTTCAACAATACCCTTAGGCCATGACTTTGACAGATCTGACTCCAAGTACATTTTTTGTACGCGAGTGCGGAAAGCGTTCACGTCAGGCGTGTACACCTTCAAACCCTTGCTCACAAAGAACTGCTCCAGCTCGCCCTCTAACTTAAGCTGGCGTGCACGCGCCCAGTTTGTAGTTTGGTCAGCTGCTTTTTGCAATTCGGCTTGCTGCGCTGGCGTCATCTTGTCAAACACCTTCTTGCTGATAGCCAGGTAGTTCAAGTCCACCAAGTGGCTGGTCAGCACAATTTGCTTGGTCACTTCGTAAAACTTGGCGTCTTTGTTGATCGGCAATGGGTTGTCTTGTCCATCAACCGCACCCGTTTGCAGACCGGTGTACACCTCGGTAAAGGCCATAGGTGTTGGGCTAGCACCCAGGGCGCGACCCAAAAATTGCCATGCGTCAGAGCCTGGCATACGCAACTTCACGCCTGCCAAATCCTCGGGTGTCTTGATCTCTTTATCTGTACGCAAGTTCAACTGGCGGCGTCCCAAGTAAATCGCCAATCAGCTTAACGCCCAGCTTGTCTTCAACCTGTTGCTTGAAAGGCTTGAACAGGTCTGAATTGAATACGGCTACTTGGTGCGCCGCATCCCGGTGCAAGTAGCCCGCTGAGAACACAGAAAACTCTGGGAAGAATTCAGCCAGCTCTTGTGCAGACGTAATCGACATCTCCAAGTTACCGCGGGCAATGGCTTCAAGTTCTGTGCCCTGCTTGAATAAAGAGGCATTCCAGTGGCCTTCGAAGTCTGCAAATTTGGCCACAGCTGGACCAAACTGCTCAGTCATTGCCACGGCGCGAGCGTCTGTGGCTGATGCTGGCGCAGACAAGCGCAATTTGATTTTGTCAGCTGCAAAAGCGGTGCCGGTAGCGGCCACCAAAGACATGGCAGCGGCGGCGCCGATAAGGCTACGGCGAATGGTTGAAACGGTCATGAGGTATCTCCTAAATCAGTTTGGACTGTACCGGCACCACGTTGTGCGGTGGTAGCAAATGCTAACAGTATTTAATTTTATGTACCAGCTGGTACATTAAAAATAACCTAAGTGTTTACCCTAAAAATAGGTATTTATTGGGCTACAAGTGATATTTTCAAATTCGGAATTGAAGTTGTGTACTCATTGGTACATAATAATCGCCAGATGTTACAAGACCCTGGAGCCACCCCATGAGCGACGTAATGGCCACAACGGCTCAAAAAACCGCCACCAAACGACTGGAAGAAGCAGAGCGCACCAAGGCCGACATACTGGAGGCGGCAGCGCACGAATTTGGCGAAAAAGGCTTGGCTGGCGCTCGCGTAGACGACATTGCCGCTGCGACGCGCACCAGTAAGCGCATGATTTACTACTATTTCGGTAGCAAAGACGGCTTGTACTTGGCCACGCTAGAAGCCAAATACCGTGAGGTGCGCGAAAACGAAAGCCAAATGAACTTGGACGGCATGTCCCCACAAGCGGCGCTGCGCTGCCTGACTGCCGTCACCTTTGACCACCACCTCAACAACGAAGACTATATCCGCATGGTGATGTCTGAAAACATCAACCGCGGACGCTATCTCGCCCAAAGCGAACACGTTAAAGAACTCAACCGCCCGGCCATCGCACTGGTCACACGCATTTATGAACGCGGCGTTGCCGCCAAAGTATTTAGACCAGATCTAGACCCTGCGGATATTCACGCCTCTATCTCTGCCTTGGCGTTTTTCAACGTGTCCAACCGCTACACGTTTGGGATGATTTTTCAACAAGACAACCTGTCACCCGCTTACATAGCCAACCGACGCGAGAACGTAGTGCAAATGATTTTGCGATACGTGCAAGCCTAGGCCTCAAGCCATCATCCATGCAACACGCCACCCACACAGCCCCCATCACACGCATCGCAGTAGCGGGCGCAGGCTACATTGGCCAAGCCCACATGCAAGCCATTGCCACCACGCCCAACGCACAGCTTGGCGCACTGGTAGACCCCAGCCCAAGCGCCAAAACATTGGCTAGCAAGTTGGGCGTTGCGTACTTTGAGAACCTAAACGATCTGCTAACAGCCAATACTGATAAACGCTTGGTTGACGCTTGCGTTGTGGCCACACCCAATGACATGCATGCAGAGCAAGCCATTGCCTGCATCAACGCAGATATACCCGTATTGGTGGAGAAGCCTGTGGCACACACTGTTGAAGCAGCACAGCGCTTGCTGCAAGTGGCTGCCTCAAGCGCGGTACCGGTGTTGGTTGGCCACCACCGCGCTCACAGCGCCATCATGCGCCAAGCTTGCGCGTTGGTAACCGGCGGACAATTGGGCAGCTTGGTGAGTGTGGTGGGGACAGCTTGGTTTTTTAAGCCAGACCACTACTTTGAAGACAGCCCCTGGCGCAAAAAAATAGGCGCTGGGCCTTTGCTGCTGAACATGATTCATGAGATACACAACCTGCGCATGCTGTGCGGCGAGGTGGTGCACGTACAAGCCATGACCGGCCACCATACGCGTGGTTTTGAGGTCGAAGACACCGCCAGCATCAACCTTCGCTTTGACAGTGGCGTGCTGGCCAGTTTTGCTATTTCCGATACGGCTGCCAGCCCAAAAAGCTGGGAACAAACCAGCCAAGAAAATCCAGCCTACACCAGCTATCCCGATCAAAACTGCTACTACTTGGCAGGCACGCGGGGCAGCTTGGCTGTACCCACCATGCAACTACACACCTACCTTGAAGACACACAACGCTCTTGGTGGAAGCCCTTTGCCAAGCAAGCCGCGCCCGTCACACACGATGACCCCATCGCAAACCAAATGGCCCACTTCGTGCAAGTGGCGCGTGGCCTGCAGCCACCGCTTGTTACCGTGCGCGACGGCCTACAAAACTTAAAAATTGTGCAGGCTATCGTGCATGCAGCGCATAGCGGCGCCATCGTAGATATGACCAGCTTTAACCCCACCCAAACACCACACCCATGACACAACAAGTACTGATGCTGCACGGCATCAACCACAACATGTTTGGCAAGCGCGACCCCAAGCAATACGGCACGCTCACCTTGCAAGACATAGACCATCAGCTGCAAACTTTGGGTAGCAGCTTGGGGCTGCGCGTGGACAGCTACCAAACCAACCACGAAGGCGACATGTGCGAGCGCATACATCAAGCCTATGAAGATGGCGTTGACGCTGTGCTGATTAACGCAGGTGCGTGGACGCACTACAGCTATGGCATACGCGACGCCTTGGCCATACTCACCTGCCCCATTATTGAGGTGCATATGTCCAACATCCATGCCAGAGAGGCCTTTCGACATACCTCTGTGTTTGCCGACATCGTGCAAGGCCAAGTCGCCGGCTTGGGTGTGAACAGCTACTTGTCTGCTCTCAGCGCGGCCGCAGCGCTCATCAACAAGGCGTCATGATGATAGACGGCAACACACAACTGATTGCGCACATTGGCTTCCCCACGCACAGCTTCAAGTCGCCGCTCATTTACAACCCCTACTTTGAGCACGCTGGTATCAACGCCTGCGTGGTGCCCATGTCTTGTGAGCCGCAGCACTTCAACAGCCTGCTCAACGGGCTAAAGCCCTTGGGTAACTTGCTCGGTGCGCTCATCACCATGCCGCACAAAACTGCGGTCATGTCTTTGCTAGACGACGTCTCCACCACCGCTCAAATTGCTGGTTCATGTAACGCAATCAAATTTGACGCGAGTGGGCGCCTGATTGGTGACATGTTTGACGGCGAGGGCTTTGTGCGTGGCTTGGCCGCTAAAGGATTTTCACCAGCGGGCAAACGCGCCTTGGTAGTAGGCAGTGGTGGTGTGGGTTGCGCCATTGCCGCTTCACTCGCTCAAAGTGGTGTGATGGCGCTGGCCCTGTACGACACCAACCACGTCAACGCGCAAGCTTTGGCGCAACGCTTGCAAAAGCACTACCCGCAACTGACAGTCAGCACGCACCACAACGACCCAACCGACTGTGACCTGGTTGTCAACGCGACACCACTGGGCATGAATGTTAGCGACCCCCTACCGATAGATATCAGTCAGCTGTCGCCCAATACGTTTGTGGGTGAGGTGGTAATGCGCACGCAGCGCACAGCATTTGTGCAAGCTGCGCAGGCCGCTGGCTGCCAAGTGCAAGTGGGCTTAGACATGCTGTTTGAACAAATACCTGCCTACCTAGAGTTTTTTGAATTACCCAGTACCACCGTGCACAAGCTACGAGAGTTGGCACAGCTAGACGCCAGTTAAACCCCAAAACAAACACACCGCGCAGCATGCTGGCCATCTTCAACATCACCGCCCCAATTTATCTCATCATTGGACTGGGTTTGCTGTCTGTGAAGTCGGGGTTGATTGCGCAGTCAGAGCTCGGCGTGCTGGGGCGCATTTTGTTGTTGTTTGTTCTGCCGGCCACTGTGTTTCGCGCCATCACCAGCTACCCCTTGGCCGAGGTTTTAAACCTGGCTTATTTGGGTGCTTATGCCGCAGGCTCTGTGCTGGCGTTGTTGGTGGGCGTGATTGGTGCGCGCAAGTGGGCCAAAAAATCAATGGTGGTGTCTGGGCTTTACGGCATGGGGTTTGCCACCTCAAACAGCATGTTTGTGGGCTTTCCCATCATCTCGCAAGTGGTGGGCGAGCAGCAAGCAGATATCGCACTTGCGTTGTGCCTCATTGTTGAGAACATCATCATCGTGCCGCTGGCGCTTATGGTGTGCGACGCTGAACAACGCCTACCTTGGCCCCAAGCGCTGGCGCGCGTGTTCAAAGGGTTACGCACCAACTACATTTTCTTGGCCATTGTGTTGGGCTTTGCGGTGGCTATTGTGGGCCTGCCCATTCCTAGTATTGCCGCGCGCAGCCTAGACCTGCTCTCGGGTGCTGCTGCACCCATGGCCTTGTTCATGATTGGTGGCGTGCTATCTGGCCAACAAGTGCAAGCCGTGCGTACCGACTTGTTGGCGGTTACCGCAGGCAAATTACTCATACACCCAGCCATGGTGATACTCATGCTGCTAATGGTGCCGCAAAGTGATGCAGCGCTGCTCACCGCTGGCGTGCTATTTGCCGCGATGCCCTTGCCTGCTATTTTTCCGGTGTTGGCCAAGCGCTACAACCAAGAGGGCTTTGCAGCCACTGCCTTGGTCGTCGGCGTATCAGCCTCTTTTTTGTCGGTCAGTGTGTGGCTTTACGCCATGCCATTTGTGCAACGCTTGTTTGCCTAGAAAGCACCCACCATGAGCGATTTTTTAACCAAAGCCCACTTAGAGCGCGAGCCTATCAGCCCATCGTTCAACGATGTAGACAACCCCATAGGCTTGGACGGCATCGAATTTATTGAATACACAACCGCCAAGCCGAAAGCCTTAGGCCAAGTGCTAGAGATGATGGGCTTTAGGCCCATCGCCCGGCATCGCTCTCGCGAAGTCATGCTGTACCGTCAAGGCGCTATCAACATCGTGGTAAACGCACACGGCAAAGACGCAGCAGCCCCCGATGCTGCGCCGCGCATAGCGGCATTGGCCCTGCGTGTACGCGACGCACGTGAGGCCTTTGACAGCGTCGTGGCGCTGGGCGCTTGGGCGGTAGCCACCCACCCTCAAGTGATGGAGCTCAACATTCCGGCCATTCATGGTGTGGGCGGCACGCGCTTGTACTTTGTTGACCGCTACAAAGAGTTCTCGATTTACGACGTTGATTTTTTGCCCATACCCGGCGTGGACCAGCACCCTCCCGCGACTATGGGTATGCACTTCTTTGGTGTGGTGCAGTACATAGGTGCAGACCGCAGCAACGATTGGCTGACGTTTTACCAAACGCTATTTGGCGCACAGGCAATACCCAGTGAAGAGCGCTTTGGCATATTGCCGCACGGCACGCTGATTCGCTTTCCAGCGCTCAACTCAGACAACAGCTTCATGATGCAACTCATTGAGCCTGAGGTAAACGTGCTGGACAGTACGGAGTGCTTACACCGCGTTGGTTTGGGCGTGGCTGACGTGTTGCCCACCGTGGCAGCACTTAGGGCCAACGGCGTAGAGTTTGTAGAAACACCTGCTGCGCACAGTGAGGCGCGCGGCGCACTCACCAAAACCTATGAGCACAGTGTGTTGTTTGAGCTGGTGCACAGCCAAACCGGAGCCACACCATGAGTGCGCAGCGCAACCAAGCCATTGCATCGTTTGGCATGGACACCATCACACTGGCTGGCCCACTACAAGCCAAGCTGCAAGCCATCAAAGCGGCGGGATTTAGCCAAGTCATGCTCAAAGCCAACGACTTTGTGGGCCACCCGCAAGGCTTTGATGCCGCTGTTGCTGAATTTAAAGCCAGTGGCCTGCGTGGCACGGGCTTTCAGGTATTGCGCGACTTTGAGGGCCTCAGCGACGACTTGCACAACTACAAGGTTGATATTGCCAAGTCCATGCTAGAGATGTGCGCCGCATTGGGTTGCAACGTGCTGCTGGCTTGCTCGTCTACATCCACCCACGCCACCGACGACCGCGCGCACATTGCCAGAGATTTGCGCAAGCTGGCCATGTTGGCCATTCCTTACGGTATCAAGATTGCCTATGAAGCCTTGTCGTGGGGACGCAGCATAAACGAATTTCCCCAGGCGTGGGACGTCATCTCTATGGCCGACTGCCCCAACTTGGGCTTAGGCCTTGACTCGTTTCATATGTTTGCCAGCCAAACCAGCCTAGACGAGCTGGACTTTGTAGACCCGCATCAAATTTTCTTGGTGCAGCTGGCCGACTTTATGTGGCAAACCAGCCCCAACTTTGACGAGCACCGCAACACGGCGCGCACCTTCCGCGTCTTTCCCGGTGAAGGCGTGCACAGCGATCAGCTGCGCCAACTGGTACTCAAACTAGAAGGCTTGGGCTACCAGGGCGACTACAGCTTTGAAGTGTTTAACGACGACTACCAGCAAATGCCGCTGCAAGCCGTTGCCCAACGCGCCAAACGCTCTGCCCTGTGGCTGGCAGACGATGTGCTAAACCTCAGCATGCCGCTGCCCAACGCTATGACTTTGCGGGTGTAGCTTAGCCGCGTGCGGATAAATTGGCTGACAATGCGGCTATGGCCCAACACTTTGACGTTCACCCCAACAACCCGCAGCCCCGCCTGCTACGGCAAGCGGTTGACTTACTCAAGCGCGGCGGCGTGTTGGCTGTGCCTACAGACTCCAGCTACGCGCTGGTGTGCCACCTGGACGACAAGGCTGCCGTAGACAAACTGCGCCGCATTCGCCAGGTCGACGAGCGCCACCACCTCACCTTGTTGTGCGCTGACCTGAGTGAAGTGTCCAACTACGCCAAGGTGGATAACCAGCAATACCGCTTGCTAAAGCTGGCCACACCAGGCGCATTCACGTTTATTTTGGACGCCAGCAAAGAGGTACCACGGCGCGTCAGCCACCCGTCTCGCAAAAGCATAGGCCTGCGCGTACCCAACCACCCTGTGGTGCTGGCTTTGCTTGACTTGCACGGCGGGCCGCTGCTAGCCACCACACTTATCATGCCTGGCGAGGTGTTGCCGCTGAGCGAGCCAGACGACATCAAAGAGCAACTAGACCACGCGGTAGACGGCGTGATAGATGCTGGGGCCTGCACCCTAGAGCCCACCACCGTGCTAGACCTTACCCCCATGCGCACAGGCGGCGCGCCTGAGGTTGTGAGAGACGGTGGGGGTGATTGGCGTGCTTTGGGTATAGATACCTGAAACCAAACAGTATTTTCAATGCCCGGGCCGATTCACAATGCACCGCGCACCGCCAACCGGGCCCTTACGGCCTGCCGTTGGCGCACCGCTTGAACGAGGGGTTAGGCCGCACCCTCAACTGGCCGCGCTTGGCCCATGGCAAACGTTGCCTTGGTTATGGCACCTGCATTGACTTCGTACAGACAGACCATCTCGACCTGCACCAAGCCGTCCGGAAACGTGCGCGTGACTACTTCGTGGTCATTGACGATGTTCTCCATGCAGACACGCGACAACAGCTTGGCGTGAAGGGCTCGATCGGCGAACCGCTCCTGCATGCGACTGCGTATGGCATCACGGCCAGAAGCCAATAGGCCGCCATGCAGCATGAATTGCTCGGCATCGGCGCTGTAGGTAGCTAGCCAGGCGTCAAGATCGCGGGCGTTGTATGCGTCGAGCTGACGCTGGACGATCACCTCGGAATCAATAGACAGTGATGATGGTTTCGGTGCGTTCATGTCTTCCGTTGGTGACACCAAGACGGCATCGCTTGTGCTGCCTAACGTTCGAGTTAAGCCGCCCGCGGAGGCCTATGGCTTGTGAGCGGCGTTCCAGAACGTATTGAACGTTATCCGCAACACTAGCCACCAAGCGTAGAAAGTCTGAGCCGTCTGGCAGCTTGAATCATCCAGCAGCCCATGAGCCACCTCATTGCGCAGGTTCGGACCGAAGGCGTCACAGAAGAGAGCCTTGAACTCAAATGCGAGATCTTCGCCAAAGACGGAGACAACCTCGGGAAGCTCCATCAAGGTACTCAGCCCGTTCTCAGTCTCGATCCCATCAAGGCTGAGCGTGGTTGTCTTCGCCCCTGCCGCTTTCAAATGCCATCGAACTAGGTGCTCGACTTGCGGAACGAGGAAATGAAGTGCCGACGTGAGGTCACGCTCGAATCCAGCAATCAAACCCTTGGCAAAAATCGCGGCTCGACCAGCGGGAACGATTGGGGAGTTGCGAAGCACGTACTCAAGGTCAGCCTCCCGTACTCTGTGTTCAAGCGATAGCACATCGAGAGCAGGCAGAAGTTGGCCCTGAGCTATCAGGCCAATCTCCATCGAGTAGTGTTTGACCATCTCAGCTCGCAAAGTGGCTTGGTACTCCTCAGAGCCAACGCTGCCGAACCCAAAGCCTGGGCGCTTTGCGACAACGCGGCCGTCACGTGAAAGATGAGTCGAGGCGAAAAGCGCCTGTAGAGGATGCTCGCGGAGCATTTTCTCTGCGAACTCCTTCAGCTTTGGCTTGTGCACGCCCCGATACACGTTGCAGAACGCCAGAAGTGCGCCCGACAAGTCTTTGCCTCGTACCGAGTCTTGAGCGGCAGCCACAAGCTCAGAGATGTCTATCGGCCCAGAAGTAACAACACCCATCTCGCCAAGAGAGGCCTTCCCTGCCTTCTCCAACCGGGCATAAAGTTCTGTGAGCTTTTGATCGACAGCGCGATCGGCGCGCAGGCCCTTCGGTACACGTCTTAGCGTCTGTATTGCGTTCTCGTAAAGGCTGGCTGCAACCATGTTGCTGGGTTGATCTCCCGAAGCTCTTGACTCAGCCTCCTTTGCCCACGTCTCGGCAACTGCGCAAGTCATGTCTGCTTGGAGTCCTTTCTCCGAGAGGCGGCCGTACCACAGCGCCGCAGAGTCGAGATACCCGCGGGCTTTGTAGCTGCTCCTTTGTAGGAGTTCCTTTCCTCTTTCGGCCAAGCGGTCGGCGGTCTCGCGTCCACGACTTCGCCCGAGATTGTTCTCGGACAGGAGCCTTGACACTGACAAGGCGAAGAAGCCGTCAGTCCCGATGTTGCTGTCGAAGATTGACAGGAGCGCAGTTTCGATCTCCTCCAGCCGCGGACCGGCCCCGGCTCGAAGCTGTAGGCAGAGTGCGATTGCTCGTTCCCAACAGTCCCGAGCATCCCGGGGCCAGCTCTCGGCTGTGAGAGGAACAGATCGGTACGCATCGATTGCTATTCGCGCAAAGTTGGCATCCCGCGGGCTTGCGCAGAGCCAAACCACGTCGCTGAGTCGCGCGCGTACATAATGATCGGCAACCTCTGTCGCGACCGCGGCGAAGATCGCCACATCGTTAGGTGTGAAGTCGCTTGCAATGGCCGACCTTCGGTCGCCGAAAACGGTCATCGGAGCGAATGGCTCGTTCACGCTCTTGGGCTTGAGCATCATTGATGCTGCGTCTGCGACCAGCCATAGAGCCTTTGCTTCGGTCGGTCGACCCTCGTCAAGTGCGGCGGCGGCGGCTGTTGATAGAGCCTGCCAGATGCTCGCGTAGCCCTGTCTACTCGCCGTGGCTATTGCATCACTCATGCGCGACGTGCGCAGGTCTTCGGCCGTCGCGGTGGTTCCTTCTGGGTAGCGATGCATGGAGAGGTGGTTTGATGAAGCCTAACGTCGAAGTTCAGCGGCCGCCGAAGGCGATCCGCTGGAACGACCTGTTAGCCTAGCTATGCCTTTCGGACGACACATACTTCCGCAAACTGCCTTCCCAACTGCGTAATCTTCAACCCCTTCCGTTCGATCCGCACTTTCCGTTCTGCATCTTTCTCGAACGCCTGCTGCACGGCCTTGATCTGCGGATCACTCTCTAGGGCGTCATACACGCCCTTCGAGGTGTACTCCCAGAACGTCGGCACTTCCGCAAGTCCCAGGCGACAGAGATTGTCTATATACGTGGGCGTCAGTTGAGGAAGTTCGCACTCAGCGACTAATCCGAGATGCGAGTAGTGAACGAGGATGTCCTGCCCGCCAGTTTGTCCGTCCTTGGCGTTCTCATATTCCCACCTAACATTGATCAGGGGGTAGGGCATCTTCCGTACAAATAGCCCAACAAGCTTTGCCTCATCGGGAGTCAATTGCTTGATGATCTCCACGAAGGCTGGATGTGCTCCATGGGCGGTGGCCTTGTCCATGGCCGCTGCCAGCAGATTTGCATAGAGGTCGCTGAGGGACGACTCATGTCCGGTGTACCTCAGCGACTCAAGCGCAGGCCCGGCGACGTTTGGTTTCGGTGACGTGATGTTTTCTGGCGGCACGTTTTTGAGGCGTTCCGCGACCTTTGTTGATACAAAGTCCTTTATTTGGTCATAGCCCCAAACGAGTGCGCTCACCGGCGCGAGCGCAACATGAACTGTCTTGGCCACTGTCTGCAACGCCTTTCCGACTTCTCTTGCGCCGCTGGCTGTAGGACGTCCTGATATACGGGAACCGCTTTCGCCACTCCTGTGACTGCATCAACTACGTCGCGCACTTTGTTCTCTTCGGTCATCGGTGCTCCAGTAGGCTAACGTTCGAGCTAAGCTGCCCGCTACGGCATGCAGTGTAAGGCTGGCGTGCGACAGTGCCGCAGACACTGCACACCAGCCTTACACTGCATGCCGTAGCGGGTCAGCTTGAGCGAGGGGTTAGGCGTCACTTTTTGAGATGCGGCTTGAGGTTATCTTCGACCATCTTGAGGGCACTCGCTAAGTCAATAGCAAATTCGTCCTCAGGTGAACCGTCTGCGTAGAGTACTTCGCGTCTCTTGCGAAGAGCTTCGTAAGTGGACTCGCGCGTGGACGGTGGAGTCCTTGGATTCTGTGACCGCAGATGCGCGTTGAGGTTCACAAGAAGCTCTTGCTGCAACTGCAGTAGTTTCTTGAAGCGATCATGGATTCCGCCATCCCAGATTACTTCCGCCTCCAGTAGCTCCGCGTCAAGCTCGCGCCGAGCGTTGACCACGTGGTCCCAGCGCTTCTCATAGGCTGCGGCCATTCCGTAGAATCGTTCTTCATCAGCATCTCCTTTGAAGTCAGGAGGCGGTGGGACGAACTCGTTGGCCCACATCATCGGATTGCGGACAACTGCGAAGGCGTCGCGAAGCTTGTAAGTTGCTCTCAGCAGCCGCCTTGTTAGATCATACTCAACCGTTCCTTTGAGCTGTGCGTTCCAGGTCTTCAGTCCGTTGGCGGCCACAAAGACTGCACCGAGTGCTGACGCGAGAATTACCGTGTCTTTGAAGAGGGTGTAGATGTCGATGGCGGAGTCGCAGGACATGTGTTTTGTGACGCCTAACGTAATGTATCCCGCAAAACCCGGTTGATACATCCGGGCCCAGTCGATACATCTTTTGAATGAAATGACTGTAATACGCTTGCACCTTGGCTTACAGGCCTAGATACTGCGTTTTCATGGGTATAAATTTGCCATGAAACCCGGTGCTCCTTCTTTATAGTCCAACCGCCTGCTCGATCAAGTGCGTGAACGGGTTTAATGTAGGCATTATAGCCTCAAAATTTATAGAATTTAATCTTATTGAGTTAATTTTTATCCAATGGAGTGCGATGCAGTCCGGCGGCATGCGTCACCCGCGCGAGATGGGTGTGGCCGATGTGCTGGCGTTATTGCGCATGCTGGCCAATGCGCGCAAGACATAGGCCTGCACTCACACGAGTGTTGTGTGACGCCTAATGCGGCGTTCAGCGCTGCGTGCTATCCGCGGGCATCCGTTGTAACGGCAACTTGGAAGCTGTCGCCTCAAGACGTTCAGCCAGCCAAACCTTGATAACAGACTGCCTAGTAACCCCCAGTTTGCTGGCTTCGCGATCTAGCGAATCAACCATCCATGTAGGGAAATCCAGGTTTACCCGTTTTTGCTCTTGCAGCACGCGCCTAGCCTTGGGCAAATCCAAAGCTGCCGTAATGTCCACGCCATCATCAAACTGTTGCTCGAATTTTTTAGCTTTCATAAAGTGCTACCTCTTCTGTGCGTGCGCGACGCACGGATATCAATCGGACTTTGGCGTCTCGGTAGGTAATGACCGCCGACCAATGCTTCCCGTCGATCAAACCAATCACCAAATACCGCGGTTCATCATCCGTTTTTGCTGCAATCTCCAGCAGCATTGGGTCGTTCCAAAGGTCCTGAGCTTGGAAAAAATCAATGCCGTGCTTGGTGCTGTTGGACTCACTCTTTTTGAGGTCAAACTCGAAGGCAATCATGGTATAGAAAATATACCGCAAACAACACCATCTTGCCAGCCAGCCTGAACCACCAACATTGGAAGTAAGGCGCTGCTTGCAAAGACCCCCACGGCTTAGCTGCTAGACCGTGCTAGACCTCACCCCCATGCGCACAGGCGGCGCGCCTGAGGTTGTGAGAGACGGTGGGGGTGATTGGCGTGCTTTGGGTATAGACACCTAAAGCCGCCATAAACTGCAGGGCTTTGCTTTACAACGCCTGCGCGCTGATTTGGTAGGCAAACTCTTTGGGTTTGTAGTGGTCTACAAACTGGCCGTTGGTGTAGGCCATGGGGTACATCAAAAAGCCAATGGCGTCGCCCACTGGTTTGCCTTGCGCATCAGGTAGCAGCACGTCGTGGGCTGTGTTGAAGGCCATCCAGTTGCCTTCCCACGCGCCAAACAGCGCTTTGTGCACGGGTGCAACCACTGGGTTGCTCACGTCGCGCAGCCAGTCAGTGGTTTCGTGGCGCATGACTTTGGTCACGTCTGCGGGGTCCATGGCCAGCCAGCCGCGGCCATTGATAAACACTTCAGCGCGGCAGTGTTGCGCACCGCTTAAGTTGGCTGAGTTGCCGCCCAACTGCTTGTAGCCAAACGCTGATGGAGCCAAGCGCAAGCCGTACACGTCGCGGGCTGGTACGCCAGCGGCGCAGCACAAGCCTACAAACAAGGCGTTGATGTCGGCGCATTTGCCGCCCAAGTTGTTGGTTTGCAGCATGCTGGCAATGTCGCCAGGGCCGCAGCCTTTGGTGGTGGGCTCTCTAAAGGTGTTGGCCACAATCCACTCGTAGACCTTGCGGGCTTTTACCTCGTCGGTGTCTGAGGCCGCCACAATGCTGGCGGCTGTTGTGGCAACAATGCCGTCTGTGGGCAGCAGCTCTGTAGGGCCCAGCCAAAACGCGCGCTCGTTGCCGTCTAGCTTGATGCTGGCATCTGGCGCTGCCTGCCATTGCGCGGCGCGGCTGCGGGTTTGTACTTTGTTGGTGAGTTCTACAAACGGCGCGGCTTGCGTGCCGTCAAACTGCACCGCCAATATGCGTGCGCCGTAGCGGCCGTCTTCACGCCATTGGTAAGTGCCATTGGTGTTCACCACGCCCACGTCGCTTTGCTGCCAGTCGTTTTGCACTGAAGGTGCGGGCAGCCATATGTGTGTGCTGCCGCTGGCGTTTTGCAAGTCAACGCGGGTCGTCACTGCAAAGCGTTGCCAATCGGCGGGTGTGGGAGAAAAGCTGTAAGTGCCGTTGCTACTGGGCTGTGCGGCCTGTGCGCTTGGCACCAAGCCAGACAAAGCAAAGGGGGCTGAGGCAAATGCGCTGCATGCAGCAGCGCGCGCCAAGAAGGCGCGTCTATCGGTGGTCATGAAAGAGAACTACGAAATTAAAAACCCAGCGTGTGTTGCCACCTCGCTGGGTTGGTACGCATCGTCAGCGCATATAAAGCGCCGCGAACTGCAAGAGCCTGCGATTATCGCAGGCTTGTCCCGGGCTCACGCCAAGCGCTCAGCCACCCAAGCCTGCACACTGGCCAAGGCCTTGGGCAAAGCCGCTGCATCGGTGCCGCCGGCCATGGCCATGTCTGGCTTGCCGCCGCCTTTGCCGCCCACTTGCTGGGCCACCATGTTGACCAAGTCGCCCGCCTTGAGCTTGCCCACCACGTCAGGCGTTACGCCCGCTGCAATTTGCACCTTGTCACCGTCTGTGGCGCCCAGCACAATCACAGCGGTTTTGAGCTTGGCTTTGAGCTTGTCCATGGTCTCGCGCAAGGCTTTGGCGTCAGCACCCTCCAGCTTGGCTGCCAACACCGCCACGCCGCCCACGTCTACGGATTGGCTTACCAGCTCGTCGCCTTGCGCAGAAGCCAGGCGGCCTTTGATGGCGTTGAGCTCTTTTTCAAGCTCGCGCATTTGCTCCAGCATGGCGCCCACGCGGGCAGGCACTTCGTCGGGGGTCACGCGCAAGCTGCCCGCCACACCACCCAAGGTCTGTTCCATGTGTTGCACGTAGGCCAAGGCGTTCAGGCCAGTGACGGCCTCAACACGGCGCACGCCAGCGGCGACGCCGCCCTCGGCTGTGATGCTGAACATGCCAATATCACCAGTGGCGGCCACGTGAGTGCCGCCGCACAGCTCCCGGCTACTGCCTATGTCCAGCACGCGCACGGTCTCACCGTACTTTTCACCAAACAGCATGGTTGCACCTGTGGCTTGCGCGGCCTCTATGTTCATGACGCGCGCTTGGGTAGCCGCATTGGCCACCACTTCGGCGTTCACCATGCGCTCTATCTCGCGAATCTGTGCATCGGTTACTGGGGCGTTGTGCGTGAAGTCAAAACGGGTTTTGTCAGCGTCTACCAAGCTGCCTTTTTGCTGCACATGTTCACCCAACACGGCGCGCAAGGCCTTGTGCATGAGGTGCGTGGCTGAGTGATTGCGCACGGTTGCAGCGCGCGCATTGCCATCTACCACCGCTTGCACGGTGTCGCCCACTTGCAGCCCACCCTGGGCCAGCACACCGTGGTGGCCAAACACATCGCCTTTGATTTTTTGGGTGTCGGCTACATCAAACCGCACACCGTTGGCCGTCACCACGCCTGCGTCGCCCACCTGGCCGCCGCTTTCAGCGTAAAACGGTGTGACGTCCAGCACCACCACACCCGCTTGGCCCGCAGCCATGCGCTCAACAGCGACGCCGTCTACATACAAACCCAACACGGTGGCTGGACTGCTTAACTGCTCGTAGCCCACAAAGGTGTTGGCTGCGCCCGCGTACTCCAGGGCCTTGTCCATTTTGAACTTGCCTGCTGCACGTGCTTGCTCCTTCTGGCGGGTCATGGCCGCGTTAAAGCCAGCGGCATCCACTTCTACATCACGCTCACGGCACACGTCTTGTGTGAGGTCGAGCGGGAAGCCGTAGGTGTCGTGCAACTTAAAGGCCACGTCACCCGCCAAGGTGGTGCTGCCAGCGGGCAGAGCTGCGTCCAAAATCTCCATGCCTGTGGCCAAGGTTTCGTAAAAACGCTCTTCCTCAACCTTTAGCACGTCCATGACGTGCTGGGCTTTGCCAGCCAAGTTGGGGTAGGCCTCGCCCATCAGCGCCACCAAGTCTGGCACCAGTTTGTGGAAGAAGGGCTTTTTCTGGCCCAGCTTGTAGCCGTGGCGAATGGCGCGGCGAATGATGCGGCGCTGCACATAGCCGCGACCTTCATTGCCGGGGATGACACCGTCGCTCACCAAAAACGCGGTCGCGCGAATGTGGTCGGCAATCACCTTCAGTGAGGGCGTGGCCAGATCGGCACAACCAGTCTCGCGTGCTGCTGCAGCAATCAGGGCTTGAAATACGTCAATCTCGTAGTTGCTGTGTACGCCTTGCAAAATAGCAGCCAAGCGCTCAAGGCCCATGCCAGTGTCTACACACGGCGCGGGCAGCGGGCTTACAGAGCCGTCCTCGGCCATGTTGAACTGCATGAACACGTTGTTCCAAATTTCAATGAACCGGTCGCCGTCTTCATCAGGGCTGCCGGGAGGACCACCCGGGATGTGCGGACCATGGTCATAAAAGATTTCAGAGCAGGGGCCGCAAGGGCCGGTGTCGGCCATCATCCAGAAGTTGTCACTCTTGTAGCGCCCACCTTTGTTGTCGCCAATGCGAATGACGCGCTCTGGCGGCAAGCCAATGACTTGGGTCCAGATGTCATAGGCCTCGTCGTCTTCGGCGTACACCGTGGCCAGCAAGCGCTCTTTGGGCAACTGAAACACTTCGGTGAGCAACTCCCAAGACCACAGCAAACTCTCTCGCTTGAAGTAGTCGCCAAAACTCCAGTTGCCCAGCATTTCAAAGAAGGTGTGGTGGCGTGCGGTGTAACCCACGTTCTCGAGGTCGTTGTGCTTGCCGCCTGCGCGCAAGCAAGCCTGTACAGAGGTGGCACGGTTGTAGCTGCGCTTGTCTGTCCCCAAAAACACATCCTTGAATTGCACCATGCCGGAGTTCACAAACATCAGCGTGGGGTCGTTGCCAGGTACCAAAGAGCTGGACGGCACAACTGCGTGGCCGCGTTCGGCATAAAACGCCAAAAAAGTCTTGCGTATGTCGGCGACGGTAAAACGACTGCTGGGCTGGCTCATGGGTTTGCTCACTACTCACAAAAAGAAACAACTGTGGCCCCGGCTTGAGGACTTGACCACTTAACCCCCTATTTTCACCTAAGTCCATACCTCAGTGACGGGCGCGACTGCAAAGTCGCCAACTTAGCGGTATGCTTGCACGCGACAAGACGACCTACAGACACAAAAGACACTTAAAGGCAAGCAATGGCATACGAATCCCCTCTGTCGCAGCTCAAAGACTCCACCTTGTTAAAAACCAAGGCCCTGATCAACGGCGCCTGGGTTGACGGCAACGGTACCTTTGCCGTAACCGACCCAGCCACGGGCCAGCACCTGGCCGATGTCGCCAACTGCGGCCCAGCCCATGCCGAGCAAGCCATAGCAACTGCCAATGCGGCCTGGGGTGCTTGGCGCAAAACCACGGCCAAAGTGCGCAGCCAGATTTTGCGCAAGTGGTTTGACTTGCTAACAGCCAACCAGGCCGACCTGGCCCGCATCATGACGGCCGAACAAGGCAAGCCCTTTGCAGAGGCCAGTGGCGAAGTGGCCTACGGTGCCAGCTTTGTAGAGTGGTTTGCCGAAGAGGCCAAGCGTGTCAATGGCGAGACATTGCCCACCTTTGACAACAACCGCCGTTTGTTGGTCATGCGCGAGCCCATTGGCGTGTGCGCGGCCATTACGCCTTGGAACTTTCCGCTGGCCATGATTACGCGAAAGGTTGCACCAGCACTGGCTGCTGGTTGTCCCGTGGTCATCAAACCCGCAGAACTCACGCCACTGACCGCATTGGCCGCTGCCGAGCTGGCCATGCGCGCAGGCATTCCAGCCGGTGTACTCAACATGCTCAGCGCCGACGCAGACCAATCCATTGCCATTGGCAAAGTGCTGTGCGCCAGCGACGTGGTGCGCCACATCAGTTTTACCGGCAGCACAGAGGTGGGCCGCATTTTGATGGCGCAGTCAGCGCCCACAGTCAAAAAGATGTCGTTAGAGCTGGGCGGCAATGCGCCGTTTATTGTGTTTGACGACGCCGATATTGACAGCGCCGTAGAAGGCGCATTTGCCAGCAAATACCGCAACGCAGGTCAAACCTGTGTGTGCTCCAACCGTTTGTATGTGCAAGCTGGCGTCTACGACGAGTTCACCACCAAGTTTGCCGCCAAGGTCAAAACAGCCAAGGTTGGCAACGGCTTTGAAGAAGGCGTAAACCAGGGGCCGCTCATTGAAGAAGCCGCGCTTGAAAAAGTACAACGCCACGTGGAAGACGCCGTGGCCAAAGGCGCTCGCGTACTGGCTGGTGGCAAGCGCCTACCAGGTCAGTTTTTCGAACCGACCGTGGTGGCAGACGCCACTGCCGACATGCTGTGCGCCAAGGAAGAAACCTTTGGCCCCTTTGCGCCCATCTTCAAGTTTGAGCACGAGCAAGAGGCTGTGGATGCGGCCAACAACACCGAGTTTGGCTTGGCCAGCTACTTTTACAGCCGCGACGTGGGTCGCATATTCCGCGTGAGCGAAGCGTTGGAATACGGTATGGTGGGCATCAACGTAGGCATCTTGGCCACCGAGCACGTGCCCTTTGGCGGCGTCAAGCAAAGTGGCTTGGGTCGCGAAGGCTCCAGCCACGGCATGGACGACTACGTCGAAATCAAGTACTTGTGCATAGGTGACGTACTGCAGTAACGACAGTCTGCCCATAAAAGGCACTGATGCGTTGTAAGCCCCCAAGCGCTGCCAAGCTGTCTGCCAACGTCACCACCGCCCTCTTAGCGGGCGTGGTGGCGGTGCCGACGTTGGCGGTGCTGGCGTGGTTATCAACAAGGCCCTTGTTTACCGCGCAAGCCTGTCGCAACGCCTAAGCACCGCAGCCAGCTCAGGCCACTCAGGCTACTTTCACAAACTTGGCTTGCGTTTGCACTTGCACTTCTCGCCCCATGATGTCCAGCAAAATCAGCACACGGTCCTGGGCTGATGCTTTCACCATGGCAGACAAGCCTTTGAGTGGGCCGTCTATCACCTCTACGTTTGTGCCCTCCAGCAAACCATGCGCAGTCACTTCGTCTTGGCCACACAAGTGGGCTGCCATGCGCATGCTGGCTTGCACAATGTCGTGGGATACGGTGGCGGGCTTGCTCCCAAAGCGCACCAGCTGGCTAACGCCCAGGGTCGAGCGCACAGGCGCAATGGACTGCTGGGCATCACTGGTTTGTAAAAACATGTAGCGGGGAAACAGCGCCTCCCAACGTTTGCGGGGGCGAATGAGCTCGGGCAGCTCAACAATATAAGCTTGTCTACGGAGTTGTTCGCAGGCTTCGCGCTCTGCCCTGGGCTTGCTTTGCACCACATACCACCGCTGACCAGTACCTTGCAGGCTTTGCTCCGTGTCTATGGTCTGGGGATCTAACAGCATGCCTGCTCCGTCTACTAAAGGCCTAAGTACGCTACTCACCCAGTGTTGTCATTTGAATGTCCACGTCAACTGGGGTTGCAATGATTTGGTCAATTCGGCGGCCATGGACCAAAGTCACTGAAAAGCGCCAGCGGTCAATACTAACAAAGTCTCCAGTCACCAACAATTCGCCGGACACATACTGCAACAAGCCAGCCAAGGTGTTGTAACGGCCTTTGTCCTCGTCGGGCAACGCCTCTACCTGCAACCGCGCTTTGACTTCGCTGGCGGGCATGGCGCCGTCCAGCACCCAGGAGCCGTCGGGCTGCTCTGTGGCCCACGTGTCTACCGCCTCTTCGGACTTGAGCTCTCCGGTAATGGCCTCTAACAAGTCAAGCGGCGTGAGCAGGCCCTGCACCACGCCGTACTCGTCCACCACAAACACCATACGCATCGCAGCCACACGGTATTGCTCAAGAAGCTCCATGCCATTGAGCGTCTCAGGCACATACACAGCCGGCTGTGCGTGCTGGCCCAATGTGGTGTGCGCATCGCGTCGGCGCAGGCGCAGCATTTCTGCCATGTGCAACACGCCCACCACGTCGTCAAGGCCACCTTTACAAATGGGGTACCACGAGTGGCCCAACGCCCTGGCCTTCTCCAAGCCCACCTCAAGGTCATCGCTGGCGTCCAACCAATGAATATCTGAGCGCGGCAGCATGATGGACGACAACGAACGCTTGTCTAGCGCAAACACATTGCGCACCATTTGGTGCTCATTGACCTCAATCACGCCAGCGCCCAAGCCCTCGGCCAAACTGGCTTCAATTTCTTCTTCGGTGACCACTTGCTCGGCGCGGCTGTTGACGCGCAACAGGTTCAGCACAAAGTGCGTGGTGCTGGACAGCAACACGACAAATGGGTGAGCGACCTTGGCCACCACCGTCATAGGGATGGCCACATAACGCGCCACCGCTTCGGGGAACAGTTGTCCAATACGCTTGGGCACCAGCTCGCCAAACACAATGGTGACAAAGGTAATGGCTGCCACCACCAGCGCTGTGGCCATGATGGGGGCGCTACCGTGTGGCACGCCAATACCCACCAGCAGTTGCGCAACATCGCCACTGAAAGCCGCCTCGCCCACAATGCCGTTCAGTATGCCTATGGACGTAATGCCCACCTGCACAGACGACAGGAACGCGGTGGGGTCATCCAGCAGCTTGGCCGCAGCGCCGGCGCCTTTATCGCCGTTGTCGGCCATGCGCTGCAAGCGGCTCTTTTTGCTAGAGGCCAAAGCCAGCTCAGACATGGCAAACGCGCCGTTGAGCAGGGTGAGAAAGAAAATGAGTAAAAAGTCCATAGCACTGATAATGTCGTGATGGCACTGTACATGATTGGCGATATACAAGGCTGCGACCGGTCTTTGTCGCAGCTGCTTCAGCACATTGGCTTCTCGCCCAGCCGCGACACCTTGTATGCCTTGGGTGACTTGGTCAACCGTGGCCCAGGCTCGTTGGCAACCCTGCAGCGCCTGCGCGAGCTGGGCAGCAGCGCCCAATGCCTGCTGGGCAACCACGATTTGCACTTGCTAGCCGTTGGCCTGGCGGGCGCCAAGCAAAAGCGCAACGACACGCTACAAGACGTGCTACAGGCCCCACAGTGCCACGCGCTACTGGATTGGCTGCGCAGCCGCCCATTAGCCATTGCTGCGCATGGCTGGCTGATGGTGCACGCAGGTGTTGCGCCACAGTGGACAGCTGCGCAAACAATGGACCTTGCCAGGAAAGCCCAAGCCACGTTAGGCCACAGTGACATTGCAGTGTGTCGGCATTTTTTGCAGCACATGTACGGCAACACGCCCAACCAGTGGGCCGATGCCATTGGTGCTGCACCCGTTGACCAGCTGCGGTTTATTGTGAATGTGCTCACTCGCATGCGCCTGTGTGACAAACAGGGGCGCATGGACTTTGAACACAAAGGCGACGCCAGCCTTGCCCCAGCTGGCTTACACGCGTGGTTTGATGTGCCAAAGCGGGCAACGGCAGACACGCATATTGCGTTTGGCCATTGGTCTACTCTTACGCCCACACAAGTCGCACAAAAGGGCATAGGCCGCGTGCTGCCGCTGGACGGCGGTTGCGTGTGGGGTGGTTGCCTGCAAGCCGCTGAATTTAAGCCGAACAGCAGCGAGGTGCTGATACACCGCGTGGCTTGCGAACCGTCACAGGCGCCGGGCTGACATCAACCCGGTGTGGCTGTCACATCAAGCCTGGTTGGCGTCCATGGCGGCGGTAAACGCAGCAGGGCAGCGTAACAGTAGACCGCGCGCTCGCGGCTTAAGACGTCTGGGCCTGGGGCTCTGCCTTGAACAAGGCTGCCACCTTGCGTCGCGGCTTGATGTTGGCAGACAGGCCTCGTGGCCGCGTCGTGGCAGACGCCTCCCATGACGCAGGCGCGTTGTTGGCCTTGGGGGTGTAAGGCTGGTCAAACAACGGGTCTTTGTTCACTTGCCGTGGTGGGTGGTAGCGTGCCTTAGGGTCCTGGCTTTCAACGCGCTTTTCCCGACCCTCTTCACGACGCTGGTGCAAGCGTTGACCGTCGTTGAAGTGTTTGCTTGGGTGTTGCGCGGCGCTGAAGTCTGTGCCGGGGCGTTGGCCAAAGTCAATGGTTTCAACCTCGGCCTTGATCTTGATGAGCTTTTCAATGTCGCCCAAAAAGCGGGCATCGCTGTTGGCTACAAACGAAATGGCCAGACCAGATGCGCCTGCTCGGCCTGTACGGCCAATGCGGTGCACATAGTCTTCCGCGTTGTAAGGCAAGTCCACGTTAAACACAGCCGGCACGTCCTTGATGTCAAGGCCGCGCGCGGCCACATCGGTACACACCAACAAGTCAACCTGTCCACCCTTGAAAGCCTCAAGGGCTTTCAGCCGTTCGTCCTGGCTCTTATCGCCGTGCATGGCAGCGGTGCGCAAGCCATCACGCTCTAGGTTTTTGGCCAGGCGGGCACAGCCCAGTTTACTGTTGACGAACACAAACGCCTGTTTGACTTTGTGCTCTTTCAACAAGGCCAGCAGCGCACGGCGCTTGTCTTCGCCGGTAGCCGCGTAAAAGCGTTGCTCAACCGTAGCGGCTGTTGCATTGGAGCGGGCCACCTCAATGGTGACCGGGTTTTGCAAGTAGCTGCCGGCCAGCTTTTTGATGTCGTTAGAGAATGTTGCCGAGAACAACAGCGTGGTGCGCTGCTTGGGCAAGTGACTCAAGATGCGCTGCAAGTCTGGCAAAAAGCCAATGTCCAGCATGCGGTCTGCCTCGTCGAGCACCACGTACTCCACTTGATTGAGCACAGCGGTTTTGCCTTCAATATGGTCAAGCAAACGACCGGGTGTGGCCACCAGCACCTCTACACCTTTGCGCAGCTCTGCAATTTGAGGCTTGATGTCCATACCGCCAAACACCACGGCACTGCGCAAATTGGTGTGCTCTGCGTATTGCCTGATTTGCTGGGCCACTTGGTCAGCCAGCTCGCGCGTAGGCAGCAACACCAGTGCACGCACAGGGTGGCGTGCCGGAGACATGGATGCGTTTTCGTGTTTGAGCAAACGCTGTAGCAGCGGCAGCGAAAACGCCGCGGTTTTGCCTGTGCCCGTTTGGGCTGCGCCCATCACGTCTCGCCCCTGCAACACCACTGGGATGGCTTGGGCTTGAATAGGAGTCATTGTTTCGTAGCCCATTTGGGCAACGGCTTTGGCCAACGACGGCGCCAAAGATAATTCTGAAAATGATTCTGTCATGTAGCCTGCGATTGTCCCACGTTTAGCAGGTAGTGGCCAAATTGTGGGGTGCGCGCCACAAAAGGGGGGATCAGCGATGCATGTAGTCGTCTTTGGGCGCATCCGGCGGCGCTGCCGGCAGTGACAAACCGTCGGCCACATAAGCGGGGCCTTTCATGGCCATCACAATGAGGCAACCAATCGCCACGGTTAACACCGCTGTCCAATGGAAAATCAGCAGACCAATACCTGCAAACAACCACTGCATGGCCTGTCTGGCAGCTTGTCCTTGTAGCGCTGTCAACTCGGGCCACAACGAATGTTGCAGACCCTGGCCCAATACATCCGGGTACAGCAACACGCCCAAAAAAGCACATGGCAGGCCCAGCAACAGGCTACCCCACCATGTGAGGCGCGGCAGCAATGTCCAAATGCGCCACTCCAGGCCTGCAGCTGTTCTTGCAAAGCCAGGAAGTCGTCGCAGCCAGCGGTTATCACCCTGCCCCTGCTCGACAGCCAGCGCATCGCGGCTTTGTTGGGAGTTGGGCTGGTGCGGCGACATGGCGGTGTTCTTGTTGGTTATTGAGCCCAGAACCCCAGAGTCCCAGAGCACCAGAAGTTAGGCCTTGGGCAATGTCACGCCCACTTGGCCTTGGTACTTGCCGCCACGGTCAGCGTAACTGGTCTCGCACACTTCGTCGCTCTCAAAGAACAACACTTGGGCGCAGCCCTCGCCCGCGTAAATACGCGCTGGCAGCGGTGTGGTGTTAGAGAACTCAAGCGTCACATAACCTTCCCATTCGGGCTCAAATGGGGTGACATTCACAATAATGCCGCAGCGCGCGTAAGTGCTTTTGCCCAGGCAAATGGTCAAGACGTTGCGCGGTATGCGGAAGTACTCCATGGTGCGCGCCAGCGCAAAGCTGTTGGGCGGAATGATGCAAGAGTCACCATTGAAGTCCACAAAGCTTTTTTCGTCAAAGTTTTTAGGGTCTACCACCGTAGAGTGAATGTTGGTAAACACTTTGAACTCTGGTGCACACCGGATGTCGTAGCCGTAGCTGCTGGTGCCGTAGCTGATGACTTTTTGACCATCAACCTCACGCACCTGGCCGGGCTCAAAAGGCTCTATCAAGCCTTCATTTTCGGCCATGCGCCTAATCCATTTGTCGCTTTTAATGCTCATCGCGTCCTCAATCAGTGAACCATTGCTATTGCGGCATTGTATGCACAGCGCTGCCAGCGACATGGGTGTGGGCAATCAACCGGTCATCGCCCAGCACAATCATGGCAAACAACTGCTCGTCAAGTGTGTTGCATACCTGCGCTTTGCGCTCAAGAATGGGGGTGGCTTTGGGGTTAATCACCACAAAGTCCGCCTCATAGCCAGGCTGCAAATTGCCCACTACGCGCCCCAGGTCCAAAGCCTGCGCAGCACCCGCAGTGTGTAGCCACCACAAATAGCTGGGCGACAAGGACACGCCAACCCTGCCCTGTTGTTGCAAGCCCACACGACCCGTCTCGTAGGCGGCACGCATGGTTCTAAAAACGTTCATGGACGTGCCGCCGCCCACATCGCTGGCCAGCCCCATCAGCATGGCGTGATGCTGCGAGGAGGTGAAGTCAAAAAAACCACTGCCCAAAAATGCATTGCTGGTGGGGCATACCGCTGCGGCTGCGCCGGTTTGGGCCATCAGTTCGCGGTCTTGCGCATCCAGGTGTATGCAGTGTGCATAAACCGAGCGCTTGCGCAGCAAGCGATACTGGTTGTAGACCTCAAGATAGCTACGCGCCTTTGGGTGTAGCTGCGCCACCCACGCCATTTCGTCGGTGTTTTCAGCCACGTGCGACTGCACCCACACGTCGCCGTATTGGGCGGCCAACTCACCAGCGCCAGCCAGCTGAGCATGGCTTGAGGTGGGCACAAAGCGCGGCGTGATGGCATAACCCAAGCGACCCACGCCATGCCAGCGCCTGATCAAAGCCTCTGTGTCCAACAAGCTTTGCTCGGTGCTGTCGCGTACACCGTCTGGACAGTGTTGGTCTTGCAGGCACTTGCCCGTTATCACACGCATGCCTAGTCGTTGCGCTGCGCCAAACAAGGCCTCAACAGACTGCACGTGCGAGGTTGCAAACGCCAATGAGGTGGTCACGCCGTGGCGGCACAACTCATTCACAAAGAATTCAGCGCGGGTGTTAGCCCAGGCCGCATCGGCAAACCTCGCCTCAGCGGGGAAGGTGTAGTGCTCAAGCCAGGGCAACAAGCCCGACGCAGGTGAGCCGATCACGTCCAGTTGTGGGTAGTGCGCATGCAGGTCTACAAAGCCAGGTGCAATCCACTGCTGGGGGTAGTGTGTGACCTCGATGCTGGGGTAATTGGCTATTACATCTTGGTAGCGACCCATGCCAACACCACGTCGCAAGAAGCCACTGCACGCGGGTCTGGACCCACCACCAGCAAACCGTCTGTTTGCAGCTGGGCAACGCCTTGTTCATCAAAATACAGCAAGTCCGCGCGGTAGCCACGCGCTTGGCTGGTACTGAAGTCAAACATAACGGGCTTCCCACTCAGCCATGGCCACCTCTATGGCTTGCAGGTGCTGGCTGCGCGCAGTTGGCGTGATAAAACTGGCCTCAAAGCTGTTGCGCACCAAAGTCAATAAATCGGCAGGCGCTAGCGCCAACGCGGTCACGATGGCTGCCAGGTTGTCGTTCAAATAGCCACCGAAGTAGGCTGGATCATCGCTGTTAACCATGGCGCACAAACCCGCATCCAGCATGGCTTTAATGGGGTGATCGGTCAAATGGGGCGTCACTTGCAACGCCTTGTTGGACAGCGGGCACACGGTCAGCGGCATGCGCTCTTTGGCCAGCCTGGCCACCAAGTCTGGGTCTTCCATAGACCGAACCCCGTGGTCAATGCGCTGCACGCCCAGCAGGTCTAGCGCTTGCCACACGTAGTCGGGTGGACCCTCTTCACCAGCGTGGGCAACCAGTTTCAAGCCCATGCTGTTGGCCAGCGCAAACACGCGTGCAAATTTAGACGGAGGATGGCCTTGCTCACTAGAGTCCAGGCCCACGCCTACCAACTGGCCCACATAGGGCTTGGCGGCTTGCAAGGTGGCGATAGCGTCGTCTTCGCTGAGGTGGCGCAAAAAGCACAAGATGAGCGCGCTACTCGTGCCCCACTGGGCCTTGGCTTGCGCGCATGCTTTGGCAATACCGTCTATGACCACGCCCATGGCAACGCCACGCGAGGTGTGTGACTGCGGGTCAAAAAATATTTCTGTGTGTACCACGTTGTCTGCGCGGGCGCGCTCAAGATAGGCCCACGTCATGTCAAAAAAGTCTTGCTCTGTGAGCAACACCTGCGTGCCCGCGTAGTAGATATCCAGGAAGCTTTGCAGATTGTCAAAAGCGTAGGCAGCCCTCACCGCCTCTACCGAGGCGTACGGCAACGCCACTGCGTTGCGCTTGGCCAGGGCAAACATCAACTCGGGCTCAAGCGTGCCCTCAATGTGCACATGCAGCTCTGCCTTGGGCAGTGCCGCCAGCAACGCGGTCACATCATGGGCTGATTGAAAAGTTGACGGCGTCATAAGGCCTCCTGCGCAAAACATACAACACAAACAAAAAGGGCCAGCTGCATCGCTGCGCCGGCCCCGCATATGCAGGCTTTAAAGCCCGCAAACGCTCTTTTACAGCAATTTAGTTGCCTGGTACCTGGCCTTCTACGCCTTGAACGTAGAAGTTCACACCACCCAAAAAGCCATCGTCAGCAGTCGTGCCCGCTGCGACTTGCTCTTTGCCAGTGTTGTCTACGATAGGGCCAGTCCATACCTTGAAGCTGCCGTCTTTCAAGCCAGCGCGTATCTCGTCCACCTTGGCCTTGATGTCGGCTGGTACGTCTTCGGCTACGTTGACCATGTCAATCGCGCCTTCAGCAACGCCCCACCATACGCTGCCAGTTGTCCATGTACCGTTCAACTGGTCGCCAACGGCCTTCTTGTAGTAAGGCGCCCAGTTGATAACCGCTGAACCCAAGTGCGCCTTGGGCGCGTAAGCTGTCATGTCCGAGTCCCAGCCAAATGCGCGCTTGCCGTTTTTCTCGGCGGTTTGCAACACAGCTGACGAGTCGGTGTTTTGCATCAGCACGTCTGCGCCACCGTTAATCAATGACTGAGCCGCCTCTGTCTCTTTGGGTGGATCAAACCAGCCACCTACCCACACCACGTTGGTTTTGATAGCGGGATTGACAGACTGCGCACCCATTGTGAAGCTGTTGATGTTGCGGATCACCTCAGGAATTGGGATAGAGCCCACCACGCCCAGGACGTTGGTCTTGGTCATGGCACCGGCAATCACGCCGGCCATGTAAGCACCCTGGTAGGTGCGGCTGTCGTAAGTGCGCATGTTTGGCGCGGTTTTGTAGCCTGTGGCGTGCTCAAACTTCACGTCCGCAAAATCAGGCGCAATTTTGAGCATGGGCTCCATGTAGCCAAATGTGGTGCCGAAAATCAGCTTGTTGCCCTGGCTTGCCATATCGCGAATCACGCGCTCAGCGTCTGAGCTCTCAGGCACGTTTTCAACGTAGCTGGTGATGATTTTGTCGCCAAACTCGGCCTGCACTTCAGCGCGTGCGCGATCGTGTGCGTAGGTCCAGCCACCGTCACCCACTGGGCCCACGTAAGCAAACGCAACCTTTAAGGGCTCCACCTGAATGGCCTCGGTTGGCGCAACGGCCTGTGCCGCCTCTTCTTTTTTGCCACAGCCAACCAATACGGCGGCGGACAACGCGGTCAAAGCAGCAAGCTTGGACAGCGATGGGATATTCACAACAGACATGACATCACTCCTAGGTTAAAAACGAATCGGGATACAACAACCTTCGATTATGAATTTGGAACGGCTGACCTATGCTTTGCGGCATATTTAAACGAATCCATTGCGGGTTGCGCGAAATCAGAACCAGCACCACTATGGTGGCCACATAGGGCATCATGTTCAAGAACTGACTACTAATGTGTACACCTGCAGCTTGTAATTGAAACTGCAGCATGGTCACACCGCCAAACAGGTAAGCACCCAGTAATACCCGCACAGGGCGCCATGTGGCAAAGGTGGTGAGCGCCAACGCAATCCAGCCCTTGCCGGCAATCATGCCCTCCACCCACAGCGGTGTGTATACCGTGGACACGTAGGCACCAGCCAAACCGCACAAGGCACCGCCAGCCACCACAGCACCCAGGCGGATACGACGCACGTTGTAGCCCAAGGCGTGCGCAGCATGCGGAGACTCGCCCACACTGCGCAACACCAAGCCTGCGCGCGTTTTAAAGAAAAACCACATCAAGCCGCCAGTAAGCGCCATGGCCATGTAAACCATGGGATGCTGCCGAAACAGCGCTTCCCCCACAAACGGCAAATCACCCAGCACAGGAATGTGGTAATTCACAGCATCTGGCAGCTTTTCTTTGACGTAGCTGGTGCCCGCAAACGCCGACATACCCGCGCCAAACAAACTCAGCGCCAAGCCCGTGGCGTATTGGTTGGTACCCAACCAAATCACCAGCCAGCCAAACAATGCGGCCAGGGCAGCCCCCACCAACATGCCCGCACCAAAACCCAACACGCCAGAGCCTGTATGCACTACCGCAGCAAAGCCCGCCAAGGCTGAGCAAAGCATCATGCCCTCGGCCCCTAAATTTAAGATGCCAGCTTTTTCGTTGATCAGCAGGCCCAGCGAGGCCAACGCCAAAATCGTGCCGGCGTCCAGCGCGGCGGCAATTAACAATGCGCTGCTCATGGTGCACGCCTCCAAGTAATGCGTTTGGCAATCAACATGTCGCAGGCCAGCAAGCTAAAGAGCAACAAGCCTTGAAACACGCCAGTAATGGACTTGGGCAAGCCCATGCGCGACTGCGCCAGCTCGCCGCCAATGTAGAACATGCTCATCAGCAGCGCCGACAACACGGCACCAACCGGGTGCAAGCGCCCCACAAAAGCCACGATGATGGCCGCAAAGCCGTAGCCAGCGGGCACATACGGCGTGAGTTGACCGATTGGCCCAGCCACCTCAAGGCCACCGGCCAAGCCCGCAAAGCCACCACTAATGAGCAACGCCGTCCATAAACCCCTGCGGGCAGAAAAGCCTGCATACCGCGCCGCTGCTGGCGCCATGCCGCCCACCTGCTGGGCAAAACCGGCGCGCGTGCGGTACAGATAAACCCAGATGGCACCTGCGCCAACAAGGGCCAGCACCACACCAATGGTCACACGCGAGCCACTCATGAGCTTGGGTATTTGCGTGGCAGCTTCAAAGGTTTTGGTTTGAGGAAAGTTGTAACCATTGGGGTCTTTCCAAGGGCCGTAGACCATGTATTGCAGCAACTGCACGGCCACGTACACCAACATCAAACTCACCAAAATTTCGTTGGCATTGAAGCGGTCTCGCAGCAGTGCCACGATGCCAGCCCAAGCCATGCCGCCCGTAACAGCGGCCAACAAAATAGGCACCACAATCCAGCCGCTTGAGTCAACGGTGGCGGTGAGGGCCACACCACCTGCGGCAATCGCACCCACGATGTATTGGCCTTCAGCGCCGATATTCCACACGTTGGACCTGAAGCACACCGCCAGGCCAACGGCAATCAGCAGCAACGGTGTGGCCTTTAACAGCAGCTCGCTGATGGCGTAGCTGCTCTTGATGGGCTCCCAAAAGAACACTTGCAAACCTTGCACAGGGTCCTTACCCAGCGCCACAAAAATAGCCATGCCAATGGCCACAGTGATGAGCAGCGCCAAAACGGGTGAGGCCACACCCCAAAATGTTGAAGGCTCTGGCCTATTGCGCAACTCAAACATGTGCGGCCTCTTTGGTTTCTTGCGCAGTCCACAAACCAGACATCCAAGCCCCTGCGATTTCTACCGTGGCATCGGCTCTGTCCAGCGATGGCGACACCCGCCCTTTGGCGATGACCAGCAAACGGTCACTAAGCTCAAACAATTCGTCCAACTCCTCGCTGATCAACAGCACCGCACAGCCCGCATCCCGCAGCGCCAATATGGCCGTGCGAATTTGTGCGGCTGCGCCCACATCAACGCCCCAAGTGGGCTGGCTCACCACCAACAACCTGGGGTGCGCACCTATCTCTCTGCCCACAATGAATTTTTGCAAATTGCCGCCAGACAGGGACTGCGCCGCCGCCTGAGGCCCACCTGCTTTCACCCCATAAGACCGAATGATGTCTGCGGCCTGCGCGGCCAGCTTGCGCCCATTAATCCAGCCACCGCCGCCTAAGGACTCGTCGCGGGTGAGCAGCAGATTGCGCGCCAAATCCACCGCTGGCACCGCACCACGTCCCAGGCGCTCCTCAGGTACCAGGTGCACGCCCAGGTCACGGCGTTGCATGGGCGCAAGCTGCGCCATGCTCATGCCAGACAAGGACACGCTATCGCTGCCAGCGCGCACGTCCTCACCAGACAACACGCGCACCAATTCGGCCTGACCGTTGCCGGACACACCAGCGATACCCACAATTTCGCCCGCCTTTACGTCAAAGTTGATGTCTTCAAGGTGGGTGCCAAAGTGGTCCAGTGCTGGCAGGGTCAAATGCCTTACTTGCAACACCACTGCGCCGTTGTTGTGCACGCGCGCTGGCAAAGCAGGTGGCTCAGCGCCAATCATCAAGCGGCTTAATGACTCATTGGTTTCGTCTTGCGGGTTGCAAACACCTGTTACCCTGCCACCGCGCAATACCGTGCAAGCGGTGCACAACTCACGGATTTCGTGCAGTTTGTGGCTGATGTACAAAATGCTGCAGCCTTCACTGGCCAGCTGCCTGAGCACCACAAACAGCTTGAGCACGGCTTGCGGCATCAACACCGAAGTGGGCTCGTCCAATATCAGCAGCTTCGGGTTGGTGAGCAAGGCGCGGATGATCTCCACACGCTGCATCTCGCCGACACTCAAGGTGTGCACAGGGCGGTCTGGGTCTATGTCCAAGCCGTAGGCGCTGGCCTTGTCGCCAATGGCTTGGCGTACTTGAGCCAGGCTCAGTTTGGCGTCCAGGCCCAGCCACACGTTTTCAGCCACGCTGATGGTGTCAAACAAGCTAAAGTGCTGAAACACCATGGCAATACCCAAGGCGCGCGCCTCGCGCGGATCTTGAATGTGCACCACCTCGCCTTGAAACCGTATCTCACCAGCATCTGGCTTGACCGCGCCGTAAATCATCTTCATCAGTGTGGACTTGCCCGCACCGTTCTCGCCCAACACCGCGTGAATTTCGCCCGGCTTGACCGAGATGGACACATTGTCATTGGCCACCACTGAAGGGTAACGCTTGGTAATGCCAGTAAGTTGTAGTTGGGGGATGGTCATGGGCAAAGGTCCTCACGCTGGTAGCCGTTGACGCCTGCATGGGCGTGCGTGCAACGGCATGATCAGCGGAGAAATGTACCACCCCTTGGTCAGCGCGCCAGCCGAGGGGGCAAGCCTCAGGGCTTGGGCAACACCAACATGGCTCTGAAGTCGTTCACATTGGTGTGCGTAGGCCCAGTCACCACCAAGGACCTTGCCGCTTCAAAGTAACCGTAGCTGTCATTTCTAAATAAACAGTCGGCTAAATCTGCGCCGCCCTGCTGGGCGTCTTGCAGCGTGGTGGGTCCTACAAAGGCACCAGCGTTGCTTTCTACGCCGTCTATGCCGTCGGTGTCCGCTGCCAAAGCCCATATGGTGGGCGCACCGTTTAACGCTTGCGCCACGCCCATGCAAAACTCGGCGGCACGCCCGCCTTTACCGCGCGCCAAGCCCTGGGCATTGGCCGCCTTGTTGATGGTGACTGTGGTCTCACCACCGCTCAGAATCAGGCATGGTGCTTCAAACGCGCCCTGCCCCCGGCAGCCGCCTTGGCGATTGCCGCGTGCACTTTGCCCACCTCTCTGGACTCGCCTTCAATATCGTGTGCCAACACATAAGTGCGCAAACCAGCGCCGCGCGCCGCAGCCGCAGCCGCTTGCAATGACTGCCCAGGCGTGGCAATGAGATGTACCTCATGGTGCGCAAAACAAGCCTGACCAGGCTTTGGGGTTTCGAGTGCGCCACACTCAAGTGCAGCCTGCACCGACGCGGGCAGTTCAATGCCCAGGCGACGCAATATGGCCAAGGCATCAGCGCAGCTGCTGTCATCTGGCACTGTGGGGCCACTGGCTATCACGCCCACGTCGTCACCCGGCACATCGCTGATGGCGATGGTGACCACCTTGGCCGCGCCACAAGCCTGGGCCAAGCGCCCACCTTTAATGCGCGACAGGTGTTTGCGCACGCAATTCATCTCGGCGATGCCAGCGCCGCTATCGAGCAGCGCCTTGTTGATACGCTGTTTATCGGCCAGCGTTAAACCTTCGCAAGGCAAGGTCAGCAGCGACGAGCCGCCCCCAGAAATAAGGCAAATCACCAAATCGTCGGCAGTGGCCGTTTGGGCCAACGCCAACATCCGCTGTGCGCCGTCCATACCGGCCTGGTCTGGTACGGGGTGCGCGGCCTCTAGCAACTCAACACGCCTGGCCAGATTTTCAGGGCGCGGCGGCGTATGGCCGTAGCGCGTGATCACCAAGCCAGACATAGGCGCATCAACAGGCCACATGGCCTCAAGCGCGTGCACCATGGCACCGGCGGCCTTGCCAGCGCCCAAGACCAACGTGCGACCTTTAGGCGGCGCTGGCAACACGTCTTGCATGTTGCCGGCCGGCTGAGCCCTTGCAACCGCCACGTCAAACAAGGCTTTTAAAAACGCGGCAGGCTGCGAGTTGTAGTCGGGCAATGGCGCGGCGTGGTTCATAAGGCGTTACTCAGCGTGGGCGATTTCGTGATTAGACATGATCTCCAAGCTGCGGCACAGGGCGGAATGGTCCAATCCCCCCATGCCATGCGCTGCACACGTGTTGAACAGCTCTTGTGCCGTAGCCGTGTTGGGCAAGCTAACCCCTAAAGCCTTGGCGCCTTGCAAAGCCAGGTTCAAGTCTTTTTGGTGTAGCTCAATACGAAAGCCCGGATTGAATGTGCGTTTGACCATGCGCTCACCGTGCACTTCCAAAATGCGCGATGCCGCAAAACCGCCCATCAAAGCTTGTCGCACTTTACCTGGATCAGCGCCTGCCTTGCTGGCAAACAACAAGGCCTCTGATACAGCCTCAATATTCAACGCCACAATAATTTGATTGGCCACTTTGGTGGTTTGTCCGTCGCCGTTGCCACCCACCAACGTGATGTTTTTACCCATCACTTCAAACAAGGGCTTGACGCGATCAAAAGCCGCTTGCGGCCCGCCTACCATGATGGTGAGGCTAGCAGCCTTAGCCCCCACTTCGCCGCCAGACACTGGCGCATCCAAGTAGTCGCAGCCCAGCGCATTAATTTTTTTGGCAAAGTCTTTGGTAGCCATGGGCGCGATAGAGCTCATGTCCACCACCACCTTGCCTGCGCTAAGGCCTGCCGCCACACCCTTTGAGCCAAACAAAACCTCGTCCACCTGCGGTGTGTCTGGCAGCATGGTGATGACAATATCGGCCCGTTTCGCCACATCGGCGCTGCTCACGCAAACCGTTGCACCACCTTCCACCAGCACAGATGCAACCTTAGAGCGGCCGTACACAAACAACTGGTGTCCAGCTTTTTGCAGATTTTCTGCCATAGGAGCGCCCATGATGCCCAGACCAATAAATCCAATGTTCAATCCACCTTTAGTCATCCTTTAACTCCCATTCTTAAAGTTGCACATCAAACTGCTGTAACCAACCCAAGCCGGCTTCAGTCTGTGTTTTGGGCTTGTACTCACATCCCACTGAGCCGGTGTAACCAAGGTCATCCAGCTGCGCAAAAACAAAGGCGTAGTTGATTTCACCCGTACCTGGCTCATGACGCCCGGGGTTATCCGCCAACTGAATGTGGCCAATACGCGGCAAGTGTTTGGTAATGGTGCTCACCAACTCACCCTCCATACGTTGCGCATGGTAGATGTCGTACTGCAAAAACGCGTTGTCGCTGGCGGCTGCGTCCAGCACCGCCAGACCTTTGGCCGTCGTATTCACAAAAAAGCCCGGAATGTCAAAGGTGTTGATTGGCTCTAGTAACAAACGTATGCCCACGGCCTGCAGCGCAGATGCGGCGTATTGCACATTTGAAACCAAGGTGGCAAATGCCTGGCTGTCGTCAATGGCCGCAGGTTTGATGCCCGCCAAGCAATTCACTTGCGTCACGCCCAAGGTCGTGGCGTACTCAATGGCTTGCTGTACACCCGCGCGAAACTCTTGCACGCGTTCTGGGTGGCAGGCAATACCGCGCTCGCCAGCAGCCCAGTCTCCCGCCGGCAAGTTGTGCAGCGCTTGCGTGAGGCCATTGCCATCCAGGGCGCTGCGCAACTCTTCCGCGTCAAAGTCATATGGAAACAAAAATTCCACACTGGTAAAACCAGCCTTGGCGGCTGCTTCAAAGCGTTGCATGAATGGCAGCTCTGTAAACAGCATGGTCAGGTTGGCAGTCATTTTGGGCATATCAGTCCTTTTTTGTAGTTGGCTTGTTGAATAAGTTTGCTTGGCAATCAGTCCAGAAGGCCCACGGTTTCTAGGCCTTGTGCAGCCCGGCAGTCTATGGCCTCAAACTCATTGACAGCATTGATCTCTGTACCCATGGCGATATTGGTCACACGCTCCAAAATGCATTCGACCACAACAGGCACCCGGTGCTCCCTTGCCATTGCTTGCGCCGTGCGTAAAGCACTTTGTACTTTTTCTGGGTCAGTCACACGTATGGCCTTGCAGCCCAAGCCTTCAACAACGGCCACATGGTCTACGCCATAGCCGCGCTGGGCATTGTCTTCATCCATGTTTTGGTTATCAAAAGCCAGTTGCACACAGTAGTCCATATCGAAGCCACGCTGACTTTGGCGAATCAGGCCGAGGTAGGCGTTGTTCACCAACACATGCACATAAGGCAGGTTGAACTGCGCGCCAACGGCCAACTCTTCCAACATGAACTGAAAGTCATAGTCGCCAGACAAGGCCACGACGTTGGCGCTGGGGTCAGCCGCCACCACGCCCAGGGCAGCAGGCATGGTCCAACCCAATGGACCAGCTTGGCCACAGTTGATCCAACGGCGAGGGCCGTATACATGCAAAAACTGGGCAGCTGCAATTTGACTCAAGCCAATGGTGGACACGTAAGTGGTGTCTTTGCCAAACACCGCGTTCATCTCTTCGTACACACGCATGGGTTTCATGGGCACTTCCGTGTAATGAGTCTTGCGCAACATGGTGCGTTTGCGCTCGGCGCAACGCTTGGCCCAATCTGAAAAGTTGGGCCACTGGCCCGCGGCTTTGCGCTGATTAACGCCATCTATCAATTGCGCAAGCGCAGAGCCTGCATCCGACACGACGCCATAGTCGGGCTCAAACACGCGACCAATTTGAGTGGGTTCGATGTCTATGTGCACAAACTTTCGATTTCCCCTGTACACATCCACGGAGCCCGTATGACGGTTTGCCCAGCGGTTACCAATGCCCAACACAAAGTCGCTGGCCAACATGGATGCGTTGCCGTAGCGGTGACTTGTTTGCAAACCCACCATACCTGCCATCAACGCGTGGTCATCAGGAATAGTGCCCCAGCCCATCAGCGTAGGAATGACTGGCACACCTGCAGCCTCGGCAAAGGCTTGCAACAAGGCACTGGCATCAGCATTGACAATGCCGCCACCAGCCACCAACAAAGGCTTTTCGCTGGCGGCCAGCATGTCCAGGACTTTACTGATTTGCTTTTGTGTGGCCTGCGGTTTGTAGGCCGGAAGCGGCTCGTAGGTATCGATGTCAAATTCAATCTCGCCCATTTGCACATCAAACGGCAGGTCAATCAACACCGGGCCAGGACGACCAGATCGCATGAGATTGCAAGCCTGCTGAAACACACGCGGCACCAAGGCGCTTTCACGTACCGTCACAGCCCATTTGGTAACCGGCTTGGCAATGGCCTCTATGTCCACCGCCTGAAAGTCCTCTTTGTACAGCCGCGCCCTAGGTGCCTGACCAGTGATGCACAAAATTGGAATGGAGTCCGCTTGCGCTGAGTACAGACCTGTAATCATGTCAGTGCCTGCCGGGCCTGAGGTGCCAATGCACACCCCAATGTTGCCCGCCTTGGCCCGGGTATAGCCCTCAGCCATATGTGATGCAGCCTCGACATGTCGCGCCAGCACATGGCTGATACTTGCACGCTTTTTCAGCGCTGCATAAAACGGATTGATAGCGGCACCGGGCACGCCAAACGCTTGCAACAAACCCTCTTTTTCAAGCACGCACACAGCCGCCTCAGCAGCAGTCATTTTTGTCATGTCTCCAACTCCTCTATCCACTCATTGATGAAACACTGGCGACCTTGCCAGAGGCCATGTGTTGCACTGTATTAGTCGATAAATAATTTGTGAATAGTCAGATTGGTACTTTTATTACATACTTAAAATATGTAATCATCCGATTTTGGAGGTTGGCCATGGACAAATTTAAAGAGGTTGAAGCCTTTGTTCGCATCATGGATCACGGCTCTATTGCTGCAGCTGCCGTACATGCAGGTGTAACGCCAGTGATGATGGGCAGACGCCTGGATGCCCTGGAAAAGCGTCTCAATACCCAATTGATACTGCGCTCTACGCGCAGCCTCACATTGACCGAGCACGGCACCAGTTTTCTAGACGAGTGCAAGCGTTTGCTGCAGGAGTGGGCACAAGCTGAAGCCAGTGTCAGCGCCAAACGCTATGAGGCCAGTGGCCACCTCATTGTGTCTGCGCCTGCCGCGTTCGGGCGCTTACATGTGGCACCTCATGCTTCACGGTTCATCAAAGCTCATCCAACGTCAAAGTGTCATTCAACCTAACTGATCGCGTGGTCGATGTCGTGCGAGAAGGCTACGATGTAGGCATACGTATAGGTGGGCAAATAGACCCCAACTTTGTAGCCATCAAGCTGGCCACCAACCGGCGTGTGGTGTGTGGCACACCGCGCTACTTTAAAAAATATGGCAAGCCCAAAACCCTGAAAGACCTGAGCGCGCACAACTGCCTGGCGTTTAACTTGCAAGGCGGCCAGCAACGTGGCTGGTACTTCCAGCATGATGACAGGCCTGTGACCATCAAAGTAGAGGGCAGTATGGACTGCAACGACGGTGAGTTGCTACACCGCTGGGTAAGCGAAGGCTTGGGACTTGGCTGGCGCTCGACCTGGGAAATTCAAGGCCAGCTTGAGCGTGGCGAACTGGTAACCGTGCTAGACGACTATGCTCTTCCAGCCTACGACATACTCGCGGTTTACCCGCAACAGCGTCACCTCACCGCGAAGGTGCGGTACTTTATTGACCATCTAAAAAAAACCTATGCCCAGCCAAGGTACTGGCACAAAACCAACTAGGTCTGTTTTTTATACGCGCACAACACCATGACAACACTTTTGATACGCAACGCCCAAGCCATGGCCTGCATGGACGACCAACACACAGAGTTGACCAACGCCTGCGTGTTTATAAAAGACGGCATCATCACGCACATAGGCCAATCCTGTGATGTACCAGCGCAAGCCGACACTGTTATCGACGCCAGCCAACACGTGGTGGTGCCAGGACTGATCAATACCCACCACCACATGTACCAAAGCCTCACCAAGGCGATACCGCAGGTGCAAAACGCAGAGTTGTTCTCTTGGCTGCAGGGCTTGTACCCCATTTGGGCGGGCTTGACACCCGAGATGGTGCAAGTCTCTACACAAGTGGCCATGGCAGAGTTGATGCTGTCTGGCTGCACCACCAGCTCAGACCACTTGTACCTGTACCCCAACGGCGTGCGCTTGGACGACAGCATGAAGCCGCCCACACCATGGGCATGCGCTTTGTTGCCACACGCGGCAGCATGAGTGTGGGGCAGAGCGCCGGAGGCTTGCCGCCAGACCAGGTGGTAGAGCGCGAAGACGCCATTCTGAAAGACACCCAGCGCCTGATTGAGACGTATCACGATCGCTCCTTTGGAGCCATGGTCAACGTGGCCGTAGCGCCTTGCTCGCCATTTTCAGTGAGCCGCGACCTCATGAAAACCTCAGCCGAGTTGGCCCGCAGCCTAGGCGCACGCTTGCACACGCACTTGGCCGAAAACGACCATGACATAGCCTACAGCCTAGAGAAGTTCAATTGCACACCCGCGCAATACGCCCAAGACCTAGGCTGGTTGGGGTCTGACGTATGGCACGCCCACTGCGTCAAACTAGACGACGACGGTATCTCACTGTTTGCCGCCAGCAAAACCGGCGTGGCCCACTGCCCTTGCAGCAACATGCGCTTGGCGTCTGGCATTGCCCCCATTCGCCGCATGCTAGATGCCGGTGTGCCCGTAGGCTTGGGCGTAGACGGCAGCGCCAGCAATGATGCGGCACACCTGCTCAATGAAGCCAGGCAGGCCATGCTGTTGGCCCGCGTAGGGCGCGCCATGGCAGCACCAGAGCAACGCGATGGCCGCAGCTTCTTTGGCTGCGATCTGGGACCTGGCGACATGACGCCACGCGATGCCTTGCGCCTGGCCACTCGTGGCAGCGCCCAAGTACTGGGCCGATCCCACGACATTGGTCAGATACGCGTGGGCATGTGCGCCGACCTTGCTTTGTACAAACTAAACACCTTGGCCATGGCCGGCGGTGCCGTGCACGACCCCGTGGGTGCGCTCATGCTGTGCGCCAGTGCGCAAGTGGACGCGCTGGTGATCAACGGCACGGTCAAAATAAAAGACGGACAACTGCTGGGCATCAACTTGCCCAAACTAATTGCCCGTCACAACCAACTGGCTATACAGTTGGCCAACGCTTAACGCGCTTACTCGGTTGGTGCACCGGCCTTGAACCAACGGCCAACCAACTCGCGCTCGTCATCAGTAATGCCGGTTGAATTGTTCATGGGCATGGCCCTGGTCACTACAACTTGCTGGTAAACACCCTGGGCATGTGTGGCAATGTCTGACGCGTTGTCCAAACGCACGCCTTTCATTTGCATGGCTTCGCCGTGACACAACACGCAGCGCTGGTCCATCACAGCTTTGACTTGGGCATAACTCACGGGCAGCTCAGCTTGAGCTTGTTGCGCTGCTGAAAGCGCAGCTTTGGGCGCTGGCGCCATGGCCACAATCAAGCCAACGATTAAGGCCACGCCCACCAAGGCGTAAGGCATGGGGTTTGCGTTACGGCCCAGCTTAAAGCCATGGCGCATAACAAAGAACTGACGAATCAATGCACCCGCCGTCATCATCACCACCAACACCAGCCAGTTGTACTCGTGGGTGTAAGTAAAGCTGTAGTGATTGCTCAGCATGGCAAACAGCACAGGCAAGGTGAAGTAGGTGTTGTGCACGCTTCGTTGCTTGCCGCGCTTACCGTGTATGGGGTCAACCGGTTCGCCTAAGCCCATGGCTTTCACCATTTTGCGTTGGCCAGGAATGATCCAGAAAAACACGTTGGCACTCATGGCCGTGCCAATCATGGCACCCATTAGCAGGAACGCGGCGCGCCCAGCAAACAACTGCGTGGACAACCAACTGGCAAACACAATGGCGGCAAATACAAACAAGCCCACCCACTTGTCGCCGCCGTCTTTGGCACCCACGGTGCGACACAGCGCGTCGTACACAAACCAAAAACCGAATAAGAAGGCCAGTGCAACCACCACTGCCTCGCCTTGCGACCAGGCCACAAGGTTGGGGTCCACCATATAGGTTTGCGCTTGCCACAGGTAAGACACACAAAACAACGCAAAGCCTGTGAGCCAAGTGGTGTAGCTCTCCCAGTAAAACCAGTGCAAGTGGGTGTGCACTTTTTTAGGTGCTGTGAGGTATTTCTGCGGGTTGTAAAAACCACCACCATGCACGGCCCACATGGCACCACCCACACCTTTTTCTAGCAAGTCTGGTGACTCTGGCTTGATGAGGTTGTTGTCTAAAAAGACAAAGTAGAAAGATGAACCCACCCATGCAATGGCGGTGATGACGTGCAGCCAGCGAATGAGCAAATTGGCCCAGTCAAATAAATACGCTTCCATGTCTGTTGCCTCGAATACGACGGCCCGCGTCGCGATGTTGTATCAAGCTCACCACTGCGGGCGCTGTGAGCCTATTCGAGGTCGCGAACCGGCGTAGATGACAAATCCACGCGTGCACCGCTGCGACCAGAGAAAATTGTATACAAAATTTCAAAACGAGGCAATCAACCTAGGCGCGACACTGGCGGCGAAGCTGGCAAATGCGCACGCGCACAAACACTAGGCCGGCTCGTGACGCCTTGCAAGCCGCCCATTTCAGTCGTGATGAACCTGCGCACCTGATGGCGCGTGGCGCGTGTTTGGCCGCCCAGCAGCACGACAAATCGCCGGCCTTGAACTGAGTCCATGGGCTGTCACTCGCAGCTGCTAACGCGGAAGTCATGCGCGCTTGACGCTGCCCACTACAGTTTTGTAGCTCTTTAAAGCTCATTTATATTGACTGAATCCAATTTATGTAACACGATTAGTAGCAAAACAAATCAAGGGGGAAATCATGAGCATAAGTTTTGACGCACTTCATCAGCACGCACAGTCGCTAGACCAACGAACCCGGCGCGACACCACCACCCCGGCGGTTGACCCCGAAACCGGTCTGGCCATCCAGTCAATCGACGACATCTTGGCGGAAGCCAACGCATTTCACTTCATCGATAACCCTGGCGTGCAGTACGCCCAGTTGCTGGCCACAGAGGACACCGATCTGAAACGCTCACCACTCACCGCTTCGGGTGGCCCCATCGACTGGAAGGGGCACCCCGCACCGCGCGTGGCCGTGATTGGTGGCGGCGTCTCCGGCCTTTACACGGCTTGGCAACTGGCCAAAGCGGGGCTGCTGGTTAACCTTTACGAAGCGGGGCCCGCGCCGGTGGTTGGCGAAACCATCAACGGCGCCGGTCGCCTCAAAGCCACCATCTTGCGCGACGGCAACAAGGCATCGTTGGTGGAATACGGCGCCATGCGGTTTCCCAGTACGTCTTATTTGTACTGGAGCTATCAAAAGAAAATCTTGGGTCTAACCGGCAGCGAAACCTTTACTGCCTTTCCCAACCCAGGCAGAGTGCCCACGCTGTTTCGTGGCAACGGCAAAACCAGCGATGTCTTAGCCGGGGTGTGGCACACCCAAGGCGTCAGCGTCAATATCCCTGAGCCTTATGCCTCACTGGCCCAACGCCACATCGAGAGTTTCATTCAGTACCACCCACCCGGCGTTGCCGACACCGCTGCCGTGATCAGAGACTTGGTTAAACAACCACCATCTGCCACCACCCAAGACCGTATCAAAGCCTTTTGGCAAGCCGCCATCCACGACATCGGCCATTTAAGTTACCGCGACTTTCTCTCGGTACGCGGCGGCTACAGCAACGACGACATTGAAATCATTGGTTATATTGGCTTTGGCACCGGCGGCTTTGCCCCGCTTTTTCAGGTTTGCGCGCTGGAGATGATGCGCCTGACTATTTGGGACTACAGCGCCGAGTTTGCCAATCCACGCCAATACGAGTTCGCGCAACAACTCGCCACCACCGCGCAAAGCCACGGGGTACACATCTACTACAACACCCCGGTGGCGGGCATCGCCTACAGCACTCGGGCCGACCAGTACGTGCCTCTGGTGGACACCGCCCCTGGCACACCCGGCATAGGCAATCGCGCCGACTTTTTGGTGCTCTCCATGAGCCATAAAGCCGCGCAACGCTTGCTGCAAGGCAGCCAAGCAGCGGCGGCCCGGGTGCCCAACTTTGCCAGCTTGGTGCCACAGGCGATTTTCCCTCTTTACGACACCCAGCACACCGCCTTTGAAAGCGATATCAAACGCGACCTTGAAGCACAAATCGGCATCGGCGCAGTCAAGATATTTCAAACGGTTGCCGGGCCTACGCGTAATGCGCAGGGCAACGGACCACTGACCGCCTACGCTTCGCTGGATACCCAAACCCCATTCGACAAACGCATTCGCTCCGCCTTTGGCGCGTTATCGCCAAGCGCCAACAGCCCCATTGGCGTGAGCTATATGCTGCCGCTGTCAGGCTCGGCGTTTGCCACACAAACCTATACCGCTGCATTGCACTACGCGTGGCAAGACAACGCACAGGCCATTTATGACAAGGTGCTGGCGCGTGACAACGCCGTACACCAAAGCCTTAGCACCACCGGTTTCTACCACGGCCAACGCACCGAGGCCAACGGCGTGGCCACCGCGGTACTGCAGGCCTATGCGCCGCGCTATGAACAGGCGCGCGTCAGCGCCGAGGTTGTGGGTAACCCCTTGTTTGGGCACACCTTTAACTTCATCTCTTACCTACCAGGCAGCTCATCCGACGAAGGCTACTTCTCTATCGTGTACTGGAACCACGTGCCTTATGTTTGGACGGGCTTTAAGCTCGATAACGTTGGCTGCGGGGCCTTTCTAACGCAATCCTTTCAAACCGTCTCCAGCGCGTCGATCAACAGCACGCTGTGGGACAAAGCCTCAGTTAAGGGCAGTCAGGTCCATCCGAGCATGAAAAAGCTGTACTTCACTGGCTGCTCCGTGAGCAACTACGGCGGCTGGGTTGAAGGGGCGATGCAATCCGCGATCAACGCCATGACGGCCATCACCAAAGAAGCCGCTGTGATGCGCCTTGGCACCACCGCGCCATGCAACGCGGCCATGCTGTCACAGGTACTCGATAGCGCTCCCAAGGCCATTACCTACGGTAACTCGCCATTCATAGGTTTTACCGTTGGCACACGCACGCCCCTAGAAGCCACGGCGCCCCGTTCGCTTTACGTGCAATCTGGAGAGGCCATTGACAAGCTCGGCTTTGACGCCACCGACGCAGTCGGTGGCAACGGCGGCGGGGTATACCCCAACATCAGCCTCGATAACCTCCAGTCAATCGTCGCGGTTTTTGGCATGTACACCGGAGGAAAAGAACCAGAACCCTCCTTGTCCTCGCTTACGTTCACGTACCGCGATGGAAGCCATCAAACATTTGGGCATAAACGTCTTTTCCAACAGACCGAGTCCATCACCATCAACCTCGATGACTACGGACCCAACGCCCGCATCCACGCCATGAACGTGTGGACCAAAGGTTGGCTGGTTAACGGCGTGAATTTTGCAATCCACTGAGCACAAAGGAGTCCACGATGAAAGTCACCAAACGAGTGCTGTTGCACGCAGGCGCCGCAGCGGCGCTGTCCAAGCACCTACCGATATCGGCCACCACGCCGGTCAGCGGCAACCCGTCGGCCAACACGCTAACCCAGGCGGTCAATCAGGCCATTGCACGCGCGAAGGCGGCCCAGGCGCTCAATGCCTACGTCACACTCGACGCCGCGGGCTTGCACCAACAAGCCCAAGCGTTGGCGCAGCGCGAGCGTGCCGGAGAAGTCATGCCTTTATACGGCACCGTGGTGGCCCTTAAAGACAACATCGACGTGGCTGGCCTGCCTTGCGGGGCCGGCACGCGAGCCCTGCAAAACCGTATACCCCGAGAAGACGCCCCACTGGTGCAACGCCTGCGCCGCGCCGGCGCCCTGATCAGCGGCAAACTTGGCATGCACGAGCTGGCTTTTGGCATCACCAGCAACAACGCCGTTAATGGCGCGGTGCACAACCCACACGACCCCGCGCGCATTCCTGGCGGCAGCAGCGGCGGCTGTGGCGCGGCCGTGGCCGCTGGCTTGGTGCCATTGGCCATTGGCACCGACACCGGTGGCTCGGTACGAGTGCCAGCGTCGTTGTGCGGTGTGGCCGGCTTTCGCCCGTCACTGGGACGCTACCCGGCTAGAGGCATAGTGCCTATTTCAAGCACCCGAGACGTACCCGGCCCGCTGGCACTCAGCGCTGCGCACCTGGTTACGGCCGATGCAGTCATGGCAGACCGGCCACGGCCGGTGGCGCCACTGGGCAGCCTGCAAGGGGTGCGCTTGGGTCTGCCCAAGCAAGCCTTTTGGCAAAACCTTGACCCAGGTACCGAACGTGTGGCGCAGCAAGCCGTGGAAACCCTGGCGCGCGCAGGCGTGAAGTGGGTAGAGGTTGACCTGCCCGATTTGGCCACAACCAATCAAGCGGCAAGCTTTCCGATTGTGTTTTATGAATTCGTGCTGGATCTGGGGCGCTACTTGCAACGCGCAGGCTACAACCTCACCGTTGCCGACGTCATTGCGGCCATTGAAAGCCCCGACGTGGCCGCAGCTTGCAAACCTCTATTGGGCAGCGGTGCAGTGCCTTACGCGGCTTACAGCAAGGCCTTGGCCGCGCGACAGCGTTTGCAAAGCATTTACGCCCACACCTACGCCGCCGCCAACGTGCGCGCACTGGTGTTTCCCACCACGCCTCTACCTGCTGCGACCATAGGACAAGACGACACCGTCATGCTGCTTGGCCAACAAGTGCCTACCTTTGCTACCTACATACGCCACACCGACCCCGGCAGCGTCGCCGGACTGTGCGGTATCTCATTGCCAGTGGGCCAGGCCAGCGGCCTGCCCGTGGGGCTAGAGCTTGATGCACCAGCCCAAACCGACGACGCCTTACTCGCGTTGGCCATGGCGGTGGAGCGTGAGTTTGCGCCGGCGCAGCCGGTGCGCCAACTCTAGCCTCAAGCCCTGATGCGACAGGGCCAAATAAAACCCACCAAGCTTATCCGACAACAAAGGGAGTGAATCACATCATGAAGCGTTTGTTCAGCGCGCGGCTTGGCCGCGTCATCACATCGTGGCTTGGCATGGCCGCCGCCACCGCCTCGGTCGCGGCTGGAACCACCGATCAAGTCACCATTCGCCGTGACGACTACGGCGTGCCACATATCTATGCCCAAACCACCTACGGTGTGTTTTACGGCTACGGCTACGCGGTGGCACAAGACCGGCTCTTTCAAATGGAAATGACCAAGCGCAGCACCCAAGGTACGGTGGCGGAGGTGCTGGGTCAAGACTACCTAAAACACGACCAAAGCGTGCGCGCCAACTACTGGCCGCAAGACATCAAAGACCAAATTGAGTTGTTATCAGCCGACGACCGTGCCATTTTGCGTGGCTACGCCGACGGTATGAATGCCTGGATCAAACAGGTGCGCGCCAACCCCAGCCAACGCATGCCTAAACAGTTCAAGGACTTTGGCTTTAAGCCCTCGCGCTGGACAGATTTTGACGTGGCCATGGTGTTTGTAGGCACCATGGCCAACCGCTACAGCGACGCCAACAGCGAAATCTTTAACCTTGGCCTGCGTCAAGCGTTAATTCAGCAGCACGGCCCATCCAAAGGCGCGGCCTTGTTTGATCAAATCAAGTGGCGCACCAACGCCAACGCCCCCACCACCGTGCCACTGGCCAACGGACGCTACCAACCCACCCAGATCGCCACGACGCAACCGCTGCCCAAGGCTGCGGTTTCACCGCAAGTGGCATTGGCCCAAGCACCGGTGCACAACATCACCACCAGCAACTTCTGGGCCGTTGGCAAAGCCAAAGCCAACGGTGCCAACGCGGTGTTGCTGAACGGGCCGCAGTTCAATTGGTTTAACCCCGCGTATGTCTACGAGGTGGGGCTGCACGGTGGCGGCTTCAACGTGGTTGGCAACACCCCATTTGCCTATCCCACGATCTTGTTCGGCCACAACGATCGCATCGGTTGGGGCGCCACGGCGGGTGTGGGCGACGGTGTGGATATTTTTGCCGAGCAACTGCACCCCACAGACAGCAAACGGTACCGCTACAAGAATGCGTGGCACACCATGCAAACCCGCGTCGATCGCATCCGCGTAAAGGGTCAAGCCCAGCCACTGAGTTTGGCGGTATCGCGCACGGTGCACGGCATCGTGGTGCAGTCCGATACCCAAGCCCACGTGGCATACGCCAAAGCGCGGGCGTGGCACGGCAAGGAGCTGCAATCCCTTATGGCGTGGACCCGCTCCACCCAAGCCAACAATTGGTCGCAATGGCAAAGCTGGGCGCAACAGCACGCTTTAACCATCAACTGGTACTACGCCGACCGCGACGGCAACATTGGTTACTACCACACCGGCGCCTACCCCGCGCGCGCAGCGGGCCACGACCCGCGCCTACCGGTGCCGGGCACCGGTGAATGGGACTGGAAAGGCAACCTGCCCACCAGCACCAACCCCCATGTGTACAACCCCGCCCAAGGCTATATTGCCAACTGGAACAACTCGCCACAGGCCAACTACCCGGCCACCGACCACTACAGCATTCTGTGGGGCAGCGCCGACCGGGTGGACGAAATCACCCAACGCTTGGAGGCCAAGCCCACACTGACCGCCGACGATATGTGGAACCTGGTGCAAGAGACCAGCTCGGTTGATCTAAACGCCCGGTTATTCTTGCCCCTGATGCGCGAGGCTGCCCAACGCCTGCCGGCGCAAAGCCCGGTGCACGCCATGATGGCCCTGATCAAAGACTGGGACGGCCACAACCGCGTGGCAACCAACGGCTTTGAGGCCACCACGCCTGGCAGCGTGATCGTGGGCGCCTGGCTGCACGCTATGCTACAAGACACGCTGCTGCCACTCATTCCAGAACCCTACCGCGCGCGCTACGCCGGTGCCGGTTACTGGTCCGATGGCGGCGCGCGCAACCCAGCCTCGGTTAACTTCCCAGCGGGGGTGAAGGTGTTGTACGAGGCGCTGCTGGGCACAAAAGCTGGCGTAACTCAAACCGTCGATGCCCTGGGCGGACGTGACCCACGCGATGTGGCGACCAAGGCCCTGCAACAGGCCTACCAAACCTTGGTAGACAAGCACGGCTCGGGGCTATCCAACTGGCGCACCCCCATGGTGGACGTGACCTTTAGTGACAAAAACTTTTTTGGTGTGCCCCAGGCCTTACCCAGCGAGGCGATTAGCCGCCCCTTTGCCAACCGGGGCACCGAAAACAATTTGTTGGTGTTTAATGCCGCCGGCGTCCAAGGCTGGGACGCCGTGGCCCCGGGTCAAAGTGGCTTTATTGCCTCAAAAGGTCAGCCCAGCCCCCACGCGCTTGACCAGCTTGACATGTATCTAAGCTATGGCAAAAAGCCCATGCACTTTTTGGCGCAAGACGTGCAAAGCCATCAGCAATCCGTGACCCAGCTCAAAGTGATTGCCCCCTAGCGCCCATGCGCCCCAGCCATGTCACGGTGTTGGCTGGGGTTGGCATGACCCGCCAAACCCTCAGGCGTGGCTGGGCTTGGAATGGTGCACCTGTACCGCTGGGCCACCGCGCAGCCTTTCTGATTTGTACAGGTATAAAGCGGCCTCTTGTGCGCCGCGCTGTGCCACGTTAAGCGCGTCAATGCCGCGCTGCTCAGTCACCCCATTTGCTGCGCGATGCGCTGCACCAACCAATGGGCCAAGCTGAGTTTGTCGGCGCGTTGCGTGGCGACAGGCGCTTGCTCGGTCACCAGCAGTAACGCATTGTCGTCAAGGCCAAAGGTCTCGGGGCCTATGTTGCCCACCAGCATGGGCACGCCTTTGCGCTGGCGCTTGGCCGTGGCGTGGGCCAGCAAGTCGTGGCTTTCAGCGGCAAAGCCTACACAGTACAAGTCACCTGCCAACGCCCTATCACTGGCCGCGATGGTGGCCAATATGTCGGGATTGTCCACAAATGACAGTGCAGGCACGTCGCCCGTGCCGTCTTTTTTGAGCTTTTGCTGGGCCGCAGTTGCGGGTGCCCAGTCCGCGACGGCCGCACAGGCTATCAGCACATCGCTCGTAGTCGTTTGCAGCTGCGTTGCAGCCAACATCTCTTTGGCGCTTTGCACATCAACGCGTGTCACGCCTCTTGGCGTTGGCAAGGCCACAGGCCAGCTACCACACACACCTGCGCGCCAGCGTCGGCACAGGCCTGGGCCAGGGCAAAACCCATCTTACCGCTGGAGCGGTTTGTGATGCCGCGCACCGGGTCTATGGCCTCGTAGGTGGGGCCTGCTGTGATGCACACGCGCTTGCCAGTCAATACCTTTGGCGTGAAAAACGCTTGCAACTCAGCCAACAACTCGTGTGGCTCCAGCATGCGCCCATCACCCACCTCGCCACAGGCCTGCTCGCCAACGCCCACATCCAGCACGTGAGTACCATCCGCCTTGAGCTGGGCCATATTGCGCTGCGTGGCAGGGTGTTGCCACATTTCGCGGTTCATGGCCGGGGCCACAATCAGTGGCACAGTGGCCACAGGCCTGGCCAAGCACATCAGGCTTAGCAAGTCATCGGCGCGCCCGTGCAGCAACTTGGCCATGAAGTCGGCGCTGGCCGGAGCCACCACAATGGCGTCGGCTTCTCGGCTGAGGTTGATGTGCGCCATGTTGTTATCGACACCGCCCGCCTCGCGGCTGTCCCACTGGCTGGTAAACACAGGGCGTGCGCTCAGGGCCTGCATGGTCACTGCTGTCATAAATTCGGTGGCCGCTGCTGTCATCACCACTTGCACGGTGGCGCCAGCTTTGACCAGGGCGCGGCACAACTCAGCCCCCTTGTAACAGGCAATGCCACCACTCATGCCCAGCACAATGTGCTTGCCCATCAAATGGTTGGCACTGGGTACGGTAACGGGGGCGGCCTCGTGGGCCTGCGGTGTGGTGTTTGGGGTAGACATGGCAGTAATTTAGCCTATGACGAGGCACACAGGCCACAGCCAGCAAAAAGCCGCCTTTATAATTGGAATTTCCACCAGCCGCGAGAACTCAACACTCGCTCCTGACATGACCAAATTCGTCTTCGTTACTGGCGGTGTGGTGTCCTCATTGGGTAAGGGCATCGCTTCTGCATCATTGGCCGCACTTTTAGAGTCTCGCGGCCTCAAAGTTACCCTCATCAAGCTAGACCCGTATCTCAACGTTGACCCCGGCACCATGTCGCCGTTTCAGCACGGAGAGGTGTTTGTGACCGACGATGGCGCAGAGACCGACTTAGACTTAGGCCACTACGAGCGCTTCATTGAAACGCGCATGAAAAAGGCCAATAACTTCACAACCGGCCAAATTTACAAGAGTGTTCTCGAAAAAGAACGCCGCGGCGACTATTTGGGCAAAACCGTGCAGGTCATTCCACACGTGACCAACGAGATTCAAGACTTTGTCAAGCGCGGCGCAGGTGTGGGCACGCCAGACGCTGTTGACGTGGCCATTGTTGAAATTGGCGGCACCGTAGGTGACATTGAATCACTGCCGTTTTTAGAGGCCGTGCGACAGCTCAGCCTGCGCATGGGCCCCAACATGGCAGCGTTTGTGCACCTCACTTACCTGCCCTGGATTCCAACGGCTGGCGAACTGAAAACCAAGCCCACACAGCACACTGTGCAAAAAATGCGCGAAATCGGTATCCAGCCAGACGCCTTGCTGTGCCGCGCAGACCGCAACATTCCAGAAGAAGAGCGCGAGAAAATTTCGCTGTTTACCAACGTGGCCGAGTGGGGTGTCATTTCCATGCCAGACGTGGACACCATTTACAAAGTACCGCGCGTGCTGCACGAGCAAGGCCTGGACGGCCTCATTTGTGACAAGCTGCGCCTCAACACACCACCTGCCAACCTCAGCCGTTGGGACAGCCTGGTGGCTGAAGTGGCCAACCCACAAGGCGAAGTCAACATCGCCATGGTCGGCAAATACGTTGACTTGTCGGACAGCTACAAGTCGGTCAACGAGGCGCTGCGCCACGCTGGTCTCAAAAACCACCACAAAGTCAACATCTCCTATGTTGACTCAGAGAACATTACCGCAGGCAACGTCAAACAGCTGGAGGCCTTTGATGCCATTCTGGTACCTGGCGGCTTTGGCTCGCGCGGCGTTGAAGGCAAGATTTGCACCGCCAGATTTGCCCGCGAAGGTCAAGTGCCCTATCTCGGCATTTGCTTGGGCATGCAAGTAGCCACCATTGAGTTTGCCCGCCACGTCGCAGGCCTGAAAGACGCCAACTCCACAGAGTTTGACCCTGCCACCAAAACGCCTGTGATCGCACTGATAGACGAATGGCTGGATGCCGACGGCTCTATTCAAAAGCGCAACGCCAAGTCAGACCTGGGCGGCACCATGCGTCTGGGCGCGCAAAGCTCGGACGTGACACCCGGCACCTTGGCACACGGCATTTATGGCGATGTGGTGACCGAACGCCATCGCCACCGCTACGAGGCCAATGTGAACTACCTGGACACATTGCGCGATGCAGGCTTGGTAATTTCAGCGCTGACACAACGCGAGCAACTCACCGAAATTGTCGAACTGCCCAGCAGCGTCCATCCCTGGTATGTAGGCGTACAGTTCCACCCTGAGTTCAAATCCACACCTTGGGACGGCCACCCCTTGTTCAACGCTTTTATCAAGGCCGCCATTACAAACAAGTCTGCCGATAAGGCAAAGGTTGCATCATGAAACTGTGTCACTTTGAAGCCGGCTTGGACAAGCCGTTTTTCCTGATTGCGGGCCCCTGCGTGATCGAGTCCGAGCAACTGCAAATGGACACTGCCGGCACGCTCAAAGAAATAGCCGACGAACTGGGCATTCCGTTTATCTTCAAAAGCAGCTTTGACAAAGCCAACCGCTCCAGCGGCTCTACCTTTAGGGGTCCAGGCATTGATGCGGGCCTGGCCATTTTGGCCAAAGTCAAAAAAGAGCTGGGCGTGCCCGTGCTCACAGACGTACACGACATTGGTCAAATTGCAGACGTTGCCAGCGTGGTGGATGTGTTGCAAACACCTGCTTTTTTGTGCCGCCAAACCGACTTTATTCGCGCCGTGGCGCAAAGCGGTAAGCCGGTCAACATCAAAAAAGGCCAGTTTTTAGCGCCGCATGACATGAAAAACGTCATAGACAAAGCGCGCGCTGCCGCCACAGAGGCTGGTCTTGAAGCCGATAACTTCATGGCCTGCGAGCGTGGTGCCAGCTTTGGCTACAACAACCTGGTGTCTGACATGCGCAGCTTGTCCATCATGCGGGAAACCGGCGCGCCTGTGGTGTTTGACGCCACGCACAGTGTGCAGCTGCCAGGCGGCCAGGGCACCAGCAGCGGCGGCATGCGCGAAATGGTGCCCGTGTTGTCGCGCGCTGCAGTGGCTGTAGGCGTTGCCGGTTTGTTTATGGAGACGCACCCCAACCCCGCCGTGGCCATGAGCGACGGCCCCAATGCTGTGCCGCTCAAGCACATGCGGGCCTTGTTGCAAACCTTGGTAGCCTTGGACAAGGTCACCAAAGCCTCACCCTTTTTAGAAAACGACTTCAACTAAAGAAGTCGCCCCCCGTTTTTAGCTTTCCCCTCATTTGTAAGGATTTGTATGAGCGCCATTGTTGATATTGTTGCCCGCGAAATTTTAGACAGCCGTGGCAACCCCACCGTTGAATGTGACGTCTTGCTGGAGTCTGGCGTAATGGGTCGTGCGGCTGTGCCATCAGGCGCGTCTACAGGTGTGCGCGAGGCCATTGAGCTGCGCGACGGCGACAAAAGCCGCTACTTGGGCAAAGGCGTACTCAAAGCGGTAGACCACATCAACACCGAGATCTCTGAGGCCGTTATTGGTCTGGACGCTTCTGAGCAAGCCTTTCTGGACAAAACGCTGATCGACCTGGACGGCACAGACAACAAAAGCCGTCTAGGCGCCAATGCCACACTGGCTGTGTCCATGGCTGTGGCACGCGCTGCGGCTGAAGAAGCTGGCCTACCCCTTTACCGCTACTTTGGCGGCATGAGCGGCATGCAATTGCCTGTGCCCATGATGAACGTGGTCAATGGCGGTGCACATGCCAACAACAACCTGGACTTGCAAGAACTGATGATTATTCCGGTGGGCGCGCCCACCTTCCGCGAAGCCTTGCGTTGGGGCGCAGAGGTCTTTCACGCGCTCAAGAGCATATTGCACGACAAAGGTATGAGCGTAGCCGTTGGCGACGAAGGCGGCTTTGCCCCCAACGTCGAAAGTCACGAAGCGGCTATCCAGTTGATCTTGGATGCCATTCACGCGGCCGGTTACACACCAGGTGAGCAAATTGCGCTGGGCCTGGACTGCGCAGCCAGCGAATTCTACAAAGACGGTCAGTACTGCCTGGACGGCGAAGGTCTCAAACTGAGCGCTCAGGAGTGGACAGATATGCTGGCCACCTGGGTAGAGAAATTCCCCATCATCAGCATCGAAGACGGCATGGCTGAAGGCGATTGGGACGGCTGGAAAATATTGAGCGACCGCCTCAAAGCCAAAGTGCAACTGGTAGGCGACGACCTGTTTGTCACCAACACCAAGATTTTGAAAGAAGGCATTGACAAAGGCATTGGCAACTCAATCCTCATCAAGATCAACCAGATTGGTACGCTCACCGAGACCTTCGCCGCCATTGAAATGGCCAAGCGTGCAGGCTACACCGCCGTTATCAGCCACCGTTCTGGCGAGACTGAAGACTCCACCATTGCGGACATTGCTGTGGGCACCAACGCGGGCCAAATCAAAACCGGCTCACTCAGCCGCAGTGACCGTATGGCCAAGTACAACCAGCTGCTGCGCATAGAAGAAGACCTGGGCGATGTGGCCGAGTACCCAGGCCGCGCCGCGTTTTACAACCTGCGCTGATCACCGCTAACCCTTTCCAGGCACCAACATCATGGCTGTGCGTCCTTACATTGTTCCAGCGGCGTTATTGGCGCTGCTTTTGGCATTGCAAGCACAGCTGTGGTTTGGGCGGGGTAGCGTGCCGTCTGTAGATGCGCTAAAGGCCAAACTGGAGCAGCTTGAGGCGGACAATGCTGCCATGCGCTTGGCCAACGAGCAGCTGGCAAGCGAAGTGCGCGATCTGCAAGAAGGCCTGGAGGTCGTAGAGGCCTATGCCCGCCAAGAGCTGGGCATGGTCAAGGCCAACGAGATCTTTGTGCAATACGCCAAACCTGCGCCCAGCGCTGCGCAAACCACCAGCCCTTGACTGCATCACCGCAGGCCAGTGCACACGGTGTGTTTACCGTAGCTGTTGTAGGGGCCGAAAGCACCGGCAAAAGCCAGTTGGTGCAAGCGCTGCGCGCAACAGCGGCCTGTACCGGGTTCATCTGCCATACCGTTGATGAGCATTTACGCGCTTGGGTAGACACACACCAACGCACACCACAGGCGCATGAGCAAACAAGTATTGCCAACGTGCAAACCGAAGCGGCCCAACAAACCCACAGCCAACTGGCAGCGCTTGCTGCGCCCAACGAGCAGCGTTTGCTGCTGCTGGACACACATGCGGCAATGACGGCCGCTTACAGCGCTTACTACTTCAACGACAACAGCCTGTGGGACATGGCATTTGCCGCGCAGCCTGCGCCCCAGCTGGTGTTGCTAATGGGTTTAGACCTGCCGTGGCAAGCAGACGGCCTGCAGCGCGATGGCCAAGCAGCGCAGCTTGGCGTTGACCGATTGCTGCGAGACGCTTTGCAGCAACGCAGCATTTCGTTTCAAGTGGTCTACGGTCAAGGTGCACTGCGCCACAACAACGCGTGGCAAGCCATCACCGCAGCGTTTGCGGCTCATCAACGCGCAGACGCTGGCCACACCAAAGTTGGCCCTGGCGCAGCGCTTAACTTTCATGCCTGGGGCTGTGAAGACTGCAGCGACCCCGACTGCGAGCGGCGCTTGTTCAAAGGCCTGTTTTAAGCCAGCAACGGGGCCAACTCCGTCGCGCACTGCGCCGCATGGTCAAACACCACACCACGCCAGCCCAGGCTTTTGGCCACGTCTATGTTGTCGGTCAGGTCGTCTACAAACACCAGGTCACAAGCCTGCAGTCCCGTAGCCGCCAGCGCCAGCTGGTATATGCGTGGATCTGGTTTGCTGCAGCCCACGTCTGCAGAAAACACACCCGCTTTGAAGTGTTTCAAGAAGGCGTGCCTTGTTTGCAAGTAACGCGCATAGGGCGCAGGCATGTTCGACAAAAAGAACAGCGGCACACCTTGCGCAGCCAACTGCTCTATGAGCGCTACCGTATCGCGCTTGGCCGTCAAATGCTCGGGTATGGCCGCAATAACAGCAGCCACATCTGCCTTGGCAAGACCAGTACGTGCGGCAATACGCTGCGCCAATGCGTCGGGCTCAATGTAGCCTTGGTCAAACAGTGCCCAGTCACTGGTGAGCGTTAGACCCTGAAAAATAGCGTCTTTCAGTGCCAGTGCGCTCGCTTCATTGGGCGCAAGGTGAGGCACAACTTGCTGCAACAACTGCGCTGGCTGCCAGTGAAAAACCACGCCACCAAAGTCAAACACCACTGCCGTGTTGCTGGCCATCACTGCAAGGCATCCGGTGGTGTGGCGCTGGCATCTGTAAAAAGTTGCGCACTGTCTACAGGGTCAAAGCGGTACATGGCACCACAAAACTCGCAGCCCACTTCCACGTCGCCACGTTCAGCAATAATGCTTTGCACCTCCTCGGCACCCAGCGAGCGCAGCATGTTGCTGACGCGCTCTTTTGAACAGCTGCACTGAAAGCGCGGGCGGTCAACGCCTTGCGGCGCAATAAAGCGGGCAATGGGCTCTTCCCAAAACAAACGGTGCAACATTGTTTCCACATCCAGGCTTAGCAGCTCCTCAGGCTTGAGGCTGGACGCCAACGTGGCAATGCGGTTGTAGTCTTCGCTCTTGCCAATGCCGTCTTCGTTTGATTGGGCCTGGCCGGCGAGGTTGCCTTCTCCAGCCAATGGCAAACGTTGTATCAGCAAGCCCGCAGCACGCTCGCCATTGGCGGCCAGCACCAGGCACGTATCGAGCTGCTCACTTTGCAACATGTAATGCTGCAGAACCTCGCTGAGCTGGTTGATTTTTTGACCATTGTCATCAAACAGCGGCACTATGCCCTGGTAAGCCTGCTGGCCTGGTAAACGGTCTTTGGGGTCTAGCGTAATGGCGCAGCGGCCCTCGTTGTTCACGTTCACCATGTCGCTGAGTGTGGCGTTGGCCACCAACTCACCCCGCAGCGTAGCCGTGGCCCGCACCGCAAAGTCTGACTGCACCTCTGCCACGGCCATTTTCAATGGACCATCGCCTTGCACTTGCAACACCAACGCGCCGTTGAACTTGATATTGGCTTGCATCAGCACAGCGGCTGCAGCCATCTCGCCCAGCAAATTTTGTACAGGCTCGGGGTAAGCGCCTGCCTCGCTGCGCTTGGACAACATGTCTTGCCACGCGTCGTCCAGCACCACAATGGCACCACGCACGGGCAGACCTTCAAAAATGAACTTATGTAACTCGGACAAAACGTATTCCCAGCGCCTGGCGCATCAAAAGAAAAGCCCCAACACGGGGCGAATAATTGAATAGGCTATTTTCTCACGAGTCACCACCAGACGCTTTCAGCGCTTGGGCACAGTCGTTCATGGTGCGTTTCTAGGCAAAGGCGGTGACAAGCACGGCGCTTGGTACGGTACCAGCAAAAACCCGGCAACCAGACCGCCAATGCCACATGAGATTACCGCAGGGCCACCCTGCTGCAGAACCACGGCAGCAAAGCCGCGTTCAATCCAGGCGCTTTAAGCCTGCTTGAAAGCGCCTGGCGTTGTCCACGTAGTGTTTGGCGCTTTGCATCAAGCCATCCATTTGCTCGGGAGTGAGTTGTTTGACCACCTTGGCTGGACTACCCAAAATCATGCTGCCGTCGGGAAACGTTTTACCCTCAGTCACCAATGAGCCTGCGCCCACCAAGCAACCTTTACCGATCGTGGCGCCATTGAGTACCACAGCGCCGATACCAATCAGCGAGCCGTCGCCCACGGTGCAACCGTGCAACATCACCTGGTGACCAACAGTGACGTTGTCACCAATATGCAAGGGCATGCCTACGTCGGCGTGCAACACGCTGGCGTCTTGGATATTGCTGTTTTCACCAATGTGAATGGAGGAGGTGTCACCCCGCACCACCGCGCCAAACCACACGCTGGCGTTGGCTTTCATGGTGACGTTGCCCATGACCTGAGCGCCCTCAGCCACCCAGGCGCTGGGGTCAATATTGGGTATGTCGTTGTCTAGCTGATAAATCGCCATGGCGAACTCCTGGTAGGTTGTGCTGCGGTATTGCGCTGGGCTGGCTTATTACAATCAAAGCCATGCAGCCTAGCCCAAACCCTCGCGAGCTGGCGTTAAGCGCCTTGCAACTAGACCAACCCGCAGCCAAAATCGAGGCCGTGGCTGCATTATGGCAATGCGCGCAAACCTATGACTGGACGCATGCGACAGTGCAACAAACACTGACTTGCGACACGCCACTGCCCGGTCGCCCAGAGCGCCCCGCGCTGGTACACCCCGGGCAAGTGCCCACACGATCGGTACACACATTACTAGGGCGCGCGGCCTTGGTACACGCAATTTGCCACATTGAGTTCAACGCCATCAACCTGGCCCTTGATGCGGTATGGCGCTACAGCGGCATGCCAACACAGTTTTACCTGGACTGGCTGCGCGTGGCTTATGAAGAGTCCACCCACTTTGACATGCTGCAAACCCACCTCAAAGGTCTGCAACCAGAGCAGCCATGGCAATACGGCAGCTTTGATGCCCACGATGGCCTATGGGCCATGTGCGAAAAGACAGCCCACGACATCACCGCACGCATGGCCTTGGTACCCCGCACCCTGGAGGCCAGAGGCTTGGACGCCACCCCACTGATCCAGGACAAACTGCGCAAAGTGGGCACACCCGACGCGCTTCAAACAGTCGCCATACTGGACGTTATTGTGCGAGAAGAAGTGGGCCACGTCGCTATTGGCAACCACTGGTACAAACACTTGTGCAAAGCACAACAACGCGACCAAGTAGCCTATTACGGCGAACTGGTCGCGCGTTTTGACGCGCCCAAACTGAAGCCGCCCTTCAACAACGAAGCCAGACGTGCTGCGGGCTTCAATGAGGCAGAGCTGGCCTACCTGCTGGCCTGATCTGGTGTCCACGGTGGCGCTGTGCCCGGCGTTGCTGCACTGGCAACGCTCAATACACTCAGGCACCACCACGCGGGTGGTGCACCGCATGCAGCTGACGCAAGCGTTCACGCGCTACGTGGGTGTAAATGGTGGTGGTGGATATATCAGCATGCCCCAACAGCAACTGCACGGCGCGCAGGTCCGCGCCGTGGTTTAGCAAGTGCGTCGCAAAGGCGTGGCGCAGTGTGTGTGGTGACAACGCGCTGTGAATGCCGGCCAGGGCGGCGTATTTTTTCACCAGGTTCCAGAACATCACCCGACTCATGCCGCGGCCCAGACGGGTCACAAACAAGTCGTCACTTTGCTGACCTTGAAGCAGCTCACCGCGTGCACCGGCCAAATACGCGCCTATCCAATGGTGGGCGGCCATGCCAAAAGGTACCAAGCGCTCTTTGCTGCCTTTGCCCATGACCTTCAACACCTGCTCAGAGCTGCTCAGTTGAAACACTTTGATGTCTACCAGCTCGCTGACGCGCAGGCCGCTGGCGTACATCAGCTCCAACATCGCACGGTCGCGCAGGCCCAAAGCGGTTTCGGTGTTGGGCGCTGCCAGCAAGGCGTCCACTTGCGCCTCTGTCAGGGTTTTAGGCAAGCGCGGGCCTTGCTTGGCTGCTTGCAGTTGCAAGGTGGGGTCTGCACTGAGCAAGCACTCGCGCAAGGCCCATCTGAAAAACCGCTTGAAGACGCTTAACCGTCTATTGGCCGTACTGGGCTTGCTCACGCCATGACGCGCTGCACTGTAAGCGCTCAGGTGGTGGCCCTTTGTAGCCATCAAGTGCAAGCCCTGGCCCGCCAACCACGCTGCCAAAGCACCCAAGTCAGCGCGGTAGCTGGCCAATGTGTTTTTGGCCAAACCGTACTCAAGCCACATGGCGTCTACAAAAGCGTCTATGTGCCCGACAGACTGCTGCAAGGCCTGCGCGTGGGGCATCATGCTGGCAGTGCTGGCATCAGCTGCGGTTGGTTGGGTGGCGCTCATGATCGCAACCATAGCAAATAAACGCCCGCCAAGAAGCGCGCGCGCCAAAGCGCCACCCAAAAGCCGCTATGCTCATAGGCGTGTACTACGCCCAACTACTCATCCCGGATTTCGCCCTCATAGCGTGCGGCTACCTGATTTGCAGATTGACCAAGCTCAACAGCACGGTGTGGGCACAGGTCAACGCCTTGGTCTATTTCTTTTTGTTTCCGGTGTTGCTGTTTCAAAGCATTACCCGCTATCCCCTGGATGTGGGTAGCGCGTCGCAGTTTATGCTGGCGGGCCTGAGCTTGGCCTTGTGCGGCATTGCACTGGCTTACTCGGTGGCCAAATGGCCTATCGTCAACCGCTACTTTGACACGCGTGACCACGCTGCCAGTGCGCAAATTGCGTTTCGGTTCAACTCTTTCATTGCACTCGCCATCACCCAAAAGGTCGTAGGCGACTCTGGCTTGCTGCTGGTGGCGGTACTGATAGGTATTTGTGTGCCGCTGTACAACATTGGTGCGGTGTGGCCCATGGCCAAACACGGGCAAAAAGGCTTGGGCAAGGAGTTGGTAGAAAACCCACTCATTTGGGCCACCTTTGTGGGCTTGGCCGCCAACTTTGCAGGCTTTCAAATGCCCACATGGCTAGAACCCACATTCTCAAGGCTAGGACAAACCGGCTTGGTGCTCGGTTTGATGGCTGCAGGCGCTGGCATGCAGTTGTCCGCTTTGCCTAGGGCCAAGGTCTTGGCTGCGGCTGTACTGGGTATCAAGCACCTGGCGCTGCCTGTGTTGGCGTGGCTGATCGCCAAAGCGCTACGCCTAGACGCTTCGCAAACCGCTGTACTGCTGATTTTTGCAGCCATGCCCACCGCCTCCAGCAGCTATGTGTTGGCCGCGCGCATGGGCTTTAACGGCCCCTACGTGGCCAGCCTGGTCACTTTGTCCACCGTACTGGCCATGTTTAGCCTGCCTTTTGCACTGGGCGTGCTGGGCGGCTTGCACCCCAGTGGTGGCTAGGCCGACTGCCTGCCACTCACTGGCTGATCAACAGCGCAATGCGCTGCCGACTGTGCTGCGCGAGCAGCTGGTCACCGGCCTCATCGGCGAGATTGGCCTGAACCTTTAACCACGCCAGCAGCGGCTTGCGCCAGCCCTGCGCAGAGGCCATGTCAACAGCCTGCATGGCGACAGCCAGCGACACACGCTGATGTTGCTGGGCAATCCCACAAGCCAGCAAAGCGCTTAGCAACTGCGCATCGGGTTGCTGCGCAGCTTGTACCAACTCGGCAACTACGCTGGCCACATCGCCACCAGTGCCAATGGCCAGCGCTACTGGCTGCTGTGCCTTGGGCAGCAGCGCGCGCTGCTCATCGCTGGGTAGCCGGCCATTCAGATAGTCCCGGTACACCAGCTGCGCCTGGCTCATGGCCGAGGGGTCAATAGACGGGGCGCACAACACACGCTCCAGGCTTGCAGCCCGCACCGCACACTGCAACAACTCAAGATTGGCCACAGCCTTCAAGTTGGCCGTGCTGCCCAAGGCACTGCGCGCACGCTCAAACTCAAGGCGCGCTACAGGCAACATACCCACCAGATAAGCCTGCACGCCACGCATTGCCGACTGCACGGAAGTACCCTGCCACTGCGGTGCCGGTGTCTGGGCGCAGCCCAGCAAGGCTGCTGCGCCCAGGCCCAGCAGGCCTATTTGCAACACGCGTTTGGCACGCAAGCCCATGGCAATCAGTGCGTTATTGGTGGAATAGGCGTATGTCATGTGGCTATCAATCAGAATCAGACAAAACAATCAGGGTAACTGTACAGGCTGCGGCGCAGTGCCAAGCGGCCACGTGCTTTGCAGCGTAGTCATCAGGCCGTTGACTTGGCGCAGACTACCCTCTACTTCGGTGCGCAAACCGACCAGGTCAACACTGGCTTCTTTGGCCGACGCGCTGATGGCTTGCGCGTCTTGCAGCACGCCATCAACCCGCTGCAAGCTGGCGCGCACTTCTTTGAGCATCTGCGTGGTTTGCGCCAGTGTTTGCTCAGCCTGGGCCAAGGCTTGCGTGCCCTGTGGCACCAAACCACCGCGGCCAAACACCTGACGGTCTGCATGGCGGGCCACGCTGTCCACACTGCCCATCAGCTGTTGCGTCTGCGCAAGCAGTTTGATGACGTTTGCGCGATCGGCCTCGTTGCCCATCATCACGCCCAGTGCGCCTTGCTCACCTGCAGTTTTGGCGACCAGGCCGCGCAACTCGTCTATCAAATCCTTGGCCGCTGCGGCAATAAACGGTATTTGCGCGGTGGCGTCACCGCGCAGCAGCGTGCGCTGGGCGTTGTCCGGCAATGGGTCATCCTCGAGCACACCGGTATATGCCTTTATTTTGCTGCCGCCTACCAAGCCCCGCTCAAGGGTGAATACGCTGGAGGCTCTTAACCATTTGGCATTCGACGTGGGTATGTCTATGTCCAGGCGCGCATTGCCGTCGTCCCCCAGACTGATGCGCGTGACACGCCCCAGCTCAAAGCCAGCAAATGTCATGTTCATGCCCACAGATACGCCCTCAGCATCGTCGGTGAACAGCACCAGGCGCTGTGTTTGCTCAAACACACCTCTGGCATACAGGATGTAGGTTGTGCTGCCAATCAGCAGCACGGCCAACACCAGCAGCAACACAAATGCTTTAAGGCGCAACAACGGCGTAACCTCGGCGCTGGGGACGTTGGTTGGGGTGGTCTCAGACATATATGTGAACAGGTAAGCTAGTAATAATTGCCTAGCAACGACAACAACTCTATCAGCAACAGCAGCGCCACCAGTCTGGCAAACACGCCCAGATCTGACCGCTGGGTTTGATGCATCAACACAGCACCCAACGGCACCACGGCCACCGCCACCGCAGAGCAAACGGTTTTGACCACCAGCACCAGCATGACAGTAGGCGTAACAATTTGTGCCATCAGCGCATTGAACGAGGCCAGCCCCCAAAACGACAAGCCGTAAACAGATACATAGGCAATCACACTGGCCATCACGGCGCTGGACAAAGCCAGCAACAGCACGGCAAACACAGAGGCGATGCTGCAAGAGGCCAGGTCCTGGGCCGTCTTGCGCCCAGGATGGCGAGCCCAGGCATTGGCGGCTGGCAAGCTGTATCGCAAGGCCACAAAGCCAGCGGCCACCAACGGCAGCAACTCCAACACCAAGGTCCGAATCAGCAAGTTAAGCGCAAACTGCGACACCCCCAGCTCATCCGCAGCGGCCAGCACAATGCGCACCAAAACAACGCTCATCAGCGCACTGAACACCATAAAACCGGGCACCAGCACCGCGCTTGCGCTGACAATTTGCTGCATCACTTGCAAACCAGCGCTACGGGTATAGCTGCGTGCAGACAACATCACCACCGTCAACTGCGCCGCAAAAGCCCAGAATAAAAAGGCTTGGCGAAGCCAGGCAGCCAACTGCGCCCACAAACCCAGGGCACTGGCTGTTGGTGGTGCGTCAGAAAAAAAGGCCTTGGTGGCGTGGCTGGGCTTGTTAGTCACAGGGCTATGCATGCTGCTGTAATGCCCACGCAACGTGCTCTCGCACCGCTGCATGTGGGTGGTTGGTGTGTTGGCGCAACCCTACCTGCAAGGCTGCTGCCGTGTCATTGTCTGTGCCGGGCTGTGCCAACGCGTTGCCCATGGCAGTGGCCAAATTGCGCAGCCAGCGCGCATGGCCAATGCGCCTGATGGCAGAGCCCTCGGTCTTGCGCAAAAACGTAGCCTCGTCCCAAGCCCACAATTGCAACAAATCGGATGCGGCCAGCTCTGCACGGGCATCAAAGTCAGGCACGCTTGCACGCTGCGCGTACTTGTTCCACGGACAAATCAGTTGACAGTCGTCGCAGCCGTAAATGCGGTTACCCATAGCGCGCCGCAGCGGCTCATCAATGGCGTCCTCATGCTCAATGGTGAGGTAAGAAATACACTTGCGCGCATCCAGTTTGTAAGAAGCCACTATCGCTTGGGTTGGGCATACGTCCAGGCACGCGGTGCATTGGCCGCAGTGGTCTGACACAGGCTGCGTCAATGGCAATGCGGCATCAATAAAAATCTCACCCAAAAAAAACATAGAGCCCGCCTCACGGCTGAGCACCAGGGTGTGCTTGCCACGCCAGCCCTGCCCGCTTTGGGTGGCCAGCTCGGCCTCCAGCACAGGTGCAGAGTCGGTGAATACACGGTGACCCATTGAACCTACATGCGCTTGCAACTGGTCAGCCAAGCGCTGCAAGCGGCCACGCAATACCTTGTGGTAGTCGCGCCCCAGGGCATAGCGCGACACATAGGCCTGCCCTGCCTGGTCCATTTGGGCCCAAGCCACGCTGCGCCAGTCTGCGTCGGGCGGCTCACCCAAGCTGGGCAAATAATTCATGCGCGCCGTGATCACCCGCACGGTACCTGGCACCAACTCATGTGGGCGCGCGCGCATCAGCCTGTGCTTGGCCATATAGTGCATGCTGCCGTTAAAGCCCGCTTCCAGCCAGGCGCTTAAGCCCGACTCGGCGTGGCTTAAGTCCACATCGGCAATGCCAATCTGGGAAAACCCCAAAGCCTGCCCCCATATGTTGAGTTGTTCAACAATGTCGTTGGTCCAATGTGTGGGCTGCATTTGCATGGTCAAATTGTAGGTATATGTCAGACACCATTTCTGCCCAACTGCCGCCAGTGCACAAAACGTTGTGGAACACCGAGGCCGACACGGCCGGCTTTGCGCAGCAACTGGCGCAAAGCCCCGCCTTGGCCAACGCCACCATCACCCTTGAGGGCGACTTGGGCGCGGGCAAAACCACGTTTGTGCGCCACTTGCTGGGGGCCCTGGGCGTATCCGGGCGCATCAAAAGCCCCACTTACGCCATTGTTGAGCCACACACTGGCCTGCTAATCGCCCAGGCACTGGCCATTGCCCACTTTGACTTTTACCGCTTTGAAGACGAACGTGAATGGGAGGACGCTGGGTTCAGAGACCAATTTGCAGCCACCGGCCTCAAACTCGTAGAGTGGCCTACGCGTGTGAGACACTTGATGCCCATGGCAGACATGCATATGCACATCACTTGGCAAGGCCTCAACGGACCGGTCTGCGACACGCTGGAGCAGCGTGTGGTGACGCTCACCGCGCTGAGCGCTTGCGGCGCACAACTGCTGCAACAGGTGGCACGCGCATGAAACGCCGCGAACTGTTGCGCGCGGGCCTGGGCGCCAGCACCCTGTTGCTCACACTCACCAAAGCCGACATTGCTTGGGGCGCCAACATTGTGGCCGTGCGCATGTGGCCCTCGCCCGACTACAGCCGCGTCACCATCGAGTCTGACCAAGCGCTCAGCTACAGCCAGACCTTTGTGGCAGACCCGCCCCGCCTGGCCGTGGACATCAAAGGCATGGCCTTGATGCCAGAGCTCAAGGAGCTGGTGAGCAAAGTCGTGCCAGACGACCCCAATATTGCGGGTGTGCGCGTAGGCCAGTTTGCACCCGATGTGGTGCGTTTGGTGCTGGATCTAAAGCAAGCCGTATTGCCTCAGGTGTTCACACTCAAGCCCATCGCGCCCTACCAAAACCGCCTGGTCTTTGACCTATACCCCATTGCTGCGCCAGACCCGCTGGCAGACCTCATTGCCCAGCGCATGTCTGACCTGGAAGACCAAGTCGCCAGCACAGATCCGCTGGGTGACTTGTTGGCTCAAAAGGGGGTGACCGCCCCTCAAGCCCCTGGCGCTGCGGGCAAGCCCACCACACCACCCACCGCGGTAGCGACCAAACCCACACCCTCTAAAACACCAGCCAGGCCAGCGGCACAAAAAACAGACCGCATCATTGTTGTCACCCTAGACCCTGGCCATGGTGGTGAAGATCCGGGCGCTGTAGGGCCTAAAGGCACCTACGAAAAAGACGTGGTGCTGCAAATCGCCCTCAAGTTGCGCGACCGCATCAACAAATCCAGTGTCAACGGCAACCCCATGCGCGCCTTCATGACGCGCGACAATGATTATTTTGTGCCGCTGCACAAGCGCGTTGAAAAAGCCAGACGCGTTGACTCTGACTTGATGATCAGCATTCACGCCGACGCCTTCTACACCGCCAGGCCACAAGGTGCCAGCGTGTTCGCCCTCAGTACCAAAGGGGCTACCAGCGCCGCGGCACGATGGATGGCCAAGAAAGAAAATGCTGCAGACCTGGTAGGCGGCATCAACAGCAACAGCGCAGACGCCACAGTCAGCCGTGCCATGCTGGACATGAGCACCACCGCCCAAATCAAAGACAGCATCAAGCTGGGCGCAGAAATGCTGGGCGAGCTGGGCCAAGTGGGCCGGCTGCACAAGCCTCGCGTTGAACAAGCAGGTTTTGCGGTGCTGAAAGCACCTGATATCCCCAGCGTACTGGTTGAGACGGCGTTTATCAGCAACCCTGATGAAGAGCGCCGCCTGCGCAGCAGCGCCTACCAAAACCAACTGGCTGATGCCCTGATGCGCGGCATCAAACGCTACTTTGCCAACAACCCGCCGCTGGCGCGCAGCCGCCAAATTTAGCCCTGGTGGCTTGTGCCGCCACACATGACAGGCCTAGGCCGGGCGCGAGGTTTTCATGGCACCGGCAATCGCAAGAAGCCCCGGTATCAAAATCAAGCCCCAAATAATGAACTCCAGGTTGGCCTTCACCCACGGCAAGTTGCCAAACCAGTAGCCAGCCAGGGTCACGCCGCCCACCCACAGCGACGCACCCAACCCGTTGTAGACAATAAACACGCGCCTGTCCATGTTGGCCACGCCCGCCACAAACGGTGCAAACGTGCGCGCAAACGGCATAAAGCGCGCCAACACAATGGTGATGCCGCCATAACGCTCGTAAAAGGCATGGGCCTTGTCAAAAGCATTGCGATTAAACCAGCGTGAGTTGTCCCACTGAAACACCTTGGGGCCAACGTAACGGCCAATGCTGTAGTTGAGCTGGTCACCCGCAACCGCTGCCACAAACAACAAGCCCATGACCATATACAAGTCAAGACTGCCACGCGCGGCCATGGCCCCCACCACAAACAGCAGGGAGTCGCCGGGCAAAAACGGCATGACCACCAAACCAGTCTCCACAAACACAATGAGAAACAGCAAGCCATACACCCAGGCGCCATAGGTCTCGACAAAGTTGGCCAAGTGCACGTCGATGTTGAGAATGAAGTCAATGAGGGCGAAAAGAATATCCATGGGTACTGATTATCAGCGAGGTTTCGCATCCACTGGCTTGTAACGCTTGCGCGCTGTCCCCGGGCTCACACAGTCCTCACACAGTCCTCACACAGTCTTTAGAATGCCTAGGTGTTTACCGCAAGCCCCAACCCCATCGCCGACCAGCCCAGGCACATACGCGCCCTGCCAGACGAGCTCATCAGCCAAATTGCCGCAGGCGAGGTGGTGGAGCGCCCAGCCTCTGTGGTGCGCGAGCTGGTAGACAACGCCCTGGATGCAGGCGCCACACAAGTCACGGTACGCCTGCAAGCCGGCGGCGTACGCCTGATTGCGGTAGAAGACAATGGCTGCGGCATTGCCAAAGCCCAGCTGCCACTGGCCTTGCAGCGCCATGCCACCAGCAAAATCACCAACCTGAGCGACTTGGAGTCTGTGCAAACAATGGGCTTTAGGGGTGAAGCCCTGGCCGCCATCAACGCCATTGCCCAAGTCAGCGTGCTGACCCGTACCGCAGCAGATGAGCACGCTTGGCTGCTGGACGGCAACAGTGGCGAACTGTCAGCAGCAGCCCGCACACCAGGCACCACCATAGAAGTGCGCGAGCTGTTTTACGCCACACCCGCACGGCGCAAGTTTTTAAAAACCGACGCCACAGAACAAGCCCACTGCATTGAAGCGGTGCGCCGCCACGCACTGGCAAGGCCCTGGGTGAGCTTTGCCATTTGGGCAGACGGCAAGCAGCTGGAGCTGTGGCGCGCCATGCACACAGACGGGCTGGCACCTGACAGCCAAGCCAGCCTGGACCAACGCATTGGTGACATACTGGGCCACAGCTTTTTGGACAACAGCTTGGCGCTGGACCTGCGCTTTAGCACAGACGATGGCGACATGCGCCTGCGCGGGCGCGCAGGCCTGCCCGATGCGGCACGCGCCAGAGGCGACCAACAGTTTGCTTACGTCAACGGCCGCTTTGTGCGCGACAAGGTCATAGGCCATGCCGCGCGCAGTGCCTACGCAGACGTACTGCATGGCCAGCGCCAGCCCGTCTATGTGTTGTACATAGACATGGCCGCTACCCGCGTAGACGTCAACGTACACCCCACCAAAATTGAGGTGCGCTTCAGAGACGGGCGCGCCGTACACCAGCTAGTGGCGCGCGGCATCAGCCAAGCCTTGGCCGCACCACGCGCTGGACAGGCGGGGCGAGCGCTGCCACCAAGCCCAGAGCTGGCCACACCGCAAGCCGCTTGGCAAGCGCCGCCTTCAGATTCATCAGGCGCATCAGGTGCATCGAGCATGCCCCTGGCCACCAGCGGACAAAACCCCTTGCCTTGGCGCGTGCCGGGTGCCATAAGCCACTGGGACACCCCCAAACAAAACCACCAAGATGCGCAACACGCGGCGCAAGAAGCCGCTGCCTTGTGGCAAGTCGGCCAACCGCCTACAGCCGGCACCGAACTACCCACAGGCGAATGGCCCCTGGGCAGCGCGGTGGCCCAAATACACGGCGTGTACATATTGGCGCAAAACGCCAACGGTCTGGTCGTGGTCGACATGCACGCCGCCCACGAGCGCATTGTGTACGAGCGGCTAAAGGCCCAGCTGGGCGACGGTTTGAGTCAACGGGTCAGCAGCCAGCCGCTGCTGATTCCCGCCAGCTTTGCCGCTACGCCTTTGGAGATCAGCACAGCGCAAGCACATGAGCAAACGCTTGGCACGCTGGGCCTGGCCGTTGAGCCACTCACCGCCAAGACCTTGGCCGTACGCGCAGTGCCCACCGCGCTGGCGCAAGGCGACGCGGTGGCCTTGGCCAGAAGCGTACTGGCCGAGTTGCAACAACACGAGGCCAGCACCGTCATTGCCCGCGCCCACAACGAGCTACTGGGCACCATGGCCTGCCACGGCGCCGTGCGCGCCAACCGCACACTCACCATCGCAGAGATGAACGCCTTGCTGCGCCAAATGGAAGTGACAGAGCGCTCAGACCAGTGCAACCACGGCCGCCCAACCTGGCAACAGCTCACCATGAAAGACCTGGACCGCCTGTTTTTGCGCGGCCGCTAAGACCCAACCGCCATGTCCAACTACATCTCAAGCGCGCAAGCGCCCAGCGCAGCGATGTCGCCCCACTTGGTCGTGGTGTTGCTGGCCTTGCTGATGGGCATTCAACCGGTTACGACAGACTTGTACTTGCCCGCACTCACCCTGATGCGCAGCGACCTCAGCGCCAGCATGATGCAGGTGCAGCTCACGCTCACGGCCTTGTCCTTGTCGTTTGGTTTGTCGCAATTGGTGTGGGGCCCCATATCTGACCGCTTTGGCCGACGCCCTGTTTTACTCATAGGCCTTAGCGCCTACAGCCTAGCCGCTACAGCCAGCGTGTTTGCGCCGCACATAGAGGCGCTGATTGTGTGCCGCGTGGTGCAAGGCGCCGCCATGGGTGCGTCTGTCATGGGCGCGCGTGCCATTGTGCGCGACTTGTACGACCCCACAGAAGGCGCACGCATGATGAGCAAAGGCTTGAGCGGCCTGGGCGTCATCGCCTGCCTCAGCGCACCTGTTGGCGGCTTGCTCACACAGTTTTGGGGTTGGCGTGTGGTGTTGCTGGCTGTGGCCTTGTTTGGCACAGTGGCGCTGCTGCTCATTGCCAGGCGCTTCAAGGAAAGCAACCTGCACCTCAACCCATTGGCGCTAAAGACCAGCACACTCATCAACAACTGGAAGCTGGTGGCCAGCCACCCCACGTTTTGGGCGTACACGGCCATTGCAGCGGCGTCATATGGCGGCTTGTTCACCTTTTTAGCCAGCTCGTCGTTTGTATTTATTGGTGTGTTGGGCGTGAGCAAAATAGGCTTTGGTGGACTCATGCTCATGATGACCAGCAGCTACGTGGCCGGCACATTTTTATGCAGACGCCTCATTGCACGCTTTGGCGTCATCCCAACAGTGCGCTTTGGCGGCGCGCTATCCCTGGCCAGCGGCAGTTTGCTGGGTGCATTGTCTTTGCTAACCCAGCCCACGGTCTGGACCACCATAGTGCCGTTTTTGCCCTACATCCTGGCCCACGGCATACACAACCCCTGCGGCCAGTCAGGCTCTGTGTCGCCCTTTCCCAAAATGGCAGGCGCAGCATCTGCGCTAAACGGCTTCATCACCATGGCCGTGGCGTTTTGCGTAGGCACCTGGATGGGGTTTCAACCCATTGACACCGTCTACCCACTAACCTTGGGTATCTGGTTTTGGAGCGTATGCTTGGCCTTTGCCGCTTGGGCACTGGTGGGGCGTTACGGCGACCTGGCAAAGCCGCCACAAAAAGCATGAACGGGCAAACCACCTCAAGCAACGCCCTGGTGCTAGCTGGCCCAACGGCTTGCGGCAAAACCGCTGCGGCTTTGGCCGTTGCTCAACGCTGGCCCATTGAAATCATCAGCGTGGACTCAGCCTTGGTGTACCAGGGCATGGACATTGGCACGGCCAAACCTACGGCGCAAGAGCAAGCCGCAGTGCCTCACCACTTGATAGACATTGTGTCGCCCACCAGCAGTTACAGCACCGCTGCTTTTGTGCAAGACGCCACGCAACTGATTGGCGACATCAACGCGCGCGGCAACAAGGCCTTGCTGGTCGGCGGCACCATGCTGTACGTCAAGGCCTTGCTGCAAGGCATAGACGCAATGCCACCGGCCAACCCGCAAGTGCGCAACGCATTGGAAGCCCAGGCCCAAGCCATAGGCTGGCCTGCCATGCACCAGCGGCTCAGTTTGGTTGACCCGGTCACGGCGCAGCGACTTGCACCCAACGACAGCCAGCGCGTGCAACGTGCCTTGGAAGTGTTTGAGGTCAGCGGCAAACCCTTGTCCCAGTGGCACACGCAACAAGACGACAGCAAAGGCCTCAACATCACACTGTTGTCGCTAGAACCCACCGACAGAGCCTGGTTGCACCAACGCATCAACCAACGCTTTGAAGCCATGCTGGACCTCGGCTTTGAAGCCGAGATGCTGACGCTGTTTGAGCGCGGCGACCTCAACGCCAGCATGCCCAGCATGCGCTGCGTAGGCTACCGCCAAGCCTGGGAGCTGCTAACGCTGCTAGGCCACCTGGACGGCCCCGCCAAACCCATATGGATAGAACGCGCATCAGCCGCCACACGCCAACTGGCCAAACGCCAAATCACGTGGCTGCGCGGCATGACCAAACGCCAGGTGATCGCAGCAAACGCCAATAACCCCATACAAGCAGTGATAGACACGGTAGCCAGATACTGGGACTGACAAGCCTGCCTCCAGAAATCCATCGTCGCACACCACAACACCACTTAAAGCGAAGAGCATCAGCCACACCATGTCCAAAGGCCTACAACTGCGCCAAGTATGCAAGCACTATGAGCTGGCGGGCGGTCAGCGCCATCAAGTGCTAGACAACGTCAACTTGAACGTGGCGCCAGGCGAGTTTGTGGCCATCATGGGCGCGTCTGGCGTGGGCAAATCGACGCTGCTCAATTGCATGGCCGCACTGGACAACTGGGACAGCGGCGAGATCAGCCTCAATGGCTACAACCTCAGCCAGCAAAACGCCACCCAGCGGGCTGCCTGGCGCGCGCAACAAGTGGGCTTTGTGTTTCAGGCCTTTCATGTGTTGCCGCACCTGGACGTGGCACAAAACGTAGGCTTGCCGCTGATGCTCAACGGCGTAGACACCGCCCAGCGCAACACACGCGTGCAAGACGCACTGGCAGCCACTGGCTTGGCAGACTGTGGCACACGCCTGCCGCAGCAACTCTCTGGCGGACAACTGCAACGCGTCGCCATTGCGCGTGCCGTGGTGCACGCACCCGCCTTGCTATTGGCCGACGAGCCCACAGGCAACCTGGACCCCGACATGGGTGAACAAATCCTGGAGGTGCTTGTCAAAACGGCGCAGCAAACAGGGGCCAGCCTGGTGCTGGTAACGCACTCTCAACACGCCGCCGCGCGTGCACAACGCCAGCTGCGCCTCAGCAGCCGGGGCTTGCACCCCGCCTAGCTACCACAGCTGCGTCAAGCCACCACGTTCAAGCCGCCAGGCCGCACCCGCCATGGCTTTGGCCTCGGCCTCGTCGTGCGTGACCAACAACACCTGGGTGTTGGCAGCAGCAACGCGCTGGGCAAACTCTTGGCGCATCATGTTGCGCAAATCTGCGTCCAGGGCAGAAAACGGCTCATCAAGCAGCAACAGCCTGGGCTTGATGATGAGCGCGCGCGCCAAGGCCACGCGCTGCTGCTCACCACCTGACAAGGCTGTAGTGCTTTGTGTGGCCTTGTGCGCCAAACCAAACGAGGCCAGCAAGGCCACCGCAGCGGCACGCGACGCCGCCTTGGACACGCCCTGCTCCACCAAACCAAAGCCCACGTTGTCTTGCACTGTGAGGTGCGCAAACAAGGCAAAGTCCTGAAACATCAAGGCAAAGCGGCGCTGCTCTGGTGGCGTGTGCGTGATGTCTGCGCCACCAAACAGCACCTGCCCGCTGTCTGCTGCCTCCAGGCCAGCCACCATGCGCAGCAGCGTTGTCTTGCCCGTACCAGATGGCCCCAGCAACGCCACCGTGTGTTGGCCAACAGGCCACTGCCAATTGAGTGCGCGCGCAACAGGCCACGCTTGACCCACTGCGTCGTGGTATTGCTTGGACAAATTCACCAACTCAAGCACGGCTTTCTCCTGAATGTCTGGGCTCTATCAGTACAAACACCGCCACAGTCAAGACCAACAACATGGCAGACAACACCCACGCTTGCTCCAGCTGCAGCGCACCTGGCCTGCCCAAGTGTTGATAAATGTAAGTGGTGAGTGTGGTCCATTCGGGGCGGTTTAAAAACAAACTCACCGCAAACTCACCCAGCATGCTGGCCATGGCAAACGCCATGCCTCTGCGCACCGCAGGCAGTACCAGCGGCCAACACACGCGCCACCACGCCCGCGCTGGCGTCGCACCCAGACTGCGCGCGGCCTGCACCCAAGATGGCGGCAAGGCATCCAGTGCGCTGGCCACAGGCTGACTGACCAGCGGAATGGCCAACAAGGTATAGGCCGCTACCAGCAAACCCCATTGGTCCAACCACTGCGGCACCAGCAACAACAAACCAAAGGCCACCATGATGGGCGAGACCATCAGCGGCAACATGCCCCACAGTCGCCACCACCACAACCTGGCACCACAGGCAGCGTGCATCACACCCAGCACCGTGGCACACAGCAAGGCGGCCACGCTAAAGCGCAAGGTGTTGGCTACCGCCTGCCATGTATCGGCCATCAACAACACAGACCACGCCGCGCTTGAGGCGCTGCCAGCCTTCACCACAATGGCCACCAAGGGCGCAAAGCTGACCAAAACGCACACCAGCCACATGACCAACAACATGGCCACATCGGCCGGTGACGACCAAACCGTGGCGCGCCTGGCCACCACCTGCGCCAGGCGTGGCTGGCTGCTGCGCAACTGCAGCCTGGCGTAGGCTACGACCAGCACGCCAGTCATCAAAAGCATCCACAGCGCCAACTGGCTGGCCAACACCAGCTCCAACTCGTAGGCCACCAGGGTATACACCACTACTTCTGCGGTGGCATAAGCCTGCCCACCCAGCAACAGCGCCAAGCCAAAACCACCCAGGCAATACAACAACACCAGACACGCTGCGCTGTATATGTGTGGCGCGGCATTGGGCAGCTCTATGCGCCAAAACGCCCGCCACGCTGTAGCCCCCAAGCTGCGCGCTGCGGCCAGGCGTGTGGCACTTTGACTGGCAAAGCCATACACCGCTGCGCGAATCATCACGCACAGGTTAAAAAACAAATTGCCCGCGATCAGAAGCCAGGGCGAATCAGCGTCCTGGCCTGCGCTGTAAACATGCGCGCCCACCACACCGTTGGGCCCCCACCATGCCAGCACCCCCATGGCCGCCACCAGTGTGGGCACCACAAACGGCAACATCAGCAAACGCAGCAACACAGTGCGGCCCACAAACTCACGCCTGGCAATCACATAGCCGACCGGCACGCCCAGCAAACAGGCCAAGGCCGTGGAGACCACCGCTTGGGTGATAGACCACAGCATGCGGCTACGCATGTAGTCATCAGCCCACAGGCCCAGCCAGCCTTGCCAAAAGCCAAGCGCTGTACCCTCACCCAAAATGTCAGATGCGCCGTACACGCCAAACCACATCAGCTTGAGCATGGGCAACAAGGCCACAGCGGCAATAAACACACCTGGCCATACGCCTACCCACAAGGGGTTGCGAAACGCAAACGCAACAGGTGGCGTGGCAGCTTGTGGCAATTTAGCGCAACACGGTTTGTGTGAACTGGCGAATCCAGGTGCGCGACTGCTCAGCCAACACCGCCTGGTCTATAGCAACCGCATTGGGCTGCTCACCGCTGTGACGCATGACGTCCACACGGGCTACGCCTTGTTGCACAGGCCACATCCACATCTCGGTTTGCAAGGCGGTTTGCACAGGCGCGCTGCGCAAAAACAGCAAGAACTGCTCCGCAGCAGCGGCTTGCTGGCCACCGGCCAAGCGGGCCGCACCCTCAATTTGCACGTACACACCGCCAGCCAAATTGAGGTTGGCAGTGGGTGATGTGTCTACGGGCTTGTCGCTGTAAAACACCTCGGCAGCCGGGCTGGACAGGTAGCTAACCACCATGGGGCGTGTGCCACCGTTTTTGGTGAAGTCTTTGTAATAGGCATCACTCCAGCCGTTGGACACTTTCACACCACCAGCGCGCAACTGCGCCCACCAATCCCACACGCGCTCGCCTTGGGCCTGCACCGTAGCCGCCAAAAACGCAAAACCAGGGCTGCTGGTAGCTGGGTTTTGCACCACCAGCAACTTGGCGTACTCGGGCTTGGCCAGGTCCACCAGGCTTGTGGGCAGCTTCACGTTGTTGGCAGCAAACCAGGCACGGTCCACGTTAATGGTGACATGGCCGTAATCAACAGGCAGCCAATCGTTGGCACTGGCGGCCTGCGGGTCAGCCGCTTGAACCGCCGCGCTCAATGGCAGCTGACGCAAGCTGGCGGGTAATGGCGCCAACACGCCAGCACTGCGTGCGCGCACCAGCATGGCGTTGTCAATGCCAAACACCACATCGCCAATGGGCGTGGCTTTGCTGAGTATGAGTTTGTTGAGCATGGCACCCGCGTCACCCGCCTTGATCACGCACGGTCACGCCGTTGCGCTGCTCAAAGTCAGCCAACAACTCCTTGGGCAAGTTGAATGAGTCATGCGCCACCACGCGCAACTCTGGCTTGTCTGCGGCCAGCGCGGCCAGTGGCAACACCGCCAAAGAGCTCATAGAGGCGCACAGCGCCAACACAGCGCGGCGCGCAAATAACGATTTAGAAACCATGGCAGTTGTCCTTTGTTGACACAAACAAAAAAGCCACGCGCAGTGGCGTGGCTGACAACCGGTTGGCCGTGCAAGGCATCAGATGCACGCACGCCAAAAGGCTTCCATCACACTTCCTACGCTGGCATGATCCAGATCAGGTTCATGGGGACTCTCTCAGCCTATCGGCCACAACTTGCGCTGTGGCAGCAGACACCCCCGGTGAAGGTTGATAGTTTAGCAGGACGGCAGCCCGCGCGCACAAGAGACTTTGCACCTGCGCGTCACGTCTTTTACTTCAGGGCCTCACACTTCAACACCCCTACCTCACCACCCCACACCCGCCCCATCAGGGAAGCCGCCGCATGCACCTCACGTGCCGACGTATAAAACGCCACCTGGCCCGCACCGGCATTGCCACTGAGCTGGCCAACCAATGCCAGCTGGCGCATCAACTGGCGCGCAACCGCCTCGCTGGGTTGCACCAGCGTGACTGCAGGGCCTACCAGCTGTTGTATGAGGCCGCGCAGCACGATGTAGTGGGTGCAGCCCAGCACAATATGGTCTGCACCCTGATCCAGCATGGGCTGCAGCCAGCCATTTAGCAATGCCGCAATGTGCGCTGGCGCTGCATCAGACTCAATGGCGTCTACCAAACCCGGGCAGGCTTGCACCAGCACTTGTACATGCTGGCCATGTGCATCTACCAGCTTGGCCACCGACGCGCTGGCGGCTGTGCGCGCCGTGGCCAGCACGCCCACCACGCCAGTTTTGCTGGCCAGTGCAGCGGGCTTTATGGCGGGCTCTACGCCAATCACGGGCACGGTGCTGTGTGCGCGCAATGTATCCACCGCCAACACGGTAGCGGTGTTGCAGGCGACCACCAAGGCTTTGACAGGCATGGCGCAAAACCACTGGCCAATGCTCAACACGCGTTGCTGCACCGCCTGGGCAGACTTGTCGCCGTAAGGCGCATAGGCGGTGTCGGCCAAGTACACCTTGTGCTCATGCGGCAGCAGCGTCTGTATGGCTTGCAAAATGGGCAGACCACCCACGCCGGAGTCAAATACGCCTATGGGTGATTCACTGTTGGGCATTGCGCTCACGATAAACGGTAGGTTTGCAAGTGAATGCTGGTTTCGGTGCTGCTAATGCCTTTGTCTAGACGCACACGCTCCAGGATGCCAGACAACTCAGACAAGTTGCTGGCGCGCAACTCGGCCAGCAAATCCCAACGCCCATTGGTGTCGTGCAGACTGGCCACGCCTGGCTCGCCCAGCAGGCTGGCGATCACCTTGCGTGTTTCGTTGCCCTCAACCGCAATGCTCATCCAGGCGCGTATGTCGTTGGGCTGGGCGTCTGGGCGCAGGCGCACGGCGTAGCCCACGATGACGCCCTCGTCTTCCAGGCGGGTCATGCGGTTGCTGACCGTGCCGCGTGACACGCCCAACTTGGTGGCCAACTGGGCCACGCTGGCGCGTGCGTTGTGGCGCAACAGGCCAATGAGTTGGTGGTCTATATCGTCCATAAATTGTTCATATTGTCATTTGTTGCTGTCATTTTGCAATATTTTTAGCATATTTCTTGCAATATTGGCGATTTCAATTGCCGCCGCGTGTGGGCACACTGCTGGTACAGAGCCACTGAATGCATTTTTCGGAGACCACCATGCGCGCTGACACCCTCGCCACTGCTCACTTGCCCACCGTCTTTTTAAGCACACAAGACATTGCCGCCGTGGTGCAGGCCCGCGGCTTGGGACCTGTTATTGCGGGCGTGGCCCAATGCATTGAGCAAGACTTTTTGCGCTGGGGCGACTTTGACAAGTCAGCCCGCGTGGCCAACCACTCCAAAGAAGGCGTCATTGAGCTGATGCCCGTGTCTGACGACACCACTTACAGCGTGAAGTACGTCAACGGGCACCCCAACAACCACCGCGTGAATTTACCCACCGTGATGGCGTTTGGCTGGTTGTCACGTGTAGACACTGGTGCGCCCACGCTGGTCAGTGAGCTCACCCTCACCACCGCCATTCGCACCGCCGCCATGTCTGCCTTGGTGGCCAGGCATTTGGCCAGGGCCAACAGCCGCACCATGGCCATTATTGGCAATGGGGCGCAAAGTGAGTTTCAGTGCATGGGCTTTGCCCACATGATGGGTATCACCCACTTTCGCCTGTTTGACGTGGACGCCGCAGCATCAGACAAACTGGCCACGCACCTGCGCGCCGCTGGCCTTGGCGCCACCATATGCGCAGACACGTGGCAGGCTTGCCAAGGCGCAGACATTGTCACCACAGTTACGGCAGACAAAACCAACGCCCTCATTATTCAGCCCGGCATGCTGGGCGCTGGCACGCACTTGAATGCCGTAGGCGGCGACTGCCCAGGCAAAACCGAAATACACCCCGACGTGCTGGCCAGCGGCCCTGTGTTTGTAGAGTTTGAACCACAAACCCGGATAGAGGGCGACACACAGCGCATGGCAGATAACTTCCCAGTGACCGAGCTGTGGCAGGTATTGACTGGCAACGCACTGGGCCGCACCGATGATGCACAAATCACCATTTTTGACTCCGTCGGCTTTGCGCTGGAAGACTACAGCGCCTTGCGCTACATGGGGCAAGCCGCGCTGGACTTGGGGCTAGGCCACCCCTTGGCACTGATACCCGCGTTGGCCAACCCCAAAAACCTGTACGCCTTGTTGGGCCAGCCGGTCGCGGCGCACGCGCCGGCTCAAGTCTTTTAAGATCGACGCCGCCAAACCAAACCACCTCACCACACCAGAGAGCAAACATGATTGCACCCACCTGCCAGGGCGTTAGCCTCATTGGCGCACCCACAGACATTGGCGCAGGCACACGCGGTGCCAGCATGGGCCCAGAGGCTTTGCGCGTGGCGGGCATTGCACAAGCCATTGCCAACTTTGGCATTGACGTGAAAGACACCGGCAACCTCACTGGCCCGCCCAACCCGTTTGCAGACCCGGTCAACGGCTACCGACATTTGAACGAAGTGGCGCAGTGGAACCAAAGCCTGCACAACGCCGTGTTTGCCGAACTACGAGCTCAACGCATGCCTGTGGTACTGGGTGGAGACCACTGTCTGGGCATTGGCTCTATCAGCGCGGTGGCCAAACACTGCCAAGCGGTGGGTAAAAAGCTGCGCGTGCTGTGGCTGGACGCCCACGCAGACTTCAACACCGCAAGCCTCACGCCCAGCGGCAACATACACGGCATGCCTGTAGCCTGCTTGTGCGGTCACGGCCCGGCAGAGCTGGTAGACATGGGCGGCCCAGGCCACAGGCTAAACCCCAAGGACTTGCGGCAAGTGGGCATACGCAGCGTGGACGAAGGCGAAAAGCGCTTGGTGGCCGACATGGGCATTGACGTGTTTGACATGCGCTTTATTGACGAGCACGGCATGCGCCACGCCATGGAAATGGCCTTGGCCTTGGTAGACAAAAACACCCACTTGCACGTGAGCCTGGACGTGGATTTTTTAGACCCCGACATTGCCCCAGGCGTTGGCACAACCGTACGCGGTGGCCCCAACTACCGCGAAGCCCAGCTGTGCATGGAAATGATTGCCGACACCGCGCGCCTTGGCTCGCTGGACATTGTTGAGCTCAACCCCGCATTGGATGTGCGCAACCAAACAGCGGAGCTGGCCGTTGACCTCATAGAGAGCCTGTTTGGCAAAAGCACGCTGATGCGCCAGCGTGACTGAGCGACCTGGATCTACTGGCGCGCGGCAGCCCGTTTAGCGCGCTGCAATGCCGCACTGCCCTTGCAATGAGTAGGGAAACCTAGGGTTAACCCCAGACCTATTAGCCGTAGAATAAGTTTCTTTGTTTACTCCCTTGGAAAAATAATATGTTGAAAAAAACACTGCTACTGGGCGCTGTTGCGCTAAGCCTGTCTGTTGGTGTGGCCGCCAAAGAGTGGAAAGAAATCCGCGTAGCGATTGACCCCACCTACAAGCCCTTCACCTACAAAACCGACGATGGCAAGCCCACCGGATTTGACGTAGACATCGCACAAGCGCTGTGCGACTTGAACAAAGTGAAGTGTGTGTACGTGGAGCAAGTGTGGGACGGCATGATTCCCGGCCTGCAAGCGCGCAAGTACGACGCCATCATCTCGTCTATGTCCATCACACCAGACCGTCAAAAAGTTGTGGCGTTTACGGGCAAGTACTACAACACACCATCACAAATCGTAGTGAAAAACGACATCAAGACAGACGGCTCTGCTGCATCGTTAAAGGGCAAGAAGCTGGGCGTGTTGAAAGGCTCAACCCAGGAAAAGTACGCCAAGGGCGAACTGGCTGGTGCTGGCGTACAAATCATCTCTTACGAAGCGCAAGACCAGGTGTACCTGGACATCAAGGCTGGCCGTTTGGACGGCACCGTGGCTGACGTCATCGAAGTGCAAGGCGGCTTTTTGGACACCGCTGACGGCAAAGACTACGTGTTTGTAGGCAAGCCACTGGGCAACTTCGTGCAGTACTTCGGTGAAGGCGCTGGCATTGCCGTGCGCAAGCAAGACAAAGACTTGCGCGAGATGCTGGACAAGGGCATCACCACACTGCGTGCCAACGGCACATGGAAAGCCATTAACGACAAGTACTTCCCAACGCTCAGCGTATGGGGCGACTAGTAGGCCGCTAAGCACTGCTAGCTGCGATTCTCGCGCCTGACGCGAGGCACCATCTTGGCTTGCCCAGCACATACTGGGCAAGCCAATTTCATATCAAAGCACCTGTTTACCACCTAGCAAACCATGTACGCCGGTTACTTCTACAGCATCCTTGAGGGCTCCTTGTTGTCTATACAAGTGGCCTTGGGTGCTTTGGTGGTCGCCGTTGTTTTAGGCTTGGCAGGCGCTGCCGCCAAACTGTCCAGCCACAAGCCTTTGGTGTGGCTGGGCACCACCTACTCCACCATCATTCGCGGCATACCGGACCTGGTGCTGATGCTGCTGATTTTTTACGGTGGACAAATTGGCCTCAACATCGCCCTGGAGTCTGTGGGCTACACAGACTACGTTGAGATCAACCCCTTCGCCGCAGGCCTGATCACCATTGGCTTTATTTATGGCGCCTACATGACCGAAACCTTTCGCGGCGCCATCATGGCCATACCGCCAGGCCAAGCCGAAGCCGGCGTGGCTTATGGCATGAGCAACACGCGCGTGTTTTTTACCATTGTGTTGCCGCAAATGGTGCGCTTGGCGCTGCCCGGCTTTACCAACAACTGGCTGGTGCTGATCAAGTCCACCGCGCTGGTATCCATACTGGGCTTGCCAGACATGACTTACCTGGCCAAGCAAGCCGGTGCAGCCGCGCGCGGCGAGGTACCCAACGCGGCGCTGTTGTTCATGGCCTTTGCCGCTGCTATTTATCTGGTGTTTACCACGGTGTCCTTGGTGGCGCTGCGCCAACTTGAAAAGCGCTACACCATGGGTGTCAAGCGCGGGGCGGTGTAGCCATGCAATTTGACGTTATCTTCACCCCAGAGGCGCTCACCCTTTATTGGGACGGCCTGCTGGGAACGCTAGAAATACTGGCTACCTGCCTGCTGCTGGGCGGCTTGCTGTCGCTGCCCATGTCGCTGATGCGCGTATCTGTGCACTGGTGGATACGCGGGCCTGTGTGGCTTTTTACCTATGTCCTGCGCGGCACGCCGCTGCTCATTCAGGTCTACCTCATTTACTACGGCATCGCGCAGCTGGATTGGATACAAGCGCGCTGGGACGACGCATGGCCCTGGACTGGCTTTAAAGACCCATTTATATGCGCCGTGATTGCCTTCTCGCTCAACACCTGTGCCTACACCGTGGAAATGCTGGCGGGCGCCATACGCGACACCAACGCCGCAGAGATAGAAGCCGCGCAGGCCATGGGCTTGTCGCGTTGGCAAACACTGCGCCGTATTGTGCTGCCGTCCGCCATGCGCCGCACACTGCCCGCCTACTCCAACGAAGTGATCATGATGCTGCACAGCACCTCGCTGGCCAGTGCAGTGCCTGCCGTGTTTGACATCACCGGTGCGGCACGCAGCATCTACTCGGACTTTTACTTGCCCTTTGAGGCCTTCATCACCGCAGGCCTTATCTACCTGGTGCTCACCTTCACCCTGGTAGGCTTGTTCAAGTTGGCAGAAAACCACTGGCTGGCTTACCTCAAGCCACGCGGGCACTAAAGGCGCGCCATGCACATACAGCAACACAGTCTTGTAAGCCCAGCCACAGGCACGCAGCGCAGTGTGCAAAGCCTGCACTTTGGCACGCCTGGCATGGGCCAAAAAGTATACATACAAGCCAGCTTGCATGCCGACGAGCTGCCAGGCATGTTGGTCGCCCACCACTTGCGCGCACTGTTCACAGCACTGGAAGCCAGCGACCAACTCAATGCTGAAGTGGTGCTGGTACCCATGGCCAATCCCATTGGCCTGGACCAAACCCTGATGTATGCCCAACTAGGGCGCTTTGAGCTGGCCAGCGGCGAAAACTTCAACCGCCATTACCCGGACTTTGCGGCCGCTATTGGCGAGCAAGTCGCCCCGCTACTCACCCAGGACCAAGCCCACAACCGCACACTGATTCGCCAACTGATGCAGCGCTGGCTGGCCGAGCAGCCCATCACCACAGAATTGGCCAGCTTGCGCAACACACTCATGCGCTTGGCCTGCGATGCAGACGTGGTACTGGACTTGCACTGCGACTTTGAAGCCGCCATGCACTTGTACGTAGAGACGCCCTACCTTGAGCAAGCCCAGCCCCTGGCGCAGGCCCTGGGCGCGCGCGCCCTGCTGTGGGCGCAAAGCGACGCAGCCACGCTTTGTTTTGACGAAGCGCTAAGCGGCGTGTGGTGGCGCTTGCGCAAACAGCTACACCAACACCCCATTCCACTGGCTTGCCTGGCCAGCACTGTTGAGCTGCGCGGCCAGGCCGACGTAGGCCATGAGCAAGCCCTCGCTGACGCGCAAGCCATCATCGACTTTCTAAAACACCGTGGCGCTGTCAAGGGCACAGCCAGCTTGCCTGTGGCGCAATGCGAGGCCACACCCTTGGCAGGCTCACAAACCTTGTGCGCCCCTCATGCAGGCGTTATTGCCTACCATGCAGCACCAGGGCAATTACTCAAAACCGGTGACGTGATGGCCGACATTGTGTGCCCGGCAACAGGCCACGTATCAGCCGTATGCGCTGAGGTAGACGGCGTGCTGTACGCCAGACATGTCTTGCGCTGGGCCACCACAGGCATGGACATAGGCAAAATCGCTGGCGCCACCGCCTTTAAAACCGGGCCGCTGCTAAGCGCCTGACAACCAACACACGCACCCACACTTTATGACCCAAGCCACTGCACAACAGCTGATCGTTGCAGACCTGCACAAGCGCTACGGCGACAACGAGGTATTAAAAGGTGTGTCGCTATCGGCCAACGCCGGAGACGTCATCAGCATCATTGGCTCTAGCGGCTCGGGCAAATCTACTTTTTTACGCTGCATCAACTTGCTGGAGCGCCCACACATTGGCAGCATCACCCTCAACGGTGAAGCCCTCAAACTGGCTACCGCCAAAGACGGCATGCTGGACGCCACCGACAAGGCGCAGCTGCAGCAATTCAGGGCCAAACTGGCCATGGTCTTTCAGCACTTTAATTTGTGGGCCCACTTGAACGTGCTGGACAACATCACCGAGGCACCCATTCACGTCCTGGGTTTATCCAAGACTCAGGCGCGCGAGCGCGCCCGCCACTACCTCAACAAAGTAGGCTTGTCGGGTGCAGAAACAAAGTACCCCGCGCACATGTCTGGTGGCCAACAACAACGCGTAGCCATTGCCCGGGCCTTGGCCATGGAGCCCTCAGTCATGCTGTTTGACGAACCCACCTCTGCCTTGGACCCAGAACTGGTGGGCGAAGTACTGCGCGTCATGCGCGGCCTGGCCGATGAAGGCCGCACCATGGTGGTCGTCACCCACGAGATGGGCTTTGCCAAAGAAGTGTCCAACAAAGTGGTGTTTTTGCACCAAGGCCTGGTCGAAGAAAGCGGCGACCCCAAAGTGGTACTCAACCAACCCACAAGCGAACGCCTGCAACAGTTTTTAGCAGGTAGCCTCAAGTAAGCACTGCCATATTGCAACCAGTGCGAGCTGCAGCCTGCGCATAGCCCCAAGCCTGTGCCCCAATGCGCCACGGGTTAGCATTGGGAATGCCCACTAAACCCTCTGCACCCACCACGCCAGCGCGCGCCGCCAGGCGACTGCAGGACGTGCGTGTATTGGTCGGTTTGCTGGCCCAGTATTCGCGCGGTGAGGTGGCGCAACACCCTTGGCGCACGCTGACCGCCATATTCACCATTGCACTGGGTGTGGCTTTGGCGCTGGCGGTGCATTTGATCAATGCGTCCGCCTTGGCCGAGTTCAGCAAAGCCAGCGGCCAGGCCCAACAAAACGCGCAAAGCCTGGGCCGTGGCGAGCCCACGTGGTGGCTCAACAGTGCCACCAACACACTGATTGCTCCGCAAACACTGGCACAACTAAGCCAACAACCCGACATCAGCCAGCTGCTGCCTGAAGTGCTGGCCAATGTGGCGGTAAGGCCCAACGCCAGCGCCCACAGCACCGCTGCCAGCAATACCACCACCAACAACAACCAGCTCACCATGCAGCTGCGCGGCCTTGACGGGTTGGCGCAAGCGCAGCTGGGCCTAACGTGGCTGGCCACACCCAATGAAACAGCCAACCGCCTGGACTTGTTTGCACCCGATGCCGTATTTGCCAACCCCGCCGCGCTGCAACTGCTAACGCACAACGCGGCGAGCGCACCCTTAACGCTTGACATAAAAGTCAACACGCAGTGGCTCACCATGCGCTTGGCTGGCACGGTGCGCGGCGGCAACACACCTGTCTTGGTCATGGACGTGGCTGCAGCGCAAGCCTTGCTGGGCATAGGCGACAAACTCACGCGCATAGGCATAAACCGCCATCAAGGTCCTGCCCATATCAGCCAGGCCGACACGCCACAATTGCTGACTCAGTGGCGCCTGGCCAGTGACCTGTACCTGCAAACACCGCAACAGGAAGCCAGCCGCCTGGCAGACATGACGCGTGCCTACCGGGTAAACCTGAGCGTGCTGGCACTGGTGGCCTTGTTTACGGGCGCTTTTTTGGTGTTTTCAGTGTTGTCTTTAAGCGTTGCCAAACGCTTGCCACAATTTGCGTTGCTGGGTGTGCTGGGCTTGTCACCGCCTATGCGCATGGCCCTGGTGCTGACAGAGGCGGCGGTATTGGGCCTGGTCGGCAGCGCCTTGGGCGCATTATTGGCTGTGGGCCTGGCAAGTTTGGCACTGCAGTTTTTGGGTGGCGACTTGGGCAGCGGTATGCTGGCCAGTGCCGCACCCCGGCTGCAACTGTGGGCCAATGCCTGGGCCATTGCCGGCTTTATGGCGCTGGGGCTTGGAGCCACGGTGTTGGGGGCTTGGTGGCCGGCGCGCAGCGTGGCAACGCTCGCACCGGCTATGGCTATCAAGGGTTTGTACATTGCCAAGGCGCGCAACCAGCGCAGGCAATGGGCAGCAGGCTTGACCATGCTGGCCGCCAGCGCCACTGCAGTCAATATGCCACCTGTATGGGACATACCGTTGGGCGCCTACGTGGGCATTGCCTTGCTGTTGCTTGGGGCCATGGTGTGCCTGCCCTTGACGGTGGCCGCCCTGTTGGCACGCCTGCCTCACAGCCTGCACCAGCGCATGCTGCCCATGCTGGCGCTAAGCCGCGCACAACGTGTGCCCTACGCAGGCGCAGTGGCCATCAGCGGCGTGGTCACCAGCTTGGCACTGGCAGTGGCGCTCACGGTCATGGTCGCCAGTTTCAGAGGCTCAGTCACGCAGTGGCTCAACACCATACTGCCCGCCGACATTTACCTGCAGACCACACCGCCCGCCAGCAAACTGACCGGGCGCAGTTTTGAGCCCCGCTTTTTAGCGCAACTGCAAACACTGCCCGGTATTGACAGCGTCAAGCCGCAACACGTGAGCCGCGTCACACTCAACCCAGCGCAAGAACCCATCGCTGTCATCGCCAGAGACCTCGCACTGGACGCCCATGGCTGGCCACAAGACTTGCCACCAGCGCCAGCGTCCCGACTGGCGGGCCACAGCACAACTGTGATGCCAGACGCCAACAGCTACCCCGTTTGGGTAAGCGAAGCACTGCGCGACGCCTACCAGCTGGAAATTGGCCAGGCCTTCGCAGCGCTGCAAAGCCGCATAAAAGCAAGCGACAAAAGCAAAACACCTGTTGTAGCCGGTGTGTGGCGCGACTATGCACGCCAAAGCGGCAGCGTGGTAATGCAGCTCAGCAGCTTGGCGCACACACGCATCAAGCCCAGCGTCACCAACATAGCCATCAGCCTGCAACGCAAGCCCGGCAACGACAGCAGCTTTGACGAAACACTGGCCAGCGTGCAGCAATCCATACGCGCGGCCTATGCAGGCGATGAGCTCGACATGGCGACCACTGGCGACATTCGCAACCAGTCGCTGCGTATTTTTGACCGCAGCTTTGCAGTCACCAACTGGCTGCAAATGGTGGCCATTGGTATTGGCCTGTTTGGTGTAGCCACCAGCGTTAGCGCGCAAGTGCTGGCGCGTCAGCGCGAGTTTGGCTTGCTGGCACACCTGGGCCTGACGCCCAAACAGGTACAGCAACTTGTCAGCGCTGAAGCGCTGTTTTGGAGCAGCGTTGCCGCAGCGGTCGGGCTTGGTTTGGGCCTGCTGGTGAGCGCTGTGCTGGTGTTTGTGGTGAACCCACAAAGCTTTCACTGGACCATGGACTGGCAACTGCCCGCGTGGCGTTTGCTGGCGCTTTGCACCGCCGTGGTGGTATGCGGCACAGCCACCAGCGCATGGGTCGCAAGGCGTGCACTGGATAAAGACGCCGTACAAACCGTGAAACAAGACTGGTAAAGGCGAACAAACCCCATGCCCAATCCAAGCCACCACGTCGCAGCCAGCACCATGCCGACACGCCGCCGTGCCCTGCTGGCGGCCGCCTCAGCCATGTGCACCTATACACTGCCAAGGCTGGCGATGGCGGCTCAACAGCCACTGCGCTTCCCTCGTGACCTGGGCTCGCACAACGACTTTGACATTGAATGGTGGTACCTCACCGGCTACCTTGTAGTACCCAGCCACGACACACCCATAGGCGTGCAAGTGACGTTTTTTAGAAAACGTATAGACAGCGCCCAAACCTTGAACCAGCAGCTGGCGGCCAAACACTTGGTATTTGCCCACGCCGCTATTGCAGTGCCACCGGGCGTTGCGGGCCACACCGGCAAACTGCTACACAGCCAGCGCACAGCGCGCTGGAACGGCCAGTCCACCCGCCCGAACCATAAAGGCCCCAGCGCCTACCCACAAGCATGGGCCAGCGAGCAGCACATGGACGTGGGCATGGCCAACGCTGACGGCAGCTGGTGGATGCGCAACACAAATAACAACACATTTGACGCATCTGTACATGCCTCAGGCGACAAGGCGTTTGCCCTGCAACTCACAGCCCACAGCACGCAGCCGCCTGTGCTGCAAGGCAATGGCGGTTTGTCACAAAAAGGCCCAAACGCCAATGAAACCAGCTGGTACACCACACATGCACAGTTGCAACTGGAGGCCACAGTCGCCATCAACGGGCAGGCACAGCAGCTGCGCGGCCTAGCGTGGCTGGACCACGAATGGAGCCATGGCTTCATGCCGCAAGGCGCAGCCGGCTGGGACTGGGTGGGCTTTAATCTGGACGACGGCAGCGCACTCACAGCCTTTCAACTGCGCGACGCCGCAGGCCAAGCCCTTTGGCGCGGCGGCTCTTGGCGCAGCGCCAGCGGACTCACCCACAGCTTTGCACCCGGCGACATACAGTTTGAGGCGGGCGATACCTGGCAAAGCCCGCGCACCGGTATCCGATACCCCGTGGCGTGGCAGTTGCGCACCGCACAAGGCCAGTTTGAAATACGCCCTATCATGGCCGACCAGGAGTTAGACAGCCGCCAAAGCACAGGCACCATTTATTGGGAAGGCTTGTGCGGCTTGTACGCCCTGGAGGGCGCGTCTGCCAGGCGCGTGGCCTGGGGCTATTTAGAAATGACGGGCTACGGCCAAGCCATACAACTGTGACACCTTGTCACCACCTTTAGATTTTCCATTTATGTCTGAGCAACACACTGCCACAGCGCGCAACAAGGCCACCCCCTCCAAGGGCTTGCTCTCGCTGCTGCCGTTTATCAAACCCTATCGTGCGCAAGCTGCATTTGCACTGTTGATGTTGCTGGCCGCCGCTGCGGCAACTTTGGTGTTTCCAACCGCGCTGCGTGCGCTCATTGACGGTGGCTTGGGTGGCGCTGGACAAAACACAGACCAGCAAGCCATTGGCTGGCACTTTGCCATGCTGTTTGGCGTAGCAGTGGCGCTGGCCTTGTTTTCTGGTGCGCGCTTTTACATGGTGAGCTGGCTGGGCGAGCGCATTACCGCAGACATTCGCCAGGCGGTGTACACGCGTGTACTCAACCAAAGCCCACAGTTTTTTGAGCAAACACCCACAGGTGATGTGCTGTCGCGTTTAAGCGCCGACACCACACTGGTGCAAACCGTGGTGGGCTCGTCACTGAGCATGGGATTGCGCAACGCAGTAATGGGCTTGGGCGCGCTGGGCATGCTGGTATGGCACCACCCCCTGATGATGGCGCAAGTGTGCGCGGGTTTGCTGCTGGTGATTGTGCCCAGCATGTGGATGGGCAGGCGCGTGCGCCGCTTGTCGCGCGACAGCCAAGACCGCGTGGCAGACGCCAGTGCACTGGCCAGTGAAGTACTCAACGCTGTTACGGTGGTGCAAAGCTATACCGCGCAAGGGCGCGAATCCAAACGCTTTGAAGCCTCTACCAACGCCGCCTTCAAATCGGCTATACGCCGCACCACAGCACGCTCCGTATTGGTGGCATTTGTCATGGTGGCTACCAGCGCCGCACTGCTGTGGGGCTTGTACATGGGCACGCTGGCGGTGCTGGCGGGCACGCTCAGCGCCGGCGAGCTGGGCCAGACCGTGTTGTATGTGATTATTCTGGCCGGCGCATTTGCCGTGCTGGGTGAAGTGAGTGGTGACCTGTTGCGCGCAGCAGGTGCCAGCGAGCGCCTGATTGAATTGCTGCAAATGCCAAGCCACATCCAGGAGGCGGCGCACACAACGCCGCTCAAAGCCGCACCGCTGGGCCTGGATGTGCAACTGGTCGATGTGCAGTTTGCCTACCCATCGCGCACCGACACGCCCGCTTTGCAGCACCTGAATTTACACATTGCGGCCGGCAGTACCGTGGCCCTGGTGGGCTCCAGCGGCGCAGGTAAAACCACCATCATGCAACTGCTGCAGCGTTTTTACGACACGCAACATGGCAGCATATTGTTGCAAGGTACTGCCATTAAACAACTGGCACTTGATGACCTGCGCGCCCATGTTGGCGTGGTGCCGCAAGAGCCCGTGGTATTTGCGGCATCCGCCATGGACAACATACGCTACGGCAAACCCAGCGCCACAGACGACGAGGTCATCAGCGCCGCCAAAGCGGCCTATGCGCATGAGTTTATTGAAGCGCTGCCGCAGCGCTACCAAACCTTTATGGGTGAGCGCGGCGTGCGCCTGTCTGGCGGGCAGCGCCAGCGCCTGGCCATTGCACGCGCCATACTCAAAAACGCACCGCTACTGTTGCTGGACGAGGCCACCAGCGCACTAGACACCCACAGCGAGCAAATGGTGCAAGCCGCACTTGACCGTGCCATGCAAGGCCGCACCACCATTGTGGTGGCACACAGGCTGTCCACCGTGCAGCGCGCAGACAACATTGTGGTGATGGAGGGTGGGCGCATTGTTGAGCAAGGCCAGCACGCAGACCTCATGCAGCGCAATGGCGCCTATGCGGCATTGGCCAACGCCCAGTTCGGCCACAATCAGGCGGCTGAACAACAAACCACCGAGGCACTGTCTGCATGACCTTTGAAGAATTCACCCAAGAGGCACAAGCACTGGGCTTTGCCACCGTCGTTGCACGCGACTGGCCACCACTTGAGGTAGTGGCCCAGCACACGCACCCGTTTGCTGTGCATGCACTCGTAACGCAAGGCGAGGTGTGGCTGACCGCCGACGGCACAACCCAGCACCTAGTAGCCGGTCAACGTTTTGCACTGGCGGCCAACCAGCCGCACACCGAGCGCTACGGCGCACAAGGCGCCACCTACTGGGTGGGCAGAAAACAAGACTAGCCGCCGCAGGCCACTGGCATCAAAAGCAGTTGGCCCAAGTGCAGCCAGCCTTAGGCCGTGACCTATGCCATGACCTATGCCATGACTTATGCCTTGACTTATGTCTTGAGCAAACTCGCAATGGCTTGCGCCACCTCAGCGGTAGAGGCCGTGCCACCCAGGTCTGGCGTGTGTGGGCCCACTTTAAGCACTTGCTCAATGGCGGCCACAATGGCGTCGTGAGCGGCTTGCTCACCCAAAAACTGCAGCATCAAGGCCGCGCTCCAAATCATGGCAATGGGGTTGGCAATGCCCTTGCCCACAATGTCTGGCGCAGAACCGTGCACCGGCTCAAACAGTGATGGAAAGTTGCGCTCGGGGTTCAGGTTGGCAGACGGCGCCAAGCCAATGGTGCCGGTGGTTGCAGGCCCCAAATCAGACAGGATGTCGCCAAATAAATTGCTGGCGACCACCACGCTAAAGCGATCTGGCTGCAACACAAAGCGCGCAGACAAAATATCAATGTGCTGCTTGTCTGTAACGACATCTGGGTAATCGCGCCCAATGGCGTCTGCGCGTTTGTCCCACCAGGGCATGCTCACGGCAATGCCGTTGCTTTTGGTTGCAATGGTGACGTGTTTGCGCGCTCTTTTGCGCGCCTCTTCGAAGGCATAGCGCAACACGCGGTCTGTACCCACGCGAGAAAACACAGACTCCTGAATCACGATTTCGCGCTCTGTTCCCTCAAACATCACACCGCCCAAAGCCGTGTACTCGCCCTCGGTGTTTTCGCGCACCACGAGATAGTCAATCTCACCCGGCTTGCGCCCGGCCAGCGGGCACTTGACGCCGTCGAACAAACGCACGGGGCGCAGGTTCACGTATTGGTCAAACTCGCGCCTGAACTTCAGCAACGAGCCCCACAACGACACATGGTCTGGCACAGTGGCAGGCCAGCCCACCGCGCCAAACAACAGCGCGTGCACGTCTGCCAACTGCGTCTTCCAGTCATCCGGCATCATCTGGCCGTGCGCTTGGTAGTAGTCACAACTGGCCCACTCAATGGGCTTTAGCGTCAGCGAAAAACCAAAGCGTTTTGAGACAACGTCCAGCACATCAAGCGCGCTGGGCATTACCTCTTGGCCAATACCGTCGCCAGGAATAACTGCAATGTGGTGATTGTTGGATGTCATGATGTCTTTATGAAGGGGCAAGCAAACAGCTTGCAGTATCTCAAAAATAAGCCGCTAGGCTTGCTGCGCAAAACGCTCTGCCTCCAGCAGCCTGAGCACCCGCCTTTGCACCTTGCCGGTGGTGGTCATGGGCAAGTTGTCTACAAACTCTATGTCTTTGGGGTATTCGTAAGGGGCCAACTTGCCACGTACATGGCGTTGCAGCTGCTTGATGGCGTCTGCCTCCCATTGCTCCAAAGCCGTGCCACTCAAACCCTGACGTGCTTCCAAACCGGCAGGCGACAACACCACAAAGGCTTTCACCACCGCGCCTCTGGCTGCATCTGGCTTGGGCACAACAGCGGCGTTGGCGACCAGGGCGTGCTTGAGCAGGCAGTTCTCTATCTCGCCCGGGCCTATGCGGTAGCCTGCGGCCTTGAACATGTCGTCGGCACGCCCCGCATACCACAGATAGCCGTCTGCATCGCGCGTGGCCAGATCGCCAGTGCGGCACCAGTTGCCGCTGTACTTGGCTTGCGTCGCGGCTTCGTTGTTCCAGTAACCAATAAAGAAAACCGGGTCTGGCTGACCGTCTAGCGCTGTTTGGTACACCGCCACTTCGCCAATTTCACCCACCGCACAAGGCACGTTGTGCGCGTTGATCACATCAACTGTATGGCCCGGGTAGCCCTTGCCCATACTGCCTGCCTTGGCAGGCCAGCCTAACGCCAACTGTGCGTTGCGCTGGTTGTTCATGGCGCAATTGCCCACGATGTAATTGATTTCGGTCTGGCCAAACATCTCGTTAACCACCACACCCAGCTCTTGCTGGCACCAGGCAAACACCGCGTCGCCAACGGCCTCGCCGCACTCATCAAACCCTGCAAATGCAGCTTGAACTGCCTGGACGGTTGGGCATAAGACTTCATCATGGCCTTGAGCGCCGTGGGAAACAAAAAGCTGTGGGTAACACGGTGGCGCTGCAGCAAGGCAAACGCCACGTCTGGCGAAAAGCGCCCGCCAAACGCCACAATAGGCCTGCCCATGCACAGCGTGGGCAGCAGCGCATCCATCAAACCGCCAGTCCACGCCCAATCTGCCGGACTCCAAAACACGGTGTCGTACAAGGGCTCTGGCGGCAAGCCCTCGGCGCTCACACCATTGGTCAGCGGGTCATAGCCAAACCAGTTCTGGCTGCAAATAAAACCGGTGAGGTTGCCAATAAGCGCGCTGTGCGGAATCAGCGCGCCCTTGGGGTTGCCAGTGGTGCCACTGGTGTAAATCAGCACGGCAGGGTCTGTAGCGGCAGTGTCTGCCACATCAAAGACAGTGGGTTGCCCCAGCAACACATCGCCCCATGCGTGCGTGCCGGGTACAGCCTGGCCCACCGCCAACACGTGCAACAAGTCTTTGCACGCAGGCGCGGCCTCCAGTAACGCGGCCTGTGTGGCCTCGTCAACAACAGCGGCCACGGCCTGGCTATCTTGCAAACGGTACTGCAACGCATCCACGCCAAACAACTGCGACAAAGGCATGGCCACTGCACCCAACTGCAACACGGCCATATAGGCCACAGCAGTCTCAAACCGCTGAGGCATCACAATGGCCACGCGCTGGCCACGCTCAATGCCCAAGGCCCTTAAACCGTGGGCCAGCTGGCTGGCCTGCGCGTACAACTGTGCATAGGTGTGCAGCGTAGTCGCGCCAAGCCCCGCCTGGCCGTCAGCCGCGCTGTCCTGGTTGATAACGGCCACACGGGTGCCAGCTTCTGGCAGCTGCGCCCAACGCTTGGCGCACCACTGCGCCATGTTGAAGCGCTTGGGCACCGCCCACCTGAAAGCGCTGCTCATGGCGTGGTAATGATCATCTGCCAGTGGCGTGGCATTGTCTCTAGGTTGACGCTTGGCAGAGTTGGACACAACATATTCCTTCTAAGATGCCAGCAATGTACCAAGTAAAACGCGCCAGCCACAGCCATTTCGTCCCAATCCGTCACCTGCGTTACCACTACCGCAGCTGGGGCAAGCCTGCAACAGGCGTGCCGCCCCTGGTCTTGGTACACGGCTGGATGGATGTGGGCGCCTCGTTTCAGTTCATGGTGGACGCCATGGCACAAGACCGGTGGATAGTGGCGCCTGACTGGCGCGGCTTTGGCCTGACCGACACACCCAACACCGACAACTTCTGGTTTGCAGACTACCTGGCAGACCTGGACGCGCTGATGGACTTGCTGGCCCCCAACCAGCAAGTAGACCTGGTGGGCCACAGCATGGGCGGGCACATTGCCACCATGTACGCAGGCGTACGCCCCAAGCGCATTCGTAAACTCGTCAATCTGGAAGGCTTTGGCCTGGCCAGCACCCGCCCCGCGCAAGCGCCTACGCGCTATGCACAGTGGCTGGACGAACTGGCCAAATTTGGCAAAGGCGAAATGGACTTGCGCAGCTACAGCAGCCACGACGCTGTCGTGGCCAGACTAATGAAAACCAACCCACGCCTGAGCCTGGACAAAGCGCAGTGGCTCGCTGGCGAGTGGTCCGAGATGACCGCACCCGACCAATGGCAAGTGCTGGGCCACGCCGCGCACAAAGTGGTGGGGGCCCACCTCTTTCAGGTAGACGAAACAGTGGCTTGTTACAAGGCCATTACCGCGCCCACCTTGTTTGTGCACGCTGAAGAAGACAGCTTGCAAACCTGGTGGACCAACAAATTCACCCGTGCCGAGTTCATGCAGCGCTGGCAGCATGTGCCCAACTCACGCATAGAGTGCATGCAGGACGTAGGGCACATGCTGCACCACGACCAGCCGCAGGCCTTGGCAGCCATGATTGAGGCGTTTTTAAAGGCCTAGCCCCTTTGTCATACAACGGGCAGCTGGCATGAGAAAATACGAAGTTATTTATAACTTCGCACAAAGAACACCATGGAAGCCGAACGCCTCAACGCCCTATCCAACCTCATAGACGACTTGCAGCTGCGAGTCGGTGAGTTACGGAGGTATCTTTGACGTCGATAGCAAAGCACAGCGCCTCAGCGAGGTAGAAGCCGCCCTGGAAGACCCCGCCGTCTGGAACGACCCCAAACGTGCGCAAGAACTGGGCAAAGAGAAAAAGTCTCTGGACGACGTCGTGGGCGTGCTGAACCAGCTAGACGCCGACCTGTCTGACAACGCCGAGTTGTTTGAAATGTCGCAAGACGACACCAATGGCTTGCACGCCATAGAAACCGACGTACAGGCATTAACAGCCATCGTGGAACGCCTGGAGTTCAGGCGCATGTTCAGCCAGGAGGCTGACCCATTCAGCTGCTTTATTGACATTCAATCAGGCGCAGGCGGCACAGAAGCCTGTGACTGGGCCAGCATACTGATGATGCGCCAATACCTGCGCTACGCCGAGCGCCAGGACTTCAAAACCACCATTGAAGACGAAACACCTGGTGACGTCGCCGGCATCAAAGGCTGCACCATCAAGGTAGACGGCGAATACGCGTTTGGCTTGTTGCGCACAGAAAGCGGCGTACACCGCTTGGTACGCAAGTCACCGTTTGACTCATCGGGGGGCGTCACACCTCTTTTGCATCGGTGTTTGTCTACCCCGAAATTGACGACTCCATTGAAATTGATATCAACCCGGCAGACGTGCGCACCGACACCTACCGCGCCAGCGGTGCGGGCGGCCAGCACATCAACAAGACAGACTCTGCCGTGCGCCTGACGCACATACCCACGGGCACCGTGGTGCAGTGCCAGGACGGACGAAGCCAACACAGCAACCGCGACGTGGCCTGGAAACGCCTGCGCTCAAAGCTGTACGACCTGGAAATGCGTAAACGCCAAGACGAGCAACAAAAGCTGGAAGACGGCAAAACCGACGTGGGCTGGGGCCACCAGATACGCTCTTACGTGCTGGACCAAAGCCGCATCAAAGATTTGCGCACTGGCGTTGAGGCCACCAACACACAAAAAGTGCTGGACGGCGACTTGGACATGTTTATCCAAGCCTCGCTCAAGCAAGGCGTTTAAGCCAGACCCAACAAGGAACTGAACAATGCAAGCTCTCATGGCTGATGCCGGCAACGCCGCCACCCTCATAAAACGCGAAGACTACCAAGCCCCCGCGTTTTGGATAGACACGGTTGAACTGGGCTTTGACTTAGAGCCCACCAAAACCCGCGTGCTCAACAAAATGCGCGTGCGTCGCAACGCCGATGTGGCGCCCCAGGCCCTGCGCCTGGACGGCGAAGACCTAACCCCCACACGCGTGCTGGTCAACGGCCAAGGCTGCAGCTTTAAAAAAGACGGCAACCAACTGGTACTGGAGAGCTTGCCCGAAGGCCCTGAGGCGTTTGACCTGGAAATCCTCACCACCTGCAACCCCAGCACCAACACCGCGCTAATGGGCTTGTACATGAGTGGCGAATGCTTCTTCACGCAATGCGAGGCGCAAGGCTTCAGGCGCATCACCTACTTTTTAGACCGCCCCGACGTCATGGCCACCTACACCGTGACCTTGCGCGCAGACCAGACAGCCTTCCCCGTGTTGCTGTCCAACGGCAACCTGGTCGACAGCGGCAGCTTGCCCGATCAGCGTCACTTTGCCACCTGGCATGACCCCCACCCCAAGCCCAGCTACTTGTTTGCCCTGGTGGCAGGCCAATTGGTGTGCCGTGAACAGCGTGTAACCGCGCGCAGCGGCTCCAGCCACTTGCTGCAAATTTATGTACGCCCCGGCGACCTGGACAAAACCGAACACGCCATGCAATCACTCATGGCCAGCATGGCCTGGGACGAGGCACGCTTCAACTTGCCGCTAGACCTTGAGCGCTTCATGATTGTGGCCACCGCCGACTTCAACATGGGCGCCATGGAAAACAAGGGCCTCAACATCTTCAACACCAAGTTTGTGCTGGCCAGCCCTGCCACCGCCACAGACGCCGACTTTGGCAACGTTGAAAGCGTGGTGGCCCACGAGTACTTCCACAACTGGACGGGCAACCGCATCACCTGCCGCGACTGGTTTCAGCTGTCACTCAAAGAAGGCCTCACCGTTTTTAGAGACCAGGAATTCAGCCAGGACATGGCCGGCAGCGAATCCGGCCGTGCCGTTAAACGCATTGAAGACGTGCGCGTGCTGCGCACCGCGCAATTCCCCGAGGACGCAGGCCCCATGGCCCACCCGGTGCGCCCAGACCAGTACGAAGAAATCAACAACTTCTACACCGTCACCATTTACGAAAAAGGCGCAGAAGTCGTACGCATGATGCAAACCCTGGTAGGGCGCGACGGCTTTGCCAAAGGCATGGCACTGTACTTTGAGCGCTTTGACGGCCAAGCCGTCACCTGCGACGACTTTGCCCAAGCCATTGCCGACACCAACCCCACCTCGGCATTGGCCCAGCACCTACCCACGTTCAAGCGCTGGTACAGCCAAGCCGGCACGCCGCGCCTGCACGTGGTGGGTGAGTACGACGACAACGCCCACACCTACACCTTTGAGTTGCGCCAAAGCTGCGCGGCCACACCCAACCAGCCCGTTAAAGACCCATTTGTATTGCCTGTCACCGTAGGCCTGGTAGGCCTTGACGGCCGCGCCTTGCCACTGACCATGGCCGGCGACGCAGACGCCAGCGCGGCAAGCACCTCACGCACCCTGGTGCTGCACGACGCAAGCCAGCGCTTTACGTTTACCAACATCACACAAGACGCCGTGCCATCTGTGCTGCGCGGCTTCAGCGCACCTGTGGTGCTGGACATTGTGCTCAGCGATGCGCAATGGCTGCACCTGTTAGCCCATGACACCGACCCCTTCAACCAATGGGAAGCCTCACAACGCCTGGCCTTGTCTCGCTTGCTGAACGCCATTCGCAAAACGAGCCCGTGGTAGCCGATGACGCCTACGTTGACGCATTGCGCCGCATTGTGGACAGCACCCAATTGGCCCCAGCCTTTAAAGAATTGGTGCTGACACTGCCCAGCGAGTCTTACATTGCCGAACAACTGCAAGCGGTAGACCCACAACGCATTCACGCAGTGCGCGAGTCGCTCAAACTGCAATTGGCGCAAGCGCTAACACCACAGTGGAGCCAGGCATGGACGGCCTACAACGCCACGCGCGCCTTCAGCACAGCCGCGCAAGACGTTGGCGAGCGCGCACTGGCCAACCTCGCATTGGCCAACTTGGTGTTGGCCGAACAAGCCAGCGGCAATAGCGATGGGGCAGACAACTGGGCTGGCAAGGCGCTGCAACGCTTCCACGACGCCAACAACATGACAGACCGCTTCAGCGCCATGTCTGCATTGGTACAAGCCGGTAGCCCACTGGCAGACCGCGCGTTGACCAAGTTTTACATGTTGTTCCGCCACGAGCCACTGGTGATTGACAAATGGTTTGCCCTGCAATGCGCGCGCACCGACCGTGGCGGCGACGTGCTGGCCACTGTGCGCCAATTGCTCAAGCACCCGGAATTCAACATGCGCAACCCCAACCGCGCGCGCAGCGTGCTGTCCACGTTTTGCCAAGCCAACCCCGCCGCATTCCACCGCGCAGACGCAGCAGGCTATGTATTGTGGGCCGACAAGGTGTTAGAGCTGGACGCGTTTAACCCGCAAATAGCCGCTCGCCTGGCACGCGCCCTGGACCGTTGGGAAATACTGGATCAGCCCTACAAAAGCGCAGCGCGCGCCGCCATTGAGCGCGTCGCCGCCAAGCCCAACTTGAGCGCCGACGTGCGCGAAGTCGTCAGCCGAGCCCTGTCTAACCCTTAAACCACTACGCCACGCAGCGCAGCACACCATGGCCACACAAAAAGTCTCACTCACCCGCTACCTCATTGAGCAAGAGCGCATACACGGCACCCTGCCCCCACAACTGCGCTTGCTGCTGGAGGTGGTAGCGCGGTCTTGCAAAAGCATCAGCCTATCCGTCACAAAAGGCGCACTGGGCGGCGTACTAGGCGCCACCGAGACTGAAAACGTGCAAGGCGAAGTGCAAAAAAAGCTAGACATCATCGCCAACGAAGTACTCATTGAAGCCAACGAATGGGGCGGCCACCTGGCCGCCATGGCCAGCGAAGAAATGGCAGGCATTCACCTGGTGCCCAACCGCTACCCACAAGGCGAATACCTGCTGCTGTTTGACCCCTTGGACGGCTCTAGCAACATTGACGTCAACGTGAGCATAGGCACCATATTCAGCGTACTCAAAAAACCAGACAACTCGGCCGGTGTCACAGAGCAAGACTTTTTACAAGCCGGCAGCACACAAGTGGCTGCGGGCTACTGCGTGTACGGCCCACAAACCACGCTGGTGCTAACAGTTGGCAACGGCGTGGCCATGTTTACGCTAGACCGTGAACAAGGCTCATTCACCCTCACCTCAGAAAACGTACGCATACCCGCAGATACGCAAGAATTCGCCATCAACATGAGCAACATGCGCCACTGGGACACACCCGTAAAGCGCTATGTAGACGAATGCCTGGCTGGCACAGAGGGCACACGCGGCAAAGACTTCAACATGCGCTGGATTGCCAGCATGGTGGCCGACGTACACCGCATACTCACCCGTGGCGGCGTATTTCTGTACCCATGGGACAAACGCGAGCCCAACAAAGCCGGCAAGCTGCGCCTCATGTACGAGGCCAACCCCATGAGCTGGCTGGTAGAGCAAGCTGGTGGCGCAGCCACCAACGGGCGCGAGCGCATCTTGGACATAACCCCCAACGCATTGCACCAGCGTGTGAGCGTGGTACTGGGCAGCAAAAACGAGGTAGAGCGCATCACCCACTACCACCTGGAGCACAGCGCCAAATAAAACACGGGGCTACTGGGGGGTGTGTACCGCCCCCTGTTCAGCCCCCCATTCAGCCCACTGTGTGCCACGGTGTCAGTTTGCGCCCCAGTTTGGTGGCCACTTTTGAAATGAGTTGTAAATAACTACATGTAAGTACTAATATGTAAAAAGAGATAGGTTTAATGTATACTTTTAGGTCTCGTTTGACTACCTTTAGGTTACACTCATGACCTCGCACCTCGCACCTCGCACCTCGCAATAAGAAGATCGGGCCATCGGGCCATCATCGGCTAACAACGCTGGCTGCACTACTGGCGCTCAGCTGCGGCAGCACCGCGCATGGGGGTGAGCCCTCAGCAACATCCTATGGTAAAGAAAGCAAGGCGTCACTCACTGCAACCACCGCCATAGGCAACAATGCCGAAGCGAAACTCACTTTCTCAACCGCCTTAGGCAACCATTCCAAAGCGTTAGGCGCTTCATCCACCGCCCTCGGCCACAATAACGAAGCGAAAGGCGTACATTCCATCGTAATCGGCGGCTACAGTAAAACGGATTCGGATAGCAACTATTCCGCAATCGGCGACTATAGCCATGTGCAGGGGGCCGCCAAACACGCAGTGGCTTTGGGCTCTGACAGCGTAGCAACCGAAAGCAGCACCGTATCAGTGGGCAGAGGCAGCAACACGTATGGCTTTGGCCCAAGAACCCGCCGCATCGTCAACGTCACAAACGGCAGGGACGCCACCGACGCGGCCACAGTGGCCCAGGTGAAATCAGCTAAGAGTGCAGCCATCGCTGCCGCTAAAACTGAAACAGAAACCCAAGTCAAAGCCTTGGCAGATGGTACGGTTAAGACCAACACCGCAGGCATCACCAAACTTAACGCTGACGCCACAGTTGCAGGTTCGGTTGCTAATCAGGTGAACACAGCTAAGAGTGCCGCCATCGCAGCAGCCGCAACCGATGCCACCACCAAAGCTAACTCAGCTAAGAGTGCAGCCATCGCTGCCGCTAAAACTGAAACAGAAACCCAAGTCAAAGCCTTGGCAGATGGTACGGTTAAGACCAACCACCGCAGGCATCACCAAACTTAACGCTGACGCCACAGTTGCAGGTTCGGTTGCTAATCAGGTGAACACAGCTAAGAGTGCAGCCATCGCAGCAGCCGCAACCGATGCCACCACCAAAGCCAACTCAGCTAAGAGTGCAGCCATCGCAGCAGCCGCAACCGATGCCACCACCAAAGCCAACTCAGCTAAGAGTGCAGCCATCGCTGCCGCTAAAACTGAAACAGAAACCCAAGTCAAAGCCTTGGCAGATGGTACGGTTAAGACCAACACCGCAGGCATCACCAAACTTAACGCTGACGCCACAGTTGCAGGTTCGGTTGCTAATCAGGTGAACACAGCTAAGAGTGCAGCCATCGCAGCAGCCGCAACCGATGCCACCACCAAAGCCAACTCAGCTAAGAGTGCAGCCATCGCTGCCGCTAAAACTGAAACAGAAACCCAAGTCAAAGCCTTGGACACCAAGATAACCAATTTGGAAAACGGCCAGATGGCAGCCAACAAAACCGCTCTAGAAGAATTGGGCAAAACCTTCACCAAGACCGACAGCAGCGTAACCGTCAAACGAATCAACGGCACCGAAGCCCTATCCGCCACCGCCACCGCCACCGCCCTAAAAGGCGGCACCGGCACCACCGTACAAACCTTGCGCGACCAAAAAGACGGCAACAGTGGTGTCTACTATCAAACCACCATGTACGACGCCAACGGCGTGGAAATGACCACCACCAACACGCCCGCCATGCCCACAGGCGCCACCGGCACCATTACCGAAAACGGTGTCAATAAATGGGTCACCGACGTGCGCCTTGGTGGCGTGGCCGCCGCCGTCAACGATAACGACGCGGTCAATCTCAAACAACTAACGGACCTACTGGGCAAAAACACCAGCACCGCAGGTGAAGGCGCCAGCGCCGCAGGCGACAACGCCAACGCTGACGGCACCGGTGCCAACGCCAACGGCACCAACTCGAGCGCCACAGGCGCCAATGCCACCGCAACCGGCAACGGCACCACCGCAACCGGTAAAGGTGCAACCGCTACCGGTGCAGGCAGTAACGCCAACGGTGCAGGCGCCACCACCAACGGCACCAATGCCACCGCTGATGGCACCAAGGCCACCGCAACCGGTAACGGCACCACCGCAACCGGTGAAGGTGCAACCGCTACCGGTGCAGGCAGTAACGCCAACGGTGCAGGCGCCACTGCTACTGGCGCAGGTAGCCAAGCCACTGGTACTGGCAGCACGGCAAACGGCACCAACGCAAGCGCTAGCGGCACTGGTAGTGTGGCCAATGGCACAGGCGCCACGGCAAGTGGTCATGGTAGCGTCGCGCTGGGTGGTGGTAGTGTGGCGAGTGAAGATAATACAGTCTCGGTTGGTGGTGGTGATGGCAGCCCTAACAACCCCGTCACCCGCCGCATTACCAACGTGGCCAACGGCACGGGCAACCAAGACGCCGCCACCATCGCGCAGCTCAATAGCATTGTCACCATCGACAAAGACGCCAACACGCAGGCCGCCACTGGCACCCTCACCCTTAAAGATGACATCCAAGGCACCACCACCGCAACGGTCTACACCAAGGCACAAGCCGACAAAGAAGCTCAGGCCAAGGTGGACGCGCTAGCCACCGGCCAGGTGGACACCAACGCCAAAGGCGTGGCAGCCAACGCCACCAACATCGGTAACCGAACCGGTAAAACCACCACCTTGACGGCAGACGTAGACGCCATCAACGCCCGCCTACGCACCCGCGCCAACCGCAAAGGCAAGCGCGCCGACGGCCGGAAAAGGCCAACCTTCGGAGGGGGAACGGAAGCCGTGACATCACTACACGCAACAGGCGCCAACGACCCAGCGGACGACAAAGCCGAAGTGACCGTTTCATACTCTGAAGTGGCCATTGTCCGGGGTGACGGCAAAGTGGTGTTTGACGCCGACAACGACGCAACCAAACAAACCGTACTGCGTGGCGGTACCGGCACCACCATCCAAACACTGCGAGACCAGGACAAAGGCGTGGCTGCAGGCACGGGCAACAGCGGCGTGAACTACCAAACCACCATGTACGGCCTGAACGGCGACAACAACGCCGAATACACCACAGACGCAACCGCGTTTAACACCTTCAACACCAACGGCACCCTACCCGTCGACGCGCCAGCGGGTGCGACCGGCATCATCAACGAAGGTGGCGTTTATAAGTACGTGACCAACGTACGAATCGGTGGCGTGGCCGCTGGTGTGCAAGACAACGAAGCCGTGAACAAGAAGCAGCTAGACGACGCGCTACAGGGGGTAGCAGCAGGTGCAGACCTGCGCATTGATACCAACACCCAAGGCATAGCCAACAACCGCCAACGCATTGACGCCAACAGCAAGCGCATTGACGGCAACACACAGGGCATTGCCAACGTCACCGCCATGGCCAGCATGCCAGCCCTGCCAACTGGTGCCGAAAGTGGGTTCTCGGCAGGGGTGGGCGGCTACAGCGGCAAGAACGCCGTAGCCATTGGCTTTCAGCACAGGCTCAGCGCCAATACCACTTTCAAGGTGGCAGCGGCAACTGGCAGCAACGGCAAGGCCACAGTAGGCGCAGGTTTTAGCTACTCATGGGGTGGCTCTAACCGAAGCGCACCAGCCCAAGGCCAGCAAGTGGTGGCACTGCAAGACCAGCTACGGGTGCAGGCCACAGAGAATGCCGACCTCAAGCAACGCATGG